>NZ_JBFUKL010000004.1:0-298188 GCF_056400865.1 Cellulomonas sp. P4_H4
CCCTCGCAGCTGACCGGTACTAATAAGCCGACAACTTCATCACATTCATTCAAGTCAATGTGCTACGCGTCCACTGTGCGGTTCCCGAGAGACGAACGGGAACCCGTTTGACAACTCGACAACGTTACGGCGGTCATAGCGAAGGGGAAACGCCCGGTCCCATTCCGAACCCGGAAGCTAAGCCCTTCAGCGCCGATGGTACTGCACTCGCCAGGGTGTGGGAGAGTAGGACGCCGCCGGACATCATTCAGGAAGAGCCATCCCTCGCGGGGTGGCTCTTTCCTGTTTTACAGGCATTTTGTGCGCGCAGCGTCGGGCGTATCGAGGAATTCTTTGCCGCTCTGATCGGGGCTTCTGTCCGGTCGTCGTCCAGCCCGTCGAGGGTTCGTTCGGCGCCGGGAACGGGGGATGAGACGATAGGGCGGTCGAACGCGACGAGGAGAGCACACAGATGAACAGCGATGACCGTGCCCAGGGCACATCCGACGACCGTGGTCGGTCGGGTGGCGCCAGTGGCGGCCGATCCGGCAACGGGTCCAGCTCGCAGCGTGGCGCAGGCGGCTCTCAGAGCCGTGGCGGCTCGTCCGGCGGTGATCGTGGACGTTCCGGTGGAGCCTCGTACGGTGGCTCCCGGGACGGTGGCTCGCGTGAGCCGTATCGCGGAGGTGGCAGTGGCGGTCGCCCGCCGGCCGGCCGTGACGACCGTGGAGGTCGACCCTCGTCGGGCGACCGTGGCGGTCGTCCGTCCTACGGTGGGTCGTCGTCGGGTGACCGCTCGAGCAGCGGCGGGTCCTACGGTCGCTCGTCGGGCGGCGCGTCCGGCGGTGGACGTCCGTCGTATGGCGACAGGTCTGGTTCCTCGGGGCCTGGCTATGGCAGCCGGCCCTCGTCGGACCGCGGAGATCGGTCCGCCTACGGCAACCGGCCGTCGTCCGACCGTGGCGACAGGCCCGCGTACGGCGGCGCGCGCGGTGAGGACCGCTCGGGTCGTCCCGCGCCCGGCGGCCGCGATGGTCGACCGCCCTACGGTGGTGCCTCCCGCGGTGAGCGTCCCAGCTACTCGGGTCGTACGGACCGCCCGCCGTTCTCCGACCGTTCCCGTGGTGGTTCGGGCGACCGGCCGTCCTACGGTGACCGGCCGCGCACGGATCGCCCGTCGGGCGAGCGTTCCTCTTACGGGGACCGGCCGCGCACTGAGCGTCCGTCCGGTGAGCGTTCGTCCTATGGCGACCGCCCGCGCACGGATCGTCCGGCGTCGGGTGGCCGTCCTCCCTACTCGGGTCGTCCGGCCGGTGGCGAGCGTTCGTCGTACGGCGACCGTCCGCGTTCCGATCGTCCGGCGTCGAGCGATCGTTCCTCCGGCCAGCGTCCCTCGTCCGGGGACCGAGGCCGAGACGACCGTCGCCCGTCCGGGGACGGCGGCCGTCCTTCGTACGGCGATCGCTCGCGCAATGACCGTCCCGCGACGGGCGGGCGTCCGTCCTACGGTGACCGCAACGACCGTCCTGCCTCCGGCGAGCGCCCGTCCTACGGTGACCGTTCGCGAGCCAGTGAGGCGACCTCCGGTGAGCGCTTCTACGGCGACCGTCCGCGCACGGACCGGGCGCCCTACGGTGAGCGCTCGCGTGATGACCGTCAGTCGGGTGGGCGTCCCTCCTATGGTGACCGGCCGCGTGATGACCGTCAGTCCGGCGGGCGTCCCTCCTACGGTGACCGTCCCCGTGATGACCGTCAGTCGAGTGGGGGGCGTCCCTCGTACGGTGACCGTCCGCGCACCGACCGTCCCGCTTCCGGCGACCGTGCCGAGCGTTCGTCGTACGGCGATCGGCCGCGCACCGACCGACCGGCCTCCGGGCAGCGTCCGTCGTCCGACGAGCGTCCCCGCACCGACCGGCCGCGCACGGATCGGCCGTCGACCGGCGACCGGACCGAACGGTCCTCGAGCGGTGAGCGCCCCCGCACCGACCGCCCGTCCCACGGACGCAGCGACCGGCCGGCCACGAGCGACCGCCGGCCTCCTTCCGGGGACCGCGGGCGCCCGTCGCACGGATCCGCGGCTGTTGCGGGAGCGCGCGGCGCACAGCGTGGTGACGAGCGTCGGGACGACGACAAGCGGCTGACGCGTCCTCCGCAGGAGGAGCGCATCCAGGCACCCGAGATCCCCGAGGACGTCGTGTTCGCGGACCTCGACCGCTCGGTCCGGGGTCGGCTGCGCACGCTGAGCAAGGACAACGCCGACGGCGTCGGGCGACACCTGGTCATGGTGGGTCGTCTGCTCGACACCGACCCTGAGCTCGCCTACGAGCATGCGCAGGCTGCCGTCCGGCGCGCGGGCCGTGTCGACGTGGTGCGCGAGGCCGCTGGTCTCGCCGCCTATCGCACCGAGCGGTACGCCGAGGCGCTGCGCGAGCTGCGCACGGTCCGCCGGTTGAACGGCTCGTCCGAGCACCTGGCGATCATGGCCGACTGCGAGCGCGGCCTCGGTCGTCCTGAGCGTGCCCTCGTGCTCGCGCAGGAGCCGGAGGCGGCGACGCTCGACGCCGAGGCACAGATCGAGCTCGCGATCGTCGTGAGCGGCGCGCGTCTCGACCTCGGGCAGCCGGAGGCTGCGGTTGCTGCGCTCTCGACCGAGGCGGTCCGCGCCGGGACCGGGACGGTGGCGATCCGGGTCGCGCAGGCACGGGCGACCGCGCTCGAAGCGTCCGGACTCGTGGACGAGGCAGCCGCCGAGCTCGCGCCGTACACGCAGGACCAGCTCGACGAGGCGGCCGGTGACGTCGAGCCGGACGAAGAGTTCATCTCGTTCGACCTCAGCGAGTTCGACGCCGAGGGCGAGTACGAGGACTACCCGCTCGAGGCGTCCGGTGACGCCGGTACGTCGGAGATCGCGGAAGCCGGGCTCGACGACGACGAGGCACTCGCCGAGGCAGAGGCGCTCCTTGCCGACGAGGACGTCGACGACTCCGACGACTCCGACGAGTCGGATGACGAGGCCGGGTCGGCTGACGACTCGGACCACGTGGCCGCGTCCGACACCAGCTCGGCAGACGTTGCCGACCTGGAGGAGGACGAGTCCGACGACGTGAAGGGCGCTGGGGCCGATGAGGCCTCGAGCACCGGCGAGGGTGCGGGGAACGACGACGGCGAGGGCGATCGGTGACGGAACCGGCAACCCTGATCGGGTCGGCGACGCCTCTGGCAGACCGGTTCGACCTGGCGCTCGTCGATCTCGACGGCGTCGCGTACAAGGGTCACGACCCGATCGACGGTGCGGCCGAGGGCCTCTCGGCCGCCCGTGAGCGGGGGATGCGCCTGGTGTTCGTCACCAACAACGCGTCCCGTGAGCCCGAGTCGGTGGCGGACCAGCTGACCGACCTCGGGATCGCGACGAAGCCTGCCGAGGTCATGACCGCGGCGCAGGCTGCGGCCCAGCTGCTGACCTCGCGCCTTCCCGCGGGCGAGAAGGTGCTCGTGGTCGGCGGGGCCGGCCTCGTCACCGCGGTGCGGGCGGCGGGGTATGAGGTCGTCTTCTCGGCCGACGACAATCCGGCCGCGGTGGCCCAGGGCTTCGCGCCCGAGGTCGGCTGGCCGCAGCTGGCCGAGGCCGCGTACGCGATCGAGCGTGGCGCGTGGCACGTGGCGTCCAACCTCGACCTGAGCCTGCCGACCGCGCGGGGGTTCGCGCCAGGGAACGGGTCGCTGGTCGGGGCGGTGCGCGCCGCGACGGGTGTGACTCCGGACAGTGCGGGCAAGCCGTCACCGACGATGTACCGGATGGCCGTCGAGCGGGCCGGTGCGCGCGAGACGCTCGTCGTCGGAGATCGTCTCGACACGGACCTCGCGGGTGCGCGGGCGGGTGGCTACATCGGCCTGCACGTCCTCACCGGGGTGAACTCGGCCCGTGACGACGTGCTCGCGCACCCCGGCGAGCGCCCGCACCTGATCGGGGCCGACCTTCTCTCGTTGCTCGTCGCGCACCCTGAGCCGGTCCAGGCCGGTGACGGCTGGTGGACCTGCCGGGACGCTGCCGCACGCGTCGTCGACGGCGCCCTCGAGCTCGGCAGGTACCAGCCGTCGAGCACCGAGGACGGAGTCGACGTGGCGCGTGCCGCGTGCGCGGCCGCCTGGGCCGCGGCAGACGCCGGCGTCGAGATCGACCCGACCACAGTCCCGGAGCTCGCGACCGCCTGACGCGTCTGTGTGTGGCGGACGGGCCTCGTCCGACATCCCAGGTAGCGTGGGCGCGTCGCAGGCAGGACGTCGCCACGCGACGAGCAACGGCGCCCAGCAACCCCGGAGGCAGTGCAGTGAGCGAGATGGTCAGCCCAGCGATGGACGGCGGCGACGACGCGTACGAGTCGACGACCGACGCTGCCGTCGACGAGGCGCTCTCGCGGCTCCAGGGGCTCGAGGACCAGCCGCTACGCGCGCACGTCGCGGTGTTCGACGCGGTGCACGGCGCGCTGCAGGACCGGCTCGCCGACGCCGAGGGCTGACCCAGACGTGACCACTCGCCTCGACACCGAGCTCGTGCGGCGCGGCCTGGCCCGCTCGCGCAGGCACGCGGGGGATCTGATCGCTGCCGGGCGGGTGGCCGTGGACGGCCAGCCCGTCGCGCGCAGCGCCGCCCAGGTCACCGACGAGCGTGACGTCACGGTGCAGCCTGACGACGACGACCCGGGCTACGCCTCGCGCGCCGGGTTCAAGCTGGCCGGGGCGCTCGACGAGCTCGACGGTCTGGACGTCGTCGGCCGACGCTGCCTCGACGCGGGCGCGAGCACCGGTGGGTTCACCGACGTGCTGCTGCGTCGTGGCGCCGCGCACGTAGTCGCCGTCGACGTCGGCCACGACCAGATCGTCGCTGACCTTCGCGCCGACCCGCGGGTCGACGTGCGTGAGGGGGTCAACGTGCGATCGCTCGAGCGCGGCGACGTCGACCCGGCCCCGACGCTCGTCGTCGCGGACCTGTCGTTCATCTCGCTCACCCTCGTGCTGCCCGCGCTCGTCGACGTCGCGTCGCCCGACGCGGACCTGCTCCTCATGGTCAAGCCGCAGTTCGAGGTCGGTCGCGAGCGTCTCGGCTCCGGCGGCGTCGTCCGCGTGCCCGCCCTGTGGGTCGATGCGGTCGTCGGCGTCGCGCAGGCGGCGGCCGGGCTGGGACTGGGTCTCCGCGAGGTGGTGCGCAGCCCTCTGCCGGGACCGAGCGGGAACGTGGAGTTCTTCGTGTGGGTACGACGGACCGAGGAACCGAGCGTCGACGTGGAGCACATCCGGGCAGCCGTGCTCGACGAGGGGGAGCGATGACCAGGCGCGCGCTGGTGGTGACGCACGGCGGCCGCGAGGAGGCCCTGGCAGCCACGCGGGACGCCGTCGCGGCGTTGGAGGCGGCGGGTGTCGAGCCCGTGCTCGCGGCCGAGGACGCCGTCGCGGCCGATCTGCCGTCGTTCGAGCTGGCGATCGTGCTCGGGGGCGACGGCACGATCCTTCGCGCGGCCGAGCTCACGCGTGGCACGGCGGTGCCGCTCCTGGGGGTCAACCTCGGGCACGTGGGGTTCCTGGCGGAGAGCGAGCGCGACGACATCGGTGAGGCGGTGCGTCGACTCACGAGCGGCGACTTCGAGGTCGAGGAACGCGTCACGATCGACGTGCGCGTCCTGGTTCCCGACGGCGAGGTCGGCACGGGCTGGGCACTGAACGAGGCAGCACTGGAGAAGGTCGACCGGTCACGCATGCTCGAGGTCCTGGTCGAGGTCGACGGGCACCCGCTGTCCTCGTTCGGCTGTGACGGCATCGTCGCCGCGACAGCCACGGGGTCGACGGCGCACGCGTTCTCCGCAGGCGGGCCGGTCGTCTGGCCCGACGTCGACGGGATGATCCTGGTGCCGATCGCCGCGCACGCGCTGTTCGCCCGCCCTCTGGTCGTCGGACCGCACAGCATGCTCGCGGTCGAGGTGCTCGAGCGTTCACCTGCCGCAGGACTGGTCACGCTCGACGGTCGTCGGCGCCTCGAGGTGCCGGTCGGATCGCGCCTCGAGGTCACCCGTAGCGAGACTCCCGTTCGCCTCGCGCGGCTGACACCGGCACCCTTCACGACGCGTCTGGTGAACAAGTTCGCACTCCCGGTCGACGGCTGGCGCGGTCGACCGAACGGGCGCCGCCCACGGCACAGCGGAGGGGACGCCGGATGATCGAGGAGATCCGGATCGACAACCTCGGAGTCATCGGCCGAGCTCACCTCGAGCTCGGTCCGGGGCTCACCGTGATCACGGGGGAGACCGGCGCGGGCAAGACGATGGTGCTCACTGCGCTCGGGTTGCTGCTCGGTGGCAAGGCTGACTCCGCCACGGTGCGGGTCGGTGCCTCGTCGGCCGCAGTCGAGGGACGCGTGACTCTGGCCGCCGGCTCCGACGCGCTCGAGCGGGCGGCCGATGCCGGCGCCGACCTCGACGACGACGGCAGCCTGGTGCTGGTGCGGACCGTGGGCGCCGGAGCGGCAGGACGGTCCCGGGCGTTCCTCGGCGGACGCTCGGTGCCGCAGACCGTGCTCGCCGAGCTCGCGGACGACCTGGTGACCGTGCACGGCCAGGCAGACCAGGCACGGCTGCGCTCGCCGTCCCACCAGCGGGAGGCGCTCGATGCGTTCGTCGGCGCCGACCACCGTGACGCACTCACGCGGTACCGGACGGCATGGGCCGAGCGGGCGCGTGTCGACGCCGAGCTGACCGAACTGGTCGACCGTGCCCGCGACCGGACGCGCGAGGCGGAGCTGCTCCGGCTCGGCATCGCCGAGGTCGAGCGGGTGGACCCTCAGCACGCCGAAGACGTCACGCTGGCCGAGGAGGTCGAGCGGCTCGCGCACGCGGAGGACCTGCGTAGCGCCGCGAACGGGGCGCACTCGGCTCTCGTCGGCGGCGAGGTCGACGAGGCAGGTGCAGCGGTCCCGACCATCGAGCTGGCTCGCCGGCTGCTCGAGCACGAAGGTGCCCACGATCCCGCGCTGGCCGCGCTGGCGACCCGGATCGCCGAGGCGGGCTATCTCCTCGCGGACGCTGCGACCGACCTGGCGGCCTACCTGGAGGACCTCCAGGCGGATCCGCTGCGCCTCGACGCTGCGCAGCGACGGCGCGCGGAGCTCGCGACGCTGACCCGTAGCTACGGCTCGACGGTCGACGACGTGCTCGCGTGGGCGGACACGGCCGGGCGACGGCTCCTCGACCTCGACGGCGGAGACCAGAGGATCGAGGAGCTGCACGGCGCGCGCTCCGCACTGGACGCCGAGCTCGCGGCGCATGCGGCCCGCATCACCGCGGGGCGCGTGGACGGGGCGACGAGACTGTCGGCGGTGGTCTCCGACGAGCTCGCGGGCCTGGCGATGGGTGGCGCCGAGCTGCAGATCGTCGTCGTGCCGCTCGAGGAGCCGGGACCGCACGGTGCCGACCGCGTCGAGATGCTGCTCGTGCCCCACGCGGGAGCGCCCGCGCGCCCGCTCGGCAAGGGCGCCTCCGGCGGCGAGCTGTCCCGCGTCATGCTGGCGATCGAGGTCGCGCTCGCCACCGCACCAGACTCCGGGGCGACGCGGCCCGGCACGTTCGTCTTCGACGAGGTCGACGCGGGCGTCGGCGGTCGGGCGGCGGTCGAGGTCGGACGGCGGCTGGCCGGGCTCGCGCAGGGCACCCAGGTGCTCGTCGTCACGCACCTCGCGCAGGTCGCGGCGTTCGCCGACCGGCACCTCGTCGTCACCAAGTCGACCGCCGGCGGCGTCGATCTGGTCACCGAGTCGGACGTGCGCTTGGTCACGAACGACGACCGTGTACGCGAGCTCGCCCGCATGCTGTCGGGGCAGGAGGACTCCGACGCCGCGCGGACGCACGCTGCAGAACTTCTCGAGCTCTCGTCCGTGGGACGATGAGCGACGATGAGAGCATCCCTGCGCAAGCGCACTCCTGTGCCCGAAGCCGGCGTCGTCGCCGGTCCGGCCCGGGTCGACCCACGCACCAAGGGCCTCACCAAGCGCCTTCGCCCCGGTGACATCGCGGTCATCGATCACCTCGACCTCGACCGCGTCTCCGCCGAGGCCCTCGTTGCGTGCCAGCCTGCCGCGGTCCTGAACGCCGCCCGCTCGACCTCGGGTCGCTACCCGAACCTCGGGCCGGAGATCCTGATCGAGGCGGGTATCCCGCTCGTCGACGACCTCGGTGCGGACGTCATGTCGCTGACCGAGGGCCATCACCTGCGCGTGGTCGACGGTTGCGTCTACGAGGGCGAGGTCCTCGTGGCCGAGGGCGTCACCCAGACGGAGACGACGGTTGCCGCCGCCATGGAGGAAGCCCGAGCGGGTCTCTCCGTGCAGCTCGAGTCGTTCGCGGCGAACACGATGGACTACCTGCGCCGCGAACGGGACCTGCTGCTCGACGGAGTGGGCGTGCCGGACATCAGCACGCACATCGACGGGCGTCAGGTGCTGATCGTGGTGCGCGGCTACCACTACAAGGAAGACCTGGTCACGCTCCGGCCCTACATCCGCGAGTACCGGCCGGTCCTCATCGGCGTCGACGGGGGAGCGGACGCGATCCTGGACGCCGGCTGGCGGCCGGACATGATCGTCGGCGACATGGACTCGGTCTCCGACCGCGCGCTGACCTGCGGGGCCGAGGTCATCGTCCACGCGTACCGCGACGGCCGTGCGCCCGGGCTGGCGCGTGTCGAGCAGCTCGACGTCCCGCACGTGGTGTTCCCGGCCACGGGCACGAGCGAGGACGTCGCGATGCTGCTCGCCGACGACAAGGGCGCCGAGCTGATCGTCGCCGTCGGGACGCACGCGACCCTGGTGGAGTTCCTGGACAAGGGCCGCTCCGGTATGGCGAGCACGTTCCTGACCAGGCTGCGGGTCGGCAGCAAGCTCGTGGACGCCAAGGGTGTGTCGCGGCTGTACCGGAACCGCATCTCGAACGTCCAGCTGACGCTGCTCGTGCTCTCCGGCCTGCTCGCCCTCGGTGTCGCGCTCGCGTCCACCGCGGCGGGGCAGACGTTGATCGGCCTGCTCGGTGCCCGCATCGACGACATGACGTCGTGGGTCCGCGGCCTGTTCGACGGCATCTGAGCATGACCCCTCGCCGCCACCCCCACCTGCACCTGTACGTGACTCCGGCCATCGCCGGGCCCGGACCCGACGGAGACTGCGCACGATGATCGACTTCCGCTACCACGTCGTCTCACTGATCTCGGTGTTCCTGGCTCTCGCGGTGGGGATCGCGCTGGGCGCGGGTCCGCTCAAGGAGACGATCGGCGACACGCTGACCGGCCAGGTCCAGCAGCTGCGCGACGAGAAGGACGCACTGCGCGCCGAGCTCGACGACACGGCAGGTGCCCTGAAGGACTCCGAGTCCTACATCGACGCGGCCGGTCCCCAGCTGCTCGACGGGACCCTGACCGACCGACGCGTCGCCGTCATCGCGCTGGGCGAGGTGCCGGAGGGCACGCGCACCGCGATCGACCAGCGCCTCGGCGAGTCGGGTGCGACGGTCACGGCGCACGTCACGCTCACCGACATGTGGACGGACCCCGACGTCCGGACGTTCCGCCAGGCGCTCGTCGGCTTCCTCGCGCCGTACCTCGACCCGGCGCCCCCGGCCGATGCGGGCGTCGAGGCCGAGCTCGCCTCGGCGCTGGTGCAGGCGCTGGTCACCGCCGACCCCGCGAACCCGGACGCGCTGTCCAACGACGCGGTGACTCTGCTGGATGCGCTGTCGTCCTCGGAGAACAAGGACAACCCGCTCGTGTCCGTCTCCGACGAGGTGACGACACCGGCCGACGCGATCGTCGTCATCGCTGTCCCTGTCGAGGCAGCCGCCGAGGGCAGCACGCCGTCGCCCGAGCCCGAGGCGTCCGCAGTCGCCGCTCAGCTCGCGGTGCTCACCGCGGCCCAGGAGCTCTCGACGGGTGCGGTCCTCGCGGACGGCCCGCGGGGCAAGGACACGCTGACCGACGCGATCCTCGCGGACGGCGACCTCGCAGCGTCGCTGACGACCGTGTCGGGCACCGAGGTGCTCACCGGGCAGATCAATGTGCCGCTCGCGCTCGCCAACCGGATCGCCGGGACCAACGGTCACTACGGGTTCGGCGAGAACGAGACGCCGCTGCCGCCGGCCGTCACGCTGCCCACGGTGGACCGGACGGCGTCGGTCTCGGAGGGCACCCCGCAGGACACCGCTGTCGGGTCGGCACCGTGACGTCTCACCTCCTGCGCAGTGCTGCTGCGGGCACGGTGGCGAGCGTCGTCACGGCGGTCGTCCGCGGGACGTTCGACGGCCAGGCTCCCGGTGGTCAGGCGCGGTGGACGCGCACGAACCACCGGGGTGAGCCGGTCAGCCTGCTCGAGGGCCCGTCCGTCGCGGCCGGGTTGCTCGCCGGAGGTCTCGTCGGCGCGCAGTCCGCTCGCGACGCTGCGGCGCTGACGGTCGCGACGGCGGCGGGTGCCGCGTTCGGCCTCGCCGACGACCTCGGGGAGGACACCTCCGACCGGCGCAAGGGTCTGCGAGGGCACCTCGGAGCGCTGGCCCAGGGTCAGGTCACGACCGGCGGGCTCAAGGTGCTCGGCATCGGTGCGGGCGCGCTGGTGGCGGCCGCTCTCGCCACGCCCGGCCACCGGGCCGACGGCAGTCGACGGTCCGCGGTCGGCTGGCTCGCCGACGTCGCCGTCTCGGGTGCGCTGATCGCCTCGAGCGCCAACCTGGTCAACCTGCTCGACCTCCGCCCGGGCCGCGCCCTCAAAGCCGTGACCCTCGCGGCCGCCCCGCTCGCTCTGGGGGCCGGCGCAGGCGCCGGTGCTGCGGCTGCAGCGCTCGGTGCGAGCGGCGCCGCGATCGACCAGGACCTCGCCGAGGCCGACATGCTCGGCGACGGAGGCGCGAACGCGATCGGCGCGACGCTGGGCACATCCATCGTGCTCTCCGCACCCCGACCGGTCCGGGTCGCGGTGCTCGCGGCGGTCGTCGCGCTGACGGTCGCCAGCGAGAAGGTCAGCTTCACCAAGGTCATCGAGAGGACGCCCGTCCTGCGGGAGATCGACCGCTGGGGACGACGACCTGTGGGCCCGCAGGCGTGAGCCCGGCCGCGCGGCGCACCCTGGCCGGGCTCGGTGGTGCCGCGGCGATGATCGCGGCAGTCACCGTCCTGAGCCGGGTGCTGGGCTTCGGTCGCTACCTCGTGCAGGCGCACGCCTTCCAGGACGGCAGCATCGGCGGCGTCTACAACGCGGCCAACACGTTGCCGAACGTGCTCTTCGAGGTCGCGGCGGGCGGCGCCCTGGCGGGTGCGCTCGTGCCGCTGCTCGCTCTGCCGATCGCGCGCTCGCTCCGCAAGGACGTGGACGCGATCACCTCGGCGACGTTCGGGTGGACGCTCCTGGTGCTCGTCCCGCTCGGCGTCGCGCTCGCCGCGTGCAGCGGGCTCATCGCGTCGGTCTGGCCGGACCTCGACGACGCGCAACGCTCGCTGCTGCAGTACTTCATCGCCATCTTTGCGGTCCAGGTGCCGATGTACGGCGTCGCTGTGCTGCTCTACGCGGTCCTGCAGGCCCACAAGCGCTTCTTCTGGCCGGCGTTCGCGCCCGTGCTCTCCTCGCTCGTCGTCATCGCGACGTACCTGGTGTACTCGGCGCTCGCCGACGGCCAGCTGGACGACCCGAACGCCGTCCCTGGCGGTGCGCTCGCCGTGCTCGGCTGGGGAACGACGCTGGGCGTGGCCGCGATGTGCTTCCCGATGTTCGTGCCCGTGCACCGCCTGGGCGTCCGGATCCGGCCGACCCTGCGCTTTCCGGCCGGCATCGGTCGCAGGCTCGCGGTCCTGGCGTTCGCCGGAGTCGGCTCGCTCGTCGCCCAGCAAGTGTCCGTCCTGGTGGGGCTCCTCGTCGCCAGCGCCCGCGGCAACGTCGGTACCTGGTCGGTGTACCTCTGGTCCCAGCAGGTGTACCTGCTGCCCTACGCGGTGCTCGTCGTGCCGCTGGCCACCTCGACGTTCCCGCGGCTCTCGGCCCGGGCGGCGGGAGGGCAGCGCGAGGCGTTCGCTCGCATGGCGTCAGGGACCACGCGCGCAGTACTTGCCGCTGCGGCGCTCGGCAGCGCCGCGGTAGCCGCCGCCGCTCCGGCCGTGACCGACATCTTCGTCGGCATCTCTGACGGCGGAGCGGGCATGCGCGCGATGACGACGACGATCACGTGGCTCATGCCGGGTCTGCTCGGGTTCGGGCTGATGTTCCACGCGTCGCGCGCGCTGTACGCCCTCGAACGGGGACGGTCGGCGATCTCGGCCAACGTCGCCGGCTGGGGGACCGTGGCGATCGCAACGCCCGTCCTCGCGGCCCTCTACGCCCCGGACGGCCACGACCCTGGGGCCACCCTGCTCGCGCTCGCCCAGGCCAGCTCGATCGGCATGCTCGTCGGTGGCATCGCCGCGGTTCTGCTCCTGCGCCGCGCGGCGGGTCCGGCGGCCGTCGCCGGACTCGTGCGCAGCGGGTTCGTGCTCGTGCTGGGTGCGGCGGCCGGTGCGCTGGTGGGACGGTGGCTCGTCGACGCCGTCACGTCATTGGCCGGGCACGGCGTGCTGACGGCGATCGGTGCGGCGGCCGGAGGCGCGTTGCTGGCCGCCGTCGTCGTCGGCGGTGCGGTCCTGGTCGGCGACCGAGGCACGGTCCGCGACTTCCGGTCGCTCGACGCTCGGCCCCGACCCTCCGAGCGGGTCCCAGATCCCGCCAACCCGAACGCGCCGCTGTCCTGAGCACCGACGTGTCCTGACTCACCAGGCGTGGCTCTCCGGTATCGCCCGAAGGTCGGGTAGTCTGGAATCCCGTGACAGAGCGCGCGCATCGACTCTCCGGGCGGTCGGAATCCACGACCCGGCACATCTTCGTCACTGGGGGTGTTGCCTCCTCCCTCGGTAAGGGTCTGACGGCCAGCAGCCTCGGTCGACTTCTCCGCTCCCGTGGCCTCAAGGTCACGATGCAGAAGCTGGATCCGTATCTGAACGTGGATCCCGGCACCATGAACCCGTTCCAGCACGGCGAGGTGTTCGTCACCGAGGACGGTGCGGAGACGGACCTCGACGTCGGCCACTACGAGCGGTTCCTGGACGTGAACCTGGTGGGGTCGGCCAACGTCACCACCGGCCAGGTCTACTCGCAGGTGATCGCCAAGGAGCGTCGCGGCGAGTACCTCGGCGACACGGTGCAGGTGATCCCGCACATCACCGACGAGATCAAGTCCCGCATGCGGTCGCAGGCCGACGAGGACATCGACGTCATCATCACGGAGATCGGCGGCACGGTCGGTGACATCGAGTCGCTGCCGTTCCTCGAGGCCGCGCGCCAGGTCCGGCACGACCTAGGCCGCGACAACGTGTTCTTCCTGCACGTCTCGCTCGTGCCCTACATCGGGCCGTCGGGCGAGCTGAAGACCAAGCCGACCCAGCACTCGGTCGCCGCGCTGCGCAGCATCGGCATCCAGCCCGACGCGATCGTCCTGCGTGCGGACCGGGACGTGCCCGAGGCGACGAAGCGCAAGATCGCGCTCATGTGCGACGTCGACGTCGAGGGCGTCGTGACCGCCAAGGACGCGCCGAGCATCTACGACATCCCGCGCGTGCTGCACTCCGAGGGCCTCGACGCCTACGTCGTGCAGCGGCTCGCCCTGCCGTTCCGCGACGTCGAGTGGAAGGGCTGGGACGAGCTCCTGCACCGCGTGCACCAGCCCACCCACCGGGTCGAGGTCGCGCTCGTCGGCAAGTACATCGACCTGCCCGACGCCTACCTGTCCGTGACGGAGGCGCTGCGGGCCGGCGGGTTCCACCACGACACGAAGGTGGTCATCCGCTGGGTCACCTCGGACGACTGCCAGACGGCTGAGGGCGCTCGGCTCGCGCTCGAGGGTGTCGACGCGGTCCTCGTCCCCGGCGGCTTCGGGGTGCGGGGGATCGAGGGCAAGCTCGGCGCACTGCGCTGGGCACGGGAGAACCTGGTCCCGACGCTCGGCATCTGCCTCGGCCTGCAGTGCATGGTCATCGAGTACTCGCGCACGGTCCTCGGGCTCGAGGGCGCGTCGTCCTCCGAGTTCGACACCGACCCTGCGCATCCCGTCATCGCGACGATGGCCGAGCAGCACGCGTTCGTCGGCGGTGCCGGCGACCTCGGCGGCACGATGCGCCTGGGTGCGTACGACGCGGTCCTGACCCGCGGCTCGGTCGTTGCCGAGACCTACGGCAGCGAGCGCGTCTCGGAGCGGCACCGGCACCGCTACGAGGTGAACAACTCCTACCGCGACAAGCTCGAGGAGGCCGGCCTCGTGATCTCGGGTGTCTCGCCCGACACGTCGCTCGTGGAATTCGTCGAGCTGCCGCGCGAGGTGCACCCGTACTTCGTCGCCACGCAGGCGCACCCCGAGTTCAAGTCGCGTCCGACCAGGGCGCACCCGTTGTTCGCCGGTCTCATCGGCGCCGCCCTGGCTCTGCGCGGCGACGAGTCCTGATGCCGCTGGAGGACGTCGAGGCTCCTCGGCCGGTGGTCTCGAACCGCCGGATCCACCAGGGCAAGGTGTTCGACGTCGACGGGGACGTGGTGGACCTGGGGGAGACCCAGGTGCTCCGCGAGTACGTCGTCCACCCGGGCGCCGTCGCAGTCATCGCGTTGGACGACGAGGACCGGGTGCTGCTGCTGTCGCAGTACCGGCACCCGGTCCGTTCCGAGCTCTGGGAGCCGCCGGCGGGTCTGCGCGACGTTCCCGACGAGCTACTGGTGGTCGCGGCCGCGCGCGAGCTCGCCGAGGAGGCGGACCTGCGGGCCGGCTCGTGGTGGCGCCTGGTGGACTTCTACACGACGCCGGGCGCCTCGAACGAGCGGATCCAGGTGTTCCTGGCGCGGGACCTGTCGCTCGTGCCCGAGCCGGAGCGCCACGTGCGGACCGACGAGGAGGCGGGCATGGTCCCGGTGTGGGTCCCGCTCGACGAGGCCGTCGACGGCGCGCTCGCCGGTCGGCTGCACAGCCCGACTGCCGTGACAGGTGTACTCGCAGCCGCGGCGGCCAGGGCCCGCGGGTGGGCGACGCTCGAACCGGTCGCCCTCCCGGCTTGAGCCGGCCCCTCCTGAACAGCAGACGCCGCCCACCCGAGTCCGGGTGGGGCGGCGTCCTGCTCGGTGGGTCAGCGGCTCGCGGAGCGGCGGTACTGCGCGTTCGCCAGCGGGACGAAGACGACCAGGATGATCACGATCCAGAACGACGTGTAGAGCGCCGGGTTCTGCAGCGACCACTGCGTCGGTTCCGGCACGGCCGGCGGGATGTTGCCGAACAGCTCGCGTGCAGCCTGGGTCACGGTCGAGACCGGGTTCCAGGCCGCGAACGTCTGCAGGACGGGAGGCAGCGTGGCGAGCGGGACGAACGTGTTGGCGACGAACGTGAGCGGGAAGATCACGATGAACGCCGCGTTGTTGACCACCTCGGGGCTCGGCACGAGCATCCCGATCCACGCCATGATCCAGGAGATCGCATAGGCGAACGCGAGCAGGATGGCGAACCCACCGATCGCCTCGAGGACGCTGGTGTTGATCCGCCAGCCGACGAGCAGGCCCGTCAGCGACATGACGATGAGGACCAGGACGTTGTTGATGACGTCCGAGATCGTGCGGCCGGCCAGCACGGCCGACGGCGCCATCGGAAGCGACCGGAACCGGTCGATGATGCCCTTCTTCACGTCGTCGGCCAGGCCCGCGCCTGTGATGGTGGCGCCGAAGATGACCGTCTGCGCGAAGATCCCGGCCATCAGGAACTCGCGGTAGGACTGACCGTCACCGCCCCCGATCGCCCCTCCGAACACGAACGAGAACAGCAGGACGAACATGATCGGCTGGAGCGTCGTGAACACCAGCAGGTCGGGGACGCGCTTGATCTTGATGAGGTTCCGCTTGGCGACGACCGCCGCGTCCGCGAAGACGTAGGGGATGCTCATGCGCGGGCTCCTTCCTTGGCGCCGGTCTTCGAGTCGGCCTTCTCCGGGTCGCCCTCGTCCTCCGCGGTCGCGTGGCCGGTGAGCGACAGGAACACGTCGTCGAGCGTCGGACGACGCAGGCCCACGTCGTCGAGCCCGATGCCCGCGTCGTCGAGCAGCCGCAGCGCCTCGGTGAGGACCTGAGCGCCACCGGTGACCGGCATGACCAGCTGGCGCGAGCGGTCGTCGAGGACCGCCGTGCCGACGCCCTTCGGCTCGAGCAGCCCTCGCGCCTCGGCGAGGCGGGACCCGTCCTTGACGGTCAGCTCGAGCCGCTCCCCACCGACCTGGTTCTTCAGATGGTCGGAGGTGCCCTGAGCGATGATCCGCCCGTGGTCGATGACGACGATCTCGTCGGCCAGGAGGTCGGCCTCCTCGAGGTACTGCGTGGTGAGCAGGAGGGTCGTCCCACCCGCGACGAGTCCTTGGATGACCTCCCACATGTCGGTTCGGCCCCGGGGGTCCAGACCCGTGGTCGGTTCGTCGAGGAACAGCACCGGCGGGTCCGCGACCAGGGCGCCGGCGAGGTCGAGCCGTCGCCGCATGCCGCCCGAGTAGGTCTTGCTGGGCCGGTCGCCCGCGTCCTCGAGCCCGAACGCCGCGAGCAGCTCGCGCGCCCGCGCACGGGACTTGTTGCGGCCGAGGTGGTACAGCCGGCCGATCATGTCGAGGTTCTCGAATCCGGTCAGGTACTCGTCGACGGCGGCGTACTGCCCGGAGAGGCCGATGCGCCTTCGGACCTGGCGCGGATGGGCCAGGACGTCGATACCGGCCACCTGAGCGGTGCCGGAGTCCGGTTGGAGGAGGGTGCTGAGCACCCGGACGATCGTGGTCTTGCCTGCCCCGTTGGGACCGAGCAGACCGAGCACGGTTCCCTGCGGGACCGTGAGGTCGACGCCGTCCAGCGCTCGCAGGCTGCCGTACGTCTTCACCAATCCACGTGCTGTGATGGCTGGGTCCATCCGTCGAGCGTAGATGTGACGTCCGACACTGCACCCGACAATTCCCCACGAAGTCCGGCCAAGGGCCGGACGTAGTGCCGCTCAGCGAGCGGACGCGGCCCGGGCCGAGAGGTCGGCGGGCGCAGCGACGGGTCCCCGTGTACGGGTCGCCCAGACGAACGACGTCACCCCTGCGGTCAGCAGTGCGGCGCCGAGCATGTGCAGGTTGACCAGCGCGATCGGCAGGCCCGTGAACAGCTGCACGTACCCGATCAGCCCTTGCGCGAGGGTCACCGCGAGCAGCAGCAGCGCGGTCCGCCAGAGACGCCCTGTCGCGCCGGCCCGCCGGAGTCGCACGACGAGCGTGACCAGGACAGCGAGGAATGCCCAGACGGCCGCGGCGTGCACCTTTGCCATGAGCCAGGGATCGACGTCGAACCGGTAGCCCACCTCGTCGTCACCCGAGTGCGGGCCGGCACCGGTGACCACGACGCCGAGGACCAGGAGGACGGCGAGCAGGACGACGAGGACCCGGACGAGCGTGCGGTCCGTCGTCCCGACGAGGGAGGTGGACGGGCCGTCACCCTCGCGGAACCGGAGCATGAGCCAGGTCGAGAGGGCGACGAGCGTCATCGAGACGAGCAGGTGGATCCCGACGAACGCCGGGTTCAGGTCGAAGATGACGATGATCCCGCCGATCAGGGCCTGCGTCAGCACGAGGATCAGCGGCGCCATCCCCAGCCAGCGGTACGACGTCGGCCGGCGCCGGTCGGTCGCGACGAGAAGCGCGACGGCGACAGCGATGACGAGCAGGACTCCGGTGAGCGTCCGGTTGCCGAACTCGATGAGCGGGTTGATCGACATGGCCGCGTGCAGCTCGGGCGTGAACTGCCCGGGCTCGCACTCGGGCCACGTGGAGCAGCCGAGTCCCGATCCTGTGAGCCGCACCGCCCCGCCGGTCACGACGAGGCCGATCTGAGCGACGACGTTGGCGACGACGACGGGGAATCCGAGGCGTGTGCGCAGCCGGTCGAGCAGATCGAGGGCGGGGGACAGGATCACGCGCCCAGCCTAAGGTCCGACCGGCAGGCGACCGGCAGGCAACAGACCCTGACGCCCGCGAGACGCATCACACCAGGTCCGTCGTCAGTGCCAGCGGAACAGCCGCGAGGCTCCCCAGCCGAGTGCGGCCGTCCAACCGACGAGGACGACGACGGACCAGGCGGGCAGCGAGCCGTGCCAGAGCGTCTCGCGCATCGCGTCACCGAGGGCGCCGGACGGCAGCAGCAGGGCGATGTGCGCCATCGGGCCGGGCAGCCGGTCGGCCGGCACGATCACCCCACCCGCGACGGCGAGGAGCAGCAGCAGCAGGTTCGCGATCGCGAGGACGGCCTCGGCGCGCAGGGTGCCGGCGACGAGCAGTGCCAAGGACGTGAACGCCGCCGTGCCCAGGATCACGGCGACCACCGCGAGCAGCAGGCCGGTCGTGTCGGGATGCCAGCCGAGCAGGAGGGCAGTCGTCCCGATGACGACGACCTGGACGATCTCGACGGCGAGAACGCCGAGGATCTTTCCTGCGAGCAGGCCGCCTCGGCCCAGGGGCGTGGTGGACAGGAGCCGCAGGACGCCGTTGCGGCGGTCGAACGCCGAGGCGATCGCCTGGGACGTGAAGGACGACGTCATGATCGCGAGAGCGAGGACGCCGGGAGTGAAGAAGTCGATACGGCTCATGCCGTCGGTGTCGATCGCGATGCCGGTCGCCTTGGTCAGCCCGACCAGCACGAGGACGGGCACGATGATCGTGACGAGGAGCTGCTCGCCGTTGCGCAGGATCGCGCGGGCCTCGAACGACGTCTGGGCGAGGACCCGGCGCGATGCCGGTGCGGCGGCGCTCATCGCAGGCTCCGTCCGGTGAGGTCGAGGAACACGTCCTCGAGCGTCCGCCTGCCGACGGTGAGCCGGGTGACGAGCGCGTCGCGCTCGGCGAGCCAGGCGGTGAGAGCCGCGACGGTCGAGGGGCCGACCGCACCGGTGACCGTGTAGGAGCCCGAGGTCGGCTCGGTCACGACGAGCCCCACGACCTCGCTCAGCTGCGGCACGGGCAGCCCGGGTGTCGACTCGAAGCGCAGCGTCCGGTCCGCCGAGCCAGCGACGAGCGACCCGACCGTGCCGGACGCGATGACCGAGCCGTCGTCGATGACGACCACGTGGTCGGCCAGGTCCTCGGCCTCGTCCATGAGGTGCGTCGTCAGGACGACCGCGACGCCCTCGTCACGGAGCTCACGGACCAGGTCCCACACCGCGTGCCGCGACTGGGGGTCCATGCCGGCGCTGGGCTCGTCGAGGAACACGAGCTCGGGCTTGCCGACGACGGCCGCCGCGAGCGCGAGCCGCTGGCGCTGGCCGCCCGACAGCCGCCGCACGGTCGTGCCGGCGAACGATCCCAGGCCGAGCCGCTCGCTCAGCTCGCCGAGGTCCCGCGGCTCGGCGTACATCGTCGCCACGTGCGCGAGCATCTGGCGCGCCTTGACGCCCGTGGGCAGGCCGCCGTCCTGCAGCATCACGCCGACCCGCGGTCGGAGCTCGCGTGCGTCCGTGAGCGGGTTCAGCCCGAGCACGCGGACCGTCCCGGCATCGGGTTCGCGCAGACCTTCGCAGCACTCGATCGTGGTGGTCTTGCCGGCGCCGTTGGGACCCAGGACGGCGGTGACCTGACCGGGCAGCGCGACGAGGTCGATGCCGTCGACGACGGCCCGTGAGCCGTAGCGCTTGACGAGTCCGGAGATCTCGAGCGCGGGGGTGGCTGGCACGAGAGCGAAGTCTAGATCGGCCCGTCGGCACGGCCCTCGTGCGGTCCGTCACAGTCGGCGCTGCAAAGGGTGTCCTTGCTTGCCGGGATGGATATTCACAACAAGGATGTTGCCAATATCGAGGCGCGCCGTGCGGGTGCCCCGAGCAACGGCTCTGAAACGGTTCCTGGAGGTGTGCATGAGTGCGACGCTGCCCGTCGTGCACGCGGACACCTCCGACGCCGGAACGCGCGAGCGGGTGCTGCAGCTCGTGGCGTCGACCGGGCCGGTCGCGGCCGCGGAGCTCGCCAGCGCGCTCGACCTCGCCCCGGCCGGGATCCGACGCCACCTCGGCGTCCTCGAGTCGACCGACCAGATCACGGTGCACGACGCCGGTTCCGGCTCGGCGCACAAGGGACGCGGTCGGCCCGCACGTCGGTACGTGGTGACGTCGCACGGTCAGGCCGCGCTCTCGCACCGGTACTCCGAGCTCGCCACGCAGGCGTTGCGCTTCCTCGCCGAGACTGCCGGACCGCAGGCCGTCCAGGGCTTCGCCGAGCTGCGCATCCGTGAGCTCGAGGAGCGGCACACCGCCGCGGTCCAGGCAGCGGGCGACGACGTCGGCGCCCGCGTCCGTGCACTGGCCGACGGCCTCTCGGCCGACGGCTACGCCGCCTCCGCCCGCCCTGGGCCCGGTGGCTACGCGATGCAGCTCTGCCAGGGGCACTGCCCCGTGCAGGACGTCGCGCACGAGTTCCCCCAGCTGTGCGAGGCCGAGGCACGGGCGTTCTCGCGCCTCCTCGGCGTGCACGTGCAGCGCCTCGCGACGCTGGCCTCCGGCGGCCACGTCTGCACCACGAACATCCCGATCTCGAACGCACCCACCCCCAAGCACGTGCTCGTGGAAGGACACCCAGCATGAGTGCACAGACCGACAGCACGTCTGCCGCCGCTGCGCCGCAGATGACCCAGGACGAGGCCATCGCCTCCATCGGGAACTACAACTACGGCTGGCACGACGCCGACACCGCGGGGTCCGTCGCCACGCGTGGACTCTCGGAGGCGAAGGTCCGGGAGATCTCCGCGCTCAAGGACGAGCCCGAGTGGATGCTCAAGACGCGCCTGAAGTCGCTGCGCCTGTTCGACAAGAAGCCCATGCCCTGGTGGGGCTCGGACCTGTCGGGCATCGACTTCGACAACATCAAGTACTTCGTACGCTCGACCGAGAAGCAGGCCACCAGCTGGGAGGACCTGCCCGACGACATCAAGAACACGTACGACCGCCTGGGCATCCCGGAGGCCGAGAAGCAGCGGCTCGTCGCCGGCGTCGCCGCGCAGTACGAGTCCGAGGTCGTCTACCACCAGATCCAGGAGTCGCTCGAGGAGCAGGGCGTCATCTTCCTCGACACCGACACCGCGCTGCGCGAGCACCCGGAGATCTTCGAGCAGTACTTCGGCTCGGTCATCCCGCCCGGCGACAACAAGTTCGCCTCGCTGAACACCGCCGTCTGGTCGGGCGGCTCGTTCGTCTACGTCCCGCCGGGCGTGCACGTCGAGATCCCGCTGCAGGCCTACTTCCGTATCAACACGGAGAACATGGGCCAGTTCGAGCGGACGCTGATCATCGCCGACGAGGGTTCGTACGTTCACTACGTCGAGGGTTGTACTGCTCCCGTGTACTCGAGCGACTCGCTGCACTCCGCGGTCGTCGAGATCATCGTGAAGAAGAACGCCCGCGTGCGGTACACGACCATCCAGAACTGGTCGAACAACGTGTACAACCTCGTCACCAAGCGGGCGACCGCGGCCGAGGGCGCCACCATGGAGTGGGTCGACGGCAACATCGGCTCCAAGGTCACCATGAAGTACCCGGCGATCTACCTGATGGGCGAGCACGCCCGCGGCGAGACCCTGTCGATCGCGTTCGCGGGTGCCGGCCAGCACCAGGACGCGGGCGCCAAGATGGTGCACGCCGCGCCGTACACGTCCAGCTCGATCGTCTCCAAGTCGGTCGCGCGTGGCGGCGGACGCACGTCCTACCGCGGTCTGGTGCAGGTGCTCGAGGGCGCCCACCACTCCGCGTCGAACGTGCTCTGCGACGCTCTGCTCGTCGACCAGATCTCCCGCTCCGACACCTATCCGTATGTCGACGTCCGCGAGGACGACGTGTCGATGGGCCACGAGGCGACCGTGTCGCGCGTGAGCGAGGACCAGCTGTTCTACCTCATGTCCCGAGGCATGCCGGAGACCGAGGCCATGGCCATGATCGTGCGCGGGTTCGTCGAGCCCATCGCGCGTGAGCTGCCCATGGAGTACGCCCTCGAGCTGAACCGCCTCATCGAGCTGCAGATGGAAGGGGCCGTCGGCTGATGACGACCGCAACAGACTCCCTGTCGACGGACCACTCCAAGGCAACCGCCGTCGGGAGCCACAGCCACGGGGTCGGGCCGCTGCCCGAGGCGTCCCGTGCGTCCCGGCCCACGTCGTTCGACGTGGCCGACTTCCCCGTCCCGAACGGCCGCGAGGAGGAGTGGCGCTTCGCGCCGGTCGACCGCCTCGCGCCGCTGTTCGCCGGCGCGACCGACGGCGTGCTGTCGGGACACGGTGTGCTGACGACCGTCGTCGAGGCGCCCGAGGTCAAGGTCGAGATCGTCGACCGCGACGACGCCCGCCTGGGCACGGCCGGCAAGCCGGGCGACCGCACGGCCGCCGTCGCGTGGGCCTCGTTCCCGCGCGCCACGATCGTGACGATCCCGCAGGAGGCCGTCGCCACCGAGGTGACGTCGATCCGCATCGAGGGCGTCGAGGGGGCCGGCACGCACGAGGCCCCGCTGGAGCCCAGCGCGACGCACCTCGTGGTCCACGCCGAGGCGATGTCGCAGGCGGTCGTGGTCATCGACCACATCGGGCACGCGTCCCTGACGGAGACGGTCGAGATCGTCGCCGACGAGGGCGCGCACCTGACCGTCGTGACGGTGCACGACTGGGCGGACGGCTCCGTGCACGCGTCGAGCCACCGCCTGCGCATCGGCCGCGACGCGACCGTCAAGCACATCGCGGTCACGCTCGGTGGCGACGTCGTGCGGATCACTCCCGACGCCGAGTTCGTCGGCGAGGGTGCGGCCGTCAAGATGCTCGGCCTGTACTTCGCGGACGCCGGCCAGCACCAGGAGCAGCGGCTCTTCGTCGACCACGCCGTCCCCAACTGCGTGTCGCGCGTGGCCTACAAGGGTGCGCTGCAGGGCGAGGGTGCGCACACGGTGTGGGTCGGTGACGTGCTGATCCGCGCGGCCGCCGAGGGCACCGACACGTACGAGCTCAACCGCAACCTGGTCCTGTCCGACGGCGCCCGCGCCGACTCGGTGCCGAACCTGGAGATCGAGACGGGCCTCATCGAGGGCGCGGGCCACGCGAGCGCGACCGGCCGGTTCGACGACGAGCAGCTCTTCTACCTGCGCGCCCGCGGCATCCCGGAGCCCGACGCGCGTCGGCTCGTCGTGCGGGGCTTCTTCGCCGAGCTCATCCACGAGATCGGCGTCCCGTCGGTCGAGGAGCGTCTCATCGGAGCGATCGAGCGCGAGCTCGAGAAGTCGATGAGCGTGCTGGACGCCACGAGCGTCGAGGGCTCCGAGGTGGGCCTGACGACGGAGCGTGCATGAGCGCTCAGCTGGCCTGCTACGACGAGGACGTGCCCGTGGAGGGCACGTTCCGCGTCGAGCTCGAGGGCGAGAACGGCCCCGTCGAGGTCGCCATCGTGCGTGACGACGCCGGGGAGCTGCACGCCATCAGCGACATCTGCTCGCACGGCGCGGTCTCGCTGTCCGACGGCGAGGTGGAGGGCTGCACGATCGAGTGCTGGCTCCACGGCTCCCGTTTCGACCTGCGTACCGGCAAGCCCACCGGCCCGCCCGCTGTGCGCGCCGTCCCTGTCTACCCCGTGACCGTCGACGGCCAGCGCGTGCTGGTCGACATCGACGCCCCCCTCTGAACTGCCCCCGGAAGGAACACCGCATGTCCACCCTGGAGATCCGCGACCTGCACGTCAGCGTCGAGACCAAGGAAGGCCCCAAGCAGATCCTGCGCGGAGTCGACCTGACGGTCGCGAGCGGCGAGACGCACGCCATCATGGGCCCGAACGGCTCCGGCAAGTCCACGCTCGCGTACTCGCTGGCCGGTCACCCGAAGTACCACGTCACCAGCGGCACCGTGACGCTCGACGGCGAGGACGTCCTCGCGCTGTCGGTCGACGCTCGCGCTCGTGCGGGCCTGTTCCTCGCCATGCAGTACCCGGTCGAGGTTCCCGGTGTCAGCGTGAGCAACTTCCTGCGCACCGCGAAGACCGCGATCGACGGCCAGGCCCCGCCGCTGCGCTCCTGGGTCAAGGACGTCCGCAAGGCGATGGACGACCTGCGCATGGACCCGGCGTTCGCCGAGCGCTCGGTCAACGAGGGCTTCTCGGGCGGCGAGAAGAAGCGCCACGAGATCCTGCAGATGGAGCTCCTCAAGCCGAAGTTCGCGATCCTCGACGAAACCGACTCGGGTCTCGACGTCGACGCGCTCCGTGTCGTGTCCGAGGGCGTCAACCGCGTCAAGGAGAACCCCGACGTCGGCGTCCTGCTGATCACGCACTACACGCGGATCCTGCGCTACATCAAGCCCGACTTCGTGCACGTCTTCGTCGACGGCAAGGTCGCCGAGGAGGGTGGCCCGGAGCTGGCCGACCGCCTCGAGAACGAGGGCTACGACCGCTTCCTGACCACCGCGACCACGGTCGTCTGAGACTCGCCATGACCAGCACCCTCGAGGTTCCGGCCCGGACGCTCGACGCGACCGAGCTGGCTGCCGTGCGCGCGGACTTCCCGCTGCTCGCACGGACCCTGCGCGGCGGACGCGCGCTGGTGTACCTCGACTCGGGTGCCACCTCGCAGAAGCCCGAGGTGGTTCTCGACGCCGAGCAGGACTTCTACATCCAGCGCAACGCCGCCGTGCACCGCGGCGCGCACCAGCTGGCCGAGGAGGCCACCGAGGCGTTCGAGGACGCGCGCGACCGGGTCGCGTCGTTCGTCGGCGTCTCACCGGGGTCGCTGGTCTGGACGTCGAACGCGACGGCGGGCATCAACCTCGTCGCGTACGCGATGTCGAACGCGTCGCTCGGGCGCGGGGGAGCCGACGCACAGCGGCTCGCCCTGCGGCCCGGCGACGAGATCGTCGTCACCGAGGCCGAGCACCACGCCAACCTCGTGCCGTGGCAGGAGCTCGCCGCTCGCACGGGCGCGACGCTGCGGTGGATCGGGGTCGAGGACGACGGGCGCCTGCGGGTCGACGAGCTCGACACGGTCGTCACCGAGCGCACCAAGGTCCTCGCGTTCACGCACGCCTCGAACGTCACCGGTGCCATCACGCCCGTCGCGGCGTTCGTCGCGAAGGCGCGCTCGGTCGGGGCGCTCACCGTGCTGGACGCGTGCCAGTCGGTGCCGCACCTGCCGGTGGACCTGACCGCGCTCGGCGTCGACTTCGCCGCGTTCTCGGGGCACAAGATGCTCG
The DNA here is from genome assembly GCF_056400865.1 of Cellulomonas sp. P4_H4. Classification (NCBI taxonomy): domain Bacteria; kingdom Bacillati; phylum Actinomycetota; class Actinomycetes; order Micrococcales; family Cellulomonadaceae; genus Cellulomonas; species Cellulomonas sp. P4_H4. The sequence continues at coordinate 25,304 of NZ_JBFUKL010000004.1, forward strand.
GCCCGACCGGCGTCGGCGCCCTCTACGGCCGTCGCGAGCTGCTCGAGGCCATGCCTCCCGTGACCACGGGCGGGTCGATGGTCGAGGTCGTGACCATGGAGCGCACGACCTACGCGCCGCCGCCGCAGCGGTTCGAGGCCGGCACGCAGATGGTCTCGCAGGCCATCGGGATGGGAGCCGCGGCGAGCTACCTGGGTGAGCTGGGCATGGACGCGGTCGCCGCGCACGAGCACCACCTCGCCGGTCTGCTGCTCGACGCCGTCGCCTCGGTGCCGGGTGTCCGGGTCATCGGCCCGACGGACACCCGCGACCGGCTGGCGACCGTATCCTTCGTGGTGGACGGCGTGCACGCGCACGACGTCGGCCAGGTCCTCGACGACGCGGGCGTGGCCGTCCGCGTCGGTCACCACTGCGCGCAGCCCCTGCACCGCCGGTTCGGCGTAGCGTCCACCTCACGGGCCAGCGCCGCCGTCTACACGACGGACGAGGAGATCGAGGTCTTCCGGGAAGCACTGGCGGGGGTCCGGACGTTCTTCGGTCTGGAGGTGTCATGAGTTCCCAGATGGAGCAGCTGTACCAGCAGGTCATCCTCGACCACGCGAAGTTCCCGCACGGTCGCGGCCTGGGGCTCGTGGGGGACCATGTCGGTGAGTCCCACCAGGTCAACCCGACGTGCGGCGACGAGGTCACGCTGCAGGTCGACCTCTCTGATGGCGTCGTGCGCGACGTCCGCTGGGAGGGGCAAGGCTGCAGCATCTCCCAGGCCTCAATCTCCGTCCTGCACGACCTGGTCGTCGGCAACGACCTGGCGACCGTCGACCAGCTCGGCGGCACGTTCCGCCAGCTGATGTCCGCCCGCGGCAACGGCCTGGACGACGAGGCCGCCGAAGACTCGCTCGGCGACGCGACCGCCTTCACCGGGGTGGCCAAGTACCCCGCCCGCATCAAGTGCGCACTGCTCGGCTGGTCCGCGCTGACCGACGCACTCATCAAGACCGGCGCACGTCCCACGGAGGACTCATGACCACCCAACCGTCTCCGACCACGGTCGCCGATGTCGAGGAAGCCTTGCGCGACGTCATCGACCCCGAGCTCGGGATCAACGTCGTCGACCTCGGCCTGATCTACGGCGTCGTCATCGACCAGACGAACACCGCGATCATCGACATGACGCTCACGTCCGCCGCCTGCCCGCTGACCGACGTCATCGAGGACCAGTCCGCGTCCGCCCTCGACGGCATCGTCGACGGCTTCCGCATCAACTGGGTCTGGATGCCGCCGTGGGGTCCCGAGAAGATCACGCCCGACGGCCGCGAGCAGATGCGGGCCCTCGGCTTCAACATCTGACGCTCGACGACGGCGACCTCACGAAGGGCAGCACGATGAGCGGCGAGCTGGTGGTGCCCGAGACGCGGGGGATCGATGTGGAGCTGCTGTCCACGATCGACCTCGGCCCGGAGATCCCGGGCATGGAGGGTCTGCGGCTCAGGACTCGTCGGGTGACCATGGCACCCGGCGCAGTCTTCGGGCCGGTCCACGACCACCGGGGCCGACCGGGAACCGTCTACGTGCTCGAGGGCACGATCACCGACCACCGGGACGGCGTCGCCACGGACTACGGGCCTGGGCCAGGCTGGCCCGAGGACCGGAACACCGTGCACTGGCTCGAGAACCGCGGGTCCGTTCCGGCGGTCGAGGTCTCCGTGGACGTCGTCGGGCCCTCGTAGCGCTAGACCGTCGTCACCATCACGCAGTTGCGCGGCCCCTTGGGTCGCTGGTACTCGAACCCCGCCTTCTCGAAGAGCGTCCGGGTGCCGCTGTAGAGGAACGACGCCGACATCTTCTTTCCGCCCGTGTCGTGCGGGTAGGCCTCGACGATGCCGCCGCCCGCCGCCGCGATGAGGTCCAGGGCTCCGCGCAGAGCGACGCCCGACATCCCTCGACGTCGATAGTCGCGATCGACGAAGAAGCACGTGATCCGGTAGTCGGGCGCCTGGTCCAGTCCGGCCTCGTACTGCTTGCGGTGGTAGATGTTCGGCAGCTCGGTGGGGGTTCCGTACTCGGCCCACGCAACCGCCGCCTCGCCGTCGAAGACGAGTGCCGCGTGTGCGACGCCGTCGTGGACGAGGCGCTCCTTCATCAGCCGGCTGCCCTCGGCGCCAGGAGCCCGGTCCGGGATGCTCGGGTGGAAGTACGTGCACCAGCAGCCGCCCCACACGCCGTTGTGCTTCTCGGCGAGCCGGGCGAACGCGTCCCAGGTGTCCGGAGTCAGTGCCCTGACCTCGTAGTCGGCCATGCGCGCCTCACAGGGTGTCCGCAGCGAACGTGTCGCAGGCCTCCAGGGTGCCCTGCTCGTAGCCGGTTGTGAACCATCGTTCGCGCTGCTCGCTCGTGCCGTGCGTGAAGGCGTCGGGGTTCACGCCGCCTCCCGACTGCTTCTGGATGTGGTCGTCGCCGACCGCCGACGCCGCACCCAGCGCGTTCTGCAGCTGCTCCTTCGTGATCGGGTTCAGGAACGGCTTGCCGGTGTCCGGGTCGAGGGTCTCGGTCGCGTCGCCCACCCACATGCCCGCGTAGCAGTCGGCCTGGAGCTCGGTGCGCACGGAGTCCGAGTCGGCCCCGGTGCCCTGACGGTCCGCCTGGTCCATCACGCCCGTGATCTGCTGGATGTGGTGGCCGTACTCGTGCGCGACCACATACATCTCGGCCAGCGGACCGTCCTCGGCCCCGAGCTGCGACTCGAGGTCGTCGTAGAAGCTCACGTCGAGGTAGATCGTCTGGTCGGGCGGGCAGTAGAACGGGCCGGACGCGCTCGAGGCGTTGCCGCAACCCGTGCTCGTCGCCTGCGAGAAGGAGACGACTCCCGGCTGGCTGAACGCGGTGGGCACCGCGGCGGACCAGTAGACGTCGAGCGACTCGATGCTCCCCTCGAGCCGGCAGTCGCGGTCGGAGTTCGCCTCCGAGGCGGAGCACGCCGCGAGGGTGCTCTCCGCCTGCTGACCACCGCCCTGGCCGCCGGCCACCTGGTTGACGACGTTCGCGAGGTCGTTGTTGCCGGTGGCCTGCAGGATCAGGATCAGGGCCACGACCGCGATCCCGCCGATGCCGCCGCCGACCGCGACACCACCCTTGCCAGGTCCACGTCTGCGCACGCGGCCCGCGTCGAAGTTGCCACCCTCCTGAAACGTCATGAAAGCAACGTAGCTGCGCTCGCGCTCAGCCGCTCAGGGACGACCTGTCGCATCGACCGACCCCTGCGGCCAGGGGATGCCGCGTGCACGTCGAGGACGTGTCGCCACCGAGCCTGGTCAGTCCTCGCCCAGACCGCGGGCGGCGAGGGCGTCGCCGGTGGCGCGCGCGTGGGCGACCATCCGCACGGCGGCGGGGACGAGCACGGCCCTCGGGTTGCGCTCCAGACCGCGTGCACGCGCGGCGTCGCGGGTCTCGGTCGTCGTCCGCACTAGCACCGGGATGGTGCGCAGGAACAGACCGACGGTGAGCCCGAACAGCTCGGGGGAGAGTCCGACGTGACGCAGCGGCCGACCCATGCGGGCGAGCACGTCGAGCAGGGCGTCGGCACGCGTCGTTGCGGTGACGAGCGTGCTGACGAGCACGAGCGCGACCAGGTCGACCGCGACCTCGACCGCCGTCTGCCAGTCGCGCGCCCACCACTGGTAGCCACCGATCATCGCGGCGATCACGAGCGTCGGGACGAGGCCGCGGGTCGTCCGGTGCCAGGGCACGCGGGAGACGAGCTGCAGGAGCAGCGCGACGCCGAGCGCGACGAGGGCCGAGGCAGGTCCGTCTGCCAGGACCACGACCAGCGCGAAGACGGCGAGCAGGGCGAGCTTCAGGCCGGCTGGTGCGCGGTGCAGGAGGCTCGAACCCGGGTGGTAGAGGCCGAGGGGCCCGGTCCACGGCGGACGCAGCGGTCCCTGGCTCACGGCCGACCGGCTGTCATGAGCTCGCGGTAGAAGCCGACCGCGGGAGCCGGGTCCCCGTCGAACACCACGTCGCCCTGCTCGACGACGAGGACGCGATCGGCCTGCAGTGCGGCGTCGAGGTCGTGCGTGACGACGACGACCTGCTGGTCGAGGCCCGCGAGCAGGGTGTCGACGACGCCGCGCCATCGCAGGTCGAGAAGCGTGGTCGGCTCGTCGCAGACGAGGACCTGCGGCTCGGTGGCCAGCACGGACGCGAGAGCAAGAAGCTGGCGTTGGCCCCCGGACAGCGAGTGCACAGGGACCTCGGCGCGGTCTCCGAGCCCGAAGCGGTCCAGGGCGGCACGCGCTGCGCGGTCCCTTCCGGCCGCGTCCAGGGGGAGCCGGCGGAGCGACAGCGCGACGTCCTCGACGGGTGTCGGCATGACGAGCTGCGCATCGGGGTCGGTGAACATGAACCCCACCCGACGGCGCACCGCGGCCCCGTCCTTCGCCGTGTCGAGACCGTCCACGTGGACGGTGCCCGACGAGGGCAGGACGAGGCCGTTGAGCAGGCGCGCGAGCGTGGACTTGCCGGATCCGTTGGCGCCGACGATCGCGATACGGCGCTCGGCGAGCTCCAGGGTCACCGGCCCGAGCAGGCGCACGATGCGGTCCGCACCGCCTGCCGGATCGGGGCTGTACGCGGTGACCTGGACCTCGTCGAGCGTGATCACGTCTAGCGGCGGTTGCGCAGCATGTCGGGGAACGCGCGGAAGATCGCCATGGCGACGGCCGCGGCGGCGAGATTCTTGATGACGTCGCCGGGCCAGTAGACGACGTCGATCGCGAGGGCCTCGTGGAAGTCGATGCCCAGTCGTGCCATGAGGCCGAGGATTCCCGCGGGGTGGATGCTCAGGAAGCTCGCGGCGAGACCTGCCACGACCAGGGCGACGTACCGCAGGGCCCCCACGGCGAACTCCGAGGACACGCGACGATCGACCAGCCGCAGGCCGATACCGGCGAACAGGCCGGCGAGGACTGCGGCGACGGGGAACGCGAGCAGGTAGCCGACCGACGGCTTGCTCAGGACGGCGACGCCGCCGGTGCCCTCCGCGAAGATCGGCAGGCCGATCAGCCCGAGCGCGAGGTAGAGGAGGGTGGCCAGCCCGCCGCGGCGCCAGCCGAGCACGAGGCCGGACAGGATCACCCCGAACGTCTGCAGCGTGATGGGGACGCCGGACGGCGTCGGGATGCCGGGCAGGATCGCGCAGACCGCGATGAAGGCTGCGAAGCTCGCGATGAGCGCGATGTCGGTGGCCGCCGACGACCGGGCGACCGGTGCGGCGAGGACGGGCACGTCGGTGATGGCGGGTACGGCGTTGTCAGGTGCGCTGGACATGGTGACCCCTCGAGCGTCGTTGACGGTGAGCGGGAGATCCCGCTGGGGACGGCTGTGTCCTACGACTCAGCGACCGGCTGCAACGCTAGCCGCACGTAGACTCTTAGGCGTTTGTGCCGGCGACCAAGAGGCGCACGGCGATATCGGAGGAAACCGTCAAGTGATCACCGCCCAGGCTGTCGAGCTGCGCATCGGCGCACGTGTGCTGCTCGAGGAGTCGTCGTTCCGCATCGCGGGAGGCGACCGGATCGGGCTGGTCGGTCGCAACGGCGCCGGCAAGACGACCCTCACCAAGACCCTCGCGGGCGAGACGCAGCCGACCGGCGGCCAGATCGTCCGGTCGGGCGACGTCGGCTACCTGCCGCAGGACCCGCGCACCGGCGACCTAGAACAGCTCGCCATGGACCGCGTCCTCAGTGCCCGCGGCCTCGACGAGATCGTCCGGGCCTTGCGCGCGACCGAGACCGCGATGGCGAGCGAGGACGACGCCGTCCGCGAGAAGGCGATGGACAAGTACTCCCGCCTGGACGCCCGCTTCAACGCCGCCGGCGGTTACGCCGCCGAGAGCGAGGCGCACCGGATCGCGTCGAACCTCGGCCTCGACGAGCGCGTGCTCGGCCAGACGATCGGGACGCTCTCCGGTGGTCAGCGCCGCCGGGTGGAGCTCGCACGGATCCTGTTCTCCGGCGTCGAGACGCTGCTGCTCGACGAGCCGACCAACCACCTCGACGCCGACTCGATCATCTGGCTGCGCGACTACCTGAAGTCCTACAGCGGCGGGCTGATCGTCATCTCGCACGACGCCGACCTCCTGCGTGCCGTCGTGAACAAGGTGTTCCACCTCGACGCCAACCGCTCACAGCTCGACCAGTACGCCCTCGGCTGGGACGCGTACCTGCAGCAGCGCGAGACGGACGAGAAGCGCCGCCGCCGCGAGCGGGCCAACGCCGAGAAGAAGGCCTCGACGCTCATGGCGCAGGCCGACAAGATGCGCGCCAAGGCGACCAAGACCGTCGCCGCGCAGAACATGGCGCGCCGGGCCGAGCGTCTGCTGTCCGGGCTGGAGGACGTCCGCGCGTCCGACAAGGTCGCGCGCCTGCGGTTCCCGGAGCCCGCAGCCTGCGGCAAGACTCCGCTGACGGCCGCGGACCTGTCCAAGACGTACGGGTCGCAGGAGGTCTTCACCGGCGTCGACCTGGCGATCGACCGGGGGAGCAAGGTCGTCGTCCTCGGGCTCAACGGTGCGGGCAAGACGACCCTGCTGCGCATCCTCGGCGGCGTCGAGAAGTCGGACACAGGCGAGGTCCGTCCGGGTCACGGCCTCAAGCTGGGCTACTACGCGCAGGAGCACGAGACGCTCGACCTCGACCGGACGGTCGTCGAGAACCTCAAGTCCTCCGCCCCGGACCTGACCGAGACCCAGGTGCGGTCCGTCCTCGGCTCGTTCCTGTTCTCGGGCGACGACGCCGACAAGCCCGCCAAGGTCCTGTCCGGCGGGGAGAAGACCCGGCTCGCGCTCGCGGCCCTCGTCGTCTCGTCGGCCAACGTCCTGCTCCTCGACGAGCCCACGAACAACCTGGACCCCGCGTCCCGCGAGGAGATCCTCGCGGCGCTGCGCGGGTACTCCGGCGCGGTGGTCCTGGTCTCGCACGACGAGGGCGCCGTCGCGGCCCTCGACCCCGAGCGCGTCCTGCTGCTCCCGGACGGCGACGAGGACCTGTGGAACCCGGGCTACCTGGACCTGATCGCGCTGGCCTGAGGCCGGGCAGACGAACGGCCGGTGCCCTGCGGAGGGCACCGGCCGTTCCTGCTCTCAGTTCCTCGTGATCGTGAACGCCGGGCAGGTGTTGACGATGTCGTGCGAGTTGTTCGTCATCACCAGGTTGGTCAACGTCACCGCACGGATCCGTCCGGCCTTTGCGCGTTTGCCCGGTCGACCGTGACGTTGGTCAGCGCACAGCGTCAGCGGGTCGAGCGCTCGGCCTCGTCGAGCTGGGCGTCGATCAGAGCGTCCTCGGCGTCCTCGTCGCGGCCACCGCGACGGTGCGGCACGTTCGGGTCGCCGGCGCGACGCTTGGGCACGGGACGTCGGCGGGCAGGACGCGGGTCGTCGCGCGTGGGCCACAGCGCCGGGCCGTCGCCCTGCGGCTGCGGCGGCAGCTCCTGCGGCGGAGCGTTCTCGTACTGCTCCTCGAGCAGCTCACGCCGAGCCATGTAGAGGAACGCGATGAGCCCGCCGAGCGCGAACGCCCACCACTGGAACGCGTAGGAGAGATGCGAACCTGGATCCGTGCTCGGTGCCGGCAGCGGTCCGAGCAGCGCGCTCGCGGGCGGCGACTCCGACGCGAGCGCGCCGTACGCGTCGAACGTCGTCTCGTCGGGAGTCCCGGCCGCGTCCAGCACCTGCCCGACGGAGATCGCCTGCACCTGCCCGGGCGGCGCCGAACGGTTCGAGGCGGGCTCGTCCTGGCGCAGGATCGCGGTCAGGCGCACCGTGCCGGTCGGGGGCGCGGCCGGGTCGACCGCGGCGTCCGACGTCTCGCCGGTCGGTACCCAGCCCCGGTCGACCACGAGCACGGTGCCCGCCAGGGTCGGCTCGGGCGCGGTCCCCGCCGACGCGTCCTCGACGACGAACGGGACGAGCACGTGGTACGCCGCCGTCCCGTTGACCGGCCGGTTCCGCAGCAACGCGCCGGAGTCGGGCGCGTAGTGCCCGATCGCCTCGACGCGCCGCCACACGTCCTCGTCCGCGAGCGGGGAGTCCGTGGTCGGCAGAACCTCGTCGAGCGGCACGGGATCGGCCTGCGCGTTCGCCTTGACCACCGCGATCGCGTGGTCACGCCAGACGTGCCGGTTCCACTGCCAGCGGCCCAGGAAGGTGCACGCGGTGGCGACGACGATCGCGACGAGGACGAGCCCGGTCGCGCGACGGGCCGCGGGGCTCATGGCGCGTCGGCCTGCTCGAGCGTCGACGCGGGCACGACGTCACGCAGGAAGTCGCGGACGCCCAGGTACTGCGACAGGTGCTCGCGATGGTCGTCGCACGCGAGCCACACCTTGCGGCGTTCCGGCGTGTGCAGCTTCGGGTTGTTCCAGAGCAGACCCCACGTCGCCGTCGCCCGGCACCCTCGCGCGCTGCAGACCAGGTCGTCGACGGCGTCCGGCGTCGGTCCGAGCAGGCTCACGCGTCCGACTCCGGACCTCGGCCCGACGTCGGTGCCGGGCCCAGCCCGCCGGGCTCGCCCGTCCCGCCGGTGATCTCCCGCTGGGTCAGGTAGTCCGCGCCGTCGGTGTTGCGCTCGCGGCCGGCGTTGGCGAACAGGACGGCGGAGTACGGCAGCACGACGGTCGCGACGAGAAGGATGAGCGACGCCCAGCTCGGGATGTGACCCCACGTGAACACCGCGAGCAGGAAGCAGACGACACGCACGGACATCTGGATCACGTAGCGGTTCTGACGACGAGCCAGGTCTTGCGCGAGCGACTCCGGGGCGGTGGTGATCCTGTGCACCTCGCCCTCGGAGGCGTCCTGGCGTCGGGGGTTGCTGCTCACCTCCTGATGGTAGTCCGGTCCTGGTGAGGTGCCCCGCCCGGGCTTCGGGTACTCCTGAGCCTTTCTCAGGTTCACGCGCCGCTTGTGCAGGTCCCACAACGCTTCCCGAGGAACATGTGGGCGGCCGGTGCCGTGACGTGGGGCGGACGTCGGATAGCGTCGTGTCCCGTGCCTGAGACTTCCGACAACGTGACCCCCACTCCGCGCAGCGTCCTCGTGACCGGAGCCAACCGCGGGATCGGCCGCTCCATCGCCGAGCGGTTCGTGGCGAACGGTGACAAGGTCGCCACGATCTACCGCTCCGGTGACCTCCCCGACGGCGTCCTCGGCGTGGTCGGCGACGTCCGCGACACCGCGAGCGTCGACGCCGCGTTCGCGCAGATCGAGGCCGCGCACGGGCCGGTCGAGGTGCTCGTCGCCAATGCCGGCGTGACGCGCGACCAGCTGCTCATGCGGATGACCGACGAGGAGTTCGACGCGGTCATCGACGTCAACCTCACGGGCTCCTTCCGCTGTGCGCGCCGGGCGAGCAAGGGCATGATCCGGCTGCGCCGCGGGCGCATCATCTTCATCTCCTCGGTGGTCGGCCTGTACGGGTCCGCCGGGCAGGTCAACTACGCGGCCTCGAAGTCGGCGCTGGTCGGCATGGCCCGCTCGATCACGCGCGAGCTGGGCGGCCGTGCGATCACGGCCAACGTCGTCGCGCCCGGGTTCATCGACACCGACATGACGCGGGCGCTGCCCGAGGACCGTCAGAAGGCGTACCGCGACTCGATCCCTCTGGGGCGCTTCGCCGAGCCCGACGAGGTCGCCGGCGTCGTGGAGTTCCTCGCCTCGGATGCCGCCGCCTACATCTCCGGCGCGGTCATCCCGGTCGACGGCGGCCTCGGCATGGGTCACTGATCCACGAACCACAGCTCGACCGAACTAGAGCCTGAACTAGAGAACGGAACGCACATGGGTCTCCTCGACGGCAAGACACTCCTGGTCACGGGCGTCCTCACCGACGGATCGATCGCCTTCCACGTCGCGCGGCTCGCGCAGGAAGAGGGCGCGGAGGTGATCCTGACGTCGTTCGGGCGTCAGTTCCGGCTCACGCAGGCCATCTCGCGCCGCCTCCCCAAGCCTGCGCAGGTGCTGCAGCTCGACGTCACCGACGCGGAGGACCTCGCCGCTCTCGAGGGACGGGTGCGCGAGCACGCCGACCACCTCGACGGCGTCGTCCACTCGATCGGCTTCGCACCGCAGTCCGTCATGGGCGGAAACTTCCTGGCGGGCGAGTGGGACGACGTGGCGACGGCCCTGCAGGTGAGCGCCTACTCGCTCAAGTCGCTCGCGGTCGCGGCCCAGCCGCTGCTCACCCGAGGGTCGGCCGTCGTGGGCCTCACGTTCGACGCGCGCTACGCGTGGCCGGTGTACGACTGGATGGGCGTGGCCAAGGCCGCCTTCGAGTCGACCGCGCGCTACCTCGCCCGCGACCTCGGCAAGGAGGGGATCCGCGTCAACCTCGTGTCGGCCGGACCCATCCGCACCACGGCCGCCAAGTCGATCCCGGGGTTCAACACCATGGAGGAGGGCTGGTCCGACCGTGCCCCCCTCGGCTGGGACGTCAGCGACCCCGAGCCCACCGCGCGCGCCGTCGCAGCGCTGCTGTCCGACTGGTTCCCCGCGACGACCGGCGAGATCGTGCACGTCGACGGCGGCGTCCACGCGATGGGTCTGTGACGTCGCGGCGGTGCGCTCGACCGCTCGATGATGGGACGCTGAGCCGGTGACGCCCGATTCCGGCACCGCTCGTCAGCTGATCCTGCTGCGCCATGCCAAGGCGGAGCACCCGGAACGCATCGAGGACATCCAGCGTCCGCTGTCGCTCGTCGGGCGTCGCCAGGCGGGCCGTGTCGGCGCCACGCTGGCCGAGGACGGCCTCGTCCCCGACCTCGTGCTGAGCTCCTCGAGCGTGCGTACCCGGCAGACCTGGGAGCTCGCTCGTACGACCCTCGGGGCCACGCCGGAGGTGCGGTTCGTCGAGGGGATCTACTACGCGGGCGCGCGCGAGCTCCTGGAGATCGTGCAGGGGGTGTCCGACGACGTCCGCACGTTGCTCGTCGTCGGGCACGAACCCACGATGTCCCAGCTCGCCGCTGGCCTCGCGGGCCCGGACTCCGACGAGACGACCCTGGCGCGCGTGCGCGTCGGCGTACCGACCGCGAGCCGCTCCCTGCTCACGGTGCTCACCGTCTGGACCGAGCTCGCGCCCGGCGGTGCGACGCTCCGGCGGTTGACGCTCGCCGAGTGATCTACCGCGGCGCGGCCGCGGGCGCGACGACGAAGAAGCCCGGCCCCGATGGGCCGGGCTCCTTCGATGTCAGGCCGTGAAGACAGGGAGCGTGAGGACCGCGTCGAGACGGTCCTCGACGACCGCGTCGGCAGCGGCGCAGAGCAACGGCTTGGCGTTGTACGCGATCCCGAAGCCGGCCGTGGTCACCATGTCGATGTCGTTGGCGCCGTCCCCGATCGCGACCGTCCGGGTGAGGGGCAGGTCCACGCGTGCGGCGTAGTCGCGCAGCGTCACAGCCTTGGCGGCCCGGTCCACGACGTCGCCCGACACCCGGCCGGTGAGGCGCCCGTCGAGCACCTCGAGCCGGTTGGCGTGCGTCAGCGTGATGCCCAGCCTGGCGGCGAGCGGCTCCACGATCTCGATGAAACCGCCGGAGACCAGGCCGACGGGCCACCCACGCGCCGCCATCTCCGCGATGAGCTCGGTCGCGCCCGGCGACAGCTCGAGCTCGTCGAGGACGTCGGTGAACACGGAGACGGGAAGCCCGGCGAGCGTCGCGACGCGCTCGTGCAGCGAGGCCGCGAAGTCCAGCTCGCCACGCATCGCGCGCTCGGTGATCTCGGTGACCAGCTCCTCGGACCCGGCACGGGCCGCGAGCATCTCGACGACCTCGCCCGTGATGAGCGTGGAGTCGACGTCCATGACGAGGAGACGACGTCCGGGAGAGAGATCTAGAGCGGGGCCGGGGGAGGTCACGGGACGTGAGGGTAGCCGGTCGGCGACTCAGTCCGCCTCGATGACCGCGCCCTTCGGGACGACCGTGATCCCCGACTCCGTGACCGTGAACCCGCGTGCCCGGTCGTGCTCGTGGTCGAGCCCGATCCGCACGCGCTCGGGGATCACCACGTTCTTGTCGATGATCGCCCGGTGGATCTGCGCGTACCGACCCACCTCGACGTCGTCGAAGAGCACCGAGTCCGTGATCTGCGCCCACGAGTGCGCACGGATGCCCGGCGACAGGATCGAGCCGCTGACCGTGGCCCCGGAGATCAGCACGCCGGGGGAGACGATCGAGTCGGCCGCGTGCCCGAGGCGCCCGGCGCCCGCGTGCACGAACTTGGCCGGTGCCAGCGACGTGTACCCGTTGTAGAGCGGCCACGCGTTGTTGTAGAGGTTGAACACCGGCTCGATCGAGATGAGGTCGATGTTCGCCTCGTAGAACGCGTCGATCGTCCCGACGTCCCGCCAGTAGTTGCGGTCGCGGGGGGTCGAGCCCGGCACGTCGTTGCGGATGAAGTCGTAGACGCCCGCGGTGCCGCGCTCGACGAACCAGGGGGCGATGTCGCCACCCATGTCGTGACGCGAGTTCACGTCCTCGGCGTCCGCGGTCACGGCGGCGACGAGCGCGTCGGCGTTGGCCACGTAGTTGCCCATGGACGCGAGGATCTCGCCGGGGGAGTCGGCCAGCCCCACCGGGTCGGTCGGCTTCTCGCGGAAGCGGGCGATGCGGGTGGGGTCGTTCGGGTCGACCTCGATGACGCCGAACTGGTCGGACTCGTCGATCGACTGACGGATGGCGGCAACCGTGAACTCGGCCCCGGAGGCGATGTGGGAGTCGACCATCTGGGAGAAGTCCATGCGGTACACGTGGTCCGCACCGACGACGACCACGATGTCCGGACGCTCGTCGTCGATGATGTTGAGGCACTGGTAGATGGCGTCGGCGCTGCCCAGGTACCAGTGCTTGCCGACGCGCTGCTGCGCCGGGACGGCGGCGACGTAGTTGCCGAGCAGTGAGCTCATCCGCCAGGTCTGCGCGACGTGCCGGTCCAGGCTGTGGGACTTGTACTGGGTGAGCACGATGACGTGCAGGTACCGCGAGTTGATGACGTTCGACAGTGCGAAGTCGATCAACCGGTACAGGCCCCCGAAGGGCACCGCCGGCTTGGCTCGGTGTGCAGTCAGGGGCATGAGGCGTTTGCCTTCCCCACCTGCGAGGACGATAGCGAGAACCCGTGGCGCTGCCATGCCATGACCCTAGGCCCCCGCCGCGGTGTCAGCGAGGCCAGCCGCGGCTCACGCGCTAGCGTGTCGCGAGAAGAGCCGGTCGTCCGTGCCGGTGGGCGAGGGGATGGTGTCGCGTGCGTGTCGATCTGTTGACCCGGGAGTATCCGCCGCACGTCTACGGTGGCGCCGGTGTCCACGTCGCCGGACTGACGCGCGTCCTGGCGCGCACGATCGACGTGCGGGTGCACTGCTTCGACGGTCCGCGCGACGAACCGGGCGTCTCGGGGTACTCGGTGCCGAGCGAGCTCTCGGGTGCGAACGCGGCCCTGCAGACGTTCGGCGTCGACCTGGAGATGGCCGACGCGGTCGGTCACGTCGGTGCCGACGGGGTCGCCTCCGACCTCGTGCACTCGCACACCTGGTACGCGAACCTCGGCGGGCACCTCGCGGGCCTGCTGCACCAGATCCCGCACGTGGTCACCGCGCACAGCCTCGAGCCGCTGCGCCCGTGGAAGGCCGAGCAGCTCGGCGGGGGCTACGCGCTGTCCAGCTGGGCGGAGAAGACCGCCTACGAGGGCGCGGCGACCGTGATCGCCGTGAGCGGCGGCATGCGCGAGGACATCCTTCGCGCGTACCCGGCCGTCGACCCCGATCTGGTCAAGGTGGTCCACAACGGCATCGACCTCGAGCAGTGGCAGCGCCCGACGGGCGACGAGGCGCTCGCCCGCGCCGACGCCACGGTCCGCTCGCTCGGCATCGACCCGACGCGTCCGTCGGTCGTGTTCGTCGGCCGGATCACCCGCCAGAAGGGGCTGCCCTACTTCCTGCGTGCGGTCGAGCTGCTGGCACCGGACGTGCAGGTCGTGCTCTGCGCCGGTGCGCCGGACACCCCGGAGATCCTCGCCGAGGTGACGGGGCTCGTCGACGAGCTGCGCACGCGACGCACGGGGATCGTCTGGATCGAGCAGATGCTCCCGCGCGAGGATCTGATCGCCGTCCTCTCGCACGGCACGGTGTTCGCGTGCCCGTCGGTCTACGAGCCGTTGGGCATCGTGAACCTCGAGGCCATGGCCGTCGGGCTGCCCGTCGTCGGGACCGCCACCGGCGGGATCCCGGAGGTCATCGTCGACCGCGTCACCGGCCTGCTCGTCCCCATCGACCAGCTGCAGGACGGCACCGGGACGCCTGTGGATCCGGCGGCGTTCGTCGCTGACCTCGGGGCGGCGCTCACCGACGCCGTCAGCGACGCCACGCGGACCGCACAGTGGGGGCTCGCGTCGCGCCGTCGGGTCGAGGACCACTTCTCGTGGGAGGCCGTCGCCGAACGCACGTTGACGGTGTACCGCGCTGCCCTCGTGTGAGCTCTCAGCGGCCGGCTGCGTGCGCACGCGCTCTCGTCGTCGGCTGATCAGCCCTTGAGGGTCGTCGCCGCCGCGCTCATCGCGCGGCGCGCCATCCGGTCGACGTCGCGCAGCGCGGTCGAGCGTTGGTCGGCCTGCCACAGGTTCACGGCGGCGCCGTCGTCCTGCGCGGCGAGCATGACGATCGCGCGCAGCCGGGCCGCACTCGTCAGCACGCGGACGGCCCGGCCGTCCAGGCCGTCAGGCAGACGCCAGGCGGGCAGCCCGATGTCCCGCAGAGCGACGATCGCCTCCGCGGCGTCCGGCCGCCAGCGCGCCACGTCGAGCCGCTGCAGCGCCTCTGTCGCCTGCAGCAGTCCCTGGCGCAGGTCGCGCTCGGCCTCGGCGAGCGAGCCGGTGTGCGCGTGCACCCCGTGCCGCCAGTCCGACACCTCGGAGACCTCCCATGTCACGAGGTGCCCGGGCTCGAGGTCGGACCCGAATCGCTCCACGACCGGCACGGCGACGACGCACGTGTGCCCCGTGCGCACGAGGACTGCCTCGCCCGCGTCCGTCGCGGCCGCGCTCACCGCGGCGGGCGTCGCGCCCAGGTCACCGGGTGCCGGCAGGAGGGTGGCGGTCTCGCGCGGACCGGGCTCGAGCGCGTCCAGGAGCGAGGTCAGAGGCTGTGTCGTGACGTCGTCGCGGACGGGGTCGTCGGCGGCCGGCTCGAACCGGACCGTGTGGGGTTCGTCGTCCGACTGGACCGCCTGGAGCAGCGGTCCGCGGACGGCGCCGTCACTGCCGAGCCACAGGGCCAGCAGCACGGAGCGGGGGAGCTCCAGGGCGATGTCCATCCGACAAAGGTAGGACGTCCCGCTGCAGGTGACGGACCTCTCGCGGGTCCGGCGTCCCGTGTGGCCCGTCGCGCGCCCCTGCGGCGTTCCCGCCGGTTAGGGTCGTGCCCATGACCGACGTGCTCGACCTGCAGGCCGTGACCATCCGCCGCGGGACCACGACGATCCTGGACGACGTGTCCTGGACGGTCCGCGACGGTGAGCGCTGGGTGATCCTCGGACGCAACGGCGCCGGCAAGACGACGCTGGTGCAGGTCGCGTCCGGCCGGATGCACCCGACCACGGGTACGGCAGACCTGCTCGGCTCCCGTCTCGGCCGCGTCGACGTGTTCGAGCTGCGCCCCAGGATCGGGCTGTCCAGCGCCGCGCTCGCCGACAGGATCCCGGCGGGTGAGAAGGTCCGCGACGTCGTGCTGACCGCCGCCTACGGCGTGACGGGTCGGTGGCGCGAGGACTACGAGTCGCTCGACGAGGCGCGCGCGACTGACCTGCTGGCGGCGTTCGGCGTCGCGCACCTGACCGACCGGTACTTCGGCACCCTCAGCGAGGGTGAGCGCAAGCGGGTCCAGATCGCGCGCTCGCTCATGACCGACCCGGAGCTGCTGCTCCTCGACGAGCCGGCCGCAGGGCTGGACCTCGGGGGTCGCGAAGAGCTGGTCGGTGCGCTCTCCGAGCTGGCCGGTGACCACAAGTCGCCCGTGCTCGTGCTCGTCACGCACCACGTCGAGGAGATCCCGCCGGGCTTCACGCACGTGCTGCTGCTGCGGCAGGGCAAGGTCTTCGCGGCCGGTCCCGTCGACGAGGTGCTCACGGCGGAGACGCTGTCGGGTGCTTTCGACCTCGACCTCGTCGTGGACAAGGTCGAGGGTCGCTGGACTGCTCGCGCAACCGGCCCACGGTGAGGTCGCGGGCGTCCTACTATCGAAAGCAACTGGTCCGACGTCGGACGCGGCCCTACGCAGGAGAGTGAGCCCGATGGGTTGGCTGTGGTGGGTCGGCGGAGCGTTGATGTTCGGCATCCTCGAGATGCTCTCGCTCGACCTCGTCCTGGTGATGTTCGCCGGCGGTTGCCTCGCGGGCGCCGTCGCGTACCTGCTCGGTGCGTCCGTCGGAGTGCAGATCCTCGCCTTCGCGTTCACCTCGGTCCTCCTGCTCGCCACCCTGCGGCCGTTCCTGCTCAAGCGCCTGCGCGAGCGGACGCCGTTGATCGAGACCAACTCCGCGGCGCTCGTCGGTCAGGAGGCCGTCGTCGTGGCGACCGTGACGGTCGAGGGCGGTCGTGTGAAGCTCAACGGCGAGGTCTGGAGCGCTCGCGTGGACGCGGCGCAGGCGATACCGCCGGGCACGGAGGTGCGCGTGGCGCGCATCGAGGGTGCGACCGCTGTCGTCGCGCCGGTCGTCGGCCCCTGACGTCGGGCTGACCGCCTGGAGCCTTGTACGACGCGCGGGCAGCGTGTCCGAGCGTGATCTCTGGAGGATTGATGGACGAGCTGGGTTCCGGAACGATCGCCGCCTACATCGTCGGTGCGCTTGTCCTGCTGTTCGTCATCGTCGCCCTCGTGCGTGCGGTGCGGATCGTGCCGCAGGCCACCGCGGTGGTCGTCGAGCGGCTCGGCCGGTACTCGAGAACGCTGGATGCGGGTCTGCACCTGCTCATCCCGTTCATCGACCGGGTGCGCGCCGGCGTGGACCTGCGCGAGCAGGTGGTGTCGTTCCCGCCGCAGCCCGTGATCACGTCGGACAACCTCGTGGTGAGCATCGACACGGTCATCTACTTCCAGGTGACCGAGCCCAAGTCCGCGGTCTACGAGATCGCCAACTACATCCAGGGCATCGAGCAGCTCACCGTCACGACGCTCCGCAACGTCGTCGGGTCGATGGACCTCGAGCAGACGCTGACCAGCCGCGACCAGATCAACGGCCAGCTGCGCGGCGTGCTCGACGAGGCGACCGGCAAGTGGGGAGTGCGCGTCAACCGGGTCGAGCTCAAGTCGATCGACCCGCCGGACTCGATCAAGGGGTCGATGGAGCAGCAGATGCGTGCCGAGCGTGACCGGCGCGCCACGATCCTCACCGCGGAGGGCATCAAGCAGTCGCAGATCCTCACCGCGGAGGGCGAGAAGCAGGCGGCGATCCTGCGGGCCGAGGGCAACGCGCAGGCGGCGATCCTGAACGCCGAGGGCGAGGCCCGCGCGATCCTGCAGGTGTTCGACGCCGTCCACCGCGGGGATGCGGACCCGAAGCTGCTGGCCTACCAGTACCTGCAGACGCTGCCGAAGATCGCGGCGTACCCGTCGAACAAGATGTGGTTCCTGCCCTCGGAGCTGACCAGCGCGCTCGGCACGTTCGCGAAGGGCTTCGCCGGGCCGTTCACGCCTCAGGACGAGGAGTCGCGTCCGGCCGGGACGTCCCCGCTCCGCGACGACCTGCCGCCGACCACGCTGACCGACCCCGCCGTGGCGCTGGCCGAGGCGAGGCGCGAGTCGGCCGCTGCGACCGCGGACGCGACCAGCTCGGGGACGCTCAGCGGGGTGCCGTTCGACCCGGCCGTCGAGGTCGGCCAGCGTCCCGGTGCGGGAGCCGTCCCGCCTCGTGCGCCGGAGCCGCCGCCGGCCACGGAGGTCTGAGACCCGACCACCACGTGTTCGCTCACAGCGAACACGTGGTGGGAGTGAGTGCTCACTCAGTTAGGGTCGCACGCATGGAAGCCGTTGCCCCGGCCAAGGGTCGGGCCGCGCCGCTGCCGCCCGACGAGCGTCGTGCCGCGATCTTGCTGGCCGTCCAGCCGGTGCTCCTCGAGCGCGGTGCTGCGGCGACGACGCGGGAGCTCGCCGAGGCGGCGGGGGTGGCTGAGGGCACCTTGTTCCGCGTCTTCGCGGACAAGAACACCCTCGTGCGTCAGGCGGTCATGGCGGCCGTCGATCCGGCGGCCGGCGTGCCCGAGATCAATGCGGTGGACATGAGCCTGCCGCTGCGTGATCGTCTCGTGGTGCTCATGCAGCTCGGCCTCGACCGCGTCGAGAACGCCATGCGCTGGATGCAGGTCCTGCACGAGGTGGTCCGTCTCGACGACGTCCAGCCGGGGGACAAGCTCGAGCGCATGCGTGCGTGGTCGAAGCTCCAGGAACCCGGCAACGTGGCGCTCCGGGACGCGGTGCACGCGGTCCTGGCACCGGACGCCGACCAGCTGCGTCTCCCGGTCGCCGAGGTCGACGACCTGCTGGTGACCGTCCTGCTCGGCGCCATCATGCGGACCGCCGACGCTCGGCGTCGCGGCCTCGACCCCGAACCTCCCGACGCGGCACGTCTGGTCGACCTGATCCTGCACGGCGTCGCTCGCCCCGACGCATCCTCATCCCCCGAGAGGACCCGCTGATGCTCGTCAAGCTGCTCAAGGTGCACCTCAAGCCGTACCAGGGCGCCGTGATCGCGGTGGTCCTGCTCCAGCTGGTGCAGACGATGGCCACGTTGTACCTGCCCAGCCTGAATGCCCGGATCATCGACGACGGCGTGGTCGTCGGCGACACCGACGAGATCCTGCGGCTGGGCGGTGTGATGCTCGCGGTCAGCTTCGTGCAGGTCATCGCGGCCGTCATCGCGGTCTACTACGGCTCGCGCACGGCGATGGCGTTCGGGAGGGACGTGCGCGAGCGGCTGTTCGGTCAGGTGCAGACGTTCTCGGCGCAGGAGGTGGCCAAGTTCGGCGCGCCGACGCTCATCACGCGCACGACGAACGACGTCCAGCAGGTCCAGATGGTCACGCAGATGACCTTCACGATGATGATCATGGCGCCGATCATGCTGGTCGGCGGCGTGATCATGGCGATGCGCGAGGACGTGGTGCTCTCGGGCATCCTGCTCGTCTCGGTGCCCGTGCTCGGCCTGATCATCGGCCTGATCATCTCGAGGATGGTGCCGTACTTCCGGACCATGCAGAAGCGCATCGACGGGATCAACCGGGTGCTGCGCGAGCAGATCGCCGGGGTGCGCGTGGTGCGTGCGTTCGTCCGCGAGCGCCGCGAGTCGGAGCGGTTCGACGGTGCGAACGCCGAGCTCTACGACACGTCCCTGCGGGTGGGCAAGCTCATGGCCCTGATGTTCCCGTCGGTCATGGCCGTGCTCAACCTGACCAGCGTGGCGGTGCTGTGGTTCGGCGCCTACCGCGTCGACGCGGGAGACATGCAGATCGGCCAGCTCACCGCGTTCCTGTCCTACATCGCCTACATCCTCATCGCCGTGATGATGTCCACGATGATGTTCGTGATGGTCCCGCGGGCCGTGGTGTCCTCGGAGCGCATCGGTGAGGTGCTCGAGACCGAGACCTCGGTGGTCCCGCCGGCGAACCCCGTCCCGCTGCCCGGGACCCGTTCCGGTCTCCTGGAGCTGCGCGGCGTCGAGTTCCGCTACCCGGGCGCCGAGCGCTCGGTGCTGCACGGCGTCGACCTCGTCGCCGAGCCGGGCAGGACGACGGCGATCATCGGCTCGACCGGTTCGGGCAAGACCACGCTCGTGAACCTGATCCCGCGGCTGTTCGACGTGACGGGCGGCGCGGTGCTGCTCGACGGCGTCGACGTGCGCGAGCTCGACCCCGACGAGCTGTGGACGCAGATCGGCCTCGTGCCGCAGAAGCCCTACCTGTTCGCCGGGACGGTCCGCTCCAACCTCGAGTACGGCAAGCCGGGGGCGTCCGACGAGGAGCTGTGGCACGCGCTCGAGGTCGCGCAGGCACGCCCGTTCGTCGAGGCGCTGGCCGAGGGGCTCGACGCGCCGATCTCGCAGGGCGGCACCAACGTGTCCGGCGGGCAACGACAACGGCTCGCGATAGCCCGTGCACTCGTGCGGAAGCCCTCGGTGTACCTGTTCGACGACTCGTTCTCGGCACTCGACTACGCGACCGATGCGGCGCTGCGAGCGGCGCT
Organism: Cellulomonas sp. P4_H4; assembly: GCF_056400865.1. NCBI lineage: Bacteria > Bacillati > Actinomycetota > Actinomycetes > Micrococcales > Cellulomonadaceae > Cellulomonas > Cellulomonas sp. P4_H4. The sequence goes on from NZ_JBFUKL010000004.1 coordinate 45,580, forward strand.
CGTTCCCGAGACGCGCGACGCGACCGTGCTGGTCGTCGCGCAGCGCGTGGCCACCATCCGGCACGCGGACTCGATCGTCGTGATGGAGGACGGCCTGGTCGTCGGCGTGGGCACCCACCCCGAGCTGCTGGAGTCGTCGGAGACCTACCGGGAGATCGTGTACTCGCAGGTCAGCGTGGAGGAGGCAGCATGAGCACCGACGAGCGTCCCGGGACCGCACAGCGGATCCCCCCGCAGCGCCGCGGTCCAGGCGGCGGCGGTCCCATGATGAACATGGGCATGCCCGGCGAGAAGTCGATGAACTTCCGCGGCTCGGCCGGCCGGTTCCTGCGCGAGATGCGCGGCGAGCGGTGGCCGCTGGTGGCGATCATCGCGATGGGCACCGCGTCGGTGGTCCTGGCCGTCATCGGGCCCAAGCTGCTCGGCAACGCGACGAACGTGATCTTCAGCGGCGTGATCGGCAAGAAGCTGCCCGCCGGCACGACCAACGCGGAAGCGGTCGCGGGCCTGCGGGAGGCGGGGCAGACGTCCCAGGCCAACATCGTCGAGACGTCGGGCGCCGTGCCCGGCGTCGGGATCGACTTCACGCAGCTGCGCAACATCCTGCTCGTCGTCCTGGTGATCTACCTGGGGTCGTTCCTGTTCGGGTGGCTGCAGGGCCGCATGACGGCCGTGGTGGTCCAGCGCGTCGTCTACCAGATGCGCCAGCGCGTCGAGGCGAAGCTGTCGCGGCTTCCGTTGAAGTACCACGACGGCCAGCCGCGCGGTGAGCTGCTCAGCCGCGTCACCAACGACATCGACAACGTCGCCCAGACGCTCCAGCAGACCCTGTCGCAGCTCATCACGTCGGTGCTGACCGTCATCGGGGTGCTCGTGATGATGTTCCTCATCTCGCCGCTGCTCGCCGTCATCGCTCTGGTCACCGTGCCATTGTCGATGTGGATCGCGGGGATGATCGCGAAGCGTTCGCGTCCCCAGTTCATGCAGCAGTGGGCGGTCACGGGCCAGCTCAACGCCCACATCGAGGAGATGTTCACGGGGCACTCGCTGGTGACCGTCTTCGGTCGGCAGAAGGAGTCGGCGGAGACGTTCGCGGAGCGCAACGAGAGGCTCTACGAGTCGAGCTTCAAGGCGCAGTTCATCTCCGGGATCATCCAGCCGGCGCTCGGCTTCGTCGCCAACCTCAACTACGTGATCGTCGCGGTCGTCGGTGGTCTGCAGGTCGCCTCGGGCGCCCTGTCCCTGGGCAGCGTCCAGGCGTTCATCCAGTACAGCCGCCAGTTCACGCAGCCGATCACGGCGATCGCCTCGATGGCGAACCTGCTGCAGTCGGGCGTCGCGTCCGTGGAGCGCGTCTTCGAGCTTCTCGACGCCGACGAGCAGGAACCGGACCCGGCGACGCCGGCCCGGCCGGACCAGCCCATCGCGGGCCGCGTCGCGTTCGAGAACGTCGAGTTCAGCTACTCGCCCGACAAGCCGCTGATCCGCGACCTGTCTCTCGTGGCCGAGCCCGGTCAGACGATCGCGATCGTCGGACCGACCGGCGCCGGCAAGACGACGCTGGTGAACCTGCTCATGCGGTTCTACGAGGTCGACGGTGGCCGCATCACGCTCGACGGCGTCGACGTGCGCGACATGACCCGGGACGCGCTGCGCTCCGAGATGGGCATGGTGCTGCAGGACACCTGGCTGTTCGGCGGGACCCTGTCCGAGAACATCGCCTACGGCGTGGAGCACGCGACGCAGGACGAGATCGTCGAGGCGGCCGTGGCCACCCACGTCGACCGGTTCGTGCGGACGCTGCCCGACGGCTACGACACCGTGGTCGACGACGAGGGAGCGAACGTCTCGGCTGGGGAGAAGCAGCTGCTCACGATCGCCCGCGCCTTCCTGGCCGACCCCGCGATCCTCATCCTGGACGAGGCGACGTCGTCGGTGGACACCCGCACCGAGGTGCTCGTGCAGCAGGCGATGAACGCTCTGCGGCACGGCCGGACGTCGTTCGTCATCGCGCACCGGCTCTCCACGATCCGCGACGCCGACACGATCCTGGTCATGGAGGACGGCGCGATCGTCGAGCAGGGGTCGCACGACGAGCTGCTGGCGACCGACGGTGCATACGCCCGGCTGTACGCGAGCCAGTTCGCCGCGGCGGTGGCGCCCGTCGACTGACCGCGGAGCCCGTACGCTCGGCCCATGGTCACGCTCCCCACCGCCGAGAGGCCGGGACTCGAGCGGGACCGGATCACGATCGCGTTCTACGGCACCTTCGTGGTGTGGGGCTGGTTCCTGTACAGCTTCAACCCGAGCGTCCCGTTGCTCGCGGAGGACCTGGGCGTCTCCGACGCGCAGGCCGGTCTGCACGGCACGGCCATGGCGGCTGGGGCGATCCTGGCGGCCTTCCTGAGCCCGAGGTTCGTCCAGTGGTCCGGACGTCGGCCCGCGCTCCTCTCGTCGTTGGTCCTCATCGGGTGCGGTGTCGTGGCTCTGGTGCTCGCTCCGACGCTCGGATGGAGCCTCGCCGCGATCTTCTTCGTGGCGCTGGGGGGCAACGTCCTGATCAGCGCGACCCAGCCCGGGCTCGCGCTGCGGCACGGGGTGTCGGCGTCGGCCGCCCTGACGGAGGGGAACGGCGTCGGCTCCTCGATCGGTCTCCTCGGCCCGCTCGCCGTGGGCGCGTGCGTCGCCGTCGGCTGGGGCTGGCGTCCCGCGGTCGTCGTGACGTCGGTGCTCGCGCTCGTCTCGCTGCTGCTCTACACCCGGATCCCGGTGGGTGGAGCGATGACGCCGGCCCACGCCGAGGCGATCCCCGCGCCGACCGTGACGAGCGAGTCTCCTCCGCGTACGGCGCTGCCGGCGTGGTGCTTCCTGGTCTGCATGGTCGCCGCGATCGCGATGGAGTTCGCGACCACGTACTGGGCCACCGGCCTCGTGATCGACCAGACCGACGCCGGCGCAGGCATCGCAGCCGCGACCACCGCGGGGCTCGTCCTGGGCATGTCGGTGATCCGGTTCGTCGTCGGGCCGCTGTCCCTGCGCGTCGCACCGGCACTCCTGCTCGCGGCCGCCTTCGTCGTCGCGATCGGCGGTTGGACGATCTTGTGGACGGCGACCAGCCCCGCCGTGGCTATGGTCGGGCTCGTCGTCTCGGGCCTCGGCTACGGCGCCCAGTACCCGCTCTCGGTGGCGATGCTGCTGGCGACCGCACCGCACCGTCCGGACGCGACGCAGGCGCGGGCCACGCTCGCCGCCGGCCTGGCGATCGGCGTCTCGCCCTTCGCGCTCGGCGCGCTCGCCGACGAGTTCGGTACGCACGCCGCGTTCATCCTGGTGCCGGTGGTGGCGGTGGTCGGGGGTGTGGCTGCGCTGGTGGGCGGTCGCGCGGTGCGCCGGGCGGTCGTGGAGTCGGCCGACGCGGTCGCGCTGGGAAGATGAGCGGGTGCCCCGACCCGACCTCCAGACCGTCACCTCGTCCGACGACGAACGCCTCACCGACTACGTCTCCCTGACCGACGTCGCGCTGCGCTCGAAGCTGGAGCCCACCAAGGGCCTCTACATCGCCGAGAGCTCGACGGTCCTCGGGCGCGCGCTCGCCGCGGGCCACAAGCCGCGATCGGTCCTGCTGGCACCGCGATGGGTGCCGGACCTGGAGCGGATGCTCGCCGGGTTGCCCGACGACGACGTGGTGGTGCCCGTCTACGTCGCCGACGAACCCGTGCTCGAGGCGATCACCGGGTTCCACGTGCACCGCGGAGCGCTCGCGGCCATGCACCGGCCGCCGCTCGCACCGGTCGAGTCGCTGCTGACGACCGCGCGCCGGATCGCCGTGCTCGAGGACATCGTCGACCACACCAACGTCGGCGCCGCGATGCGTGCCTGCGCCGCGTTCGGGCTGGACGCCGTCCTCATCACACCCCGGTGCGCCGACCCGCTGTACCGGCGGTCCGTGCGCGTCTCCATGGGCACGGTGTTCCAGGTGCCGTGGACGCGTATCGACCCGTGGCCGGACGGGCTGGACCTACTGCGTTCGCTCGGGTTCGTCACGGCGTCGCTCGCGCTCACGGACGACTCGATCTCGCTGGACGCGCTGGCGGCCGACCCGCCCGTGCGGCTGGCCCTGATCCTCGGCGCCGAGGGCGACGGCCTCAAGCCGTCGACGATCGCCGGCTCCGACCTCGTGGTCCGCATCCCGATGGCGGGCGGCGTCGACTCGCTGAACGTGGCCTCCGCCGCGGCGGTGGCCTTCTGGGCGACGAGGGTGCCGTCCGTCTGAGGCCGTCACTAGGGTCGGCCTATGGCTGCTCCGACGACCGCCGCGCAGATCCTCGAGCGTCTCGGCGGGCTGCGGTCCGACGAGCAGCTGGCCGCGTACGAGCGGTACTTCCCCCTCGATGAGCGGGGCGACGACGTGTTCCTCGGGGTGCGGATGGGGGAGGCCTTCGCGCTGGCCAAGGAGGCGGTCGGGCTTCCGCTGGACGAGGTCGAGGTGCTGCTGGAGAGCGACGTGCACGAGGCCCGGGTGTGCGCGGTGAGCGTCCTCGACGCGCGCGCTCGGCTCGCGCGCACCTCGGACGACCAGCGGCGGGCGATGTACGAGCCGTACCTGCGCCGCCACGACCGGATCAACACCTGGGACCTGGTCGACCGTGCGGCCCTGCACGTCGTCGGGCGGTACCTGGAGAACCGCGACCGGGCTCCGCTGTACGAGCTCGCGCGCTCCGTCGACCCGTACGAGCGCCGGACCGCGATCGTCGCGACGATGTACTACCTGCGCGCGGGAGCCGCCGACCCGACGGACACCTTCGCGATCGCCGCTCTGCTGGTCGGCGACGAGTCGGACACGGTACGCAAGGGCGTCGGCTGGGCCTTGCGGGCCGCGGGCGGACCGGGGCTGGTCGCCTTCCTCGACACCCACGCGGAGCAGATGCCGAGGGTCATGCTGCGGGCCGCCGTCGAGCGGCTGCCGCCACCGGAGCGGGCACGCTACCTCGCGCAGGGGCCCGAGCGGGCCAGGTGACGGCGCAGCACGTCGGTCAGACGAGCTTGGGGAACGAGAGCAGCACCACGGAGAGCAGGACGAACCCGACCCCGCCGATCGCGAGCAGGAGCCACTGCGCGCGTGGTTGCCGCATCCGGCCCGAGAGCGCGCCGAGGAACAGCACGACCGCGAACGCCACCGTGAGCAGGGTGTAGTTGTCGCCGCGCTGGTTGTACACGAGCGCCAGGCCGAACTTCGTGTCGGCCCGGGCGTCGGCCTGCTGGGCCCTGGCCAGCTCCGGGATCACGTAGTCGGGCATCTCGAACGGGGTGGCCGGCGCGTCGCGGTTCTGCAGAGGCTTCTCGGCCACCCACTGCGGGAACGTCGTGGACAGGGGCTCGGGGAACCGCTCCTCGAGGAAGTCGGCGAGCTCCTGGTCACCTCCCTGGTACGCCTCCAGCCACTGCGTGAACAGGGAGACCTGGATCGTCTGCTTGCGGTCGGCGGTCGCCTCCATGCGCGCGGCCTCGATGCGGGCAGACGACGCCTGCGAGAACGAGATCGACATCGCGCCGGACCACTTGCTCGCCTGGAACCCGGTCCAGGCCGTGAGGATCGCGGTGACGGCTAGCAGGATCACGGCGACAAGCTCGCGACGGTCGGTCTGGGCCCTGCTCTCGTCTGCCACTGCACCCTCGTTCTGCGGAGCCGCCGGAGGCGCCGAGCCCGGCGTCGGATCACATCATGACGTGACCCACCCTCGACGGCCGGTCGACCCGGCCTTCCGCGTCGCCCTGGTCGTTGACACCATGGGGGCCATGTCCTCGGATCTGTTCGAACCGGTCGGGCACGAACCCGACGACGTCGCGAACCGGATGCTCGCCGCCACGCTCGGTGCGCAGGAGATGCTCGCGGTCTACGCGGGCGACCGGCTGGGGTGGTACGCGTCCCTGGCCGCCCACGGACCGTCGTCGTCGACAGAGCTCGCCGAGCGGACCGGGACTGACGAGCGCTATGCGCGCGAGTGGCTCGAGCACCAGGCGGTCGCGGGGTACGTCACGGTCGACGCATCGCACCGGTTCGCTCTGACCGAAGGTGCGCGCGAGGTCCTCACGGACGAGGACTCGGCCTTGTTCCTGGCGCCGCTCGGCCGTTTGCAGGCGGCGTCGGGGCGCGTGGTGGACGACCTGCTCGATGCCTACCGGACCGGTGGCGGGGTCTCGTGGGAGCGCATGGGCGACGACGCTCGCAGCTCGCAGGCGGCGCTGAACCGGCCGTTCTTCCTCGGCGCACTGGTCGACGACGTGCTGCCGTCGATCCCGTCCTTGCACACGATGCTGCGACGGGGCGGGCGGCTCGCGGACGTCGGGTGCGGTGCGGGCTGGTCGTCCATCTCCATCGCGCGGGCGTATCCCGACGTGTCGGTCGTCGGCATCGACATCGACGCGCCGTCGATCGAGTCCGCACGTCGCAGCGCCGCGTCCGCCGGGGTCGACGCGACGTTCGAGCTGGCCGACGCGGCCGTGCTGCAGGACGGCCGCTTCGACGTCGTGACGTTCTTCGAGTGCGTGCACGACATGCCGGACCCTGTCGCAGTGCTCGCGTCGGCCCGGCGGATGGTGCACGACGACGGGTACGTGCTCGTGGCCGACGAACGGACCCGGGAGTTGTTCTCGGCTCCCGGTGACGCGGTCGAGCGACTCTTCTACGGCTGGTCGCTGTCCGTGTGCCTCCCTGACGGTCGCTCGACGACACCGAGCGCCGCGACGGGCACCGTCATGCGTCCGGACACGCTGGACCGCTACGCACGGGAAGCAGGGTTCGCCGGTATCGAGATCCTGCCGGTGGAGCACGACCTGCTGCGCTTCTACCGTCTGCTCCTGGCGCCACAGGAGCCGTGAGCCGCCCGCCGTCACGGCGCCCTGCTGCCCGGTCGGCCGCCGCTCGAGGGGGCCGCACAGGTCTACAGCTGGGTGTCGGTCTTCGGGAAGGAGTACTGGCGCACAACTGGGCCGGGGTGGTCGCGCAGCTCACGACGATCGACGAGGAGCGCGGGCGAGCAGGGCGCCGGGCAGCGCGATCTTCGAGCGTCGCAGGCCGCTGCCGATGATGACGGGTCAGGTCGGGCGGTTGTCGTGACACGGGGAGGCGCGTAGCGTCGAGTCGGCCGAAATGACCGGAATGTCGCGCTTGTCGCTCACGAAGGAGAGAGACGATGAGGAAGCCTGCTCTTGCCGTCACAGCTGCCGCGCTCCTGATGCTCGGGCCGGTCGGGGCCGCCACCGCCGCACCGCCACCGACGGGGCCCACGACGCTGGCCCAGGGGCTGATCGGCCCGCTGCACCTGTCGGTCGGACCGGCGAAGACGGTCACCGTCTCCCAGGAGTTCGCCTCCCTGCTCACCAACGTCGGCAAGCGGGGTACGACGACGTTGTACGACGGCGGCCCGGAGTGGGACGTCTCGGGCGTCGACAACCTCGGGAGCAAGGTCTACTTCCTGGAGAGCCAGGGAGCGGGTCCGGAGGACCCCCGACCGCTCGCCGGCTCGCTCAAGGTGATCGACGCGCGCGGGCACGTCAGAACCGTCACCGACCAGATCGGCGCCTACGAGACGTCGGTCAACCCTGACGGCGATGTCGCCTACGGGCTGTCCGCAGCCGACGTGGCGGCGAACCCTGGCTGCGTCGCGCAGCTCACCGCCCTCGGGTTCCCGGTCAGCTACACGGGTGAGGTCGACTCCCACCCGTACTCGCTCGCTGTCGTCGGCAACACCGCATACGTCGCCGACGCCGGGATCAACGGCGTGCTCGCCGTGAACCTCCGCACCGGCGCGATCCGGACGGTGGCCGTGCTCCCACCGCGACCCGCCGCCATCACCCCGGAGGCCGGTGCCGCCTTCGGGCTGACCGACTGCGTGGGCCTGACGTACGCCTTCGAGCCCGTGCCGACCGACGTCGAGCTGGGACCGGACGGCTGGCTGTACGTCTCGTCGCTGCCGGGCGGACCGGAGGACGCCAGTCTCGGCGCCCGCGGCGCCGTGTTCCGGGTCTCCCCGACGAGCGGGTCTACCGAGGTCTACGTCGGCGGGCTCCTGTCGCCGACCGGGTTGACGCTCGACGGGGCGGGCAACGTGTACGTCGCGTCGCTCTTCGGCGAGGGCGTCTACAAGATCGCTGCCGGGTCCCGCGCCGTGAGCCTGTTCCTCCCGGCGAGCATGGCCGCGGACGTCGAGGTGAGCGGATCGACGCTCTACGCGACCACCGACGTCTTCGGCAACGGGACGCTCATCTCCGTCAGGCTGTAGGTCAACCACGACCTACGCCCCTCCGCCTGCTGCGCGGAGGGGCGTGGTCGTGCACCGGTCACCGGACCGGGAATCTGGCCCGTCTCCCGCTCGCTCAGCCCAGCGCGAGCCCGTCGACGACCTCGACACCCGGTGCGCGGGCGAGCAGCGCCCCGGGCAGCGCGATCTTGGAGCGGCGCAGACCGCTACCGATGATGACGGTGCCGCCGGCGTCCGGGTGGTCGACGGCGACGAGGCCGTCCACCAGCACGCGATAGCGGACGGGCAGGCCGAGCGGGGTGATGCCGCCGTACTCCATGCCGGACTCCTCGACCGCGCGGTCCATCGGCAGGAACGACGCCTTGCGCACGTCGAGGAGTCGTTTGACGGCGTTGTTCACGTCCGCGCGGGTCGTGGCGCGCACCACGCACGCAGCGACGCGTTCCTCACCCTCGCGCCGCCCCGCGACGAGCACGCAGTTCGCGGACGCGGCTGGTGGCAGGGCGAACGACTCGGTCAGGGTCGCGGTGTCGGCCAGCTCCGGGTCGATCTCGGTGACCAGCACGGTGTCGGCCACGGTCGCGTCCTCGTCGGCCCACGCGGTGATCGTCGCGAGGGTGGAAGGGGCGAGGAGGTCGGGGTGGTCGAGCGCGCGGGTCCAGGTCAGCGTGCCCAGGCTCATCGCTGGTAGGTCCCGACGAGGACGGCGCGCGCGAGCGTGTGGAAGGTGACCGCCGTGTTGGCGGCGCCCGGCATGGTGTCGGGGGAGAAGCCGAGCGACGGGGTGTCCAACGCGTGCACGACGTAGAAGTACCGGTGCACCTGGTCGCCCGGCGGCGGGGCCGCGCCGACGTAGCCCGCGACGCCGTCGTCGCCCTTCAGCTGCAGAGCGCCTGCCGGGAGGCCCGAGCCGTCCGGGTTGCCGGCTCCCCGGGGCAGGCTGGTGACGCTCGCAGGCACGTCCGCGAGGGTCCAGTGCCACCAGCCGGCGGGGCCGGGGGCGTCCGGGTCGAAGCAGGAGACCAGGAAGGACCTCGTGGCCTCCGGGAACCCCGACCAGGACAGCTGGGGGGAGACGTTGCGGTCGTCCGCCGTGTTGGTGTGCACGTCCGGGACCGGCTCGCCGCTGGTGATGTCCTCGCTGGTCAGCGCGAAGTCGGGGACCTTGGGCAGGAGCGAGTACGGGTCGGGGGCGACGGGGCGGGTGAGGTTCGCAGCCATGGCGACATCATGTCGCGGACGGGGCCTTGGTGCTGGCTGTCGTGCTCGTCGTCGTGCTCGTCGTCGTGCTCGTCGTCACCCGACCGACCAGGGCGCGGGCAGGCATCAGTCGGTCGATGCCCACGAGCGCGAGGCCGAGGACGAAGAAGCCCACGCCGTAGATCAGCACGTTGAGCAGCAGGCCGCCGTAGCCGAGCTCGGAGACGTCGATGAAGCCGTACGGGTAGTCGCTGCCGGGGCTGACCACGCCGCGGATCGTGGTGAACAGGCAGTACGCCACGGGGTAGGTGAGCCACCAGGCCGCGTTCCGGATGCGCAGGCTGCGGTGGGGGACCATCAGCAGGAAGTGCACGAACGTTGCGATGGGCGTCAGCCGGTGCACCAGCTGGTCGTGCGTCAGACCGAGCGCGATGACCTCTTCGCCCGGAGGGGCCGGGTCGAGGATCAGGTACGAGACCAGCCCCGTGATCAGGATGAACAGCGTCACGGCACCCCAGAGCCAGGGTCGCGGTTCCGTCCTGCGTGCGAGGACCGCGACGCCGCCCCAGAGCATCACGACCGCGAGCAGCAGGTTCGACTGGTTGGTGAAGTAGACGTAGTCCTCGAGGTCGAGGCTGACGCCACCGCTCGGTGACCAGAACAGCGCGACGAACGTGATCGCTGCCAACGCGAGGCGGTAGACCCCGACGACGACTCCCATGACTGCCCTCCCGACGCGCCGGCGACGCTGCCGGCTCGCGCAACCTACAACGGCCTGACGGCCCACCGGCGGATTGACAGTGCCGACGATGTCAGCGTGTACTGAGATACTTCGAACAGATGTTCGAGAGACCTGGCTTGAGCTGGTGCTGAGGTCCAACTTCATCGTGACGAGGGAGGTGCGCCGTGACCACCGGAACCATGACCCGGGAGGACCGGGTCCGGCTCGCCCGGGCTGCCCTCGCACGTGCCGAGGAGCGGACCGGTGCGCGCAGCGTGCTGCCGATCGGCACACGTCCTGAGCCGCCCGTCGTCGCACTGGTGCCCGAGGTGCCCACCGACGAGCCGGCGCCCGACGTGCATGTCGGGATCATCACCAGCGAACGACCGCCCATGGCGGTGCCTCCGGCGCTGGCCACGCTCCTGCCCGAGGGGCTGCGCCGCGGCGCGACGACGGTCGTGACCGGGTCCACCTCGCTGGTCCTCGTCATGCTCGCGCACGCGTGCGCCGGTGGGGCGTGGGCCGCGGTCGTCGGGCAGCCGACCGTCGGGCTGCTCGCCGCCGCGCAGGCAGGCGTGTCGCTCGAGCGGCTGGCCGTGGTACCGCGTCCCGGGCTCGAGTCGCCCACCGTGGTCGCCGCGCTGCTCGACGGGGTGGACGTCGTGGTCGTCGGACCGGAGGTCGCACTCACCGACGCCGACCGCAGGCGCCTGTCCTCCCGCGCTCGCGACCGCGGGTCCGTGCTGCTGTCGACCGTCGACTGGCCCGGTGCCGGGGTGGTGCTCACCGTGCAGCGGGGGCGGTGGACCGGGGTGGACGCGGGCGCGGGGCGGCTGCGGACGCACGAGATCCGGGTGGCGCGCACCGGCAGGGGCAGTGCCGCCGTGCCGCAGTCGCTCGACCTGACGCTGCCGCTGGGCGTCACCGAGCAGGTCAGCCAGCAGGTCACCGTTGCGCCGGCTGTCGAGGCGACCGGTCTGAGGCTCGTCGGATGAGCACGCGGACCACGGTGCTGTGGGTGCCGGACTGGCCGGTGGTAGCCGCCGCGGCGACCGAGGAGGTGCCTGCCCACCTGCCCGTCGCGGTGCACGACGGGCAGCGGCTCACGGCCGTGTCCGCCCTCGCGCGGGCCGAGGGGGTGCGCCGCGGGATGCGTCGGCGTCAGGCGCAGGGAGTCTGCCCGGAGCTGGTCCTGCTGCCTGCCGACGACACCCGCGACGTCCGCATGTTCGAGCCCGTCGCGGCTGCAGCGGAGACCGTGGTGGCCGGTATCGAGGTGGTCCGTGCCGGGATGCTCCTGCTGCCCGCAGGTGGCGCCAGCAGGTATCACGGGTCCGAGGAGGCGCTCGCGGAGCTGCTGGTCGACGCCGTCGCCGCGCGGTCAGGGCACGAGTGCGCGGTCGGCACCGCGGACGGGTTGCTGGCCGCGGTCCTGGCCACCCGGTCGGGGAGCGTCGTGCCACCGGGCGGGTCGCCCGCCTACCTCGCGCGGCACGGCGTGACCGAGCTGGTGCACGCGACGGTCACCGACGCGGCGGCGGCAGCGGTGACGGATCTGGTGGACCTGCTGCACAGGCTCGGGCTGCGCACGCTCGGGCAGCTCGCCGCGCTGCCGCCCACCGACGTGCACGCACGCTTCGGGCGCCTCGGCGCCTGGGCGCAGCTGCTCGCACGCGGGGACGACGAACGCCCGCCGGCACGCCGACGCCCCGAGGCTGACCTCGAGGTGTCCACCGAGCTGGACCCGCCGCTCGACCGGGTCGACTCGGCGACGTTCGCCGGTCGACGGCTGGCCGAGGAGCTGCACGAGCTGCTCGTGCAGCACTCCGTGACCTGCGGGCGCCTGCAGATCGCTGCACGCACGGACGAGGGCACCGACCTGGTCCGGACGTGGCGCACCGACCTCGGCGGATGGGGTGGCCTGACGCCTGCCCGCATCACCGACCGGATCCGCTGGCAGCTGGAGGGCTGGCTGGCCACGACCGCGGTCGAGACGGCACGCAGCCGCGCCGGGGACGACCCTGCGGCGCGTGTCCGGTCGGCCGGTGCGCGGGCGGCTGTCGCGTCAGGCAAGGACCCCTGGGCGCACGACGACCTGCCGGTGGACCCCTGGCACGACGACGACTCCCGGTCGGTCACGCTCGTGCACCTCGCCGTCACCGCCCTGGACGTCGCACCGGCCGGCGCCGAGCAGGGGCGCCTCTGGGGCGGACCGTCGGGCGGTGACCTGCGCGCGCACCGGGCGTTGGACCGCGTGCAGGGGATCGTCGGCGGGGCCGGGATCCTCGTCGCGACGCTGCAGGGCGGCCGCGACGTCCGTGACCAGGTGCACCTGCGGCCGTGGGGCGAGCAGACCGAGCCGGCGCGGCCGGTCGACCGACCCTGGCCGGGGCGGCTGCCCGATCCCGCGCCGGCGACGGTCCTGGACCCGCCCGAGCGGGTCGAGGTGCGCGACGCCGCAGGGATCCCGGTGGTGCTCGACGTGCGCGCGGGGATGACCGGGGAGCCGGCGTGGGTGCGGTGGCTCCCGCGGGAGGACGACGACACCACACCACAGGCTCGGCGACGACCCGGCGCGCGCTTCGACAAGCGGTCCCTCTCTCGTGCTGCCGTGCGGGACGTGCCCGCCGACGAGGTGCGGCCGGTCGTCGGCTGGGCGGGGCCGTGGCTGCTGAGCGAGCGCTGGTGGACCGACGACCGTCCAGGTCTGCGCGCGCACCTGCAGGTGACGTTCGACGACGGTCGCGCCGTGCTGCTCGCCTGCACGGCGACGGGCTGGACGTGCGAGGCGACGTATGACTGACACGGCAGCCGTCACCTCGCCGCGCGGCGGGACGTCGCTGCGCTACGCCGAGCTCCACGCGCACTCGGCCTTCAGCTTCCTGGACGGGGCCAGCCAGCCCGAGGAGCTGGCCGCGGAGGCGTCCCGGCTCGGGCTGCGGGCGCTCGCGGTCACGGATCACGACGGGCTCTACGGCGTGGTGCGGTTCGCGCAGGCGGCCCGCGCGGTCGGCCTGCCCACCGTGTTCGGCGCCGAGCTGCACCTTCCTGCACCGGACGGGCGCCGTCATCACCGGGAGGTCCGAGTGACCCCTGGGCCGCCGGTGCTCGACCTGCCGACGGGAGTGCCCGACCCGCGGTCGTCGCACCTGCTGGTGCTCGCCCGGGGTGCCGACGGGTACCGGGCACTGTCGCGCGCGATCGCGGAGGCGCACCTGCGCACCGGCAAGAAGGGCGCCGCGGACTACCGGCTCGAGGAGCTCGCCGCGACCGCGAACGGACAGTGGCTCGTGCTCACCGGGTGTCGCAAGGGGACCGTCCGTCGGGCGCTCGCAGGCGGTGACCCGTCCGGGGTCGCTGGAGTCGCAGCGTCGGGCGTCGAGGCCGCGCGCAGGGAGCTGGACCGGCTCGTCGCCCTGTTCGGGCGCGGCAACGTGGCGGTCGAGACAACGGCGGCGGGGGACCCGTACGACGCCGAACGGTCTGACGCCCTGGCATTCCTCGCAGCCGAGGCTGGCCTGCCGCTGGTCGCGACGGGGAACGTCCACTACGCCACCCCGCGCGACGCCGACCTCGCCTCGGCGCTCGCCGCGGTCCGCGCGCGGTCGTCGCTGGAGGACCTGGACGGCTGGTTGCCGGGCGGACCCGGTGCGCACCTGCGGTCGGCAGCCGAGATGCTCGCGCTGCACCGTCGGCACCCGTCGGCCGTCGGGACTGCGGCGGACCTGGCCGACGAGTGCGCGTTCGACCTGTCCCTCGTCGCGCCGAACCTGCCGCCCTACCCGGTGCCGGACGGCCACACCGAGGCGACCTGGCTGCGGGAGCTGGTTCGACGGGGTGCCCTCGAGCTGTACGGACCGCCCGACCATGAGCGTGTGCCCGGTGCGTACGCGCAGCTGGAGCACGAGCTGCGCGTGATCGAGGACCTCGGGTTCCCCGGCTACTTCCTGGTCGTCTACGACCTGGTCGACTTCTGCCGGCGCAACGGGATCATGGCCCAGGGCCGCGGCTCGGCCGCCAACTCGGCGGTCTGCTACGCGTTGCGGGTCACCGCCGTGGACGCCGTACGGCACGGTTTGCTGTTCGAGCGGTTCCTCGCCCCGGAGCGAGACGGGCCACCGGACATCGACGTCGACATCGAGTCCGCGCGCCGCGAGGAGGTCATCCAGTACGTCTACGCCAAGCACGGCCGCTCGCACGCCGCGCAGGTGGCCAACGTCATCTCCTACCGGCCACGGTCGGCCGTCCGGGACGCTGCCCGCGCGCTGGGGTACGACGCCGGGCAGCAGGACGCGTGGGCGTCGTCGATCGAGCGGTGGGGGAGCCTGCGCTCACCGGCCCAGCCCGTGCCGGTGCCGCCCGAACGTCCGCACACGAGCTCCCGGGCGCCTGCGCCGGTCGAGCCGGCACCGGGCCGTCCTGCCCGACCGCACGCCGGTCACGCCGGCCCGGTGCCCGAGCCCCCGACGACCGTCGTCACAGCACGCGAGGAGCGGTGGCGCACCCGGGCCTCGATGTGGGGCAACACGTGGGAGCCCGGGCCGGTGCTGCGGGCACCGAAGGGCGTGGACACCCCCGGGCTGGCCACGGCGGACGGGCACGACGTGGTCCCGGCGGTGCTGCCACCGTCCGCGAGCGACCTGGACGAGATCCCCGAGCAGGTCATCGACCTGGCGGACCGGTTCCTGCGGCTCCCGCGGCACCTGGGGATCCACTCGGGCGGGATGGTCATGTGCGACCGACCCGTGATCGAGGTGTGCCCGGTCGAGTGGGCGCGGATGCCCGGCCGCACGGTGCTGCAGTGGGACAAGGAGGACTGCGCGGACGCGGGGCTGGTGAAGTTCGACCTGCTCGGGCTCGGCATGCTCACCGCGCTGCGCATCGGGTTCTCGTTCGTGAAGGAGCACGAGGGCAAGGAGCTCGACCTGCACGGGCTGCCCGCCGAGGACTCGCAGGTGTACGACCTGCTCAGCGCGGCGGACACGGTCGGGGTGTTCCAGGTGGAGTCGCGTGCGCAGATGGGCACGCTGCCGCGTCTGCAGCCGCGCACGTTCTACGACATCGTGATCGAGGTCGCCCTGATCCGGCCTGGCCCGATCCAGGGTGGCTCGGTGCACCCGTACATCGAGCGCGCACACGGTCGGCAGCCGGTCACGTACCTGCACCCCCTGCTCGAGCGGTCGCTCGCCAAGACCAAGGGCGTCCCGCTGTTCCAGGAGCAGCTCATGCAGATGGCCATCGACGTCGCCGACTTCACGCCGGCCGAGGCGGACCAGCTGCGGCGCGCGATGGGGTCGAAGCGGTCGACCGAGCGGATGGAGGCGCTCCGGGGGCGGCTCCTCGACGGGATGGCGGGGCACGGGATCGACGCGGAGACCGGCCAGCAGATCTTCGACAAGCTCAAGGCGTTCGCGGACTTCGGGTTCCCGGAGTCGCACGCCTACTCGTTCGCGTTCCTCGTGTACGCCAGCGCGTGGCTGAAGGTCTACCACCCGGCCGCGTTCTACGCGGGTCTGCTGGCGGCGCAGCCGATGGGCTTCTACTCGCCGCAGTCGCTCGCCGCCGATGCTCGTCGGCACGGCCTGGAGGTGCTGCGCCCGGACGTCCAGCTCTCCGACGTGCAGGCGTGCGTCGAACGCCTGTGCCCGACGCCGACGGGCGGGGAGCCGCTCCTGGTCCCGACCCCCAGCGGGACCGGACCGGTCACCGCACCCGGCGTGCGCACCGGCGCGGGGGCAGAGCGGCCGAGGTCGTTGGCGGTGCGGCTCGGGCTCGCGTCGGTGCGGTCGGTGGGGGAGGACGTCGCGCAACGTGTCGTCGACGAACGCCGCGAGCGCGGCCCGTTCGCCGACCTGCGCCAGCTGGTCCGGCGGGTGCAGCTCTCCACCGCGCAGCTCGAGGCACTGGCCACCTCGGGGGCGCTGGACAGCCTGGGCGTGACGCGTCGGGAGGCGCTGTGGGCTGCCGGCGCGCTCGCGCAGGAAGGCCCGGACACGCTGCCGGGCGTCTCGGTCGGGGTCAGTGCACCGACGCTGCCGGGGCTGAGCGACGTGGAGATCGCCACCGCGGACGTGTGGGCGACGGGGGTGTCCGTCGACTCCTACCCGACGCAGTTCGTGCGCGACGGGTTGGACGCGGCGGGGGTCCTGCGGGTCGAGCAGGCGTACACGCACGAGATCGGGCGACGGGTGGCCGTCGCGGGCGTCGTCACGCACCGTCAGCGCCCGGGCACAGCCGGTGGTGTCACGTTCCTGTCGCTGGAGGACGAGACGGGGCTGCTCAACATCGTCTGCTCGGCGGGCCTGTGGCAACGGTTCCGCAAGGTGGCCCGCACGTCCCGTGCGCTGGTGGTGCGGGGGAGGCTGGAACGGTCCGACGGGGCGACCAACCTGGTCGCCGAGCACCTGGTGCCCATGTCGTTGCGGGTCAGGACGAGCTCACGCGACTTCCACTGAGGCGCCGGTGGCCCTCACGGTTCGCGGACCGGCTCTCCGTCTTCGATCTGCTCAACCTCGACGTCGGACGACGCGTCCTCCTCGTCCATCGGCGGGTCGAGCGTGCGCAACCGGGAGAAGATCGCCCAGCACACCGCGACGAGCGGCACGGCGATGACCGCTCCGAGGATCCCCGCCGTCAGGGTTCCGGCCGTGACCGACAGGGCGATGACGACCGGGTGGAGCCGCACCTGCCGACCCATGATGAACGGCTGGAGGATGTGCCCCTCGAGCTGCCCGATGCCGGCGATCCCGATCGTGACGAACACCGCGGACCAGAACCCGTTGGCGGCCAGGGCGACGATCGCGGCGATCACCATCGCCAGCGGCGCCCCGACCAGCGGGATGAACGCGCCGATCATCACGAGCACAGCCAGTGGCGCCGCGAGGGGCACGTCCAGGATCAGCAGCAGGACGAAGGCCAGGAAGCCGTCGGTGAGGGCGATGAACACCGTGCCCCGCGTGTACCCGGAGAATGTGTACCAGCCGGCGCCGGCCGCCGTCTTCCAGGTCTCCCGGACGCGGGACGGGAGCTGGTTGAGGAACCAGGTCCACATGTCTCGGCCGCGCGCCAGGAAGAACACCGTGCAGAAGATCGCCAGCGCCAGCGCGGTGAAGATCTCGACCACCGAGCCGGCTCCCGCAGCCGCCTGTCCGGCCAGGTCTCCGGCGTGGTCCTGCACCCACTCCTGCCCGTTGCTGATCCACTGGGCGATCTGGTCCGCCGTGATGGTGAACGGCAGCGACCCGCTCTCGAGGAAGTCGGTGATCTCGTTCAGGCCGTTGCCGAACTGCTTGGTCAGGTCGGTCCACTGGTCCGCCACGGAGTAGGCCACGTAGGCGAGCAGCCCGATGAACACGAAGAAGCCACCGAAGATCGCCAGCGCGGTCGACAGGCCCCGAGGGAGCCACCTCGACAGGAAGTCGACGATCGGACGCAGGACGGCGGTGAACACGAACGCGATGAACAGCGCGATGAACAGCAGCTGCACCTTCGCCAGCACGAAGACGATCACGTAGACCATCGCGAGGACGACGAGCAGCCGCCACGACACACCGGCCGAGTTCCGCAGCCACCGCGGCGCAGTTTGCTCGTTCCCGTACACGCTCGGATTGCGACGCGCACCGGCCACCTTCCGGGCAGCCGGCCCCGGTACACGCCCTGGTGTCTGGCCGACGTCCGTCATCGAGCTCCTTGCGTCGTCGAAGAATCCTCGTTCGTACCTCGCGCACAGTCTGCACCGGGCGACCGATGCGTGCCGGACTCCCGCGCCGTGCTATCTTTTCTGCCGCACCTGAGGGCGCCTCCGGGTGCCCTGCGGTCCACCTGTCCGGGTGGCGGAATGGCAGACGCGCTAGCTTGAGGTGCTAGTGCCCGAAAGGGCGTGGGGGTTCAAGTCCCCCTCCGGACACTCGTTGAGACAGCGACCAGAAGCCCCTGAACTGCGGAAACGCGGGTCGGGGGTTTCTTGGTTGGGCGCCGTCCCGAAGGTGAAATCGGGCGCGAGACGCTCGGCCCCCCTTCTGCAGCCTTCCGCCGAGCCCCTAGCGTGGACAATTCGGACACCGACGGCGGTGCCCGCCGTTCGTCAGGGGGATCTCATGGCACGTCTACGTCGCTCGCTCGCCACCGTCGGCCTTGCCGGCGGCTTGCTCCTCGCCTCGGCCGGTGCCGGGCTCGCATGCCCGTCGGACCCTTCCGCCGATCCGGCGACCTGGGAGTACGGAGGGGTCTACGACTGCAGCAAGGTCACCTACAAGCACGGGCCGCGGACGTACACCAAGCCGTCGGCCGTCGCGTTCGTCGTCATCAGGACAGGGAAGACGAACTTCGTCAGCGACCTCGGGGACGCGAACGAGGGCGACCGCACCTACGTCTTCACCAAGCCGATCCGGTTCGTCATCACGTGCTTGTTCACCGACGCGTAGTGGACCCGACGACCCTCAGCCGACGAGCCGCAGGGGCCGACCGGTGATCACCGCGAGCCGTTCGACCTCGCCGAGCGCTCCGGGCTGCGGCGCCAGGAACCACTCCACCCTGACGTCGTCGCCGGACTGAGACCACGTCCCGGACACGACGCCGCCCACGAGCACGAGGTTCGCGCCCTTGCTGACCAGGCCGCGCACCCCAGGAGGCACCACGTGCGCGTCTGCTGTGCCCGGGCCGAGGACCCACTGGTCGTACTTCGGCAGGAGCCGGACGTCGGTCGTCGCGGGAGTCGACCGCAGCTCGTCGAGGTCCTCGCGAAGGATGATCGCGGAGGTCCCCTCGACGTCGACAGACGCGAACCGGGAGGCCAGCGAGTCGAGCCAGGACCGGATCCGACGACGGCCCGCGCCCAGTCCGGCACCGAGCCAGTAGTACAGGTGGTCCGGCGTCGTCGGGCCATAGGCGCGCACGTAGGACTCGACGGCGTACCGACCGGCGTCCTCGAGCTCCGGCAGACCGGCCCAGAGCGGGTTGCCGTCCAGACGCTGGAACGTGCCGCCTGGCCCGAGGCAGAGGTCGCCCTGCCACGCGAGCGGCTTGAGCAGCGTCCAGGCACCCGCGGCGAACGCGCTCTCGAGGTGGCGGTACTCGGGTCTGGCGGTCAGGGCGGCGCCGAGCTCGTCGTGCGTCAGCGGACCGTCGCCGAGCGCCTCGCGGACTGCCGCCCGCAGCCGCGGCCAGTCCTGCGGTGCCAGTCCGTAGTAGCTCTGCCAGCTCGGCAGCTCCCACATCCGGCTCGCGGCGCGCAGGGCGAGGAACGCGGCGCCGTCCGACGGCGTCAGCAGGTGGGTCGCACCACGGAAGGCGAACGTCGAGATGACCTCCCCGGACGCCAGTGCGCGCGCGACGTCCCCCGGCCTCGGATCTCCGCGGCGGACGCCGGTGGCGAGCTCGGGCGCGTGCTCGGCGGGGACGGCGCCCAGCAGGCGCACCACGTCGGCGACCGACCGCTCGGCGACGCCCGGGGCGAGCGACTGCCGCCGCAGCCGCCAGGCGAGGGCCTGCGGCCAGCCGACCTTCGGGTCAGTCACCACCCGCACCCGGGACCTTGTCGGTGACGTCCTCGTACTCCTTGGCCGCCGGGAGCTGGCTGGGCGCGTAGATCAGTCGCACGACGCCCGTCGGGAAGACGTCCGAGCGCAGCAGCGTGAGCGGGTAGATCTGCTCACCCTCGTCGAAGAGCCGCTCTCCGTGCCGGGCCGCGACGGGGTGGACCAGGAGGCGCAGCTCGTCGAGAAGGCCCGCGGCCAGCAGCTGGCGGACGACGGAGATCGAGCCGGGAACCAGGATCTTGCCCTCGCCCGCCTTCAGGGCGGCCGCGACGTCGACGAGGTCGCCGTCCAGCTTCTCGGCGTTGCGCCAGCCGAGGTCCTGCGAACCACGGGTCACGACGATCTTGCGCACGTCTCCGAGCGACGCTGCGTACGCGGCGTCCTCGCCGCCTGCGGCCTCACGCTCGGGCCAGGCTCCGGCGAAGCTGTCGTACGTGACGCGCCCGATCAGCAGCACGTCGACGTCGGAGTAGTCGTCCCCGACCGCGGCGCCCATGTTCGAGTCGAAGTACGGGAAGTGCCACGCCGGGTCGATCTCGACGACACCGTCGAGAGAGATGAACAGGGTGGAGACGATCGTCGCCATGGGGTCCTCCGGGGCTTGTCGAACGTGGCCGCACGAACCGCGGCACCACACGATCTGACCGTATCGGGCGCCGCGGCGCAGGTCGGAAGCACCCTTGTGCCCTCGCGAGAGCCGGGCCTACGTTGGAAAAACCGCCGCCGGGCATCGGACCGGGGCTGCAGCGAAGCAGGCAAGAAATGTCCTCCGCGCTCTCCGCACTCGGTCGATGGGCCTTCCGCGCCCGCCGGCTCGTGGTGCTGCTGTGGGTCGCGGTCCTCGCGGTGCTCTTCGTCGCGGCCGGCCTGCTGGGCACGGGCACCGACAACACCTACAAGATTCCGGGGACCGAGTCGCAGGACGCGCTGGACTCGCTCGCCCGCACGTTCCCGCAGTTCAGCGGGTCGTCCGCACAGCTCGTCGCTGTCGCACCGGACGGGGGCGACGTCACCGCCCCGGACTTCGAGGCGGCCGTCGAGGCCGCTGTGGCCGCGATCACGGACATCCCGCAGGTCTCGGGCGCGTCGTCGCCGTACGGGGCGTCGACGGCCAACCTCAGCGCTGACCACTCGGCCGCGCTCGTTCCCGTCCAGCTGTCGGTGGGGACCACGTCGGTGCTCCCCGCGACCTCCGACGCACTGCAGCAGGCGGGCGTCGACCTCGAGGAGTCCCTGCCCGCCGGTTCGCAGGTGGCGGTGGGCGGGCAGCTGTTCGCGCAGAGCGCGGCCGGGATCAGCGTGACCGAGCTGGTCGGCATCGCGGTGGCGTTCGTGGTCCTGCTCGTGACGTTCGGGGCGTTCGCCGCCGCCGGGATGCCGCTGGTCACGGCACTCGTCGGCGCCGCGGCGTCGCTCGCGATCGTGTTCGTCGCGACGGGCTTCACGACGATCACGTCGACCACCCCGCTGCTCGCGCTCATGCTCGGGCTGGCGGTCGGCATCGACTACGCGCTGTTCATCCTGGCGCGCCACCAGGACCAGCTGAAGCAGGGCCTCGACCCGGAGGAGTCCGCGTCGCGCTCGGTCGCCACCGCCGGTTCGGCGGTCGTGTTCGCGGCGACCACCGTGATCATCGCGCTGCTCGGACTGAGCGTCGCGGGCATCCCGTTCCTCACCACGATGGGTCTCGCCGCCGCGCTCGCGGTCACCATCGCCGTCGTCGTCTCGATGACCTTGACGCCTGCGCTGCTCGGGTTCGCCGGATGGCGCGTGGCACCGAAGCGCTACCGCCCGGGCGCGCCGCAGGCGGAGGACGACGGCGAGGACGTCGCAGAGGCCCCACGGGGCGGCTTCTTCCTCGGCTGGGTGCGCGCGGTCACGCGGTGGCCGGTCGTGACGGTCGTCGGGGTCGTGCTCGTGCTGGGAGCGCTCGCCGTCCCGGCGGCCGGGCTGAGGCTCGCGCTGCCCGACGCGGGAGCACTCGACGAGGACGAGCCCGCGCGCATCACCTACGACCTGATCGCCGAGCACTTCGGTCCCGGGTACAACGGGCCCCTCGTCGTGACGGGCTCGGTGATCCAGAGCACCGACCCCGTCGGTCTCGTCAACGACGTCGCGGCCGAGATCGCCAAGGTCCCCGGGGTCGCGTCCGTGCCCCTGGCCACTCCCAACGAGTCCGGCGACACGGCGGTCATCCAGGTCGTCCCCGAAGGTTCTCCGGACTCCGAGGCGACGGAGGACCTGGTCGCGGCTCTGCGGGCGATGCACGACCAGCTCCAGGAGGAGTACCAGGTCGACCTGTCGGTGACGGGCTACACGGCGGCCGGCATCGACATCTCGGCCCGCCTGGCCGACGCGCTCCTGCCCTTCGGGCTCATCATCGTCGGCCTGTCGCTCGCGCTGCTCGCCATGGTGTTCCGCTCGATCGTCGTCCCGGTGACGGCGGCCCTCGGCTACGTCCTGTCGATCGCCGCAGCGTTCGGGCTCACCGCGCTCGTGTTCGTCGACGGGTTCCTCGCCGGACCGCTCAACGTCGCGTCGGTCGGGTCCGTCGTCAGCTTCATGCCGATCATCCTCATGGGCGTCCTGTTCGGGCTCGCGATGGACTACGAGGTCTTCCTGGTCAGTCGGATGCGTGAGCACTACGTGCACCACGGCGATCCCGAGGAGGCCATCGAGCAGGGCTTCCTCAGCTCGGCTCGGGTGGTCACGGCGGCCGCGATCATCATGGTCGCGGTCTTCGCGGCGTTCATCCCCGAGGGAGACGCGAACATCCAGCCGATCGCTTTCGGCCTCGCGGTCGGTGTGGCCATCGACGCGTTCGTCGTGCGGATGACGTTCATCCCGGCGGTCCTCGCGCTCTTCGGCGCCCGCGCGTGGTGGTTCCCGCGCTGGCTGGACCGGGTCCTGCCGCACGTCGACGTCGAGGGTGAGGGCCTCGCCAAGGAGCTCGTCCTGCAGGACTGGCCCGCGGAGCCCGGGATCGCGTTGGCGGCCGACGGCATGCGGGTCGGCTCGAGCGACGGGATCGACCTGCTCGTTCCCGTCGGTGACGTGCTCGTCGTCCGCGGTGGCTCCGAAGCGGACCGCCGGGCCGTGCTCCTCGGGCTCGCCGGGCGTCACCCGGTCACGGACGGCCACGTGAAGGTCGTCGGTCTCGTCCTGCCGCAGCGTGCCGCGTCGGTCCGGCGCGTGACGTCCTACGTCGACCTCGAGCTGTCGCCGGACCCCGTGGCGGACCTTCGCGCCGCCGTGCACGGCACGGTCAGGGTGCTCTTCGTCGCCGGTGTGGACACGCTCGCCGACCCGGCGACGCGGGGTGCCGTGCGAGACACGCTGGCCGAGGGCGAGCGCACGCTCGTGCTCGCGTGCCGTCCCGACGCCGACCTCGACGACGTCCTGCCCTTCGCGCGGACCCTGCAGGTGCTCGACCTCCCGACCGTGCTGACGGTGGCCTGATGCGCGGGAGAAGGTCCGTCGTGGTGGGTCTCGTCGTGCTGCCGCTCGCCGTCGCCGGGATCCTCACGTGGGCGCTGTCGACGCCGATGCAGCACCTGGACCGGATGACCGTCGCGATCGTCAACGACGACGTACCCGTCACGCTCAACGGCAAGACTGTCCCGGTCGGACGCGAGTTCGCGGCTGGGCTCGTGGGGTCCGACGACAGCTTCACCTGGGTGCTGACCAACGACGACGACGCGTCCGCAGGCCTGGCCTCGGGGGAGTACCTCGCGGTCGTCAGCATCCCGCCGTCGTTCTCCGAGTCCGCGACGTCGTTCTCGGGTCCCGCGCAGAGTGCGCACCAGGCCGATGTGCGCGTGGAGACCGCCTCGACGTCGGCGCTGCTCGACCCCGCGCTGACGCAAGCCGTCACCGAAGCCGCCGTGACCGCGCTGAACCAGCAGCTCACCGCGCAGTTCGTCGACCAGCTGCTGCAGGGCTACACGACGATCGACACGCAGATCGAGCAGGCCGCGACGGGGGCGTCCGACCTCGCGACCGGTGCCGCGTCTCTCGTGGACGGTGCGAACCAGCTGGTCGCCGGCGCGGGACAGCTCGACGCCGGGCTCACGACGCTCGACGCGGGTGCTGCGGCGCTCGCGGACGGCACCGCGTCGCTCGCATCCGGCGCGCAGGACCTGCCGGGCGAGACCGCGGGGCTGGCCAAGGGGTCGGCGGGGGTCGCCACAGCCACCGACGCTGCCGCCGCCAGGCTCGCGACCGCGACGACCCAGCTCACGACGGCCGTCGCGACCGTCTGCCAGACCCCGGGCCGAGCGTGCGACGAGGCGACCGCCGCGCTCGACGCCCTGCAGACCGCGAACGGCGACGTCAGCACCCTGGCGGGGGTCGCGGACCAGGTCGCGGCGGGCAACAAGAGCCTTGCCGCGGGGATGCCCGAGCTCGTCGACGGGATCGACTCGGCGGCGTCGGGGGCGGCGGACGTGGCGGCAGGCGCCGAGCAGGCGAGCGCGGGTTCGGGAGCCCTGGTCACGGGCGGCCAGAGCCTGGCCGCGGGAGCCACCCAGCTGCAGACGGGCGCCACCCAGCTCGCCGATGGCCTGACGCAGGCCGTCGACCAGATCCCGACCTATTCCGCCGACGACATCGGGATCCTGTCGACGGTCGCCGCCCAGCCGGTGCGTGCCGACCAGGTCGTGCCCGAGCCCGGCATGCAGGCGGTCCCGTTCTTCGCCGGGATCGCCCTGTGGATCGGAGCGCTCGTCGTCGCGTACGTGCGCCCGGCGCTCCCGACCCGGTCGGAGCTGCTGACCGCCGAGACGTCCACCTCGCTCGTCGGACGAGCCGTCCTGCCCGGCGCCCTCATCGGAGTCGTGCAGGGCGTGGTCGTGGGGATCGGTGTGCTGTTCGCGGTACACGTGGACGCGGGCGAGTGGTTCGGGTTCGTCGCGGCCTCCGCCCTGGTCGGTCTCGCGTTCGCGGTGGTGAACCAGGGGTTGGCGGCCGCGTTCGGCGGGGTCGGTCGGTTCGTCGCCGTGCTCGTCGGCGTCGTCGCGCTCGCCGTCGGCCTGTCGTCGACCGTGCCGCCGTCGCTCGACGCGCTCGCCGGCCTCCTGCCCACGACACCGGCCCTCGGGCTCCTGCTGAGCACCCTGACCGGAGGAACCGGCTGGGCGGACGCGTTCGCCCTGGTCGGCTTCGGCCTCGTGGGTCTGCTGCTCGTCCTCGCGGGTGTCGTCCGGGGACGTCAGGTGCGCGTGCTGGTCGCCGCGGCGTAGGCCGCCTTGATGACCGGCTCGGCGGCCTTGCCGAACACGTTGTAGTCGGCGTCGGTGGCCGCGTCGGCCTCGTCGTAGAGCTTCGCCGGCCAGTCCCAGAGCATGAAGCCCCGCACCCAGTCACGCCGTGCGCACGCGGTGAACGCGGCGTCGTACCAGTCGACCTGCGCCTGCTGCGAGGGCTCGCCCGGCAGGTTCCAGTCGTTGGGGATCGCGGGGGAGCCCGCGCGGCTCGGGCAGCCCGCCTCCATGAAGAAGAACGGTTTGTCGTGCGCCGCGACGACGGGCTCGATGCGATCGAGCTGGTTCTCCCAGTCGTCGACCGGGTAGTAGCCCGACGACGAGATGACGTCGACCGCGTCCCACCAGCCGACGTGGTCCTCCTGGTACTTGTCGCAGTTGTAGGTGATCAATCCGTCGTAGACGCCGCGGACCTGTGCGATCAACGACCGCCACTCGTCCTCGCGTCGGTCGGTCTGCACCATCTCGCAGCCGATGCAGAGCATCTCGACATCCTCCTCGGCCGCGATCCGGGCGTGATGCAGGATGAACTCGGTGTAGCTGGCGAACCAGTGCGACCACTTGGGCTCGGGCGGCACCTCGATGTCGAAGAAGTTGATGTGTGCCCGCCAGGTCCCGTCGGCGACGTTCACGACGGGCTTGAGGACGACCTTCAGACCGCGTGCCCTCGCCGCGCGGATCGCCCAGCGGACCTCGTCGTCGGTGACGGTCGGCTCGTCGCGGAAGTGGATCTGCGTGGACTGTGCCGTGTCCTGCAGAGCGGCGAAGGTGAGGGCGGTCCAGGTGACGCCGAGCCGTTCCACCATGAGGTCCAGGGAGCGTTCCGCCTCCGGGACGGCCCAGGTCCCGCGCACGCCGGTCCAGCCCCAGGTCATGCCTGCCACGTAGTCGTCGTTGATCACGGCGAGAGCATACGACTTATGTCGGCCGCTTAACAAAGCGCTGGCTGGGCTGTGGCGAGACGATCGGGAGACAGAGCCGAGGAGGCGACCATGCCCAAGACCGCGAAGTCCGGTGCCGCCAAGCAGAGCGAGCTCCCGGCGACGTTGCAGCGTTCCGACGAGAAGGCTCAGCGCACCTATGCGCACGCCTACGACGCGGCGATCGAGCAGTACGACGGCGACGAGGAGGCGGCGCACCGGGTCGCGTTCGCCGCGCTCAAGCACACGCACGAGAAGGTCGGCGACAGCTGGCGCCCGAAGGAGGAGAACGGGCCGAGCGACCAGCGCGCCGAGGAGGGCTACGGCTCGACGGCTCCCACCGCGGGCGGCGTCGACGCGAACGCGTCCAAGGCGCACCTGTACGACCTGGCCAAGGAGCTCGGGATCGAGGGGCGCTCGCGGATGACCAAGGGCGAGCTGGTCGAGGCGATCGAGAAGGAGAACGACCGTCGCAGCAGGCGGGCGGGCTAGTCCGCCAGCTCGCGCAGCGCGGAGGTCCGGTCGCCGCCCGCGTCACCCGTGTTGAGCGTCCCCGCCGGCTCGATGAGGATCGCCGACACCTCACCGTCCGCCCGGGGGCAGTGCTCGACCCCGCGCGGGACGACGAACACGTCCTGCGGCCCCAACAGGACGTCGCCGTCGCGCAGCTGGATGGTCAGCCGTCCGGAGAGGACCAGGAACAGCTCGTCGGTGTCGGGGTGGCTGTGCCAGACGAACTCGCCGTCGAGCTTGACCACCTTGACGTCGTAGTCGTTGACGCTGGCCAGCCGGTGCGGCTGCCAGGGCTCGGTGATCGTGTCGAGCGCGGCGTGGATGTTGCGCACCGTGGGAATCATCCTGCGAGCCTAGAAGGGCTCGAGCGCGACGATCGGCGGGACCAGCATCAACGGGTCAGCGTCCAGGTCGAGGACCTGCGAGCGGGCGGGCGGCGTGTCCACCGACTCGAACCTGACGGTGGCCTCACGACGACGCACGTGCACCACCCAGCCGCGGCCGAGGGTCTCGTGCTCGACGTCGAGCCCGGGCCGCGCGTTCTCCTCCGTGAGGGGCCGGGCCTGGGTCGGGTCTTCCGGCGGCAGATCGAGCGGCTCGGGCTCGATGTCGTCGACGTCCGGTCCCCACGGGAGCGTCAGCTGCGCGTGCGCGGACAGGTTGTGGAACGAGACGCCGAGCAGCCGCACGGAGTCCGTGATGCCCGCTGCCAGCGCCGCCTGCTGAGCGGCCGCGCGGAGCTCGGCGGGCTCGGCCGACGGCTGGGCGAGCGTGACCGAACGGGTCAGCGTCGTGAAGTCGGCGAACCGCACCTTGGCGACGACGGTCCGCGCGCCGCCGCCGTGTGCGGTCAGCCGGCGCAGCGCCTCGTCCGTGACGGCGTCGACCGCGGACGTGATGGCGTCCCGACCAAAGATGTCGGCGGCGAAGGTGCGCTCTGCGCCGACCGACTTGCGCTCGGCTCCCGGTGACACCGGCCGCGGGTCGATGCCGCGGGCGAGCCGGTAGAGGTTCGCTCCCGAGGACTCCCCGACGGTCATGGTGAGCATGTCGAGCGGTTGACGGCGCAGGGCGGCGACGGTCCGGGCGTCGAGACGTTCGAGCGCGGCCGCGGTCGCCGGACCGATGCCGGGCACCGCGCGCACGGGGAGAGGCAGCAGGAAGTCGTCCTCGTCGGCGGGCTCGACGACCAGCAGGCCGTCCGGCTTCGCGGCGTCGGAGGCGAGCTTGGCGACGAGCTTGGTCCGGCCGATGCCGATCGACACGGCGAGTCCCGTGCGGGCTCGGATGCTCGCCCGGACCTCGGCGGCCGCGGCCGCGGGGGCGTCGGCGAACGGTCCCTCTTCGAGATCGACGAACGCCTCGTCGATGCTGAGCTGCTCGACGAGCGCCGAGAGCGTGCCCAGCTCGGCCATGATCGCCCGCGAGTACGCGCTGTACGCCTCGAACCGCGGGTAGAGGACCGCCGCTGCCGGGGACAGGCGGCGCGCCCGGCTCATCGGCATCGCCGAGCGCGCGCCGGACTGCCGCGCCTCGTAGGACGCCGTCGAGACGACACCGCGCGGGCCCGTCCCGCCGACGAGCACCGGCTTGCCGCGCAGCGACGGCTTGTCGCGCTGCTCGACCGCGGCGAAGAACGAGTCCGCGTCTGCGTGCAGCACGGTCGCGCGGGTGCGCAGGCGGTCGACCACGCCCCTACTCTGCCCGCTGTCGCGCGCTCACTCGGGAGGCTCGGCCCGCACGAGGTCGCCGACGGGGTTGGGTGCCAGGATGCGGACGCGCATCTCGGCCGGCTCGCCGCCCTCGAGGCGCAACCTGGTCTCGGTGGGCGTGATCTCCACGACGTGCACCGAGCGCCACTCCGCGTCCGGCACGGCCTCGTGCCCGTCCAGCGGCACGGTGCGGCCCTCGAGCGTGTACGGCAGGAACGCCCACCACCGCCGGTCGATCGCCGCGAGCCCCGCCCGGTCCAGAGCAGCCCGTGCCTCGGGAGCCGGCATCGGGGCGCCTAGCGCGTGGCCGAGCAGGCTCGTCGGCACCACCACCACGTCGTCGTCCGTGGGCACCAGGTAGCCGACGTGCTCGCCGTCGGTCGAGCGGAGGTGGGGCGTCCAGGTCGCGGGGATCATGCCGCAGAGGCTCG
The DNA here is from genome assembly GCF_056400865.1 of Cellulomonas sp. P4_H4. Lineage (NCBI taxonomy): Bacteria > Bacillati > Actinomycetota > Actinomycetes > Micrococcales > Cellulomonadaceae > Cellulomonas > Cellulomonas sp. P4_H4. The sequence continues at coordinate 74,135 of NZ_JBFUKL010000004.1, forward strand.
CACCGTCGTGGCCGACGGGCCAGCGAAATCCGTCAGGCTGCGGCGAGCGCGTCGCGGGTGCCCAGGTCGTGCAGCGCGTCGAGGAGCACACGGTTGAACGCGACCGGTGCGTGAGCGTTCACGTCGTGACCGGCGCGGGGGACCACGGTCAGGCGGGCGCACGGCCGCGCCTCGAGGTAGCGGCGCTCGTCGAGACGCAGCGGGTCGCGGCTGCCGTTGACCAGCCACACCGGGAGCTCGGTGCTGCGCAGGTCGGCGAGCGGGGAGTAGCCGTCGAGCGACGTGAGCATGTCGGTGACGACGTTCCAGGTCCCGCCGCCCCGTCGCAGCGTTCGCGCGACGACGTCGGCGACGCGACGGTAGGTGCTGACCGGCTTGCCCTTGATCTCGGTCGAGCATCCCGCCAGGACGACGCCTGCGAGCTTGCTCTCGTGCTCGCGCGCGTAGGCGAGGCTCGCGTATCCGCCTAGCGAGAGCCCGACCAGCAGGGGCCGCTCGGAGCAGCTGTCGACGGCGGCGTCGATCGCCCGGATCGCGCCCGGGAGGCTGAAGCGCTCGCCGGTGCGGGTGCCGTGCCCGGGCAGGTCGATCGCGATCGTGCGGTGACCGGAGCGCTCGAGGGCGTCGACCTGTCGTCGCCAGATCAGCGAGGACGTGCGGGTGCCGTGCACGAAGACGATCGGTCGACGGTGGATCTCGGGCTCCGATGCTGGGGCGGCCCGCCGGGCGGTGGGGCCTGTAGCAACGTAATCGGCCGCCCTGGGAGTTTTGTGAGAGCTCTGGGTAGGCGCAGGTGGAGGTTGTGTGAGGGTCAGAGGTTGGGCGCGCACGCACCGGTGCCCAGCTCGGCGAGGCCCGCGAGGTCACCGGGCTGCAGCGTGGACACCGCTGCGCTGGCCCGGGGGTTCATGAGCTGGGCGGAATCGTCCACGTGGTCGAGACCGAGGACGTGCCCGAGCTCGTGGGTGATGACGCCGTAGGCACCGTTCGTTCCGTTGGGGCTGGCGAGCAGGTCGGCCATGGCAGGCGCGTCGAGGGTCACCGAGCCCGTCACGTAGACGGACAGACCGGCTCGCGTCACCGGCGCCGAGCCGCCGATCCCGACGGTGTCGCCGGCGAGGGTCGGCATCTCCTCGGGCGTCGACCACGCGATGAGCACCGGCGCCCAGCGCATCCCGTAGAGCTCCGGCTCGTAGGCGTCCCGGTCGACGCTCGGGGCCTCGTCGGTCAGTCCGTCGTCGACGAACTGCAGTCCCGACGCCGCAGAGATGCGCGCGACGGAGGTGGCGATCAGCTCGGGCCCTTTCACCGGGCTGCCCTGCGCGCGTACGACGTAGTGGATGGGCCGGCACGGGCTCCAGGCGACCGGACCGACGCCGTCCGGCTGCATCGCGGCGAACGCGTGGTTCCCCGTGGCCAGCAGCGTCGCGGCCGGCGGTGCCGAGAGTGGGCTCGACGCCTCCTCGAACCCGCCAGGCGGGGCGAAGGAGCTCTGGTTGGCAGTCCACCAGCGACCACCCGCGACCGCAGACGCCGAGACAAGAACCACCATGAGGAGCAGGAAGCCGCGCCGCGGGCGGCGTCGGACGGGCACGGGCGGCCCGAGGAACCGGATCGCGAGCGGCTCGTCGAGGGGCGCGCGGGGCGAGGGGAGCACGGGTGCGCGCCGGCCGTTCGCACGCGCATCGACCCACGGCTCGAACCCGTACGGGTTGTCACCGCTCACCGCGCCTCCTGCCGACACCTGTCTGCCGGACGCGCTCGACGACGACGACCACCCCGGTCCGCGAAGGATCGCACACGGACAAACCTCCGGCGAGCGCTCGACGGCCCACGACGGCACGGCGATAGCCTCGGTCGATGCCCGACCTCGATGTCCCCGCGAACCTGCGGGACGGCGTCGGACGGACCGCCGAGGGTGCGGCCTGGCTGCTCACCCTGCCCGGGCTGGTCGCCCGTTCGGCGCAACGGTGGGGCCTGGACCTGGGTCCCCCGTTCGAGTCGGGCGCCTCGGGCTGGACGGCCCCCGGCCGGGACGGTGACGACCGTGACATCGTCCTGAAGATCGCGTTCCCGCACGACGAGGCGCGGGACGAGGCTGTTGCGCTGCGTGCCTGGCACGGCCACGGTGTGCCGTTGCTCCTCGCCGACCACGCCGAGGACTGGGCGCTGCTGCTCGAGCGTGTGCTCCCGGGAACGCCTTTGGCCGGTGAGCCCGACGCGCAGCTCGTGGCGGCCGCGCATCTGGCCCGGGTCCTGCACGGCGCCCGCGTCGAGGCTGAGGTCCCGTCGATGGGCGTGGTGTGCGCCGCGTGGGCCGACAAGCTGGAGCAGCGCGCACTTCGTGTCGAGGTCGACCGCGGTCTGGCCAGGGCGGCCGCGAACCTGCTGCGGACGCTGCCCGGTGAGGTTCCGGGGGTCGTCGTGCACGGGGACCTCAACCCCGGCAACGTCCTGCGCGCGAGTGGAGGCTGGGTGGCCATCGACCCGAAGCCCATGCGCGGCGACCCGGCGTACGACCCGTGGCCGCTGCTCGAGCAGGTGGACGACCCGTTCGTGCAGCCCGACCGCGTGCTCGCCCGGCGGGTGGCGCTCGTCGCGGACGAGCTCGGGCTCGACCCTGCGCGCGTGACCGCGTGGGGGCTCGCGCGTGCGACCGAGGCCGGGCTCTGGCGGTGGGCAGCGCTCGGCGACGAGGCCGGTGGTCGCGACTGGCTCGAGCGCGCACGGGTGTGGGCTCGGCTCTCGACCTCAGAGTGACGCGGTGCCGGGCGCGTGCACGTGCTCGAACACGAGGCTCGTCTGCGTGTGGGCGACCTCGGGGCGCGTGCTGAGGTGCTCGAGGACGAATCGCCGCAGCTCGGGGGAGTCCCGCACCGCCACGTGGACCAGGACGTCGTCGACCCCCGCGAGCAGGTACACGTCGCGGACCTCCGGGCGCAGCGCCAGCCGGTGGGCCACCTCGGTGAGTCGCGAGCGTGCAGCCGCCTGCAGGCGCACCGCGATCATCGCCTGGAGTCCGCGTCCGACTGCCTCGGGATCGATCTGGGCATGGAACCCGCGCAGCACCCCCGACTCACGCAGCGCACGGACGCGTGCGTGGCATGTCGAGGGCGCGACGCCGACGAGCGCAGCGAGCTCCTTGTTCGAGATCCGCCCGTCGCGCTCGAGCTCGCGCAGGATGTCCCGGTCGACGCCGTCGAGCCCGAACGCCGTTCGGTCGGGATCGACAGAGGACGCTCGGACCGAATCGGGTGCGGACATCTGCCCAATCTAGCGAATGTTCGGCAATTGTGACCTGCTCGCAACACAGGAAGTTCACCATGGGGACCGCGAACTACCGCGAATGCACCGCTCACTTCATCCCGGACGGAGCCCCACGCATGAAGGTCGGCATCCCCAGCGAGGTCAAGAACCGTGAGTACCGCGTGGCCCTCACGCCGGCGGGGGTCCATCAGCTCGTCTCGTCCGGGCACCAGGTGCTCGTGCAGGCCGGTGCGGGCGAGGGCTCCGCGATCAGTGACGAGGACTTCCTCGCCGCCGGGGCGTCCGTCGTCGGCGACGCCGCCGAGGTCTGGGGTCGGGCCGAGCTCGTCTGCAAGGTCAAGGAGCCGGTCGCCTCGGAGTACGGGTACCTGCGCGACGACCTGATCCTGTTCACGTACCTGCACCTCGCGGCCGACCGGCCCGCGACCGACGCGTTGCTGGCCGCCGGCACGACGTCGATCGCGTACGAGACCGTCGAGCTGCCCGACCGGTCGCTCCCGTTGCTCGCACCCATGAGCGAGGTCGCCGGCCGTCTGTCCACCCAGGTCGGCGCGTACCACCTCATGAAGAACGAGGGCGGCTCCGGCGTGCTCCTCGGCGGCGTCCCCGGGGTCGACGCCGCGAAGGTCGTCGTGCTCGGCGGTGGCGTCGTCGGGCGGCACGCGGCCGAGATCGCGGTCGGCATGCGCGCCGACGTCGCGATCCTCGACGTCTCGCTGCCGCGACTTCGTGAGACGGACACGGTCTTCGGCGGGCGTGTCCGCACCATCGCGTCCAGCGCCTACGCGATCGAGCGCGAGCTGCTCGACGCCGACCTCGTGATCGGCGCCGTCCTGGTGACGGGTGCGCGCGCCCCCCGGCTGGTGAGCAACGACCTCGTCGCGCGCATGAAGCCCGGCTCGGTCCTGGTGGACGTCGCGGTCGACCAGGGCGGCTGCTTCGAGGACACCCGCGCGACCACACACGACGACCCCACCTTCAAGGTGCACGGATCGGTCTTCTACTGCGTCGCCAACATGCCGGGCGCCGTCCCCGTCACGTCGACGCGGGCGCTGACCAACGTGACCCTGCCCTACCTCTCCGCGCTCGCGGACCTGGGCTGGGAGGCCGCGTGCGCCAGGGACGAGGCGCTCGCCGCCGGCCTGACGACGCGAGGCGGCGTCCTGCTGAACGCCGCGGTCGCTCAGGCGCACGGCTACGAGGTGGCGCTCGCGGCACGCTGACGCAGCGACGGACCTGGGACGAAATCCCTTCCGCCGTCGGCCATGATGAACGCCATGACGATCGATCTCGCTGCTGACAACCCGTTCGCCACTCCGTCCACGCTGCCGTACGGCCTGCCGGACCACGCGCGCATCCGCGAAGAGCACTACCGACCAGCGCTTCTGGCGGGCATGGCGGAGCAGCGGGCGGAGATCGAGGCCGTCGCGACGAACCCGGAGCCGCCGACGATCGAGAACACGCTCGAGTCCATCGAGCGCTCGGGCCGTCTGCTGCACCGAGCGGCCACGTCGTTCTTCAACCAGTCGAGCTCGGACTCGTCACCGGCTCTCGACGAGATCGAGGAGGAGATCTCGCCGCTGCTCGCGGCCCACCACGACGCGATCTACCTGGACCCGCGCCTGTTCGCTCGAGTCGCCGCGCTCAAGGCCGACGAGTCGCTCGTCCTCGAGCCCGACACCGCCTGGCTGCTCGAGCGCACGCACGACGCGTTCGTCCGCGCGGGCGTGGGACTCGACGAGGCGTCGCAGGACCGCCTGCGGGTCCTGAACGGCGAGATCAACTCCTTGGAGACCGCCTTCGGGCGTGACCTGCTCGCCGCGACGAACGCCGCCGCTGTCCTGGTCACCGACGAGGCGGAGCTCGACGGGCTGGCCGCCGATGCCAGGGCCGCCGCAGCCAAGGCCGCGAGCGATCGCGGGTTCGAGCACGGCTGGCTCATCGAGCTCGAGCTGCCCACGCAGCAGGCGCCGCTGTCCTCCCTGACCAACCGCGCGCTGCGCGAGCGGATCTACCGCGCCTCGATCGCTCGCGGCGCGGCAGGCGACGAGCACGACACACGCGAGACCCTGCTCGGCCTGGCGCGCAAGCGCGCGGAGCGTGCCCAGCTGCTGGGGTACGCGCACCACGCGGAGTACATCGCCGCGGACGCGACCGCGAAGACGGCCGAGGCGGTGGCCGACATCCTCGAGAAGCTGGCGCCGGCGGCTGTCGCGAACGCCCGGGAGGAGGCCGCCGAGCTCGCCGAGGCGCTCGGTCACGACCACCCGGACGCCAACCTCGAACCGTGGGACTGGGCGTACTACGCCGAGAAGGTCAAGAAGGAGCGCCGCTCGCTGAGCGAGGACCAGCTCCGGCCCTACCTGGAGCTCGAGCGCGTGCTCGCCGACGGCGTGTTCCGGGCGGCGAACGAGCTCTACGGCGTCACGTTCGCCGAGCGTCACGACCTGGTGGGCTACCACCCCGACTCCCGCGTGTTCGAGGTCTTCGACCACGACGACACGGGGCTCGGGCTGTTCGTCGGCGACTTCTGGACGCGGGAGTCGAAGCGCGGCGGCGCCTGGATGAACAACCTGGTGGACCAGTCCACGCTGCTGGACGAGCCGCCCGTCGTCGTGAACAACCTCAACATCCCGAAGCCGCCGCCGGGGGAGCCCACGCTGCTCACCTGGGACAACGTGATCACTCTCTTCCACGAGTTCGGCCACGCGCTCCACGGCCTGTTCTCGGCGGTGCGTTGGCCGTCCCAGTCCGGAACCGAGGTGCCGCGCGACTTCGTCGAGTACCCGTCGCAGGTCAACGAGATCTGGGCGTGGGAGCCGTCGATCGTGACGGCGTTCGCGCTGCACCACGAGACGGGCGAGCCGATGCCGAGCGCCTGGGTGGACACCCTGCTGGCCGCCCGCCAGGACGGGGAGGGCTTCGCGACGACCGAGTACCTCGCGGCCGCCCTGCTCGACCAGGCCTGGTACCGGCTGACGCCCGACGAGGTGCCGACCGACGTCGCGCAGGTCGAGGCGTTCGAGGCGGCGGCGCTCGAGAAGGCCGGCGTCGCGTTCCGGCCGGTGCCGCCGCGCTACCGCACCACGTACTTCAACCACATCTTCGGCGGCGGCTACTCGGCCGGCTACTACTCGTACATCTGGTCGGAGGTGCTCGACGCCGACACGGTCGAGTGGTTCCGCGAGAACGGTGGCCTGCGGCGGGCGAACGGCGACGCGTTCCGCACGAAGCTGCTCTCGCGGGGCGGCTCGGTCGACTCGATGGACGCGTTCCGCGACCTGCGCGGCCGCGACCCGATCATCGCTCCGCTGCTCGCTCGTCGCGGTCTCGACGCGGCGTCGTCGTCCTGACCGCCCCGGTAGGTTGATCGCTATGTCCCAGACCTCGTCCTCGTTCCCGTCTGCCCAGGACGAGGTCGTGCAGATCTGTCGTGACCTCATCCGGATCGACTCGTCGAACTACGGCGACGACTCCGGGCCGGGGGAGCGCGTTGCTGCGGAGCACGTGATGGGTCTGCTGACCGACGTCGGGCTCGAACCGGAGCTCTTCGAGTCCGAGCCCGGCCGGTCCAGCGTCGTGGTGCGGCTCGAGGGCTCCGACCCGTCGCGGCCGGCGCTCGTCCTGCACGGGCACCTCGACGTCGTCCCGGCACGCGCGGAGGACTGGTCGGTGGACCCGTTCGGCGCCGAGGAGATCGACGGCCTCGTCTGGGGCCGCGGCGCCGTGGACATGAAGGACATGGACGCGATGATCCTGGCGGTCGTGCGGCAGATGGCTCGCGAGGGTCGCCGCCCGGCCCGGGACGTCGTCGTCGCGATGTTCGCGGACGAAGAGGCGGGCGGCGCCAAGGGCGCGCGCTGGGCCGTCGACAACCGTCCCGAGCTGTTCGAGGGTGCCACCGAGGCGATCAGCGAGGTCGGCGGCTTCTCGGTCGACGTCGACGGCCGGCGTGCTTACCTCCTGCAGACCGCCGAGAAGGGGCTGTCGTGGCTGCAGCTCGTGGCGAACGGGCGTGCGGGCCACGGGAGCCAGGTCAACGCGGACAACGCCGTGACCCATCTCGCCGAGGCCGTCGCGCGCCTGGGCAGGCACCCGTGGCCGCTGCAGCTCACCCCCACGGTGCGTGCGCTCCTCGACGGCGTCGGAGAGCTCACGGGGCTGACCTACGACCCGGAGGATCCCGCCGCCGTGGACGCGCTGGTCGCGGCACTCGGGCCCGCCTCGAAGTTCGTCGGCGCCACGCTGCGCAACACGACCAACCCGACGCAGCTGACCGCGGGCTACAAGGCGAACGTCATCCCCGGGTCGGCGCAGGCCACGGTCGACGGGCGCTTCCTGCCGGGCCACGAGGAGGACTTCCTCCGCACCGTGCGCGAGCTCGCGGGGGAGCACGTCACCGTCACGCCGCTGCACCACGACCAGGCCCTCGAGGTGCCGTTCTCGGGCGACCTCGTGGACCGCATGGTCGACGCGCTCGTCGCGGAGGACCCGGAGGCCGTCGTGCTGCCGTACACGCTGTCCGGCGGCACCGACAACAAGTCGCTCGCCCGCCTGGGGATCCACGGCTACGGCTTCGCGCCGCTGCGACTTCCGTCGGACCTCGACTTCGCCGGCATGTTCCACGGCGTCGACGAGCGTGTGCCCACCGATGCGCTCCGCTTCGGCACCCGCGTGCTCGACCGGCTCCTGCGCACCTGCTAGGCGCGCCTGCCCCTCGGGTCGAGAACGATCTCCCGCACGCTTTTCCTTGCTGAGCGAGGTCGTGGTGTCGATAAACAGGGCAACGACGCTGCGACGAGGGAGCCACCATGAACGACGACACGTACGTTCCGGACGCAGGCGGCGCCGTGCGCGGCGTCCACGGGCATGAGGTGCACGTCATGACGCCGTCCGACGACGAGTCGGTCGCGACGGTCGGTGACGTGGCCAACCTCATCGAGGTGAGCGGCTGGCTTCGCAACGTCGCACCCGCGATGAGCGTCGAGCAGTTCCGGAGCCGACGGCTGCCCCACGTGATGACGCCGTGGCGGGTCGCCCGCGCCTAGCGGGTTCGATCCACGAGGGCGCTCCGGGCAGTCACTCCGGGCCGAGGGTGCTCCGCACGCGGATCACCTTGCGCCGGAGCCACACCTTGCGCTCGCCCCCCGCGAACATGAGCGTGCGCGCCAGCTCCCAGCGGCCCAGCTCGGCGTGCTCGGTCAGCATCCGGCGAGCGTCGTTGCGGGACACGGACGCGGGAATCCGCAGCTCCCGGTACTCGTACTGGCCGCCCTGCGCGACCCAGTCGGGCCGCTTCGTGCGTGTCTGACTGTTGGCCATCCGTCACCCCGTCCGTTCCGTCGTCGGACCCACGCCGCAACTCTCGGTCCTGCCGGTGCCGAGACACCCTACGCGGTGCCATTGTGCCCCGCAGGAGGCTAACGTCGTCGCATGACCGTCGACCCGCGTGCCGCGCTGGACCGCCTGATCGCAGCCCTCGAGGCCCACTACACCGCCGTCGCATCGCCCCACGGCGAGGACGACCCCGCGGTCGACGACGCGTACGACATCCTGGCTGACGCCTTCGAGGTGTACGACGACGCCCTGGGCACCGTGCACGGCGAGGCCACGCCGTTCTACCTCGCCGAGGAGGACGACGACGAGGACGACGAGGACGACGACGAGCGGGACGACGAGGACTACGACGACGCGGACGTCGACGACCTCGCCCAGGCCTAGAACCTCTCGGGGTATCCGAGCGCCGGTGCGCTGATCTCGCTCAGCGCCTTGCGCAGCTCGTCGGGAAGCTCCAGGTCCTCGGCCGCGAGCGACGCTCGAAGCTGCGTGGCGGTGCGAGCACCGACGATCGCCGACGAGATCCCGCGGCCGAGCACCCAGGCCAGCGCGACGTCGAGCGGGGTGCGTTCCAGACCCTCGGCCGCCGTGGCGACGGCCTCGACGATCGTGGCGGAGGACCGAGCCAGGTAGGGCTCGACGAACCCGGCGAGGTGCGGTGACGCGGCGCGTGAGTCCGCCGGGATGGTGCGGCGGTACTTGCCGGTGAGGACACCCCGGCCGAGCGGCGACCAGGCGAGCACGCCGACCCCGAGCACGGTGGACGCGGGCAGCACCTCACGCTCGATCCCACGCTGCAGCAGCGAGTACTCGGCCTCGACTGCGGTCAGACCGATCTCGCGCTCCAGCAGGGTCGCGGCACGGGCGACCTGCCAGCCGGCGTGGTTGGACAGGCCGACGTAGCGCGCACGGCCGCTGGTGACCGCGAGCCGGAGCGCCGAGACCGTCTCGTCGAGCGGGGTGCGCGGGTCGGGCGTCTGGACCAGCCAGAGGTCGACGTGGTCGGTGCGCAGGCGCTTCAGCGACGCGTCCAGCGAGGCCAGGAGCCCGCCGCGGGACGCATCGATCACGCCGCCCGTGCTCGTCTGACGGATGCCGGCCTTGGTGCACAGGACCATCTCGTCGCGGGGGACCACGTCGTCGAGCAGAGCGCCCAGCAGCTCCTCGGCGCCGCCGTCCGCGTAGGACGCCGATGTGTCGACCAGCGTCCCGCCGGCGTCGGCGAAGTCCCGCAGCTGCTCGGAGGCGTCGTGGGCGTCGGTGTCGCGGCTCCACGTCATGGTGCCGAGCCCGAGCCGGGAGACCCGAAGACCTGTGCGGCCCAGGTGGCGCTGTTCCATGAGGCGCAACACTAATCGGGGCGGACCTGACATCCGGCGTGACGTGGCCCGGCTATGGTTCGGCTCGTGACTTCAGGAATGGGCTTGGGCGAGGCGATCCTTCTGGGGTTCGTGCAGGGTTTGACCGAGTTCCTGCCGATCTCCTCGAGCGCGCACCTGCGGATCGTCGGCGACCTGCTGGGCTCCGATCCCGGCGCCGCCTTCACGGCGATCACCCAGCTCGGCACCGAGACGGCCGTGCTCATGTACTTCCGGCGCGACCTCGCCCGGATCCTCGGTGCGTGGTGGGCGGCCCTGCGAGGCGGGTACGGAAGGTCGTGGCGCGCGCGCGTCGGAACGCCCGAGGGTGAGCCGGCGGACCACGACGCGCTCATGGCGTGGTTCATCGCGCTCGGCTCGTTGCCGATCATCGTGCTCGGGCTGCTGTTCCAGGACTCGATCGAGCAGACGTTCCGCAACCTGTGGCTCGTCGCGGTGACGCTCGCGGTCTTCGGCCTCGTGCTCGGCTGGGCGGACAAGGTCGGCACCAAGCGCCGCAGCCTCGACGAGATGACCGGCCGCAACGCCCTGCAGTTCGGCTTCTGGCAGGCGCTCGCGCTCGTGCCCGGAGTGTCGCGGTCGGGCGGCACCATCACGGGTGGGCTGCTCATGGGCTACACGCGTGAGGCGGCGGCCCGGTACTCGTTCCTGCTCGCCATCCCCGCGGTGTTCGGGTCCGGCCTGTTCCAGCTGGGCAAGAGCCTGGGCGACTTCGGCACCGCGGGGACGCCGGGGTTCTTCCCGACCCTCGTCGCGACGCTCGTGGCCTTCGTCGTCGGCTACATGGTCATCATCGTGTTCCTGAAGATCGTCTCGACCTTCAGCTACAAGCCGTTCGTCTACTACCGGCTCGGGCTCTCGGCGCTCGTCGTCGTGCTCCTGCTCACCGGCGTGCTGGAGGCGAACGGGACCGCCTAGGTCTCAGAGCCAGCCCGAGCGTCGGAACAGGGCGTAGAGGGAGACGCAGATGGCGGCCATGCCCAGCAGGACCGCCGGGTAGGCCCAGGTCCAGGCGAGCTCGGGCATGTGCTGGAAGTTCATGCCGTAGATCGACGCGACGAGGGTCGGTGCCGCGGCGATCGCCGCCCAGGCCGAGATCTTGCGGACGTCGTCGTTCTGCCGCACAGCCACCTGCGACAGGTACGCGGACAACATGTCACCCAGCAGGTCGTCGTGGGCGTCCAGGTGCCGGTCCAGGCGGTCCACCCACGCCTGCAGCCGACGCAACCACGGCCTGCCTCGGTGACCGCGCGCCTCCTCGGACTCCGCGATGAGCTCCGGCAGGACGGTCGCGACGGGCCCCAGCGCCCGTCGAGCTTCGGCGATCTCCCGCTTCAGGTCGTAGATCCTCTCGACCGGGTTGGGCTGCCTCGTTCTGGAGAAGACGGTGCGCTCGACCTCGGCCACGGCGTCACCGAGACCGACCTCCACGTCCGACGCCTCGGCGACGAGCGTGAGCAGGACCGCCGCGAGCACCTGGTGCTCGCCCTCGTCCGGCACCGGAAACCCGCCGGTGAGCTTCTGGACGGCGTGGTCGATGACTCCGGCGTCGCCGAGCTCGCACATGAGCACGACGCCGCCGCCGACGACGGCGGTCAGGGCACCGGTGCTCACGTCGTGGGTGGCCTCGGTGTAGGAGAGGGTCGGGACGGTCAGGACGAGCTCCTCGTCGGGCGAGCGGTCGAGGCGGGCGCGCACCGAGTGGTCGAGCGACCGGGAGTGCGACCCGGGGCCGCGGTGCTCCAGCAGCTCGAGCGCGGGCTGGCTGATGCCGTGCCGACGGGCTGCCGCCTCGAGGTCCGACCGGGAGTCGACGATCACCCACTGGCAGGCAGCCTTCTTGTCGCCAGCGGGCTCCCACCCGTGGGTCGTCCGCGTGAGGACCCGCTCGCCGTCGGCGTTCGGCTCGATGTCGTGCAGGGGGACGGCCTTGTCGCTCACCTGCGCATTGTGGACCTGTCACCCGTGTCCTGCTGGGCGCGGTTAGGCTTCCGCCGTGCTCACCTGGCCATCCCCGCATGTCCCTGTGCTACCCGGACGCGGTGACCCGATCCGGGTGCTCGACTCCTCGACCGGCGAGGTCGTGCTCGCGGCGTCGGGGCCTGAGGCCACCCTCTACGTCTGCGGCATCACGCCGTACGACGCCACGCACATGGGCCACGCCGCGACCTACGTCGCGTTCGACGTGCTCGGCCGCGCGTGGCGGGACGCGGGCCACACCGTCCGGTACGCCTCCAACGTCACCGACGTGGACGACCCGCTGCTCGAACGCGCTGCCGCGACGGGCGTCGACTGGCGCGAGCTGGCCGAGTCGCAGACCGCGCTCTACGCCGAGGACATGGCGGCGCTCGGCGTCATCCCTCCCGACGTGTACTCCGGAGTGGTCGAGGCCATACCCGCGGTCGTCGAGGCCGTCGAGAGGCTTCTGGCGGCAGGTGCGGCGTACCGCGTCCCGACCGACGGGCACGAGCTCGGCGACGTCTACGCGGACCTGTCCGCGGACCTCTCGTTCGGGCAGGTCGCCGGCCTCGCCGACGACCTGATGCGCACCACGTTCGCCGAGCGTGGGGGCGATCCCGAGCGCTCCGGGAAGCGTTCACCGCTCGATCCGCTGCTGTGGCGACGCTCGCGCGGCGGTGAGCCGTCGTGGGGCGGTGGGTCCCTGGGCGACGGTCGTCCCGGCTGGCACATCGAGTGCGCAGTCATCGCGCGCGACGGGCTCGGCCTGCCGTTCGACGTCGAGGGTGGTGGTTCGGACCTGCTCTTCCCGCACCACGAGATGAGCACGTCGCACGCCCGGTTGCTCGATGCCGGACACGGCGCCCGCGTGCACGTGCACGCCGGGATGGTGGGTCTCGACGGGCACAAGATGAGCAAGTCGCTGGGCAACCTCGTGCTCGTCTCGACGCTGCGGGCCGACGGCGTGGACCCGGTGGCGATCCGGCTCGCGATCCTGGCGCACCGCTACCGCGACGACTGGGACTGGACGTCCGCCGGTCTCTCCGCCGCGCAGGAGCGTGTCGACCGCTGGCGTGCGGCCGTCTCCGGGAACGGTGGGCCCGACCCGGACGCCACGCTCGCCGCCGTCCGAGCCGCGGTCGCCGACGACCTCGACACGCCGACCGCCCTGGCCGCGGTCGACTCGTGGGCGGACCTCTCTCTGGCCGGCACCGCCGTGCCGGTCGAAGGCGCTCCGGGCGTCATCGCGCGCATGGTCGACGCCCTCCTGGGCATCCGCCTCTGAGCCCGCCCGTGTCCGGGCCGGAGTCTCGCGATCAGGTGACGGGGCGTTCGGGTCAGCCGCCCGTGCCCTTGTCGCGGCGTCGCAGGTAGCGCTCGAACTCCTGCGCGATCGCCTCACCGCTGGCCTCGGGGAGGTCCGCGGTGTCCTTGGCCTCCTCGAGCTGCTGCACGTACTCGCCGATCTCGGAGTCCTCCGCGGCCAGCTCGTCGACGCCGTGCTGCCACGCGGCCGCGTCGTCGGGCAGCTCCTCGAGCGGCACGGGCTCGCCCAGCAGCTGCTCGAGGCGGTGCAGGAGCGCGAGCGTGGCCTTGGGCGACGGCGGGTGCGCGACGTAGTGCGGGACGGCGGCCCACAACGAGAGCGAACGCATGCCCCGCGCGGCGGCCTCGTGCTGCAGGACGCCCACGATGCCGGTCGGGCCCTCGTAGGTGTTGGGTTCCAGCCCGAAGCGCTCGCGAACCTCGGGGTCCTCGCTCGTGGCGTTCACGGGGATCGGTCGGGTGTGCGGCACGTCGGCGAGCAGGGCGCCGAGCGTGACCACCGTGGTGACCCCGAGACCGGCGGCGATGTCGAGCAGCTCGGTGCAGTACCGACGCCACCGCATCGACGGCTCGATGCCGTGCACCAGGACCACGCGCCGCCCGCTGACGGGTGCGGTCGCTACGGCGACAGCGGTGGTGGGCCAGGTGATCTCGCGCCGACCATCCGGTCCGGGGCCGACGATCGGCCGGTTCACCTGGAAGTCGTGGTATTCCTCCGGGTCGAGCTCGTCCACGTGCTCGGCGTCCCAGACCTCGTGCAGGTGCTCCAGCGCCTGGGTCGCGGCCGACCCCGCGTCGTTCCAGCCCTCGAACGCCGCGAGCAGGACCGTCTCGGTGGCGGGTAGGTCCGCGGCAGGCGAGCTCATCAGCCCAGAGTAGGTGTACTCAGCCGCTCGGCAGCGTTCATGACGGGCGGAAGCGTCGGCGCGCGTCGGGGAGGGTCCGGCGCCGCTCGTACGATGGCTCGGTGAATCAGCACCTGGCCGCAGTCCTGTGGGACATGGACGGCACCCTCATCGACACCGAGCCGTTCTGGATCGCCGCCGAGACGGAGCTCGTCGAGGCGCACGGCGGTGTCTGGACGCACGAGGACGGGCTGGCGATGGTGGGCAGCCCGATGATCGTGGGTGCCCAGACCCTCGCCGCCCGGGGGGTCGACCTGCCGCACGACGAGATCATCGACTTCCTCAACCAGCGCGTCGCGTCCGGTGTCGCCGCGGGGATCCCGTGGCAGCCGGGAGCCCAGGAGCTCCTGCAGGCCGTGCACGCCGCGGGCATCCCGATGGCGCTGGTCACGTCGTCGTTCGCGGTGCTCGCGGACCCGTTCGCGGCGGCAGTCGGCCTGTTCGACGCCGTGGTCAGCGGCGACGAGGTGAGCCGCCCGAAGCCCGACCCGGAGCCGTACGTTCTCGCTGCGCAGCGCCTCGGCGTCGAGATCGGGTCGACCATCGCGGTCGAGGACTCGCGATCGGGCATCGCCTCGGCCGTCGCCTCAGGTGCGCGGACCATCGCCGTCGAGGTGCACCACGCAGTCGGGTCTCGACCGGGCCTGAGCAGGATCGGCTCGCTCGCTGACGTCACGCTGGCCGACCTGCTGCGGGTGGCCGACGGTGACGTGCTCGACCTGCGCGTCGCCGGCTGAGGTCACGCCGCCGGCACGACCCCGATCGAACGCTCGACGGCGCCGGCGGGCACCTCGGGCGGCGTCCCGCCGAACGCGGGGCACAGCGCCTTGAACGAGCACCAGTCGCACAGCTTCGAGGGCCGCGGCCGCCAGTCGCCCGACCGCGCCGCGTCCTCGATGCCGCCCCAGATCGACCGCACGCGGGCTTCGATCGTGGCCATCTCGGACTCCGACGGCTCGTGCGTGAGCACGACTCCGTCGCCGAGGTACTCGAGCTGCAGCCGCTTGGGCAGGACGCCGCGGGTGCGCCAGATGACGTACGCGTAGAACCTCATCTGGAACAGGGCCGAGCTCTCGAAGCCGGCCCGGGGCGAACGGCCGGTCTTGTAGTCCACGACGCGCACCCAGCCGTTCGGCGCGACGTCGACACGGTCGATGATCCCGCGCAGCTGCGGACCGCCCTCGTCCAGGTCGGTGGAGACCATGAGCTCGCGCTCGCGAGGCTCGAGCCGCGTCGGGTCCTCGAGCGTGAAGTACGTCGCCAGCAGCGCCTCGGCGCTCGTCAACCACTCGGCGATGTCGGCGGGCTCGGCGAACAGCTCGCCGATCGACGGGTCACGCTCCAGGAGCATCTCCCACTGGACGGGCAGCAGCGCGGTCGCGGCCTCGATCGTGCGCTCGACGGCCGGGAGGTCGAACAGGTGCTCCAGGACCGCGTGCACCAGCGTCCCGCGGGCGGCCGCCGGGCTCGGCGGCTCGGGCAGGCGGTCGATCACCCGGAAGCGGAACATCTGCGGGCACTGCAGGAAGTCGTTGGCGCGGGAGGGTGAGAGCCCGGGACGCGACGGCGGCCGGGCGCCCTCGACCATCGCCTCCACGACCTCCTCGACCGCCTCGTCGGCGGTGAGCGCGTCACTGGTCACGGAACGCACCGGTTGCTGCTGGAAGAGGTCACGTCTCGACAGTAGGCGCCGCCACCGACACGGGCACGGACCGACGCACACCTACGCTAAGCCAGTGAGCAACAGCGGACGTACAGAGCGCCGGTCCTCGGGCTGGGTGATCGGTCGCGTCGCCGGCGCCCCGATCATCGTGGCGCCGAGCTGGGTGCTCGCGGCGATCGTGCTGACCCTGTTCATCGCCCCGAGCGTGCGCCGGTGGCTCGGCGGCGACGTCGGCCCGCGCAACTACGTCGTCGCCTTCGGCTTCGTCCTGCTGCTGTTCGCCTCCGTGCTCGTGCACGAGCTCGCGCACGGCCTCATGGCGCGCGCACGCGGTCAGCAGCCCCGTGAGTTCGTCCTCACCCTGTGGGGCGGGCACACGAGCTTCGGTGGCGTCTCGCCGACACCGCTGACCAGCATCCTGGTCGCGATCGTGGGACCCATCTCCAACCTGCTCCTCGCAGCGGCGTTCGCCTTCCTGGCGGCCCGGGTGGGGACGGACAGCGTCGGCGGCCTGCTGCTCTGGTCGGGCGCCGTCTCCAACGGGTTCCTGGGGGCCTTCAACCTGATCCCCGGCCTGCCGCTGGACGGTGGCTGGGTGCTCGAGGCGGCTGTCTGGGGGATCACCAAGAACCGGCACACCGGCACCGTCGTCGCGGGCTGGGCCGGTCGTGTGGTCGCCGTCGGTGTGCTCGCCTGGGCGCTGGTCGTCCCCCTCCTCGACGGCCGGCAACCCGCCTTCAGCGACGTGATCTGGGCCGCGCTGATCGGTGCGTTCCTGTGGTCGGGGGCGTCCGCAGCGGTCCGCGGCGGACGCACGCAGAAGGCCGTGCAGAAGCTCACCCTCGCCTCGATCGGGCGTCCCGCGGTCGGCGTCGGCCACACCGACTCGATAGCCCACGCCGGCGCCGTCGCGGCTGCCGCAGGTGTCGAGGAGGTGGTGATCCTGTCGCCCGACGGGCGCCCCGCGGCGTACGTCGACCGAGCTGCGGCTGCCTCCGTCCCGGCCGAAGCCGCGGGCACGACGCCGGTGACCGCCGTCGCCATCCCGTTGCCAGGCGGTGCGACCGTCGACGGCCGGCTGGAGGGCCAGGCGCTCGTCGGGGCCGTGGGTGAGGCGACCCGGAGCTCGCCGGTCGTGGCCGCGCTCGTCGACGGCAAGGTGGTCGGGCTGATCCGCGCGATGGACGTCGTCGCCGCCATCCGCTCCTAGACTCGGGGACCGTGAACCCCGACCAGACGTCCACCGGTGCCGCGCAACGCCGCGGTCCCTTCCGTGCGGGCGACCGCGTGCAGCTCACCGACCCGCGCGGCCGGCTGCACACGATCACTCTCGCCGAGGGCGGGTCGTTCCACACGCACCGCGGCTACCTCACCCACGACTCGCTGCTGGGCGCTCCCGAGGGCACCGTCGTACGCAACACCTCGGGCATCGAGTACCTCGCGGTGCGGCCTCTGCTGGCCGACTACGTGCTGTCGATGCCGCGCGGCGCGGCCGTGGTCTACCCCAAGGACTCGGGCCAGATCGTCGCCATGGCCGACATCTACCCCGGCGCACGCGTGATCGAGGCCGGCGTCGGCTCGGGCGCCCTCACGATGTCGCTCCTGCGTGCCGTCGGTGATGGCGGCTCGCTGCACTCGATCGAGCGCCGCGAGGACTTCGCCGCGATCGCCCGCGGCAACGTCGAGGGCTTCTTCGGTGGCCCGCACCCGGCGTGGCAGCTCTCCGTCGGAGACCTCTCGGACGTTCTGCCGACGGTCGCCGAGCCCGGCAGCATCGACCGCGTCGTCCTCGACATGCTGGCCCCGTGGGAGAACCTCGAGGCCGTCGCCGAGGCCCTCGCGCCCGGTGGGGTCTTCATCTCGTACGTCGCGACGACGACCCAGCTCTCGCGACTGGCCGAGGACATCCGCTCTGACGGCCGCTACACGGAGCCTGAGGCCTGGGAGTCGATGGTGCGCGGCTGGCACCTCGAAGGTCTCGCGGTCCGGCCGCAGCACCGCATGATCGGCCACACCGGCTTCCTGCTCACGACCCGTCGGCTCGCGGACGGAGTCGACGCCCCGCAGCGTCGGCGACGACCCGCCAAGGGCGCTTACCCCGTCGCGGCGGACGGTGCGCCGGCCGTCGACGACGCCGAGCTGTGGTCGCCGGAGGCCATGGGGGAGCGTGCCGTGAGCGACAAGAAGCTGCGCCGTGCGCGCCGCGACGTCGGCCAGGCGCCCACCCCCTGACGTGCCCTGGGGAGTGCGCCGGCGAAGGTGACGAACCGGCAACAGTTCGTCGCGTCGCGCCCCCGACGTTTGACTCGTGTGACTAAGGTCGTCGGACCAGCAGGCACAACGCGGTGCAGGATGGAGACGGAGACTGACACGCGCAAGCGGAACGGAGGCCGACGACATGACCGATCCGGCAGCCCCTGGGCGGGACCTGCACCGAGAGATGAGTGTCCTGGCGGCCAAGAACGAGCGCCTCAGCGACGCACTCGTGGCCGCACGTGAGCAGATCATCGACCTCAAGCGCCAGGTGGACGACCTGGCCAAGCCTCCGGGCACCTACGCGACGTTCCTCGGATCGCGCGACGACGGCACCGTCGACATCATCTCGGCCGGCCGCAAGATGCACGTGGGCGCCAGCCCCTCGCTCGACGTCACGAAGCTGCGCCCCGGCCAGGAGGTCATGCTGAACGAGGCGCTCACGGTCGTCGAGGCGGGCGGGTACGAGGAGGTCGGCGAGATCGTCACCGTCAAGGAGCTGCTCGGCACCGACCGTGCGCTCGTCGTGGGTCGCGGTGACGAGGAGCGGGTCGTCCGCTTCGCCGGTCAGGTCCGGGACGCACACGTGCGCGTCGGCGACGCCCTGACCATCGACTCCCGCAGCGGGTTCGTGTTCGAGGTCATCCCGCGCGCCGAGGTCGAGGACCTGGTGCTCGAAGAGGTCCCGGACATCGACTACAAGGACATCGGCGGCCTCGGACCGCAGATCGAGGCGATCCGCGATGCCGTCGAGCTGCCGTTCCTTCACCCCGAGCTGTTCCGCGAGCACGGTCTCAAGCCACCCAAGGGCGTCCTGCTGTACGGACCGCCCGGATGTGGCAAGACGCTCATCGCCAAGGCCGTCGCGCACTCGCTGGCGGCCACCGCAGCGGCTGCGCGCGGCGAGGACACCGCCGACACGAAGAGCTTCTTCCTGAACGTCAAGGGTCCGGAGCTGCTCAACAAGTACGTCGGCGAGACCGAGCGGCACATCCGGCTCATCTTCGCCCGGGCCCGCGAGAAGGCGTCGCAGGGGCACCCCGTCGTCGTGTTCTTCGACGAGATGGAGTCGCTGTTCCGGACCCGTGGGACGGGCGTGTCCAGCGACGTCGAGACGACGATCGTTCCGCAGCTGCTGAGCGAGATCGACGGCGTCGAGCGGCTCGAGAACGTCATCGTCATCGGCGCCTCGAACCGTGAGGACATGATCGACCCGGCCATCCTGCGGCCCGGCCGCCTGGACGTGAAGATCAAGATCGAACGGCCCGACGCCGAGGGTGCGCGCGAGATCTTCGCGAAGTACCTGGTGCCGAGCCTGCCGATCCACCCGGACGACCTCTCCGAGCACGGTGGGTCGCCCAGCGAGGCCGTCGACGCGATGATCAGCCGGGTCGTCGAGCGGATGTACACCGAGAGCGAAGAGAACCGGTTCCTGGAGGTCACCTACGCGAGCGGCGACAAGGAGGTCCTGTACTTCAAGGACTTCAACTCGGGCGCGATGATCCAGAACGTCGTCGACCGGGCCAAGAAGTCGGCGATCAAGGACTTCCTGTCCAGCGGGACGCGCGGCATCCGGGTCGAGCACCTGCTCACCGCGTGCGTCGACGAGTTCCGTGAGAACGAGGACCTGCCGAACACGACCAACCCCGACGACTGGGCCCGCATCTCCGGGAAGAAGGGCGAGCGCATCGTCTTCATCCGGACGATCGTGCAGGGCAAGAAGGGTGCCGAGGGCTCGCGCACCATCGAGACGGTCACGAGCACCGGTCAGTACCTGTAGGCGGACACCGGCGAGCACAGTTGCGGGGCGACCCTAGGGTGGTCCCGTGACTGTGCGCCGCGTGATGGGGATCGAGACCGAGTACGGGATCCTCCAGCCCGGACGCCCGATGGCCAACCCGATGCTGCTCTCCTCGCACGTCGTCGCGGTTCACGCGGCGGCCCGGGAGGGTGCCCGCACGCGCGCCCGGTGGGACTACGACGACGAGGACCCGCTGCACGACGCCCGAGGGTTCCACCTGCAGCGGGCGTCGGCCCACCCCTCGTTGCTGACGGACGACCCCGAGGTCCCGGCACCCTCGGGCGACGGACCGCAGGCCCTCCCGCGTGCCTCGACCGACGACTACGAGGACCCGGGCGCCGCCAACGTCATCCTCACCAACGGCGCTCGCCTGTACGTCGACCACGCGCACCCGGAGTACTCGTCCCCCGAGGTCACCAACCCGCTCGACGCGGTGCGCTGGGACCGCGCCGGGGAGCGGGTGATGCTCGCCTCGGTGCGCGCGCTCGCCTCCACGCAGGCGCTGCCGGACGTCGCGCTCTACAAGAACAACGTGGACGGCAAGGGTGCCACCTACGGGATGCACGAGAACTACCTGGTGGACCGGGCGGTGCCGTTCAACGACCTCGCGGCGCGCCTCATCCCGTTCTTCGTCACGCGGCAGGTGTTCACCGGCGCCGGTCGCGTCGGGCTTGGTCAGCGTGGCGAGGTGGCGGGCTTCCAGCTGGCCCAGCGTGCCGACTACATGGAGGCCGAGATCGGCCTCGAGACGACCCTTCGGCGCCCGATCATCAACACGCGCGACGAGCCGCACGCGGACCCGGACCGGTGGCGCCGGCTGCACGTCATCATCGGCGACGCGACGATGCTCGAGGTCTCCACGTACCTGCGCCTGGGCACCACGTCGCTCGTGCTGTGGCTCATCGAGCGCGCCGTCACGGACGGGGGAGCCGGGGGTGCTCTCGCGATCATCGACCGTCTGACGCTGCGCGACCCGGTGCAGGCGGTCCACACGGTCAGCCACGACCTGACCCTGACCGCGCGGATCGAGCTCGTGGACGGTCGACGGCTGACCGCTCTCGAGATCCAGGGCGAGTACCTGCGTGCCGTCCGCACCGCGCTGTCGTTCTCGGGTGACGAGCTGGACGAGCAGAGCGCCGACGTCCTGGAGCGTTGGGCGTCCGTCCTCGACCGGCTCGCGACCGACCCGGCGAGCTGTGCCCGTGAGGTCGAGTGGCTGGCCAAGCTGAGGCTCCTCGAGGGCATGCGCCGGCGTGACCATCTCGCCTGGGACCACCCACGGCTCGCGGCGATGGACCTCCAGTGGTCCGACGTGCGGCCTGAGCGGGGGCTCTACCACCGGTTGGTCAGCGCCGGCGCGGTCGAGCTGCTGGTGACGCCCGAGCAGGTGTCCGAGGCGGTCCTGCACCCGCCCCGTGACACGCGCGCCTACTTCCGCGGCGAGGCCGTCGCCCGGTACGGCACGGAGATCTCGGCGGCGAGCTGGGACTCGGTGGTGTTCGACGTCGCGGGGGCGGCGACGTTGCAGCGGGTCCCCATGCGCGACCCGCTACGCGGTACTGCTGCGCACGTGGAGGGCCTCCTGGACGCGAGCCCGGACGCGGCAGCACTCCTCGAGGCGCTCGGCGCCTGACGTCAGCTCATCTCGCTGACGTACCGGACGGCCTCCTTGGCGTCCCGAAGGCGCCGCTCGTAGGTCAGGCCGAGCCCGAGCAGGGCGGCGCCGCCCACGGCGAGGACGACCCACCAGCCGAGCCCGCCGATCGCCTGGCGCGTCACGGGTGCGAGCTGCAGGACCACCTCGACCACGAGTGCCGACGAACCGACCAGGAACGGTGCCTGCCAGCGACGCGCGGCACCCGCCCAGACGGCGACGATCCCGCCCGCGAGCACCCAGCCCACCCGCCATCCGTCGCTCGCGATCAGGGTGACGAGCGTCGGCGCCGCGAGCGCTCCGGCGAGGCCCGGGCCCAGGGCGGTCCAGGTCGGGGTCTGGGGGAACGCACGCATCCGCACTCCGCCGACGAGCAGTGCGGGCAGACCGAAGACGACGAGGACGACTGCGTCTGCGGGGACCGGCGAGTCGCGGTTCAAGGCGGCGACGGTGCCGGCGACGAGCAGCATCGCGCCGAGACCCAGAAAGTCCGCCGGCAACGGTGACCAGCGCGCGACACGCTCTCCGGGCAGCGCGGCCAGCCCAGCGACACCGCGAGCCCCGAGGTACGTGCCCAGTGCCGCGGCGACGCAGATCCGCACGATGCCGAGCGCGCCGTCGTCATGTGCCAGCAGCCCGGGCAGGGTGGCGACGACCATGACGACCCACGGCGCGCCGCGGCGGACGACGGCGTCCCGGCCGGGTCGGGCGAGCAACCAGCCGACGCACGCCCCGGCCAGCAGCGCCGCAGCGGGCAGCGCCCACAGCTCGATCGGGGGCTGCGGCTCGGTCCAGCTCTCCCTCGCCAGGACGACCGCCTGTCGCGCCGGCCCGAGCAGGGCGAGGAGGCCGCCGACCGCCGCCAGGGCCAGCACAGGGTCGACGCCCGTGGTGTGCGGGGTCGACCGGCGCCGCACGACGACCAGCGACGTCAGGACGAGGACCGCTGATGCCACCGTGGCGAGCACGGTGCGGTCGAGGCTCGTGCTCCCGAGCCTGAGCGGGTCGGCGATCACGGCGGTCGGGACGGTGGCGAGCGCGAGCCCGCTGCCGAGCAGGACGGCCGCCTGCGGTCCACCGCGCCACCAGCGGAACCCTCCGACGATCGCGAGGGTGACGCCGAGCGGCGCGAGGTATGCCTCGGGCACGCCGACGTCCTGAACCGTGAGCGCGCACCACGACGCCGCCACGAGCATCCCGAGCGCGACCCAGAGCTCGACGCGTCGGTCCGGTCGGACCGAGCATGCCGCCGCGACGAGGGCTGCGAGGACGAACGCGAGTGCCGCGGTCGAGGCGCTGTGTGCACCGGAGGCCAGGACGCCCGCGACGACGACGCCCCACCCGGAGAGCTCGAGCGGTGCCCGTCGGACGAGTGCGGCTGGCAGGGAGCCCGCGGCCACGGCGGCGATGCCGCCGATGGTCACGACGAGCAGGCAGGTCGCGACGGCGTCGGGCCGTCCCGCCAGCTGGTTCGCCGTCGCCAGGGCCAGCGCTGTCGACGGTGCGACCGCTGCGGTGGCGGCGACGAGGACCGTGGTCGTCAGGCGCCCGCGACCGCGCACCGCGACGCCGAGCACGGCCAGGGACACCGTGAAGCCGAGGACGACCGCGGGCCCGGCGACGGCCGGCGCCGACGTCGCGCTGACGGCCCATGTCACGGCGCCGACAACACCGCCGACGGCGAGCGCCGTGTGCCGATCGAGCGCGCCCGACGCGACCCACAGGGCCACCACGGTCAGGATCGCGACGGCGAGAGCTGCGGCGACGGCCAAGGGTTCGGCGACCTCACCGGCGGTCAGCAGCTGGGCCAGCGCCGCCCACCCGAGGACGGCGGTCGCGAACGTCGAGACGGCGCGGGACGTCTCGGTACCGCCCCACCATCGGGCCGAGTACGCGAGCGCCGTGCTCGCCGCCAGGACGCCACCGAGCCACCACGGCTGCCCCGCACTCGCGAGCAGCGCCGCGACCAGACCGAGCGTCGCGGTGGCCCGCAGGTACCGGCGCAGCCAGCCGAGGCGCAGGAGGCCGGCGACCCCCGACGCGAGGCTGACACCGAGCAGCGTCGCGTTCGCCGACTCGCCTCCGGCAACGGCGCCGGCGACGATTGCGAGGACGCCGGCCAGCGGGGCAGCCACGTGCCGGGCGACCCGGCGAGCCGGTCCACGGCGCCAGCGGGCGACCACGGTGAGGAGGACGACCAGTGCGGCGGACCCGCCGAGGACGCTCGCCGCCTCATCCCAGGTCGCCTCGCCGGGGTGAGTGATCGCGGACCCGCCCAGAGCGGCGAGCTGCGCGAGGGTCGACAGGCCGATGACGAGGGTGGTGAGCGTCGCCGCATCGGTCGCCTGCGCGGCGAGAGTGCGTCCCGGCCTGCCCCGCGGCCACCGGGACACGGCGAGTACGCCTGCGACGGCGAGCACGACGGGGAGCACGACGGCGTCCAGACCGAGAACCACCGAGACGGCCGCCGCTGCGGTCACGCCGAAGATGCCGAACCCGACTGCCCAGAACCAGCCTGCGACCGGGCGGCGGTCGGCTGCGTGCGCCGCGCGAGCGGCCAGGACGGCCTGGGCGAGGTTGAGCACGGCGCCGACCAGCAGGACGGCGATCCCCGACCAGACGTCGCCGTCTCCGACCGTCGTGACGATTGCGACGACCGCGACGATCCAGGCGAGCGTGACGCCGAAGACCGCCGCGACGTCGAGCACACCGCGCTCCGCGGACCGGTCGAGCCGGCGCATCTGCGGGACGAAACGAAGGGTCGCGATCACGGTGACGCCGAGCAGCAGGGCGGCAGCCTCCGCCACGGAGCGGACGTGGCCGAGGAGCATCAGCGGGGCGAGGGGAGCCAGCAGCGTGGCGGTGACGGTTCCCGCCCGGATCCCCGTCCGGCTTCCGTACGCGCCGAGCAGGGCGGCGCACGCGAGACAGGCGACGGCGGCGTAGACACCGGGGTCGGGACCCGGGGCCAGACCGATGGCGTAGACGGCCCAGGCGTCGAGGACGACGAGGACCGCGCCGAGCACGCCCACGGCCTGGGCGGACCCCTCGAGCTCGCGACGTTCGAGGACGGGTGCCAGTACGAGGACGCCGACGGTCCCGACCGCGATGACGAGGCCGCGCTGGCCGACGTCCATGACGTCCCAGCTGAAGACGAGGAACACCAGGCTCGCGACCGCGAGGAGCGCGACACCGAGGATCTGGAGCACCGACTGCACGCGCAACGGCGGGCGCGGCGGGCCGACCGGCGCAGGTGCGGTCCACCGCGGAGGGACAGCCGGGGCAAAGGTCACGGGTGCGGGTGCCGGGCGCGGAGCACGGCTACCCGAGTCCGCCGGGAATCCGGCGGGCACGGGCGGAGGTGTGACGGCGACCCGGGCGTGGGGTACGGCGGCCACGCGCACCCGGGCGGCGAGCACCGCGCGCGCCTCGATCGCGGCCACCGCGTCGAGCGACGCCTGCCAGATCTGTGCGCCCGCGTCGCCCGACAGGTCGATCCAGCACGTCCCACAGGTCGTCGTGGCGATCGGGCTGCCGCAGGACGGGCACGCCGCGGTGTCGAGCAGGATGCGCCGGGCACGAGCCATCTCGGAGGTCAGGTGGATCTCGGGCTCCGTCATGCGGCGATGATGGCAGCGCCGCGAACCCGGTGACGCACCAATCGCTGATCTGTGGAGAACCTTCCCTCGTCCGGTCCTGCGTGCTGCCCGTCGCACGACACGCAGGCACCGGCATCAGCAGGCGGTGGCCTCGCCCGCGGGCGGCACGGTGCGCCGCGCCGGACCGTCCGTACCGCGGGCGTCCGGGCCGGGCCGGGCCGAGGATGGGCCTAGGGTGGAGGTCAGGACGTCAGCTGGCACACCGGGAGGTCACGATGGCTGGTCAGGATCAGGTACGCCCTCGTCGCGAGGACGAGGAACCGGGCGACGCGCCCGAGACACCTACCCCCGCGACGCCCAGCGCGCAGTCCCGAGACGCGGACGTCGACGCCCTGCTCGACGAGATCGACGACGTCCTGGAGTCCAACGCGGAGCAGTTCGTGCGCGGGTTCGTCCAGAAAGGCGGCCAGTGAACCAGTACGACACGTCCGCCTCCGGGCGGCTGCCGCACGCGTTCACGACGCCCGGCTCGTCGTCGTTCGTGGAGTTCCTGTCCAGCCACGCACCGCACCTGCTGCCCGGCAGCCGCCCCACCGGGGAGCTGCAGGCGCCGCACGGCACCACGATCGTCTCCCTGACGTTCGACGGCGGCATCGTCATGGCGGGCGACCGCCGCGCGACGATGGGCTCGATGATCGCGAGCCGCGACATCGAGAAGGTGTTCCCGGCCGACGAGTACTCGGCGGTCGGCATCGCCGGCACGGCCGGTCTCGCCATCGAGCTCGTCCGGCTGTTCCAGCTCGAGCTCGAGCACTACGAGAAGATCGAGGGCTCGCTGCTCTCGCTCGACGGCAAGGCGAACCGCCTGGCGACGATGATCCGGGGCAACCTCGGCCTCGCGATGCAGGGCTTGGCCGTGGTGCCGCTGTTCGGGGGCTACGACCTCGACAAGCGCACCGGGCGGATCTTCTCGTACGACGTCACGGGCGGCCGCTACGAGGAGCACGACCACCACGCGGTGGGCTCGGGCTCCGTGTTCGCGCGCGGCTCGCTGAAGAAGACGTGGAAGCACGACCTGGACGCCGCCGGTGCGGTCCGGGTCGCGGTCGAGGCCCTCTGGGACGCCGCCGACGACGACTCCGCGACGGGCGGCCCCGACCGTACGCGGGGCATCTGGCCCGTCGTCGCGACGGTCACGGAAGCCGGCTACCTACGGGTGTCCGACGAGGAGCTGAGCGCGATCGTCGAGACGGTCGAGGAGCAGCGACGAGGAGCCCACCGCGCGCGGGGAGGTGGCCAGCGATGAGCATGCCGTTCTACGTCTCGCCCGAGCAGCTCATGAAGGACCGGGCCGACTACGCGCGCAAGGGCATCGCCCGCGGGCGGTCGGTCGTGGTCCTGCAGTACGACGACGGCATCGCGTTCGCGACCGAGAACGCGTCGCGCGCGCTGCACAAGATCTCGGAGATCTACGACCGGATCGGCTTCGCGGCCGTCGGCAAGTACAACGAGTTCGAGAACCTCCGGGTCGCCGGCGTGCGCTACGCGGACCTGCGGGGCTACTCCTACGACCGCGAGGACGTGAGCGTCCGGGGTCTGGCCAACGCGTACGCGCAGACGCTCGGCACCGTGTTCACGACGGAGTCCAAGCCGCTCGAGGTCGAGATCGTCGTCGCCGAGGTCGGCCGAGCGGCTGCGGGCGACCAGATCTACCGGCTCGCCTACGACGGGTCCGTGACCGACGAGCACGGGTACGTCGTCATGGGGGGTCAGGCCGAGCGCCTCGGCGCTGTCGTCGCCGAGGACTGGCGTGCAGGGATGTCTCTGCCCGAGGTCCTGGCGCTCGCCGTCCGGACGCTGGGGTCACCGGCGGACGAGAGCGGTGAGCAGCGAGTCATCCCCGCCGCGCAGCTGGAGGTCGCTGTGCTGGACCGGACGCGACCGCGGCGCACGTTCCGTCGGTTGGCGGGCCCCTTGCTGGAGGACCTGCTCGACTGACAGGTGGCACGGCACGACTCGAAGGAGGAACAGCGATGGACAGGCGGATCTTCGGCCTGGAGACCGAGTACGGCGTGACGTGCGCCGCCCAGGACGGGCGTGGGCTGTCGGCCGACGAGGTCGCGCGCTACCTCTTCCGCAAGGTCGTGGCCTGGGGCCGTTCGTCCAACGTGTTCCTGCGCAACGGGTCGCGGCTCTACCTCGACGTCGGCTCGCACCCGGAGTACGCGACCGCGGAGTGCGACGACGTCCGGCAGCTGGTCACGCACGACCGGGCCGGCGAGCGCATCCTGGAGGGCCTCGTCGCCGATGCCCAGCAGAGGCTCGAGCACGAGGGACTGCCCGGCACGATCCACCTGTTCAAGAACAACACCGACTCGGCAGGCAACTCCTACGGCTGCCACGAGAACTATCTCGTGCGGCGGCAGGGTGACTTCTCGCGGCTGTCCGACGTGCTGGTGCCCTTCCTCATCACGCGGCAGATCCTCACGGGTGCCGGCAAGGTGCTGACGACCCCGCGCGGTGCGGTCTACTGCCTGTCGCAGCGCGCCGACCACATCTGGGAGGCCGTCTCGAGCGCCACCACGCGCTCGCGGCCGATCATCAACACGCGCGACGAGCCGCACGCGGACGCCGAGCACTACCGCCGCCTGCACGTGATCGTGGGCGACTCGTCGATGTCGGAGACGACGACCATGCTCAAGGTCGGCGCGACCGACCTGCTGCTGCGCATGATCGAGGCGGGCGTCCCCATGCGGGAGATGACGCTGGAGAACCCGATCCGGGCGATCCGCGAGATCAGCCACGACATGACGGGCATGCACCCGATCACGATGGCGAACGGTCGCACCGTCACGGCGGTGGACCTGCAGGAGGAGTACCTGACGCGGGTCACCGACTTCCTGGCCGGTGAGGGCGGGCCGACTCCGGAGAACAAGCAGGTGCTCGACCTGTGGGAGCGCGGGCTGCGCGCGCTGCGGACCGGTGACCTGTCGCTCGTGGAGCGCGAGCTCGACTGGGTCATCAAGTACAAGCTCATCGAGCGCTACCAGGCCAAGCACAACCTGGAGCTGTCGGACGTGCGGGTGCAGCGCCTGGATCTCGCGTACCACGACATCTCGCGCACGGAGGGCCTCTACAACCTGCTCGCGGCACGCGGCATGGTCGAGCGGGTCACCACCGACCTCGAGATCTTCGAGGCCACCGCGGTGCCTCCGCAGACCACCCGGGCGAAGCTGCGGGGCGACTTCGTGCGCGCCGCGCAGGATGCCCGTCGCGACTACACGGTCGACTGGGTGCACCTCAAGCTCAACGACCAGGCGCAGCGGACCGTGCTGTGCAAGGACCCGTTCCGCAGCGTCGACGAGCGGGTGGATCGGCTCATCGAGTCGATGTGACGGGCGTGTGAGGGACTGCCGGAACAGTCCTGGATCAACAGCCGGTGACCGTACAGTGTCCCGGTGCGTCGGCCGGATCCGTCCGGGCAACGCCGAGCCTGTCTGTGAACAGCACCTGATCTGCCCGCATCGAGGAGGACCGACCGTGCGACGACTGCGCGCCCTGGCCGCCATGGCCGCGCTCGCGCTCACCCTCCTCGCGGTCGGCGGTTGCAGCACCCCGGAGACCACGAAGCCCGAGGTCACGGTCACCGGCGAGCCGGGTTCCGCGCCGACGATCACGTACCTCACGCCACTCGAGGTCGGATCGACGGACACCGAGCAGATCTGGCCGGGGACCGGTCCGGAGCTCGTCGACGGGCAGGCGGTCCTCATCGACTTCTGGCTAGAGGACGCGACCGACGCGTCGCTGGTCAAGGAGAGCTACTCGAGCAAGCCCACCGCGCTCCTGCTCACCGAGGTCGACCTGGGCAAGGACCTCTACCAGACGCTCCAGGGCCAGAACGTCGGGGCACGGATGCTCCAGGTCAGCCCCGGCAGCGGCACGGGCGCCACGGACTACCCGACCGTGACGGTGATCGACGTGCTCCCGACGCGCGCGTCCGGAGAAGCGGTCCCGCCGCTGTCGAGCCTCCCGGCGGTCACGCTCGACGCCTCCGGGGCGCCGTCGATCACCCCGACGGGGACCGAGCCACCCTCGACGCTCGTCGCCCAGCCGCTCGTCCGGGGCGCCGGAGACCAGGTCGAGGCCGACGACATCGTGACGGTCCAGTACACGGGCTTCGCGTGGACGTCCGGCGAGTCGTTCGACTCCACGTGGTCGCACGACGGACTGCCCGTGTCCTTCTCGCTGCAGGACGTCCAGGCGTGGGCCGACGGGCTGGTCGACCAGCCGGTCGGCAGCCAGGTGATGCTCGTCGTGCCGCCGACGTATGCGCTCGGCGTCACGGACAGCGAGGAGCTGTCCGGCCAGACCGTCGTCTTCGTCGTGGACATCCTCGACACACGCCGTCCTGAGCCTGCCGCAGGC
Source organism: Cellulomonas sp. P4_H4 (assembly GCF_056400865.1). Classification (NCBI taxonomy): domain Bacteria; kingdom Bacillati; phylum Actinomycetota; class Actinomycetes; order Micrococcales; family Cellulomonadaceae; genus Cellulomonas; species Cellulomonas sp. P4_H4. The sequence continues at coordinate 103,703 of NZ_JBFUKL010000004.1, forward strand.
TGATCAGACGGGGAGTGCCGCGCCCAGCTCGGCGAGATCGTCCTCGGCGCCCTGGAGCTCGACGTCGGCCGCCGCGCCCCGCCCGAACAGGTAGAGCGCGAGCTCGCCCACCTCGCCGTGGACGACGACCGAGCCGCGTTCGTCACGAGCGCGGTGCAGGAGGTGCCGGACCCCGTCGGGCCTCACGAGGATCACGCCCGGACGCACCTGCCGCAGCCGTGTGCCGCCGCGCCCGAGCAGCGCCGCCCAGAGGGCCTGCTCATGGTCAGGATCCAACGTCCGGGGCGAGCTCGAGCCGGCTCCACGACGCACGTCCTCGGTGTGCACGAACAGCTCGACCAGGTTGACGAGCTCCTGCGCCCACGCGATGGGGTGGAGCTTCGGAGGTCCGGCTGCGACGCGGTCCACGAGGTCCTGGTAGGCCCCGGGCGTGGCCGACCGGTCGGCCAGCCGGTCGATCGCCGACTCGGCCCGACCGGACAGGGCCGGCACGACGAGCGCGAGCCCGACCAACGGGTCACGCTCGCGCAGCACGATGTGCGCCGCGAGGTGGCGGGCCTGCCAGCCCTCGCACAGAGTGGGGGCGTCGGGTGCGACGGCGCTGAGGGCCTCGGACAGCTGCTCGCGCTCGATCGTGTGCCAAGGCATGTCGCATGCTCGCACGGACCGGGTTGGCAGGTCGTCGCGAACGGAGCGCTTGTCCGGCCCGTGAGAAACTTGTTGGCATCCCCACCTGCGCCACGGAAGGTCCTGTCGTGCCCACGCAAGCCGCCCCACAGCGATCGACGGCGCTCACCGGTTCGGTGCCGCGCCGTGCGACGCAGCTCATCTGGCGCGGGATGCGGTCCCATCCCGGCACGTACCTGGTCGCTGTGGGCACGGCAGGCGCGTTCGGCGTCCTGACGGTCGGAGTCAGCCGGGTGCTGGGCACGATCACCGACCAGGTGGTGGTCCCCGCGATCGCCGGTGACACGGACGCGCAGGCGAACATCTGGTGGGCTGGGGCGGCCATCGCCCTCGTCGCCGTCTCGCTCGCGGTCACCGTCGCGCTCCGCCGCGTCTTCGCGGGCCGCGGCTTCGCCCTGATCCAGGAGGACCACCGCACGGGCGTCACCCGCCAGTACCTGCACCTGCCGATGAGCTGGCACCGCCGGCACCCCACCGGCCAGCTGCTGTCGAACGCGAGCGCCGACGTCGAGGCGGCCACGAACATCTTCAACCCCCTGCCGTTCGCGCTGGGTGTCGCGGTGATGCTCGTCGTGGCCGCTGTGGCTCTGTTCCGGACCGACGTGTGGCTCGCGCTGGCGGCTCTCGTCGTCCTGCCGCTGGCGGTCGTCGCGAACCTGGTGTTCCAGCGCCGGATGTCCCCGGCGGCCATCCGCGCCCAGCAGCTCCGCGCGGACGTCGCCGACATCGCGCACGAGAGCTTCGAGGCCGCAGTGCTGGTCACGTCGTTGGGCACGGCGGCACGCGAGGAGGCACGGTTCGCGCGTCGTGCCGAGCAGCTGCGCGACGCGAACGTCCGCGTCGGCGTCGTGCGGGCGCTCTTCGACCCGGTGATCGACGTCCTGCCCGGCCTGGGCACGCTCCTCGTGCTCGTCGTCGGGACGGTGCAGGTCAGCGCCGGGAACATCGAGACCGGCGACGTCGTCGCGGCCGCCTACCTGCTGACCCTCCTCGCCATCCCCGTCCGGGCGTTCGGCTGGGTGCTCGGCGAGGTCCCTCGTGCGCTCGTCGGCTACGACCGGATCTCGCGGGTGCTCGACGCCCGCAGCGCGCTGCCGCCCGGCGACCGGCCGTGGACGCCTGCGGGTGGCGGCGCACGGGTCGAGCTGCGCGACGTCGGACTGTCGGTCGACCTGCCCGGCGGAGGAGAGCTGGCGCTGCTTCGCGACGTGCGGCTCGACGTCGCGCCTGGCCGGACCGTCGCGATCGTCGGGCCGACGGGTGCGGGCAAGACCACGCTCGTCTCGCTCGTGAGCAGGCTCAGCGACCCGACGAGCGGCACGGTGCTCGTCGACGGCGTGGACCTGCGAGACCTGGCTCCGTCCGACCTCGCCCGGCACGTCGCCCTCGTCTCGCAGTCCACCTTCGTGTTCGAGGACACGGTGCGGGGCAACGTGACCCTCGCGGACGTCGACGAGCCCGGCGGCCCGGACGACGACGCGGTCTGGTCCGCCCTGCGCGTGGCGCGCGTCGACGACGTGGTCCACGCCCTGCCCGGCGGCCTGGACGCCAGGCTGGGGGAGCGCGGCGCCAACCTGTCCGGCGGTCAGCGGCAGCGGCTGGCCCTGGCGCGGGCGCTCGTGCGTCGACCGGCCGTGCTCGTGCTCGACGACGCGACCTCGGCGGTCGACCCGCGCATCGAGCAGGCGATCCTGCGCGGGCTGCGCGGGGACGGCGGCCCGACGGTCCTCCTGGTCGCCTACCGGATGTCGTCGGTGCTGCTCGCGGACGAGGTCGTGCACGTCGAGGGCGGTCGGGTGGTGGACCGCGGCACGCACGAGCAGCTGCTCGCCCGCGACCCGGGGTACCGCGAGCTGGCGACCGCCTACGAGCAGGAGACGGCGCGCCGGGCCGCCGAGTCCGCCGACGAGCTGGCCCTGGACGCGGTCGTCGAGTCGTTCGTGGAGGACCCGGCATGAGCGCGATGGCTCCCGCGAGCTCGCTCGGCGTCCTGGCCACTCTGCGACGCGGCCTCGCGGTCTCCCCGCAGCTGGTCACCGGCTGGAGGATCACGCTCCTGCTGGCCGTGATCGCGTCGCTCGGTCGCGTCCTGGTCCCGATCGCGGTCCAGCAGACCGTGGACACCGGGATCCTCGCGCCGGGCGGACCGGACGTGCAGCGCGTCGTCACCCTCACGAGCATCGCCGCGGTCGGCCTGCTCATCGGTGCCGTCTGCTCGGGGTACGTCAACGTCCGCCTGTTCCGGTCGAGCGAGAGCGGGCTGCTCATGTTGCGTACCCAGGCGTTCCGGCACGTGCACGACCTCTCGGTCCTCACGCAGAACACCGAGCGGCGCGGCTCGCTCGTCTCGCGCGTGACCTCGGACGTCGACACGATCTCTCTGTTCGTTCAGTGGGGCGGGATCATGCTGCTCGTCTCGGTGCTGCAGATCGGCGTCGCGACGGTCCTCATGGCCGTCTACTCCTGGCAGCTGACCCTGATCGTCTGGGCGGGCTTCGTGCCGCTCTTCCTCGCGCTGCGTCCGCTCCAGAAGCGCGTCAACGTGCGGTACACGGTCGTCCGGGAGCGCGTCGGGGCGATGCTCGGCTCGATCTCCGAGGCGGTCGTCGGAGCCGAGACGATCCGGGCGTACGGGGTCGGGGAGCGTACGCAGCGCCGGATCGACGATTCGGTCCGCGCGACGCGTACCGCGATGGTGCGCGCGCAGAACCTGGTGGGCGTCGTGTTCTCCAGCGGCGTGCTGGTCGCGAACCTCGTGCTCGCGGTCGTCGTCGTCGCCGGGACGTACCTGGGCGTCGCGGGGGAGATGTCGGTGGGCAAGCTGCTCGCCTTCCTGTTCCTCGTCCAGCTGTTCACCGGCCCGGTCCAGATGGCGACCGAGGTGCTCAACGAGCTGCAGAACGCCGTCGCGGGCTGGCGTCGGGTGCTCGGAGTGCTCGAGACACCCGTCGAGGTGGTCGACGCCGGCGACGACGGCGTGCCGAGCCCCCGCGGGCCGGCGACGCTCGAGCTGCGCGACGTCGCCTACCACTACCCGGACGGCCCTCCGGTCCTGGTGGACATCGACGTCTCGGTCCCGTCCGGGACGTCCGTCGCGGTCGTCGGCGCGACGGGTTCGGGCAAGACCACGATCGCCAAGCTCGTCGCCCGGTTCATGGACCCCACGTCGGGCGCCGTGCTGCTCGACGGTGTGGACCTGCGCGACATCCCGGTGGACCAGCTGCGCCGCCGCATCGTGCTCGTCCCGCAGGAGGGGTTCCTGTTCGACGGGACGCTCGCGGAGAACATCGCCTACGGGCTGCGTTCCGACGACGACGCCGAGACCGCCCCGGCACACGACGCGCGCGTCCGGGAGGCGGTCGAGGCCCTCGGGCTCGCGGACTGGGTCGACGACCTCGCGGCGGGGCTGGGCACGTCCGTCGGGCAGCGCGGTGAGTCGTTGTCGGCAGGTGAGCGGCAGCTCGTGGCACTGGCGCGTGCGTACCTGGCCGACGCCGACCTGCTCCTGCTCGACGAGGCGACCTCGGCGGTCGACCCGGCGACCGAGGTGCGGATCGCGCGGGCCCTCGACTCGCTCACACGGGGGCGCAGCACCGTCACGATCGCGCACCGGCTGTCCACGGCGGAGGCTGCCGACGCCGTGGTCGTCGTCGACGCGGGGCGCGTGGTCGAGATCGGGCACCACGACGACCTGGTCGCGCGCGAGGGGCACTACGCGGCTCTGCACGCCGCATGGGTGTCGCAGACCCGCTGAGGACGGCGCGCGCAATGCGCGTGCGCGCACATGGGAGGATTCGTGGCGTGTCGTCCGTACCCACCCCCACGCTCGATCCCGCCGTCGCCGAGCGCCTCAGCCGCGACCCGCAGGGGCTCGTCGCGGCGATCGTCCAGCAGCACGATACACGCGAGGTGCTCATGCTCGGCTGGATGGACGACGAGGCGCTGCACCGCACGCTGACCACGGGGCGCGTCGTGTTCTGGAGCCGCTCGCGCCAGGAGTACTGGCGCAAGGGCGACACCTCGGGGCACGCGCAGTACGTCAAGGCGGTCAGCCTCGACTGCGACGGCGACGCCCTCCTGGTGGAGGTCGACCAGGTCGGCGCCGCCTGCCACACCGGCACCCGTTCCTGCTTCGACGCGGGCGGTCCGCTGCCTGCGGTCGTCGGCATGCGCCCGCTCGAGACCGGAGGACTGCGATGAGCACGCCGCCCGTAGCGCCAGCTCACGTGCCCACCCACGTCGCCGCGGCGGAAGTCCCCTGGGGTGGCACGTGGCCGTCGCTCGAGACGTTCCGCGCGCTCGCCGCCGAGCGCCGGGTGATCCCGGTGGTGCGCCGCCTGCTGGCCGACGACGTCACGCCGGTGGGCCTCTACCGCACGCTCGCGGCCGGTCGCCCTGGCACGTTCATCCTCGAGTCGGCCGAGGCCGACGGCACGTGGGACCGCTACTCGTTCGTCGGCGTGCACTCGCGCGCGACGCTCACGGTGCGCGACGGCTCGCCCGTCTGGGTAGGTGACGTCCCGGTCGGCGTCCCGACGCAGGGCGACGCGCTCGACGTGCTGGCGGGCACGCTCGACGCGCTGCGCACCCCCGCGATCGGGGGGCTGCCGCCCCTGACGAGCGGTCTCGTCGGCGCTCTCGGGTGGGACATCGTGCGGCACTGGGAGCCGACGCTGCCCGCGAACGCGCCCGACGAGCTGGGCGTGCCCGAGCTGACGCTGCTGCTGGCCACCGACCTCGCGGTCGTCGACCACCACGACGGTTCGGTCTGGCTCGTCGCGAACGCGATCAACTTCGACGACACCGACGAGCGCGTCGACGACGCGCACGCGGACGCGGTCGGCCGCCTCGACGCGATGCAGGCCCAGCTGCTGCACCCGGTCGAGCCCGGCCTGGCGGTGCTCGCGGACGTCGGCGAGCCCGAGCTGTCGTTCCGCACGAGCCGTGAGGACTTCGAGGACTCGGTCCGCACCGGGCAGGAAGCCATCAGGGACGGTGACGTCTTCCAGGTGGTCCTCTCGCAGCGCCTCGACCTGGACTGCCCGGCGGACCCGATCGACGTCTACCGCGTGCTGCGCACGATCAACCCGAGCCCGTACATGTACTACCTGCAGCTGCAGGACGCGGACGGACGCGACTTCGCGGTCGTCGGCTCGAGCCCGGAGACGCTGGTCAAGGTGACGTCGGGCCGCGTCGTGACGTTCCCGATCGCCGGCTCCCGGCCGCGTGGCGCGACGCCCGAGGAGGACCTGGCGCTGCAGGACGACGTGCTCGCGGACCCGAAGGAGCGCGCCGAGCACATCATGCTGGTCGACTTGTCCCGCAACGACCTCGTCAAGGTGTGCGAGCCGACGAGCGTCGAGGTCGTCGAGTTCATGGCGGTCAAGCGCTACTCGCACATCATGCACATCTGCTCGACCGTCGTCGGCCGGCTCCGCGAGGGGGCCACGGCCCTGCAGACGCTGATGGCGACGTTCCCCGCCGGGACGCTCTCGGGTGCGCCCAAGCCGCGCGCGATCGCGCTCATCGACGAGATCGAGCCGGCCCGTCGAGGCATCTACGGCGGGACGGTCGGCTACTTCGACTTCGCCGGCGACATGGACATGGCCATCGCGATCCGCACGGCGCTCATCCGGGACGGGCGCGCGAGCGTCCAGGCCGGCGGGGGGATCGTCGCCGACTCGGTCCCGGCGCTGGAGTACGAGGAGTCGCGCAACAAGGCGGCCGCCGCGGTTCGCGCCGTCCAGGTCGCCTCCCGTCTGCGGCGCGCGGGCGCGTGAGCGATCCGGCTCGCCGACGGGGCGGTCGCGGCCGGGCCGCGGCCCTGCTCCTGGTGCTCGCGGGCCTGACCGCCGTCACGGTGCTGCCCGTGTGGTTCACGACCTCGGGCTCCACAGCCCTCGAAGGCACGGTCGCGGTCACGGCGGCCGGGACCGACGTGGCTCCTGGCATCCTCGCCGCGGCCGTCGCGATCCTGGCGGCTGCCGCCGCGGTGGGTCTCGTGGGGCGGGTGGGCCGCTGGGTCGTCGCGCTCGTCGTCGCCCTGTGCGGCGTGCTCGTCGTCGCGACGACGGTCTCCGTGCTCGCGGACCCGGCCGCCGCGGTCGCCCCGGTGGTCGCGTCGCTCACCGGCGTGGGGCACCTCTCCGGGTCCGTCTCGACGAGCGCGTGGCCGACCGTCGCGATCGTCGTCGGCGTCCTGGACGTGCTCGCCGCGGTGTGGCTGGTCGTCGCGTCCCGCCGCTGGCCCGGGCCGACACGGCGCTACCAGTCGGACACCCCGACCCGACCGGCCGACGGGGCCGCGCCGGTCGCGGACGAGCGTGCCGACTGGGACGCCCTCAGCCGTGGCGACGACCCGTCCTGACCACGTCCGACGCGACGCGAGCGGCGGTGCGGGCGTTCCGCTGAGGCATCGCCGCGGTCCGCTAGGGTGAGCGCAGAACCGAGCACGAAGGGCACCCACATGGCTGACCGCACTCTCGCGCACAGCGCGCAGAACGTCATCACGACCGAGAAGCTGAACCTGCCGCCGACCGCGGCCCCCACGAACCACGGCAAGACCGTCGCCGCCTGGTTCACCACCTACGCCGTCATCGTGGCGTTCACGGTCGCCGGCCTCGGTGTCGCGTTCGCGCTCACCTGGCTGTTCTGGGCAGGGCTGGGTCTCATCGTCGTGAGCCTGATCGTCGCGCGGCTGCTCGTCGCGGGCGGCTACGGCCAGGGCGGGGCCAGGACTCGCGCGCGCCAGGCGAGCCGCGGCGGCCACTGAGCCTCCGGCCGGCGCCCTGACGCGCCGGTCGAAAAGCCCGGTCCAGCTGGGGTCGTTGCGCCTACGATGACCGGGCAGAGCACCGGTCGCGGGGGCTGGCTGTGTGTGTTCGCGACACTGCCTGCCTCGACGACGTAGCACGGCAGCCCGCGATCCAGGAGGAACGATGTCCACGCCCGACGAGCCGCAGAACCCCTACGACCCGCAGGGCGAGCCGGCACAGCCGCAGGACCCGTCCACCCCGCAGACGCCGCCGCCGACCGACCCGTACGGCGCACCGCCCGTCCCGCCCGCGGCGCCCGCCCCGTACGGCACCCCGCAGTACGGCCAGCCCCAGTACGGCCAGCCCCAGTACGGCTCGCCCCAGTACGGCCAGCCTCAGTACGGCGCCGCCCCGCAGTACGGTGCGTCGCCCTACCAGCCGCAGTACGCACCGGGTCCGCCCCCGAACAACTACCTCGTCTGGGCGATCCTCACCACGATCCTGTGCTGCCTCCCGCTGGGCATCGTCTCGATCGTCTTCTCCTCGCAGGTCAACACCAAGTGGTCGCAGGGCGACTTCGAGGGCGCGCAGAAGTCCTCGATCCGTGCGCGCCAGTTCGCGATGTGGAGCGCGATCGCGCTCGGCATCGGCGTCGTCCTGTACTTCATCCTGATCGCCATCGTCTTCGCCACCGGGTCCGGCACGGGCTCGACCTACTGACGTCGTGCGGTCCACCGATGCGGATGCCGGAGTCACCGACGACGTGCTGGTGACGCCGACACCCGCGCCGCCGCAGCTCGTCCGACGACTCGCGGGGCCCGTCGCCGTGGCCGTCGCCGCAAGCGTCGGGCTGGCGACGCTGGCACTCGTCGATCCGCACCAGGCCGGCCACTATCCGACGTGCCCGTTCCTCTGGCTCACCGGTCTCTACTGTCCGGGCTGCGGCTCGTTGCGTGCACTGCACGATCTCGCCGTGGTCGATCTTGCGGGCGCCTGGGGCATGAACCCGCTCCTGGTGGTCGCGCTGCCGCTCCTGCTCGTGAGCTGGCTGGCCTGGGCCCGGCGCTCCGTCACCGGTGCGCCACGCCGCCTGGCGCACCCCGCCTGGATCTGGGCGACTCTCGCCCTCGTCCTCGTCTACTGGGTCGCCAGGAACGTGCCCGCACTGGCGCCCTGGCTGGCGCCGTGACCGTGATGACGGGCTGATCGCGCGAGCCTCGTGCGGGTCGTCCTGGTTGGGGCCGGCTGACGCCCGGCGCCCGTGGCGAGTCGGCCGAAACCCCAGTCCAGCGGGGGTCTCTGCGCCTACGATGACCGGACACAGCACCGGTCGCTGGGGGCTGGCCGTGCGCGCTCGCGACACCGCCTGCGCCGAGCATCCTGGCAGCCCGCGATCCTGGAGGAACGATGTCCACGCCCGACGAGCCGCAGAACCCCTACGACCCGCAGGGCGAGCCGACGCGGCCGCAGGAACCGTCCACCCCCCAGACACCGGCACCCGACCCCTACGGCACTCCGCCTGCCGCTCCCGGCGGCCCGCAGTACCCGCCCGCGGCGCCGCCCTACGGCTCACCCCAGTACGGCCAGCAGCCGCCGTACGGGCAGCCGCAGTACGGCCAGCCACCGCAGCCGCCGCAGTATGGCCAGCCGCCGCAGTACGGGCAGCCGCCGCAACCGTACGGAGCCGCACCGCAGTACGGGCAGGACCCGCTGTACGGAGCACCCGGCTATCCCGGCGCCTACGGCCAGCCCGGGTACCCGGTCGCGAACAAGAACTCGCTCGGCGTCTGGGGCCTGGTCACCGGCATCATCGGCATCTTCCCGTGCTGCAGCATCTTCCTGTTCTCGATCGCTGCGATCGTCCTCGGTGTGCTGGCTCGCAAGGCGGTCCAGCGCGGCGAGGCGAGCAACGCCGGGATGGCGACTGCTGCGCTGGTCCTCGGCATCGTCGGCGTGGTGGCCGGTGTGATCGTCTGGATCGCCAACGCCGCAAGCTTCATGGACGGGTTCCAGGGTGGTTTCACCAGCTACCAGTAGAGACGCCGAGCGTTCGGCGGTGCGCGCGGGCATCCCTCGCGCGCCGCTGATCGTCGGTGCCTCCGTCGCGGCGGGAGTGCTGGTGATCGCCCTGCACGACCCGCACGTCTCCGGCAGCTATGGCGTGTGCCCGCTGGTCGCCCTCACGGGGCTCTGGTGCCCGATGTGCGGCGGCCTGCGGGCGACGCACGACCTGGCCCGCGGCGACCTCGTCGGCGCGTGGAGCATGAACCCGCTGTGGGTCGTCGTCGCCCCGCTCCTGGTCGCCGCCTGGAGCCGGTGGCTCGTGGCAGCACGACGCGGACGCCCGGTGCCGAGCCTGCCGTCGGCGCTGCCGTGGGTCCTGCTCGGTGCCGTGGTGCTGTTCGGCATCCTGCGCAACATCCCTGCGCTCTCGCCGTACCTGGCCCCCTGAACGTCGCGGCAGGTCGCGGGCGTCGGGCGCCTTCCCTGCGGCGGCGTCCCACACTTCGGCTGTGGTCAGGGTCACCTGATCGCCACCTCTACGATGGACTCTGGCCCGAGCCGCTCACATCGGTGTGTGCGGGCTGAGCAGACTGGGGAGAGGGTGAGTCTTCGATGACCGTGCTGGACGACATCATCGCCGGCGTCAGGCAGGACCTGGCTGTCCGCGAGGCAAACACGCCGCTCGCCGTGGTCAAGGAGCAGGCCGACCGTCGGACGTCCGCTCTCGACTGCCTGAACCGGCTGCGTGCCGAGGACGCCGTGCGGGTGATCGCCGAGGTCAAGCGCTCGAGCCCGAGCAAGGGCGCGCTCGCGACGATCAAGGATCCCGCCGCGCTGGCGGCCGAGTACGAGAAGGGCGGCGCCGCCGTCATCTCGGTGCTCACCGAGGAGCGACGGTTCCACGGCTCCCTCGCCGACCTCGACGCGGTCCGCGCACGGGTCGACATCCCGGTGCTCCGCAAGGACTTCGTCGTCACGCCCTACCAGGTCTGGGAGGCGCGAGCGCACGGCGCGGACCTGGTCCTGCTGATCGTCGCCGCGCTCGAGCAGACCGTGCTGGAGTCCCTCGTGGACCGGGTGCACTCGCTCGGCATGACGGCGCTGGTCGAGGTGCACGACACCGAGGAGGTCGCGCGTGCGACCGACGCCGGAGCCCGCGTGATCGGTGTGAACGCGCGTGACCTGCGCTCGCTCGAGGTCGACCGGACCACGTTCGCCCGCGTCGCGCCCAGCATCCCGTCGCACATCATCAAGATCGCCGAGTCGGGAGTGCGCGGCCCGCACGACGTCATGGACTACGCCCGCGCCGGCGCGGACGCGGTGCTCGTCGGCGAGGCGCTGGTGACGGACGACGCCCCGCGCGAGTCCGTCGCGGACCTCGTCGCCGCCGGTTCCCACCCGTCGCTGCGTGCGGTGCGCCAGTGAGTGGTCGTCCGTCGGTCGGGCCGCTGTCCGACAAGCTGCTCGAGGCTGTCGCGGGCGGCCCGCTCTCCACGCACGCCGGACCCTACTTCGGTGAGTTCGGCGGGCGGTTCGTGCCGGAGGCGCTCATCGCGGCCCTCGACGAGCTCGACACCGAGTACCACAAGGCTCTGACCGACCCGGCGTTCGGGCGCGAGCTGGCCCGGCTGCACCGCACGTACACGGGCCGTCCGAGCCCGCTCACCGAGGTCCCACGGTTCGCCAAGCACGTGGCCGAGGGCGTCCGGGTGTTCCTCAAGCGTGAGGACCTCAACCACACGGGCTCGCACAAGATCAACAACGTGCTCGGGCAGGCGCTGCTGGTCAAGCGCATGGGCAAGACGCGCGTGATTGCCGAGACGGGTGCGGGCCAGCACGGCGTGGCCACAGCGACCGCCGCCGCGCTCCTGGACCTCGAGTGCACCGTGTACATGGGCGAGGAGGACACCCGTCGCCAGGCCCTGAACGTGGCGCGCATGCGCCTGCTCGGTGCCGAGGTGATCCCGGTGACCATCGGGACCCGCACGCTCAAGGACGCGATCAACGAGGCCCTGCGCGACTGGGTGGCCAACGTCGAGACGACGCACTACCTGCTCGGTACCGTCACCGGCCCCCACCCGTTCCCGGAGATGGTGCGCGACTTCCACAAGATCATCGGCGAGGAGGCCAAGGCCCAGCTCCTCGAGGAGATCGGCCGGCTGCCCGACGCCGTGGCGGCGTGCGTCGGCGGGGGATCGAACGCGATGGGCATCTTCAACGCGTTCCTCGACGACCCGGACGTCCGGTTGTTCGGCTTCGAGGCGGGTGGCGAGGGCATCTCCTCCGGCCGCCACGCCGCGCGCTTCTCCGGCGGCGAGCCCGGCGTGCTGCACGGCGCCAAGTCCTACCTGCTGCAGGACGACGACGGCCAGACGCTGCCGAGCCACTCGGTGTCCGCCGGCCTCGACTACCCGAGCGTCGGCCCCGAGCACGCCTGGCTGCACGACATCGGTCGCGCCGACTACCGCCCGGTGACCGACGTAGAGGCCATGGACGCGTTCCGCATCCTGTGCCGCACCGAGGGCATCATCCCGGCGATCGAGTCGGCGCACGCCCTCGCGGGCGCGATCCAGCTCGGCCCGGAGCTCGCGGGATGGACCGGCGACGACGGCCACGAGCCGGTGCTGCTGATCAACCTGTCGGGTCGTGGGGACAAGGACGTGGCCACCGCCGCAGCGTGGTTCGACCTGATCGACGACGAGCCCGTCGTCCTCGCCGACCAGGGGGAGCAGCTATGACGCCGGTCGCCGTGCGCTCGCAGGTCGGGGAGCACCTCGACGGGCTCGGCCGTTCCGGCCTCATCGGCTACCTGCCGGTCGGCTACCCGAACGTCGCCGGCTCGGTCGACGCGGTCCGGACGATGATCGACGCCGGTGCCGACGTCGTCGAGCTGGGGGTCCCGTACAGCGACCCGGTCATGGACGGCCCGATCATCCAGCAGGCCGTCGACGCGGCGCTGGCCGGGGGAACCAAGGTGCGCGACACGATCCGTGCGGTCGAGCAGGTCTCCGGTCGTGGGGCGCCGATCCTCGTCATGACGTACTGGAACCTCGTGCTTCGCTACGGCGTCGACGCGTTCGCGCGCGACCTCGCCTCGGCGGGCGGTGCCGGGCTGATCACGCCGGACCTGATCCCCGACGAGGCTGCCGACTGGATCGCGGCCTCTGACGCCCACGGGCTCGACCGCGTGTTCCTGGTCGCTCCGAGCTCCACGCCCGAGCGGCTGGCGTCGACGAGCGCTGCCTCGCGCGGCTTCGTCTACGCCGCGTCGACGATGGGCGTCACGGGCGAGCGGACCACGCTCGGCAACCGCGCCGAGCAGCTGGTCGCGGACACCCGTGCGGCCGGCGCGGAGCGCGTCTGCGTCGGCGTGGGCGTCTCGACCCCCGAGCAGGCCGCTCAGGTGGCGCGGTACGCCGACGGCGTGATCGTCGGCTCGGCTCTGGTCCGTGTGCTGGTGAACGCCTCGGACGAGGCGGCCGGCCTCGCGGAGCTCGCCCGACTCACCACGGCTCTCGCAGACGGTGTGAGGTCGGCCCGATGACCGCACTGCTCCCCGGCGCGATCCCGAGCCCGTCCCAGGGCGTCTGGTACCTCGGCCCGTTCCCGGTGCGCGCGTACGCCTTCGCGATCCTGCTCGGCATCCTCGCGGCGCTCTGGATGACCCGACGCCGCTGGGTGGAACGCGGTGGCGAGGCCGACACCGTGCTGGAGATCTCGTTCTGGGCGGTGCCCTTCGGCATCCTCGGCGGCCGGATCTACCACGTGATCACCTCGCCGCAGGCGTACTTCGGCGAGGGCGGTGAGCCGCTCAAGGCGCTCTACATCTGGGAGGGCGGCCTCGGCATCTGGGGAGCCGTGGCGCTCGGAGCGGTCGGTGCCTGGATCGGGTGCCGGCGTCAGGGCGTGCGGCTCGCACCGTTCGCGGACGCTCTCGCGCCCGGCCTGCTCGTGGCGCAGGGCATCGGGCGCCTCGGCAACTGGTTCAACCAGGAGCTCTTCGGCGGTCCGACGACACTGCCGTGGGGACTGCGCATCGACGACGCCCACCTGCCTGCCGGCGCGGTCTCGGGCACGCTGTTCCACCCGACGTTCCTGTACGAGATGCTCTGGAACTTCGCGGGCGCTGCGCTGCTCATCTGGCTCGACCGCCGCTACAAGCTCGGCTACGGCCGTGTCTTCTGGCTGTACGTCGTGGTCTACACCACGGGTCGCCTCTGGATCGAGCTCCTGCGCATCGACCCGGCGAACCACATCCTCGGCGTTCGCCTCAACGTCTGGACGTCGATCATCGTCGGCGTCGGTGCGCTGGTAGCGTTCATCGTGGTCGGGCGCCGGCACCCAGGACGTGATACGACCCTCCTGCTGGCACCCCCGACCGTGCAGGACGACGAGGAGATCGCGACCGACCCGCCCGCAGACCCGCGGGAAGCCGGGAGCACTTCTCAGCTCTGACGATGCGCGTGGCCCGTGTGCCGCGCTGTATCGTCGCCACACCTCTGGGCCGACGGCGTCCCACGTACACCCCCATGTTCGTGCTATTTCCCCGACCGCCGGGGACCGTGAGGACGGTGCAGATGTCGACGACGCCCGTGAGCCCTGGCGCGCTGCGCGCGCCATCGCCGCAGGGTCTCTACGACCCCGCCGCCGAGCACGACGCGTGCGGTTTCGCGTTCGTTGCCACGCTGCGCGGCACGCCCGGCAGGGACATCGTCGACGCCGGTCTGACGGCCCTCCTGAACCTCGACCACCGCGGTGCCGTGGGCGCCGAGGAGGACAGCGGTGACGGCGCGGGCATCCTCACGCAGATCCCGGACGCGTTCCTGCGGGACGTCGTCGACGCCGAGCTGCCTCCCGCCGGCTTCTACGCGATCGGCATGGCGTTCCTGCCGGTCGACGAGATCGAGCAGCGGGTCGCGGTGACCGCGATCGAGTCGATCGCGGCCGAGGAGAAGCTCGACGTCCTCGCGTGGCGCGAGGTCGTCGTCACGGCCGACCTCGTCGGCCCCACGGCGCGCGCCTCGATGCCGGTCTTCCGTCAGCTCGTCGTCGCCGACCCGTCGCGGGAGCTCTCGGGCCTCGAGCTCGACCGCCGCGCCTACCGGCTGCGCAAGCGCGCCGAGCGTGAGCACGGCCTCTACTTCGCGTCGCTGTCGGCGCGCACGATCGCGTACAAGGGCATGCTGACCACGGGCCAGCTGGAGCCGTTCTTCGCGGACCTGTCGGACCCGCGGTATGCCTCTGAGATCGCGCTCGTGCACTCGCGCTTCTCGACCAACACCTTCCCGTCCTGGCCGCTCGCGCAGCCGTTCCGCATGGTCGCGCACAACGGCGAGATCAACACGGTGCGCGGCAACCGCAACTGGATCGCGGCCCGCGAGGGCACGCTGGCGAGCGAAGAGCTGGGTGACCTCGCCCCCTTGCTGCCCGTGTGCACGCCGGGTGGGTCGGACTCGGGCAGCTTCGACGAGGTGCTCGAGCTCCTGCACCTGTCGGGTCGCACGCTGCCGCACGCGGTCATGATGATGATCCCGGAGGCGTGGGAGAACCACGCCCAGATGGACCCCGCCCGGCGTGCGTTCTACGAGTACCACTCGACGCTCATGGAGCCGTGGGACGGGCCCGCGGCGATGACGTTCACCGACGGCACCCTGATCGGCTCGGTGCAGGACCGCAACGGGCTGCGTCCCGGCCGGTACTGGGTCACCGAGGACGGGCTCGTGGTCTGCGCGTCCGAGGCCGGCGTGCTCGACATCGACCCCGCGACCGTCGTCGCGAAGGGCCGTCTCGAGCCCGGCCGCATGTTCCTCGTCGACACCGGCAAGGGCCGGATCATCGACGACCAGGAGATCAAGTCCACGCTCGCGGCGCAGCGGCCCTACGCCGAGTGGGTCCGCGACAACTCGGTGTACCTCGCGCAGCTGCCCGAGCGCGAGCACGTCGCGCACTCCGCGGCCTCGGTCCGGCGTCGCCAGCGCGCCTTCGGGTACACCGAGGAAGAGCTGAAGATCCTGCTCAGCCCGATGGCCGCGGCCGGCGCCGAGCCGCTCGGCGCGATGGGTTCGGACACGCCGGTCGCGGTGCTCTCGAGCCGCCCGAGGTTGCTGTTCGACTACTTCACGCAGATGTTCGCGCAGGTCACCAACCCGCCGCTGGACGCCATCCGTGAGGAGCTGGTCACCGCCATCGGCGGCGCGATCGGCCCGGAGCCGAACCTCCTCGAGGACGGCCCGGGGCACGCCCGCAAGCTGATCCTGCCGTTCCCGGTGATCGACAACGACCAGCTGGCCAAGATCGTGCACGTCGCCAAGGAGCCGTCGCTCGGGTTCCGCTCGACCACCATCCGGGGCCTGTACAAGGTCAGCGGCGGGGGAGAGGCGCTCGAAGCTCGTCTCGACGAGATCTTCGCCGAGGTCGACGCTGCCGTGGCGGACGGCGTGAGCTTCCTGGTCCTCTCGGACCGGAACTCGGACGCCGACCTGGCGCCCATCCCGTCGCTGCTGCTGCTGAGCGCCGTGCACCACCACACGCTGCGTCGGCACACGAGGACGCAGATCTCGCTGGTCGTCGAGGCGGGCGACGTGCGCGAGGTGCACCACGTCGCGCTCCTGATCGGCTACGGCGCCGCGGCGGTGAACCCGTACCTCGCCATGGAGACCGTCGAGGACCTGGCCCGCTCGGGCTACCTGCCGGGCGTCGGGCCCGAGAAGGCCGTCGCCAACCTCATCAAGGCGCTCGGCAAGGGCGTCCTGAAGGTCATGTCGAAGATGGGCATCTCCACCATCGCCTCCTATCGGGGCGCTCAGGTGTTCGAGGCCATCGGCCTGTCCCAGCCTCTGGTGGACCGGTACTTCACCGGCACGACGAGCCGCCTCGGCGGCATCGGGCTCGACGTCATCGCGGCGGAGGTGGCGGCCCGGCACGCCGACGCCTACCCGGCGAGCGGCAACCGCCAGGCGCACCTGCGTCTCGCGGTCGGTGGTGAGTACCAGTGGCGTCGCGACGGCGAGGACCACCTGTTCGACCCTGAGACCGTCTTCCGCCTGCAGCACTCGACGCGCACGCGGCAGTACGACATCTTCCAGCAGTACACGAGCCGGGTGGACGAGCAGTCGTCGCGGCTCATGACGCTGCGCGGCCTGCTGGCGTTCAAGGACGGCGCACGCACGCCCGTCCCGCTCGACGAGGTCGAGCCCGTCAGCGAGATCGTCAAGCGGTTCAACACCGGGGCGATGTCGTACGGCTCCATCTCGGCGGAGGCGCACGAGACGCTGGCCGTCGCGATGAACAGCATCGGCGCCAAGTCGAACACCGGTGAGGGCGGCGAGGACGCCGAGCGCCTGCACGACCCGCAGCGTCGCTCGGCCATCAAGCAGATCGCCTCGGGCCGCTTCGGCGTGACCAGCGAGTACCTGACCAACGCCGACGACATCCAGATCAAGCTCGCCCAGGGCGCCAAGCCGGGCGAGGGTGGCCAGCTGCCCGGTCACAAGGTCTACCCGTGGGTCGCCAAGACGCGGCACTCGACGCCCGGCGTGGGCCTCATCTCGCCGCCGCCGCACCACGACATCTACTCGATCGAGGACCTGGCGCAGCTGATCCACGACGCCAAGAACGCGAACCCGAGAGCGCGCATCCACACGAAGCTTGTCAGCGAGTTCGGCGTCGGCACCATCGCCGCGGGCGTGGCCAAGGCGCACTCGGACGTCGTCCTGATCTCGGGTCACGACGGCGGCACCGGCGCCTCGCCGCTGACGTCCCTCAAGCACGCGGGCACCCCGTGGGAGATCGGCCTCGCCGAGACCCAGCAGACGCTCGTGCTCAACAACCTGCGCGACCGGGTCGTCGTCCAGGTCGACGGCCAGCTCAAGACCGGCCGCGACGTCCTCATCGGCGCGCTCCTGGGCGCCGAGGAGTTCGGCTTCGCGACGGCCCCGCTCGTCGTCTCGGGCTGCATCATGATGCGCGTCTGCCACCTCGACACCTGTCCGGTCGGCGTCGCCACCCAGAACCCCGAGCTGCGCGCGCGCTTCACCGGGAAGCCGGAGTTCGTCGTCACGTTCATGGAGTTCATCGCCCAGGAGGTCCGCGAGCTGCTCGCGCAGCTGGGCTTCCGGACGCTGCTCGAGGCCGTCGGACACGTCGAGCTCCTGGACACCCGCGCGGCCATCGACCACTGGAAGGCCGAGGGCCTCGACCTGTCGCCCGTGCTCGCGGTGCCGTCGCCGGTCGCCGGGACCGAGCTGCACCAGACCAAGCTGCAGGACCACGGTCTGGACCGCGCGCTCGACAACCGACTGATCGCGCTGGCCGAGGACGCCCTCGAGGGTCGTGCACCCGTGCGGATCGCCCTGCCCGTGCGCAACGTCAACCGGACGGTCGGCACCATGCTCGGCCACGAGGTGACCAAGCGGTACGGCGGTGCGGGCCTGCCCGCCGACACGATCGACGTCACGCTCACGGGCTCGGCCGGCCAGTCGTTCGGTGCGTTCCTGCCCAGCGGCATCACGCTGCGGCTGTTCGGCGACGCCAACGACTACGTCGGCAAGGGCCTCTCGGGTGGGCGGATCGCGATCCGGCCCGACCGCAACGCGGTGCTCTCCTCGCAGCACAACGTGGTCGCAGGCAACGTCATCGGCTACGGCGCCACGACCGGCCAGATCTTCCTGCGCGGTCTCGTCGGCGAGCGGTTCGGCGTCCGGAACTCGGGCGCCACGCTCGTGGTCGAGGGCGTCGGCGACCACGGCTGCGAGTACATGACTGGCGGCACCGTCCTGGTGCTCGGCCGGACGGGTCGCAACTTCGGTGCCGGCATGTCGGGCGGCTCCGCCTACGTGCTCGACCTCGTGCCCGCACTCGTGAACGTCGACGCGGTGCGGTCCAACGAGATCGCTCTGGACCCGCTGGACGACGAGGACGCCGCTCTCGTGGAGCAGCTCCTGCGCACGCACATCGAGGAGACCGGCTCGCCCGTCGCGGCCGAGCTGCTCGAGGACTTCCCCCAGGCGCTGGCGCGGTTCACGCGTCTGCTGCCCACCGAGTACGCCCGCGTCCGTCGTGCGCTCGCGCAGGCCGAGGCCGATGGTCTCGACCCCGCAGCGCCCGGCGTGTGGGACACGATCCTGGAGGTGGCCCGTGGCTGACCCCCGCGGCTTCCTCAAGGTCCGCGACCGTGAGCTCCCGCCGAACCGGCCCGTCGAGATCCGCCTGCGGGACTGGGCGGACGTGCACGAGCACCTGCAGGAGGGGCAGCCCTACCTCAAGGAGCAGGCCGGCCGCTGCATGGACTGCGGGATCCCGTTCTGCCACAACGGCTGCCCGCTCGGGAACCTGATCCCCGAGTGGAACGACCTGGTGTGGCGCGGGCAGTGGTCCGACGCGATCGACCGCCTGCACGCGACGAACAACTTCCCGGAGTTCACGGGTCGGATCTGCCCCGCTCCGTGCGAGTCGAGCTGCGTGCTGGGCATCAACCAGCCGGCCGTGACCATCAAGAACATCGAGGTCTCGATCATCGACGAGGCGTTCGACCAGGGTCTGGTCACGCCGCAGGTGCCGCAGAGGCTCACGGGTCACACGGTCGCCGTCGTCGGTTCCGGTCCCGCCGGCCTCGCCGCGGCCCAGCAGCTGACGCGCGCGGGCCACACGGTCGCCGTGTACGAGCGGGACGACGCCATCGGCGGCCTGCTGCGGTACGGCGTGCCGGACTTCAAGCTCGAGAAGATCCACATCGACCGCCGGCTCGAGCAGATGGAGGCGGAGGGCACACGTTTCCGTCCCGGGGTCGAGGTCGGTCGGGACGTGACGTGGCCGCAGCTGCAGGCGCGGTACGACGCGATCG
Organism: Cellulomonas sp. P4_H4; assembly: GCF_056400865.1. Taxonomy (NCBI): domain Bacteria; kingdom Bacillati; phylum Actinomycetota; class Actinomycetes; order Micrococcales; family Cellulomonadaceae; genus Cellulomonas; species Cellulomonas sp. P4_H4. The sequence goes on from NZ_JBFUKL010000004.1 coordinate 122,990, forward strand.
TCATCGCGACCGGCGCCACCGTGCCGCGCGAGCTCGCGGTCCCGGGCAAGGAGCTCACCGGCGTCTACCCGGCGATGGAGTTCCTGCACCAGGCCAACGCGGTCGCGGCGGGCAAGGCCGTGACCGACCAGGTCACCGCGACGGGCAAGCACGTCATCATCATCGGCGGTGGCGACACCGGCTCGGACTGCCTCGGTACCGCCCTGCGTCAGGGTGCCGCCTCGGTGACCACGCTGGCGATCGGCAAGCGGCCGCCGGAGGATCGCCCCGAGCACCAGCCGTGGCCGACCGACCCGATCCTGTTCGAAATCTCGTCCTCGCACGCCGAGGGTGGCGACCGCGACTACCTGGCGTCGACCGTCGAGTTCCTCGGTGACGACGCAGGCGCGGTGCGCACGCTCAAGCTGGCGACGACCGAGTACCTGTCGGACGGGCGGCGCGTCCCGAAGGCCGGCACCGAGCGTGAGATCCCGGCCGACCTGGTGCTGGTAGCCATGGGGTTCTCGGGACCGGAGACCACGCCGCTGACCGACCAGATCGGCATCGAGCTCACCCCGCGCGGGCTCGTCACGCGGTCCGACGACTTCGCGACGTCGGTGCCGGGCGTGTTCGTCGCCGGCGACGCCGGGCGCGGCCAGTCACTCATCGTGTGGGCGATCGCCGAGGGCCGTGCTGCGGCCGCCGCGGTCGACACGTATCTCTCGGGCAGCACGGAGCTGCCCTCGCCCGTCACCGCCTCCACAGTGGCGCTGCGGCCATAGACCACCCCGATTGACCGGCGTCGACGAACCGCCTGGCCATGGGGTCGGGAGGGACGTTCGGCCCGACCACTGAAAACCAGGAAGGCATAGGCTCGCCCCATGCGTAGAGCGAAGATTGTCTGCACCATCGGCCCCGCGACGGAGTCCGCAGAGCAGATCCAGGCCCTTGTTGATGCCGGTATGGACGTGGCGCGGCTCAACCGCAGCCACGGCGACACCGAGGTGCACCAACGTGTGTACGACAACGTCCGTGCGGCGGCAGAGGCCTCGGGGCGCTCGGTCGCCGTTCTCGTTGACCTCCAGGGACCGAAGATCCGGCTCGGACGGTTCATCGACGAGAAGCACTTCCTCGCGGTCGGCGACGTGTTCACCATCACGACCGACGACGTCGAGGGCACCAAGGAGCGCGTCTCGACGACGCACAAGGGCCTGACGAACGACGCCCGCGTGGGCGACCCGATCCTCATCGACGACGGCAAGGTGCTCGTCCGTGTCACGGCCGTCGAGGGCAACGACGTCGTGACCCGCGTCGAGGTCCCCGGCCCGGTCTCGAACAACAAGGGCCTCAACCTGCCCGGCGTCGCGGTCTCGGTTCCCGCGATGAGCGACAAGGACGAGGACGACCTGCGGTGGGCGCTGCGCGTCGGCGCGGACATCATCGCGTTGTCGTTCGTGCGGTCCGCCGAGGACTACGCCGACGTGCGCCGGATCATGGAGGAGGAGAACCGGGTCGTCCCGGTCATCGCCAAGATCGAGAAGCCGCAGGCCGTCGAGAACCTCGCGGAGATCGTCGCCGCGTTCGACGGCATCATGGTGGCCCGTGGTGACCTGGGCGTCGAGCTGCCGCTCGAGCAGGTGCCGCTGGTGCAGAAGCGTGCGGTCGAGCTGGCCCGTCGCAACGCGAAGCCGGTCATCGTGGCGACGCAGGTCCTCGAGTCCATGACGACGAACCCGCGCCCGACGCGAGCCGAGACCTCGGACTGCGCCAACGCGGTGCTCGACGGTGCCGACGCGGTCATGCTCTCGGGCGAGACGTCCGTGGGCGACTACCCGATCGAGACCGTGCGCACGATGGCGCGGATCATCGAGGCGACCGAGGACCTCGGCCGTGAGCGGATGGCCCCTCTGGGGTCCACGCCGCACACGCGCGGTGGTGCCATCACGCGTGCAGCCGCCGAGATCGGCGAGGTGCTCGACGTCAAGTACCTGGTGACGTTCACGCAGTCGGGCGACTCGGCCCGCCGCATGTCGCGCCTGCGCTCGGCCATCCCGCTGATCGCGTTCACGCCCGAAGAGGGTGTGCGCAACACGCTCTCGCTGAGCTGGGGCGTGCAGACGTACCGTTCGCCGCAGGTGCTGAGCACGGACGAGATGGTGAACCAGGTCGACTCGACGCTGCGCGCGAACGGTCTCGCCGAGGTCGGCGACTACGTCGTTGTCGTGGCGGGTGCGCCGGTCGGCGTCGTGGGGTCGACCAACTCGATCGTCGTGCACAAGGTCGGCGACGACGAGCGCGCCGGCGGCCGTATCGCCTGATCCACGCAGCAACGCTGCACGACGAGAGGCCCGGAGAGTGATCTCCGGGCCTCTCGTCGACCGCCGGGTGTGGCGTCTAGAAGGTGACCGGGAACCGGGCGACGATCACCGCTGTCGTGAGCAGCAGGACGCCGGCGGCGACGATCATGGTGGCGCGCCGGCCGGGGGAGCCGAGCTTGAGACCGATGCCGCAGAAGAACAGCACGGAGGCGCACAGGACCGTGGCGAGCACGTAGTTGCCCGCTCTCGCGGTCGCCTGGCGGGCCTGCGCACTCGCTACCTCGGCCGACTTCTCGAGGTCGGTGGCCTTCTTGGTCGCGGCGAGCTCGTACTCCGGCATCACGAACGGGCTCGAGGGCGCCGAGGCGTTGGTACCGGGGTCCTCGGCGAGCCACGCGTGCAGCGCGGGCTGGAACTCGGGCCGGAAGCGCTTGTAGAGGAACGTCGAGTACGTGCCCGGGTCAGGGACGTACTCGACGGGCAACCGGCCACCGGTCTCGTCGCTCGCGGCCTGGAGCCAGTCGGTGAAGAGCAGGACGTCGATGATCCGCTGCTGGCCCGCCAGCGTCGAGGCCTTGGACGACTCCACGCGGTGCGCGGAGGCGACGCTGTAGGACCGGGTCTGCACGGCGTTCCACTTGTTCGCCTGGAACGCCGACCATGCGGTCATCACGGTGGCGACGGCGAGCAGGATCGTCGCGGTGAGCTCCAGGTGCCGGTGCCAGCGCCGCGGCGGCACGGTCGCCGGGGCAGAGCTCTCCGGTGCTGTCTCGTCGGCCACGCCGTACCTCCCGTTGCGGCTGGGCACACGCGCGCCCGGGGACGTGACGTCCCCGGGCGCGCGCGTGCACGACGGATCCTCAGGACGAGAGGATCTTGCTCTTCTGCACCTCGAACTCGATGTCCGTCAGGACGCCGGCGTCACGCAGGGCGCCGAGCTGGGACAGCTGGGCGAGCTTGTCGTCGGTGCTCGCGCCGGCCGGGGGGGCAGGCGGGGGCGGCGGTGGCGCGTACTGCGGCTCGGCGTACTGCGGGGCCGCGGCCTGCTGCTGGGCCGCTTCCTGGTCGTTCCAGCGGCCCGCCTGACGGCGGGACACCCGGTTGGACACCGCGGTGGCTGTTCCGGCGACGACTGCGGTCCTGGCGACGGTGCGCATCAATCTCGGCATGTTCCTATCCCTTCTCGAAGTCCCGTGGGGACTGCTGCTACTCGGCGGACTCGATCTCTTCCAGGGACGCGAGGATCGCCTGGATGGGGATGCGGCCGCTCGCGACGAGCTGGCCCCCAGCGCGACGCAAGGCGGCGGCGAACGGGGCGGCCCAGACGTTCTCGTAGACGAGCACGGCCGCTGCGGTGCTCGGGAGCAGCGCGTTCCCGGCCTCCGCGACGTCGTCGTCCCCGATGAGACCGGAGTGGACACCTGCGAACACGGTGAGGTCGAAGCCGCCGCCGTCGAGCTGGTCCAGCTCGATCGCCGCCACGTCGCCGTCGGCGTCCTTCGCCACGAAGACGAGGTCGAGGATCCGGATCGTGCCGTTGTCGACGAGGTCGAGCAGCAGCGGGAACGCTTCGCCGGTGAAGTTGGTCCGGGGGAACTCGATGACCAGGTAGTCGATCGGTCCGGTCTCTTCGAGGCTTTCGATGCCGGCGAGTTCGTCGGTCATGGGGGCTCTCCTTTCGTCGCGCAGTTCGTGCCCGGGCGGACGGTGGCCCGGGTGGTCAACCCGTGGTCGTCCTGGCCTGGCGTGCGGCTTCTCCGACAGAGAAGCACGCGACGTCGCGGTCTGGTCACCCACGGTGGCTCATGCGGTGGAACATTGCGACCTTAGCGCGCAATTCAGGCCCCGGGTGACGCCTGCGGCGAACGACGCGCCCAGGTTCGCCCAGGTGGCTGACCTCGACGTCTGGACCCGTCACTCGGTCGGGGCCAGGGGCTCATCCGAGGTCGTCGCGCTCGACCAGGAACGGCCGGCCGTCGGGCCCGACGACCCGCACGAAGTCCTGGTGGAGCTGCGTGTCGCGCGCGCGAGCGGCGTCGCTCACGGGGCGTCGCCGACTGCGGATGTTGCCGACCTGGGCAGGGCCGAAGTAGGTGAGCAGCCACTCGGTGGCGGTCCTGCGTCGCTTCTCGGCCATGGCTGCTCCTTCGATTAGTGCGCTAATCATATGCCTACACAGGATATGGTCGGAACATGACCGACCCGCTAACCGTCGAGGCCCAGGTGTGCCTGGCCATGTCCGCGGCCGCGCGCAGCCTGGTCGCGTTCTACAAGCCCCTTCTCGCGCCGCTCGGGCTCACGCACCCGCAGTACCTGGCGATGCTCGCGCTGTGGCAGTACGGCCCGATCTCGCTGGCGGAGCTCGCAGGGCACCTGCACCTCGAGCCGGCGACGGCATCGCCGCTCGTCCGTCGCCTCGAGGCGCTGGGGCTGCTGCGTCGCGAGCGGGACCGTGCCGACGAGCGCGCCCTGCTCATCGTGCTCACGGACGCCGGCAAGGAGATGCGCCGCCAGGCCGTAGGCATCCCGGTGACGATGGTCGAGCGGCTCGCCCTCGAGCCGGCCCAGATCGACCAGGTCCGAGAGTCGGCGGAGCTGCTCCTCGCCGCGTGCGCCGCCGCGTCGTCGGCACGACCGGCGGACGCCCGATAGTCCGACGTGGGTCCGACCTCGCGTCGGACCCGGCGCGCGCCCGGCATGCGGCACGATGGCCGCATGCCCGACCGTGACGCCAGCCTCGTGCGACGCCTGTGGTGGCGGGTCCAGGACTACGCAGCCGTGCTGCGGTGGCAGGCGGTATCGCCGGGCGGCCCCGACACGTACGAGCGGCCCGACGCCGTGGTGGGGCCGCCGGTCGTGCTGCTGCCGGGCGTGTGGGAGCCGTGGCAGTTCCTGCGTCCGCTGGCCGAGCTCTTGTTCGCCCACGGCATCCGGGTGCACACCATCCCCGGCCTCGGGTACAACCGGCGCCCTGTCGCGGAGGCTGCCCAGGTGCTCGGTGAGTTCCTGGTCGAGCGCGACCTGCGGGACGTCGTCCTGATCGCGCACAGCAAGGGCGGCCTGATCGGCAAGCTCGCGATGCTGAAGCACGACCCAGACGAACGGATCGCGTCGATGGTCGCCGTCAACACGCCGTTCTCAGGCTCGATCTACGCGCGCTGGGTGCCCATGCGCTCGGTGCGGGCCTTCACGCCGTCCGACGCGACGATCGTGGCTCTCGCCGCGGAGGTCGAGGTCAACCGACGGATCACGTCCGTGCACGCCTTCTGGGACCCGCACATCCCCGCGGGCAGCGCCCTGGACGGTGCCGAGGACGTCGTGCTGTCGACCCCGGGGCACTTCCGACCGCTGGCCGACCCACAGCTGAGCGCGCTCCTGCTGGAGCGCCTGACGGGCTGATCAGCTGCGCGGAAGCTGCAGGACGCGCGTGAAACCCGGCTCGTCCGGGTCGTCGACGATCTCCTCGTCGTCGAGCCACGAGGTGATGACGTGCGCGAGCTCGCCCGGATGGCTGAAGTTGATGGCGTGGGCCGCGCCCTCGATCAGCACAACAGTCACGTTGGGCGGCGCAAGGCGACTGACCTCCCGGACGCGGCTCGGCGGCGGCATGAGCGGGTCCTTCGAGCCCACGACCGCCAGCGCCGGCACCGGCAGCTCGATGAGCCGCTCGAGCGACGGGAACCGCGTGAGCTCGCTGAGCAGGTTCAGGCTGTTGACGAGCCCGAACCGGATGTAGTCCGGCACCGCGACGCGCGCCATCTTCGGGCTCTCGCGCACGCCGTCGATGGCCATCTGCTTGAGGGCGCGGGCGAACGGCTGGTTGGCCGCACCACCGGCCGCCGAGACGAGGACCACGCGATGGACCCGTTCCGGGGCAGTGTGCGCGACCTCGAGGCTGATCGGGCACCCCATCGAGTTGCCGATCAGGATGACCTTCTCGAAGCCGAGCTGGTCGAGGATCCTGATCAGCGTGCGAGCCAGCGCGGGGATCCCGAGCGTGTGCTCCGGGTTCTCGCTGCGGCCGTAGCCCGGCAGGTCCGGGACGACGTTCGCGCCACGGTCGGTCAGGAGCCGGGCCGTCGGCATCAGGTAGGACCCGGAGATGCCGAAGCCGTGCACGTGCACGATCGGGACGCCACCCTCGACGTCCGGGCTTCGCCGGTAGAACACCTTGCGCCCGTCGAGCGTAAGTTCGGCCTCGGTCCAGATCGTGTCGCTGCTGGTCACGTGCTGATCGTGGCATGAGCGGCGCCGCAGATCGAGTTGCGTCGGGGATCTCTCGGCGTGCCGTCCCGTACCGGTGCCGTACGCGCTACTTCCGGCGCCCCGTGCTCGAGGTCTGGCCCGTGAGGCCGCGTGAGTGCAGCACGCGTCGCTCGAGCGGCGAGAACACGATCAGCTCGACCGCGATGCCGACCAGGAAGATCAGGAAGATCGCGACGATCACCAGCGACATGTCGCTCAGCGAGCGGCCGCTCTCGAGGAGCTGGCCCAGGCCACCGCCAGCAGCGAGGGTGATGATCTCCGCCGCCATCAGAGAGCGCCAGGCGAACGCCCAGCCCTGCTTGAGGCCACCGAGGAACCCGGGCAGCGCGGCCGGCAGCAGCACGTACCGGATCCGGGTCCAGCCTCGGGCGCCGAGCACCTGGCCGACCCGCAGGAACAGGGGAGGGACCTGGTCCGTGCCGGTGAGCAGGCCGTTGACGATCGACGGGACGGCACCGAGCAGGATGACCGCGTAGGAGGTCGCGTCGCTGAAGCCGAACCAGATGATCGCGGCCGGCACCCACGCGACGGACGGCAGCGACTGGAGTCCGGTGATGATCGGGCCGAACGCCCGCCGCAGGAGCTGGGAGGCGGCCAGCGCGGCGCCGATCGTCACGCCGACCACGACCGACATCAGGAAGCCGACCGCGGCGCGCTGGACGCTGGTGCTCACGGCCTGCCACGCGGTGCCGTCCTCGACGGTGGCCAGGAACGTCTGCCACGTCTCGGCCGGTCCCGGCAGCGCGTACGGGGGCTTGAGCTCGAGCAGGAACGCGATCTGCCAGACGGCGAGGATCACGACGAGCGCGGTGAGGACGGGCCACACCGAGCGCCACACCTGCGACAGGAACGAGGGGCGCGGGTTGCTGATCGGCGTCTCGAGCGCGTCGAGCCCGGCCGCGAGTGCGCTGTCGGATGGGCGGTCCGGGTGGTGCACGGTGACCGGGGCGGAAGTCTCAGTGGCCATGGCGGGCGATCTCCTCACGCAGGTGCTCGGTGATCTCGGCGCTGAGCGCGGACACGTCGGCGTCCTCGATGCGTCTCGGCTGCGGGATGTCGATGCGCCACTCGCGCGCCACCCGTCCGGGTCGCGACGAGAGCAGGACGACGCGCTGCCCGAGCCGGACGGCCTCGCGGACGTTGTGGGTCACGAAGATGACCGCTCGGCCGGTCTCGGACCAGATGCGGATGAGCTCCTCGTGCAGGACGTCGCGCGTGATCGCGTCGAGCGCCGCGAACGGCTCGTCCATCAGGAGAAGATCACCTTCCTGAGCGAGTGCGCGGGCCAGGGCGACGCGCTGGCGCATCCCGCCCGAGAGCTCGTGCACGCGCTTGGGTGCCGCACCGTCCAGCCGGACGAGCGTCAGCAGGCGCTGCGCCTCGACCTTGCGCTCCTTGCGGGGCACCCCGCGCAGGCGCAGTGCCAGCTCGATGTTGGCGCCCGCGGTGAGCCACGGGTAGAGCGCGGGCTCCTGGAACATCAGAGCGGGCCGGCCGCCGGGCACCTCGACGTCGCCCGAGACGGGTTGGTCGAGGCCGGCGATCAGCGACAGGAGCGTCGACTTGCCGCACCCGGAGGCGCCGAGCAGGCAGACGAACTCTCCGGGCCTGACCGTGAGGTTGATGTGCTCGAGCACGGGCGGGCGCGAGGCCTCGCCGAAGTGCTGGGTGACGTCGGTGAGGCGTGCCGCAACGGCGGCCGGGGCATCGATGCCCGGGCCGCCGGCCGCCGTCGCGGTGGTGGTCACTTTCCGTCAGCTCCCAACCCGGCGTCGTCGGCCGGTTCCTGTCCGTTGGCCGCCAGCACCTCGTTGAGGAGCGTCAGGTCGTAGATACCTGTGAGGTCGGTCTCCTTCGACGTGCCCACCTCGACGCCGTGGTCGGCGGACGTCTGCAGGCTCGACGCGATCGGGTCGAGCGTGAGCCGCAGGTTGCCCCACGCCCGGTCCAGCACACCGTCGGCCAGCGGCTTGCCGGTGAGCTTCTCGATGTTCGCGTTGGCGGCCGTCTTCGCCGCGTCCTCGTTGGCGGTGATCCACTCGTTGGTCGCGTACTCCGCCTCGATGAGCTTCTTCACCGTGCCGGGGTACTTGTCCAGGAACTCGGTCGCGACGATGAGGTGCGTCGTCACGAAGTCGCCACCGGGCCACAGGTCCTTCTCGTCGACGAGCACGTGAGCGCCCGCGTCGACCAGTCGGGAGGCCCACGGCTCGGGCAGCCAGGCGCCGTCCACCTGACCGGCCTTGAAGGCGTCCAGGGTCTGCGAGTTCTCCTGCGGGAGGATGTTCACGTCCGACGGGGCACCCGTGATCGAGCTGGTGAGGTCCTGCTCCTCGAGCCAGGCGCGCAGCGCGACGTCCTGCGTGTTGCCGAGCTGCGGGGTGGCGAGCGCCTTGCCCTTGAGGTCGGCCGGGTCCTGGATCGAGTCGTTCACGACGAGCTGGGCACCACCGGACGTCGCACCGGCGACGATCTTGATGGCCTCGCCGTTCGACTGCGCGAACGCGTTGATGGCGGGGTTGGGCCCGACGTACGCGGCGTCGATCGCGCCGCTGAAGATGCCCTCGACCGCGGCCGGGCCGGCGTTGAAGATCGTCGTGGTCAGCTTCGTGTCACCGAGCGTCTCCTGGTAGGTGCCGTCCTCGACACCGATCAGGGGCAGGGCGTGCGTGACGTTCGCGAAGTAGCCGAGGCGGAGCTCGTCAGCCTCGGCGAGCGGGCCGGCGGTCGTCTCGGAGGCGGTCGGCTCGTCGCCGGTGCCGGCGGCAGAGTCGGCGGAGCACGCGCCGAGGGACGCGACGACGCCAGCGGTGAGCAGGGTGGTCAGGGTGGCGGCAAGGCGGCGCGCGCGAGGCGCGGGGCGAGCAGTCATGTCAGGGTCCTTCGGGATCTCGGGTCGGTCGGTCAGCGCGTGCGGTCGGTGATCGGCAGACATCGCCGACATCGCACGGCGGAGCGGTCCGAGGCGTGCGCGGCGGCACGTCGAGGATCTCCAGCAAGGACGAACAGGGTGGACGCCATGAGGCGCTTCCTCCGCGGGGGACGGGGGTGGCACGCGGTCTGGCCGGGCGTCCTGCGCACAGGGGCCGGGCGTTGAACGCGCGGCCGAGGGGGGACGGGGCCGTGGTTCAGATGGTCCGCGGACAGCAGGGGCGCGCGGCAGCCATCGTGACGTGACAACACGTCATGAGGGCGCGGCTGGTCTGCATGTGTAGAGGATGGCGGTCCGCGCGCCGCGGCAACACCCGCGTCTCGGATACTGGACTAAGCAGGTCGGAATATGGGACTTGTCTCAGGCCGGGCGAGCGTGCCGGGACCGTTCCGGGGCGGCGCTCGGTGGGGTGCGGGCCGGGTCGGCCGGGAGGTGCAGGAGGTCGCTCAGAGTGGCGACGTCAGAGCCCGGTCTGCGCCGGATCAGGTCGGCGACCACGCCCGTCCAGCCGGTCTGGTGGGTGGCGCCCAGACCGGCGCCGTCGTCACCGTGGAAGTACTCGTTGAACTGCACGAGACCCGCCCAGTGCGGGTTGTCCTGGAACACGCCGACGTGCCCGTAGCAGGGGCGGCGACCGTCCTCGTCCAGTGTGAAGAGCGAGATCAGCCGCGTCCGCAGCTCGTCCGCGATCGCCGTCAGGGACTTGTGCACGCCCGAGCCGGTCGGGAACTCGACCGTGGCGTCATCGCCGAAGAACGTGCCGTACACCTTGATCGAGCTCACCAGCAGGTAGTTCAGCGGGAACCAGATCGGCCCGCGCCAGTTCGAGTTCCCGCCGAACATCGCTGTCGTCGACTCCGCGGGCTCGTAGTCGATGCTCGCGGTGAGCTCACCGATCTCGAGCACGTACGGATGGTCACGATGCGTGGCCGAGACCGCGCGCAGCCCGTAGGGCGACAGGAACTCCTGCTCGTCGAAGAGTCGCTCGAAGAGTCGACCGACGCGCTCGACGCCCACCACCCCGAGGAGCATCCGCCGGTCGCCGGGCGTGCCCCGGACGGCCCCGCTGCCGGGCGTGAGGTTCGCCGGGTCCAGCGCGTCGCCCAGGAGGCTCGCGAAGCCCTTGCCGAGGACAGCGGCCTCCTGGATCAGCGCCTCGTCGATCACGAGGCCGGCCAGCACGGGCAGCACACCGACCATCGAGCGCACCTTCACGGGGATGCGCTGGCCGTCGTCGAGCGCGATGCGGTCGTAGAAGAACCCGTCGGCCTCGTCCCAGAGGCCCTGGTCGTCGAGGGCGTGCTTGATCAGGGCGAAGTGCTCGAGGAACTTGACGGTCAGGTCCTGCGTCGGCTGGTTGCCCCTGCGGCGCAGGACGAACGACATCGTCGCCATGTGCAGTGAGTACAAGCCCATCCACGCAGTCGCGTCGGACTGCTGCAGCGTGCCCTCGACCGGCAGCTTGTCGCGGTCGATGGGGCCGATGTTGTCGAGGCCGAGGAAGCCACCCTCGAACAGGTTGGAGCCGTCGGCGTCCTCGCGGTTGATCCACCACGTGAAGTTGACCAGGAGCTTGTCGAAGACCCGACGCAGGAAGTCGAGGTCGGTCCCGCCGTCGATCGCGAACACCTCGAGCGCTGCCCACGCCTGCACGGGCGGGTTGAGGTCGTCGAACGACCACTCGTACGCGGGCAGCGCTCCCGTCGGGTGCTGGAACCACTCGCGGCAGATCAGGATCAGCTGGTACTTGGCGAACGCGGGATCGATGTGCGCGAGCGCCACGCAGTGGAACGCGAGGTCCCACGCAGCGAACCAGGGGTACTCCCACGGGTCGGGCATCGACATGATGTCGAACGCGTCGAAGCTGCGCCACGTGCTGTTCCGGCCGGTCTTGCGTGACGCCGGGGGCACGGGCTGCCCGGGGTCGCCGTCAAGCCAGCGGGCGACGTCGTAGGCGTAGAGCTGCTTGGACCAGAGCATCCCCGCGAAGGCCTGGCGCATGACCAGCGCCTCGTCGGCGGACGTGCCCTCGGGCGTGAGCTCGGCGTAGAACTCGTCGGCCTCCGCACGACGCAGTGCCGTGACGGCGTCGAACGACGAACCGAGTGCCGGGCGCGCTCCGCCGCGGGGACGCAGTCGTAGGCGCAGCTCGACCATCTGCTGCGGCGCGACCTCGACCTGGTACCAGGCGGCGGCCTTGGTGCCCTCGTGCAACGGGTTGACAGTGTCCGCACCGTGCACGACGTGGTCGTTGATCCCGTCCTTGGGGTACGCCGGGCTCTCGTCGACCTCGAAGAGCTTCGCGGCGTTGGTCTCGTTGTCGCAGAACAGCAGCGGGGGAGCGATGCCGTCCGGCCCGGGGCCGACGACGAGCTCCAGGTCACCGAACTGCGGGTGGTCGATGTCGATCGACGACCCCTCGCTCGTCCGGAGGTGGGGCTTGGGCTCGTCGTCGCCCCACGACCACGTGTTGCGGAACCAGACGGTGGGCAGGACGTGGAGGGTCTCGGTGTCCGGTCCGGCGTTGGTGACCTGGACCGTCATCAGGACGTCGTGCGGGCCGTCCTTGGTGTACTCGACCTCGACCGCCCAGAAGCGGTCCTCGTCGAAGGCGCCCGTGTCGAGCAGCTCGTACTCGGGCTGGTGCTTGTCCCTCCGGCCGTTCTCCGCGACGAGGTCGTCGTAGGGGAACTCGCTCTGCGGATAGTGGTAGCGCCACCGGTTCAGGGCGTGGCTCGGGAGCGCGTCCTTGAACCACCAGTACTCCTTGACGTCCTCGCCATGGTTGCCCTGGTTGCCGGTCAGGCCGAACATCCGCTCCTTCAGGATCGGGTCGCGCCCGTTCCAGAGCGCCAGCGACAGGCAGAGGCGTTGCTCGATGTCGCTGAAGCCGGCCATGCCGTCCTCGCCCCACCGGTACGCGCGCGAGCGCGCCTGGTCGTGCGGGAAGTGGTCCCACGCCTCGCCGTCGGCGCTGTAGTCCTCCCGCACCGTTCCCCACTGGCGCTCGCTGAGGTACGGACCCCACAGGTACCAGTCGCTGGCCCGGAGCAGTCCGTCCTCGAGCTTTCCGAACGTGTTGACCCGGTCGCGTTCGGCCCCCACCGTCAGGCCTTCTCGTTCAGGGCCACGCAGCTGTCGGCGTCGGCGAACGCGGACCGCAACGTGCCGCCCGCATTCGAGGCGGCCGACGTGATCGTGGTCGCGTACGCCTTGGCGGCGTTCATGGCCTCAGACGTCGCGGTCAGCGCGGCGCCCGCTGCACCGATGAACCCCGCGACGTTCTCGGCGTCCGCTGCCTCCTGCGCGGCGTCCCGGGCATCCTGCGTGGCGGTCGCGACGTCGTCCGCGCTGCTCTCCAGGCTCGTCTTGAGGTCCTGGGCCTCCTCGGTCGTCGGAGCGTCGCTGATCGCAGCCAGCAGATCATCCAGGGACGTGCCGGCCGTCGCGACGTTGTCCTTGAGCTGGGTCTTGAGCTGGTCGAGGGCGTCTCCGGACCCGAGCTCGACGCTCAGACCCTGGGAGATGGCCCCGATGTTCGTGGTCAGGTCGCCGAGCGACGTGCACACGTTGTCCGCCCACGCGGACGCCGAGAGTCCTGTCGGCGTGGGGGTAGGCGTCGGCGTGGGCGGTGCGGCCTCCGGCTCGTCGTCGGACGAGCACGCGGTGAGCGCGAGGAGCGGGACGAGGATCAGGCTCAGAGCGGCACTGCGGGCAGACAGGCGCATGGGGTGGTCCTCCGGTTCGACGGGTCTCCCTCTGCAGACTGGTTCGCCGACGGGAGCACGTCAACAGGCAGGTGCGACCCGCGCGACGCTCAGGCCAGGAAGAACGCCCGGAGCACCGGCGCCAGCGCCGCGGCGTCGACGTCGTGCGTCTGGCCCTCGAGCACGGTGTGCCTGCCGTTCGGCAGCGCGTCCGTGACGGACTTGCCCGCGATCTGGAGGATCTCCGGGCTGCTACCACCCGTGACGACGACGGCCGGCACCGTGATCGTCGCGACGCTTGCCCGGGGCACGAGGCTGCCGGTCATCTGGGTGTTGTCGTAGGCGAGCGTCGGGGCGATGGCCTCGAACCGGTCCCAGCCCGGCTGAGCGCGCATGCCCGTCACGACCGGCTCGGGGATGCCGACGAACGTCATGAAGAGCGCGATCGCGTCCCCGCGCCGACCCTCGGCGAGCGCGCCCGTGAGCCGCGACGTGTAGGCGGCGACCCGGTCCTGCTCGCCCGCCTCGGCGATGTAGGGCGGCTCGTACAGCGCAAGACGAGTGACACCCGGGTCCACCGCGGCGGTCGCCAGAGCGAGCGCACCACCGGACGACATGGCGTAGACGCCGGCGGTGCCGCCCGCGACGGCGATCAGCGCTCGCAGGTCCTCCACCTCGCGCTGCACGTCGTACGGCTGGATGTCGCTGCTCTCGCCGCGGCCGCGGCGGTCGTACGTGTACACCGTGAACGTGTCCTGCAGCTGGTCGGCCATCGGGTCCATCGGGCCGGCGCCGCGGTAGCACATGGCTCCGTCGACGAGGATGACGGCAGGTCCGTCTCCGGTGCGCGAGTAGGCGATCGTGGTGCCGTCGGGGGAGGTGAGAGTGCTCATGGTCAGGCCCCGTGGGTGAGGGCGTCGACGTAGACGTCGAAGCGGTCGAGGCTGGTGACGAACCCGGCTTGCGCCTGCGGGCTCGCGAAGGCGGCGGGCACCCGGGCCTGGTGCGTGACCACCTCGGTGCGTCCGTCGTGCAGGTCCACGAACGTGATCGTGGTGAGCATCTCGCCGTCGGACTCCTGCCACACGAGGCGGTCCGGACGGCTGACCTCCACGTACGTCGCGCGCATCGTGTACGTGTCCCCGCTGGCCTCGTCGACCATCGTCGTCTCGAACGCACCGCCGGGGCGCAGGTCGACCGTGATGTTCTCGACCGGGGTCGAGGTGCCGCGCGGCCCCCAGAACTGCGCGAGGTGCTCGGGCGTGGTCATGCAGTCGAAGAGCAGCTCGGGCGTCGCGCGGTGCACCCGTCGGAACGTCAGCTCGGTCATGCGCTTCCTCCTTGCAGTGTCGCCAGGTGCTCAGCCAGACGGTCGTGCCGGTCGGCCCAGACCTGACGGTTGGTCTCGATCCAGCCTGCAGCCTCCGCGAGCCGTTCGGCTTCCAGCGCGCACGGGCGCGACTGCCCCACCCGGGACCGCGAGATGAGGCGGGCGCGCTCGAGCACCAGCAGGTGCTTGGACACGGCCTGCTGCGACATCGCGAAGGGTGCGGCGAGCTGGTGGACGGTCGCGTCGCCGTGCGCGAGGCGCTCGAGGATCGCTCGCCGGGTGGGGTCCGCGAGCGCGGTGAACATCAGGGTGAGGTCGTCCTCCAGCACGGGCATGCGACGAGGATATTCACAACTGCGACGTTGCACAACCCACTGGTTGTGAACCGTCCGACGTGCCCACCCGCGGCGGCCCGGTCCATAGTGGCGGGATGGACGACCCGAAAGAGACCCTGCACCGGTACCTGCGCACCCAGCGGACGAGCCTGCTCAGCAAGCTCGACGGGCTCGACGAGTACCAGGTCCGGCGGCCCATGACGCGCACGGGCACCAACCTCCTCGGCCTGGTCAAGCACGTCGCGAGCGTCGAGGTCGGCTACTTCGGCGACGTCTTCGACCGGCCGTCCGGGATCGAGCTCCCGTGGTTCGCCGACGGCGCGCCCGACAACGCCGACATGTGGGCCACGGCCGACGAGAGCCGCGAGCAGATCGTCGAGCTGCACGAGCGGTGCGCGGCGCACAGCGACGCGACGATCGACGCACTCCCGCTGGACGCCGTCGGGAACGTGCCCTGGTGGGGTGAGCGCGGGCGCGTGACGCTGCACCAGATGCTCGTGCACATGACCGTCGAGACGGCCCGCCACGCGGGGCACGCGGACATCGTGCGGGAGCTGCTCGACGGTGCCGTCGGCTCGCGGCCCGACGACCCGAACATCCCCGACGTGGACTGGTCGGACTACGTGGCCGGCGTCGAACAGGCCGCACGCGAGGCGAGCGCCCGCTGACCTTCGCGGTCGCTGACCGACAGGGCCACCGACCTCCGGAGGGGTGCGACGTTCCTGTCGTGCCGTTGCTCAGCCTGCCGTGCCCGGGGGCAGCAGGACCTGCACGTCATGGTCGGCCAGGGCGTCGGCCAGCTCGCCGGTGGGCGGCGCGTCGGTGACGAGGTAGTCGGCCCGGCCCAGGTCTGCGACCTGCGCGAACAGTCGTCGGCCGAACTTCGAGGAGTCGGCCAGGATCGCGACGCGCGAGGCGCGATCCATCATGTCGTTCATCATCGCGGCCTCGCCGAGGTTGCTCGTCGAGTAGCCACTCGGGGACACGGCGCCGACCGAGATCAGCGCGAGGTCGCACTGGATGTCCCGGTCGTAGCCCACGGCCGCCTGGAAGCTCACCGGACCGACCGTCGCCTGGGCCGAGAGCCGTACCGCGCCGCCGAACACGTACAGGTCCCGGAAGACCGCAGGGGAGATCTCGGCCGGGATCCGCAGGCTGTTCGTCGCGATCGTGAGCTCGCGATGGTCACGTAGGTGCCGGACGAGCGCCAGCGTCGTGGTGCCGGCGTTGATCAGGATGGCGGTGCCGTCCTCGACGAGTCCCGCGGCGACCGCACCGATCTGCTCCTTGGCAGCGGTCTGCAGGCGCAGCCGCACGTCGAGACCGGTGTCGGCCCGTGGCACGGCCGACAGGCTGACAGCCCCACCGTGCGTGCGGATGAGCACGCCGTCGGCGTCGAGCTGGTCGAGGTCGCGCCGGATCGTGTCGGGGGAGACGTCGAACCTCTCGGCCAGGCGCGCAACGGTGACCTGGCCGACCTCGAGCACGAAGGCGGCAAGGTCGGCCTTGCGACCGGCGGGGAGGCGGCGGTCGCCGTCGGACGTACTCACGCTGCTTGCAGACACACAGAACTTCTAGCACAAAAACGCTCGAAGTTGCGTGGATTGGCCGCATGCACGGCGATCCAGCCGGGGCTCATGTGCCAAAAGTGCAGGTGGCGCGCGTGCCGCTTGACGCGATCCAGCGGATCCGCGCATGAACGTGCACGGGTCCGGATAGTCCTCGACGGCATGCCGCACGTCGGAGCGGGAGCATGAAACACCCATCTGACCTGCATTAACGGACACGTGTCGTAGAAACCGACCGCTAGGTAACGATTCGGCCACTAGTGAAGAGAGGCCTCAGTTCGGGGTTGACGTCCGATTTGCGCGAGCCTAGGTTGAGAAAACACGCAGAAGTCCGCATGGAGTCGCATGATGCGGCAGCAACGACCCAAAGGAGAGTCATGAGCAACGGAGCTCGCGGTGGACGCTTCATTGCGATCCTCGGCGCCAGCGCAGTCGTGCTGGCCGGCTGTAGCGGTGGCAGTGGTTCGGACGACGGCGCGTCCTCGAGTGGCGACGTGACCCTCGAGTTCGCTCAGTGGTGGGAGCCCGAGCTGCCCGAGGGTGCGCTGCGTGGGGTGATGGACGACTTCGAGGCGGCCAACCCCGGTATCAAGGTCAAGCTGCTCAGCGGTCCGTACGCATCGACCAAGGAACAGATCGTCGCGGGCTCCGCGGCGGGCACCATGTCGGACGTCGTCGGCCTCGACGGGGCATGGGTCAACGACTTCGCGAAGCAGGGCTCGCTGGCCGACCTCTCGTCGATCATGTCGGACGCGGGCTACGACGACAGCGAGCTGGCGAGCCAGATCCAGGTCGACGGCGCGACGTACATGATCCCGGTGGTCAACTTCGTCTACCCGATGTTCACCAACGACGACCTGCTCACGCAGGCCGGCGTCACAGCACCCCCCACGAACCGTTCCGAGTTCGCGTCCGCGGCCGAGGCCGTCACCGGGCTGGGCGGGGAGGTGCACGGCTGGGTCCTGCCGCTGTCGATGGAGGCGCCGAACGGCATCCAGAACGACGTCATGTCCTGGGTCTGGGCCTCCGGAGGCTCGATGCTGAAGGACGGCCAGCCCGACGTGACCAACGAGGACGTCGCGGATGCGACGAACTTCGTCGTCGACCTGTACGACAAGGGCTACGTCGCCCCTGGTGCGCTCACCATGAAGGAGCAGGACAAGGTCGAGGAGTTCACCAACGGCCGGGTCGGCATGATGATCGACTCGCTGGCCCACGTGACCACGATCCGCGAGGCGAACCCGGACCTGAAGTTCTCGATCGCAGCGATCCCCGCGGTCGACGACTACTCGGGTGAACGCGGCATCCCTTACGCGTCCTGGGGCATCGGTATCGCCGAGAACAGCGAGCACAAGGCCGAGGCCTGGAAGCTGGTCGACTTCCTGATGTCGCAGGAGACGAACTCCGAGCTGTCGACGATGGCGAAGGCCTTCCCTGGCAACACGCAGTCCACGCCGGACTTCCTCGGTGACGACGCGCTGTACCAGACGGCGTTCGACATCTACAAGGCGGGCTACCCGGCCAACGAGTTCACCGGCCTGCCGGTGGCCGAGCAGCTGATGCGCGAGTTCGACGAGCAGCTCCAGCAGACGCTCTCCGGGGACCAGTCGGTCGACGACACCCTGAAGAAGGCACAAGACGCGTGGATGGCGGAGTTCTAGGCCCCCATCACGCTGCGGTCGCGCCAGGCGCCGAGAGGCACGACGACGCCTGGCGCGACCGATCTTCCTAGGAGATCCGCCGTGTCCACTTCCCAGCTCGAACGTCCGGCCGCACCGGTCGCGGACGTCCCCCGGCAGCGCCCCCGCTGGGCACTGTTCAAGCGCAGGGCCACCCCGTACGGCTTCCTGGCCCCGACCGTCGTCCTGATGCTCGTCCTGATGGTCACGCCGATCATCATGGTCATCGGCTACTCGTTGCTGAGTGGCGTGATCACCAACAAGAACCCGGTGTTCGTCGGCCTCGACAACTACCTCGAGGTGATCAAGGACCCGGTGTTCCTCACCGCGATCCGGAACACCCTGTTCTTCACGATCGTGAGCGTCGTGGCTCACCTGGTCATCGGCATGACGTTCGCGATGATGCTGAACACGAAGCTGCTCAGCGCCAAGCTCGTCGGTCTGTTCCGCGTGGTCTACGTCCTGCCGTGGCTGTTCACCGTGGCGATCGTCGCCGTCCTGTGGCGGCTCATGCTCGCCCCCAACGGCGTCATCAACTACCTGCTGAACTCCGACGTGGAGTGGTTGGCCTCGCCGTCGCACGCGCTGATGTCGGTCACCTTCATCAACATCTGGGCCGGTTATCCGTTCTTCATGATCAGCCTGCTGGCCGGGCTGCAGGGCATTCCCGCGGACCTCTACGAGGCGGCTCGCGTGGACGGTGCCAATGCGGTCCAGCGATTCTTCAATATCACGATCCCGCAGCTGCGGCCAATCATCATCAGCATGGCGCTGCTGGACTTCATCTGGACGTCTCAGCAGTTCGCGCTGATCTGGATGACCACAGGTGGCGGTCCGATCAATGTGACCGAGATGTTGAGCACGTTCACGTACAAGCTCGCATTCAGCAGGTACGAGTTCTCCGTGGCGTCGGCCGCCGCGGTCATCATTCTTCTCCTGTCGATGATCCTGGCCGTGTTCTACGCCAGGCACCAGAAAGCGCGGGACTGACCATGGCGACAGCAGTCTCTTCCCCGGTGACGTCGCAGACGCGCCGGCCCGTGAGCCAGAAGCTGGCCCGTACGCGGCTGGCCAAGAAGGTCGGCCTGATCGTCGGCCTTCTCGTCGGCGCCGTCTTCGCCGGCTTCCCGGTCCTCTGGATGCTCTCGAGCTCGTTCAAGTCGAACCTCGAGATCTTCCAGTACCCGCCGCGCCTGATCACGGAGTCGTTCTCGTTCGACGCGTACACGACGATCTTCACCGACCCGACCAAGCTGCGGTTCTTCTTCAACAGCTATGTGGTCGCGCTGTCGGTGACGTTCCTGACGCTCGTCGTCGCGATCCTCGCGGCGTACGCGTTCAGCCGCTACGACTTCAAGTTCAAGCGGATCCTCAACGTCGTCATCGTCAGCGTGCAGGCGGTGCCGCCCATCACGCTGCTCATCCCGTACTTCGGGCTGGTCGTCGCGCTCAAGCTCTACAACACCTACCAGGGCCTGATCCTCACCTACATGGTGTTCACGCTGCCCTACGCGATCATCATGCTCACCGGGTACTTCAACACGTTGCCCAAAGAGCTGGACGAGGCCGTCAAGGTCGACGGAGCCGGTCCGCTCACCGCGCTGTGGCGCATTCTCGTCCCCATCTCCGTGCCCGGTCTGGTCTCTGTGGGCGTCTACACGTTCATGATCTGCTGGAACGAGTTCCTCTTCGCGCTCACATTGACGCGGACCGAGGACATGCGCACGGTCCCCATCGGCATCCAGCTCCTCATGGGCCAGCATTCCTATGAATGGAACGAGATGATGGCGATGAGCATTCTTGGCTGCATTCCCGTGCTGGCACTCTTCCTGTTCTTCCAGCGGTACTTCATCGGGGGGATGACGGCTGGCGCAGTCAAGGTCTGACCCAACACACCCAGCAACACAAGGCAACACAACAAGGAGAGCTGTACACATGTTGATGAACGGCGTAGACCTGCTGACCGTGGCGAACGACAACGACTTCGCCGTGCCGGCGTTCAACATCAGCGACTACGCGATGCTGAACGGGATCATCGAGATCAGCGAGGAGAAGGAGTCCCCGGTCATCATCGCGATCCACCCAGACGAGCTGAGCCACATCGGCGAGGACGTCATGCCGGCGATCATCCAGCGTGCGCACCGCTCGTCGGTGCCCGTGACGATCCACTGGGACCACGGCGGCACGTACGAGCAGATCCTCACCGCGATCCAGTGCGGCTTCACGTCGGTGATGATCGACGGCTCGATGCTCCCGTTCGAGGAGAACGTGGCCATCACCAAGCGAGTCGTCGACGCGGCGCACGCCGTGGGCCTGTCGGTCGAGGGTGAGCTGGGCACCATCGGCAAGATGGACGACGAGGCCGAGGACGGCGCCTCGCAGATCATCTACACGGACCCGGACCAGGCGGTCGAGTTCGTGCAGCGGACCGGTGTGGACAGCCTGGCGATCGCGATCGGCACGAGCCACGGCATCTACCCGTCGACCATGAAGCCCGAGCTCAAGCTCGACCTGCTCACGCAGATCAAGGAGAAGGTGCGCGTCCCGCTCGTGCTGCACGGGGGCTCGAACAACCCGGACGACGAGATCGGCCAGTCCGTGAAGCTGGGCGTCAACAAGATCAACATCTCGAGCGACATCAAGGTGGCCTACCACCAGAAGATGCGAGAGGTGCTGGCCGACGGCACCCTGCGCGAGCCGAACTCGATCCAGCCGCCCTGCATCGAGGCCATGAAGGTCACCGCCGCGCAGAAGATCGACCTCTTCAACGCCGCGGGCAAGTCGGCTCTGTACTGAGTAGCACTGACCAGATGAGCACCAGCTACGTCCTGGGCCTCGGCGGCACGGTCGACTACGAGATCCGTTGGGACTCCCGCGTCGTCGAGACCCTGGTCCTCGAGTACGCCATCCGCGCTGCCGAGGTGAGTGCGTCGGTCCCGATCCGGTCCGAGCGTGACCTGCTCAGGACGTTGCTGGCGTTCGTCCGCGACGGTGTCGGGGGAGAGCGGTTCGTCGCCTCCTCCGACATCGTCGAGAAGTTTGCCGCCCGCTTCGAGCGGCGCATCACGCTGGGCGGCACGTGCGTCCGCGCGGCCCTGGCGATGGACAAGCTCGGCATCACCAGCACGGTGCACCTCGTGAGCATCGACGACCACGTGCGCCGGCTGCTGCCGCGGGCGGTGTCCTACGTGAGCAGCGCGACGCGGGACACCACGGACCCGCACCTGATCGTGCAGTTCGCCGCCGGGGCCCGCGTGCGAGCGGGTGACGTCGACGTCATGGCCGCGCACCCGAACCGGATCATCTACACCAACGACCCGCCGAACAGAGAGCTGCGGCTGAGCCCGGACCTCGGCCCGACGCTCGCCGACGCGGACGTGTTCCTGGTCTCGGGCTTCAACACGATCCAGGACCCCGCGGTCCTCGACGACAGACTCGCGGAGACCCGCAAGGTGATCGACTTCCTGCCGGAGCAGGCGGTCGTCTTCTACGAGGACGCGGGCTTCCACATCCCGGCCCACGCGGCGCGTGCCCGTGAGGCGCTCGTCGACGTGATCGACGTGTACAGCCTCAACGAGGACGAGCTGCAGGCGTACGTCGGTTCGTCGATCGACCTGCTCGACCCGGCCGCGGTCGGCGACGCGCTCCTGAGCCTGCACGCGCTCGTGCAGGTACCCGCCCTCGTCGTGCACACGCGGCACTGGGCATTGGCGATGAGCACGCACGCCTGGCGCTACCGGGGTGCGCTGCAGGGCGGGGTGACGATGGCCGGCGTGCGGTACCTCCTGGGCGACGGCTTCACCGCGACGGACTACGACGGCATGGTGCGACAGTCCGTCAGCGAGGCCGGCGTCGAGTTCGCCGCCGCGATCGAGAACCACCTGCCCGACCGGGTCGTGTGCGTGCCCGCCTACGACCTGAGCACGGACGACCCGACGACGATCGGGCTGGGTGACACCTTCGTCGGCGGCTTCCTGGCGGCACTCGCATGACGCTCCTCGACGAGGGGCTCGTCTCCCTCCCCGACGCGGTGGCGAGCGTGTTCGAGGGGACGAGCGTCACAGGTGAGCGGATCCTGACCCTCAGGCTCCTCGACGGGCTGCAGGTCGACGTCATGCCCGATCGCGGGCTCGACCTCGGTGCTGTCTGGTGGTGTGGGACGCCGGTCGCCTGGCGGTCGCCGAACCTTGTCGACCCCGGCCCCGGCCGGGACTGGGAGGCGCGGTTCCTCGGTGGGCTGCTGGCCACCTGCGGGCCGGACAACATCGGGCCACCGCGTGGATCCTCGGGGCAGCACGGCACGCACCACCTCACGCCCGCGCACGAGGTGCGGTGGTGGCGAGAACGGACTCCCACAGGGATCGAGGTGCACGTACGTGGGCTCGTCGCGCACACCTCGCTCGGCGGCCCAAAGATCGTCGTCGAGCGTGAGGTCGTCGCGACGACCGGACGTCCCGCGGTCGAGGTCCGCGACATCGTGCGCAACGTGGGCGACCGCCCGACGGCGGTCCCGCTGCTCTACCACGTGAACCTCGGCGCCCCGCTGCTCGCACCCGGCGGGACGCTCGAGGTCGCCGCGGACGCACCGGTGCTGCGCGAGCCTGCCCCGCCCGGCCGGCACCCGTTGCGGATGCCCGAGCCGTCCGCCGGCGCCGAGCCGGTCGTCGCGGAGCACCCTGACGTGGTGCCCGACAACGGCTGGGCGCGCGCACTGCTCACGGGCGGACCGCGCGCGGACGTGCGCGTCGAGTGGTCCGCGGACACCTTGCCCCGTCTGTGCACCTGGAGCTGGCCCGCGGCCGGTGCATGGGTGCTCGGCGTCGAGCCCACCAACGCCGCGCTGTTCGGCCCCGAGCGCGAGCTGCCCGACGCGGGGGCGCCGGTCCTCGGGCCGGGGGAGCAGTGGCGCACGACCGTGCGGGTCGTCGTCCGAGCCCGAGCACTCGACCACTGACCCAAGGAGACAGCCGTGTCGCTGCAGCAGCTGCAGGCCAACCAGCCGCCCGAACGCTTCTACGCTGGAGGCGAGCGCATCGCGGCGTTCCGCGGCGAAGGGGTCCGGTCGCGCCGGGTCCCGGAGGACTGGGTGGCATCGACGACCACGCTCTTCGGGGAGTCGACGCTCGGCCTCTCGCCGCTGCCCGGCGGCGACCTCCTGGCGGACGCCATCGCGCAGGATCCGGTGGGCTGGCTCGGGCCGGAGCACGTGGCGGCGTTCGGCGACAGCCCCGAGCTCCTGGTGAAGCTCCTCGACGCCGGTCAGCGGCTGCCCGTGCACGCGCACCCGGACGTCGCCTTCGCCGCGGAGCACCTGGGCCTCGCGCACGGCAAGACCGAGGCGTGGATCATGCTCGAACCCGCGACCGTGCGCCTCGGCTTCCGACGCGACGTCTCGGTGGACGAGCTCGCCCGGTGGACGGACACGCAGGACGTCGGCGGCATGCTGCATGCGATGCACCGGCTGCCGCTCGACCGTGGGGACGCAGTCCTCGTGCCGGCCGGACTGCCGCATGCGATCGGTGAGGGGGCGTTCCTCGTCGAGCTGCAGGAACCTACAGACCTCTCGATCCTGCTCGAGTGGACCGGGTTCGACATCGACGGCGCGCGCGACGGGCACCTCGGGCTCGGGTTCGGGGCTGCCCTCGAGGCGGTCGACCGTCGGGGATGGTCCGCGGAACAGGTAGCGGGTCTGCGCGGCGCCCGCGATTCCACGGTTGGTGACCTGCTGCCGGACGCCGCACCGTTCTTCCGCGTCGAGCGTCTACGAGGGCGCTCGACGCTCGACGCCGGGTACAGCGTGCTCGTCGTCGTCGCCGGGTCAGGGACTCTCGGAGAGGCTCAGGAGCTGCGGTCCGGACAGACGTACGTCGTGCCCTTCAGCGCCGGCGACCTCGCCCTCCGAGGTGACGGCCTCGAGGTGCTCGTTTGCAGGCCGCCGCAGCCCTGACCAGCGTCTACAGTCAGAACGTCCAGTTCGCGCACGTTACGAAGGAGCAACACAATGTCTGACGACTCTTCCAACGACATCGAGGTCTTCGCGGCCGTGACGGACGGGGCCTACACGCTCCTCGTCGCCGACTTCGCGAGCCTCGACACTGCCTGGGAGGCATACGAGGCCCTGAAGTCGGTCGAGGACGGCCGATCGGTCGAGATCGAGGGCGTCGTCGTCGTCAAGCGCGACGAGGACGGCAAGCTCGAGGTGCAGAAGGCGACCGACCACAGCACCAAGTCCGGCCTGAAGTGGGGCATCGTCGGCGGGATCGCGCTCGGTGTCATCTTCCCGCCGTCGATCCTCGGCAGCGCTGCTGTCCTGGGCGGCGCCGGCGCCGCGGTCGGCAAGGTCCGCGAGCTGAAGAACAAGAGCGAGCTCGCCAAGGAGCTCGAGGACGCGATCCTGCCGGGGCACTCCGGCCTGCTCGCGCTGGTCTCCGACCCGGGCGAGGTCAAGATCCGCAAGGCGCTCGAGAAGGCCGACCGGATCGTCGAGGGCGCCATCGAGGACGTCGTCGCCTCGGACATCAAGGCTGCCGCGAAGGAAGCCGACGCCAAGTAGTCCCCAGACGCCACGGGCGCCGTGCCGTCGAGGCGCGGCGCCCGTGTGCTGTCTCAGGGCGTGATGGTCAGGGCGGTGCCGCCCGACGTGAGCTGCCAGTCGGGGTTGCTCGCCGCGAAGGTCGCCGGGTCGATGACCTCGTTCTCGGTCACCCAGTCGATGAGCAGCTGGCGGATCTCGAGCTGCCGGTTGTAGACGACCGGTGCACCCACGACCCCGGGGAAGTTGCCACCGCCCGACTGCCGGTAGTTGTTGATCGCGACCACGAACTCCTGGCCGTCGGTGACCGGCACTCCGCCGTAGGACAGGCCGGTGATCCGGCTGCCGACGGGCTGGGCGAGGTCGATGTCATAGGTCAGCGGCTGGTCGAGGCCACCCATGACGTCGTAGTTGTAGTCGGGCGTGCCGTTCGGAGCCGTGGGGGTCACCGCGTTGGTGAGCGACGCAGCCGCGTACGTTCCCGGCGTCGGGGCGGCCTTGAAGTACTCCGCCGACTTCTCCAGGTACGCCTTGACCTGAGCGCCCGTGAGCTTGATGCCCAGGAGCGTGTTGTCGTAGATGTACAGGCCGGCGATGTCGCGGACCGAGACGTCGCCCGCGGGGATGGCCGCGTCCTTGTTGAACGGCGCCGCGATCGACAGCACCGGGAGGTCGGCGTCCGTGCCCGTGAGCCCGGCCTTGACCGCCCCGGCCTGCACGTAGTTGATGAAGTCGAGGGCGGCGGAGTCCTCGTACCGTGCGGTGGCCGCCGACATGGCCTCGGTCGCCGTGCCGATCACGCCGTTGACGTAGGTCACGACCTTCTGCTGCTCGTCGGCGAGCATCGAGACGATCTTCGGGTCCTCGGGCACGGTGTTGGAGTTCAGCACCTGGGAGCCCACCGACTGCACCGTCCAGCGACCGTGCTCGAACGAGAGGTCGATGTCGAACACCGAGAGACGCTCGCCCCACTTGAGCGGCTCGGAGAGCACGACGGGCTTGCCGGTCGACGTGTTCGTCACGACGCGCTGGGCGATCTCCTGGTGTGCGTGGCCGACGAGGATCGCGTCGATCCCGGGCACCTGCTGCGCCACGAGCGTCGCGGCGTTCTCGGGGAACGGCAGCGTGTCGCCGTACGACGAGGACGTGTCGGCTCCGGAGTGTGCGGCGACGACGACCACGTCGGCGCCCTTGCGCTTCAGCTCGGGAACGTACCGGGCGGCCTGCTCGACGAGCCCGTCGAAGTGCATCTTGCCCTCGACGTTGGCCTTGTCCCAGATCGCGATGCCGGGGTTGGTGAGCCCGAGGATGCCGACCTTGATCGGCTTGCCGTGCGCGGGCTTGACGGTCTTGATCGTGTACGGCGCGAACGCGGGCCGGCCGGTCCCGTCGTCGAGCGCGTTGGCCGCGAGCAGCGGGAAGTCCAGCTGCTTCTCGAACGTGCGCAGGTACGGGATCCCGTAGTTGAACTCGTGGTTGCCGACCGCGGCGGCGTCGTAGCCGATGGCGTTCATCGCGGCGGCCATCGGGTGCTCGACGCGCTTCGAGATGGGCTCGATCTTGGCGTAGTAGTAGGCGAGCGAGGTCCCCTGGATCGTGTCGCCGGCGTCGATCAGCAACGTGTTGCGCTTGCCCTTGTCGGCACGGACCTGGTTCACGAGCGTCGACACCTTGGCGAGGCCCACGTCGTTGTGGGCGCTGTCGTCGTACTCGGCGTTCTTGAAGTAGTCCCAGTTCAGGGCGCTGCCGTGCAGGTCCGTCGTGCCCATGACGGTCAGGTGGTAGTCGTCAGAACCGTGGTGGCCGTTCCGGTTGCCGGCAGTCGCCGGTGACGCCAGCGCGACGACGAGTGCCGCAGCCGCGAGCACCGCTCCCGCTCTCGGACCGTTGCTGAATCTCATGTCGGAGTCCTCCCATGATGTCGGTCGTGCACCGGGTTGCGGTGCGTCGCGCAACGTACCCCTTTCGGGTGTACTCGACATCTCGGGCGGTGACCACCGTCTGTGCCTACTGGTCCGCCGTCTTCATGAGCACGCTGTCCGGGTCCAGCCTGGTCAGGATCCGGGCGGTGATGCGGTCGAGGTCCGCGACGTCCTCGTCGTTCAACGGCCCGATCACCAGGTTCTTCACCGTCGCGACGTGTCCCGGGGCCGCGTCGACGACCGTGTCCCACCCCGCCGCGGTCAGCACCGCGTTGGTCGCTCGCCGGTCCTCCGGGCACGGTTCGCGGCGGACGAGGCCGCGCTTCTCCAGCCGTGACACCACGTGCGAGAGGCGCGCGAGCGTCGCGTTCGTCCGGGCGGCGAGCGCGGTCATGCGCAACGTCCGGTCGGGTGCCTCGGACAGCATCGCGATCGTGAAGTACTCGAAGTGCGTCAGCGCGGAGTCGCGCTGCAGCTGGGTCTCGAGCGCGCCGGGCAGCAGCTCGACCACGGCGATGAGCTGTTTCCAGGCGTGCAGCTGCTCGGCGGTCAGCCAACGATCATCCATGCCGCCGATCCTAGCGATTACTTGACGCGACAAGAATCAGTGCCGAGTCGCGACTCACGCGCGGACCGTGGAGGGCTTCTCCACCGGCAGCCCGAAGGGTCGCCAGAGGTTCGCGTCGAGGAAGCGCGTCACCGCCTCGACGTGCGCACCACCGACGGTGAGGACGAGCAGCCCGGCCCACGCCCCGCCGACGTAGCACCCGAACGCCGGCTGACCGTTCGCGCTCGAGGGCTCGAGGGTCAGCGACCGGTTGCCGGGCCAGCCCCAGCTGGCCTCGAGGAACCCGGCGATGGCGGCCGCGCCCTGGTACTCGTGGGGTGCCGGCGGCATCGACCACGTCGCGTGGTGCGCGAGAAGCGCGACCACACCCTCGATGTCGCGGGCCACGAACGCGTCGGCGAACCGCCGGACCAGCTCATCGGTGGCCGCGTCCGCGGCGTGGGACGCCGGTCGGGACGTCAGCCCGGAGCGACCGCGTTGCAGGAGCCCCTTCACCGCGACCGACGACGTCCCGAGGATCTCCGCGACCTCGGCGCTCGAGAAGTCGAGCACGTCGCACAGCACGACGGTCGCGAGCTGGCGTGCCGGCAGGTGCTGCAGGGCCACGACGAATGCCAAGGAGACGTCCTCGCGCTGTCCCTGCCGAACCGTCGGGTCGTCGTCCGCCCAGGCCGTCGGGCACGGCTGGAGCCAGGTGATCTCCCCGCGGCGCGTCGGCTCGGGCACCTCGAAGGGCGGGACCGGGACCGCGGGTCGGCGGCGGTCGGCGCGACGCGCGTTGAGGCATCGTCGGGTCGCGATGCTGTAGAGCCAGGTGCGGGTCGAGGACCGTCCCTCGAACTGCGGCAGCCCGCGCCACGCCGCGATCAGGACCTCCTGCAGCACGTCCTCGGCGTCGGTGGCGGACCCCAGGATCCGGTAGCAGTGCAGACGGAGCTCGCGCAGGTACGGCCGGACGAGCGCCGCGAACGCCGTGTCCTGCTCCGGACCGAGCTCGGGCCCCGATGTCATGGCAGGAAGTATCCGCGTTCCGTCTGACGGTCGCGCGGTGTCTACCTCTGCGTCGGATCGGACACACGGAGGTAGCAATGGCCACGGCGCTCGACACATCGCTCGCGTACTTCACCGCCTGGACGAGCGGCGACCTCGACCTCGCGATGGACCACGTCGCCCCCGACGTGGTCTGCCTCGCTCCGCCCGGCCGCCTCGAGGGATCCGAACGGCTCCGCGCGTTCATGGAGCCGTTCGCGCGGTCGCTCGTGTCGTCGTCGCTCGTCTCGGCCTTCGGGGACGACGGCGTGGCGGTCCTCTATTACGACACGTCGAGCGTCCTGGTCGCGTCCGCCCCGGCGGCCGAGCGTCACACGGTCGTCGGCGGTCGGATCACCGAGCTCCGGATCGTCTTCGACCGGCTGCCGTTCGAGCAGGCGAGGGCCGCCCACGGATGACCCGAGAGCTCACGCCCCGAACCAGTGCTTGACCTGCTCGACGATGGCCGCGTCGAACTGGTCGTCGCTGTGCCGGGCCCGCAGCCAGTGCGCGAAGCTGCCGCCTGCGGCGGCGTCGGCCTGGCGTCGGCACGCCTCGGTGTCGGTGACCGCGCGGTACAGCATCGACTCCGCCTCCGCCTTGCTGGTGTACAGGAACGGGTAGCGCGAGGGCAGGATCGCCCGGGCCCAGGGACGGTCCGGCAGGATGCCGACCGCACCCGCGAGGAGCGCCTCGATGTACTCGAGACCGTAGGACTCGTCGGTCGCGGTCGCGAGGAACGCGGTGGTGCGCGCCAGGGCGGTCCAGTAGTCCTCGCGTGTGGCCGTCAGGGGCCCGACCCACGCCCAGTCGTGCTGCGAGAGCCGCATGGCCTTCTCGGACGCCAGGGCCGACTCGTGCAGTCGCGCCTCGACGCGCAGCGGCACGCGTCGGGCCAGTCGCTCGACGACGTCGATGAAGACCTGCGGCTGCTTGCGGTCAGACATGTAGATCGCGGGATAGAGCACGACGGGAACCTCGGGGTCCTGGCGCGGCAGCACGTGGTCGAGCCGGATGCCGAGGTTGACCCACGATACGTCGGCCTTCTCCGCGATCGCCGGCACGGTCCACCGGTCGACCAGCTCCTCGACCTCGCCCGCCGTCCGCTCCGAGTTCGCGAACGTGGGGAACAGTGCGCAGGACAGCGCGATGCTCGTGCGGTCCACGATGTGCTCGACCTGCGACGTGCTCCACCAGACGAAGTTCATGATTCGCGGCTCGTCGCCACGTGCCGCGAGGGTGCGCCACACCCGCATCGAGTCGACGACGGCCATGTTGATGACGACGGTCCGCGCGGCGTCGATCAGCTCGAGCGGCCGGACGTCGAAGCCCGCGCAGTGCCGCGGGACGTCGCCGACGAGGATCGCGCCGGGGAAGATGCGGAGCAGTCGACGCACGAGGGTCGAACCGGCGTCGTGGCCCGCCACGTAGCCGTCCGCGTCGATGCGGAGGTCCGGGTAGCTGATCGCGATCTTCATCGTTCACCGGCGTTCGTGTCGACGAGGCGGCGGGTGGGGAGATCCTCGTCGCGCCAGGGTGCCCCGGTTTCCGCGTCCGGCGGACCGGCGGTGCCACGTTCCTCGACGGGCTCGCCGTCGTCGGCCAGCGTGGCCTTGATGCGCATGCCGTAGAAGGAGCGGTAGACGAAGTACGCGGAGGCGACGAAGAACGCCGCCGCGAGCCAGCTGACGAGCGTCTGGCGGCCGTCGTCGACCAGGGTCACCGAGAGCTGCACCGCCAGCAGCCCGAAGAGGGTCGTGAACTTGATGACCGGGTTCAGGGCGACCGACGACGTGTCCTTGAACGGGTCGCCGACGGTGTCTCCGATGATCGTGGCCTCGTGCAGGGCCGTGCCCTTGGCGTGCAGGTCGATCTCGACGATCTTCTTCGCGTTGTCCCACGCGCCGCCCGCGTTCGCCATGAAGAACGCCTGGTAGAGGCCGAAGATCGCGATGGAGATCAGGTAGCCGATGAAGAAGAACGGCTCCACGAAGGCGAACGCGAGGGTGGCGAAGAAGACCCCGAGGAACATGGTGAGCATGCCCTGCTGGGCGTACTGGGTGCAGATCTCCACGACGCGCCGTGAGTCCGCCTCGCTCGCCTTGGTGACGCCGTCGAGCCGGATCGTGGTCCTGATGAACTCGACCGCGCGGTAGGCCCCGGTGGTCACGGCCTGGATCGAGGCGCCGGTGAACCAGAAGATCACCGCGCCGCCCATGACGAGGCCGAGCAGGAAGGGCGGGTGCAGCAGCGACAGGTTCTGCAGACCGGTGGTCAGCCCCTCGGTCAGCCCCATGATGATCGAGAAGATCATCGTCGTGGCGCCGACGACGGCCGTGCCGATGAGGACGGGCTTCGCGGTCGCCTTGAACGTGTTCCCGGCGCCGTCGTTCTCCTCGAGCATCGTCTTGGCGCGGTCCCAGCTCGGTGCGAACCCGAACGACTCGGTGAGCTCGGCCTCGATGCCGTCGACCTCCTCGATCATCGACAGCTCGTAGACGCTCTGCGCGTTGTCGGTGACCGGGCCGTACGAGTCGACCGCGATCGTCACGGGACCCATGCCCAGGAACCCGAACGCGAGCAGGCCGAAGGCGAAGACCGCAGGCGCGAGCATGAGGACGCTCAGGCCCAGACCGGACAGCAGGTACGCACCGCCCATGAGGCCGACGATCGTGACCCCGAGCCAGTACGCGGAGAAGTTGCCGGCGACGAGCCCGGACAGGATGTTCAGCGACGGGCCGCCCTCGCGCGAGCTCATGACGACCTCGCGGACGTGGCGGCTCTCGGTCGACGTGAAGGCCTTGACCAGCTCCGGGATGACCGCACCGGCGAGCGTCCCGAGAGCGACGATGGTCGCGAAGACCCACCAGCGCGACGCGGTCGGACCGTCTCCGAGGATCGCGTAGGTGGTCGCGTACGTCGCGACGACGCAGACACCCGACGTGATCCACACCAGCGAGGTCAGCGGTGACTCGAAGTTCATCCGGGTCGCGTCCCGGTAGCGGCGGCGCACGATCGCGTCGTTGACCAGGTAGGACACTGCCGACGCGACGATCATCACCGCGCGCATGGCGAACATCCACACCAGGAGGGTGGCCTGCACCTGCGGGTCGTGGACGCCGAGCAGGACGAAGGTGATCAGCGCGACGCCGGTCACGCCGTAGGTCTCGAACCCGTCGGCGCTCGGGCCGACGGAGTCGCCCGCGTTGTCGCCCGTGCAGTCCGCGATGACGCCCGGGTTGCGGGCGTCGTCCTCCTTGATCCGGAACGCGATCTTCATCAGGTCGGATCCGATGTCCGCGATCTTGGTGAAGATGCCGCCCGCGATGCGCAGCGCCGCCGCTCCGAGCGACTCGCCGATGGCGAAGCCGATGAAGCAGGCGCCCGCGATCTCACGCGGCAGGAACAGCAGGATCACGAGCATCATGAGCAGCTCGAGGCTGATCAGGACCATGCCGATCGACATGCCGGACTTCAACGGGATCCGGTGCACGGGGAGAGGCCCACCACGCAGCGCGGCGAAGGACGTGCGCGAGTTGGCGAACGTGTTGACCCGGATGCCGAACCAGGCGACCGCGTACGAGCCGGCCATGCCGAGCAGGCTGAACGCGATGACGATCGCGACCTTGCCCCACGGGAAGTCGACGAGGAACCGGTAGTACACGACGATCACGGCCGCGATGAACGCCCAGAGCATCATGAGGAACCGGCCCTGCTGCACCAGGTAGGCCTTGCAGGTCGAGTAGATGAGTTCGGACACCTCGAGCATCGACCGGTGCACGGGCATCCGGCGCAGCTGCACGAACACCAGGAGGCCGAAGCCCAGACCGAGCAGACACACGACCAGGCCGATGCCCAGCAGGAGGCGACCGGAGACGCCACCCATCACCGTCACGGTGCTGAGGTCGGGGAGCACGAGGTTCGCCTCGCCGCCTGGATCGGTGCCAGGAGGAGCCCCCGTCGACGACAGGATGGTCCACGTGGCGGCGTCGATCAGCACGGCTTCCCCGATTCTTGTTGGGCGTTTCTCCACACCGAGGCTCCCGGGTCCGCTCGGGGGGTCGCCAGGGCCTTCCGACCCTGAGGTCCGCCGCACCCGGCCGCGGGACCTGGGCAGATGCGTCGCGAGGAGCCGCGCACGGTGACCGGTGGGCGGTCCAGGACGCGGGATCACGTAGCCTCCGGGCATGAGCACCCTGGACGAGGTCGGCACCCGCGACGGCTGGCGATGCTGGCTGTGTGACGAGCCAGTCGACCCGGACGCGTCGGTCAACGCCGACCGCGGCCCGAGCATCGACGGGGGAGCGACGCCGAAGGGCAAGAAGCCGGCACCGGGTTCGGAGCGGCTCGCGCACCGCGCGTGCAACACCCGCAAGGGCGCGGTGAAGCCCGTCGTGCCGTGGTCGCCCGACCTCTTCGTCGTCGAGCCGGCGCCGATCGTGTCCACCGTCGAGCGACTGACCCGCAAGGGCGGCCGTGAGGTCGTCGGTCGCTGCCCGACGCAGGCGGACGGCGACGAGGCTGCCGCCTGGCTCGAGGACCGGCTCTCGCGGTTCGCGCCGGGCCTGCGGGTCGCCGCGAGCGTCGAGCCGGGTGGCGGTCAGTTCCTCCTCGTCCTGCGCACGCTGTAGGGGGCGACTGTCACCGGTGCGGTCTAGCCTGGCGCGCGTGCCTGACGTAGGGAGACTGACGTGGTTCTGATCGGTGCTCACATCCGAGGCGACGACCCGGTCGCGGCCGCCGCGGAGCTCGACGCGCAGTGCGTGCAGGTGTTCCTGGCGGACCCTCAGGGCTGGAAGAAGCCCGTCCCGCGCGAGGACGCGGACGCGATCGTCGCCTCCGGCCTCGGCGTCTACGCCCACGCGCCGTACCTGGTGAACGTCGCCTCGACGAACAACCGGATCCGCATCCCGAGCCGCAACATGATCGCGCAGCACGCGGCCGCGGCGGCGAGTCTCGGAGCGCGAGGGCTGATCGTGCACGGCGGTCACGTCGGCGACGGCGACGACATCGCGGTCGGCATCGACAACTGGCGCAAGACGTTCGAGCGGGCGACCTTCCCGGTTCGGGTCCTCGTGGAGAACACCGCGGGCGGAGAGAACGCGTGCGCCCGGACGCTCGACCGGATCGCGCTGCTCTGGGACGCGATCGGGCAGTACGACGTCGGGTTCTGCCTCGACACCTGCCACGCGTGGGCGTCCGGCGAGGACCTCGAGACGATCGTCGACCGCGTGCGGGCGATCACCGGCCGCATCGACCTCGTGCACGCCAACAGCTCGCGCGACGAGCAGGGCTCCCAGCGCGACCGGCACGCGAGCTTCCGGTCGGGGACGATCCCGCCGGAGCTGATCGCGCACGTCGTCCGGGAGGCCGGTGGCGACGCTCTGGTCGAGACGCCGGCGGAGGGCCAGGCCGAGGACATCGCGTTCCTGAAGGCGGCACTGGCCGGCTGACCGGAACCAGCTCTGCTCAGATCCAGCCCGTGTCAGATCCAGCCGGTGATCAGATCCGGCCGCGCACCGGGGTTCGCTCGCCGGGCTCCGGGTCGTCGGGCATCGCCAGCTCCGCGCGGACGCCGAGCAGCCGGATCTCCCGGTCCTCGAGGGTCTCGGCGAGCGCCGCCAAAGCCTCGACGACGGCTGCGGCGTCGCTCGTCGGCTCGGGGAGCTTGCGGCTCATGGTCTTGGTGACGAACGGGGCGTAGCGCACCTTCAGCGCGACGCGGACCACGGGTCGGCCGTCCTGAGCGACGTCCTCCAGCACGTCGCGCGCGAGCTGCCGGACGGCCTCGCGTGCCTGCTCCGGGCTGGTCAGGTTCTGCTGGAACGTCGTCTCGCGGCTGTGCCCGCGCGGAACCCACGGGCGGTCGTCCACGGTGGCGGGCCCGAGCCCCTGACCGAGCTCGTGGTACCAGACGCCCATCCGCGGCCCGAACTCGGCGACGAGCGCGTCGGCCGGTGCGACCGCGAGCTCCTGCACGGTGCCGATGCCGAGCGAGGTGAGCCGGCGCGACACCTTCGTCCCCACGCCCCAGAGGTCGATCGTGGGCCGCGCACCCATCACGTCGAACCAGTTCTCGGCGGTGAGGCGGAACACTCCGGCCGGCTTGCCGAACTCCGTGGCGATCTTCGCGCGCACCTTGTTGTCGCCGATTCCGACCGAGCAGTGCAGGCGCGTCTCGCGCAGCACGGCCTCCTGGGCTTCCCGGGCCAGCGCCTCGGGGTCGTCGGTCTCCGCACCGAGGAAGGCCTCGTCCCAGCCGAGGACCTCGACGACGGCGCCGAGCGAACGCAGCGTGGCCATGACGCGCTGCGACGCCGCCTCGTACTCGGCGGCGTCGACCGGCAGGAAGACGGCGTCGGGCAGCTTGCGGGCGGCGACCCGCAGCGGCATCCCCGAGTGCACCCCGAACGCGCGCGCCTCGTAGGACGCGGTCGAGACCACGCCGCGCTCGGTGGGGTCGCCACGTCCACCGACCACCACCGGCTGACCGGCCAGCTCGGGGTGTCGCAGCACCTCGACGGCCGCGACGAACTGGTCGAGGTCGACGTGCAGCACCCAGCCCATGCGTCGAGTGTGCCCTCCGGGGGTGACACGGGCGTGGGGAGCGATCGCCGAGCGAGGCTGCGAGGCGACGTCGTGAGCGTGCCGGGTGGCTCACATGATGAAATCCGCGCGGATCAGGCTTACGGTGCGGCAAGGACCGTCAGAACGCTCGAAGGAGAGCCGTGTCGAACCACGTGGGAGCCGGATCATGAGCCTCGTCGACAGGTTCGGGACCGACGTGCTGCTCACCGGCTGGGGGCACTCGCCGTTCGGGAAGCTCGACGACGAGACGCTCGAGTCTCTCGTCGTGCAGGTCGCCCGTGACGCGATCACGACGAGCGGCCTCGAGGCCAAGGACATCGACGAGATCTACCTCGGCCAGTTCAACTCCGGCCTCGTGCCGCTGGGCTTCGCGTCGTCGCTCGCCCTGCAGGTGTCCGACGACCTGGCCGGGCGGCCCGCTACCCGGGTCGAGAACGCGTGCGCGTCGGGGTCGGCGGCGCTCCAGCAGGGCGTGAAGTCCCTGCTCGCCGGGACCGCCCGGACGGTTCTCGTCATCGGCGCCGAGAAGATGACGCACGCTCCGGCGTCCGTGGTCGGCGCCGCACTGCTCGGGGCCGACTACGAGATGGCCGGCAAGGAGTCCACGACCGGCTTCGCGGGGCTGTTCGCGCACACCGCCAACGCGTACCAGGACCGATACGGCAGCGTCTCGGACGTGCTCGGTTCCATCGCCTCCAAGAACCACCACAACGGCATGGCCAACCCCTACGCCCAGCTGCACAAGGAGCTGTCGGTCGAGTTCTGCCGGACGGTCTCCGAGCGCAACCCGATGGTGGCCGACCCGCTGCGACGCACGGACTGCTCTCCCGTGTCCGACGGCGCTGCGGCTGTCGTGCTGTCCTCAGCGCCGACACCGGGCGCCGCCACAGCCCCGGTCCGGCTCGTGGGCTTCGCGCAGGCGAACGACTTCCTGCCGCTGGACAAGCGCGACCCGACGGCGTTCGCGGGCGGTGTCGAGGCCTGGGCCAAGGCGCTGGCGATGGCGGGTGTCACCACCGACGACCTCGATCTCGTCGAGGTGCACGACTGCTTCACCATCGCCGAGCTCATCATGTACGAGGTCATGGGCCTGGCGCCGCGAGGCCAGGGGACGCGCGCGATCGACGAGGGCTGGGTCTACCGCGACGGGAAGCTGCCGGTGAACCTGTCGGGCGGGCTGAAGGCGAAGGGTCACCCGGTGGGCGCGACCGGCGTCTCGCAGCACGTCATCGCGGCCATGCAGCTGTCCGGCACGGCCGGCGACATGCAGCTGCCGGGTGCGCGGCGCGCAGCCGTGCACAACATGGGCGGTCTGGCAGTGGCCAACTACGTGAGCGTCCTCGAGGCGGCCTGAGCAGGACCTCGGCGCGTGACCGCTGCGTCGACGAGCGCGCGGATCCGCGTCGCCGTGGGCGTGCCGGTCCTGGCCAACCGGACCGGGTTCGGCAAGAGTCGGCCCGACGAACAGACAGGAGCGGCGCATGAGCGACATCAAGAAGGGGCTGGCCGGCGTCGTCGCCGACGTCACGGCAGTCTCGAAGGTCAACCCGGAGACCAACTCGCTGCTCTACCGCGGCTATCCCGTGCAGGAGCTCGCGTCGACGCAGTCGTTCGAGGCGGTCGCCTACCTGCTGTGGCACGGAGACCTTCCCGACGACGACCAGCTCGCCGCGCAGCGGGCCGCCGAGCGACCGCTGCGCGCCCTCGACCCCGACGTCCGGACGGTGCTCGACCTGCTGCCCCTGGACGCGCACCCGATGGACGACGTGCGCACGGCCGTCAGCCTGCTCGGTGCCGTGGACCTGGCGGGCACCGGATCGGTGCTCGACGCGAGCGGAAGCGTCGACGACAACCTGAGGCGCAGCCTCGCGCTGTTCGCGGCGCTGCCGTCGATCGTCGCCTACGGGCAGCGTCGCCGGCGTGGTCTGGACCTGGTGGCGCCGCGCGACGACCTCGACTACGCGGCGAACTTCCTCTGGATGACGTTCGGCGTGGAGTCCGACGACACCGTCGTCGACGCGTTCAACCGGTCGATGATCCTGTACGCCGAGCACTCGTTCAACGCCTCGACGTTCACCGCACGGGTGGTCACGTCCACGCTCAGCGATCTCTACTCGGCCGTCGTCGCAGCGATCGGCGCCCTCAAGGGACCGCTGCACGGCGGTGCCAACGAGGCCGTCATGCGCACGTTCGAGGAGATCGGCAGCGCGTCGAACGTCACGCCGTGGCTCGACGCGGCGCTGGGGGAGAAGCGCAAGATCATGGGCTTCGGACACCGGGTCTACAAGCGCGGCGACTCCCGGGTGCCCACCATGAAGGCGGCGCTGGACAGCCTCGTCGAGCACTACGACCGTCAGGACGTCCTGGATCTGTACACGGCGCTCGAGAGCGAGTTCGTCGCACGCAAGGGCATCTACCCCAACCTCGACTACCCGTCCGGGCCGGCCTACAACCTCATCGGCTTCGACACCTCGACCTTCACTCCGATCTTCGTCGCGGCGCGGGTTACCGGGTGGACGGCCCACATTCTCGAGCAGGCCGCCTCGAACGCTCTGATCCGCCCGCTGTCCGAGTACAACGGCGCGGACGAGCGTCACATCGACGGCTACGTCCCGCACCCCGACGAGCTCGCCATCGCCGATCGCGAGGAAGAGGCCTGACCGCCGCACGGGGGGTGGACATCGTCGTCCGCTCCGGCAGGGTCCGCGCATGTGAGGCATCTATGTTGCTGGGTCATACCCGTTTTGACAAGGGATGGCTTGTGGGAGCGCACCGGGGTAGTTTGCCCGGGATGTCCAGTGCCTACTGACCGGTAGCTCACAACGAGGAGAGCGCGATGCGCCGTCGAGGGAACCGTCAGATCTTGACCATCTGTGCCACGGCGGTCTTGGTGACCGCCACAGCCGTGACCCCTGCATTCGCGGCGGCACCGCCGCCGGACCCTGGCAAGTTCACCGCCGCCACGGTCGCCCCGGACAGCCGCGCCATCGAGACCGCCAAGGCGCCGAGCGCGAAGATCGCCCAGAGCGACCCCACGCTGCTCTCCAGCACCGACTCCGCACCCACGACGATCATGGTCAAGCTGGACTACGACGCGGCTGCTGCCTACGCGGGCGGCGTCGACGGTCTCGCCGCGACGAGCCCGGAGGTCACGGGCAAGGCGCTGCGCAAGAGCGACCCGGGTGTGTCGACGTACCTCAAGCACGTCGACGGGCAGGCAGCCGCGGCGGCCAAGGCGATCAAGGCCGTCGTGCCCTCCGCCACCGTGACCGGGGTGTTCAACGTCGCGTACGGCGGGCTGGCAGTGACGCTGCCGGAGAACCGCGCGAAGGACCTCCTCGTGATCCCGTCGGTCGCCGCCGTCCAGGTGGACGCCGTCAACCAGCTCCAGACGGACGTGGCCGCGACAGCGGGCTCGTCGTCCGTTCTGACCTCGACTGCGGCCGCGCCGCAGAACGGCACCTCCGCCTTCATCGGCGCCGAGAAGGTCTGGCCCTCCCTCGGCGGGCGTGACCACGCCGGCCAGGGGCTGATCGTCGGCGTCATCGACTCGGGCATCTGGCCCGAGCACCCGATGCTCAAGGACGTCGGGCTGCCCAAGCCCGCGGGCGGCCCCTGGAAGTGCCAGTTCGGTGACGGCGGTGCCGACCTCGGCGCGACCTTCGCCTGCAACAACAAGCTCGTGGGCGCGTACACGTTCCTCGCGACAGCCCTCTCGGTCGGCGCCGTCGGATCTGGCGAGTACTGCGTCACGCTCGCCCGCTGCTCGGCTCGGGACGCCGACGGGCACGGCACCCACACGGCGACGACCGCCGCGGGCAGCTACGTCGCCAGCGCACCGATGCTCGGCACCGACCGCGGCCCGGTCAGCGGGATCGCACCCGGTGCGTCGGTCATCTCCTACAAGGTCTGCTCCACGGGCTGCTACTCGTCCGACTCGGTCGCGGCCGTCCAGCAGGCGATCCTCGACGGGGTCGACGTCATCAACTTCTCGATCAGCGGCGGGGTCTCCGCCTACACCGACCCGGTCGAGCTCGCCTTCCTCGACGCCACGGCCGCAGGCATCAGCGTCAACGCCTCCGCCGGCAACGAAGGACCCGGATCGGGCACCGCCAACCACGCCGGTCCGTGGGTCACGACGGTCGGCGCCTCGACGTCGAACCGCTCGTTCTCCTCGACCCTCACGCTGACCTCGTCGGATGGTGCGACGTACAGCAAGGACGGTGCGACCGTCACGACGGGCGTCACCGCGACACCCGTCGTGCTCGCCTCCGCCGTGCCGGGGTACACGGGCGGGGCACTGTGCCTCGCCCCGTTCGCCGCAGGCTCGCTGACCGGCAAGGTCGTGGTGTGCGAGCGCGGCACCAACGGTCGCGTCGAGAAGGGCTTCTTCGCG
Organism: Cellulomonas sp. P4_H4; assembly: GCF_056400865.1. Classification (NCBI taxonomy): domain Bacteria; kingdom Bacillati; phylum Actinomycetota; class Actinomycetes; order Micrococcales; family Cellulomonadaceae; genus Cellulomonas; species Cellulomonas sp. P4_H4. Next base: position 162,139 of record NZ_JBFUKL010000004.1, read on the forward strand.
TCCCAGGGCGGCGCCGCCGGCTTCATCCTGTACAACCCGACGACGAGCGACACCGAGACGGACAACCACTTCCTGCCGGCCATCCACCTGGAGGGTCCGAACACCGACCTGCTCGCGTTCCTCGCGGGGCACCCGGGCGTGACGGCGACGTGGGCCACGGGCAAGGTCGTCGCGAGCCAGGGTGACGTGATGGCCGGATTCAGCTCTCGCGGCCCGCTCGGTGACTTCGTGAAGCCGGACGTCACCGCTCCCGGCGTGCAGGTGCTGGCCGGCAACACCCCGACGCCCGCCGACCCGGCCGTCCTGCCGGGGCAGCTCTACCAGGCGATCGCGGGGACGTCGATGTCGAGCCCGCACTCGGCCGGTGTCTCGACGCTCGTCCGTGCGGCGCACCCGGGCTGGAACCCGGCGCAGGTCAAGTCGGCGCTCATGACGTCCTCTCTGCAGGCCGTCGTCAACGCCGACGGAACCACGGCCGGGGTCTTCGACCGCGGTGCGGGCTCGATCCGCGCCGACCGTGCGGTCGCTCCGTCCCTGACGTTCGGGTACGGCAAGGACGCCATCAACGACGTCGTGACCGACCCCCTGCACCGGGTCGACCTCAACCTGCCGAGCATCGCCGTGAACCCGCTCCCGGGCGCCGTGACGACGATCCGCACGGCGAAGAACGTCTCGGGTGCTACCCAGACGTTCAAGGTGACGGCGACCGGAGCCGACGGACTGAAGATCGTGGTCTCTCCGTCGACGTTCACGCTGGCCGCCAACGCCAGGCAGAAGCTGTCGGTCCTCGTCGACGGCACGGCCACGGCGGCCGGCTGGCACACGGGGCAGATCACGGTGAAGCCGACCAGGGGCAACGCAGCAGTGCTGCCTGTGGCCGTCAACACCGGTGACGCGGCGATCACGCTCGCGCAGACCTGCGCACCGGTGTCGATCGCGATCGGTGCCAAGACCAGCTGCACGGTCACGGCGACCAACACGCTGCCGGTCGAGGCGCAGGCGAAGGTCGCCGTCTCGTCGCTGGCGGGTCTGCCCATCACCTCGGTGACCGCACCGGCGCGCAAGACGACGCTCGGCGCCGTCTGGAGCGGGACGCTGAGCGCGTCCCTCGCGCCGACCATCACGTCGATCATGCCCGGAGAGACTCCGGGAGGCGGGTACCTGCCGCTGTCGGCGTTCGGGATCTCCCCGGTCGCCGGCGTGGGTGACGAGACGATCACCAACTTCACGGTCCCGGCGTTCAAGTTCGGCTCCGAGACCTACACCCGGATCGGCGTCGACTCCAACGGCTACGTGGTCGTGGGGGGCGGGACGGCCGAGGACAACGACTGCTGCAACCCGCAGACGTTCCCGAACACGACGCGTCCGAACAACGTCATCGCGCCGTACTGGACGGACCTCGATCTGACGCCGGGCGCCGGTCTGCCCGGTGCGCTCCGGGTCGGCACGCTGACGGACGGCACGAACACCTGGCTGATCGTCGACTACGACCAGGTCCGGGAGTACGGGACGTCAGCGCCGAACTCGTTCCAGATCTGGATCCAGCTCGGGGCGACCGAGGGGGTGTCGTTCGCCTACGGCGCACTGAGCACGATCACCTCGCCGCTGGTGGCCGGCGCGGAGAACCGGGACGGCACGAGCGGCGCGAACATCACGCCGGTGGCCGGCGGTCAGTTCGTCGTCACGACGGCCGGCCCGACGCCGGGTGGTTCGGTGACCTTCGGGTACTCGGCGACGGGCGTGACGCGGGGCAATTACACGCTGAGGGCCCAGCTGACCTCGCCGCTGCTCCGGACGACCTCGATCGCGCCGGTAGCGATCAAGGTCACCCGCTGACGCCCGAGGGGCCCGGCGTCATCGCCGGGCCCCTCGGACGAGCCCTCGCCCAGCGCGTCTAGCTCGACCGGGGATGGACGAGGGCTGCGGGTGCGGCGTCGGTGCGGGGGAGAGTCGCGACGCCGCGACGGTCGACGCCCAGAGGGGTGAGGGAGATGTCGACGAGGACGGTGCCGCCGGCACGGCGCATCCGAGGTGGCGCGAGCCCCTCGGCAGCGAGCCGCTGCAGCTCGCCGAGCACGATCCCGCAGGCCGGGGTCGACACGTCGAGCGAGATCTGGATGGTCTCGACCCCGTGCGTCGAGGCGTCGAGGACCGCCTGACGTACGAGGCCGGCAGTGGCACGTGCCGCCGGGAGCCCACTCTCGGAGTGGACGGTGATCTGGACGCGGCGCGTCTGGTCGAGCCTCAGCTCGGCGCTCGCTCCGGGCGCGCGAATCACGGATCGGCTGTGCGTCTCCGTGGGCATCGCGACCTCCTCCTGGACCCGACAAGTGCATACCGGGGGGAGCCGGATAGCCAGGGCCGAAGGTCCTGTGTGTGGTGTGCGGCTGCGGTATGTCGCGCGGGGCGCGGGGCTCCGAACCACCTGAGGCAACGGAAGCCTTGAGCTCCTACGGGAGCGTGACCGTCGGGTCACCCAGGAGCACGAGCGCCTGGCGGTCGAGGGCGGTGAGGCGCAGCCACGTCATGCTGTCGAGAACCTCGGTGTCGCCGTTGTCCAGCTGGGTGCGCAGGCGGGTCCAGTCCGTGTTCAGCACACCGACCGCCTCCCGGTAGCCGGCGAGCGCCATGCCGAGCGGCTGACCGTCGGCGAAGAGGTTGCTCGTGAGTGCGGCGACGACGTCGTGCCCGAGTCCCTGGCCGTGCGGCGTCCGCAGAGTCCAGTCGAACGTCGGCTCGACGTGCGCGACGACGGCTCTCACCGGGTCGGTCCTGCCGAGCAGACCGAGCGGTGCAGGGGACACGGTCGGTCCGGCGCCGGCGATCGCCGTCACCACGGCGCTGGGCGTGCTGCCGGGATCGAGGAGTCCCTCGTACTGACTCTGACCGTCGGAGCCGGCGGAGCAGCAGGCCTGGGCGTACCAGATGGCTCCGGCCGGCACGTGCGCGACGAGGTCGTCGACGCCGACGGCGCTGTAGGACGCATCGACCGGGAGACCGAGCTGCGCCACCATCTGCGTGGGCGCGTTCAGCGGTCCCGTCAGCCCGTGGCTGCTGGTCACGACGAGGGCGGGCGCGCGCTCGTCGAGCGCGGTGAGCAGGTTCGCTCCCGTCGCCTCCGCGTCGACGAGGTGCCGGACGCCGTCGAGGGTCCCGTCCATGGCGCGGAAGAGCGGGTCCGTGAGCGTCCGGCGCATCTCCGAGGTGATGTCGCCACCGCCGTGGTCGACAGTCCAGATCAGAGGGCTGTCGCGGGTCACCGGCCAGGGAGCCCACTCCTCGACGAGAGCAGCGACGTAGTGGGCGAGCGCGTCGCCGGTCAGCGGCAGCCGCCCGACGAAGTGCCGGACGGAGAGGTCGTACTGGACGCTCCACGGGATCACGTCGGGCCCGCCGACGATCAGGATGTAGCGGGGGAGCCGGTTGGGGCCGACGCCGAACTGCGTGTTCCCGACGAGCGAGTCCTGAGCACCTTGGTCGTCGTACCGGCGAAGGTAGCCCGGCTGGAGCTGAGGCACAGGCGACCAGCGCAGGATCTCGGTCCCGGGCCGCTTGGCCCTGAGGTCCCGGACCGGCTGCTCGGCGTCGACCGCCGCCGCACGGTCGGCGTCGGACAACGCCGGGTCCTCGGGGTCCCGAAGGAGGATCCCGTACCCGACGTCGGGCTCCCACCAGTGCCGCTGGTCGGCCGGCAGCCCGAACGGCAGGACCGCCTGCGACCTCGAGATGCCGGCCTTGCGCGCACCCCATCGCGCCGCGTCGGCGGTGACCGCTCCCTCCGCGACCGACTCACCGGTCCAGGCGTCGATCGAGATGCGCTCCGGGAGCGTCACGGCTGGGACAGCTCGGCGCGGAGCTTCACTATCCGGTCCGTGACCTCCGACAGGACGGCGGGGCTGATCGCGCTGAGGTCCTGGGACGCCAGGTACTTCTCCCAGGTGTCCAGCTGCCCTCGCAGCGACTCGTACGTGTCGACGGGAAGCTGCTTCGGCGGGATCGCGATGCGCAGGTTGTCGTCCTGCACGTAGAGGACCGGGTCGGACCACGAGTCACCCAGCACCGGGTCGGGGGAGCCGAGCACCACGCGGGGAGCGGTCAGGGCGGCGGCCCAGTCGAGCGTCCGCTCGGCGTCGCCGTCGCCGTCGACCGTGGCCCGCACGAGCGAGAGCGCCTCCGGGTAGAAGGCCGCGCAGAACCGCTCGACCGCGGTCAGGTCGACGAGCCGTCGCATGCCGATGACGGCCGGGATCCCCGGCTCGATCACGAGATCGTGCGCCATCGCCGTTCCGTCGCTCGCCGCGGCGGTCTCGCACGCCGCCAGCACGATCAGCCACGGATCGCACGTGCTGACGGCGTCGACGAGGTCCTTGACGAAGAGCTGGACCGAGCCCGTCTCGTGCTCGTCGGCCGCGAAGTCACCCACCGTGGCGAACGCGAGCGTGCGCGCGGTGTCGACGACACCGCCGTGGCAGAGCAGGTGCAGGACGTCCGGACGCGCGGCCGCGATCTGGCGGACGACCGCCGGCGACGTGCCCGCGATCTTCTCGGACGAGACCTTGACGCCGTCCGCCTGTGGGCCGTCGGCCAGGTCGAGGACGGCCTGCTCCCCGGAGATGACGTGCAACGTGACGCCCATGGCGATCGGGTCGGCCTCGGCGAGGCTCGCCAGGATCGCCTGCAGCTGTCCGACGCCCGACTGCCGAGCAGCGGAGATCACCGCGACGATGTGCAGCGGAGCGTCGTAGACGCGTGGCCGAAGGTCGCGGTGGCGGCGTCCGATCCGCGCGACGGGCCACCGTCGGTCGAGCGCGCAGAACCCGTGCTGCTCGACGTACAGCTCCTCCCACGGCAGCTCATCGGCCGCCCGGGACACCAGGTGGAAGTACAGCGGTGCGGGCGCCGACGTCGTCGGCAGCGTCAGGATCTGGTCGAGCCCCGCGATGACGGTGGCGTTGGTCCGGAGCCGGGTGAGGAGCTCCAGGCCGCGCACCTTCGCGTTGCCCGCTGCGAGCGGGGTGACGTCCACCGTGGCGTTGTCGCCGATGCCCGGGATGTCCTGCGGGAAGTCCTCCAGCTTGAGGACGGTGTCCGTCCCGAGCGGCTCGAAGCCCACGATCGTTCTGGTCATTTCTCCTCGCCCCCGTACTGCGCCAGGAGCGCGTTGAGGTCGCGGACCGCCGCCGCGGCGCCCGCGTCGTACGCCGACGAGGGGAGCTCGGACGAGCTGCTGGATGCCGACGCCAGCAGGTCGGCGACCTGCGAGTCGACGAACCGTGCCGACGACGCGAGCCACTGCGTGTCGTCGGCGGTAGGCGTCGTGGCGAGGAAGGTCCCCTCCGTGAGGTCCGCCAGCACGGGCGGCGGCTCCACGTCGTACCCGACGTCGGTGGCGAGGTCGTGGACGTGGGCGCCGAGCGGATCGGCCAGGAGCGCCTGGATGTCGGCCGGCTGGAGGTAGGCGAAGAGGCGCGGGTCGGTCGGCAACCTGCTCTCCGACCGGTCGGGGCGGGCGAGTAATGCGTAGGTCTCGACGAGCGAGTGCTCGGCCGGTCCGATCGCACTGTCCACGTCTCCGAGATCGCAGTAGAGCGTCGGTCCGGGGCGTCGCCCGCCCGCCTGGTCTGCAAGGAGGCGCGTGGCCACGTCAGACGGGTTGCCTGGTGGGGAGGCGAAGGCAAGCGTCGATGCGCCGACCGCGTCGGCCAGGATCTGGACCTGGTCCTCGCTGGCGAAGCCGCACGAGCTGAGGTCGCTCGGGACGGCTGGGTCCTCGGCCATCGTGAGCAGCGGGATGTCGACGTCGATGTGTGCCGTGCTCGCCAGGTGCAGAGCGTTCGCCGCGCGGCCCCCCATGCCGGTCACGATCCAGTCGGCCCAGACCTGGGCGGGGGTCCGGTAGGTCGAGACGTAGCTCGTCGCCGACAGGTGCGACCGTGCGACCGTCCGTGGCGCCCTTCGTGCGGCGCGCGGGTCGTGGACGACGACCGACGCGTTGCCCGCGCTGATGACGTCGGCGGACATGAGCGAGAACGTGCCCGCGTCCGGGAAGACGTGGACGAGCACAGGGAGGGGGAAGTGCGCGAGCGCCGCGACGAGGGTGCGCACGTGCTCGGCACCCCAGCGCTGATCGCGGTCCGCGTTGATCGCGGCGGCGATGGTCCAGCTGTCCTGCGGCTTGGTGCCGACCGGCAGCCGGTCCGGGACGCGCAGCACGGGCCGGCCGAGGGGAGCGAGCCCGCGCTCCCAGGGGACGGCGCCGAGGAACCCGCTCGGAGGGACGATGCGAAGCCAGAGGGCCGTGAGCTGCTCGCCCTCGTGGGCGAGGGCGTCGGCCACGCCTCTGACGACCGCGTCGGGCACCCGCGAGCTCGCTCCGCCCGAGCCGAGGCCGTAGTCACGCAGCGAGTCCCTGCGGCTCCACTGCTCCTCACGGCGGGCGGACGGGTGCGACAGGAAGGTGGCGACGACGGCCGGTTCTCGACGTGACACGTCGAGCTCGACGCGCAGCACCGCCAACCGCCACTGCTGGATGATCTGCATCGACATGTCGCACCCCTCAGGCGCCGACCAGGCAGCGCAGCGCGTGCCACATCGTCGGGTTGTTCACGGCGCCGTGCCCGGAGATCGCCGCGTGACCTGCCGCGTCCCGCCCGCCGTTCAGCGCGACGATGCGGACCGGCCCGCCGCCGGCGAGCGGGTAGGTGGCGCCCGGCTTCACCTGGACGGCGAGCGGACCGAGCCCCTCGTTCGGGCCGTACCCGCCGAGCGCGCCGAAGGTGTTCGTGCCGCCGGCGATGGCCGGCTCACCGAAGTGCGCCACCCCCATGACCCGGTGGAACACCTCGTGCAGCGGGATGTCGCGATCCGAGTAGGTGGTCAGGACGGGAAGCTCGACGCGTGAGAGCGCCGGCGCGTATCCGCCGGGCCCCGAGGCCTGTGGCATGCCCGCGCTGAGGTCGGGTGCGAAGCACCAGCGGTTGACCGCTGGTTGCAGCAGCAGGATCGACCGTGCAGCCCGTTCGGGTGCGTCGGCACCGTAGGAGATGGCCGACAGCACCACACGGGCTCCGAACGAGTGTCCGGTCAGGTGCACCCGGGGGCCGTCCTGCCCGCTCAGCAGCCGGCGCAGGATGGGGCCGACGCCCCGGGCGCCGATGACGCCTGCGCGGGCCTTCATCTTCCAGACGGACATCATCCGGATGAGGACTCGGGGGTCCAGGGTGAGGGCCGCGGCGGCTGGTCCGGCCTGCTTCCCGGCACCCGCGGTGCCCCAGCGTTCGTCGTCCCCCGACGGGCGGGCGGCCTGGGCGCCGAGGGCACGCCACAGGTCTTCGACCTGCGCCCCGACCGGGGTCGAGCCGTCGGCCTCGTCGCCGAAGTACTCCTCGACGGAGGCCACGAGCTTGGCGGCCTCGGCCGACGCCGCGAGGTCGACCTCGTGCGTGCCGTCGCCGAGCAGCGGTGCGAGCTGGTCGCGCGTGGCGTCGTCGTCGACCAGGTCGACGAGTGCCTCCTGAGGTGTCGGCGGCGGCGCGGCCGCGATGACCGGGCCTGACTCCCACGGGAAGACGAACGTCGTCGCAGGCCAGATCACGCCCAGGAGTGCTGGAGTGCTCGCGCACGGGGCCTCGCGGACGTATCCGGCGATGAACTGCTTGTACGCACCCACCGCGATGTCGTAGTCGTTGTTCCACCCGTGGGAGAACACGAAGGCGTCGTGCGCGCTCGAGGCTTCCGCGAGGAACGCTGCGAGATTCTCGGGACTCGTCGAGGTCCCGTGCTTGTCGAACCGGACCAGGTACAGGCGTCCTGTGCGCCCGCTCCCCAGATCGACCGGGATCACCCCACGCGGATCGTTCATCGGACCGTTCCCCCCACGGGTCACGCCAAGTGATCGCGCCGAACCTCGGACCTCGGAAGGTCCGGTACATACCACTTTGTCCTCACCGTGGCACCGGCCACCGCCCGTGGCAAGGACGAAGTCCGGGGTTCCAGGCCGGCTCAGAGAGCGATAGTGGCCAGGATCGGCAGTGGCAAGGACGAAGTGTTCCTCAGGTGAGGATGTTGACCGCACGGGCCAGCACGACGGCGACGGTGGCGAGCGAGACGATCGACTGCCACGCCATCAGCATCTTCGCGGTCCGGGTCAGCGGCATCGCGTCGGTCGGTGAGAACGCGACGAGGTTGGTGATCGACGATCGCGACGGCGAGCGCGATCTCGATGACCGGCACCAGCAGCAGGGGACCGAGCACGATCCGGTCGCGCATCAGGACCTGGGCGAGCACCGCGACGCAGACGGCGCTCAGGGGTGCCAGGTGCCAGGCGATCGCCCAGCGACGCGGACGGCGCACCGGTGTTCGCCTCGCTCACGAGCGCCCGCCTTCCCATCTCGTCCTGCGGTGGCCCGGCCGGGGCGGGGATCTACGAGCCCGCGGTGCCGTCGAGCAGCTCCCAACGTGCGACTGCCTCGCTCCGTGACGAGACGCCCAGCTTGCGGTAGCTCGAGATCGCCTGCGTCTTCACGGTGTTGCGGGAGACGCCCAGGCGCTCGGCGATCAGGGGGAACGTGAGGTGCGTCGCGAGCAGCGGCATGAGCCGGACCTCGGCGGGCGTCAGCTTGTCGGAGTGGCCCCCGAACGTGGCCTCGTGCACGGTCGCGCCGAGCGCCGCGACCCGGTCCGGCAGGTCACCCAGGCCGGGTCGTCGACGCATGATCTCCTGCGCCTGCCGCACGGTCGCGGAAGCTGCATGGAGGTCGCCGAGACCCAACGAGGCCTGCGCGGTGGTCAGGAGCGCCTGCGTCGAGACCACGGGGATCGCATGAGTGAGCAGAGGACGCAGTGCGAGGGCGTTGCGGGTGTGCTGGACGGCCTCGGTCCGCAGCCCGAGGTGGACCGCGGTGCGGCCCGCCCAGGCGTGCACCAGCGCGCTGGTCCAGTACGACTCGTAGCCGCCGTCGGCCACGATCGTCGAGGCGCGGCGGACGGACGCCACGGCGGCGTCCCAGTCGCCGCGCTCGACCGCGACCGCAGCACGCTCGCACAGGTCCATGGCGACGACGGGCTCGGCACGCGCCAGCTCGGCGGACTCGATCGCCTCGACGAAGAGGTCGTCCGCGCGGTCGAGGTCACCCTCGAGCAGGTAGGCGAGACCCTCGGTGTGGAACATCGCGGCACGGAACGGGCTCGCCGACGGCAGCCCGGCGCGGGCGGCGCGCGCGTCGACCCGCATCTGCACCGTCCCGTCGCGCGCCTCGATCGCCCTCAGATAGGCGACGGTTCCCTCGACGGTGCCACCGTCGGGCAGAGCGCCGGAGCCGGAGGCCGTGTGCGCCATCGCCGACCACCGCTGCGCGCCGGCCACCTCACCGAGCAGGCCGAAGATGAGCGATGCGTGAGCAGCGACCGCCGGGAAGACGTCGATGTCGCTCGCCTCCTCGAGCCAGGACATCCACTGCTGGACGGTGTCGATTCGCCCGCTCCGCCATGTGGGTTGCGCCCACTCGAGCACCAGCCGGGCGAGCTCCTCGTGGTCGCCTCCCCGATGTGCGTGCTCGATCGCCTGCTCCGGCAGGTGGGCGTCCTCGTACCAGCGGGCGGCCCGGCGGTGGAGCTCGGGGACGAGTGCGGGTTCCTTGCGGTGCAGCTCGGCGACGAGGAGCTCGTGGAGCAGGGGATGGCAGCGGTACCTCTCTCCGTCCCGGTCGACCGCCTGGATCACGCCGTGCGTCTCGAGGTGCTCGAGAGCCGTGCCGGAGGCGTGCGAGCGCAGGACGGCGTCGCAGACCGGACCCGACAGGTCGCCGAGGATCGAGCAGCGGACCAGGAGCGCGTTCTCGCGTACCCGGACGCCCCCGAGAACCTCGGTGAGCAGGTACTCGCGCATGAACCGGTCGTCACCGGTGAACGTGAGGGACTCGTCGTTGTGCCCGCCCTGAGCTCGGAGCGCCATGCCGGCGAGCCGCACGCCGACCGGCCAGCCTTCGGTGTGGTCGTGCAGAGCCGTCGCCGCCGTGGGGGAGAGGCGCACGCCCGAACGGCCGAGCACCTCGGCCTCCTCGTCGGGGAGCAGGCACAGCTCGCTGACGCCGATCTCCAGCAGCTCGCCGGCCGCACGCAACCGGGCGATCGGGAGCCGAGGCCGGGCACGGGAAGCGAAGCCGACGCGCCAGGCGTCAGGCAGACGGTCGATGACGTCGGTAAGCACGTTGAGGCTTCCGGCCCGGGTGATCGCCTGCAGGTCGTCGAGCAGCAGCGTGCGCGAGGGCTGCCTACGGAGTGCCGCGACGAGACCCGCGACGGTGACGATGCCCGGCTCCGCGCCCGCAGCGTCGCCCAGGGCGGACAGCAGGACCGCCGGGTCGTTGTCCCCATCGGTGCACGCGTGCCAGACGGCCGCACTAGCGAGCTGGTCGGCCCACTGGTCCAGGAGCGTCGACTTGCCGTATCCCGGCCCGGCGACGATCGCGACGACCCGTGCAGGCGAGCCCGCCACGAGGTCGACGAGGTGACCGCGCTGGAGCAGGCCGACGCTTGAGCGATGGCGACGGACCACGACCGGCCCCGTCTCGCTCAGGGTCGTCGGCGCGTTCGCCCCGACGGGCGAAACGGACGAATCGTGACGTTCCCCCACCGGCGCCACGCTACCGTCCGGCACCACGGGGACCGCAACCCCTCGGGTCGCGGCTGTCGGCGCACCCGTCAGTCTCGCGTCGGCGCGTCCAGGTCGATGTGGGGCACGTCGTCGGAGTCGTCGCCCCAGGCGATCCTGCGTGGTGCGTCGTGCGACTCGACGGTCGCCGCGTGGTCCCGTTCGAAGTAGTCCCACGCCCAGCTCAGGAACGCGTCCGTGCGACTGTGCACCCCGCTGAGCAGCATCGCGTGGACCCCGAGCCAGGCGGCGAACGCGAGCGGCCCGTCGACCTCATGACGGTGCGCTCCCACCTCCGCGACCGCGGCGTTGCGGCCGATCATCGCCATGATGCCCTTGTCCTTGTAGTGGAAGGGGGCGAGCGCGTCGCCCTGCGTCGAACGCAGGATGTTCTGGGCCGCCCACCGTCCGGACTGCTGGGCGACCGAGCCGAGCTGCGGCAACGTGGGGGCCCCTGCCTCCGGTCCGGAGGGGATGTTCGCGACGTCGCCGACGGCCCACACCCCGGGGAAGCCGTCGACCCCCAGGTCCGGCCGGACGTCGATGCGCCCGCCACGTCCCGTCGCGGGCCCCGCGTCCTGAGCGATGGCCGAGGCCGACTCACCGCCCGCCCAGATGACGGTCCGCGTCGGCAGGGTCGTCCCGTCGTCGAGGTCGACCCGGTCGGCGTGCACCGCTGCGACCCCCGTGCCGAGCCGGATGTCGACGCCGTCCTTGACGAGGTGGCGGTGCGCGTACTCCTGCGCCCGCGAGCTGAACTGGCCGAGCAACGCGTGCCCGCGGTCGACGAGGTGCACCTGCACGTCGTCGGGCACCATGCCCTGCGCCTTGAGAGCTGCGACGAGCTCGGCGAGGGCGCCTGAGACCTCGACCCCCGTCGGCCCGCCGCCGACCACGACGACGTCGCGCGCGTGCGGACCGCCGCTGCCCGCGACGGCCTCCTCGACGACCAGCGCCCGGTGGTGCCGTCGCAACCGCTCGGCGTCGACCACCGAGTAGAGCGGGAACGCGTGCTCGCGGGCACCAGGGACGCCGAAGAAGTTCGGGCGGGCGCCCGCGGCGAACACGACGTGATCGGCTGACAGCTGCCGGCCGTCGTCGAGCACGAGCGTGCGGTCCGCGAGCGAGGCGGACGCCACGCCCTGGACCACGACGTCGACGCTGGGCACGTCGGCGAAGATCGTGCGCAGCGGGCGCGCAACGTCTTCGGCGGGCAGCTGCGACGTGGCCACCTGGTAGAGCAGCGGCTGGAACTGGTGGTAGTCGGTGCGGTCGACGAGCGTCGTGCGGATGCCGGCCTCGCCGAGGGTCTGGGCCGCCGCGACACCCGCGAGCCCTCCACCGAGCACCAGCGCGTCCGTCACAGCGACATCTCCTGGACGCGTTCGGCGAGGATGATCCGTGCCGCGGCCTCGATGAGTGCCAGGTGCGAGAACGCCTGCGGGATGTTGCCCAGGTGCCGTGCCGCGTCCACCTCGAACTCCTCGGCGTAGAGGCCGAACGGCGAGGCGATCCGCAGGAGGCGCTCCATCAGGTCGAGCGCACGCTGGTTCTCGCCGACGACCATGAGGGCCGAGACCAGCCAGAACGAGCAGATGATGAACGTGCCCTCCTTGCCCGACATCCCGTCGTCGGTCTCGTCCGTCTTGTAGCGCAGGACGAAGCCGTTCTCGGAGAGCTCGTCGGCAATGGCGAGGACGCTCGCGTGGAGCCGCTTGTCCGTGCCCGGCAGCAGACCGAAGTGCGCCGCGAGCAGCGTCGAGGCGTCGAGGGCGTCCGTCTCGTAGTGCTGGCGGAGCACTCCACGGTCGCTCACCCCGTGCTCGAGGATGTCGGCCTTGATCTCGGCGGCGGTGGCGGCCCAGCTCGCCTCCAGCTCGGGCTCGCCGCGTATCCCGGCCAGCTGCGCGGCGCGATCCATGGCGACCCAGCACATGATCTTCGACGAGACGTAGTGCTGCGGCTTGCCGCGGGCCTCCCAGATGCCCTGGTCGGGCTGCTGCCAGATCGCGGCCGCGCACTGCGCCTGCGCCTTGACGATGGGCCACAGCCGCGCGGGCAGGCGTTCGCTGCGTCGGGTGTGCAGCAGGATCGAGTCGAGCACCGAGCCGAAGACGTCGTTCTGCTTCTGGTCGAACGCCCCGTTGCCGAGCCGGACGGGCCGCGCCCCCTGGTACCCGGTGAGCTCGTCGCGTGTCGTCTCGGTGAGGTCGCGTCGGCCGTCGATGCCGTACATGATCTGCAGGGCGCCGTCCTCGTTGGGCTCGACGTCCGCGACGAACTGCATGAACTCGTCGGCCTCCCAGTCGAGCCGCAGGTAGTGCAGCGCCTGGAGCGTGAACGTCGAGTCGCGCATCCACGTGTACCGGTAGTCCCAGTTGCGCTCGCCGCCCGGCGTCTCGGGCAGCGAGGTCGTCAGGGCTGCGACCGTGGCGCCGGTCGGCATGTAGGTCAGGCCTTTGATCACCAGCGCGGAGCGCTCGACGTAGGGCCGCAGGCGGTGGTCGGGCATCAAGGCCCTGCTCAGCCAGCGGCGCCAGAAGTCGCGCGTCGACGCGATCCGCGCCACGGCGTCGTCCGCGTCGGTCGGTCCTGCCAGTGAGGTGGCCCACGACAGCGAGCAGAAGACGGTCTCGCCCGCGGCGAGCTCGTGCCTGCCCCGGACCGCGTCGCCCTCGACGCCCAGCGCGAGGTCGGTGCTCAGACGCATCGTGAGGCCGGCTCCGCTGATGTCGGCCGTGTGCCCCCCGGGCGCGTCGAGCGACCAGGGCTCCCGCGTCCGGCCGTAGTCGAACGCGGGGTCGCACACGAGCTCCATCCGGACAGCCCCCTCGAGGCACGTCGCGGTCCGGACAAGGAGGTGCTCGGCGTCGTAGTCGGCGGGCGGGCGGGTGTGCGGCGTCGTCTCGTCGGGACCGTCATGCCTGGCCATGACGAGCGCGTCGCGCACCTCGACCCACCCCGACGGCGTGTGCCAGGTGGTGACGAGCACGTTGGTGCCGGGGTCGTAGGCGCGCGACGTGGGCACGTTGATGCCGTACGGAGCGAACCGGAAGTAGCCGGCGCCGCGGTCGAGCAGGCTGCCGAACACGCTCGGACTGTCGAACCGCGGCGCGCACAGCCAGTCGACCGATCCGTCCGGCGCGACGAGGGCGCCCGTGTGGCAGTCCGAGAGGAACGCGTACTCCGCGATCGGCGGGAAGGGCGACGCGGGGCTGTTCGAGTCCATGGAGTCCTCCTGGTGGGGTGGTCTCAGGCGAGGCGGGCGAGCAGGTGGTCCCCGACGCGCAGGGCGTTCGCCATCGCCGTCAGTGCGGGGTTCACCGCGCCGATGCTCGGGAAGAAGCTCGTGTCGACGACGTAGAGGTTGTCGACCTCGTGCGTGCGGCAGTCGCGGTCGAGCACCGACGTCGCGGGATCGGCGCCGAACCGGACCGTGCCGGCCTGGTGCGCGCAGCCCGCGACCGGGATGTCGTTCTTCATGTACACGTCGCGGGGTACCAGGTGGTGCGCGTGCATGCCGAGGTGCCCGAGGTTGCCCTTCACGCGGCTGTAGAGCTCGTCGAGTGCGCGCCTGTTGTTGGGCGTGTACGTGAGGACGACGTTGCCGTGGTTGCCGAGCGTCACGCGGTTGTCGGGATCGGGCAGGTCCTCGGCGGAGAGCCAGAAGTCGACCGCGTGCTCGGCTACCTCCTCGAGCGCGAACATCGGCGCGAAGCGAGCCTCCACAGGCTTCTCGCCGCGGTACATCGGCGCGGACGACTTGCCGACCATCTGCACGTTGCCCATCGGGAACGCGAACGCCTCGTCGCCGAAGTAGTAGTCGTTCATGCCCAGGGTCTTCTGGAAGCGGGTGTCGTTGCGCTCCAGAGAGATCGCGAGGAACGCCCGGCTGTTGTGGAACATGTAGTGCCGGCCGACCTGGTCGGATCCGTTCGCGAGCCCGTTCGGGTGCTGGTCGTTGGCGCTCGCGAGCAGCAGCTTCGCCGAGTTGGCGGCCCCAGCCGACACGACGACGACATCGCCCGAGAACCGCTGCTCGACCCCGTCGACGTCCGCAACGACCGACGTCACCGTGTGCCCCGAGTCGTCGGTCTCGAGCCTGCGCACCTCGGCGTTGCGGACCAGCGTGACGTTGGCGTGCTCCACGGCGGGCCGCACCGCGATGACCTCTGCGTCGGACTTGGCGTGCAGGAGGCACGCGAACCCGTCGCACGTCGCGGTACGGATGCAGGGGCTGTACGCCGGGTCCGCCTCGTTCAGCATGATGCCGGACGGGGCGTGGAACGGGTGCAGACCGATCGCCTTCATGTCGTCGAACAGCTTCTGGATGCGCGGCTCGTGCGAGACCGGCGGATGGGGGTAGGGGCCGGTCGACGGCGGCTCGGTGGGGTCCTCGCCCCGCGCGCCGTGCACCTGGTACAGGTCCTCCGCCTGGGTGTAGTACGGCTCGAACTCGTCGTACCCGACCGGCCAGGCGGGCGAGAGACCACCGTGGTGCTGCAGGTCCGAGAAGTCCTTCTCCCGCAGCCGGTAGAGCGCGGCGCCGTAGAACTTGGTCGCGCCGCCCACGTTGTAGTGCACCTGCGGCTGGAACGACCTGCCCTCGTGGTCGTACCAGGTGTCCTTGGAGACGTAACGGTTCTTGACGAACACTTCCGTCGCGTCCCAGTTCTCCAGCTCGCGCGGGAGCCAGTCGCCGCGCTCGAGGATGAGGATCTTCTTCCCGGACGGAGCGAGACGGTGTGCGAGGGTCCCGCCGCCCGCGCCCGAACCGACGATGACGACGTCGTAGTGCTCGGTCATGGCGTCGTCCTCACAGGCCCGGGCTGCTGTGCATGATGCCGCCGTCGGCGAAGACCGTCGTGGCGGTGATGTAGGAGGCGCCGTCGCCGGCGAGGAACGCGACCAGGCTGGCGATCTCCTCCGGCTCGGCCATCCTGCCCAGCGGGATCGCCGCGTCGAGCGTCTTCATCTTCTCGGGGTCGTTCATCGTCGAGGTGTTGATGGGCGTGGCGACCGCCCCGGGTCCGACGCCGACGACCTGCACGCCCTGTGGCCCGAGCTCGACGCCTGCCGTCCGGGTGAGCATCCGCATGCCGCCCTTGGACAGGCAGTAGGCGGTGTTCCCTGGCATGGGCCAGTCCTCGTGCACCGAGGTCATGTTGATGATCCGGCCGCCGGTGCCCTGCTTGATCATCTGCTTGGCGGCGATCTGGGTGCCGAAGAACGCGCTCTTGAGGTTGATGTCCATCACGCGCTGGTACTGCTCCTCGGTGGTGTCGAGGACCGACGTGCGCGTCTCGATGCCGGCGTTGTTCACCATGATGTCGAGGCGCCCGAACGCCTCCACCGTGCGCGCCACGAGCATCTCGAGGTCCGCGACCTTGCTCACGTCGGCGTCGACCCCGATCGCCTGGTCACCCAGGGCGTGGACCTGCCTCTCGAGCTCTTCGGTCGCCTCGGGGTGGGCCACGTAGTCGATCACGATGTTCGCGCCGGCTCGGGCCAGCGCGAGCACCACGGCCTTGCCGATGCCGCTGTTGCCGCCGGTGACGACCGCCACCTTTCCCTGCAGGCTCATCTGAGTGCTCCTTCGTCGAGGGGTGCGGACGGACCCGTAGTCGGGTCCGGTGGTGCGGCGGTCGGCGGGCCGCTGACCCGCCGACGGAAGACGACGTACGACCAGCCCTGGTAGATCAGCACCACGGGCAGGAGGACCAGGGCGACGACCGTCATGACCTGGAGCGCGTACTGCCCCGACGCGGTGCTCAGGACGGTGAGGCTGTCGCTCGCCGAGGTGCTGGAGACCAGGACGTTCGGGTAGAGGTTCGCGAACAGGGTCACGACGGTCAGCGCGATCCCGACGGCCGTCGCGGTGAACGCCCAGCCCTCGCGGTGCGCGCGCAGCAGGACGGCGGCGGCCAGGACGGCCACGACCGCGAGCACCGGCGGCACCACGCCACGGAGCGCGGGGGCGTCGGACACCGACGGCGTCCAGACGGCGAGCCCGAGCAGGAGCACGGCGGCCGGGACGTGCGCGACGGCGGCGGCGCGGTGCGCGCGGCGTCGCACGTCGCCCTCGGTGCGCAGCGCGAGGAACGTGGCGCCGTGCAGGACGCAGAGGGCGAGCAGGGTGAAGCCGACCAGCAGGCCGTAGCCCGTGACCGTGTCGGCCACGGTCCCCGTGAACTCCTCGGAGGAGTCGACGGGCATCCCGGCCAGCAGGTTGCCGAGCGCCACGCCGAGGAGCAGCGGGCACAGGGCGCTGCCGATCGTGAGGCTCCACGACCACGTCTGCCGCCAGCGGGTGGCCTCCATGCGCCCCCGGAACTCGAACGAGACCCCGCGGGCGATCAGCGCGACGAGCAGCAGCACCAGCGGGAGGTACATCGCCGAGAACCACGTGGCGTACCAGCTGGGGAAGGCCGCGAAGATCGCCGCGGCACCGACGATCAGCCACACCTCGTTGCCGTCCCAGAACGGCCCGATCGAGTTGATCGCGACGCGCTGCTCGGTGTCGTTGCGCCCGACCACCTTGTGCAGCATGCCGACGCCGAAGTCGAACCCCTCCAGCACGAAGAAGCCCGTCCAGAGCACGGCGACGATCAGGAACCACAGCGTCGGCAAGGTCATCGAGGCTCGTACTCCAATCTCAGGATCAGAAGGTCAGCGCGGGGACGCGCGGCTGCCCGCCGTCGTTGTCCGTGGGCTCGGGTTCGTCGGGCTCCAGCTCGAGCCCGCGGCGCGCGAACCGCATCATCAGGTAGACGTTGACGGCGCCGAGGATGAGGAAGGCGCCGTAGAAGACGACGAGGCTGATGACCAGCTCGGTGGAGCCGACTGACGGTGAGACCCCGTCGGACGTCTTCATCAGGCCCTGGACGATCCACGGCTGGCGGCCGTTCTCGGTGAGCATCCAGCCGGCCGTGTTCATGAGGAAGGGCGTGGCGACGGCCCACGTCGCGACGAAGAGGAACACGCGCGCCGTCGGCAGTCGTCGGCGCCAGATCAGCCACAGCCCCCACAGCGCGACGAGCGCGGCGAGGGAGCCCAGGTACGCCATGACGCGCATCGACCAGTATTGGACGAAGACGTTCGGCACGTAGTTCCCCGGGCCGTACTCCTCCTGGTACTGCGCGTTCAGCTCGTTGAGGCCCTCCACCTCGCCGTCCCACGTACCGGTCGCCAGGATCGAGAGAAGGTGCGGGATCTCGATGATCTTGGTGGGGGTCTGGTCGTTGTTGCCGCCGCCGATCTGGAACGCCGAGAACGAGCAGGGCTGGCACGTCTCCCACTGCCCCTCGGCGGCGGAGATCTTCATCGGCTGGTACGTCGCCTCGATGACACCGAGGTGGCTGCCGACGCCCAGCGCGAGGAAGATCGACGGCACCAGGACTGCGAGAGAGACCTTGGCCGAGCGCGTGAACACCTCCTGGTGGTGTCCCCGGCGCAGGTACCAGGCCGACACGCCCAGCATCAGGAACGCACCGGTGACCAGGGACGCGGTCAGCACGTGCGCGTAGCCCCAGAGGAACACCGGGTTCGTCATCACCGCGCCGATGTCGGACAGCTCGGGCCGTCCGGTCTCCGGGTCGACCGTGTACCCCACGGGGTGCTGCATCCACGAGTTCGCGGCCATGATGAACGCCGCCGAGCCTGCCGCTCCGGCCGCGACGAGCCACACCGTCAGCAGGTGAACACGGCGGGGCAGCACGTTCCAGCCGAACACCCACAGCCCGATGAACGTCGACTCGAGGAAGAACGCCGCGAGCCCCTCCATCGCCAGCGGTGCCCCGAAGACATCACCGACGTACCGGGAGTAGGCCGACCAGTTCATGCCGAACTGGAACTCCTGGATGAGGCCCGTCACCACACCCACGGCGACGTTGATCAGCAGCAGCGTGCCGAAGAACTTCGTCAGCCGCTTGTGGTCAGGGTTGCCCGATCGGTACCACATCGTGTGCAGCACGGCGACGAGGAAGCCCAGCCCGATCGTGATCGGGACGAAGAGGAAGTGGTAGATGCTCGTTGACGCGAACTGCAGACGGGCAAGGTCGAGATCGGACACCCGTCCTCCCAGAGGTACGGCGCGGCTGCGGCGACGGAACCAAGACGACGTCGCGGTCCGAGCGTCGCACCGGCGACAGCGCTCAGCATCATCCCGTCGGGATGAAAGGGGCGGCGCGGCGCGGCTCGCTGTGCCTGCGCGCACTGCGGCGCGAAGAGGGGAGGAGTCGGCGCGCGAGCCGAGGACGCCTGGCGTACCTTGGACCTCGCGTCGAGGCGTGGCGCTCCCCGCCCGCCGAAGGACATCGACGACACATGCGCATCGGAATCATCGCCCCGCCCTGGGTTCCCGTCCCGCCGCCCGCCTACGGCGGAACCGAGTCGGTGATCGACCGTCTGGCCCGTGGCCTGCAGGACGCGGGCCACGAGGTTCTGCTCGCGGCCGCGGCCAACAGCGAGTGCCCGGTACCTCGAGTTCCGGGGACGGCCCCGGCTCCACTCGACCGCCCCCTGACCGGCGACGCGGTCTCCGAGCTCGCCCACGTCCTGGCCGGCTATGCGGCGATGAGCGATCTCGACCTCGTCCACGACCACACGCTCGCCGGGCCGCTGCTCGAGCACGGGCACGGGACTCCGCCGATCGTCACGACGAACCACGGACCCTTCAATGCGGCACTCTCACCGCTCTACGAAGCGATGCGTGGCGTCGCGATCATCGCGATCTCGCACCACCAGGCCTCGACGGCGCACGGCATACCCGTCGCCGCCGTGATCCATCACGGGCTCGACGTCGAGCGGGTCCCCGTCGGAGCCGGTGACGGCGGGTACGTGAGCTTCGTCGGTCGGATGTGTGCCGAGAAGGGACCGCGCGAGGCGGCGCTCATCGCACGCGCGGCCGGGATGCCGTTGAAGATCGCCGCCAAGCTCAGGGAGCCCCGCGAGCACGAGTACTTCGAGCACGAGGTCGAGCCACTGCTGTCCCGCGACATCGAGTACGTGGGGGAGCTCGGCGAACGGGACAAGCTCGAGCTCATCGGCGGCTCGACCGCGCTGCTCAACCCCATGCAATGGCCTGAGCCGTTCGGGCTCGTGATGATCGAGGCGCTCGCGTGCGGGACCCCGGTGGTTGCGACACCGGCCGGTGCCGCACCCGAGATCGTGGACGACGGAGTCACCGGCTTCCTGCGGTGCACCGAGCGCGAGCTGGCGAGCGCGCTCCACGAGGCGGGTTCGCTCGACAGGGACGCCTGCCGAGCGGCGGCGCGGGAGCGCTTCTCGACGCGCCGCATGGTGGACGACCACATCCGCCTGTACTCCCAGGTGGCCGCCGGAACCACGTCGATGCTGCCATCATCCGTGGCGTGGTCGGCCCCCGTCGCGCAGCTGTCCAGCGCCGTCGCGAGCGGTGGTGCCGTCACGGTTGGCGGGACAGGGCGCGCCGCGCGCCGCGCTCGGTAGTCGCCATGTCGACCTCCGACGAGACCATGGCCCAGCTGGGCGCGCCCGGCGCCGTCACCCTCTTCGAGGGCTCCTCGTTCTGCCTGTCGGGGATCGACGGAAACATCGACCCTCGCCGACCGCACGGGGTCTTCTTCGAGGACACGCGCATCATCTCGTCGTGGCAGGTCCTGCTCGACGACCGGCCGCTCGAGGCGCTCGCGGTCATGACACCCGAGCCGTTCCGTGCGATCTTCGTCGGCCGGAACCCGAGGCACGGGCTCGACGACACCGAGCTCCTCGTCGAGCGTCAGCGACGGGTGGCCACGGGCCTGCGCGAGGACGTGCTGGTGCGCAACTACGGGCGCGCAGCGGTGACCTTCGTGCTCACGGTGCGGATCGCTGCGGACTTCGCGGACCTGTTCGAGGTGAAGGACGGGCGGGTCAGACGGGTGTGGGACCACAGCGCGCGGGTCGACGGGCGCGAGCTCGCGCTCGAGGCGGAGTGGCACGGTCACCGACGCGGCGTGGTCATCACGTCCGACGCTGGCGAGGCCGACGTCAGCGGGATCACCTTCCGCGGGACCGTGCCGGCGCACGGGACCTGGTCGGGCAACGTCATCGCACACCCGGTCGTCGACGGTGCGCGCGTGGAGAGCAGCTTTCCGGTGGGGGAGCCGTTGGAGGACTCAGGCCCGTCGCGTCGCTACCGCGCTTGGCGGGATCATGCGCCCATCGTCGCCGTGGACGACGAGTCCCTCCAGCGCATCCTCGAACGGAGCCAGACCGACCTCGGTGCGCTGCGTATCACCGACCCGGCGCATCCCGAGCGCACGGCGGTCGCTGCGGGCGCGCCGTGGTTCATGGCGCTGTTCGGCCGCGACTCGTTGCTCGCGTCGTTCATGGCGCTGCCGGTCGACCAGTCGCTCGCACTCGGCACGCTCCAGACGCTCGCGCACTACCAGGGCGCGAAGGTGGACCCGCTGACCGAGGAGCAGCCAGGACGGATCCTGCACGAGGTCCGGCTCGGCGTCGACACGGGCCTCGCGCTCGGCGGAGGCGGTGTGTACTACGGGACCGCCGACGCGACACCTCTCTTCGTGTGTCTCGTCGGGGAGCTGTGCCGCTGGGGCTTCGCGGACGACGACCTGGCAGCCCTGATGCCGCACGTCGACCGCGCCCTGGCCTGGGTCACCGATCACGGCGACCGCGACGGGGACGGCTTCGTCGAGTACGAGCGGCTGCACGCCGGCGGCCTGGCGAACCAGGGCTGGAAGGACTCCTGGGACGGGATCACGTTCGCGGACGGATCCCTGCCGCGCGCCCCGATTGCACTGTGCGAGGTGCAGGGATACGTGTACGCCGCGTACGTCGCGCGCGCCCTGCTCGCGCGGCACCACGGCGACGACCGGCTCGCGCAGGAGTGGCGCGATCGTGCCGCCGCGCTGAAGGAGCAGTTCAACCGGCGGTTCTGGCTCCCTGACCGAGGGCTGTTCGCGCTCGCGCTCGACCGCGACAAGCGGCCCGTCGATGCGTCCGCCTCGAACATCGGGCACTGCCTGTGGACCGGGATCGTCGACGAGGACAAGGCTGAGGCGGTCGCCGACCGGCTGCTGGCGCCCCCGATGTTCACGGGGTGGGGCGTGCGGACGCTCGCCTCGGACATGGGCGCGTACAACCCTGCGAGCTATCACAACGGGTCGGTGTGGCCCCACGACAACGCCCTGATCGCCGCCGGCCTCATGCGCTACGGGTTCGTCGAGCATTCCCAGCGCATCGCCGTCGGGCTCCTCGAGGCGGCCGAACGGTTCGGAGGTCGGCTTCCGGAGCTCTTCTGCGGCTTCGGGCGCGACGAGTATCCCGATGGGCCGGTCCCGTACCCGACGTCATGCTCGCCGCAGGCGTGGGCGACGACGACGCCGCTCCTGCTCCTGCGGACGCTGCTGCGGTACGACCCGTGCCTGCCGCACAAGACGGTCTGGTTGGCGCCCGCCCTGCCGCCCGGCTTCGGCCGGGTGCGCGTCGACAACGTGCCGCTCGCGGGCGCCCGGGTGGGGTTCGACGTCGCACCCGACAACGAGGCGGACATCGCGGACCTCCCCGCAGGCCTGACCCTGTCGAGGTCTCCGCGGCCGCTGCGGCACGACCTGGATCCGAGCACCGGACGTAGGTAGCGGTCCGTGCCTCACACGAGGGGCGAGAACGCGAGGATCCTCTCGACGACCACGTCGGTCTGCTCGGCGTCGTAGGTCGGCAGCGAGTCGTCGACGAACAGGTGCGAGCTGCCCGGGTAGACGAAGACGTCGCCGTCGCCAGCGGCAGCGACGAGCGCTCGGGCGTTCGTCGCTGCCTCCGCGCCGAAGAACTCGTCCTCCGCGTGACCGTGGACCTGCAGCGATACGCCCGCCGGCCAGCCGTCGAAGTCGTCGGGACTCGTGCAGGACTCGAGGAAGACCGCCCCGTGCGCGCCCGGCCGGGTGCGCACGAGGAGATGGCTGTACACGACGCCCATCGAGATCCCGACGTACACCAGCTCCGCCGGCAGGCCGGCAGCGGCGTCCCGGACCCTCGACTTCATGCCCTCCCAGCCGATGTCGTCCTCCTCGTGTGCCATGCCGGCGGCGAGGTCGTCGAACGTCCGGCCCTCGAAGAGGTCCGGTGCGTGCACCGTGTGTCCGGCACCACGGAAGCGCTCGGCGAGCGAGCGGACGCCGTCAGTGAGCCCGAGCACGTGGTGCAGGAGAAGGATCTCGGCCATACGAGCCCGTCAGCGCCGCGGCTCTGAGCTCTGCTCGTCCACGGTGACGTCGGGGTCGATCCGGTCGGCGGTGGTCAGTCGCTCGTCGAGCTCGGTCCGTGCTCCGCTCACGTCTTCTGCGTGCGCCCGCGCCTGGTTCTGCAGCGCCGCGGCGTCCGCCGCCCGTGCGTCCGCCTCGGCCTGCGCGAGCCGCGCCTGGGCGTCGAGGCGTGCCGCCTCGGCCTCGCGACGCTGCAGCTCGACCTGGTCCGCGGCAGCCTGCTCGCGAATCTCCTGCGCTCGGGCGCGCTGCGCGTCGTCGCTTCGGCGCGCGCGCCCGCTGAGCACCACGATGGCCGCCACGACAGCGGCGACGACGACGATGGCGACGATGATCCAGACAACTGTTGTGTCCATGGTGGAGCCTCCTTCGATCGTTCCCCCTCCGTGTAGTGGACAGCCGTCCGGATGGGTCCGCAACCGGGAGCGCGGTCTCTCAGTCGGCCATCAGTGCGAGCTCGACGACCTGGTACGGCTCGTGACCAGGCACGATGTTGTGCATCGTGAGGATCGCGTCCCTGGGCCGGACGTGGATCTGCCAACCCCAGTCGAGGCCGTCCTCAGCGGGATACGTCCCGTGAAGCCGAAGCTCGTCGCCGTCCGCGACGCCCGTGAAGCTCATCCACGTCGGCCCCGTGTGCCAGGAGTCCACCCACACAGCGGCCGCGTCGTCGGAGCCTCCACCGATCAGGACGAGCCCGTCCTGCGGAGCGTCCCCGTCGAACCACGTGTAGGCGATCGGGACGAAGCGGGCCGCGGTGAGGCCGACCGTGGCCGTCGCGACCGAGGACCGGTAGTCGTCGGTGGGCATCAGGCGCAGCCTGTTGGTGCCGTGCCAGGTGCCGAAGAACGGGGCGAGGTGGTCGACGACGCTCATACCTGAATGTAGCGAGCGAGCTCGGTGGGTGGTCGCTTGCTGACTCGACGGTCGGTGACGCAGGTGGTCGATCAGCGCGGTGGGATGTTCTGGTTGAGCCGGAAGACGTTGTCCGGGTCCCAGACCGACTTGACCTGCTGAAGACGCGCGTAGGTGGTGGCTCCGTACGCCCGGTGCACGCCCGCGTCGCCCTCGGTCCCGAGTGCGTTGACGTACACGCCGACGCTCCACGGCTCGATCGTCGCGGCGAGCCCCCGGCACGTTGCCGCGATCCGCTCGTCGTCGGCCCGGTCCTGCCACTTGGCGCCGACGTCGTACTCGAAACGCGCGTCGCGGTGTGCGAAGGCCGTCGCTCCCGGGTCGACGTCCGCGATCGCACCGCCGTAGGCGATGAGGCTCGCGGCACCCACGTCCGAGCCGGTGTGGGCGAGGAACGCCTCGAGCGCCGCGTCCGGCAGCTCCCGGACGTAGTGGCTCTTCGCGTAGCGACGGAAACCGTGCGCCGAGCCGACGTCGGACTGTCGCTGCAGGTCGAGGTAGCTGATCGGTGTGACGCGTCGGGCCAGGACGGTACCGAGACCGTCGAGCTCCGAGAGCAGCGGCGCCGCGTCGTCGGGTGCGCCGACCCAGACGAACCCGAGCGTCAGCAGACCTCCAGCGAGCACCTCGGCGAAGAGCGTCGCGCGCCTGGGTGCGTCGTCGGACCTCGCCAGCCAGGTCCGGAGCGCGTCGAGACCACGCTCCGGGTCGAGATCCACCTCGGCGACCAGCGCCTGCGTGCCGACGTCGTGCAGCGTGAGATCGAAGCGCGTCACCACGCCGAAGTTGCCGCCACCGCCCCGCAGTCCCCAGAAGAGGTCGGGGTGCTCGTCGGCTGTCGCGCGGACGAGCTCACCCTCGGCGGTCACCACCTCGTACGCGAGCGCGTTGTCGCAGGTCAGGCCGACCTGCCGGCCGAGCCAGCCGACGCCACCACCCAGCGCCAGCCCGCCGATGCCCGTGTGCGAGACGATCCCGGCCGTCGTCGCGAGCCCGTACGGCTGCGTGGCCGCGTCGAGCGACCCGAGCAGTGCCCCGCCCTGCACCTGAGCCGTTCGGGCCTCCGGGTCGACGTCGACACCCCGCATCCGGGAGAGGTCGATCATGAGCCCGCCATCGGGTACCGCCCATCCCGCCGCGCTGTGCCCGCCACCCCGCACGCCGAGTGGTAGACCGAGGTCGCGCGCGACCCGGACCGCGGAGCGTACGTCGTCGGTGCCGGCGCACCGCACGACGTACGCAGGCCGTCGGTCGACGGCGCCGTTCCAGACTGCCCGCGCGACGTCGTAGTCGGGGGAGCCAGGGACGAGCACGTCGCCCTCGAACGTGGCGGGCAGTGATCCGGCCGTCGTCATGTCACGACTCTGGCGTCCGCCGGGCTGGTCTGCCAAGGGTCCTGACCGGCCACCGTGCAGGAGCGCGCCACGGGCGTACGGTCGAGAGGACCAGGCACCGCACGACGAGGAGGCAGAGAAGATGAGCACCGACACCCCGCCGCTCCCTGACGACGAGACCCGGGCGCACGCGACCGAGCCTGCCGAGGGGGCTGCCGCGTCGTCGACTGCCGAGCCGACCGACGCACGTCGGCACGCCAGCGAGCCGGCCGAGGGCGAGGACGTCGCCGACGCCTGACAGGCACATGGCGCCTCGGGCGCGCACGGCGACGGGGGTTCTACCACCGGATGCGGGCGCGCCGTTCACCCGAAAGGCGTAGCGGGAAGCCGCGATCGGGAGCATGATCGCTGTCGAAGGCACCCAAAACGGCACGAAGCGGGCGCGGCGAGGGGGCGGTGCTGCATGGGCGAGCCGGACGAACGACCGGAGCCGATCGACACGAGGCTCCTGCGCACCCGCGACCTGGTCGACCTGAGGCTCGAGGCGCCCGGCTGCACGGTCGAACCGAGCGACGGCGGCGCGGAGCTCGTCGCCGGACCTGATGCATCGCTCGTCGTGCACTTCCCCCCGCAGCACCTGGGCGAGGAGGTCTGGCAGGCGGGCGCGCCGCCACCTCCTCCCGCGAAGCCGGGCAGTCCGTCCCGTCACGTCGCGGCGGGGCCGACGAGGCTCGTCTACGAGGTGACGGAAGGTACCCGGATCACCTACACGCTCGAGAAGGTCCTCGACGCGATCCAGACCCTGCGGCTGCGGGTGGCGCCCGGCGCGACCGAGAACGGCGAGTCGAACGGCTCGGGCATCGAACCGCCCCGTGACGTGGAGACCGCGATCGAGGCCCCGTACCGCCTGATCGTCTCGCCGAGCGCGCGGGGCGCGTTCCGCCACGAGACGAGCCCGAAGGGTCCGAGCGACCGGTCGGAGCTCTGGCGAACTCACCTGACGGTCCGCAGGGACGACGGGACCGTCGACGACGACGACGCCGACCAGCGCATCGTCCGCGCGCTGTGGACCCGCGACGACGAGCTCCCGCCGCCGGGCTTCGACCAGCCGCTCGTCCCGTTCGACCGCACCGCGATCGTCACGCAGACCCACGGGGGCAACCCCGAGAACGCGCGGACGCCGCTCGAGGTCTCCCGCCTGAGCCTGTCCAGCCTCGGCGCCTGGTTCGACTGGAAGCAGTCGTGGGAGTTCCCCGCCAACATCGTCGACTACCGGCACCAGGCGTTCATGGGACGCGACGGGTACGTGCGGGTGGCGTACCCGGGGATCCTGTTCCCGTTCGGGCACCGGTGCTTCCTGGTCAAGATCACGGAGCGGGAGGTCAAGCACCGGGACACCCCGGTCGCGTACCTGTGGCAGCGCTGGTTCATCATCGTGCGGCAGCCCACGCGGACGTACCCGACGACGGACCTCGACAACCCGTTCGGCCATGTCACGGTCAGCCCGCTGGTCACGCCCGACATCGACAAGCCGCCAGAGAACCAGCAGCCGTTCGTGCCGACTCGCAACGGTGCCCCGTTCCCGTTCACTCTCACCACGGTCGACCGCGGCGGCGAGACGCGGACCTGGCCGGCCCCGCTCGTGTTCGTTCAGGCAGGCAAGGACGGACCGCAGACGTTCGTCTTCCACGCCGAGGACGCCTCGCCGCGGTACTTCCCGGTGCGGCACATCCAGGGACGCGGGCAGACGCTGGCTGTGGCGAAGCCGGTCAAGGCAGGCGACACGTCGATCGAGGTCGGGCACCTGATCTTCGACGGTGAGATCGACTCCGCCAACGTGACGAGTCGGCCGTTCCTCACCGAGACGCGGTCGATCGTGCCGTCGATGCGACACCTCGCCCCACAGGCTCCGGCCGTGGACCTCGTCTTCGCCAAGCCGTACCTCGCGAACGGCCTCCCGGCACGGGCACTCGACGCCAAGCCGGTCCCGGGCGAACCCAACGCGGGCGAGCTCATCCTCGCCCTGAAGAGCGCGCCGCCCGCCGTCGACTTCTCGAAGGGGTCGGACCGGGCCGGCGGGTTCGTCGCGCCCAACCTGGCCGTCCGAGGGATCTCGCGCGCGCTCGGCGCGATCGGGGAGAGCGGCAACGCGCCGTCGGCGTTCGACGCGGCGAAGTTCGACCCCGGGGAGCTCCTGGCAGGCGCACTGCCCAAGCTGTTCGGGCTGTTCAGCCTCCTGGACCTGCTCGAGGAGGCGGGTCTCGACGAGGCTCCGGCCTTCGTGTCCGACGCGGTCGATGCCGTGACCAAGCTGCTCACTGAGGCGCAGCGGCTCAAGCAGGCTCTCGACGACGCCGAGGCGCGGCTGACGCAGGAGGTCGCGAACGCCGCGCACGGGGGAGCGCAGGCGGTCGCCCAGCACGCGAAGGACCAGCTCGACGCCGTCGTCGGCAACCTCACCACCCACCTCGACGCGCTGATCGCCGCTGTGCAGGGCCTGCCCGGCAACCCCGACGCGGTGAGCGCCGCGGCCGTCGCGCTCGCCGGCGACCTGCAGCCGCTGCTCGACGCCATCGGCGTACCCGGCGTGCCGGCCGCGCTCCGGTCCGCGCTGGAGAAGCCCGTCGCGACCCTGAAGACGCTGACGGACCTCGCCAAGGACGCCGCCGGGCTGGCGCAGATGCTCGAGGGGATCGCGGGCGGTCAGGTCACCGCACGGATGTCGTGGCGGCCGCTGATCAAGCCGTGGGGGCTGCCGGGCGCGCCGAACATCTTCAAGCCGAAGCCCGACTCGCTGCACCTCGACGTCGAGGTGCGCGCCTCCGCCAGCGCGCCGCCGGCGGTCGACATCGTCGCGGAGATCGTCGACTTCGACCTCAACCTCATCGGCGACGGCGACGCCGGGCTGATGAAGCTGATGTTCCGCCGGATCGGGTTCCACGCGGGGTCGTCGGGAAAGCCCGAGGTCGACGTGGTGTTCGGCGGGCTCGGGTTCCTCGGGCCGCTGTCGTTCGTCGACCGCCTGCGCGAGCTCATCCCGTTCGACGGGTTCTCCGACCCGCCCTACGTCGACGTCGCTCCCGAGGGCGTGACTGCCGGGTTCGACCTCACGCTCCCGAACGTGTCGGTCGGCGTGTTCAGCCTGGAGAACATCTCGCTGGGGGCCGACGCGCGGGTGCCGTTCCTCGGCGACGCGATGACCGTCGGATTCCACTTCTGCTCGAAGGACGCACCCTTCCGTCTCACGGTCATGTGCGTCGGTGGCGGCGGGTGGCTCGTGCTGCGGGCCGCGCCCAAGGGGCTGGTACTCCTGGAGCTCGGGCTCGAGGCGTGCGCGTCGCTGTCGGTCGACCTCGGCGTCGCGTCGGGCTCGGTGTCGATCTCCGTCGGTGTCTACCTACGGCTGGAGGCGGACAAGGGACTGTTCACCGCGTACTTCAGGATTCGCGGCGAGGTCGACGTGCTCGGCCTCATCAGCGCCTCGATCACGCTCGAGCTGTCGCTGACCTACCACTTCGAGACCGGCAAGCTCATCGGCCGAGCCTCGCTGGTGGTCGAGGTCGAGGTGCTGTTCTTCTCCGCGTCCGTGGAGATCTCGGTCGAGCGTAAGCTGGCCGGCTCCAAGGGGGATCCGACGATGTACCAGGTCATGCCCCCCGACGGCACGGGCATGAACGCCGACTGGGCCGAGTACTGCGGCGCGTTCGCGCCCGTGCCGGCGTAAGCGCAGGAGGACCGATGCCCACCACCGTCCTGGCGACCGCCCTGCCGCACTCGCTCGCCGACGACGCCCCCTTCCAGCTCACCGTCTTCCTCACGCACAAGCTCGTCGGGGGCGCGCTCCTGTCCGACTTCCCGGCGGCCGTCGACTGGCCGACGACGCTCGCCGGCTGCACGTTCGCGCTGGAGACCTCGCTCGGGACGACCCTCCCTCTGCGCGTCGTGTCCGTCGCCGACGCCGCGTCGTGGGCGGCCGTGCTTCCCCCGGGCACGCCGGTCGACGGCTTCCCGACGCCCGCGCTGTCCGACGAGACGTGGCGGACCAACCCCGCGAGCCGGATGAGCGACCATGCCGTGGACATGCACCTCGCGGCGATCACGGCGGCGCCGCTGACGAGGCCCCGTCTCGCGGGAGATCCCGTGGCCGGCGGGATGCTGCGCACCCTCGCGAACCTGGACCAGGGCGGCCCGCTCTGGCAGCTGCTCGACGACGAGGCGGGTCGCGCGCGGCGCTCGTTGCAGATCGCCGGCCGGCGGCTCAGGGATGCACTCACCACGATCGGGCCGCTCACCGAGGTCGATGACACCGACCCCGAGCACGGCCACGGCGGCGAGACCCCACCGCTGCCGCCGTACCAGTCGGAGATCGCCGACCAGCACTCGCCCGTGCAGGTGCTTCTGGACGATCCCGAGGCGGACACGCGAGTGACCCGGCAGCTGGACGCGCTGGCCGGGCAGGACCTGTCCGCGGACCCGCAGCTGCAGCTGATCGCCGACTCCCACGCCATGCGGCGCTACTACGAACGGCCCGAGCAGCCGCAGCAGGCACCTCGTACGGAGCCGGACCCCGCCGCGCCACCGACGCCTCGGCCGGACCGACCCGAGCACGACTTCCACGCCAAGGTCGGTTCCTTCGGTTCGACACCCGCCCTGCTACGGCGGCTCGGGCTGGCGGTCGACGTCGTGCTCGACGGGGTCGATGCCACGCGGGCACGTGCCGCGCTCGCCCGCGCGACCTGGGTGCGCGTGACCCTCACGTCGCCCGATGCCGACCTGCAGGTGCTCCCGCCACGGAAGACCGCCGTGGTCGTCGACGGCCCCGTCTTCGCAGCGCGGTCGAGCAAGGCGTGGGTCGGCGGCGCGCTGCCGCTCGGTGACGACGAGTGGGTCGTGCTCGACGTCGACCCGGACGCGTCCGGCCTCAAGCTCGACCAGCACGCGCGCAACCTCGCGCGGCAGTACGCGAGCGAGGCGAACGGGGACCCCGCGACCTCCGCGCCCGGGACGCTGCGCTCGACGGGCTTCGCGCTCGCTCGCCGTGAGCGTGCCGCCCAGCTGCGCGCCCGCGTCCAGGAGGCCGAGGCCCTGGCCGCCGACGACGGCACTCGCGAGCTGCTGCTGGACGACCTCGTGCGCGGCATCCGGGTCGAGGTCTGGGACGACGTGACCAAGGAGTGGCACAGCCTGCACCGCCGGCGCGTCACGGTCACGGCGGCGCCTGGCGGCCTCAGCGTGCTGGCCGACGAGCCCGACCTGGGGTTCCTGCAGCTCTCCGCGCTGAACCGGGCTCCCGGCGACGAGACGAACGGGTACTACCTGCACGAGGTCGTCGCGGGGTGGGACGGCTGGAGCCTGTCCGCGCCGCGGCCCGGACTGACCATCGTGCACGTGGAGCCGCCCGGTCCCGACGGAGCGACCGAGGCCGTCGTCGACACCCTGCCCGACGAGCCGATCGACGGCGCGCACACGGTCTCGCGCGTCGAACCGCTGTCGTTGCCGCGGCTGCGGTACGGCACGTCGTACAGCTTCCGGGTGCTGGCCGTGGACCTGGCCGGCAACTCGGTCCCGCAGGTGCCGCGGCGGCGGCCGCGTCGACCGGGTGAGCGCCAGGTCGGCGCGGCCCGTGAGCACCTCGACCGCGTGCGGGAGGCGTACGTGCGCCGGGACCGCGCAGGCGTCGCGGAGGCGAGGCGGCAGGCGGTGATCGAGCACCTGCGGACGGACCCGCCGCAGGCGATGCTGCTGCCCGACGAGCTGCTGTCCGGCGACGCGCGACTCGACGCGACGCTCGAGAACCTCGTAGCGCGGGCGACGGCGGCGGACGAGGCGGCGCCCGTCCAACGGCTGTTCGACGACGTCGCGGCGGCGTCGCGGATCCTCGCCGAGTCGCGGGCGACCCTGCGCGTGCGCCCCCAGCTGCGGATCGACGCGGGCGAGTTCGCGGGCCTGGCCGCCAACGACGACCTGCAGCTGCCCGACGAGGTGCGTCTGCCCCTCCGGTCCGTCGTCACGACGCCGCGCCCCTACCTGCGGTGGGAGCCGGTCCCGGCCCCCACGCTCGTCGTCCGGGCCGAGCTCACGCCGGGAGAGCAGCCCGCCGCGCTGGTGGTGCGCAGCGGCGGACCCGAGACGTCCGAGCGACACCTCGCCCCGCCCAAGGCCACCCAGCTCGAGGCAGAGACCGCCGGCGCGTTCGACAAGGCGATCGGCACGGGCGACGTGGCCGAGATCAAGCGCCTCTACGCCCTGGCACTCGCCGAGCGCGGCACGCTGCTCGACCAGTTCGTGCCCAGCCTGACCGACGCCACCGCGACCGTCGAGCAGCTCGGCATCGCGCTGGTCGACCGGCCAGGGGCAGACACGGGCTCCGCCCACCGGGCGACCCTCGCCCAGATCACGGCAGACCGCGGCCGACCCATCGGTGAGGGCCAGTACGTCGTCCACGACACCGACGCGTTGCGGCTCCCGTACCTGCCGGACCCGCACGCG
Source organism: Cellulomonas sp. P4_H4 (assembly GCF_056400865.1). Classification (NCBI taxonomy): domain Bacteria; kingdom Bacillati; phylum Actinomycetota; class Actinomycetes; order Micrococcales; family Cellulomonadaceae; genus Cellulomonas; species Cellulomonas sp. P4_H4. The sequence continues at coordinate 193,773 of NZ_JBFUKL010000004.1, forward strand.
ACCGGGGTCTCGCTCGTGTTCTACGAGGCGGGCGCGCCGCACGTGCTGCCTGAGCCGCGCGCGCTGCAGGCAGTCTCCGTGCCCTACCCGGGCGTGTGGCCGTCCTTGCAGCCGCTGCGGATCGTCGTCGAGGCAGGGGAGGCGCTCGGCGCCCAGGTGGTCGGTCACGAGGTGCACGTCCAGCTCCCCCCGGGCGAGCAGGTGCGCGTCGCCGTGTCGAGCACCCTGGACGCGAGCTCGCTCGACAAGTTCGGCCTCTGGAGGTCGCACCTGGCCAGCGCGGTCGACCCCACGGACGGGTACACCACCGACGAGGTGGTCGCCGCAGCCGCGCTGATGCGGGCCGCGTCGTCCGGGTGGACCTGGTGGCTCACGCCCTCGACCGACGTCCGCCTGGTGCACGCGGTGCCGGCGCCGGTGCGGCCTCCCGAGCTCACGGTGCTCGACCTGTTCCTGCGTCCGCCCGGGCGTTCGGTCGCCGCCTTCACCGGCCTGCTCGACGTGCACGGTGCGAGCACGGACACGGTGGTCGTGCGGGCATCGTGGACCGAGACGGTCGACGACCCGACGGCGTCGACGCCACAGGTGGTGTCGAAGTCGGACGTCGTCGTGCGCTCGGCCGTCGCGGAACGTGCGACGACAGGAGTGCTGTTCCTCTACGACTTCCTGCCGACCGGTCCGCTGGCGCAGGCGCTCGGCGGCATCGGGTTCCACCGGATGCTGCAGACGTTCGAGGACACCCACTACCGGCGGGTCACCTACGTCCCGAGCGGGACCACCCGGTACGCCGAGTTCTTCCCGCTCGACCAGATCCCGGCAGAGCCCGAGCCCGGCGAGGCTGTGGTGCTCGACATCCCGTCGTCCGCTCGGCCCGCGGCACCCCTCGTGCTCGACGCGGTTCCGTTGCTGCGCTGGGAGCAGCAGCCCGAGCCCGCCGACCCGTTCGCGTGGCGGCAGGTCCGCCGGTCGGGCGTCCGCGTCTGGTTGGCCCGCCCCTGGTTCTCCTCAGGCGACGGTGAGCTTCTGGGCGTCCTCGTGTTCGACACCGACGAGTGGGTACAGGCTGGGGACGGCACGTGGTCGCGCCAGCCCAAGGCCAGGCAGGCGCCTGACGGCGCGACGAGCATCTGGGCCGCGGACCCGATCGTGCAGCACGGCGGTGCGACGACGAACCCGACCGTGCCTCCGCTGCTCACCTTCGACCAGCTGGTGCTCGACGTGGTCGAGACGGGCGCGGCCGAGGCCGTCGGGATCCGGCCGCCGCTCGACGGCGAGGTGCTCGGCGGGCGCGACCGCGGCTGGCCGGACGGCCCCGGGAACCCGGTCGCCGTAGCCGCGTCCGTGCCGCTGCGGGACGTGCGAGGTCACCCGGCGGTGAGGGTGCTGGGCTACCAGCCGGAGTTCGACGAGGCGACCGGACGCTGGTTCGTCGACGTCGCGCTGCAGGAGACTCCCGCGCTGTGGCCGTTCGTGCGCCTGGCCGTCGCTCGCTTCCAGCCGCAGTCGATCGAGGGCTGCTCGCTCTCGCCGGTCGCGCTGACGGGCTGGGTGCAGCCCCTTCCCACCCGCACGCTCACGGTGAGTCGGCCCGACCCGGGGCATGTCCAGGTCACCCTGACCGGCGTCGTGAGCTGGCTGCGGTTCGACCCGCACGGCGGCCCCGAGCTCCAGGGCGACCAGCTGAGCGCCGACAGCCCGACCGGCGACGCGGCGACCCGGGCCTCCCGGCTGCAGCAGTCGCGGACCGTGCGGGCGACCGTCCAGAGCAGGGTCGCGGGGGCCGGCGATCTGGAGTGGTCGACCTTCTCGACATCCGTGCTGCCCGCGGTGAGCGTCGAGGAGTCCGGCGGGTTCCGGGCCACCTGGACCGGGTCCGTGCTGCTCCCCGAGGGTGAGGGGTATCCCGGTCTGCGGCAGCCCGGGACGGTCGAGTCGGACTGGCGGGTGCTGGTGGAGGAGCACGAGCTGCTCGACGCCGACCCGACGGTGCCGGGGGTCGCCGGCGTGCCCGTGCCGCGGCTCGTCTATGCGGACGGTGTCCCGCTGTAGGTCGAGCAGAGAGTGGCTGCGCGACGAGGTCTCGGGCGGTCACACGCTGTTGCGTGGACGCCTCGAGAATCAGGTCGCCCCTTGTCGCCTTCAGATGCACGAGGAGAACAGGGGAGCTGGTGAAGTCTGGCTTCCTCTACGGCCCAGAGGAGCGCCTGGGTCAACCGTGGATGGCGCCTTTGACGTCGTCATCGACGATCGACCGGCAGTCCGTGCACTCGCCGGGGTCGGGGCCGTCGTCGTCGGGGAAGTTCGTGGCAGGCGAGATGTACTTGCCGCACGCGCTCATCCCGTCGCGGAAGAAGTGCTGTCGCGCGTCCCCGCTGGTCAGTCGCAGCCAACCTTCCGGGTAGGTGGTCGTCACGTCGGTCTTCCCTCCTCGAACTCCGCGAGGTCGTCCGAGATGGCGCGCAGCAGCCGGGCGGCCGCGTCACACAACGCCCGCGCAGCGGCGAGCTCGTCACCGATCTCGGCGGCCCTCACCGGAGATCCTCTGCCGGGCGCGGGCGCAGGGGTAGGGCAGAACGTCCCGACTGGGTCCGGTGCCCACGCACTCCCAGGGTCCGGTCTGACGTTAGGGTCGGCCGATGGCCCTGATCCACCGCGCCACCATTCGTCCGACCAAGGCGGAGCTGCTCGCCGAGTGGGTTCCTGCTCAGCCGTGGGGGGAGCAGGAGTTCGCGCTGGTCGGTGCGTACCGGTTCGACGACCCGGACGGCGAGGTCGGCATCGAGACGCACGTCCTGTCGACTGCCGACGGGCACCTGCTCCAGGTTCCGCTGACCTATCGCGGCGCACCGCTGCTCGACGCGTCACAGTTCCTGATCTGCACCATGGAGCACTCGGTGCTCGGGCGTCGCTGGATCTACGACGCGACAGGGGACCCCGTGTATGCCCGCGTGCTTGCGTCGGTGCTGCTGGCAGGTGTGGCCCAGGCCGAAGAGTTCGTCGAGGGCGCCGACGCACCACGCGATCCGAGCGTGCGCGTGACCGGGAGCGGCTCCCGCTCCCGTGCCGTCCCGCCCATCAGCGACGTGAGTGCGTCCTCCGACGGCTCGACGACAGTCCTGGAGATGTCCGGGGTGCCGCGCATCGTCATCTGCCGTCGTCTCGTCCGGCATGCGCCCACGGACGACCGCGCCTCCACCCTGACCGGCACGTGGTCGGGGCTCGAGGCGCCGGTCTTGCTCGCCTACGTCGCCTGAGGCGTTGCTCAGCCCGCAAAGATGAGGTGCGGCCGCCGTCACGTCCGGCGGCCGGCGGCATGTCGCGGGCCCTCGACCGGCGTGCCGCTGCGACCATGCCCAGATGGCATGGAACGTCTTGAGTCGCGTGCTTCCCGACAGTCAGCGTCGGACCAACGACGACCTGACGGCTGACCTGGACCTGTTCGCCGGGGAGGTCTCCGCGAAACGCTCGGCGTTCTGGACGATGCTCTTGCTGAGCTCGGTCATCGCGACGGCAGGGGTGCTGGCCGACTCCACGGCCACGGTCATCGGAGCGATGATCATCGCGCCGTTGTCGACCCCGATCATGGGCCTGGCCCTAGGGCTGGCGCGGGGTGCACCACGCTCGGCGGGTCAGTCCGCGTGGATCGTGACGATGGGAGTCGTCCTCGTCGTCGCGGTCGGGGCCTTGTTCTCGCTCGCCCTGCCCACGTCCTTCGATCTCCTGTCGAACGGGCAGATCACCTCGCGCACGTCGCCCGGTCTGCTCGACCTCGTCGCGGCCGTCGCGACGGGGTTCGCGGGCGCGATCGCGCTGGCCCGACGGGATGTCGCGGCGGTCCTGCCGGGGGTGGCGATCGCCATCTCGCTCGTCCCACCGCTCGCTGTGGTCGGGGTCTGCCTGGGTGACGGTGCTCCTAGCCTGGCGGGGGGCGCGTTCCTGCTGTTCTTGTCGAACGCCGTCGCCCTGGTCCTGGCGGGCTCGCTGGTGTTCGCCGTCACGGGATACGGCGTGTCACAGGCGGGGCAGGGGCAGCCGAGCCGACGACGTACCCACGTGACGATCCTCGTGGTCCTCGTGATCGTTGCGCTCCCGCTCGTGGCCAACACCGTCTTTACCTACCAGGTGGCGCTGACGTCGGAACGCGTAGAACGGGCGGCGGACGCCTGGCTGGCTGACGTCCCAGGGACCAATGTGACCCGGGTGTCCTACAGCGGTTCGCAGATCGAGATCGACGTCCGGACACACGGCGAGCTCCCAGACGCGGACATCTTGATCACCTCGCTCGAGCGTGTGGTCCCTCGCGGGACGCCCGTCGTCGTCGTCACCAACCTCGGTGATCGGCAGGAGGTCGGCCGGGTCGGCCCGAGCTGACGCAACGGCATCCCACCCCCCCGGTCGCTTCGCCCGGCCGCACGAGGCTCCGGTCCCGTCGGCCAGGAGGAGCAATGGCGTGACCCAGACCTCGCGTACCTGGAGCTGCCGCCTTGTCCAGCGGCCGCATCCGGCGTCGTGGGACTCGGGCTGCAGCGAGATCGAGAAGTCCGACCGTCGAGACCCGCCCCAACGGCGAAACCCTGGCGGAGCGCATAGCGCGACCCATGCGCTGACAACACAGGCGGGTGCCCAGGGGCCTTGCCCCGCCACGGTCGGGGGTGCCAACGTGGGACCGTGCCCGACACTCCGGTCGTCTCGGTGATGCTGGCCGTCCCTGACGCCGGTGCCGCCGCCAGGTGGTACGCCGCGGCCCTCGGCGCAACCGAGCTGTGGAACCTCGGCAGCGTCGTCGGCCTCAGCCTCGCCGGCACCGCGTTCTTCCTGGGTGAGCCGGCGTCGAACGGCTGGCAGACCCCGCAGGCCGCGGGGACCAGGACCGTGCGCGTCGAGATGTTCGTCGACGACCCCGACGACGTGGTCGCGCGGGCCGTCGCGGCGGGGGCGGACGGCGGCGGTCGTGAGGTCCAGGACTACGACACGCCCTGGGGCGCGCACCGGCAGGGCGGCTTCCTTGACCCGTTCGGGCACCTGTGGCTGGTCGGCGATCGCTCACCGCTCTCGCCGCACCCCGCCTCAGACTGACCCCCGCCTAGCGCCGCCGGCGTCGAGGCCATCGGCTGCGCAGGGCCGACTATCCGTCATTCCTCTTGCTCGCCTCTCCCTCGACGACCAGGACGCGCGCTCGCGTTCCGCGTAGGTGGCGGAGCTCCCACCACGGCGAGCTCGGCCTCCCGTCACACCAGACCTTCCGCCGACACGCTCTCAGGCTTCTCCACCACGGCACGACCGTCCGGCCCCTGCACCGGCACGCGGAGTTCGCGAACTGCGCCGCAGCCCCGGCGTCGGCCACGAACCGCGACCGACGTCCACCCGTAGCCGGTGCACATCGGACGCCCATCCGGCGCCACGGGCGTCGTGCCGGTCGACGGCCTGACGCAGTGGAGGCTGGGCGAGACCGTGGCCTGGGTATCGTGCCCAGCATGGGTCGACGAGCGTGGGCGGCATGGCGGGCCCGTCCCGTGGGCGTCCGCGATGCTTGGGTGGCGGGTGCGCTTGTGCTCGTCGAGTGCCTCCTGCTCGCGCGCAGCAGCGTGGACGTCGACGCCGTGGTGGCGGGCTCCGTCGTACTCGGTGCGGCGTCGCTCGCTTGGCGGCGCACCGCCCCGTTCGTCGCGCTGACTGTCACCGCGGTCGCTCTCGGCGTGACCACCGCCCTGGGCGGTCCTGGGTCGGGGGCGCTCGGCCCGGTCCTCATCGCCGTATACAGCGCGGTCGCGTGGGATCGCCGTCTCGCAGGGACCGTGGCGGCTGCGGTCGACGTGATGGCTGTCGCAGCTGCCGACGTCGTGCGCACGGGGGCCTGGTGGGGTGACGACGTGGCTCTGTCGGCGATGCTCGTGGCGGTCGTGCTTGCGGCCGGTTTCGCGGTCGGCTCGCGGCGGTCCACGCTCGTTGCGGCGAAGGACCGTGTCGAGCGTGCCGAGCGCACCCGTGAGGTGGAGGCCGCCCGACGCGTCGCCGAGGAGCGACTGAGGATCGCCCGGGAGCTGCACGACGTGCTCGGTCATCACGTCGCAGTGATCGGTGTGCAGGCGGGGGTCGCCGAGACTCTGCTGGAGAGTCGTCCGGAGGCTGCGCGCGCCGCGCTCGAGCACGTGCAGGACGCGAGCGGGAGCGTGCTGACGGAGCTCGCGGCGCTGGTGGAGGTCCTGCGTGAGCCGGGCGACGGCCCTGCGACGTCGCCGACACCGGGGCTGGAAGCGCTCGACGGTCTGCTCGAGGACGTGCGGTCCACCGGGCTGGTGGTCGACGTCGCGTCTCGCGGTGCACCCCCTCGGCTCGCGCCGGTCGTCGACCTGACCGCGTACCGGGTGGTTCAGGAGGCGCTGACGAACGCACACAAGCACGGCGACGGCCGCGCCGAGCTGATCATGACGCACGCGGCGGACGCCTTGACGATCGAGGTCCTGAACGCGTTCCGACCGGACGTCGCTGGAGGCGGTCGCGGGCACGGTCTCGTCGGGATGCGCGAGCGGGTCGTGTCCGTCGGAGGAAGTCTCGACGCCGGCGCGGACGGGCGTCACTTCCGGGTCTGTGCGGTGCTGCCCGTGCTCGCGGTCGGTGCTGGACAGGGTGCGGCCGCGGGCACGCGACGATGACGATCCGCGTGCTCGTCGCCGACGATCAGGATCTCATCCGGGCGGGCTTCGCCGCCCTGGTCGGCGCAGCCGACGACATGGAGGTTGTGGGAGAGGCGGCGGACGGCGCCGAGGCTGTCGAGGAGGTGCGCCAGACCCGGCCGGATGTCGTGCTGATGGATATCCGGATGCCGGGGGTCGACGGGATCGCCGCGACGGAGCAGATCGCTGCGGACCCGGCGCTGGCAGCGGTCAAGGTGATCGTGCTGACGACCTTCGAGATGGATGAGTACGTCCTCGCGGCCTTGCGCGCCGGGGCCAGCGGGTTCCTCGGCAAGGGGGTCCGGCCGGCGGCTCTGCTCGAGGGCATCCGGACCGTGGCTGCGGGGGAGTCGTTGCTGTCGCCGAAGGCGACCCGCGCCCTCATCTCGCAGATGCTCGACGTCCCGGTCGGACCTGTCGTCGACGTTCCGGCGTTTGCCGCCCTGACGCCGCGGGAGCGTGAGGTCGTCGAGCTCGTCGCGCACGGCCTGAGCAACGACGAGATCGCCGCGCGCCTGTACCTGTCGCCCCTCACGGCCAAGACGCACGTGAACCGCTCGATGACCAAGGTGGGCGCGCGCGACCGGGCACAGCTCGTCGTGCTCGCCTACCAGGCTGGGCTGACCGCCGGCTGACCCGCAGTTCAACCCCGCGCGACATGTCGCGACGCCGGCAGGACGACCGCCTGCTCGACTCCGTGTCGTGCCTGCGGCCGTCGCTGGTCCGGGTGGGTCGTCGTGGTCTGGCGTACTGCGATCGCAGTACGCCCAGGTGACTGCGCCTGGACGACGCGGACGACCCCCGTGGCAGGGCACCGTTGAAGACGTCGGAACCGGCAGGGTGACGACGAGCGGCAGGCCCTCCAGCACCTGCATCCACCCCAGGAGCATCACCATGACCGCCGTGGTCACCCCGAGCACGTCGAACCCGTCGAGCACCGTGACGACAGAACCCCCGGACTACCCGTTCTACAACGGCCTGCCTTCGCGCATCAGCGGTGCCGGCTGGGCAGCGATCCTGGCGGCCGTGGCGACCGGCGTCACAGCGGACATGTACCTGTCCGTCGGCGGGCCCACCTGGTTCTCGACGCTCGTGCGCGGACTCGTATTCGTCGCGATCCCGCTCATCACGTTCGTCCTCGTCGCTCGTCCCGACTGGCGAGTGATCTTCCGCCGCGTCGGCCGCCGGGAGGTCAAGCTCTGGGTCGGGTTTGCCGCACTCAACGTCGTGGTCACCTCTGTCGTCGGCGGCGTGCTCTCGCAGGTGATGGACATGCAGGCGAACCCGATGGGCAACATGCTCGCGCAGCTCAGCGGCGGGGAACGCGTCGCGACGTTCCTGGCGATGGTTCCTCAGCTCTTCGGCGAGGAGCTCTTCACCATCCTTGTTCTCCTCGCGACCATGACCCTGCTGACCCAGGTCATCCGTCTTCCTCGCCGGACCGCGGTCATCGGAGCGACGCTCGTCGCGACGCTCGCGTTCGCGGCGATCCACCTGCCCACCTACGGCGGAAACTTCCTGCAGTGCGTCGCCATCATCGGCGTGGCGCGCGTGGTGCTGCTCATCCCCTTCATCAAGACGAAGAACATCTGGGCGTCGACCGGAGCCCACGTGCTCAACGACTGGACGCTCTTCGCCATCGGGCTCGCAACGGCGGCGGCACTGATCTGACGTCCGTCACGCAGCAGGTGGACGCCCGCACCGGCGACCACCTGCCGTTGTGCGAGGTCGCTCTCACTGCAAGCGTCGAGGGTTCCTTGCTCGACGAGAGTCCTCGCCGCCACACCAAGCGGGCAACGTGAGCGCCTAGCGATGGGCTGCCCGGCACACGCCAGGGGTCACACGCCCAGTCACACGGGCGCGCGGTCTCCTGGTGCCTCGAGCCCGACGACCGTCGTCGGGCCGAGCACCGGAAGGTGAACTGCAATGGCCCTGTTCATGGACGCCCACACCATCGAGGGCGGAGTCTCGGCAAGCGACGTCGCGTCCGCCCACCAGGCCGATCTGGCTACTCAGGACGCGTACGGCGTCAGCTACGTGCGGTACTGGGTCGACGAGGCGGCAGGCAAGATCTTCTGCCTCGTCGAGGCGCCGGACGCCGAGGCCGCCTCCACCGTGCACCGCGAGGCCCATGGCCTCGTCGCCGACGAGATCTACTCCGTGGCCGAGGGCGCCTGACTCAGCGGGTCGGCAGCGACGCGGCCTCGTGCTGCGTCGCTGCCCGACCACCCCGTCACACCGACGTCCTGTGCCGCGCCCCAGATCAGGCGTACGGACTCGAGACAGAGAAGGTGCAACACCATGGATCCGATGGGCAAGTTGCTCGCGGGGTCGACGACTCACGCGCGGGCAGCCTCGCGGCGCGAAGTCGGGCACGAGGGACTCGCCGTGCGCGTACGAGAGCGCTGGGCCGGCGTCGTGCGCTGGCTCGGCAGCCATTCCTCCCAGCTGCCGGACGCCGACGTCCCGAGGTTGCCGGTGCCTGCAGCGGAGACGTTCCGCCCACGTTCGGTCGAGCTGGCTCAGGTCCTCGACCAGGCGGCGCACCGCGTCGCCGAGAGGGGCACGTCCGCGGAAGGCCGACTGCTCGAAGCCATGTCCGAGGTGGCAGCGCAGTCCGCGCCGGGTGTCGCAGGGGCACTGATGGACCCGGACGGTACCGAGATCTCCCGCCTGCGGGCGTTCGGTCTGGTGCACACCCACCTTCTGGAGGCGCTCGGTCCGCGCGAGCACGCGTGGCTGCTCGACCTCCTCGATGGCGAGCTCGGCGGGCTCGAGCGTCCGGCCGTCCCGGCCTGATGGGACGCCTCCGACATCACCGACCCACCGATGCAGGGCCCGCGTACCCGAGCCTTGTGCAAGGCTGCTCCACGTGAGCGCGAGCGCGCAGGAGCCGGCGCGAATCCCGCCGTCGACGCTGGTCGTCCAGCTGCTCGGCCGGCCCCGCACCGACGTCGACGGCGCACCCGGGTACCGCTTGCGCAGCCGCAAGAGCTGGGCGCTCCTGGCCTTCCTGCTGCTGGGCGAGAGGCCGCCGACACGCAACCAGCTGGCCTCGCTGCTCTTCGCCGAGGCGGACGACCCCCTCGGGGCCTTGCGGTGGTGCTTGGCGGAGATCCGACGCGCGCTCGGCTCCGCGGTCGTCCTGGATGGCGACCCAGTCACGATCTCGCTGCCCGCCGGTACCACCGTGGACGTTGACGTGCTGGTCCGCGGTCACTGGAGCGCCGCGGTCGAGCTCCCGGGCCTGGGCCACGACCTGCTCGACGGCCTCGTCATCCTGCATGCCGGCGCCTTCGAGTCGTGGTTGCTCTCCGAGCGCCGTCGGCTCGCGGCCGCCACGGAGTCGATCCTGCACGAGGCGGCGCTCGGGCACCTCGCCCGTGGAAACCTCGACCGCGCGCGAGACTTGGCCGTCCGGGCTGCCGTGCTGAGTCCTCTGGACGAGAACCACCAGGCGCTGCTGATCAGGCTCTATCGTCTGGCAGGCGAGGACGAGGCCGCCCGCCGCCAGTACGACGCCTGGGCGGCGGTCGCCGAGCGGGAGCTCGGCGCACCCCCCGGTGCTCCCGTGCTGCTCGCGATGCGGGAGGGACCCAGGCCGGCCGGCGGTACTGGGGGCGTCTCGATCCAGGCGGTGACCGAGGCCGGTGTCGCGGCCGTCTCCGCGGGTGCCCTTGTGGCCGGCGTGTCGTCCTTCGAGAACGCCGTCGGTCTCGCCGACCGCAGCGGCGTCGACAGCGAGCGGATCTCGACGCGACTGGTACTCGCGGAGGCCCTCATCCACACGCTGGGCGGCCTCGACGAGGCGGGTCTGACGATCCTGACCGAAGCCGAGCGCATCGCCGTTGCCAACGGGGACCGCGAGGCCACGACCCGGGTCCAGGCCGAGGTGGGGTACGTCGACTTCCTCCGAGCACGGTACGACCGAGCCGAACGATCGCTCACCCAGGTGCTCGCCGAGGATGCGACGTCGCCCTCAGTGCGGGCCAAGGCGATGACCTACCTCGGGTCCGTGGCCAGCGACCGCGCGGAGTATCCACGCGCCGTCGCCCTGCTGCGGGGCGCCGTCCGCGCCTCGCGCGAGGTCGATGAACCCCGGCGAGAGGCCTTCGCCCTGTCGATGCTGGGCCGGGTCAGCCTGCTCCGGGGAGAGCTGGCCGGAGCCACCGAGTTCCTTGCAGCCGCCGGCGACCTCGCCGAGCGCGACCACTGGCTCTCGTTCCTGCCATGGCCCCAGGCCATGCTCGGACAGACCTGGCTCTCGCTCGGCGACCTCGACGCGGCCGCCCGCGCGCTCGAGCAGTCGTTCGCGCGGGCATGCCAGATCGGTGACCCCTGCTGGGAGGGCATCTCGGCCCGTGGGCTGGCCATGCTGGCCGAGGCTCAAGGCGAGGTGGACCAGGCATTCGCGGTGCTCCTGGACGCGCGAGCGCGCGTCAACCGCTTGGCCGACCCGTACGTCTGGCTCGACGTCCACATTCTCGACGCGTTGTGCGAGATCGGACGCCGTCACGGACACCCGCTCACCGCGTCGTGGGCGGACGCCATGCTCGACCGCTCCTCACGTACCGGCATGCGGGAGCTGACCGTGCGGGCGATGCTCCACCAGGCCGCATCGGGCTTCCGGGCGGATGCCGAGATGGCCGCCCTGCTGGCTGACGACATCGACAACGCCGTGCTTTCCGCGCTGGTCGCGGCGGCCGGCGAGCGCTGACCGCCCTCGTCGCTCGCCGCGGTGTGCTGATGCGAGGCATTCCTCGACAGCAGGCTGGTGAGGCCGGCGCCAGCCGTCGCCGGACGGTGCCGGTGATGTGTCTCGCTCCGGTTCGATGGAGGCCGGTTGGCGGCCCGCCTAGTTCCTGACGGTCCTTTGGTTCGGGATGACGGTCGTCTGTGCGAGTGGCGCCGGGCGTTCGCGCAGGCACCCCGCAGCCGCCGGTGACGGACAACACCGGGCGCTCCTGGCACCGTGACCCGGGAACAGCGCGTCCTCAAGGGCGAATGTTGGCCTGACCTGCAGGGGGCTCGACGAGCGCTACCGAGATCAGGGTGACGCCGAGGTCTCGGATCCCGGCCAGCAGCCCGTGCAGCGCCGCCTGGTCCGCCACGGCGCCGGTGAGGATCGTCGAGCCGTCGGGCTCGCGGGACAGGGAGAGGTCTCCGAACCGTGGCGACCAGCGGTCGTCGAGGTGTCCGGCGATCCGGAGCGCCTGGACGGCGGACGCATCAGGACCGACGGGGCGGGTCACGTGAGTACGGCTCTCGGCACGGTCCTGGGCGTCCGGGCGCGGGGTCCTCGGAGGGTGACGTCTCCTGCCACGTGGGGGACCGAGACGAGCACGACGAGAACGACCGACCCCACCCGGTCGACCGGGTGGGGCGGGTTGTCGCGTGGACGGTCACTTGGCACCGGCCGTGTCGAGCCGAGGGCTGATCGCGTCCGGCAGGGGCCGAGCGGCCACAGTGCGGTGGTCTCGCCACAGTGAGTAGCCACCGCGTGCTCGAGGCTCCGCTCCTGTCTGTGACCCCTCAACAGGATCGCGGCAAGGTGGTCAGACCTCAGCCCCGACGATCCCTGATCAGTCGTCAGGCGTCGCTGGCACACGAACCCCGTTCGTGGGTCCAGATCGCACTCGGGGTCGCGCACCTGACCTGCGGTGCTGGTCTCGCTGTGTCCCCACTGGAGGCCCCTGTCCCCACGAAACCGCGTGCCGTCGGGGCAGAATGCGTGCCTGACCTGCAGTGTTACGGTCGCCATGGTGTGTGCCCCGAGTGGGATTCGAACCCACACTGGATCGGGTTTGAGCCGAACGCCTCTGCCGGTTGGGCTATCGGGGCCGTGCAGCAGGATACCGGGCGCGAAGGATGCGCGGACGCCGTGCAGTGCGAGGCAGCACACACCCTGATTGGTGCCGAACGTCCCTGGAGCAGAGCGACGCCTGCATGCCACCGTGGACGCGTGCTGACGACCGACGAGGCGATGGACTATCAGGCCGACTACGCAGCCACCAAGGTGGCGATGACCCGGCGACCGTTCGCCTACCTCCTGCAGGGTGCCCTGGCTGGGGCCTACGTCGGTGTCGCCGTGGTCCTGATGCTGACCGCCGCAGGCGGGTTCGCGCTCGAGGGCGCTCCGGTGACCAAGCTCGTGCAGGGGCTCGTGTTCGGCGTCGCCCTGACGCTGGTGCTCGCGGCCGGCGGTGAGCTGGCGACCTCGAACATGATGACCCTGACCCAGGGTGCGATCCGCAAGACCATCAGCTGGCGCGACGGGGGAGCGACCCTCGGCTTCTCCCTCGTCGGCAACCTGGTGGGGGCGATGGCCTTCGGTGCCATGGTCCACGCGTCCGGTGTGGTCGGTCCGGAGACGGCAGCGGGGAAGATGCTGGCGTCGCTCATCGAGGCGAAGGGCCACGAGTCCGGGAGCGAGCTGTTCTGGCGCGCCGTGCTGTGCAACATGCTCGTGTGCCTGGCGATCTGGTCGGCGGTCCGCCTGCGCAGCGAGGTCGCCAAGCTGATCGTGATCTTCTGGTGCCTGCTCGCCTTCATCACGTCAGGGTTCGAGCACGTGGTCGCCAACATGACCACGTTCACCCTCGGGATCCTCGGGGGCGTCCCGGGTGCGGATGTCCTCGAGTTCGCGCGGAACCTCCTGTTCGTAGGTACCGGCAACCTGGTCGGAGGCGCACTGGTCGTCGGCGCGGCCTACGCCGTGATCGCGGGTCGACCGGCTCGCACACTCGAGCCCGCAGCACCGGCGACCGAGGAGACCGACGCTCCGGGCGCCGAGCCTCAGGTGGGCGGGCTCACAGGCGCAGGTGCTGCTCACCGACTGGCAGCGCCTACTACTCTGTCCACGTGAGCACCGACGCCAAGCCCGAACCCACGGCCGACCCCGCCGCCCTCGACCTGAGCTCGACCGCCCCGGCGGCGGAGCCGGCACCTGCACCGACGCGCGCGGCCCGCCGTGCGGTCGTGGCCGAGGACGAGGCGCTGATCCGGATGGACGTCGTCGAGACGCTCCGGGACGCGGGCTTCGACGTGGTCGGGGAAGCGGGTGACGGCGAGCAGGCCGTGCAGCTCGTCACCGAGCTCAGGCCGGACGTCGTCGTCATGGACGTCAAGATGCCGATCCTTGACGGGATCTCGGCGGCCGAGCGCATCGGCAAGGCGCACCTTGCGCCCGTCGTGCTGCTGACGGCCTTCTCGCAGAAGGAGCTCGTCGAGCGCGCGAACGAGGCGGGCGCGATGGCGTACGTCATCAAGCCGTTCAGCCCGGCCGACCTGCTTCCCGCCGTCGAGATCGCGATCTCGCGCTACGCGCAGATCGCCGCGCTCGAGTCCGAGGTCGCGGACCTCGCCGAGCGGTTCGAGACTCGCAAGCGCGTGGACCGGGCCAAGGGCCTGCTCATGACCAAGATGGGTCTCACCGAGCCGGAGTCGTTCCGGTGGATCCAGAAGACGTCGATGGACCGTCGACTGACCATGCGCGAGGTGGCCGACGCCGTCATCGAGCAGGTCGGCGGAGGATCTGCCTGAGCCGCAGGTCAGACGACACAGCAGGTCACGCCCACGTTGGTCAGACGTCCAACAAGCGAAGTGACGGTTGGTCACAACTCTGCAACAACACGCCCCGGTAACTACCCGTTTCACACGGTGGACACAAACTATGTGTACTTTCGCGCCACACTGCAGGATTCCTACCGGGATCCCGCGGATCGCAGTACTCACAGAGGGGTACCACGCATGATTCGTTCGACACACGCAGTCCGGCTCGCGGCACTGGCGGGCGCAACCGCGCTCGTCCTCGCCGCGTGTGGCAGCAGCAACGACAGCGCAGACGACGACTCGTCGGAGTCCGCAGCACCGTCGGCCGATGCACTGATCATCGGCACGCTCCTGCCGCAGACGGGATCACTGGCCTACCTCGGCCCGCCTGAGATCGCGGGCGTCGGCCTGGCCGTCAAGGAGATCAACGAGGCCGGTGGCGTACTGGGCAAGGACGTCGTGCAGGAGGACGCGGACTCGTCCGACGCCGACCACGCAGAGGTTGCCACGCAGTCGGTGACTGACCTGCTGTCCAAGAAGGTCCAGGTCATCATCGGTGCGGCCTCTTCGTCGGTCACGCTCAACGTCGTCGACGACATCACCGCGGCGAAGGTCGTGCAGATCTCGCCCGCCAACACGGCCACCAAGCTCTCGGGCTACTCGCCGTACTACTTCCGTACGGCTCCGCCGGACACGGTCCAGGGTGCGGCGCTCGGCAACCTGATCACGGGTGACGGTCACTCCAACGTCGGCATCCTCGTCTTCAACGACGACTACGGCACATCGCTCCGCGACGTGGCGCAGGAGACGATCGAGGCAGCGGGCGGGACGGTCACCTACGGCGCCAACGGCGCCGGCCAGGAGTTCGACCCGGCCGCGAGCAGCTTCGACACCGACATCACGGCACTGCTCGCGACGAACCCCGACTCCGTCGTGGTCCTCGCGTTCGAGCAGACGAAGCAGATCATCCCGGGTCTCGTCGCCGCAGGCGTCGACCCGACGACGATCTACCTCGTCGACGGCAACACCGCCGACTACTCCGCGGACTTCCAGCCCGGCACGCTCGAGGGCGCGCAGGGCACCATCCCCGGCGCCTTCCCGAGCGACGAGTTCCAGGCGGCGCTCAAGACGGTCGACCCGGCGCTGAAGGACTTCGCGTACGGCCCCGAGTCGTACGACGCAGCCATCCTCGCCGCCCTGGCGGCCGAGAAGGGCGGCGGCACCGACGGCGAGACCATCCAGGCGAACCTGGCTGCAGTCTCGGGCGCCGACGGTGGCGAGAAGTGCACGACCTTCAAGGACTGCGTCGCCCTGATCAAGGACGGCAAGGACATCCAGTACACCGGTCAGGCCGGCGTCGGTCCGTTCAACGCCGACAACGACCCGTCCAGCGCGTTCATCGGCGTCTACAAGTACGGGGCCGACAACAAGAACGTCTGGGTCAAGGCCGTCGAGGGCAAGGTCGCTGACTGATCTGACCTGACGCCTCACCTGGTGTGAGACCTGGCGAAGGCCGGTGCGGAGAAGATCCGCACCGGCCTTTGCTGTGCCCGAGGGTCTAGGCGAGTCGGAGATCGACGACGAGGGCGCGGTGGTCCGAGACGCCGGTGTCGATCGCGAGGGCGGGCTGGGAGGCCGTGAGCGTGCCGTCGCCGAGCACGTGGTCGAGCTGCTGGGCCGGACGGCCGACCGGATAGGTGAGCGCCGTCGCGAGCGGTCGCAACCCGGAGATCCGCGTCACCTGCTCGGGCTCGAGGTTCAGGTCGCCCACCAGGACCAGAGGCCGGGGGAGCGGCCTCAGCTGGTCCGTCAGGTACCGCAGCTGCCGGACGGTGTGGCGGCGGATGAACGTCAGGTGGGTCGCGGTCACGGTGATGTCCCCGTGCGGCGTCTCGACCGTCGCGACGAGCGCCGCACGGGGCTCGTCCCGGACCATCGTCGGCCATCGGTTCCCGGGCCACCGGACGGCCGCACGACGTCGCAGGAGCGGCAGGTCGACCACCTGCCAGTCGCGGACCGGCCATCGGCTCAGGAGGGCGATCCCGTAGCTCGCGGACGCGGGTTGTCGGTCCCCGCTCGGTGCGCTCCAGACACCCGGCTCACCGTGCAGGACGGCCGCGAACCGATGCTCCGGGGCGCCCATGGCCTCCGCGGCGACCAGCGTCAGGTCGGCGCTGTGCGAGCGCGGCTGGTCCCGGTCGACCTCCTGCAGCGCGAGCACGTCGGCATCGAGTCCACGCACGGCGTCGGCGAAACGGTCGAGGTCCACCTCACCGTCGTTCAGGGACCGTCCGTGCAAGATGTTGAACGTCGCGATGCGCACCCGTCGATTCAACCGGCCGCCCTGCGAGCACGCGCGGCGGGGTGTAGACCTGCGTGCCATGACGCAGTCGGATGCCCTCGACGACCGCACCGCGCTCCAGGACGGGTTGCGCCTGACGGCGGTCGCCCTCATGGACGCCGAGATCCCTTTCGCGCTGGTCGGCGGGTACGCCGCGTGGGCACGTGGAGCACCCGAGCCGAGCCACGACGCCGACTTCGCGATCACCGAGGCGAACATCGACCGAGCCAAGGCGGCGATCGCGGCAGCGGGGCTCGAGGTCCAGGACCCGGCCGAGAACTGGTTGTTCAAGGCCTTCCACCACGGGCAGCTCGTCGACGTCCTGTTCCGGATGGTGGGCGAACCGATCACCGACGAGCTGCTGGCTCGCAGCGACGTCCTGGAGGTCCTCGCGGTGCGCATGCCCGTGCTGGGTGCCACGGACATCGTCTCGGCCAAGCTGCGGGTGCTGGGGGAGCACGCGTGCGACTTCGGGCGCCTGCTCGCGATCGTGCGCGCGCTGCGCGAGCAGGTCGACTGGGACCGGGTGCGCGCCGACGTCGGTGAGCACCCGTACGGCCGCGCGTTCCTGTTCCTCGCGGACGAGCTGGGCATCACCGACGTCGGCCTCGCTCCCGGTACCGACGTGGAACCGGGCCGCACGAGCGACGTCTGAGCGGTCAGGCCTCCGGGGGCTTGTTCGCCGCCTCGACGTCCGTCGCGAGCGTGCCCAGGTACAGCTCGATGACCTTGGGGTCGTTCATGAGCTGGCGTCCCGGACCGGAATAGGCGTTGCGGCCCTGGTCGAGGACGTAGGCGCGGTCGCAGATCTGCAGGGCACGACGAGCGTTCTGCTCGACGATGACGATCGAGACGCCGGCCTTGTTGATCTTGCGGGTGCGGATGAAGGTCTCGTCCTGACGGACGGGAGACAGCCCGGCCGACGGCTCGTCCAGGAGCAGCACGGACGGGTCCATCATCAGTGCGCGGGCCATGGCCACCATCTGACGCTCACCGCCCGACAGCGAGCCGGCCCGCTGCTTGCGGCGGTCGCCGAGCGTCGGGAACAGGCTGACGATGAACTCGAACCGCTCGGCGTACTTCTTGGGCGCCTGGAAGAGCCCCATCTGCAGGTTCTCCTCGATGCTCAACGAGGGGAACACGTTGTTGGACTGCGGGACGAACCCGACGCCGCGCCGGACCAGCGAGTCCGCACGCAGGTGCGTGATGTCCTCACCCTTCAGCGTGACCGTCCCGGTGCGTACCGAGACGAGCCCGAACAGAGCCTTGAGCAGCGTCGACTTGCCGGCGCCGTTCGGCCCGATGATCCCCACGAGCTCGCCGGGGTGCACCACCAGGTTGCAGCCGTTGAGGATGTCGACGCCCGGGATGTACCCCGCGTAGACGTCGCGCGCGTCGAGCAGAGGCTCGCCGGACGGCGCGCCGCGGTGGATCGACTCGGCGTCGGTGGTCGCGGTGCTCATGCGGTCTCCTCGTGCTGTGCCTGTGCCTCGGCCCGAGCAGCTTCCTCGGCCTGGACCTCGGCCTCGAGCTGCTCGGTCGTCTCGTCGTCCAGCAGGCTGTCGTCACCCAGGTCCGTGTCGTGGTGCTTGCCCAGGTAGGCGTCGACCACGGCCTGGTCCTGCATGACCGTCTCGGGTGGTCCCTCGGCGACGATCCGGCCCTCGGCCATCACGATGACCCAGTCCGAGATGTGCCGGACCATGTGCATGTCGTGCTCGACGAACAGCACGGTTGTGCCCTCGTCGCGCAGCGCCTGGACGTGGCCGAGCAGCGACTGCGTCAGTGCCGGGTTCACACCGGCCATCGGCTCGTCGAGCATGACCATCGTCGGCTTGCTCATGAGTGCCCGTGCCATCTCGAGCAGCTTGCGCTGTCCGCCGGACAGGCTGCCCGCGAAGTCGTCCCGCTTCGTGTCGAGCTTGAACCGTGCGAGGAGCTCCTCGGCCTGGACCGTGATCTCGGCCTCGCGCTTGCGCCACAACGCCGGCACGAGGGCCGTGCCGAGGTTCTCGCCGGGCTGCTTCGTCGCACCGAGCCGCATGTTCTCGATGACGGTCATGCGGCTCAGGGCCTTCGTCAGCTGGAACGTGCGGACCATCCCGGACCGGGCGACGCGTGCCGCAGAGACGCCCGACAGCGAGCGCCCCTCGAACGACCACGAGCCGGTGCTGGGCTTGTCGAAGCCGGTGAGCAGGTTGAACAGCGTCGTCTTTCCGGCGCCGTTCGGTCCGATCAGGGCGGTGATCGCACCGCGCTGGATCTCGATGTGGTCGACGTCGACGGCGGTCATGCCGCCGAAGTGCCGGGTGACGTGGTCGGCCACGACGATGGCGTCGGGCTTGGCCGCACCGGGCACCCGCGCGACGTCCGCGAGCTCGGCCGCGACGGCGGCCCGACGGCTCTCGGCCACCACCTTGGTGTCGCCGGAAGGAAGGTCAGCGGACATTGATCGCCAGCTCCTTCTTGTCGCCGAGGATGCCTTGTGGCCTGAAGATCACCAGCAGCATGAGCGTGACGCCGACGATGATCCAGCCGAACGCCTCGATCTGCTCACCACGCATGACGGACGTCGGGACGCCGTCGCGCATGACCGTCTTGATCAGCATGAGCCCGCACCAGAAGATGATCGACCCGAGCACAGGACCGAACACGGTCGCGGCGCCGCCGAGCAGCAGGATCGTCCACATGAGGAAGGTCATCGTGCGGCCCATCGAGTCGGGCTGGACGGCCCGGGGGAGCACGTAGATGATGCCGGCCACCGCACCGATGACGCCGCCGAGGATCAGCGACTGCATCTTGTACGAGTAGACGTTCTTGCCGAGCGAGCGCACGGCGTCCTCGTCCTCGCGGATGCCCTTGAGCACGCGACCCCAGGGGGAGCGCAGGAGCAGCCAGACGAGCCAGCACGCGAGCCCGACGACGACCCAGGCGATGATGCGGACCCACCAGCCGTTGGACGCGTTCGTCTGGTAGTCGAACGGGCCGAGCGACCACGTCGCGTCAGGCAGCGGTGAGGCGCCCTGGAACGTCTCCTTGTAGTCCTTCCCGCGGAGCCCGGACGAGGCGCCCGTGAGGTCGGTCAGGGCGGTCGAGCGGCCGACGAGGCGGACGATCTCCGCCGCGGCGATCGTGACGATGGCCAGGTAGTCGCCGCGCAGCTTCAGCGTGGGGATGCCGAGGATGAGCGCGAAGACCGCCGCAGCGGCCATGGCGACGGCGACGGCCGCCCACAGCGGCCAGCCGGCGATCGTCGCGATGGCGAAGCCGTAGGCACCGAGGAGCACGAAGCCGGCCTGGCCCATGTTGAGCAGCCCGGTGAGGCCGAAGTGGATGTTGAGGCCGATGGCGCCGAGCGCGTAAGCGGCCGTCGTCGGCGCGAAGGCCTCCGCGGCGACGTTGGTGAGGATGCGGTTCCAGTCCATGGCTACTCCTTAACCGATCCGCTCGGCGCGGCCCAGTAGACCCTGGGGGCGTAGCAGAAGCACGAGGATGAGGATGAGGAGCGCCCCGGCGTACCGCATGTCGCTGGGGAGCACGAGGTTCGAGAGCTCGACGACGAGCCCGATGACGATCGACCCCACGAGCGCACCGAACGGGGCGCCGAGTCCACCGAGCGTGACGGCCGAGAACATCAGCAGCAGCAGCGCGCCGCCCATGTTCCAGCTCGTCGCATTGAGGTACAGGCCCATCAGCACACCGCCGAGTGCGGCGAGCGCACCGCCGAGCACCCAGACGAGCCGGATGATCCGTTCGACCGTGATGCCCGACGCCGCGGCGAGCGCGGGGTTGTCGGACACCGCTCGGGTGGCGCGGCCGACGCGGGTGGCGAGCAGGAAGTAGGCGATCGCACCGAGGGCGGCGCACGCGATGATCACCGACCAGATCGAGGCGATCGAGATCCGCACGGTGCCGATGTGCACGATGTCCGGGTTCTCCGTGACGATGCGCAGGGCGCTGGCTCCGAAGAAGAACTGGTACGTGTACTGCAGCGCCATCGACAGACCGATCGTGACGATCATCTGCTGCGTGGTGCCGACGCGACGCTTGCGCAACGGGTGCCAGATCCCGGCGTCCTGGATGTAGCCCGACAGTCCGCCGGCGACCACCGCGATTGCGCCGGAGAGGATCAGCGGCAGCCCGAAGGTCTGGCAGCCGATGTAGGCGAGGATCGCGCCGAGCGTGACCTGCTCGCCGTGCGCGAAGTTGCTGAGGCCCGTGGTGCCGTAGATCAGCGACAGGCCGACCGACGCGAGCGCCAGCAGGATGCCGAAGACGAGGCCGCTGACGATCTGCTGGGCGAACCGGGGCCAGCTGAAGCCACCCTGTGAGGACGAGCCCGTGGGCGCTCCCGTCTCGCCCGAGTCGTCGCCGGGCGCGTTCGTCGCGCTGGGCGCCGGTCCGCTTCCGGTGTCGCCGCCAGGCTCGCCCAGCGGGAACAGTGCGCCGCTCGACGAACCGAGCGTGACCGTCACCGTGCGGGGGTTCGACTCCGGGTTGCGGAGCGTCTCACCCGCCGGAAGTGTCGCCGGGTCGAGCGTGACCGTGTAGTCGCCGGCCGCGGTGACCGCGACCGTCCACTTGCCCTCGGCGTCGGTCGTGGCGACCGCAGTGGTCTCGGGTCCGGCGATCGCGAGCGAGACGCCCGCTGCCGGTTGACCGTCTGAGGTCCGGATCGTGCCGTTGATGCAACCGGTCGCCGCGTCCGCTACGCATGGCGCCGTCGTCGCGGCGTGTGCCGCGGACGGAGCGAGGAGCAGGACCAGCGACGCGAGCAGCAGCACGATCAGTGCTCCTGCGCCTCGGCGCACGGTGGGAGAACGGTCCAGGGTGGCGAGTTCTCGCACCTGGAACCTCCGTCCGTATGTGTCGGTTTGAGCAGTTGTCACACAAGTTCGGCGTCGTTGCCGAGGCTCAGGTGCGACGTCCGCCGGGTGGCAGGACGATAGGCAGGGATTGTGTCGCTTTCGTTTCGTGAACGCGAGGTTGCGCGCCGTGAAATCTTCTGCGTGTCCTCGTCGAACCCAAGAATCTGGTCGATCGTCCAAGAAATGCACCCGTCCGAGGGAACCCGGGACTAGGCACCGCCCTCCACGGTGGTCCATGATCGACGACGACGCCATCGCGGGCAGGGATGTCGTCGCCCCGACCGGATCCCCCTCGTCCCGTCCGGAGGTTCATCTGCCGTGCGAATCGGTGTGCAAGTACACGCAGCCCAGCCGGGCGACCTCGACAGCCTCGTCGCGCTCGTCCTGACCGCGCGTCAGGAGGCCGGAGTTGGTTCGCAGCTGTGCACGGACGACGCCGCGAGACTCCATGACCAGCTCGGCACGCTGCTCGGTGTCCCGGGTGGACGCGTCCTGCTGGCGCAGCTCGACGGCGAGCCCGCCGGCCTGATGCTCGGGCGGATCGTCGGGCCGGGTCCGTTCACGGACGTCGTCGCCATGGACCTCGAGGCCGTCTACGTGAAGCCGGACGCGCGGCGCCGTGGTCTGGGTCGTGCGCTGCTGCTCGCGGCGGTGTCGATGGCCGACGAGGCCGGGGCCACCGAGATCTACTCGTCGCCGCTCCCGGGCGCACGCGGCATGCAGCGCTTCCTCGCGCGGGTCGGCTTCGCACCGGCGGCGTCGCACCGCGCGGTGTCGACGGCTGCGCTGCAGCGGCGCCTCGCGCAGGACCACGCCCCGGGGACGGCGCGTCGGCTCGAGGACCTCATCGCCCGGCGACGACAGTCGCGCGGCGCGCGGCAGACCGCCGACGAGACGCCGGTGACCGTCGCGAAGGCCTCGAACGCCGATCAGTCGCGCAGCTCGATCACCATGCAGGTCAACCGGGCGGTGCAGAGCAACCGGCCGCCGTCGTCCTCGACCACGACCTGGTAGGTGGCCAGCCGGCCCCCGAGATGGATCGCCGTCGCCGTCCCGGTGACGAGACCTGAGCGTGCGGACCGGTGGTGCGTCGCGTTGATCTCGATCCCGACGGCTCCACGGCCCGGCCCCGCGTGCACCTGGGCAGCGTAGGAACCGAGGGTCTCGGCGAGCGCTGCTGACGCGCCGCCGTGCAGGAGCCCGTAGGGCTGTGTGTTCCCCTCGACGGGCATCGTCCCGACGGCCCGCGTCGCGGACAGCTCGGTCAGCTCGATGCCGAGGCGATGGATCAGTGTGCCGTCGATGGACGGGATGGCGGCGAGGGCATCGGTGTCGGACATGGCAGATAGGTTGACACCCGTGAGCGACGCATTGCCAGCGACCCTGGTTTCCACGGCGGAGACGACCCCCGCCCGACTCCTCCTGATCGACGGGCACTCGATGGCCTACCGGGCGTTCTTCGCGCTCCCGGTGGACAAGTTCGCGACGTCTGCGGGGGAGCCCACCAATGCCGTGTTCGGGTTCTTCTCGATGATCGCGAACCTGCTGCGCGACGAGGTGCCCACGCACGTCGCGGTCGCGTTCGACGCCGGTCGGACCACGTTCCGGACCGAGGTCTACGAGGAGTACAAGGGCAACCGCGACGCGACACCGGCGCCGTTCCGCGGCCAGGTCGACGTGATCCAGCGAGTGCTCGACACGATGCACATCCCGTACCTGTCCAAGGCCCAGTTCGAGGCCGACGACATCCTGGCGACGCTGTCCGTCCAGGCGCGCGCACAGGGCATGCAGGTGCTCATCTGCACGGGTGACCGCGACGCGCTGCAGCTGGTCAACGAGGACGTCACGGTGCTGTACCCGGTCAAGGGCGTCTCCGAGCTCGCCCGCATGACGCCTGCCGCGGTCGAGACCAAGTACGGCGTTCCTCCCGAGCGGTACCCCGACCTGGCGGCACTGGTGGGGGAGACGAGCGACAACCTGCCCGGCATCCCCGGCGTCGGACCCAAGACCGCCGCGAAGTGGATCGCGCAGTACGACGGGCTGCCCGGGATCCTCGCGTCCGCTGCGGACGTGCCGGGCAAGGCGGGCGAGTCGCTGCGCGACAACCTGGACCAGGTCGCGCTGAACCGTCAGCTCAACCGGCTGCTCACGGACGTCGAGCTGCCGCTCGGCCCCGAGGACCTGGCCGTCCGACCGTGGGACCGGCACGCGCTGCACGCGATCCTCGAGGAGCTGGAGTTCCGCGCGATCCGGGACCGCCTGTTCGCCATGCTGCCCGACGAGGGCGAGAACTCCGCGACCGCCGTGGCGGCCGCGTCGCTGAACCTCACGGTCCTGGGC
This sequence comes from Cellulomonas sp. P4_H4, assembly GCF_056400865.1. Classification (NCBI taxonomy): domain Bacteria; kingdom Bacillati; phylum Actinomycetota; class Actinomycetes; order Micrococcales; family Cellulomonadaceae; genus Cellulomonas; species Cellulomonas sp. P4_H4. The sequence continues at coordinate 217,547 of NZ_JBFUKL010000004.1, forward strand.
ACGGGCGAGCTCGCCGCCTGGCTCTCGGCACGCGCCGGGCAGCCGCTCGGCCTCGACATCCGCGGCTCCGGGGCACCGGTGCGCGGTGATGCGTGGGGGGTCGCCCTCGCGGACCAGGACGGCGAGGCAGCAGCCTTCGACCTCCAGCAGATCGATCCCGCGGACGAGGCTGCCCTCGCGGCGTGGCTCGCGGACGCGGACTCGCCCAAGGTCGTGCACGCGGCGAAGGAGGCCTGGCACGCTCTGGCCGGCCGCGGGTTGCCGATCGCCGGCGTCGTGTTCGACACCGAGCTTGCCGCCTACCTGTGCCAGCCCGACCGGCGGGCCTACGACCTCGCCGACCTCGCGATCGGGTACCTGAAGCGCGAGCTCGGTGCGACCGACGCCGACGACGGCGGCCAGGGGCTCCTCGACCTCGAGATCGACGGCACCGACGAGGGCCGACGCGCGGCCGTCCGTGCCGCGGCCGTGCGTGACCTCTCGGAGGTGCTCGGCGGCGAGATCACCGACCGCGGCGCAGCGGGGCTGCTCGCGGATCTCGAGCTGCCGCTGGTCGATGTCCTGGCCCGCATGGAGCACACGGGCATCGCGATCGACCAGCCGTACCTCAGCAGCCTGGAGAAGTCGTTCGACGCCACGGTGCAGGAGGCCGCTGCCGACGCGTATGCCGTGATCGGCCGCGAGGTGAACCTCGGCTCGCCCAAGCAGCTGCAAGAGGTCCTGTTCGACCAGCTGGGGATGCCCAAGACCAAGAAGAACAAGACCGGGTACACCACCGACGCGAACGCGCTGACGGACTTGTTCGCGCGCACCCAGCACCCGTTCCTGGAGCACCTGCTGGCCCACCGCGACGCCATCCGGCTGCGCCAGACCGTCGAGGGTCTGCTCCGGTCGATCGCGGCCGACGCCAGGATCCACACGACGTTCCAGCAGACGATCGCCGCGACCGGACGGCTCTCGTCGGCCGACCCGAACCTGCAGAACATCCCGATCCGCACGGAGGCGGGCCGCCAGATCCGGCGCGCGTTCGTCGTCGGCGACGGGTACGAGACGCTGCTCACGGCCGACTACTCGCAGATCGAGATGCGCATCATGGCGCACCTGTCCGGCGACGAGGGCCTGATCGAGGCCTTCCGCTCGGGCGAGGACCTGCACAGCTTCGTCGGGTCCCACGTCTTCGGCGTGCCGACGAGCGAGGTCACTCCCGCGATGCGCTCCAAGATCAAGGCGATGAGCTACGGGCTCGCCTACGGCCTGTCGGCGTACGGGCTCTCGCAGCAGCTCTCGATCGAGGTCTCCGAGGCCTCCGCCCTGATGCGCGACTACTTCGAGCGGTTCGGCGGTGTCCGCGACTACCTCACGGGCGTGGTCGGTCTCGCGCGGACGACCGGGTACACCGCGACGATCCTCGGCCGCCGTCGCTACCTGCCGGACCTGACGAGCGACAACCGTCAGCGGCGTGACATGGCTGAGCGCATGGCCCTCAACGCACCGATCCAGGGCAGCGCTGCCGACCTCATCAAGGTCGCGATGCTGGGCGTCGACCGGGAGATCACGCGGCGAGGACTCTCGTCGCGGATGCTGCTGCAGGTGCACGACGAGCTCGTGCTCGAGGTCGCGCCGGGAGAATGCGACGAGGTCGAGTCGCTCGTCCGCGAGCAGATGGGCGCAGCCGGCGACGGAGCCACCGACGGGCCGCTGGACGTGCCGCTCGACGTCACGGTCGGCGTCGGCGGGTCCTGGCACGACGCCGCGCACTGATCAGCAGGAACATCCCAGAGCCAGGAGATGGCCGTCGTGCACTGACCTCGTGACCTCGTGACCTCGTGACCTCGGGCGGTGGTGCTCGCGCGCTACCGCCCGAGGTGCGCGACGAAGATCGCGGTCCCGGGCAGCCTCGCACCGCGGACCGGACCCCAGCCGCCCCACGTCCGGTCGTGCCCGGCCGGCCACTCGGGCTCGACGAGCCGGTCCAGCACGAACCCGGCGGCTGTCAGCTCCGCGACGTGGTCGCCCAGCGTGCGGTGGTACTCCGCGTAGAGCACCGCGCCCGACTCGCCGATCTCCGCGTACGGCGTCCGGTCGAAGTAGGACCGTGTGGCGGTCAGCCCGCCTTCGCCGGGGTCGTCGGGGAACGCCCAGCGCACGGGGTGCGTCACGGCGAACACCCACCGGCCGCCCGGTCGCAGGACGCGGGCGACCGACGCGTGCACGCGGTCGGCGTCGGGAACGAACGGGAGGGCGCCGAACGCGGTGAAGGCGACGTCGAACGAGGCGTCGGCGAAGGGCAGGCGGCGGGCATCGGCCTGGACGAGCGGTGTGACGACCCCTGCCGCCTCGTCGTAGCGCGATCCCGCTGCCAGCATCCCGCCGGACACGTCCGTCGCGACGACCTCGACGCCCTGTTCCACGAGCCAGCGCGCGCACTGTGCAGCACCCGAGCCCACCTCGAGCACCCGTTGACCGGACAGGTCGCCCAGCAGCCCCGCGTCCGCCTCGCGCAGACCCTCCGGGCACCAGCAGAAGTCGGCAGGTCCGAGGAACGCGCCGTGCTCGTCCAGGTACTCCGTCGCGTTGGCGTCCCACCAACCGCGCCCGGCGGACCCTCCGGAGGACGGCGGGATGTCCAGGTAGCCGGCCTCGGCGAGCGGGTCGTCGGTCATGCGTCCAGTGTCGCGCGTCCATTAGGGGCGTAGGTCCGCAGACGGACGTACGGCGCCTGGCTAGGGTGGGCGTCACGGCAGCCCGACGATGCGCTCCGCACACCAAGTTCACCGAAGTTCAAAGGGAGTGCCCGTGCGAGTCGGACTGCTCACCGGAGGCGGCGACGTCCCCGGCCTCAACGCTGCGATCCGTGCTGTCGTCAAGCGCGGGGAAGGCGAGTACGGCCACTCCATCATCGGGTTCCGCAACGGGTGGCGCGGCGTGGTGGACGGGTTCAGCATCCCGCTCACGCGCCAGCACATCCGCAACCAGCTCGCCGTGGGCGGCACGTTGCTCGGCACGGCCCGCTACCACCCGCACGCGGACGACGGCGGACTCGACGCGGTGCTGTCGACGCTCGAGTCGGAGCGCATCGAGGTCCTCATCTGCATCGGCGGCGACGGCACGTTGCACGCCGCGAGCAAGGTGGCCGAGGCAGGCGTGCGCATCATCGCGATCCCGAAGACGATCGACAACGACGTGTGGGGCACCGACCAGTCGATCGGCTTCGACACCGCGGTGGGCATCGCGACGGAGGCGATCGACCGCATCCACACCACGGCGGAGAGCCACAACCGCGTCATGATCGTCGAGGTCATGGGCCGGCACGCGGGCTGGATCGCCACGACGTCGGGCATCGCCGGGGGAGCCGAGCTGGTCCTCGCACCCGAGGAGCCGTTCGACATCGACAAGATCGAGCGGTTCCTCAAGCACCGCCACCGTGCGCACGCCAGCTTCTCGATCATCGTCGTCGCCGAGGGCGCGGTCCCGGCGGAGGGCACGTCGATGCACTACGAGACGCAGGTCGGCAAGTTCGGCGACATCGTCGCGGGAGCGATCGGCGAGCGGCTCAAGGCCGAGATCGAGCAGCGGACCGGCTTCGACACCCGGACCGTCGTGCTCGGGCACGTGCAGCGCGGCGGGATCCCGTCCCACGTCGACCGGATCCTCGGGTCGCGGTTCGGTGTTGCGGCCATCGACGCAGCCAGCGAGGGGCAGTCGAACGTCATGACGGCGCTGCGGGGCGAGTCCGTGCAGATGGTCTCGTTGGACGAGGTCGCAGGCAAGGTCAAGTACGTCCCGGAGGAGCTGCTCGCCGTGGCGCGAGCGCTGGGATGAGAGTCGGCTTCGACGCCCGGCCGACGCTTTGACCAGTCCATCCTCGCGCAGATAGGGTAGACGGCGGTGCCGCGCGCCTTGTTGCGACGGCTCATCCCGAACGTACTGCTCGTACGTGGATCGGATTCGCACTCGTGCGAGCCGGCCGGGGACGCCCCTCTTCACGTGGTCACCGCCTGAACCGAACCGTGCCACCCGGCACAAATTTCTTGTCCGTACAACTTCCCTGTCCGCATCGGAGCCCATCCCTACATGAGCATCACCACCCCCGCGAAGCCCGCCACGCCGCAGGTCGCGATCAACGACATCGGCTCGGCCGAGGACTTCCTCGCCGCGATCGACGCCACCATCAAGTACTTCAACGATGGCGACATCGTCGAGGGCACCATCGTCAAGGTCGACCGCGACGAGGTCCTTCTCGACATCGGTTACAAGACCGAGGGCGTCATCCCGTCCCGTGAGCTGTCCATCAAGCACGACGTGGACCCCGGAGACGTTGTCAAGGTCGGCGACGCAGTCGAGGCCCTCGTCCTCCAGAAGGAGGACAAGGAAGGCCGGCTGATCCTGTCCAAGAAGCGCGCACAGTACGAGCGCGCCTGGGGCACGATCGAGAAGATCAAGGAAGAGGACGGCGTCGTCACCGGCACCGTCATCGAGGTCGTCAAGGGCGGCCTCATCCTCGACATCGGCCTGCGCGGCTTCCTGCCCGCGTCGCTGGTGGAGATGCGTCGCGTCCGCGACCTCCAGCCGTACGTCGGCAAGGAGATCGAGGCCAAGATCATCGAGCTCGACAAGAACCGCAACAACGTGGTCCTGTCGCGCCGTGCCTGGCTCGAGCAGACGCAGTCCGAGGTGCGCTCCACCTTCCTGCAGACGCTGCAGAAGGGTCAGGTCCGCCCCGGCGTCGTGTCCTCGATCGTCAACTTCGGTGCGTTCGTCGACCTGGGTGGCGTGGACGGGCTCGTGCACGTCTCCGAGCTGTCCTGGAAGCACATCGACCACCCGTCCGAGGTCGTCGAGGTCGGCCAGGAGGTCACCGTCGAGGTTCTCGACGTCGACTTCGACCGCGAGCGTGTCTCCCTGTCGCTGAAGGCGACGCAGGAGGACCCGTGGCAGGCATTCGCCCGCACGCACGCCATCGGCCAGGTCGTCCCGGGCAAGGTCACCAAGCTGGTTCCGTTCGGTGCGTTCGTGCGCGTCGAGGACGGCATCGAGGGCCTCGTGCACATCTCGGAGCTGGCCGTGCGCCACGTCGAGATCCCGGAGCAGGTCGTCCAGGTGGGCGACGACGTCTTCGTCAAGGTCATCGACATCGACCTCGAGCGTCGCCGCATCTCGCTCTCGCTGAAGCAGGCGAACGAGGGCTTCGACCCGACGAGCGACGACTTCGACCCCGCGCTGTACGGCATGGCGGCGGAGTACGACGAGGCCGGCAACTACAAGTACCCCGAGGGCTTCGACCCGGCCACGAACGAGTGGCTCGAGGGCTTCGAGGCACAGCGCGAGGTGTGGGAGGCGCAGTACGCGCAGGCCCACGAGCGCTGGGAGGCGCACCGCAAGCAGGTCGCCGACGCCGCGAAGGCCGACGCCGAGGCTGCTCTCACGGCTGCCGAGGGTGGGGCGACGGCGACGTCCTCCTCGTCCTCGTCCTCCGCGGGTCCGGTTCCCTCCTCGTACTCGTCGAGCACCGAGGAGGCCGCGGGCACGCTCGCGTCCGACGAGGCGCTCGCCGCTCTGCGCGAGAAGCTCACGGGCAACTGATCCCAGCTGCTCACTGACGGGCCGGTCACCTTCGGGTGGCCGGCCCGTTCGCTCTGCCCCTGAGCGGATCGGCCGGCGTCCGGCAAGATGGACGGATGCAACGCATCGGACTCACAGGCGGGATCGCGGCTGGCAAGTCCGTCGCGGCACGGCGACTGGCCGAGCTCGGGGCGGTGGTGATCGACTCCGACGTGCTGGCGCGGCAGGCGGTCGCGCCCGGATCGGTGGGACTCGACGCCGTCGTCGAGGAGTTCGGTGACACGGTCCTCGCGCCCGACGGCTCGCTCGACCGAGGCGCCTTGGCACGGATCGTCTTCAGCGACCCCGCGGCTCGTGCACGGCTCGACGCGATCGTCCACCCCATCGTGCGGCGCCTCTCCGCGGAGCAGTCTGCCGCCGCCGCCGCTGCCGACCACGGTGCGGTCGTCGTGCACGACATCCCGCTGCTGGTCGAGACCGGGCAGGCGGAGGACTTCCACGTGCTCGTCGTCGTCGACGCTCCCGCACTGCTGCGGGTCGAGCGCCTGGTCCGGCTGCGAGGGATGGATCGTGCCGCCGCGGAGGCCCGCGTGGGCGCACAGGCGTCCGACGCCGAGCGGCTTGCGGTTGCCGACGTCGTGCTCGACGGGACAGGGAGCGACGACGACCTTCGCCTTCAGGTGGACGAGCTGTGGGAGCGCCTCGCTGTCGAGCGGGACGACGAGCTCGCCGCAGAGAAGCCGTGATCCTGCTGACGGGGTTCGAGCCGTTCGAGGGTCAGGCCGAGAACGCCTCGTGGCTGGCCGTGCGGGAGGTCGCCGCCGCCTGGGACGGGGAGCCGCTCGAGATCCGCGAGCTGCCGGTCTCCTTCCGCGGCGCGCGCCAGGTGCTGCGGACCGCCGTCGCCGAGCTGTCGCCGACGCTGGTGATCGGTGTGGGTGAGGCGAGCGGCCGCACCGCTGTGGGCATCGAGCGGGTCGCGGTGAACCTCATCGACGCGCGCATCCCCGACAACGACGGCTCCGCACCCGTCGACGTCCCGGTCATCGCGGGCGCGCCCGATGCGTTCTTCTCGACGCTGCCGGTCAAGGCGGCACTGGCAGCGGCTGGTGCCACGGACGTGCCTGTGGAGGTGTCCTACTCCGCGGGCACCTACGTGTGCAACGCAACCTTCTACGCGCTGCAGCACCTGCTGGCGTCCCGGCCGGAGGTCCGAAGCGGCTTCGTGCACGTCCCCAGGACCGGGCTGTCGACCCAGCAGGCGGCGACCGCCCTGACGGCAGTCCTGCGCGCCTGCGTCGCGACCACGGACGATCTCTCGCTGTCGGCGGGCACGCTGTCCTGAGACCTGACCGGAGCACGTGTCGGTGGGGGAACGTACGGTTGTCGCATGCGTCCCGTCACCGATCTGCAGCGGACCGTCGCCCCGTTCGAGGTCATCTCCGACTACACACCGTCGGGTGACCAGCCGAAGGCGATCAAGGAGCTCGCCGCGCGCATCAACGCCGGCGAGAAGGACGTCGTCCTTCTCGGTGCGACCGGCACGGGCAAGTCGGCGACGACTGCCTGGCTGATCGAGAAGCTGCAGCGCCCGACCCTCGTCATGGCGCCCAACAAGACCCTCGCTGCTCAGCTGGCCACGGAGTTCCGCGAGCTGCTGCCGAACAACGCGGTCGAGTACTTCGTCTCGTACTACGACTACTACCAGCCCGAGGCGTACATCGCGCAGACGGACACCTACATCGAGAAGGACTCGTCGATCAACGACGAGGTGGAGCGCCTGCGGCACTCGGCCACGAGCTCGTTGCTGACACGGCGTGACGTGATCGTCGTGGCCTCGGTGAGCTGCATCTACGGCCTGGGAACCCCGCAGGAGTACGTCGACCGGATGGTCGCCCTGTCGGTCGGCGACCGGGTGGACCGGGACCAGCTGCTGCGGCAGTTCGTCACCATGCAGTACACGCGCAACGACATGGCGTTCACCCGCGGGACGTTCCGCGTCCGCGGCGACACGGTCGAGATCATCCCGGTGTACGAGGAGCTCGCGATCCGCATCGAGTTCTTCGGCGACGAGATCGAGGCGATCGCGACGCTGCACCCGCTCACCGGCGACGTCGTGCGCGCAGAGAACCAGATCCACATCTTCCCGGCCACGCACTACGTTGCCGGCCCGGAACGCATGGAGCGCGCGATCGCCGGCATCGAGGTCGAGCTCGAGGACCGGCTGGCCGAGCTCGAACGACAGGGCAAGCTGCTCGAGGCCCAGCGTCTGCGCATGCGCACCACGTACGACGTCGAGATGATGCGCCAGATCGGCTCGTGCTCTGGCATCGAGAACTACTCGCGACACATCGACGGCCGCTCGTCCGGCACCGCGCCCAACACGTTGCTCGACTACTTCCCCGAGGACTTCCTGCTGGTCATCGACGAGTCGCACGTGACCGTGCCGCAGATCGGGGCGATGTTCGAGGGAGACATGTCGCGCAAGAGGGCGCTCGTGGACCACGGGTTCCGGCTGCCCAGTGCCACGGACAACCGGCCGTTGCGGTGGGAGGAGTTCGTCGAGCGGATCGGCCAGACCGTCTACCTGTCGGCCACGCCCGGCAACTACGAGATGTCGATCTCCGACGGCTTCGTCGAGCAGATCATCCGGCCGACCGGTCTGGTCGACCCGCAGGTCGTCGTGAAGCCGACCCACGGTCAGATCGACGACCTGCTCGGAGAGATCCACGACCGCGTCGAGAAGGACGAGCGGGTCCTCGTGACCACCCTCACCAAGAAGATGGCCGAGGACCTCACTGACTACTTCCTCGAGAAGGGCGTGCGGGTCCGCTACCTGCACTCCGAGGTGGACACGCTGCGGCGCGTCGAGCTCCTGCGGGAGCTCCGGATGGGCGAGTACGACGTGCTCGTCGGGATCAACCTGTTGCGAGAGGGCCTCGACCTGCCCGAGGTATCGCTCGTGGCGATCCTCGACGCGGACAAGGAGGGCTTCCTACGCTCGGGACGGTCGCTGATCCAGACGATCGGTCGCGCGGCCCGCAACGTCTCCGGCGAGGTCCACATGTACGCCGACCGCATCACGGACGGCATGGCGCAGGCGCTCGACGAGACCAACCGGCGGCGCGAGCGGCAGATCGCCTACAACCTCGAGCACGGGATCGACCCGACGCCGCTGCGCAAGAAGATCAACGACATCACCGACCTGCTGAACCGCGAGGACGCCGACACCGCCGAGCTGCTCGGGGGCGGAGGCCGGCAGACCAGCCGCGGCAAGGCGCCGGTGCCGGGTTTCGGGTCGAAGGGCAAGCCGCGTGACGAGCGCACCCGTCTGACGGGTGCCGCGGCGGGCGAGCTCGCGGACCTGATCCAGCAGCTGTCCGACCAGATGCACGCTGCGGCGGGGGAGCTGCAGTTCGAGCTCGCTGCGCGTCTGCGGGACGAGATCTCGGGCATGAAGAAGGAGCTGCGCCAGATGCAGGCCGCCACGGCCTGAGAGGAGTGGGGATGGCTGTCGAGGTCCAGGTGACGTTCGACGCTGGGGACGCCGAGGCGCTCGGACGGTTCTGGATCGAGGTTCTGGGGTACGTGCAGCAACCGCCACCTGACGGGCACGCGACCTGGGCCGAGTTCCTGGCGTCGGTGGGCGCACCCGAGGAGAACCTGTTCGCGGCGATCGACCCGGACGGAGTCGGGCCTCGGCTCCTCTTCCAAGGGGTGCCCGAGGGCAAGACGGCGAAGAACCGCGTGCATCTCGACGTGAACGTCGCCGCGAAGATCGCACCGCCGGACAGGGCCGCCTTCGTCCGGGCGCGGGCGGACGAGCTCGAGGCGCTCGGCGCGACGCAGCTCCAGGTTTTCGAGGGGCAGGAGGGGCCGGACAGCTTCTGGATCGTCATGGCCGACCCGGAGGGGAACGAGTTCTGCCTGCAGTGAGGCCGAGCGGGGTCGTGGACGTCACGGAGCCGGTGCAGATCACGTGCCCTATGCTTGCGCTCGTTGAAGGGGAGTACCCCAGACACGATCACGTCGTCATCACGGACCTGTCCGCACGGGGCCCGGCGCGATCGGTCCGCACCACGCTGAGCGTGCGGGCGGGGGAGACCTTCGGTCACGATGTTCTCGTACCGGAGGTATATCCATGGACGTGTCCGGCTGGGTCTGGGCAGGTACGGCGGTCTTCGTCGTCGGTCTGATCGTCTTCGACTTCTACGCCCACGTCCGCACGCCGCACGAGCCCACGTTCTCCGAGTCGGTCAAGTGGTCGATCTTCTACATCGCCATCGCGCTCGTGTTCGGGGTGGGGCTCGGGATCGTCTGGGGCTGGGACTTCGGCACGCAGTATTTCGCCGGGTACATCACCGAGAAGAGCCTGTCGGTCGACAACCTCTTCGTCTTCCTCATCATCATGACGAAGTTCGCGGTGCCGCGGATCTACCAGCAGAAGGTCCTCCTGGTCGGCGTGGTCATCGCGCTGGTGCTGCGGACGATCTTCATCCTGCTCGGCGCCGCGGCGATCGAGCAGTTCTCCTGGGTCTTCTACATCTTCGGCGCGTTCCTCGTGTACACGGCGGTCAAGCTGGCCCGCGAGCACCACGACAAGGAGCACGAGCCGAAGGACGAGCCCGACGGCATCGCCGTGCGGATGCTCAAGAAGGTCCTCCCGACCACGGAGGAGTATCACGGCGACCGGCTGAGCGTGCGGATCGACGGCAAGAGACTCTTCACGCCGATGCTCGTCGTGATGGTGGCGATCGGGTCGACCGACCTGTTGTTCGCTCTCGACTCGATTCCTGCGATCTACGGGCTGACCGACGAGGCCTTCATCGTCTTCACTGCGAACGCGTTCGCACTGCTCGGCCTGCGGCAGCTGTACTTCCTCATCGGCGGCCTCCTGAACCGCCTGGTCTACCTCTCGCAGGGTCTCGCCGTGATCCTCGGCTTCATCGGCGTCAAGCTCGTCCTGCACGCGCTGCACGTCAACGAGCTGCCGTTCATCAACGGTGGCGAGCCTGTGGAGTGGGCCCCCGAGATCCCGATCTGGGCGTCGCTGATCTTCATCCTCGGCACGCTCGCCGTGGCAACTGTCGCGAGCCTGATCAAGACCCGGAACGACGTGCGCGCCGTTCCCTCGAACGAGAGCTGACAGCAACACGTGGACGTCACACCCCTGATCTGGGCGGTCTCGCTCGGCCTCGTCGGCGCGCTGCTCGTCGTCGACGTCGCCGTCGTCGCCCGGCGACCGCACATCCCGACCGCCGCCGAGTGCGTCCGGTACCTCGCGTTCTACATCGGCCTCGCGCTGGCCTTCGGGCTGTTTGTGTGGGCCTGGTCGGGCGCCGACTACGCCGGTCAGTTCTACGCCGGGTGGCTCACCGAGTACTCCCTGTCGGTGGACAACCTGTTCGTGTTCCTGCTGATCATGGGCAAGTTCGCGGTGCCCCGGCAGTACCAGCAGACCGCTCTGCTCGTCGGCATCATCCTGGCGCTGATCTTCCGCGGCGTCTTCATCTGGGCCGGCGGCGCGGTCATCGAGGCGTTCAGCTGGGTCTTCTACCTGTTCGGCGCGTTCCTCGTGTACACGGCCGTGAAGGTGGGGAGCGAGGGTGCGTCGGGCGACGACGAGTTCAAGCCGCCGCTCCTGCTTCGCCTGGTCCAGCGCTGGCTGCCGGCCACCGACCAGTACCACGGCGTGAAGCTGACCATCGTGGAGAACGGTCGCCGTCTGGTGACCCCGATGCTCATCGTCCTCGTCGCGCTGGGCGCCACGGACCTGCTGTTCGCGTTCGACTCCATCCCCGCGATCTTCGGGCTGACCAGCGAGCCGTACCTCGTGCTCATGGCCAACCTGTTCGCACTCATGGGCCTGCGGCAGCTCTACTTCCTGCTGGGCGACCTGCTCAAGCGGCTCGTGTACCTGAACATCGGCCTCGCGTTCCTGCTCGGCTTCATCGGCTTCAAGCTGATCTTCCACGCACTGGCGGAGAACGAGCTGCCCTTCATCAACGGCGGCGAACCGGTGCCGTGGGCCCCCGAGATCCCGACCTGGATGTCCCTGGCGGCGATCGTGATCATCCTGGGCGTGACCACGATCGCGAGCCTGTGGAAGTCCCGTCGGGACGCGGCGAGAGAGACGTCAGGCGCTCCAGGGTCCGAGGACGACGTCCCACTCGCGGACGTCCGTCTCGGCGATGACGCCCTCCACGGCGAAGGGGTCGGCGGCGAGGAGCGCGTCGAGCTCGGCCCGATCGTCGGTGCTGAAGACGAGCAGCGCACCGGCCACCCCGTCGACGAACGGCCCTGAGCCGAGCAACGAGCTCTGCCCGACGAGGTAGGCACGGTGCGAGGGGCGGACCGCGTCGCGGACGTCGTCCTTGGCCAGGTCGTAGGTGTAGCGGACGGCATAGGTAGGCATGGTCGACATCCTGCCCGACACGGGTGGCACAGTGTCGTTCATGGCACGAACGCTGCAGACCCTCCTGTCCGACGACCTGCTCGAGCGCATCCACGAACGCGCGCCCGGGCACGACCGGGACAACACGTTCCCGCACGACGACCTCGCCGACCTGGTCGCCGTCGGGTACCTGAAGGCCTTCGTGCCCGAGCGGCTGGGCGGCGCCGGACTGTCTCTCGAGGAGGTGGCGCGCGAGCAGGTGCGGCTCGCCGCTGCGGCGCCGGCCACCGCTCTCGCCGTGAACATGCACCTCGTCGTCACGGGACTCGCGGCGCTCCTGGTGGGCAGGGGTGACGATTCCGTGGAGTTCATCCTGCGGGATGCGGCGGCGGGGGAGATCTTCGCGTTCGGCAACTCGGAGGCGGGCAACGACCTCGTGATGTTCGGGTCGCGGACGCGGGCCGAGCGGCAGGACGACGGCGGCTACCGCTACTACGGGACCAAGATCTTCACGTCCCTCTCGCCCGTGTGGACCAGGCTCGCCACCTTCGGCCTCGACGAGTCCGACCTGCAGAACCCACGGCTCGTGCACGGTGTCGTCTCGCGCGCCGACGGGGGAGTCGAGTCGCGCGACGACTGGGACACGATCGGCATGCGGGCGACCCAGTCGGCGACGACCGTGCTGGACGGGGCGTTCGCGCCCGCCGACCAGGTCTACCGCTCGCTTCCGCCAGGCCCGAGCGCGGACCCGTTCGTCTTCGCTCTGTTCGCGGTGTTCGAGATCCTGCTCGGCGCCGTCTACACCGGGATCGGCCGACGGGCGATCGAGCTCGGTGTCGCCGCAGCCCGGCGGCGCACCTCCCTGAAGTACGAAGGGCGGGCGTACGCGCAGGACCCCGACATCAGGTGGCGGATCGCGGACGCGGTGCTCGCGCAGGACGGTGCCGAGCTGCAGGTGTTCGCGCTCGCGCGGGACGTCGACGAGCAGGTCGACCACGGCGCACGCTGGTTCGCTCAGCTGGTCGGGCTCAAGGTCCGGGCGACCGAGTCGGCCCGGGTGGTCGTCGACCACGCGATCCGGGTCTCGGGTGGCGGCACGTACTTCAGCGGCAACGAGCTGGGCCGGCTGTACCGCGACGTGCTGGCGGGAATCTTCCACCCATCCGACGACGAGTCGGCGCACGCGACCGTGGCGACGTCGGTGCTCGGAGCGCCGGAGGTCTGACGTGGAGATGCCCGACTCGCTCGACCTACCGGTCGGGCGCCTGCGCGCACTGGAGCCGTCGGACTGGCGGTTGGACCACGCCTTGTCGCGCGTTCCTGACGTGCCGAGGTGGACGTACTACCCGGCTGACGTCAGCGAGCGTGAGGCTCGGGAGCGCGTCGCGCGGAGCATCGCGCTGTGCACGGACGGACGCGGTGGGCGGTTCGTCGTCGAGGTGGGCGGTCGGATGGTGGGGACGATCGGGTTCTCGCTCCGGGTGGACGGCCCGTACCTGTACTACGCGTTCCTCCCGGAGGGACGCGGCCAGGGCGTGGCGACGGCGGCGGTCGCGGCGCTCACGGGCTGGGCGTTCGCGCACCGCGCCGCGGAGGTGCACGCTCTGACGATGGTGGGCAACGACGCGAGCGAACGGGTCCTGGAACGGGCCGCGTTCGTCCGCGTCGGCATGGACGTCGAGCCCGGCGGTGCCACCGTGAACCGCTGGGTTACGCGTCCGTAACTTACGGATCCGTAGGTTAGGGTGGGCCAGTGACAACCGGGCAGCCTCCGCACGACGTGACCATCCCCGACGAGGCCCTCGGAGCAGCGCTGGACCGAGCCGCCGTCCGATGCCCCGACCGGGTTGCCGTCGACTTCCTCGGCGAGCAGACGACGTACTCCGAGCTGGCGGACGCGGTGGCCCGAGGATCTCAGGTGCTGCTCGACCTGGGCGTCCAGCCGGGGGACCGGGTCGCATTGGCCATCCCGAACTGCACGGCCCACGTCGTCGCGTTCTATGCGGTCCTGCGCATCGGCGGCGTCGTGGTCGAGCACAACCCGACGTACACGCCAGGCGAGCTCGCGCACCAGCTGGCCGACTCCGGTGCGGTCGTCGCGCTCGTCTGGGACAAGACCGTTCCAGCCGTCCTCTCGTCGCTCACGAAGACCAGGCTCCGGGCGGTCATCGCGGTCGATCTCACGTCCGACCTGCCGCGCTCGAGCCGGTGGAAGCTGCGGCTGCCGGTCCAGCGCGCGCGCAAGCTCCGTGCCGCCATGCGGGGTCCGCTCCCGCCGGCGTTCCCGGTGTGGCACCGCCTCGTCGCCAAGGCGGACCCGATCGACCCGTCGCACCCCGCGCCCGCGTCGACCGACCTCGCGCTCCTGCAGTACACGGGCGGGACCACGGGCACCCCGAAGGGCGCGATGCTCACGCACCGCAACCTCGTCGCCAATGCCCTGCAGGGCCAGGCCTGGACCGCGGCCGAGCTCGACACCGAGGTCGTCTACGGGATTCTTCCGTTCTTCCACGCGTTCGGGCTGACGCTCTGCCTGAGCTACGCGATGCGCGTCGGCGCGACGCTCGTCGCGTTCCCGTCGTTCGACCCGGCACTCGTCCTCGCGGCCCAGAAGCGACTGCCCGGCACATTCCTCCCGGCCGTGCCGCCCATGCTCGACCGGCTGGCCGCAGCAGCCAAGCCCGGTGAGCTCGGGTCGTTCCGCTACGCGATCTCCGGTGCGATGGCGTTGCCCCCGGCGACCGCCCAGCGGTGGGAGGACGCGACCGGAGGGCTGGTGATCGAGGGGTACGGGATGACGGAGACGTCGCCGGTCGCGCTCGGCAACCCGCTCACCGACGACCGCCGCCCGGGCACGCTCGGGCTCCCCTTCCCGAGCACGCAGATCCGCGTGGTCGACCCGGCCGACCCGTCGGTCGACGTGCCGCAGGGCGAACGGGGCGAGCTGCTGATCCGCGGGCCCCAGGTGTTCGCCGGCTACTGGCAGCGTCCGGAGGAGACGGCGGAGCAGCTTCTCGACGGCGGCTGGCTGCGCACGGGGGACGTCGTGACGGTCGACGACACGGGGTGGGTCGTGCTCGTGGACCGGCTCAAGGAGCTCATCGTCAGCGGCGGCTTCAAGGTGTACCCGTCGCAGGTCGAGGACGGGCTCCGGTTGATGCCCGGGATCGCTGACGTCGCGGTGGTCGGGGTCCCCGGCGGCGACCTGGGCGAGACGGTCGTCGCGGCCGTCGTGCTGGAACCGGGTGCGACCGGCGTCGACGTCGAGTCGGTGCGGACGTGGTGCGAGCAGTGGGTCGCGCGGTACGCGCTGCCGCGCAGGCTCGTCGTGCTCGACGCGCTCCCGCGTTCACAGGTGGGCAAGGTCCTGCGGCGGCAGGTGCGCGACGTGGTGCTCGCGCTCTAGGTCACCAGCCGCGGGCGCGCCACTCGTCCAGGTGCGGACGCTCGGCGCCGAGCGTGGTCGCACGTCCGTGGCCCGGGTACACCGCGGTGTCGTCGTCGAACCGGTCGAACACGCGGTCCGTGAGGTCCGTCATCAAGGACGCGAACGCGTCGGGCGACCGCGTCGCGCCAGGTCCGCCGGGGAAGAGCGAGTCGCCCGTGAACAGGTGCACCGGGCCCTCTGGTTCGCGGTACGCGATCGCGATGGAGCCTGGCGTGTGCCCCCGCAGCGCGACGACCTCGAGGTTCACGTGCCCGAAGGTGACGACGTCGCCGTGGTGCAGCCTCCGGCTGACGGGTATGTCCGTCGCCTCACGGATGGCGTCGGCATCGTCGGCTCCGGCGAGCGAGGGTGCTCCCGTGACGGCGACGACCGAGGCGAGCGCCCGGTGGTGGTCGGCGTGCCGGTGGGTCGTCACGACGGCGTCGAGGCGTGCCGACCCTGACCCTTCCTGCAGCAGGGCGACCAGGCGCTCGGGCTCGTCGGCGGCGTCGACGAGAAGCTGAGCGCCACCTCGGCGCTCCGTCAGCAGGTAGGCGTTGTTGTCCATCGGCCCCACCGCGAGGGTCCGGATCACCAGCTCGTCGAGCGTGATCACGAGCCGGCCGCCCGTCGTGCGACGGCCAGGTCGTGGCTGTGAACCGCTCGGACGAGTGCGAGGTGGGACAGCGCCTGCGGCATGTTGCCGGCCATCCGGCGGCCGACCGGGTCGTACTGCTCCGCGAGGAGGCCGACGTCGTTCGCGAGGCCCGTCAGGATGTCGAGCACCTCGGTCGACCCGTCGACGTCGCCCACGCGGGCGAGAGCGTCCGCGAGCCAGAACGAGCAGGCCAGGAACGCGTGCTCGTCGCCGGCGACGCCGTCGTCGGTCCTGGCGACCGGATACCGACGAAGGAGGCCCGGGGAGACCTCGAGATCGGCGCGGATCGCGGCGACCGTGCTCCGGATGCGGGGGTCGTCCGAGGGCAGGAACCCGACCTGGGCCATCTGCAGGAGCGCGGCGTCGGTGTGCGTGGCCCCGTACGACTGCACGAACGTCTCCCGGCCGGCGTCCCACGCATGGGCCAGCACGTCGGCGTGGATCGCGTCGCGCTCGGCCCGCCATCGGTCCAGCGGCGCGCTGAGCCCGTAGTTCTCGGCTGCACGGACACCGCGGTCCACGGCGGCCCAGGCCATGACCTTCGAGTGGGTGAAGTGCTGCGGATCGCCGCGGACCTCCCAGATGCCGCGGTCCGGCTCGCGCCAGTGCTCCAGCAGGTTGTCGACGAGCTGTCGTTGCAGGGACCACGAGTCGTCGTCCTCGGCCAGACCGGCATCCCGCGCCAGCTCGAGCGCGCACATCACCTCGCCCAGGACGTCGTTCTGCATCTGCTCGACCGCCGCGTTGCCGACTCTCACCGGCGTGCTGCCGGCGTACCCGGGCAGGTGGTCGAGCACCCGCTCCGGCAACCTTCGACCACCATCGACCCGGTACATGATCTGCAGGTCGTCCGCGTTCCCGGCGACCGCGCGAAGCAGCCACCCGCGCCAGTCCGTGGCCTCCTCGTCGTACCCGTGCTCGAGGAGGGCCTCGAGCGTCATCGCCGCGTCTCGCAGCCAGCAGTAGCGGTAGTCCCAGTTGCGTTCGCCCCCGAAGTCCTCGGGCAAGGACGTGGTCGCGGCCGCCACGATGCCTCCGGTCTGCTGGTCCGTGAGCAGGCGCAGGACCAGCAGCGAACGCACGACGGCTTCCCGGTAGGAGCCCTTGTAGTGGGAGCTGCGTGCCCACAGCCCCCAGGCGATACGCGTCCGGTCCAGACGGTCGGGGATGGACAGCCGAGGTGGCACAGGCAACCAGGAGCGGATCCAGGTGAGGGCGAGCTCGACGTGCTCGCCCTCGTGCAGGGTGAACCTGTCGGCGTGCCGGTGGTCGTGAGCCGCGGGCAGCCGGTTCCCACGCAGCAGGAGCGAGTCAGGTCCGGCGATCGCCCGGATCGTGTCCGCGCCGTCCGGGTCGGTCACGTGGTGCACCCACGGCTCGACCGCTCCGTACCCGAACCGCACGATCCACTCGTGCTCTACCTCGACGCTGCCGCGCGTGCACTCGAGCCGACGGACGATGTCGGAGCGGCCGTCGTTGAGCGGCATGGTCTCGAGCGCGACGGCGGTGCCCATGGGTGTCTCGTACGTCGTCTCCAGCACGAACGAGTCGTCGAGGTAGCGGCGGGTGACGCGCTCGGCGCCCCGGACGGTGAGAAGCCACCGCCCGTTGTCCGGGGTGCCGAGGAGCCGGGCGAAGCACGCGTCCGAGTCGTACGACGGCAGGCACATCCAGTCGATCGATCCGCGCCTGCTCACGAGGACCGCGGTCGAGCCGTCCCCGAGCACCGCGTACTCCTCGATGGGCACGAGCGCAGGGTCGTCGATGACCGTCATGGCGTGAGCATGGCAACCCAGCGGCGGCACGTCGAGCGGTGCACGCATGTGTGTCGGCTCACGTCGAACAGATGTGCGATTGTCAGTGGTCCGACGTAGACTCCCGGGCGTGAACGAACGTCTGGTGGTGCAGGGCGCCCGCGAGCACAACCTCCGCAACGTCGACCTCGATCTCCCGCGCGACAAGCTCATCGTGTTCACCGGGCTGTCGGGGTCGGGCAAGTCGTCGTTGGCGTTCGACACCATCTTCGCGGAGGGTCAGCGGCGCTACGTCGAGTCGCTGTCCGCCTACGCGCGCCAGTTCCTCGGGCAGATGGACAAGCCCGACGTCGACTTCATCGAGGGCCTCTCGCCCGCGGTGTCGATCGACCAGAAGTCGACCAACCGGAACCCGCGGTCGACGGTCGGCACGATCACCGAGGTCTACGACTACCTGCGCCTGCTCTTCGCTCGCGCGGGCACCCAGTACTGCCCGGTGTGCGGCGAGCGCGTGACCGCGCAGACGCCCCAGCAGATCGTCGACCGGCTGCTTGAGCTGCCCGAGGGCACGCGCTACCAGGTGCTCGCGCCGGTCGTCCGCGGTCGTAAGGGTGAGTACGCCGACCTGTTCAAGGAGCTGCAGAGCAAGGGCTTCGCCCGCGCCCGTGTCGACGGCGAGGTCATCCAGCTCACGGAGCCGCCGACGCTCGAGAAGAAGCTCAAGCACGACATCGAGGTGGTCATCGACCGTCTCGTCTCGCGCGAGGGTGTGCAGCGTCGCCTCACCGACTCGGTCGAGACCGCGCTCGGACTCGCAGGTGGCCTGCTCGTCGTCGAGCTCGTCGACGCCGACATCGACGACCTGTCCCGCGAGCGGCGGTTCTCCGAGCACCGCGCGTGCCCGAACGACCACGTGCTCGCGCTCGACGAGATCGAGCCGCGCACGTTCTCCTTCAACGCGCCCTACGGCGCCTGCCCGGAGTGCACCGGCCTCGGCTCCAAGCTCGAGGTGGACCCCGACCTGGTGGTCCCCGACGAGGACCTGTCGCTGGACGACGGCGCGATCGCCCCCTGGGCGCAGATCTCGAGCGAGTACTTCGGCCGGGTGCTGACCGCGCTGGCGTCGGACATGGGCTTCTCGACGTCCGTGCCGTGGCGGGCGCTCCCGCAGCGTGCCCGGGACGCGGTGCTGCACGGCCAGAACCACGAGGTGAAGGTCCGCTACAAGAACCGGTGGGGCCGCGAGCGGCAGTACTCGACCGGGTTCGAGGGCGTGATCACGTTCCTGGAGCGTCGGCACAACGAGACCGACTCGGAGTGGAGCAAGGAGAAGTACGAGGCCTACATGCGCGAGGTCCCGTGCCCCGTGTGCGGCGGCGCCCGTCTCAAGCCCGAGGTGCTCGCGGTCCGCGTCGGCGGTCGGTCGATCGCCGAGGTCTGCGCCCTGCCCATCCGCGAGGCGCGCGCGTTCCTCGACACCCTCGAGCTCGGTGAGCGCGAGCGTGCGATCGCGACGCAGGTGCTCAAGGAGATCCAGGCGCGGCTCGGCTTCCTGCTCGACGTGGGACTCGACTACCTCTCGCTCATGCGCCCGGCCGGCACGCTGTCCGGCGGCGAGGCGCAGCGCATCCGGCTCGCGACGCAGATCGGCTCGGGCCTGGTCGGCGTGCTGTACGTCCTCGACGAGCCGTCGATCGGGCTGCACCAGCGGGACAACCGGCGGCTCATCGAGACGCTCACGCGTCTGCGCGACCTGGGGAACACCCTGATCGTGGTCGAACACGACGAGGACACCATCCGGACCGCCGACTGGATCGTCGACATCGGCCCGGGCGCCGGCGAGCACGGCGGTCGCGTCGTGCACTCCGGCGACCTGGAGGGTCTTCTCGCCTCACCGGAGTCGGTCACGGGTGCGTACCTCTCCGGCCGCCGCACGATCCCGATGCCTCAGGTCCGTCGGCCGATCGACAAGAAGCGCCAGGTCACGGTCGTCGGGGCTCGTGAGCACAACCTGCAGGGGATCGACGTGTCGTTCCCGCTCGGGACGCTGACCGCGGTCACCGGGGTGTCTGGCTCGGGCAAGTCGACGCTCGTGAACCACATCCTCTACACGGTCATGGCGAACGAGCTCAACGGTGCGCGCCAGGTCGCCGGCCGGCACAAGCGGGTGACCGGTCTGGAGCACCTGGACAAGGTCGTGCACGTCGACCAGGGCCCGATCGGACGTACGCCGCGGTCCAACCCGGCGACGTACACGGGCGTCTGGGACCACGTGCGCCGGCTGTTCGCCGAGACCACCGAGGCCAAGGTCCGCGGCTACACGCCCGGCCGGTTCTCGTTCAACGTCAAGGGCGGTCGCTGCGAGGCGTGCTCGGGCGACGGCACGCTCAAGATCGAGATGAACTTCCTGCCGGACGTCTACGTCCCGTGCGAGGTGTGCCACGGCGACCGCTACAACCGCGAGACGCTCGAGGTCCACTTCAAGGGCAAGACCGTGGCGGACGTCCTGGCGATGCCTATCGAGGAGGCGGCAGAGTTCTTCGCGGCGGTGCCCGCGATCTCGCGGCACCTGCGGACCCTCGTCGACGTCGGTCTCGGTTACGTGCGTCTGGGCCAGCCCGCACCGACGCTCTCCGGCGGCGAGGCCCAGCGCGTGAAGCTGGCCGCCGAGCTGCAGCGCCGGTCGACGGGTCGGACCATCTACGTGCTCGACGAGCCGACGACGGGTCTGCACTTCGAGGACATCCGCAAGCTGCTCGGGGTGCTGCAGTCGCTGGTCGACAAGGGCAACTCGGTCATCGTGATCGAGCACAACCTCGACGTCATCAAGAACGCGGACTGGGTCATCGACATGGGCCCCGAGGGTGGCAGCGGTGGCGGTCTGGTGATCGCCGAGGGGACGCCGGAGCAGATCGCCCTGTCGCCGGACTCGCACACGGGCCGCTTCCTCGCCGAGGTGCTCGAGCCGGTCGCGGAGCGCGTCTCAGCCTGAGCCAGTTCGGGTTCGACTCCGGTCCAGATCCCCACAGGGGAACTGTCGCCTCCTCGAGGCCGGGTGGACCTGACGGTCAGGTTCCGACTGTCGTGCGCAGGGGCACGGGTTCGTGGCGTACAGGGAAGTTGACCGAGCGCGAGATGAAGCAGTGCTCGTGCGCCTTGCGGTGCACGTCGGCGAGCAGAGCGTCGGTCACGGGCGACTCGTCGGCAAGAAGTCCGTGCCGCCCGACGACCACCCGCGGACGCAGCACGACCTCCCGGAACTGCCCGGCGCCCGCCGCCTCGATCCGCATGGTCCCGACTGCCTGGTCCTCGTAGCCGACGACGACGACGCCCGCCGCGGACGCCAGGTGCAGGAACCAGAGCATGTGGCACTGCGCCAACGCGCTGACCAGCAGCTCCTCGGGGTTGAACCGCGTGGGGTCCCCGCGGAACGCGGGGTCCGACGAGCCGAGCAGCGGCGGCTTGGACCCGATCTTCACCTCGTGGTCGCGGCTGTACGACGTGTAGCTCGCGGTGCCACTGGCGCCGGCGCCTGTCCAGGTGAGGTCGACCGAGTACGTGTGCAGGGGGCCCATCGCCCCACGGTAGCCGCGCCGAACCCGCCGCGTCCGGTCGGCGGCGTCAGTGGCGCGAACTAGGCTCGAACGCATGGCCGATCCCGCCACCTATCGTCCCGCGCCGGGGGAGATCCCTGACGAGCCCGGGGTCTACCGATTCCGAGACGAGCACGGCCGCGTCATCTACGTCGGCAAGGCCAAGAGCCTGCGCCAGCGGCTGTCGAGCTACTTCCAGGACCTGTCGGGGCTGCACTCGCGCACCCAGACGATGGTCACGACGGCGGCCTCCGTGCAGTGGACCGTCGTCGGCACCGAGGTCGAGGCGCTCGCCCTCGAGTACTCGTGGATCAAGGAGTTCGACCCGCGGTTCAACGTCAAGTACCGCGACGACAAGTCGTACCCGTACCTGGCCGTCACGATGGCCGACGAGTTTCCGCGCGTCCAGGTGATGCGCGGCGCGAAGCGCAAGGGCACCCGCTACTTCGGTCCGTACGCGCACGCGTGGGCGATCCGGGAGACGGTCGACCTGCTGCTACGAGTCTTCCCGGTCAGGACGTGCTCGGCGGGGGTCTTCAAGCGCGCGAAGCAGCAGGGCAGGCCGTGCCTTCTGGGCTACATCGACAAGTGCTCAGCGCCGTGCGTCGGCCGGATTTCGCCGGACGACCACCACGCGCTGGCCCAGGACTTCTGCGACTTCATGGCGGGCGACACCGCCAAGTTCACGCGTCGCCTGACCCAGCGCATGAAGGAGGCGGCGAACGAGCTCGACTACGAGCGTGCCGCGCGCCTCCGGGACGACATCCAGACTCTCGAGCGCGCGACCGAGAAGAACGCGGTCGTCCTCGCGGACGGCACGGACGCCGACATCTTCGCCCTCGCGGGTGACGAGCTCGAGGCTGCGGTGCAGGTGTTCCACGTGCGCGACGGCCGCATCCGTGGCCAGCGCGGCTGGGTCGTCGAGAAGGTCGAGGACGTGACGGATGCGGAGCTCGTCGAGCACCTGCTGCAGCAGATCTACGGCAGCGAGGCCTCGGGCGACGGCGGAGCGGGTTCGTCAGCCGTCCCGCGCGAGGTGCTGGTGCCGGTGCTGCCGCCCGACGTCGAGCAGGTGCAGGCGTGGCTCGGCGGCCTGCGGGGGAGCAAGGTCTCGGTCCGGATCCCGCAGCGCGGCGACAAGCGTGAGCTCGCCGCGACGGTCCTGCGCAACGCTGAGCACTCCCTGGTGCTGCACCGGACCCGACGAGCCGGTGACCTGACCACGCGCAGCCAGGCGCTGCAGGAGATCCAGGAGGCTCTCGACCTCGCCTCGGCACCGCTGCGCATCGAGTGCTACGACGTCTCGCACAACCAGGGCACGTACCAGTCGGCGTCGATGGTGGTGTTCGAGGACGGCCTGGCCCGCAAGAGCGAGTACCGGATGTTCAACATCCGCGGCCCGGAGGGTCAGGGCGCCCGTGACGACACGGCGGCGATGCACGAGGTGATCACGCGGAGGTTCCGGCGGTACCTCGCGGACCGCGCGGACTCCCGCGACCTCGAGCTGGACACGGGCGACGACGAGGACGGCGTGGTGCGGTCGGGGCCGATCGACGAGGCCACGGGCAAGCCCGTGCGGTTCGCGTACCCGCCCAACCTTGTCGTGGTCGACGGCGGTCCGCCCCAGGTGGCCGCGGCCGCTGCCGCGATGGCCGAGCTGGGGATCGACGACGTCGCCCTGTGCGGGCTGGCCAAGCGGCTCGAGGAGGTGTGGCTGCCCGGCGAGGCGTACCCCGTCATCCTGCAGCGCTCCTCGGAGGGGCTCTACCTGCTGCAGCGGGTGCGTGACGAGGCGCACCGGTTCGCGATCACCGCGCACCGCAAGCGGCGCAGCAAGGGCATGACGACGTCGGTGCTCGACGACGTGCCGGGGCTCGGGCCGGCACGCCAGGCGGCGTTGCTGCGGCAGTTCGGCTCGGTCAAGCGGCTGCGGGCGGCCTCGGTCGAGGAGATCGCGTCGGTGCAGGGCATGGGGGAGCGGACGGCGGCAATGGTCGTGGCCGCGTTGAACCCGGCGGGCGAGCAGCCGGCCGGCGAACAGCCGGCGGTCGAGAGACCCGCCGGGCCGGCGGCGTCGGACCAGGTGAGCGCATCGGCTGGCATGCTGGAGACATGAGCGACGAACCTTCGCCGATCACGGTGCCGTCAGGAATTCCCGCCCTCGAGGCCGCGACCGAGGCGCCGCACCTCGTCCAGCCCCAGGTCCTCATCATCACGGGGATGTCCGGCGCGGGGCGTTCCCGCGCCGCGGCGGTGCTGGAGGACCTCGACTGGTACGTGATCGACAACCTGCCGGCGCAGATGCTCACGCACCTCGTCGGCATGCTCACCAGCGGCGCCGCTGGTGCTCGCGCACAGCGGCTCGCCGCGGTCATCGACGTCCGTGGTCGGGAGTTCTTCCGGGACCTGGCGCCCGTGCTCGAGGGTCTGCGCGAGTCGGGCGTCGACAACCGCATCCTGTTCCTCGACGCGTCCGACGAGGTCCTCGTCCGGCGCTTCGAGCAGGTCCGCCGCCCGCACCCGCTTCAGGGTGCCGGCCGGATCCTCGACGGCATCGCGGCAGAGCGCGCCGCGCTGGTCGATCTCCGGGAGCGGGCGGACACGCTCATCGACACCTCGGAGCTCAACGTGCACGACCTGGCGCGGGAGGTCCGTGCGGTCGTCTCCACGGCGGGCGAGGACTTCCTGCAGGTCTCCGTGCTGTCGTTCGGCTTCAAGTACGGGCTGCCGCTCGACGCCGACCACGTCGTCGACGTCCGGTTCCTGGCCAACCCGTACTGGATCACGGAGCTGCGGCACCTGACCGGCCGCGACGCCCCGGTCCGCGACTACGTGCTCGGTCTGCCGGGCGCCGTGACGTTCATCGATCGGTACGTCGACGCGCTGCAGCCCGTGCTCGCGGGGTACCTGAACGAGGAGAAGCGGTACGTGACGATCGCCGTCGGTTGTACAGGCGGGAAGCACCGGTCGGTCGCCATCAGCGAGGCGATCGGCGCCCGTCTGCGGGACCAGGGCCACCACGTGTCCGTCTCCGCACGCGACCTCGGCAAGGAATGAAGGGGTCGCTCGCGTCGAGGAACCCGGCGGTCGTGGCGCTCGGGGGTGGCCACGGCCTGTCGGCCTCGCTGTCCGCGTTGCGCCTGATGACGGACCGGATCACCGCGGTGGTCACGGTGGCCGACGACGGTGGCTCGTCGGGCCGGCTGCGCGAGGAGCTCGGTGTCCTGCCGCCGGGGGACCTGCGGATGGCGTTGGCGGCGCTGTGCGACGACTCCGAGTGGGGCCGGACGTGGCGTGACCTGCTGCAGCACCGGTTCAGCTCGTCGGGGGACCTGGACCAGCACGCCGTCGGCAACCTGCTGATCGTCGCGCTGTGGGAGCAGCTGGGGGACACCGTCCAGGGCCTCGACTGGGTGGGCAGGCTGCTCGGCGCCCGCGGTCGTGTGCTGCCGATGGCCTCCGTCCCGTTGCGGATCGAGGCCGACGTCGTCGACGCCCTCGGCCACCGCTCGCACGTGGTCGGGCAGAGCCAGGTCGCGGTGACCTCGGGCACGATCGAGCAGCTGCGGCTAGACCCCGCGGACCCACCTGCGTGCCCCGAGGCGGTCGAGGCGATCGAGGCCGCCGACTGGATCGTCCTCGGCCCCGGGTCCTGGTACACCTCGGTGCTGCCGCACCTCCTGGTGCCGGGCCTCCGTGAAGCGCTCGGCCGGACCAGGGCGCGCACGATCCTCACGCTCAACCTCGCGTCGGGTGAATCCGGGGAGACGGCCGGGATGCGGGCGGAGCACTATCTCGAGGTCCTGCGCGCGCTCGCGCCCGAGCTGACGGTCGACGCGGTCATCGCGGACCCGACCGCGGTCGAGGACGTCTCTGCGCTGGCCGCGCGTGCCGCCGACCTGGGTGCCCGTCTGCTGCTGCGTCAGGTCAGCCGGGGCGACGGGACGGCACGGCACGACCCGCTCCGGCTGGCCGGTGCGTACTCCGACGTCGTCGAGGGGTACCTCGGTGACGTCGGAACCCGGTCGGTCTAGCTGGCCGGAGCGGTCCCGGACGGCTGTCCCGGATGGCAGGATGCAGCCATGGCGTTGACGGCACAGGTGAAGGACGAGCTCGCGCGTCTGAAGGTGGACAAGACGTCCTCGCGGAAGGCAGAGGTCTCGGCCACCCTGAGGTTCGCCGGAGGCCTGCACATCATCTCGGGTCGGATCGTGATCGAGGCAGAGCTGGACACGGGCATCGCGGCCCGCCGGCTCCGGCAGGCGATCTCCGAGGTCTACGGGCACGAGAGCGAGATCATCGTCGTGTCCGGCGGCGGTCTGCGGCGGGGCAGCCGCTACGTCGTCCGGGTGGTGAAGGACGGCGAGTCGCTGGCACGACAGACGGGCCTGCTGGACAACCGAGGACGGCCCGTGCGCGGTCTGCCGCCCCAGGTCGTCTCGGCCGGCGTCGCCGAGGCCGAGTCGGCCTGGCGGGGCGCGTTCCTCGCGCACGGCTCGCTGACCGAGCCCGGCCGTTCGTCGGCCCTCGAGGTCACCTGCCCCGGCCCGGAGGCCGCGCTCGCGCTCGTCGGCGCCGCCCGTCGGCTCGGCATCGCCGCCAAGGCGCGCGAGGTGCGCGGCGTCGACCGCGTGGTCATCCGTGACGGCGACGCGATCAGCGCGATGCTCGCTCGCCTCGGCGCCCACGAGACCATGCTGCTGTGGGAGGAGCGCCGGGTCCGGCGCGAGGTCCGCGGCACCGCGAACCGGCTGGCCAACTTCGACGACGCGAACCTGCGCCGCTCGGCCCGGGCCGCCGTGGCCGCCGGTGCCCGCGTGGAACGTGCCTTCGAGATCCTGGGCGACGAGCTGCCCGAGCACCTGCGGGAGGCCGGCGAGCTCCGTCTCGCGCACAAGGAGGCGTCGCTCGAGGAGCTAGGCAAGCTCGCGGTCCCGCCGCTGACCAAGGACGCCGTCGCCGGACGGATCCGGCGACTGCTCGCCACCGCGGACAAGAGGGCGTCTGACCTGGGCATCCCCGACACGGAGGCCGGCCTGAGCCCGGATCTGCTCGACCTCTGAGGACCCCAGAAAGGGTCTTTGGTCCCGGTGGACGGTGTCATCGTGACCCTCGTCACGGGTATAGGCTTGGGTTATCCGATCGCCACGCGTTCTACCGAGTTGTGCCAAGGCGAGTTGAGCCAAGGCACGGGCCGGCGGAAAAGTGACGAGCGGAACGCACACCGGCGTGCAGAACCCATCAAAACATGTGTGCGCCGATCTCCTGTCGGCGCTGCCGAGGAGGGCAAGTGACCATCAAGGTCGGCATCAACGGCTTCGGCCGTATCGGGCGCAACTTCTACCGGGCCATCGTGGCGTCCGGGGCGGACATCGAGATCGTCGGGGTCAACGACCTGACGGACAACAAGACCCTCGCGCACCTGCTCAAGTACGACACGGTTCTCGGTCGCTTCCCGCTGAGCGTGAGCTACGACGACGACAACATCATCGTCGACGGCAAGAAGATCCGTGCCCTTGAGGAGCGCGACCCCGCGAACCTGCCGTGGGCCGAGCTGGGCGCCGACATCGTCATCGAGTCGACCGGCTTCTTCACCGACGCCACGAAGGCCAAGGCTCACCTCGCCGCTGGCGCCAAGAAGGTCATCATCTCCGCCCCCGCGAAGAACGAGGACGGCACGTTCGTCGTCGGTGTGAACCACACGGACTACGACGCGGCGACGCAGCACATCATCTCCAACGCGTCCTGCACGACGAACTGCCTGGCCCCGGTGGCCAAGGCGCTGAACGACTCGATCGGCATCGAGCGTGGCCTCATGACCACGATCCACGCCTACACGGGTGACCAGAACCTCCAGGACGGTCCCCACAAGGACCTGCGTCGTGCCCGTGCGGCCGCGCAGAACATCGTCCCGACGTCGACCGGTGCGGCCAAGGCCGTGGCGCTCGTCCTCCCGGAGTTGAAGGGCAAGCTCGACGGCTTCGCGCTGCGCGTCCCGACGATCACCGGCTCGGCCACCGACCTGACCTTCACCGCCTCGCGCGAGGTCACGGTCGAGGAGGTCAACGCCGCGGTCAAGGCCGCCGCCGAGGGCCCGCTCAAGGGCATCCTCGAGTACGTCGAGGACGAGATCGTCTCGAGCGACATCGTCACCAACCCGCACCAGAGCATCTTCGACTCGAAGCTCACCAAGGTGAGCGGCGACCTGGTCAAGATCATCGCCTGGTACGACAACGAGTGGGGCTACTCCAACAGCCTCGTGGCCCTCACCACGTACGTCGGCGAGCGTCTCTGACCTCGTCCATGCGTCACGACGAGCATCACGACTGATCGCCCAGCGTCCGCGTGCGCCCCGGCCCACCGGCCCCGGCGCACGCGGACGCTGTTGTGTCTGAGCCGCCCCACCGCTCGAGCTAGGAGAACAGATGAAGACCATCGAGGACCTCGGAGACCTGCGCGGCAAGCGCGTACTGGTCCGATCCGACTTCAACGTGCCGCTCGACGGCACGACGATCACCGACGACGGCCGCGTCCGCGCCGCCCTCCCGACGCTGACGGCTCTGCTGTCCGCCGGTGCGCGCGTCGTCGTGACGGCCCACCTCGGCCGCCCGAAGGGCGCGCCCGAGGAGAAGTACTCCCTCAAGCCCGTCGCGGAGCGCCTGTCCGAGCTGCTGGGCCAGCCGGTCGCGCTGGCCGACGACGTCGTCGGCGAGTCCGCCAAGGCGACCGTCGCCGCGCTTCAGGACGGCGAGATCGCCCTGCTGGAGAACATCCGCTTCGACGCCCGTGAGACGTCCAAGGTCGACGAGGAGCGCGCCGAGCTGGCGGGCGAGCTCGCCGCGCTGGCCGACGCCTACGTGTCGGACGGCTTCGGCGTCGTGCACCGCAAGCAGGCGTCGGTCTACGACGTCGCGCTCGTGCTCCCGCACGCCGTCGGCAAGCTCGTGCTCAAGGAGGTCGCGTCGCTGCGCAAGGCGACCGACGACCCGGCTCGGCCGTACGTGGTCGTGCTCGGCGGCTCGAAGGTGTCCGACAAGCTCGGCGTCATCGCGAACCTGCTGACCAAGGCGGACCGCTTGCTCATCGGCGGCGGCATGCTCTTCACGTTCCTCGCGGCCAAGGGCTACTCGGTGGGCAACTCGCTCCTCGAGCAGGACCAGATCGAGACGGTCAAGGGCTACCTGGCGCAGGCCGAGGCGGCCGGCGTGGAGATCGTCCTGCCCACGGACATCGTCGTCGCCGACGAGTTCAAGGCCGACTCCCCGGCGCTCGTCGTCGCGGCGGACGCCATCCCGGACGGCAAGATCGGCCTGGACATCGGTCCCGAGTCGAGCGCGCTGTTCGCGAGCAAGATCGTGGACGCCAAGACGGTCGTCTGGAACGGCCCCGCCGGCGTGTTCGAGTTCGAGGCGTTCTCGAGCGGCACCCGTGCGGTCGCACAGGCCCTGGTCGACGCCGGCACCAACGGCGGCTTCACCATCGTCGGCGGTGGCGACTCCGCCGCGGCCGTGCGCACGCTCGGCTTCGACGAGGCCGGGTTCGGACACATCTCGACCGGTGGTGGCGCGAGCCTCGAGTTCCTCGAGGGCAAGACGCTCCCCGGCATCGCGGTTCTGGAGGACTGATTCATGGCGACTCGCATCCCGCTCATGGCGGGCAACTGGAAGATGAACCTGGACCACCACCAGGCCACGCACACCGTGCAGAAGCTCGCCTGGGCGCTGCGCGACGGCAAGCACGACTTCTCCAAGGTCGAGGTGGCCGTCCTGCCGCCGTACACCGACCTGCGCAGCGTGCAGACCCTGGTCGACGCCGACAAGCTCGAGCTCGTCTACGGCGCGCAGGACTGCTCGGCCTACCAGTCGGGCGCCTACACCGGTGAGATCTCGCCGGCCTTCCTGGCCAAGCTCGGCGTCACGTACGTCGCGGTCGGCCACTCGGAGCGTCGTCAGTACCACAACGAGTCGGACGAGCTCATCAACAAGAAGGTGCTCAACGCACTGACCTCGGGCATCGTCCCGATCCTGTGCGTCGGTGAGGTGCTCGAGGTCCGCAAGGCCGGCGAGCACGTGCCGCACACGCTCGCGCAGCTCGACGGCGCCCTGGCCGGCCTGACGGCCGAGCAGGTCAAGACGATCGTCGTCGCCTATGAGCCCGTGTGGGCCATCGGCACCGGCGAGACCGCCACGCCCGAGGACGCGCAGGAGCTGTGCGAGGCCATCCGGTCCCGCATCGCGGAGCTGTACGACGCCGAGACGGCCGACGCGGTCCGCGTCCTGTACGGCGGGTCCGTGAAGTCGTCGAACGTGGCGTCGATCATGGCGAAGCCCGACGTCGACGGTGCACTGGTCGGCGGCGCGAGCCTGGACCCCGACGAGTTCGCCGCGATCGCCCGCTACCAGTCCCACACGGTCGGTCTCTGACGATCTGACGGCTCGTGGCCCCCGCCGGTCCGGACTTCTGGTCCGATTCGTCCGGACGGGGGCCACGGCCCGGGCATGGTGGCTTTGCGGCCGCTCGTCGCCTACCCTGTACCGCGGTCAACCGCAGCGTCGCCGGTCATTTCGCCCGTGACGTGCCCTCCCAGTAAGGAACCGACACCGACGTGGACGCCTTGCGTATCGCACTCGAGGTGCTGCTGGTCCTCACCAGCCTCCTCCTCATCCCGCTCGTCCTGCTGCACAAGGGCAAGGGCGGCGGACTGTCCGACATGTTCGGTGGCGGCATCTCCAGCAGCGCCGGCAGCTCCGGGGTCGCCGAGCGCAACCTGAACCGCATCACGGTCGGCACGGCGCTCCTCTGGACGGTCATCATCGTCCTCCTCGGTCTTCTCGAGCGCACGGTCTGAGGGGTCGGCGATGGCGAGCGGAAGTGCGATCAGGGGGTCGCGAGTCGGAGCCGGTCCCATGGGCGAGGCGGAGCGTGGCGACACCGCTCCCCGGATCTGGGTGTCCTACTGGTGCGCCAACGGGCACGAGACGCGTCCGAGCTTCGCGGAGGAAGCCGCACTCGAGGCTCCGCTGACGTGGGACTGCCCGCGTTGCGGGTTCCCCGCCGGCCAGGACCAGGCGAACCCGCCGTCGCCGTCCAAGAACGAGCCGTACAAGACGCACCTGGCCTACGTGAAGGAGCGGCGTTCCGACGAGGACGGCGCCGCCATCCTCGACGAGGCGCTTGCCGCACTGCGCGCCAAGCGCGGCGGCTGATAGCACCACGACTGACGACGATGGGCCCGGCAATGGCGCCGGGCCCTTCGTCGTTCGTCAGTGATGGTGCTCGTGCCGCCCGAGGGTCGTCTCCGGGGTCGCGCCGGGGCGGGTCCACTGGGGTGTGGGCCGGCCTGTCCCGCCCCAGGTGCCGTTGCCGTCCACATCGATGCGCCAGTACCAGCAGGCGCCGTGACCCTCGGGCCAGCCGTCGGGGGTGTCCTGCCACGCTTCGCCACGGCCGTACGGCGTCATGTCGAGCAGTGCGAAGGAACCGCTGGCCGGCTCGGTGCCTCGACCGGTCGTCTCGTAGGTGAGGAAGACGCGGTCGTCGACGCGCAGGAAGCAGCTGAACATCCCCATGTCGCCGCCGACCGGTGCGGCCACGTCGCGTACCGAGTACCAGGGCTGGGTGTAGCCCATGAACTCGAGGTACGGGGCGACCTCGTCCCACGGTCCCTCGGTCAGGATGGCGAACGAGACGCCGCGGGCCTCGAGGTACGCGGTGTCCCGCAGGTGCCACGCGGAGACGGTGCAACCCTCGCACTGCCCCTGGTGCGGTGCACCGTCGTGCCACATGTGCTTGTAGACGAGGAGCTCGTCGCGGCCCTGGAACAGGTCGTGGAACGGCACGGGACCGTCAGGACCGATGACCTCGACCGTCCCGTCGATCTCGACCATGGGCATCCGGCGGCGGGCTGCCGCAATCGCGTCGCCCTCGTGGGTGTGGGCCTTCTCGCGGACGAGGAGCTCGTCGCGCGCGGCCTGCCACGTGGCGAGGTCGACGACGGGCGGTCGGCCCGTGGTGGGTGCGGTGGTCATAGGTGTCCTCCGGTGTCGAGTTACGGGTGCCGTCGTATGACGACGGGCACCGGTACCGACTTTCGACAGGGACCGAGAACTCCGCAACCGGACGTGTCCGAAGCGTCAGAGCACCCGCAGAAGGGCGAAGCCGTCATACCCCTTGGCGCCGACCGTCTGGACGACGGTGGAGTCGTAGCGCGGGTGGTCCGTGAGCAGGTCGACCATGGCGCGCACGCCCTGGACGCGCGCGTCGGGATGGTCGGGGTCGAGCACCCCACCGCCGCGGACGACGTTGTCGACGATCACGAGCGAACCCGGGCGCGTGAGCGAGAGCGACTGCTCGAGGTAGCGCGGGATCGACTCCTTGTCCGCGTCGATGAACACCAGGTCGTACGGCTCGGTGCCGTCGGCGATCAGCTGGTCGAGCGTGTCCACAGCCGGCCCGACGAGAACCTCGACGACGTCACCCAGCCCCGCGCGGACCAGGGAGTCGGCTGCGACGGCCGCGTGCGCCGGGGAGATCTCGAGCGTGGTGAGCGTTCCGTCGGCGGGCAGCGCTCGCGCCAGCCAGACGGTGCTGTACCCGCCCAGCGTCCCGACCTCGAGGATCCGCCGCGCACCGAGCGCTTGCGCGACGAGGTGCAGGAGCTTGCCCTGGTTCGGTGCGACGGCGATGTCCGGCAGCCCGCCGGCGACTGCGCTCGCACGCGTGTCCACCAGGGCGACGTCCTCGGGCACGAGCGCACCGAAGTAGTCGTCGACCGCGGTCCACAGGTCCGTCGCCGGAGCCGGCGCGGGTGCGTCGGACGTGGCCAGCGACGCAGTGGCAGCGATGTCGATGAGCCACAGGGTGCGCTCGGTGCCCAGGGCGCCTGCGGCGGGCGTCACCGTCACGGACGCGCCCCCCAGGGCCGAGGCGACGGCGTCGGCCTTCTCGGCGCCGGAGGCGACGACCCAGACCTCCCGGGCGCCACGGATGGCGTCGAAGGTCAGCGACACCCGCAGCGGCGGTGGCTTGGGGGAGCCGTGCACGCCTACCGTCGTCGCGTACTGGGCGCCGAGCGCCTCGTGCCCGGGAAAGAGGGACGCGACATGCCCGTCGGGACCCATGCCGAGCAGCAGGACGTCGAATGCGGGGTTACCCGCGGCCGCCAGCGACTCCGCGTACAGCGAGGCCGAGACCTCGGGCGTCGGCACCTCCTCGCTGAGGGCGGGCATCGGGTGGACGTTCTCGGCGGGCAGTGCGTCGCCCAGCGCATCGATCAGGGCCTCACGGGCCTGCGTCTCGTTGCGGTCGGCGTGCCCGTCGGGGACGAACCGCTCGTCACCCCACCAGAGGTGGACCCCGGACCAGTCGACGGCGTCCCGCACCGGGCTGGCAGCAACCGCGCGCAGGGACGCGATGCCGACCGTGCCGCCCGTGAGCACCACGTGCAGCGGCGACCGGTGCGACTGCAGGTCGATGAGCCGCGTGAGGAGTCGTGCGGCCACCGCCTCCGCCAGGACCTCGGCGGAGGGGTGGACGACGACGTCCCGAGGCCCATGGGCCGGGAAGTGCGAGCCGGTCACGCGCCGAGCCTCGCAAGCCCCTTCTGCAGCACCTCGCCGTACACGTCGTCGGCGTCGAGGCGTCGCAGCTCTTCCGCGAGACACTCCCGCAGCTGGCGGATGGGCAGGGCGATCCGGTGGTCGGGCTGGTCAGGCTGGTGGAGCGCGGCGGTCTTCCCGTCGGGCCGGTCGAGCACTATCGCGCCGGACGTGCGCTCGAGGCGGACCTGCGTGATGGCGAGCGCCTCGGCCACCCGCTCGATCTCGACCGGGCAGCGCAGGGACTGCGCGAGCCAGGCCGCGATCAGGTCCACCGACGGGTGGTTGGCCTGACCGACGATGACCGCCTTGTGCACCGGCTCGTACGGCGGCTGGTCCAGCGTCGCCGCGATGAGGCCGCGCCACAGCGTCGCGCGCGTCCAGGCCAGGTCGGTGTTGCCGCCGACGTGGGTGGCCGCGAGCTTCTTGAGCGCCGCCAAGGGGTGCAGGACCTGGGTCGTGTCGGTGATCCGGCGGGTCGCCATCCGGCCGATCGGGTCCTCGGCCACGTTCTCCGGGATCTCGTACGGCCACCACGCGACGATCGGCGTGTCCGGCAGCAGGAGCGGCATGACGAGCGTGTCGAGGTGGCGCTCCAGCTGTCCCGAGGGACGCAGCACGAGAACCTCGCTCGCCCCGGCGTCCCCGCCGAGCCGGATCTGCACGTCGAGGTTCGACGCCTTGTCGGCCGTGTCGTTGGCGAGGACGATCACGCGGCACGGGTGCTCGCGGCTCGCGTCGTTCGCCGCCTCGATGGCCTCTTCGGGGTCACGGTCGCCGACCGAGACGACGAGCGTCAGGACGCGTCCGAGCGCGATGGCGCCGCCCTCGTCCCTCTCGCGGATCAGCCGCTTGTTGACGTCGCGGGTCGTCGTGTTGGGCATCTCGATGATCATGGCCGTCTCCAGGCTCGTCCGTCGCGCGCCATCATCTTCTCCGCGGACTCGGGTCCCCAGGTTCCCGACCGGTACTGGTCGGGCTTGCCGTGCGCCGCCCAGTAGGCCGTGATCGGGTCGAGCACCTTCCAGGACAGCTCGACCTCCTCGTGCCGCGGGAACAGCGGCGGGTCGCCCAGCAGGACGTCGAGGATCAGGCGCTCGTAGGCCTCGGGGGAGGACTCGGTGAACGCGTGGCCGTAGCCGAAGTCCATCGTGACGTCGCGGACCTCCATGGCCGTTCCGGGCACCTTGGCGCCGAACCGGAGCGTGACGCCCTCGTCGGGCTGCACGCGGATGACCAGGGCGTTCTTGCCGAGCTCCTCGGTCGCGGTGGACTCGAAGGGGAGGTGCGGCGCGCGCTTGAAGACCACGGCGATCTCGGTGACGCGACGCCCCAGGCGCTTGCCCGTGCGCAGGTAGAACGGCACGCCTGCCCAGCGACGGTTGTCGATGTCGACTCGGATCGCGGCGAACGTCTCGGTGGTGGACTCCTTGTCGAAGCCCTCCTCCTCGAGGTAGCCGATCACCTTCTCGCCGCCCTGCCAGCCCGCGGCGTACTGCCCACGGGACGTGTGCTTGCCGATGTCACGGGGCACCCGGACCGCCTGGAGGACCTTGACCTTCTCGGCGCGCAGCCCGTCGGCCTCGAACGACGCCGGCTCCTCCATCGCGGTCAGGGCGAGGAGCTGCATCAGGTGGTTCTGGATGACGTCGCGCGCGGCGCCGATCCCGTCGTAGTACGACGCGCGGCCACCGATGCCGATGTCCTCGGCCATCGTGATCTGGACGTGGTCGACGTAGTTGGCGTTCCAGATCGGCTCGAACAGCTGGTTCGCGAAGCGCAGCGCCAGCAGGTTCTGCACCGTCTCCTTGCCCAGGTAGTGGTCGATCCGGAAGATGTCGTCCGGGTTGAAGACGTCCGAGACGATGTCGTTGAGCTCGCGAGCGCTCGCCAGGTCGTGACCGAACGGCTTCTCGATGACGACGCGTCGCCACATGCCCTCGGCCGGCTGGGACAGGCCCGAGCGGGCAAGCTGCTTGCAGACCACCGGGAAGGAGCTGGGCGGTACCGACAGGTAGAACGCGTGGTTGCCGCCCGTGCCGCGGGTGACGTCGAGCTCCTCGACGGTGTCTCGCAGCCGGTCGAAGGCGTCGTCGTCGTCGAACGTGCCCTGCACGAACCGGATGCCCTCGGACATCTGGCGCCAGGTGGCCTCGCGGAACGGCGTGCGAGCGTGCTCACGCACCGAGTCGTGCACGATCTCCGCGAAGTCCTGCGTCGCCCAGTCACGCCGCGCGAACCCCGTGAGCGCGAAGCCCGGGGGCAGCAGGCCACGGTTGGTCAGGTCGTACACGGCCGGCATGAGCTTCTTGCGCGCGAGGTCACCCGTGACGCCGAAGATGACGAGCCCACAAGGACCGGCGATCCGGGGGAGCCGGCGGTCCCGCGGGTCGCGGAGCGGGTTGCTGTCGGCACTGACCTTGCTGGGGCTCACCTGGCGTCTCCCGAGTCGTTCTGCTTGGCGGCGGCGGCGAGGCCGTCCGAGACCGTGGACAACAGCTGCCCCCAGGCGGTGGTGAACTTCTCGACGCCCTCGACCTCGAGCTGCTGGGTGATCACGTCGATGTCGATGCCGAGCCCAGCGAGCCGGTCGATCACCGACTGTGCGGCGTCCTGCGTCCCCGTGACGGTGTCGCTGCCGTCGCCCCCGTGGTCGGCCACCGCCTCGAGAGTGCCCTCCGGCATCGTGTTGACGACGCCCGCGACGACGAGCTCGTCGACGTAGAGCGTGTCGGGGTACGCCTTGTCCTTGACGCCGGTCGACGCCCACAGGGGTCGCTGGGCGTGCGCGCCGGCGGCGGCGAGAGCCCTCCAGCGGTCCGACGCCACGACCTCTTCGTAGACGCCGTAGGCCAGCCGTGCGTTCGCGATCGCGGCGGTCCCGCGAAGGGCCGCAGCCTGCGGCGTGCCCAGCTCGTCGAGCAGCGGATCGATCGCGGTGTCGACCCGCGACACGAAGAACGACGCGACCGACGCGATCGGCGCCAGGTCGTGGCCTGCCGCGGCCGCCTTCTCGAGTCCCGTCTCGAAGGCGTTGAGGACGGCGCGGTAGCGGTCGAGCGAGAAGATCAGCGTGACGTTGACGCTGATCCCCTCGGCGAGCACGGCCGTGATGGCCGGCAGGCCCTCGACCGTCGCGGGGATCTTGATGAAGATGTTCGGCCGGTCGACGGCCGCCCAGAGGGCCTGTGCCGAGGCGATCGTCCCGTCGGTGTCCTTGGCCAGCCGCGGGTCGACCTCGATCGAGACGCGACCGTCCACGCCGTCTGTGCGGTCGTAGACAGGGCGCAGGACGTCGGCCGCCTGCCGGACGTCGTCCGTCGTGATCGCGAAGACCGCGTCGTCGACGTCCTTGCCGACCAGCTCGCGCAGCTGCTCGTCGTACGCGTCGCCCTTGGACAGCGCGCTGGCGAAGATCGACGGGTTCGTGGTGACACCGACGACGCCGCGCTCCGACA
Source organism: Cellulomonas sp. P4_H4 (assembly GCF_056400865.1). Lineage (NCBI taxonomy): Bacteria > Bacillati > Actinomycetota > Actinomycetes > Micrococcales > Cellulomonadaceae > Cellulomonas > Cellulomonas sp. P4_H4. The sequence goes on from NZ_JBFUKL010000004.1 coordinate 253,990, forward strand.
CGAGGTCGGCGAGGTTGCCGGTGCGCAGTCGCTCGCGCGACAGGTCGTCCAGCCAGATCGCGACGCCAGCGTCGGCCAGGCGGGTCAGAGGGGTGCTGCTCCGTGCCATGGTTCGATCCCCTTCTTCCGCGCGCCGGCCCCGGTGTGCTCCCGGGGCCGGCGCGTCCGGTCAGACTCAGACCTGCTGGTCGCCCGTGCCACTCGCAAGAGGCAGGCCGGGCGTGTTCGCGGGGCCGCTGCCGGCTGCCGCGATCGACTCGTGCGCGGCTGCGACGACGTGCTCGGCGGTGAAGCCGAACTCCTCGAACAGCTTCTCCGCCGCGGCCGAGGCACCGTAGTGCTCGATCGACACCGAACGGCCGGCGTCGCCGACGATCTTGTGCCACGACAGCGCGATGCCCGCTTCGACCGAGACGCGGGCGCGGACCGAGGACGGCAGCACCGACTCGCGGTAGGCGTTGTCCTGCTCGGCGAACCACTCCAGCGACGGCGCCGACACCACGCGGGTCGCCACACCGTTGGCCTCGAGGGTCGTGCGCGCCTCGACGGCGAGCTGCACCTCCGAGCCCGTCGCGACGAGGATGACGTCCGGGGTGCCGCTGCTCGCCTCGAGCAGCACGTACGCGCCACGCGCGACGCCGTCGGCGGAGGCGAACCCGTCCTCGCCCCGGGGGAACGTCGGGACGTTCTGCCGCGTGAGGATGAGAGCCACGGGACCGCTCGTGTGCTCGAGCGTCGCCTTCCAGGCTGCAGCCGTCTCGTTGGCGTCGGCGGGCCGGACGACGGTCAGGCCGGGGATCGCACGGACGGCGGCGAGGTGCTCGATCGGCTGGTGCGTCGGGCCGTCCTCGCCGAGGCCGATCGAGTCGTGCGTCCACACGTACACGGCCGGCACACCCATGAGCGAGGCGAGCCGGACGGCTCCGCGCATGTAGTCGCTGAACGTGAAGAACGTGCCGCCGTACGGCCGGGTCAGTCCGTGCAGGCGGATGCCCGACAGGATCGATCCCATCGCGTGCTCGCGGATGCCGAAGTGCAGCGTGCGGCCGAACTCGTCGCCCGCGAACTCGCTGGTGGAACGCTTGGCCGGGATGAAGGACGGCTCGCCCTTCATCGTCGTGTTGTTCGAGCCGGCGAGGTCGGCGGAGCCGCCCCAGAGCTCGGGCAGCACGGGCGCGAGGGCCGAGAGGACCTCACCCGACGCGGCGCGCGTGGCCACGGACTTCCCGGCCGGGAACACGGGCAGCGACTCGGTCCAGCCGTCGGGCAGCTCGCCCGCGACGAGCCGGTCGAGCAGGGCCGCCTTCTCGGAGTTCGCCACCCGCCAGTCGTCGTACGACGAGGTCCACTCGGCCTTCGCCGGAGCGGTCCGCGCGCTGAGCCCGCGCGTGTGGGCGATGACCTCGGGGTCGACGTCGAAGGACTTCTCCGGGTCGAACCCGAGGACTTCCTTCAGACCACGGACGGCGTCGCCACCGAGCTTGGAGCCGTGCGCTGAGTGCTCGTTCGTCTTGCCGGGCGTCGGCCACGCGATGAGCGTGCGCAGGCCGATGAACGAGGGGCGGTCGGTGACGGCCTTGGCGGCCTCGATCGCGGCGTGGAGCGCGTCGACGTCCTCGACGTAGCCGTCGGGTCCACGGGTCCAGTCGACGAACTGGGTGTGCCAGCCGTAGGCCGCGTAGCGCGCGACGACGTCCTCGGTGAACGCGATCTCGGTGTCGCCCTCGATCGAGATGTGGTTGTCGTCCCAGAGGACGATCAGGTTCCCGAGCTCCTGCGTGCCCGCGATCGAGGACGCCTCGCTGGTGACGCCCTCCTGCAGGTCGCCGTCGGACGCGATGACGTAGACGAAGTGGTCGAACGGGCTCGTGCCCGGTGCCGCCTCAGGATCGAGGAGTCCGCGCTCACGACGTGCCGCCATGGCGAAGCCGACGGCGGACGCGAGGCCCTGACCGAGCGGGCCGGTCGTGATCTCGACGCCGGTCGTGTGCTTGTACTCGGGGTGCCCGGGCGTCTTGGAGCCCCAGGTGCGCAGGGCCTCGATGTCCGAGAGCTCGAGACCGAAGCCGGCGAGGTACAGCTGGATGTACTGCGTCAGGCTGGAGTGCCCCGCGGAGAGGACGAACCGGTCGCGGCCCAGCCAGTGCGGGTCCGCCGGGTCGTGCCGCAGCACGTTCTGGTAGAGCAGGTAGGCGGCGGGGGCGAGGCTGATCGCCGTCCCCGGGTGACCGTTGCCGACCTTCTCGACCGCGTCGGCGGCCAGGACACGGACCGTGTCCACCGCCTTCAGATCAAGATCGGTCCAACCGACCGTCTTCGCCAGGGGAGCCTTCGCGTTCACCGCACCTCATTCCCACCCGCGCCTGTGGCCGGGTGACGTGTCGGACGAGTTCGGGCAGCCACACGGGGCTGCCGGGCAGGTCGGCGTCGCACCTTGGCGGCGGTCGTCGGACCGTGCCCGTCGAGCCTATAGCGCACCCGCTGGGTGCTGCCGCGCGTGACCAGGACCGCGCACGCGCCGGTGGGGCGAGCGACCGATCTCACACGTCCCGCCGGGGCGTTTCGGGCGTCCCTGTCGCACTGGCGTGAGGTGCAGGCCGTAGCATGGCTGCGCGACATAACCGCGACCTTGCCCCGCCGGATCACGAACGGAAACCGCAGCGCGTGCGCCTCAGCAGCCCTCTGTCAGTCGAAGACGCCGGAGCGTCGGACGACCAGGTCGCTGTCGGGCCGCTGCACGGGGCGTCGACCGGCTCCGCGACCGTGCCGACCAACCGGGTGCGTCGCGTCGTCGGCTCGTACATCGCGCTGACGAAGCCCCGCGTGATCGAGCTTCTGCTCGTCACGACGGTCCCGACCATGATCCTCGCGGCCGACGGCTGGCCGGGCCTCGTGCTGGTCCTGCAGACGCTCGTCGGGGGCGCTGCTGCGGCCGGCTCGGCCAACGTGCTCAACTGCTACCTCGACCGCGACATCGACAAGATCATGAACCGCACCAAGCGGCGTCCGCTGGTGACGGGGGAGGTCTCGCCGCGCGCGGCCCTGATCTTCGGCCTGGCGCTCGGGGTGTTCTCGTTGTCCTGGCTGTGGTTCCTCGTGAACCCCGCGTCGTCGCTGCTGACCGCGGCGGCCATCCTGATCTACGTCGTGGGCTACACGATGATCCTCAAGCGTCGGACGCCGCAGAACATCGTCTGGGGCGGCGCTGCCGGGTGCATGCCGGTGCTCATCGGCTGGTCCGCGGTCACCGGCGGGCTGTCCTGGACCGCGGTGCTGCTGTTCGGCGTCATCTTCTTCTGGACGCCGCCGCACTACTGGCCGCTGTCGATGAAGTTCAAGAAGGACTACGCGGCCGCGGGCGTCCCGATGCTGCCCGTGGTCGCCAAGGACACCAAGGTGGCGCGGGAGATGATCCTGTACACCGTGGCGATGATCGCGTGCTCGCTGCTCATCTGGCCCGTGCAGGACATGACCTGGGTCTACGGCGTCGCCGCGACCGGCCTCGGTGCCTGGTTCCTGTGGACGAACATCAGCCTCCTGCGCCGGGCTGAGGACCCCACCCGCGGCAAGCTCAAGGCGATGTCGGTCTTCCACGCGTCGATCACGTACCTGACGCTGCTCTCCATCGCGCTCTCGGTAGACGTCTTCCTGCCGTTCTGACCGACGTGACCACCGCGATCGAGGACTCGCTCGAGACGTACCTCGCGCACCTCACCGTCGAGCGTGGCCTGTCCACGAACACGTTGCTCGCGTATCGCCGTGACCTCTTGCGCTACGTCGCCTTCCTCGCGCAGCGGGGCTGCGACGACCCGGGCGTGATCCAGGAACGCGACGTCGAGGACTTCCTGCTCGCGGTCCGCACCGGCACCGACGGACGCACGGCGCTCTCGGCGTCGTCGGCGGCGCGGTCGGTCGTGGCGGTGCGGGGCTGGCACAGGTTCCTCCTGCTGGACGGCGTGACGGGCACCGACGCGGCGAGTGCGGTCCGCCCCCCCGCGCAGCCCAAGCGGCTGCCGAAGGCGATCTCCGTCGACGACGTCGAGCGGCTCCTGGACGCCGCCGGGCTGGGAGACGGGCCGGTTCCGCTGCGTGACCGGGCCCTGCTCGAGCTCGTCTACGGGACCGGCGCCCGCATCTCCGAGGCGGTCGGCCTGGATGTCGACGACGTCGACGGGACGCCGGGGTATGCCTCGGTGCGGCTGTTCGGCAAGGGGCGCAAGGAGCGCGTCGTGCCCGTCGGGTCGTTCGCGCTCGAGGCCCTCGACGCGTACCTGGTGCGCGGCCGTCCGACGCTGGCGACCGGGAGCAAGGGGGGATCTCCCGGGCTGTTCCTGAACACCCGCGGCGCGCGCCTGAGCAGGCAGAGCGCGTGGGCTGTGCTGAGGTCGGCAGCCGAGAAGGCCGGTCTCGCAGGCGCGGAGCACGTCTCCCCGCACACGCTGCGGCACTCGTTCGCGACGCACCTGCTGGCCGGCGGCGCCGACGTCCGCGTGGTCCAGGAGCTCCTCGGGCACGCGTCGGTGACGACCACGCAGATCTACACGCTCGTGACGCCGGACACGTTGCGCGAGGTGTACGCCGCGTCGCACCCGCGCGCGCGATGAGTGTTCGGCGCCGGTCGGTCTGTCGCGCGGCGTCGGGGGCTCCTGCTCCGGTAGGTTGTGCGGCGTGGTGAGCCAGCAGACGACCGACCCGCAGCTCGACGCCGTCGGGCGGCCGATGCCTGTGTTCCCTGACCCCGCGCCGTTGGCGTCGCACGGGCCCGCACGCGTGATCGCGCTGTGCAACCAGAAGGGTGGCGTCGGCAAGACGACCACCACGATCAACCTGGGTGCAGCGCTCGCCGAGTACGGCCGTCGAGTGCTCATCGTCGACTTCGACCCGCAGGGCGCCGCGTCCGTGGGTCTCGGCGTCAGCCCGCACGAGCTGGACCGCACGGTCTACAACCTGCTCATGGAGCGGGACGCGGACATCCACTCGCTGATCGTCGAGACGGCCACGCCCGGCCTCGACCTGCTCCCCGCGAACATCGACCTGTCGGCCGCCGAGGTGCAGCTGGTGGGGGAGGTGGCCCGCGAGACGGTCCTCGCACGCGCCCTGCGCCCGATCCTCGACGAGTACGACGTCGTGATGATCGACTGCCAGCCGTCGCTCGGCCTGCTCGCCGTGAACGCGCTGACCGCGGCGCACGGCGTGCTCATCCCGCTGGAGTGCGAGTTCTTCGCCCTGCGCGGTGTCGCGCTCCTCGTCGAGACGATCGACAAGATCCGCGACCGCCTGAACCCGCGCCTCGAGCTCGACGGCATCCTGGCGACGATGTACGACCCTCGCACGCTGCACGCCCGTGAGGTCGTCGCGCGCGTGCACGAGGCCTTCGGCGACGCGCTCCTGCACACCGTCATCAGCCGCACCGTGAAGTTCCCCGACGCGACCGTGGCTGCCGAGCCCATCACGACGTACGCCCCGACGCACTCCGGTGCGACGGCCTACCGGCAGCTGGCCCGTGAGCTCGTCGCCCGTGGCGACGCCGCCTGACAGGCGCGCGGCCTCGCTTCCCGAGTCGACCCCGGGCACAGCCGCGCCTGTGGGCACCCAGGCCTTCGAAGTCCACCTCACGAACTTCAGCGGGCCGTTCGACCTCCTGCTCGGGCTGATCGCCAAGCACAAGCTCGACATCACCGAGGTCGCGCTCGCGCAGGTCACGGACGAGTTCATCGGGTACCTGCGCGCCGCCGAGAAGGAGTGGGACCTCGGGCAGGCCAGCGAGTTCCTGGTCATCGCCGCGACCCTGCTCGACCTCAAGGCAGCCCGCCTGCTCCCGTCCGCAGACGTCGAGGACCAGGAGGACATCGAGCTGCTCGAGGCTCGTGACCTGCTGTTCGCGCGCCTGATGCAGTACCGGGCGTACAAGCTCGTCGCCGCGGACCTCGCCGAACGCTTCTCGACGGAGGGCCGACGGTTCCCCCGCCTCGTGACGCTCGAACCGCACCTCGCGGCCCTGCTGCCCGAGCTGGTCTGGCAGATCGGCCCAGCCGAGCTCGCCGCACTGGCGGCCAAGGCCGAGATGCCGCGCGCCGCGGCGCCGGGCGTGGACATCAGCCACCTGCACGCTCCCGCGGTCAGCGTGCGCGAGCAGGCCGCCGTGCTGGTGGACCGGTTGCGGCACGGCACCGCGATGTCGTTCCGCGCGCTCACCGCCGACGCCGACGCCACGATCGTCGTCGTCGCCCGGTTCCTGGCCCTGCTGGAGCTGTTCCGCGAGGGCGCCGTCGCGTTTGACCAGGTCACGCCGCTCGGCGAGCTGACCGTGCGCTGGACCGGCTCGGCCGAGGGCGACATCGAGGTGTCCGACGACTTCGACCAGCTCGACAACACGATCGAGACGGTGCCGGACCCCGCACCGCAGGAGGACGACGCATGACCGACACGCCCACCGACGAGGCGAACGCCCCGGCTGACGACCCAGCCGCCGCAGACGAGCTCGCCTTCGACGTCGACGACCTGCCCGGCGGCGCGCTGTCCGCGCTCGAGGCCGTCCTCATGGTGGCCGACGAGCCGATCCCGGCCATCCGCCTGGCGACGGTGCTCGCGCTGCCGACCGACCGCGTCGAGGAGCTGCTCGCGACGCTGGCCGCCGAGTACCGCGGCGAGAACGGCGGCCGTCCGCGCGGGTTCGAGGTGCGGCGTGCCGGCGACGGCTGGCGCATCTACTCGGCGCCGGTCTACGCGGACGTCGTCGGGCGCTTCGTGCTCGACGGCCAGACGGCCCGGCTCACGCAGGCTGCGCTCGAGACGCTCGCCGTGATCGCCTACCGCCAGCCGGTCACGCGCGGGCAGGTCTCGGCGGTCCGCGGCGTGAACGTCGACGGCGTCGTGCGGACGCTCACGACCCGCGGTCTCGTGGCCGAGGTCGGGACGGATCCGTCCAGCGGTGCCGTCTTGTACTCGACCACGGGATACTTCTTGGAGCGGATGGGGCTGTCCAGCCTGGACGAGATGCCTCCGCTCGCGCCCTACCTGCCGGACATCGACGCCTTCGAAGGTGTCGACCAGGCGATCGGAGACAGATGATGACCCCGCAGGCACCACGCACGGGAGGTACCGGCTCGTCCGGTGGACGTTCCGGGGGCTCGAGCCAGGGCTCCGGTCAGGGACGCAGCGGCGGGTCCGGCTCAGGTCGTTCGGGCGGCTCGTCCGGGGGCTCGCGTTCCGGCGGGTCCGGCGGCTCCGGTGGGTACCGAGGTTCGGGCGGTGGCGAGGGCTACCGGGGGAGCAGCGGCGGCGGGGACGGGTACCGCAGCAGCGGTGACAGCTACCGCGGTGGCTCGTCCGGCGGCGGGTCGTCGCGCGGCTCGGCCGGTGGCGGCGCGTCGCGCGGCGCGGCGGGGACCGGCGGGTCGTCTCGTGGTTCCGCAGGGACCAGTGGGTCGTCTCGTGGTTCTGCAGGGACCGGTGGGTCGTCCCGCAGCTCCGCAGGGACCGGGGGCTCGTCGCGTAGCGGGGCACCCAGCGCGTCGCGCAGCGGCGCCCCGCGTGCCAAGTCGGGGTACCCGCGCAGCGGTGCGCCCACCGGCGCCAGCAGGTCCCGCACACCCGCGCGCCCGCCTCGTCAGCGCGTCCCCGAGGTCACGATCGATGTCCACGACCCCGACGGCGTCCGCCTGCAGAAGGTGCTCGCCGCGGCCGGTCTGGGCTCGCGCCGCGCGTGCGAGGAGCTCATCTCCGCGGGTCGCGTCACGGTCGACGGCAACCCCGTCCGTGAGCTCGGCGTGCGCGTGGACCCGCTCAAGGCCGTGATCCACGTGGACGGACTCCGCGTCCAGCTGGACACCTCGATCATCACGATCGCGCTGAACAAGCCCAAGGGCGTCGTCTCGACGATGCACGACCCGGAAGGCCGGGAGTCGATCGGGCAGTACGTCCAGGACCGCACCGAGCGGCTGTTCCACGTCGGCCGGCTCGACGCCGAGACCGAGGGCCTGATCCTGCTGACGAACGACGGCGAGCTGGCCAACCGGCTGGCGCACCCGTCGCACGCGGTGCCGAAGGTCTACCTGGTCCAGCTCGAGGGACGCGTGACCAACTCTCTGGGCGGGCGCCTGCTCAAGGGCATCGAGCTCGAGGACGGCCCGGCCAAGGTCGACAAGTTCAACATCGTGCAGACGACCCCGCAGGCGAGCCTGGTCGAGGTCGAGCTGCACGAGGGCCGCAACCGCATCGTCCGGCGCATGTTCGAGGAGTCCGGGTACCCGGTGACAGGCCTGGTCCGCACGCAGATCGGCCCGATCCGTCTCGGTGACCTGAAGACCGGCCGTACGCGCGTCCTGTCGAAGACCGAGGTCGGCTCCCTCATGGTCCGGGTGGGCATGTGACGCTGGCGACCCGTGGACCGGTGCGCATCGTCGGTACCGGGCTGCTCGGCACGTCGGTCGGGCTCGCCCTGACCACGCGGGGTGTCGACGTCGTCCTGCACGACCCGTCCCGCACGGCCCTCGCGCTCGCGCGCGACGTGGGCGCCGGACGTCCCGCGACGAAGGACGATGCCCCTCCGGTGCTCGTCGTCGTCGCCGCGCCCCCTGACGTCACCGCGGACGTGGTCCGCGCGGAGCTCGAGGCGTTCCCCGACGCGATCGTGACCGACGTCGCGAGCGTGAAGGGGTACGTGCTCGCGGAGCTGCGGGCTGCGGGTGCCGACCTCACCCGGTACGTCGGGTCGCACCCGATGGCCGGCCGTGAGCGGTCCGGTCCGAGCGCCGCGGTGCCTGACCTGTTCCTCGGCCGCCCTTGGGTGATCGCGGACTCCGGCTCGTCGCGTCCTGATGCGATCCTCGCGATCCGCGCCCTCGCCGTCGACCTGGGGGCCGTCCCGGTCGCGATGGACGCCGACGCGCACGACGCGGCTGTCGCGGCCGTCTCGCACGTGCCGCAGGTCGCTGCGAGCCTCGTCGCCGCGCGGTTGCGGGACGCCGACGACGAGGCGCTCGGCCTGGCCGGCCAGGGACTTCGCGACGTCACGCGTCTCGCGGCGTCGGACACCGCCCTGTGGACCTCGATCCTGGCCGCCAACGCCGCCGCGGTGCACGAGGTGCTCGTCGGCCTGCGCACGGACCTGGACGCGGTCATCGAGGCCCTGTCGCACGCCGCCAAGGCGGACGGACCCGAGACCGTGGAGCTCGGTGCGCTCGCCGCGATCGCGCACGCGATCAACGAGGGGAACGCGGGCGTCGCCCGGATCCCCGGCAAGCACGGCGGCGCGCAGCGGGTCTACGCGGTGGTGACGGTCCTCGTGCCGGACTCGCCCGGTGAGCTCGCACGGCTGCTCACGGACGTGGGCGAGGCAGGGGTCAACCTCGAGGACCTGCACCTCGAGCATGCTGCCGGACGACCGGTCGGCATGGCGGAGATCTCGGTGCTGCCCGGCAGCGTCGAGCACCTGGAGGCGGAGCTGACTGCCCGCGGATGGAGACTGGTGAGTTGAGCACGACCCTCGTCGTGGCGATCGACGGCCCCTCGGGTTCGGGCAAGTCCAGCGTGTCGAAGGCGGTCGCGAGCGCCCTGCACCTGTCCTACCTGGACACCGGTGCGATGTACCGCGCGGCCACGTGGTGGTGCGTCTCCCAGGAGGTGCCGTTGGACGACCGGGCCGCGGTCGCGGCGGCCGTCGACGGGTTCCCGCTCGTCATGGGCGTCGATCCCGCCAACCCGACGGTGCACGTGGGCGGTGTCGATGTGCACGACGCGATCCGGTCGACCGAGATCACCGCCGTCGTCAGCGCGATCGCGACCAACCTCGAGGTCCGCGCCGAGCTCGGCCGGCTCCAGCGCGCCGCGATCGCCGAGTCGCAGGAGCCGGGCTCGTTCTCGCAGGGCCGCGGAATCGTCGCCGAGGGCAGGGACATCACCACGGTGATCGCGCCCGACGCCGACGTCCGGGTGCTGCTGACCGCGAGCGAGGAGGCCCGCCTGGCGCGGCGTGCGCGCGACGTGCACGGGTCCGACGACGCCGCGGCGGTCGAAGCGACCAAGGACCAGGTCCTGCGGCGCGACCGCGACGACTCGACGGTGGTGCAGTTCCACGTCGCCGCCGACGGCGTCGTGACGATCGACTCGTCGCACCTGAACTTCGCGGAGACGGTCGAGGCGGTGCTGGAGGTCGTCGAGACCGAGGTCGGGCCACGGCAGTGAGCGTCCCCTCGGACCGTGGACCGCGCTGGTCGCGCTGGATCGGCCGGTTCCTCGCGCGCGTGGTCTGGAACACGAAGGTCACGGGCCAGGCGAACGTTCCGACGACCGGGCCCGTGCTGCTCGCCGCCAACCACACGGGCATCCTCGACGGTCCGCTGCTGCACGGCGTCGTGCCGCGTCCGTCGCACGTGCTGGTCAAGGAAGAGATGTTCTGGGGACCGATCGGCTGGATCCTTCGAGCGGCCGGGCAGATCTCTGTCGACCGGGACGACGGCGGGCGCACAGCGCTCACCGCCGCGCTCGGCGTGCTGAAGCGCGGCGGCGTGGTCGGTGTGTTCCCCGAGGGCAACCGCGGGCGTGGTGACGCGACGAACGCGCGAGCGGGGATCGCGTGGCTCGCCCTGAACGGGCGCGCGCCCGTGGTGCCGGTCGCGGTGCTCGGCACGCGGCGCACGGGGGAGTCCGTGAACAAGGTGCCGTGGCCGCGTCGCAGGCTCGCGATCGAGTTCGGCGAGCCCCTCGTGATCGAGCGAGCACTGGGCATGTCGGGGAAGGTCGCCATCGAGGCGGCCAACGAGGCGATCCGTGTCGCCCTCTCCCAGCTCGTCGACGCCGCGGCGGCACGCACCGGCCTGACCCTCCCGACCGACGACCCGCAGCGCGAGCGGAGCAGCACGCCCGAGTAGCGTGCCCGCATGGACGACTCCCTGTACGCCGGGAGCGCGGCGTTCTATCCGACGGGTCGGTTGCCCTACCCTCCCGTGCTCGCCGACGTGCTGCGCGACGAGCTCGGCCTGGACGGGACCGGACGGCTCCTCGACGTGGGGTGCGGGCCCGGGTCGCTGACCTTGCTGCTCGCGCCACTGGTCGGGCAAGCGGTCGGGGTCGACGCGGACGCCGACATGCTGCACGAGGCTCGCGAGGCCGCCGACCGCGGTGGCATCTCGAACATCTCGTGGCGGCACCTGCGGGCCGAGGAGCTGTCTGCCGAGCTCGGGACGTTCCGGCTGGCGACGTTCGCGCAGTCGTTCCACTGGATGGATCGTCGGCTCGTCGCCGATCGGGTCCGAGGGCTCCTGGAACTCGGGGGAGCATGGGTCCACGTCTCCGCGAGAACCGACCGCGGGGCTCCGGGTGGTGAGGGCGAGCCACCATGGGACCGCGTCGACGAGCTCGTCGCCCGCTACCTCGGACCCGTGCGTCGTGCCGGCCGGACGTTCCTGCCCGACGGCACGGCGGGGGGCGAGCAGGACGTCATGCGTGCCGCCGGATACGTCGGCCCGCGGATCGTCGAGATCCCGCGTGGCGAGCGCTTCGAGCGGACTGCAGACGACATCGTCGCCTCGGTGTTCTCGCTCTCGAGCGCCGCACCGCACCTCTTCGGCGACCGCCTCACGACGTTCGAGGCGGACCTGCGCACCCTGCTGGCGGACGCCGCGCCGAACGGCCGGTTCACCGAGCGCGCCCAGGACATCGAGCTCGCGATCTGGTGCCCGTGACCCCGGGTCGTCCTCTGGTCCCCACACCTGGGACAATGGCGTCATGACCGAGACTGATCCTGCCCTGGCGCTGCCCGATGAAGCCGGCGACGCCGCACGTGAGCAGGCTCTGCGCGCGGGCCTGACCGACTACGAGCTCGAGGACGAGGACCTTGCCCTCCTGCACGGTGCGGACGGGGATTCCGACGAGGACGAGCGCGTCGTCGTCTACCCCGTGCTCGCCGTCGTCGGCCGCCCGAACGTCGGCAAGTCGACCCTCGTCAACCGCATCCTCGGCCGCCGCGAGGCCGTCGTCGAGGACAAGCCGGGTGTCACCCGCGACCGCGTGAGCTACCCGGCCGACTGGTCGGGCCGCCGGTTCACCCTGGTGGACACGGGCGGCTGGGAGGTCGACGTCGCCGGCATCGAGGCGCGCGTGGCCCAGCAGGCCGAGGTCGCGATCTCGCTCGCCGACGCGGTGATCTTCGTCGTCGACGCCACGGTCGGCGTGACCGAGACCGACACCCAGGTCGTGCGCCTCCTGCGCCGCTCCGGCAAGCCCGTCGTGCTCTGCGCCAACAAGGTCGACGGCCCTGCGGGCGAGGCTGACGCCGCGAACCTGTGGGCCCTGGGTCTGGGGGAGCCCTTCCCGGTGTCCGCCCTGCACGGCCGCGGCACGGGGGACCTGCTCGACGCCGCGATCGACGTGCTGCCCGAGGTCTCCGCGCACGGCACGCCGCTGCCTGACGGACCGCGCCGCGTCGCCCTGATCGGCCGCCCGAACGTCGGCAAGTCGTCGCTGCTCAACAAGGTGCTCGGCTCCGAGCGCGTCGTCGTCGACGAGGTCGCAGGCACCACGCGCGACCCGGTCGACGAGCTCGTCGCGCTCAAGGGCAAGCCGTGGGTGTTCGTCGACACCGCCGGCATCCGGCGCCGCGTGCACCAGACCTCCGGCGCCGACTTCTACGCGTCGCTGCGTACCCAGGCGGCGATCGAGAAGGCCGAGGTCGCCGTCGTGCTGGTCGACGCCTCGGTGAAGATGACCGAACAGGACACGCGCGTGATCTCGCAGGTCATCGAGGCGGGCCGCGCCATCGTCATCGCATACAACAAGTGGGACCTCATGGACGAGGACCGCCGTCCGTTCCTCGAGCGTGAGATCGAGCAGGACCTCGTCCAGGTGGCCTGGGCGCCGCGCGTCAACATCTCCGCGAAGACCGGCTGGCACACCGACCGCCTGGTCCCGGCCCTCGAGCGGTCCCTCGAGTCGTGGGACACCCGCATCTCGACCGGACGCCTCAACGCGTTCCTCGGCGAGCTCGTGGCCGCGCACCCGCACCCCCTGCGTGGCGGCAAGCAGCCGCGCATCCTGTTCGCGACGCAGGCGTCCACACGTCCGCCGCGGTTCGTCATCTTCGCGACGGGCTTCCTCGACCCCGGCTACCGCCGGTACATCGAGCGTCGTCTGCGCGAGACGTTCGGGTTCGAGGGCACGCCCATCTCGATCTCGGTCCGTGTCCGGGAGAAGCGCAAGCGGTGACCGACGCCGCCTCCGTGCGGCAACGGAGGCGGCTCCTGCGGCTCGGGCTGCCTCGGGACCCGGCCGCGAACAGCCACATCGCCGCGTTCTTGGTGACCACGTTGGCCACCGTGATCCTCGTGCGCCTGCTGCTGCTCGCGACGGGGTTTCCGCAGGTGGGCGGCGGGGGAGCGCACGTCTCGCACGTCCTGTGGGGAGGCCTGCTGATGGCCGTCGCCCTGCTCCTGCAGATCGTCTTCATGGGGCCCGTGATCCGCAGCGGGGTGGTGCTCGTCGGCGGCGTCGGCTTCGGGCTGTTCGTCGACGAGATCGGCAAGTTCGTCACCGCCGACTACGACTACTTCTGGCGACCGACCGCGGCGGTCATCTACGCCGTGGTCGTCGGCCTCGCGATCGGCGCCGAGGCCCTGCAACGTCGCCACCCGCGCGACCGGGCCGAGCTGCTTGCGGCCGCCGCGGACCACACCGTCGCCGGCCTCGTCGGCGGACTCAGCGAACGCGACCGGGAGACCGCGTACCGCTATCTGGAGAAGGCAGGCGACGCCTCGGGAGCCGACGAGGTCCGCGCGCTGCTCGACTCCCTCCAGCACGACTCCGACGTCCTGCCCAACCCGTTCGGCGCGATCTCCCACGCGGTCGTCTCGACGACCAGGCGCGTGGTCCGCGAGCGCTGGGCACCGTGGTTCACGGTCGGGCTGCTGCTGCTCACCTCGGCGGTCACACTCGCTCGAGGCATCTACGGCTGGAGCGGCAGCGACGACGAGCCTTCCTGGATCGTGGTCGGGATCGTGGTCAGCGCCCTCGTGTCGACGACGTTCGCCGTGATCGGCCTGACCCGTGTCGGTACCGACCGCGAATCGGGCTACCGATGGTTCCGGAGAGCCGTCCTCGTCTCGCTGCTAGTGACCCAGATCTTCCTGTTCCAGCTCTCGCCGTGGGACGCGGGAATCGGCCTGCTGCTCGACCTCGTGGTGCTCGGACTCGTCGCCGCCGAGCTCGACGTGCTGAACGGTGCAGAGGGGACCTCGCCCGTGAGGTAGAGTTTCCGAGGCTTCTGCGGGAGCCAACGGGCTGTAGCGCAGCTTGGTAGCGCACTTGACTGGGGGTCAAGGGGTCGCAGGTTCAAATCCTGTCAGCCCGACGTATCAGGCCTGGTGAGACGGTGTCTCACCAGGCCTGAGATTTGATCGGCGGGCCAAAACCCCACACAAACCCCACGCTTTCGATGGGTTCGCGTGGCGTCAGCCAAGGGCGCAGAGGCACGTCGTGCCTGGTGGGAGCGGTAGAGCCGGGAGCAGCGGATCGCCCGTGCGGCGCCGGGTCGCAGGTTCAAATGCCGTGAGGCCGATCCTGTGAGGTCGCTCTGTCTGGCCCGGTGAGGCGCATACGCCTTCTCAGACTTGATCGGCGGGGCACCCGGGGCAGCTTCGTACGCGCCTTGGCCCGGGGCTTCGTGCGGATCGTGACGATGGCGAGTCGATGCCCGTCGGTGTTCTTGTGTGACCAATCTCGCGACCAAGTGGATGCCTGCCCTTGCTGCTCCGACGTCTTCGACGACGCCGGAGCCGAGGGCCTCACCGCGATGGAGCGGGCCGTCCTGGCGGACGGGCACACCTTGGTCCACGGCTGGACGGCTGTGGTGGCCGGCAGGCTCGCGGCGTGGGCGGTGCCGCCGAGGACGCTGGTCAACTAGACGCCATGCGGGGGCCCGCGGCTCGACGCTCTGGCTGACCGGACAATCGCGCTCGAGGGCGCGTCGACCGTGGACCTCGGTGTCCCGCCGTCCAAGGCGCAGCTGCTGCGCGACCCGCAGCACGAGCGGACCCAGCAGTTCCTGCGCCGGCTGGTGCACCCGTTCTGACCGCCGCACGCCGACGCCTGCCTTCGCTCAGGCCTGCCGCAACGGGCGTGCGCGGCGCGACGGTTTCGTGAATTTCGGGAGCCGGTCGTGCAACCCCTGGTCGCGTGAGGCGAGGTCGGTCAGTGTCGCGGCTGAGTGGTGCCGCGCTCGATGAGCGCGGAGGTCCGGCGGAACGTCCGCGCAGGCTCGGTCGAGCCGTTGATCCGGGCGATCAGCCGGACGACCGCCGTCTCGGCGATCCACCCGATGTTCGAGTCCACGGACGTCAGCGGGGGGGAGAGGTAGGCGGACTCGTCGATGTTGTCGAAGCCGACCACCTGGACATCCCCGGGCACGTCCAGGCCGTGTGTGCGCAGGGCCGAGATCGCCCCGATGGCCAGCGAGTCGTTGAGCCCCACGACGGCGTCGAACGTGCGTCCCTGCGCGAGGAGCGCCTCCATGGACCTGAACCCGGTTCCGATCGTCCAGTCGAAGCCCGTGATGCCCACCAGTTCCGGGTCCAGGGCGATGCCATGTGCCTTGCACGCCTGCTCGATCCCGCGGAGCCGGAGTTCCGCGTTGCCCTCGAGGGCCGCCGCGGCCGGTCGGAACTGGCGGTGGGCGCCGATCACAGCGAGCCGGGTCGCGCCGGTCCCCAACAGCAGCTCCGTGGCGGCTGCGGAGTTGGCGACGTCGTCTGTGGTCACGCGGTCGACCAGGCCCCACGTGGTTCGCGAACCCAGGCAGACCAGCGGGTGCGAGACGGCCAGGTCCGCTGGGACGAGGTCGTGGTGCTCGGACATCGACAGCAGTGTCCCGTCGTAGACGCGGGGGTCCACTGCGGCGAGGTGGGCGCGGGAGCCGTCCTCATCGTCCGGGTAGGTGGTGACCTGCAAGGCGTAGCCGTGCGCACGGGCGGCCTCGATCAGTGCTTCGGCGAGCTGCGAGAGGTAGGGGGAGCGCAGCGTCGGAACCGCCAGGGACAGGACATGGGTCATGCCGGAGGCGAGGCTGCGGGCCGAGCTGTTCACCGTGTAGCCGAGCACCTCGATGGCGTCTTGCACGCGCCGTCGGGTCTGCGGTGTCATTCGTCCGCTGTCGTTGAGGACGTTGGAGGCCGTCTTCAGGGAGACGCCCGCGGTCCGCGCGACGTCCCGGAGAGTGGCGCGCCGCGGGGCGGACCCTGGATGGACCGTCATTGCCCTCTGTGCCTCCCACCTGCTGCTGGACGCGCCGAGCCTAGACCACGGTGGTCACTAGCTGGGACGGAGGTTGACGGCCTCGATCGGCGTCCGGTACACCGGTGTACCACGCGACTCGCCAAGAGACGCCGACCGTCGCAACCCGACCCTCTCCGGTCGCTCACGACGGCGCTGGTACCGCCACGAAGGAGTGGACATGGTTCGCACGGGTCTGCACAGGCTCATGGCAGCGGTCGTCGCGGCCGTCCTGCCGGCCGCGGCGTTGAGCGGCACGCTGGCCGCGCCGGCGGCCGCCGTCGAGGCGAGGGCCGCCGTGGCGAGCGCAGCTGTGGCACTCCCTGCGTCCAACCTGGACTTCGAGTCCGGCCTGACCGGCTGGTCGACCACCGGCACGGTGTCCTCGGGCACGGCGGGAGCCCAGCACGGGGACGGCTTCGCGACGCTGAGCGCTGGAGCGTCGGCCTTCGTCACGATCACGGGCCTCGCCCAGGGCAGCTACTCCCTGACAGGGTGGTTCCGCGGCCTTGCCAGCAACAATGCGGCCGCCATGCGGGTGACCGGGACCGGGGGACCCGACGCCGTCGCCTTGCTCGACACGAACCTTGCGGGGGGCAGCACGTGGCAGCAGACGGCGCACCGCAACGTGCTGGTCTACAACGGAGCCCTGACCCTGACAGTGACGGCGGGCAGCGCCGCCCTGGCAGTCGACCACCTGGAGCTCGCGCTGGACTCCGCGGACCAGTCCGTGCCCAACTGGGGCTTCGAGAACGGCCTGACCGGTTGGACCACGAGCGGCGCCGCATCGCTCGTGACCACGGGTACGGATGCCGGCGGCGGCGCCGTGCGCCTCGCTGATGGTGCGCAGGTCGCGCAGACGGTCGCCGTGCGGCCGGGCACCCGGTACACCGTCACGGTGCGGGCGCGGGTCGACCGGCAGGACACCTTCACGACCACCGGGCACTCGAACTGGCGGGGCCGGGACGGGGAGCTGGTGTCCCGGGTCAGCACCGGTGACCGGGTGAACCTCGGGGTTCGAGGGCTGGATGGCACCGTCCTGCGCCAGGCGCCGTCGGGCACCAGCGGCTGGTCACTCACCTCGGTGACCTTCACGACCCGCCCGACGGACCACCAGGTCGTGCTCTACGCGAACACGATCAAGGACGCGGCGTACACGGCCTCGGTGACGCTGCATAGCTCGTCAGGCACGTACGTCGAGGACCCGTGGACCGGCAACGGGGCCGACAGCGCGTACGTCGACAACGCCGACCTCTTCGAGCTCCCCGACGATCAGGTGCGCGGCGCAGACGTGTCCTTTCTCCCGGCCGTCGAGGACAACGGCGGGAAGTACTTCGCCAACGGCGTTCAGCAGGACGCCCTTGCGGTCCTGTCGAACCACGGCGTCAGCTCCGTAACCAGCATGATCTTCGTGCAGGCCGGGACCGGCCTCTACGCGTGGGACACCCTCAAGCAGGTGTTCCAGGGGTGGAACGGGCCGGACGGCCAGCCCATGCCGTCACGCATGATCCCGGGAGGCTACTTCGACAAGGTCCACTCAGCCGACATCGGCGTCCGGGCCACCGCCCTGGGTATGAGCTACCTGCCGAGCTTCCACTACTCCGACTCCTGGATCAGCGCCGCCAAGGCCTACACACCGGCTGCGTGGATGAACGTCGACTATGCCGGCACTCGCACCAACACCGACGTCGCCCACATGAAGGGCATCGTCTACGACTACGTGTACGACTTCATGTCCGACCTCGCGGCGCGGCAGGTGCACCTGGCGGGCGTGAAGATGGGAAACGAGCAGAACGGCGGCATCGTCTGGCCCGTTGGCCAGGGCGCGACGTCGGCCGGCCACGCCGCCCTCGTCGCCGCGTCCTACGACGCCATTGAGGCCGCCGTCCCGGGCGTCTCGCGATTCGTGCACACCAATAACGGCTACGACCCGGCAGCGGCGACCAGCTTCTTCGGCGGCCTCACGACCAGCGGCGCAACGTTCGACGGCGAGGCGTACTCGCTGTACGGCGGACGTTCCAGCGGCAACATCCTGAAGATGGCGACGTCCATCATGAAGGACCCGGCTCGCCGGTACCGGGACTACGTGAACGTGGAGACCGGTTTCAGCTTCACGCGGTACGCGCCGACCTTCGACCAGCAGACCGCCCAGATGGGTCAGTCCGCGTTCTACCAGAACACCGCGAACGGCCAGTACAACTGGCTGCTCGACTACCTTCAGGGGCCGCTCGACGTCCCCAACCCTTACGGCCAGACGCGCGGCGTCTACCACTGGGAGACGGACTGGACGCCCACGCCCGGTGCGGGCAGCAGTGAGGGGGGCACGGCCGACGTCAACAACCGGATCATGTTCAACAACGGCGACGTCAACATCCACGAGATGGGCAGCGTTCAGCCGGGCCGGTCGGGCGACATGATGGACTCGATGTACGCGTACCTGATGCGCGGCGTCCCGAAGGCCAAGGCCGCCACGGCCCGGACGCCGCTAGGGACGGACAACGGTTTCACGGACGGCACCTACTCCGTCGATCCCACCGCCCCGACCGGCATCTCACTGATGCAGGCGTCCCTCACCTTGTCCACCGGGCAGAGCCGGCGTCTGCAGCCGGTGCTCCAGCCCACCGACCAGGTCCTCACCGACAGCCACATCGCGTACGCCAGCTCTGACGCCGGCGTCGCGACAGTGACCAACGACGGCTTCGTCCGTGCGCAGAGCACAGGTTCGACCACCGTCACCGCAACCGACGCGGCTGGCCACAGCGCGACCGTTGCAGTCAGCGTGAACGCCCCGACGACAGCAGCTCCCGGGGACCTCGCCGTCACCGCCAACGGCAACACCGTCGCGAACGGGGCGACGCTCTCGGCCGCGGCCCTCACCCGGCTGGACCTCGTGGCGACCGTGGCCCGCGCCAGCGGCAAGGCCGTCGTGGCCACGTCTTCGGACCCGGCGGTCGCGTCCTTCCTTGGCGAGACCTGGCAGACGCCTCCCGGTCGGCTCGTCCTGCGGGCCGATGCGACGACCAAGGCGCAGCTCGACGTCCACCGAGCCGGCACGACCACGGTCACCGTGGCGACCCTCGACGGCGGGACCAGTGTGCAGTTCACCCTCGTAGCTACGAAGGTCGCGGTGCTGTCCGTGACGTCGAGCAAGGCCGAGAGCACACTCAGCAGCGGCCGCACCCTGCAGCTCACCGCGACGGTCGCCCCGGCCAACGCGACGTTCTACAAAGTGGCATGGCACTCGTCCGACCCGGCGATCGCCACGGTCGACGCGAAGGGCCTCGTCACCGCGGTGGGCGTCGGGGATGTCACGATCCGGGCGGTGTCGGACGACGACCCGACCAAGGTCGGCGTCACGCTCGTGCACGTCCTGCCCGTTCAGGTGGAGGGCATCGTCCTCGACCGGTCGGCGATGACTGTCCAGGTCGGGACGACGAAGACTCTCGGCGCACTGGTGCTGCCGCAGGACGCCAACGACCCGCGAGTGACCTGGAGCTCTTCGGACACCGGCATCGCGCGCGTCGACGCCAACGGCGCGGTGACGGGGGTCGCCCTCGGCACCGCCACGGTCATCGCCACCACGGCACAGGGCGGGTTCACTGCCCAGGCGACGATCACCGTGCAGAACGACGCCGTCGCGGTCACCGCGATCACGATCGACCGCGAGCGCTACGCGTTCGTCTCGAACTGGTTCTCGAGCGTCAACCCCCCGCAGGACCCGCCCACGGTGACGCTGCACGCCGCCGTCGCACCCGCGGACGCCACGAACGACTCCGTGACGTGGACCTCGGACACTCCGGAGGTCGCGACCGTCAACGCGTTCGGCATCGTCACGGCGGTCTCGCCCGGCGTCGCGGTGATCACGGCAACGAGCCAGGACGGTCGAGCTCTCGACACGGCTACGGTTCTCGTGCCGACGCTGAGCGACGACTTCGAGAACAGGGCCGTCGGGGACACCTGGGGCACGGGCAGGGCCGTCAACTACGTCGGCACCATGTCCGCCGCGGTCGCCGCGGACCCGGGGGACAACGTGCTGACTGTCGTCGGGAGCGGCACCGGCGGCCGCGCGGTGCAGAAGACGTTCTCGCCCGTCTTGCGCAACGACCTCGTCGTGCTCGACTTCGACTGGAACGTCGGGCAGCCCGCGGCCTCGAAGGGCGCCTTCTTCACACTCAACGACAGCAGCGAGAACCGCTACCTGAGCATCCAGACGAACGCGGGCGCCGAGCTCCTCTACAGCACCGGGGGGAAGTCGTCGTCGACGACGACGAACGACCCGTTGGCCAACGCCGTGCCCGTCGGGACAGGGTTCAACGTCGGGAACGTCTGGTACGCGGTTCATGTCGAGATCGACATGCCTGCACGGCAGGTCACGTTCTCCCTGACCCGCAAGGACGTCCCGGCGATCACGGCCACCCGCACGGTGCCGTTCGCCGCCGGGCAGACGTTCACCGGCGACGTCGCCTCGCTCCAGCTGTGGTCGACGCGAGGATCCGGCACCATGGCGTGGACCACGCGTCTCGACGACGTCCGCGCCTACCAGGCCGCGCCCGTGGCGAAGCGGGTCACCGCCTCCGCCTCGTCGATCAAGCTGATCCCGATCGCGGGGACGCTCGGGGCGCAGTACTCGCTCACAGGGACGGTCGCTCCAGCCTCCGTCTCCCCGGACCTCCTCTTCAGTTCGGCCGACACCGGGGTGGCCGTCGTCAGCCCGGCCGGCGTGGTGACACCCAAACACCTCTACGACAACCTTGCCGACGTGGTGAGCGGCACGACCACCATCCGGGTGGCGTCCAAGGCGACCCCGTCGGTGTTCGTCGACGTCCCGGTGCGCATCACGTCCGAGATCAACGCCTCCGAGTTCTTCTGGGTAGAGGATCAGGCCGGAACGCGGATATTCGAGGAGGGCCAGCCGTCCGAACCGGTCGCGGTGGCGGTCGGGGCGCAGGGGCAGCTCATTCCCCGGCTGACCGGCGGCGACGGCAGTACCGACGTCGCCGGGATCCGGTGGAGCTCGTCCGACCCGAGCGTGCTCACGATCGACCCCGCTACCGGGCGCCTCACCGCCGTCGACGACGGACGGGCGACGATCACACTGACCGTCACGCTCTACGCCGGGGAGCCCAAGACCGCCACGATCGCGTACGAGGTCGGGGATGTCATCGCCCCCGTCACCAACGTCACCCTCGACCCGGGCACCCCGTCCGGAACCCAGGGCTGGTGGACCTCACCCGTCACCGTGACCCTGAAGGCGATCGACGGCGGCACCGGCGTGGCGACGACCCGCTACGCGATCGGCACCGGTCCCTGGCAGGACTACACCCAGCCCTTCCAGGTGTCGGACGACGGCAGCACCACCGTCCGCTACGCCTCCACCGACGAGGCAGGCAACGTCGAGGCGGAAGCTTCGATCGACGTCCGACTCGACCGGACCGCTCCGGCGGTCGGGCTCGTCGGCGGACCCAGTGGCACGGTGCTGTTCGGGATCGTCCCGGAGGCCCCCACGTGCGGCGCGTCGGACGAGACCAGCGGCCTGCTCAGCTGCGTGATCAGCGGCTACAGCACGGCGGTCGGCACCCACGAGCTCGTCGCGACGGCCACCGACCAGGCCGGGAACGTGGCCCGTGCGACCCGGAGCTACACCGTGGCGCCGTATACGCTCCTCGGCTTCTACCAGCCGGTCGACATGGACGTAGTGAACACAGCGAAGGCGGGGAGCACCATCCCGCTGAGGTTCGAGGTGCTGCGCGGCATCACCGAGCTGACCGATACCGCGGAGATCACCTCGATCACCGTCACCGCCATCCCAGATGAACCTACGGCCCCGACAGACGAGATCGAGACCCTCGCCACCGGCGGCACCGCCCTCCGGTACGACACCACGGCCGGGTCGTACGCGTACAACTGGAAGACCCCCCTGACCAAGGGCAGCGTCCGGGTACGGGTCACCACGCGCGACGGAGGAAGCCTCTCCGCGGTGTTCCGCCTCCGCTGATCGCCGGCGACGAATCGAGGGGGCCAAATCACTGCGCCGACCCACTCGGCGGGGTGCCCGATCTCACCGTCTTCGTCGCGCGAGCGCCCCGCCACCAATGAAACCGACGGAGACGGGTTCCGTGTTCTCGCGGCGCACGATGTTCACCGCCGCTCATCGCGTAAATTCGCAGATCACAGACGGTTCCCCAAATGGTGCGAGATGTTGGGGGACAGGCTGTCGGCCCCGGGATCCTTCAAGGGGTCGCAGGTTCAAATCCTGTCAGCCCGACAGTGAAAGCGCAGGTCAGGGGCTTCTAGGGGAAATCTTAGCAAGCCCCTGACCTTCAACTTTTTGGCCCGACGGGAAACATCTCGTCGCGTACACGGGTGGACGGAGCAGTCCTCGGACGGCCGACGGCGCACGTACTTCAGCCGGAAGCTGCCGGACGGGGGCTTCTGTGGATCACGGCACGGCGCCCGAGTCGCGAACGAGGAACCCGCGCGGCTCGCCTGAGCAAGCCCTTGCGCACGGTGAGAGCAAGTCGGCATGAACAGGGCAGCGCGAGCGTCGATGCCAGCGCTACGGTGGTCGGGGTCTCGCGATCTCGCGGATCGGGCGTGGGTCCCATCGTGAAGCTGGACGACGCACTTCGCATCGGTGTCGATGCTGCATGGCAGGTCGTCCGAGGGCGGTTTGAACCCGCGCTCAAGGCGCTCGCCCGGCGCTCGGCCGCCCCCGGCCGAGGTGCGCGTGCGGACCCACCGGCTGCCGGAGCGGCTGGAGGTGGCCATCTGCTACCTCGTGTCCGAGGCGCTCACGAACGCTGCCAAGCACTCTCAGGCCTCCGTGGTCCAGGTCGACGTCGAGCGAGCCCGTGGCCCCGTGCGGATCTCGATCAGCAACGACGGTGTCGGGGGAGCCGACCCCGGGAGGTGGTCGGGTCTGGTCGGCCTGGCAGACGGCGTCGACGCCCTCGGCGGCAGGATCGAGATCACGAGTCCACCCGGGAACGCCACGCTCCTCGTCGTCACGCTTCCGATGGATGACCACTGACAGTGCCGACGGACTCCTCGCCAGCGCGCAGGCCGGTTGCCGTCTCGGCTCGAGCTCGGCCGGTGGGATGCCGAGATCCTCGTCCTTTGCGTCAGCCTGCGTTCAGGGACGCGCGCGCACCATCGAGGTGACCGCACGACCCACGCAGACCGGAGGTGTCCCATGCACAGGTTTACGGGAAGGGGCAGCGAGGTCGGCGACGAGGAGAGTTACTACGAGATCGAGGTCACGCTGCGCGGTGGGCGTCAGGTCGACGTCCAGCTCGACGAGTCGTTCACCGTCGTCGCCACGATGGCGGACCTTGAGGGGGCCGGCCGTGAGCCGGGCGACGGGTGAACGCTCGGGGCGCATGCTCGCCCGCAGCCTAGGCGTGCTGCTGCTGTGCGGCGCCGTGAGCTCGTGCTCCTCGGGCCCACCGCCGAGCGCTTCCGCCTCGGGCAGCACGGCGGCCCCACGTTCGGAGCAGCTACCTCAGGGCTCGGACCCCGTCCAGCTGGACCCGGCCGCCTTCTCCGTCACGATCTCCAACCCGTACTGGCCTATGGAGGCCGGCGACCGATGGGTCTATCGGGAGACTGACGACGACGGCCGCGAGCTCCGGGTCGAGGTCACAGTGCTCGACCAGACGTCGACCGTTGCCCTCGGCGTCGAGGCCCGAGTCGTGCACGACCTCGTGACCGAGGACGGGGCCACGGTGGAGGACACGTTCGACCTGTACGCCCAGGACGTCAAGGGCAACCTCTGGTACTTCGGGGAGGACACCAAGGAGTACGAGAACGGGGAGGTGGTCTCCACCGCGGGATCGTGGGAGGCAGGCATCGACGGTGCTCTCCCGGGGATCCTGGTCCCCGCGCAGCCCCACCCTGGCGCGGCCTACCGCCAGGAGTACCTCGCAGGCGAAGCGGAGGACGCGGCAGTCGTGCTATCGGTCAGCGAGAAGGCAGAGACTCCCGCTGGCGCGTACAGCGACGTGATGCTGACGCGTGAGACCACACCGCTAGAACCGGACGTCTCCGAGCTGAAGCTCTACGCCCCGGGAGTCGGTCCCGTGAGCACGGTGCAGATCTCGGGCGGTACCAGTCGCGAGGTCCTCGTCGAGACGACTCGCGTCCACGCGTGAGCGGAGGAGCCATGGCGGCACACGCGCCCCCACGGCGCGACATCTGGACCTCGGGCGGTCAAGAGCCTTCGCGCTCAGTCGGGCCCGGCTCGGCGCGCGAGAGCCCGAGCTCATCGGGGTCGAGTCGCGCCTGCACCTGGCATGACGACGTCGTCGATGCTCCGCTCGTCCCGCACACTCGCGATCGCGAGGTCAGCCGCGGTGCCGTCGGAACGCCGTCGTGCATCGAGTGAATATGCAGGTCGTCGATCTCCCGATCGCTGGACAGTCACGCGGCGCCGTTGCCCAAGCGACCCAAGGCGAGTCGACGACCGTTGCCCTCGCCCTGGATCAGGACGGCACGTTGATCGGCTCTCAGGTTCCGGCCGACACCTACGACGGTGGGCAGTGGCTCAGCGCCCCGACCGTCGTCGGACGCTGGACCGGCACGGAGTTCTACGTGTGCGGCTCAGGTGTGACCCGGAACGTCGGCCGGGTCGGCCGGGGCGGCCGGAGCCTGCTGGCTCCGTCGCCCCTACGCGTGGGCCTGGGCGCCAAGGTAGGCGAGCGCCGCCTTGACTCGACGGTTGTCGCTCGGTGCCGCGTCGAGGTCCAGAGCACGAAAGACCGCGGCCACGTGAGTCTCCACGGTTTTCGTCGAGACGAACAGCTCTTGGGCGATTCCTGAGTTCGAGCGGCCCTGCGCTACGAGCGCGAGCACCTTGAGCTCGCGTTCGGTGAGGCGGTCGAGGGGTGAGGCGTGCCGCCCGCGGGCCACGAGGGCCCCGATCACCTCCGAATCGAGCGCGACGCCGCCGGCGGCGACGCGTCGCAAGGCGTCGAGGAGCGTCTCGACGTCGCCGACATGGTCCTTGAGCAGGTAACCCACGCCGTCGGGCACGGCGGCCATGAGGGAGACCGCCCAGGGAGGGTCGACCGAGGCAGACAGGACGAGGATGCCCGTTGCAGGGGAGAGGCGGTGCAGGTCGACCGCCGCGCGGATCCCCTCGTCAGTGTGCGTCGGGGGCATGCGGACGTCGAGGACGGCCACATCAGGAGCCGAGTCCTGGACGGCCTCGAAGAGTGCTGGCACGTCGCCGACGGAGGCCGTCACGGTGACGCCGACCGCCTCCAGCAGCAGGCGCAGTCCCTCGCGGAAGATGCTGGAGTCGTCGCAGAGCACGACACGGAGCTCGTGACCCTTCGCGCGCGTCTCGCCTGGCGTGCCGCCCTCCGCTCTCGCGCGGTCCGGGCCCGTGGACGCCTGCCCGGTCATGCGCCACGCCCTGCGAGAGGCAGCACCACGGTGACGCACGTCCCGGAGGCCGACGCGCTGCGCAGCGCGAACGTACCCCCGAGCGCGCGAACACGATCCTGCAGGCCGGCCAGCCCGCCGCCGCGCTCCACCTGCGCACCGCCGGGACCGTCGTCGGCGATCGTCATGGCGACTGCGTTGGCGTCCGCGCCGACGGTCACGAGCACGGGTGCGCCGTCCGCGTGCTTCAGCGCGTTGGTGACCGCCTCGGCGACGACGTAGTACGCGGTGGTCTCGACGGCGGCCGGGAACCGCCGACCGCCGGCGACGGCGTCGTCCAGCTCGACGCGCACACGATCTGTACCGTCCGCGATGGACTGGAGGCCCGACCCGAGGCCGCCCTGGCTCACTGCTGCCGGATGCACCCCCCGTGCCAGCCGGCGCACCTCCGCGAGAGCCTCGGCGAGCTGGGACTGTGCGTCGCCCACGGCGGCACGCATGCCCTCCGCGCCGGGTGTCACGGCCGCGCGAGACAGCGTCGCGGCGACTGCCAACAGCGTTTGCTGGGCGCCGTCGTGGAGGTCGCGCTCGAGCGCCCGTCGCTGCGCCACGCCGGCCTCGACGATCCGTGCACGCGAGGCGCTGACCTCCTCGAGGTGCGCCGCACGTTCCACGCTCAGCCGTGTGTTGGCGAGCACCATCGAGGCCGCCGCCAACGTGACTCGCAGAGAAGCGGGTGCATGCTCGACCTCCTCGTCGGCGTCTACCTCCACCACCGGCAGGCCGTCCTCTTCCAGCAGGACGCGCCGACAACGCCGTGGGCTTCTCTCGAATCGATCGTCCGACGTCTCGCCTTCCGCCCGCTCCGAAGGTCCGCCCGCGGCCGACCCCTGGCTCTCGTCGGCATCCATCGGCTCGCCGTCGATCCCTACCCAGGCATCGCCCACCGCGAACCGAAGCTGAAGTGTGGGGTCGGCGAGGACGCGCCGAAGCACCTGCTGGACGGCGTCAGGGTCGCCGCCGGCGGCGAGAAGCTGCTCCACGACGGCGCCTCGGTGTGTAGCAGCACGCAACGCGGCCACGACGAGCACGAGCGCAACCGCCGCTCCACCGGCAGTGTGCAGTCCGGCCGTCCACTGCTCCAGCCTCGGCGGCGCCCATCCTGCGCCGACGGCACGCGCAGCGGACTCGCGGGCGAGCAGGCCGACGCCGAGCAGCACGCCCGCGACCACGACCTGGCGCACGGGTGACCGGGTCGGCCCACGCGCCGACCGCCACCGCCGCGCCATGACGACGACCCACCACAACATCAGTCCGGACAGGAGAGCGATGCTCCAGTCCTCGAGCAGCCGTGCCGCGCTGTTCGCCGGGTAGACCGTCCACCACCGTTGGGGCCCGCTGTAGCCGGCGGCGGCCGGGTCCCAGAGCAGCGATCCGACCACGCGCAGCCCGACCGCCCACGTCGCGAGCAGCGCGAGGAGAGCTCGATCTGACCGATGAGCCAGCCGGTCGCCCGGGTAGGCGAGCAGCACGGCGGCGAGCGGCACGACGGAGGCCCACTGGAAAGTCCAGCCGACCTGGGTCCCGTAGGTCGCCGTCTCGTCGTACCTGCCGTTCATCAGGTTGCTGACGCCGATGAGAAGCCCGGCCAGGAGCAGGAGAGTTGCCGTTCGGCGCGAGTCCTGGTGCGGCCACAGCAGCACGCCAGCGAACGTGAGCATGACCTGGAAGGCCAGGAAGCCGACGTTGGGCATCCACCCGTCCGCGGCCACGGCCACGACCGTCGGCACCAGGCCGAGCGCCAGTAGCACGCCGGCCGCGACGAGGGCGATGACGCGTCCGGGCCGCAGTGGCACCCCACCAGTCTCCCCTCCCGGTCACCCGGAGTCTGTAGGGAAAACCCTGACGGTCTGCCCTGAGGTGCGCAGGAGCTGTCCGGACGACAGTCGTTCCATGACCGCACATGCCTCGACCAGCGCGCTGGTCGATACCCGAGCGGGCTTCTCCGGGCCGTCGCAGCGCTCTGCTACCGGCCGCCCCGCACTCCCGCCGGGGTCGCTGCGAGGCCGGCCGGCGCCGGCGCTCGGCTCGATTCGCGGAACCCGCAACGCCGGCGTCGTGGGCCTGCTCGCGTCGTTCACCATTCTGCTCGGGGTGGTCGCCGGTATCACCTCTGCCGGGCTGAGCGACGACCCTGTGGATCGCGTGCCGGCGCCTGCGCCCGGGCCCGCCCCGGTTCCGTTGCCATGACCCAGAGGCTGTGGGCAGCATGACCGCACGGCGGCTGGCGGTCTGCGTCGCCCACCCTGATGACGAGACGTACGCGACGTTCGGCTCGGTGGCCCTGCATGCCGCGGAGCCTGGCTTCCGGCTGTCGGTACTGCATGCCACGGACGGCGGCGCGGGCGAGATCGCGCCCGGCGTGAAGGTGCCCCGAGGATCTCGGGTCGCTGCGCCGCCTCGAGGACGAGCTCGGCTGGGCCGCCGTCGGCCACGCGCCGGACCGGCACCAGTGGCTCGACCTCCCCGACGGCCAGGTGAGCGAGGCGCCGCAGGCGGAGCTGGTGAACCGCATCGCCGCCTTCTTGGACGAAGAGCAGCCCGACGTGGTCGTCACTTTCGGACCAGACGGTGTGACCGGACACCCCGACCACATCGCCATGAGTGCGGCCAGCGGCGAGGCGTTCCAAGCTGGAGAACTCGGCCCCTATTGAGTGCGGCTCAGCAGCTCGTGCCTTGTCGGGCGGCCTGTGCGACGGCTCGCGCAGCACCAGGGGCTCGGTCGAGCACACGTCCGCCGCTCAGGCCCGACCGGACCGCGTGGCCAGAACCTTTGCGCGTGATTCTGGAACTCCCAGCATGAGCAGGCTCGTCAGGATCACTGCGGAGTCGTCGAGCTCCGTCCGGGACAGGTCGTCGTCGGCGATGGTGAACACCGCCGACCAGGCCGCCTGGCTGAGGACGCCCGCGGGTAGGTGCCGCCCGAACGCCCCACTGTCCTGGCCCCGTTCGACCAGGTCAGCTAGTGACTGCTCGACCTCTCCGAGAAGGGCGTGGATGCCCTCTCCGAACTCGCCGCGCCGCAAGACCACGAGCACCCGGTAGCGGTGCGTCAACGGCCAGAGGCGGGCCATGAAGTCAGCCCACGCCACGTCGGCCGCCTTGTCGACTGGGGCAGCTTCGGCGAGGACCGTCGCGATCTCGCTCACGGCGCGTCGCGCGAGTGCCAACAGGAGGTCGGACCGGGACGGGAAGTAGCCGTAGACGGTCCGTCTGACCACCCCAGCGGCCGAGGCGACCTCGCCCATGCTCGCGTCCGGGGTCGTCCCGAGGACCTCGATCGCCACGTCGAGGAGTCGCTCCCGGGTGTCACCGCCACGAAGGCCTGGGGGCTCGTTCTGCACGGCCTCATGATTGCACACCGGTGTGCAATGAGGCTACGTTGCACACCAGTGTGCAATGCCGCTGCGCGTGCACCAGAGTCGAGGGGAAACACACGATGACCGCATTCAGCTCGGCACCCGCTGACGTTCGCCCGTTCCACGTCGCCATCCCGAACGTCGAGCTCGATGACCTCAAGGAACGGCTTGCCCGGACGCGGTGGCCAGATCGGGAGACCGTCCGCGACTGGTCGCAGGGTGTCCCCGTGGAGAGCGCCAGATCGCTCGTCTCGTACTGGGAGCGCGAGTACGACTGGCGCCGCTTCGAGTCCGAGCTCAACTCGTTCCCTCAGTTCCTGACCACGATCGACGGGCTCGACATCCATTTCCTCCACGTCAGGTCCGCGAACCCCGGCGCGCTGCCTCTGGTCCTGACGCACGGGTGGCCGACGTCGGTCGCCGACTTCCTGAGGTTGATCGGGCCGCTCACGGATCCCGTCGCGTTCGGAGGGGATGCCGCCGACTCCTTCGATGTCGTCATCCCGTCTCTCCCGGGATTCGGGTTCTCCGGCAAGCCGACCGACGCAGGATGGGACGTCACCCGCATCGCCGGAGCGTGGACGGAGCTCATGCGCCGACTCGGCTACCGCTCCTGGTCGGCCCATGGCAACGACTGGGGGGCGGCCATCACCACGGTCCTCGGCGCGATGGAACCTCAGGGTCTCCTCGGAGTTCACCTGAGCACGCCGTACGCATTCCCGGAGCACGTTCCCGAGACGCTGACGCCCGAAGAGCGCCAGGCGGTGGACGGCCTGGCCCTCTACGCCGGCCCGCTCGGCGGGTCCAATCACGTGCAGAGCACGAAGCCGCAGTCCGTCGGGTTCGCACTGGCAGACTCGCCGGCCGGTCAGGCGGCCTGGATCTACGAGAAGTTCCAGTCGAAGACGGACAACTGCGGGCTCGCCGAGGACGCCCTCAGCATCGACACCATGCTGGATGCGATATCGCTGTCCTGGTTCACCAACAGTGCTGCGTCGTCCGCCCGGATCTACTGGGAGAACCGATCGGCGAGCATGGCCGGCCCGAAGCTCACGCTGCCGGTGGCCGTGACCGTCTTCCCGCGAGACATCCCCCGGTTGCCGAGAAGCTGGATCGAGGCCGCCTACAGCAACCTGATCCACGTCGGTGTCGCCGACAGGGGCGGACACTTCGCTGCTCTCGAGCAGCCCGAGATCCTCGTCAGCGAACTACGCACCGGCCTGAGAGGCCTCCGCCGCCCATGAGCACGTGCACGGGCCGGCGCGTACACGCCCAGGACGAACACGCTGCCTTGCTTGCGGCATGATCCATCAGCTTGAGGTGGCCCGGTGACGACGGCGTAGACCGGGATGACCAGGAACGGCACCCGTAGGCGTCGCACCACAGTCCGTCACCCATCGCTGGCTCGGTTGGTGGTGACCGCGTGGATCTCCTCCACTTTCTCCAGCACGTCCGACACGTTGGCGTCGTCGTTCTGGATGACCTCGATCCGAGAGGCTTGCCACGCTGCCAGGTGACCGGCCACGTTGGCGTAGATGGACACCAGGGCCAGGTAGAGGATCGACGCCTGCTTCCAGGCGTCCGGTGCCCAGATGTAGACCGCGATCACGGGTGGGAAGTTCAGTAGCCAGAAGATCGTGAGCCAGCCGTTGATCTTCCTCATAAAGACCGGGTCCTCCTGGATGGAGGCCCAGAGTGTCTGTGCCACGCTCATGGCTTCTCCTCTTCCTCGACGTAGAGCTGTCACCTCTAGCTTCTGCATCTCGTCCTGGCGGCGGGCCCAAGCTCCAAGAGCAGGCCCGCGATCACTAGCTTCGGCAGGACGATGGCACTGCCGGACGGCGGCGGCGCGCCGGGCGCCCACGGTTCATCCTTGTGGGTGACCGTCGTGGCGACCGGGACCCGCGGTCGGCGGGTCAGTTGGTGATCGAGCGGCGACCGCCGACGCGGATCCAGATCAGCAGCACGATGATCGCGCCGATGATCGACCCGATGAGGCCGGCGGGCTGCAGGAAGCCGTCGTCGGCGTCCTTGTGGAACAGCAGGTAGCCGAGGAACCCGCCGACGAACGATCCGATGATCCCGATGACGATGGTCATGGGGATCGAGAGGTTCTGCTTGCCGGGGACGAGCAGGCGCGCGAGCAGCCCGGCGATGAGCCCGACGATGATGATGGTGATGATGAGTCCCAGCATGGTGGTGCCTTTCTGAGGGGGTACGTCCCTCGACCTCACCACCCCTAAGGCTGGTGCAGTACACCCCTAGGGGGGTCTACGGTCGAGCAGTGCGCGGTAGGGCCGCCCCCGAACGGAATTCGGAGCGCTCCGTCGCGGCCTTCCACGCCGGCCAGCGTGTCTCCGCGGAGACGTCGGGCACGTGGACGTTGTCGATGGACGGGCACGTCATGCAGGCGGCGCAGGCACCGGCCGCGGCCCACTGCCCACGATGCCGCGGGCCGGGCAGCCCATCAACGGCGCCCGCGTCGCGACCGTCACAGTCAGTCACGTCGGTCCGCGTTCGACGTGCTCGACATGGACACCGTCCAAGCCGAGCAGCAGATCGCAACGCGAGCAGGGATCAGTCGTGGGCGCGCCAGCGCACGCCGTAGCGTTGGACAACGTCGAGGTCCTCGAGCCGAACAGGTTGCGTGGTCGCTCCTGATCCTCGGGAACTCGACGACATCATCACCCCGGCACTCGGCTCACCGGCGAGCCGTCACCCCCACCCGGAGTTCGAAGAGCCACAAGATGGACGCTTTCGCATCGAGCGTGCCCGAAGGAGACCTCATGACCGAACTTCCCCGCTTGGAGCGAGCGGGCACCCACACGCGGCTGATCGTGGACGGCTCGCCGTTCCTCTGCCTGGGCGGCGAGCTGCGCAACTCCAGCGCCTCTGATCCCGTGCACATGGCACCCATTTGGCAAGCGATCGGGAGGTCCGGAGTGAACTCGATCATCGCTCCCGTCGGGTGGGATCAGGTGGAGCCGTCCGAGGGTGAGTTCGACTTCGGCGTCGTCGACGAGCTGCTCTCTGGTGCGCGCTCGGCCGGCGTCCGCCTCGTCCTCATCTGGTTCGGCGCGTTCAAGAACGCCTTGTCCACCTATGCACCGACGTGGGTCCGCCAGGACTCCGCCCGATTCGAGCGTGCCGACCGCGGACCGTCCCCCTCGCGGGCTCCTTTTACTTACTCGGGATCGATGCCTCGCCCCACGCTGTCGGTGTTCTCCGGGCCTCTGCGTGAAGCAGACGAGGCAGCCTATGGAGCGCTGATGGAGCACATCGCCCGGGTGGACGAGGATCACACCGTCATCATGATGCAGGTGGAGAACGAGGTAGGGCTCTTGGGATCGAGCCGCGACCGTTCCTCGGCCGCGCAGCTCGCCTGGCTGTCGCCCGTTCCTGAGGCCCTCGTCGAGGCAGTGGCGAGCCAACCGACCGCCTTCGACGACGACGTCGTCGATCTGTTCGGTCGCTCGCGCCCGGGCGGCGCATCGTGGCAGCAGCGATTCGGCGACGACGATCCGCTGGCCGACGAGGTCTTCATGGCGTGGGGGTTCGCCAGCTATGTCGGCGCCCTGGCCGAGATGGGCAAGCAGATCAAGGCCTTGCCTGCCTACGCGAACGCCTGGCTGGGCCCCCAGCCAGGTCAGGACATGCCGGGCCAGTATCCCAGCGGTGGTCCGACCGCACGGATGAGCGGGGTGTGGCGCGTCGCCGGGCCGGCGCTCGATTTCGTGGCCCCCGACATCTACATCTCCGACAGCGAGTCGGTCATGCGCGACTACTCGTCGGGGATCAACCCGCTTTTCATCCCTGAGGCGCGTGTTCTGACCGGTGACGCCTTCCGCGCGTTCGGTGCTTTCAACGCCATGGGGTACCACGTCTTCGGAATCGACGACGTCCGTGAAGACAGTCAGCTCTACGACGCCTTCCGGAAACTTCTCGCGCTCGCCCCGCAGATCCTCGAAGCCCAGCGGGACGGTCGCGTGATGGGATTCGCGCTGGAGCCGGGGACGGATGCGGCCACCGCGCGACTCGGGTCGACGACCGTCACGGTGCGAAGCGCGCCGAAG
Source organism: Cellulomonas sp. P4_H4 (assembly GCF_056400865.1). Taxonomy (NCBI): domain Bacteria; kingdom Bacillati; phylum Actinomycetota; class Actinomycetes; order Micrococcales; family Cellulomonadaceae; genus Cellulomonas; species Cellulomonas sp. P4_H4. The sequence goes on from NZ_JBFUKL010000004.1 coordinate 287,126, forward strand.
CTCCTCACTGACATGCTGCTCGATGCGGGTGTCCGGCTGCCGGAGCCGGCCCCGCTTCCCGACGAGACTCTGCCGACCGCCCACGCGCCCTCCCCGCGAGACTCGCGTCCGTTCGGAGTCATCCTGCAAACCGGAGATCTCGAATACATCGCACTGGGACGGCAGGCGATGATCGACTTCAGTCGAGAGGGATCTCTGCTCGAGATCGACAGCCTGCGGGAGCTTCGCCTTCACGACGGCGCCTGGGTCGAGGGCCGCATCCTCAACGGAGACGAACGACTGATGGTCCTCGGCCCAGACGGAGTGTCGGCCGTGAAGATCACGCTGATCGAGCGGTGAGTGGGCCAGGCACGACGTCATGAACGCTGAGTCGCTAGACAACGTCGAGGTCCTCGAGCAGCACAGGGTTGCTTGGTCGCTCCTGATCCCTGGACCTCAACGACATCACCCCGGCACTCGGCTCCCCGGCGAGCCGTCACCCAATCGAGAACAGTCAACGATGCGTGGTGCTCTCCGCCGCGCATCGCGTAAATCAACAGATCACACACGGTTTCGCCAGATGGTGCGAGATTTCGGGGAGCGGCTGTCGGCCCCGGGATTCTTCAAGGGTCGCAGGTTCAAATCCTGTCAGCCCGACAGCCCCTGACCTTCTCCTTTTGGCCCGACGGAAACATCTCACTGTGCGCTCGACTGGACCGAGACGTCCGTGGGCCACGCCGGCGGTCGTTCATTCACCCGTCTCGATGAGTTCCGTGGCCGAGTCGATTGCCTCGATCAGTCCGGGCCTATCCGCTAAGCGGGGCCGCAGCAAACCAAGGTCGGGCGACTGCGGACGCCCGTTGAGGGTCGCGCGGCTTTCGGTGAGAATTGCGCCATGGCGCTGACCACCCGGCTGCTGACGCCGGCCACGTGGGAGGACTTCGCCGCGCTCGTCGAGTCGAACAACGGTGTGTGGGGTGGCTGCTGGTGCATCGGATTCCATCCTGGCGGCTCCACCGGAACACGCCAGGGCAACCACGACGCCAAGCAGCAGCTCGTGCAGCGGGGAGCGGTGCACCAAGTACTGGTCTACGACGAGGACAGATGTGTCGGCTGGTGCCAGTTCGGCACTCCGCCGGAGCTCCCTAACATCAAGAGTCGCCGCGCCTACGACGCGGAAGCTCAGGATCCGCCCGACTGGCGGATCGGGTGCATCTTCACGAACTCGAAGGACCGCGGCAACGGGATCGCTGCGGCCGCCGTGCAAGGGGCCCTGGAGGAGATCAAGCGCGCCGGCGGAGGCGTCGTCGAGGCGTATCCCGAACAGACGGCGGATCGACCGCCGCAGCGGGGCGCGTATCTCCATACCGGACCCGAAGAACTGTATGTGCGGCATGGATTTGTGAGGGACCGGCGCATCGCCAAGTGGCGGTGGGTCATGCGCGCCAACCTCTGACTACATGAGCAGCCGGCCTGTCAGAGCTCGAATGCGGGATCCCGACTCCGATGTCCCGAGCTGGCAACCTGCCCCCGCCACACGTGAAGTCGAAGGTCAGAGGCCTACTCGAGCCGAGGAGCGAAAGTGCGTCTGATGTTCCTGCGGGCCGAACGTTGACACGACGGAGCAACGGGGGATGTGCTCTGTCCTGGCTCCGTCACCGCAGCGCAGCCCATGGGCGGCTACGAGGGGGACATCGACGCCTCGCAGCCACCGGTCGACCGGCCCGTGCGTGTCCGCCACGCTGGCGACATGGACGTCATGGACCCCGCCGAGTGCCGCCGCCGCTTCGGGTCCGCCCGGCGAGCCGTCCTGGCGACTAGCGGGTCGGACAACCAGCCGCATCTCGTGCCGGTGACGTTCGCACTCCTGGACGACGACGTCCTCGTCCACGCCGTCGACCACAAGCCCAAGCGAACGACGGCCCTGCGACGGCTCCGCACCATTGCCGAGAACCCGCGGGTCGCATTCCTGGTGGACCGGTACGACGACGACTGGGCTCGGTTGTGGTGGGTCCGTGCGGACGCCGAGGCGGTCGTCGTCAGGGACGGCGACCAGCATGGTCGCGCAGTGGCCGCCCTGGCCGCCCGCTACCAGCAGTACACCGAGGTTGAGCCGACCGGGCCCGTTGTGTGGGCGACGGTGCGCGGCTGGACGGGCTGGTCGGCCGCCGGGGCCTGACAACCCGCCCGCCGGACCGTTTGCAGCCCCGGGTGGTTACTGGGCTCACAACCCGGGGGTCGCAGGTTCAGATCCTGTCCTTGCTACAAGTCAAGTAGGAGGTCAGAGGCCCTTTCGCTCACCTGCGGTACGGCTTAGGACCCCGGGCTCGCGCGGCGCTCCAGGGCTTCGATGACGGTCTCGGCGATGTCGATGTCGTAGAGCCTCTCGACGCTCTGGAACCCGCCGGGACTCTCTGGGTTGATCTCCACCACCTTGCTGCCGATCACGTCGATGCCCACGAGGAACAAGCCGTCGGCGACTAGCTTGTCGCCGATCGCCTCGACGATGCTGAGCTCGGCCTCACCGACCTCAAGAGGCACCGACCGACCGCCGGTGCTGATGTTGGCGCGCGGGTCGTTGCCGGTGGGCACGCGTCGGAAGGCGGCGGGCCTGCCGTCGCGCTCGAGGATGCGGCCCTCCAGCAGGAAGATTCGGGCATCGCCGTCCGTGGCTCCGTCGATGAACTCCTGGATGATGGCGTAGCCGTCCTGCAGGACCGCCTCCGTCATCTGCGCGAGGTTGGTCTCTCCTGGGCCCTCGATCATGAAGACGTTGCGGCCCTTGGCCCCGTACAGCGGTTTGACGACGCAGTGGCCGACTTCGTCGACGAACCGCTCGATCGCCTCCGGATCTCGCGTCACCAGCGATCGTGGTCGGACCTTCTCGGGGAACTCCTCCAGGTAGAGCTTGCTGGTCGCTCGATGGAGGGTGTTCGGGTCGTTGACCACCGTCACACCTCGGGCCGCGAGCATCTGTCCGAACACCACGCCCATCGGGCTGGCCCACGGCCGCGCCTGCAGGTCGTCGATCGACTCGTTGCGCAGGACGAGCGCATCCAGGTCGTCCATGACGATCCGCTCGGCGTCGCGCGCCTTGATCCCCTCCATGAAGGTCGCGAGGGTGTCGTCGCTCTTCCACCTCGCGGCGCGAGCCCTGGCCGCGAGCAGCCCGTCGCTGCTGCCGAGCTCGAGGTCCCCGACACCGACATACCAGGTCTCGTGCCCGCCCCTTGCTGCGGCCCTGGCGAGTCGGGTGGTCGTGTACTCGTCCACCTCGGTCTCGACGTCGTTGACGAGAAATGCGAGCCTCATGCCGCCACGTCTCCCTCGTAGAGGTCGGTGACCGTCGCGCCCGCGCGCAGCCTCTCCAGACGCTCTTGTGCACCGGGAATGTCCAGCCAGCGTGGCCGCACCCACGGCGCGTGGAGCACCTCGCGGTCCAGCAGGTCCTGCACCAGGGGGATGTGGTCCAACGCGAGCTTGCCGACGAGCAGGACGTCGAGGCTGCTGCCCTCGGCGAGGGCGTCGAGGATGCGCGTGATCCCGCGCAGGTAGATCGCGTCCTTCACCCAACCGCCCCCGACGACGACCCGGATAGCGATGGACCACGCGGTCCGTGCCGGTATGCGGTGGTCGGCCCGCAGCGACTGGAAGATGTCCAGGAAGTCGGCGCCGTCGAGCAGCTTGCCGACCGCGACCACTCGCGCCGCGAGCACGCGCAGCCGACGCGGGTCCAACCCGCCGGCCAGGTACTCGGCGAGCACGGCGAGGCCCTCCTGGGTCTCGTCGTAGCCGGGCAGGCCGATGGTCAGCAGCGTCAGTGGCTGCCGGGCACCGTTCTGGTAGGTGACCACGTGGGTGCCGACCTCGTGGTGCAGCAACGGCTCGACCCGGTCGGCCCGGAAGGCGGCGGACTCCGGGATGAGCAGGCGGCCGAACGACACCATCAGCTCGGAGATGTCGTCCCGTACCTCGACGCGGACCGGGAAGTCCGGGTACACGGCGCGGTAGCGCTCGAACTCCGCGCGGGCCGCGTCGGCAAACGCACCGGCGGTGACGGTCTGGGTGCTGGGTGCCTGCGGAGGGATGGTCTCGAGCAGCTCCTGGGCTGCCGCGGCAAGCGGAGGGGCCACCGTTCCGTAGAGCTGGAGTGATCCGTACAGGAACCGTGACGTGTCGCGGTCCTCTAGCGCGGTGATCTGCCGGGCGATCTCGTCCCTCTTCGCCCGGAAGAGCGTGTGCAGCGCCGGGTCGTCCACGTTCTCGACCTCGAGGTCGTACAGGTCACGCTGCGCCAGGTCCGGGTCGAAGTCCAACGGCCGCAGCCGCAGCGTGGGGGCCGTGCCGAAGTCACTGCGTTCGAAGTCCGCCCACGCCTCCGCCGCGTTGAGTGGCGTGACGTTGACGAGCAGGTTCACGCGGCGCTCGATCTCGGTGAGCCGGGCGTCGACGTCGAGTGCGGGCGCCAGCTGCGCGGTCGACGATGACATCTCACGAACATACGTTGTGGGCCCAACCCTTGCACGGGCCGAACTTCCTCGTCCCGCACGCCGGTTGCACGTCGACGACACTAGAAAGAGTCACGCCGCGTTTCCGCTGGTCAGAGGCCTGTCTACGTGCTCCTCGACTGGACTCCGTCCAGTAGCGTGCCGACTTCCCGAATCCTTGGCAACTTGCTGATGCCATCGTCGTTGCCTGACAAAGGCCTTCGCTGCGTGATCGATCTGTCTATTGAAACTCGCCGAGTTTGTGATCATTCGGTCTATCGACGTCTGGGACGGTGCGACCTTGGCTGAGTCGATCGAGGAGGTACGGATGGACCTCATCCTGGCCGAGGTGGAGTGCGTTGAGGCACGCTTGAGAGATCAGAGCGTCCGCGGCCAGCGGGGGATCGCAGTCCCCACGTTTACCCCACGAATTCGCCGCATGGCGACGCTCAACAACAGTTAGCGATGCGCGGTGGTCGCCACCGCGGGATCGCGTAAATCCGCAGATCACACGGTTTCACCAGTTGGTGCGAGATGTCGGGGGAGAGGCTGTCGGCCCCGGGATTCTTCAAGGGGTCGCAGGTTCACATCCTGTCAGCCCGACTGGTGTTTATGCATGTCAGAGGCACTTTCTAGGAACCATCGTCTAGGCCATGCCACCTATGTGCCACCAACAGCCCTGCTGACATCGAGAGATGCAGTTGGGGCTGATGTCTCACTTTGAATCGCCCCTGGGTTGATTGGAGGCACCCGCGCAGCTTCGTGTCGCTCGAGCGAGCCGATCATCGCCTCACCCACGGCAGCCAGGCCAAGCGCGCGAGCACGCACGCATCGTCAGCGCATGGGCCGATCCCTATCTGATGCAGCCGAGCGAGCCCAGGGGTCTGACCAGGTCCGGTGTCCGGTGGTGCGTGCGGCGACGAGCTCCGGGACGGCCGGCAGATTGTTATCCGGTTGCTCGCGGGTGGGCGGACCCCGCGAAGGGGTGGATTTGTCGGAAATGGGGTGTCTGACGGCGCCTTTCGGAGCATTCTTGTCTCCAGCGTGGCCATCCCGACCGCGCACCCCTTGGGCATCCATGTTCGAGAGAGAGACACGCCATGAAGACTGCGTATCGGGTCCTCGCCTACCTCGTTGCTGCGGGCGTCTTCGTCCAGGCCGGTCTGATCGCCCTGGCCTGGTTCACCGCCATCAACGACGTCGACAACGGAGCGATCATCGACTCGAGCTATGAGGGCAACTTCGCGCACTCGGCGCACGGCACGGTCGGGATGATGGTGATCCCGCTCATTGCGATCCTCTTGTTCATCATCTCGTTCTTCGCCAAGTTTGCCGGCGCCGTGCGGTTCGCGGCGATCATCCTCGGTCTCGTCGTCCTGCAGGTCGTCCTGGCGTTCGTCGCGTTCGGCGCCCCAGTCGTCGGCGCCCTGCACGGGATGAACGCGCTTGTGATCCTGGGCGTGAGCATCACGGCCGCGCAGCGGGTTCCGCGAGTGAAGTCGGCGCCCGCGCCGGCTGACGCCCTCGCTTGACGACATGACGGAGCAGGCTGCCCTTCGACGCAGGCGACAGGTCGTTGCCGGCGTCGTGGCCGCGCTGCTCGTCGTCGCTCCGCTCGCGTGGTTCTGGTGGACCAGCCTCGTTCCGGCACACGCGTCCGTGATGGACATGGGCTATGAGGACCTGGGCGTGGCGACGGCGACGACGCACGGGCATGGAGGCTCCGACGAGGGCGGCCCCACGGTGAGCGTCGCCGACCTGACAGGACCGGCCGACGGCGCCCCGGACGTCGACGTGACGCTCACGATGGACCGCGGCAACGTCGAGCTCGCAGACGGGCGCAGCGTGCCCGGCTACACGGTCAACGGGTCGTCGCCAGGACCGACCATCGACGCGACCGTCGGGGACCTGGTCCAGGTCACCTTGGTGAACCGGTCGGTCGCGGACGGAGTGACGTTGCACTGGCACGGCGTCGACGTGCCCAACGCGGAGGACGGCGTCGCGGGTGTGACGCAGGACGCCGTGCCGGAGGGTGGCCAGCACGTCTACCGCTTCGTCGTCGACGACGCGGGCACGTACTGGTACCACTCGCACCAGGTGTCGCACGCGCAGGTCCGCGGGGGACTGTTCGGTGCGCTCGTCGTGCACCCTGTGGCGGCCGCCGATCACGACGTCGACGTCGTGGCGCTCGCGCACACGTACGGCGCGACTCCGACGGTCGGCGGGAACCCGGGCCCGATGCGGGTGCCGGCCGACCCCGGGGCGACTGCGCGGGTCCGCGTGATCAACACCGGTTCCGGGGTCCTGCGCGTCTGGGTGCCGGGCGCGAGCTACCGTCTGCTCGCGGTCGACGGGCGCGACGTGAACGGCCCCGGTGCGATCGATGGCCTGGCTGTCGTCGTGGCCGCAGGCGGCCGAGCAGACGTCGAGGTCGCAGCCCCGGACGACGGCACGGCGGTGCGCGTCCGGCTCGGGTCGCTCTCGGTGCTCGTCGGCGGCGGCGACACCGTGGACGGCGCGGATCCGCGCGCCACGCTCGACCTCCTCGACTACGGGACGCCGGCTGACGTCGGCTTCGACCCGCAGGCGGCCGATCGACGATTCACGTACGCGATCGGCCGTCGGCCCGGATTCGTCGACGGCCTGCCCGGACTGCAGTGGACGATCAACGGGCACACGTTTCCCGACGTCCCGATGTTTATGGTGAGCGAGGGCGACGTGGTCGCCATGACCATCCGCAACTCGAGCGGTCAGCCGCACCCGATGCACCTGCACGGGCACCACCTGCTCGTCCTCTCCCGCGACGGCCAGCCGTCGAGAGGTAGCCCGTGGTGGGTGGACTCGCTGGAGGTCGAGAACGGCCAGACCTACGAGGTCGCGTTCGTCGCCGACAACCCCGGAGTCTGGATGGACCACTGCCACAACCTCCCGCACGCGCAGCAAGGTCTCGTCGCGCACGTCGCGTACACGGGGGTGACCGAGCCGTTCCGGCTGGGTGGCGACGCCGACAACGATCCCGAGTGACTCGCTGTCACGGCGGCCGCGCGGGCGGCGGCTCAGCCGGTCAGAGCAGCGGACTCATGCCTCTGCGACCCGGCTCGTGCACGACATGAGAGAAGCCGCGTTCCGCGGGTCGGAGGCCAGTCTGCTGGCTCCCTCGACTGGACTCGAACCAGCAATAGTTGCTGAGGACGACGCCGCTCCCGGTCGCATACCAGGCTGAGCGTCGTGGCGCGGCGGACTTGCGCACCATGGAACTCGTCGCGGCGAGCCGGCCGGGCAGGGCGACGGGCAGGTCCCATGTCAGGACCGTCCAACTCGTCGTTGGTACCGCTCGACGGTCGCGCATGTACTGGCGTACGGGACGGCACTCGGGTAGCGACTTCCGGAGTGCGTAAGTTCCACGCCGCCCAAGTGCAGCCATAGCTATCCGCGAGCCGCAGAGAGCCGGCGGCGCCCCGGACGGCGCGGGGCCGCCGCGTCCGGGGCACAAGGCGACGCCCGAACCATTTACCACTCGGGACAAAATCCGGCTAGCGCCGAAGTTCGCCCAACGCCGCGAACCGGATCATGTGGGCCTGGCCGCTGTGAAGTGTGTACTCGTGGAGCACTTTGATCAGCGTGTACCCGAGCGGCTGCCCGTGCCCAAGGCCCGCAGACTCATAGTTCGGCAGCGCCGCGATGGCGACATCTGCTCGAGCGGATTCCGCAAGATACCCGCGGATGTCGTCCTCGACTGTGTCGGCGCTGCCCCCGTCGAAGTCATCATCGCCGTAGTAGTCGAATCGCTCGCCAGCGCCGAGACCCCACGCAAGGTAGAAATGCTCCATCTGACGCATGTGGCGCACGAGTCCGAGAACTGAAAGCTCCACCGGCGGGACAGACCAAGTTGCAATCTGGCTCGAATCGAGGTCGCGCAGCTTCCGCAGAAACTCATGCCGCTGGTAGTGCAACCAAGCGATGAGATCGTCTTTCGGATCACCCGTCGGCGCAGGCTGATCAGACGGAGAGAGATCAACGGAGTCGAGGACGCTGAGTGCCACATCACAGGCTCCCGCGAGTCCGACGCCTTGTCGATGCCGATGCACTAGCTGGTGACCGTGCACCAGGAGCCGCGCCCAGCGCAGACCTGATCAGGCGCTTGTTCAGCGTCTCAGCCCTGATCGTTCAGGCGGGCGGGGGGTTCGTTGGTCACTTGCTGACTCGACCCCGTGGGCCAGCTGTCGGGGACCCGACGGAGTGGGGTCGAGGTCTGTGTCCGGCACGGCCCGCCCGGAGCCGTGAGTCGCCAGCGACGGCTGCCCCGAGGAGGACCGCCAGCCTTCCCGCGGCCCGCCCCGGGCATTCCTACCGGTCGAAAGAGTGGCGCAGGACGTACTTGGCGGTCCGCTGGCCGATCGCGACGCCGTCGTCAACGGCGCTGCGGAAGTGCACGCCGCCCCAGATCCTGGCGTTTCCGACCTCGCTCGTGAGGTCCTGCAAGGTCGCGAAGTGCCGCGCTGCGCCGCCCGTCACGCTGGGGACGGTGTAATCGATCTGCGCGGTGCCCAGGAACCGCGAGATCACGATCCCTGCAGCGGGTGTGATGCAGCTGTGCGCACTCGGGTACTCGGGGTGGTTCGGCGTCGGGATCAGCGGCGTCCAGGACGGGTCAGCGGTCGTGCGGCCGTTCCCGTCGGTGTCCCCAGCGGGGATCGCGGTCATCGGGCGCCAGAACGCGTAGCGGTATTTGGCGTCGAAGCAGGCGATCAAGGCGTCGGCGTAGGTCACGGACATCATGGCCTGGAAACGCGCGGCGTCGGCCAAGTCCAGGTCGTGCTGGTCGAGGAAGAGGCGGAACGAGGCGTGTGCCTGCGTGAACGGCGGTTCACCCCAGAAGCGGGCGGCCGCGGTCTGGTCCGGCGTCCGAACGGCGCTCGTGGCCGAACCAAACGCTTTCACCTCGGCGTAGTCCGTGGCCCACCGCCGGCTGTCGAGGTTCGGCGGCCCGTCGGGGCGGAACTGGTCGGCCGAGCGCAGCGCGAACGGGCGCATCCCGGGGAGGAATGTCCCCACCGGCGGGGTCGGAGCGGTCGGGATCCACGTTCCGACGGGCGCCGGGACCGGTGGCGTGTAGGGCACCGTGGCGCGGAAGCCGTCGTCGCGGCGCAGCTCGATCAGCGCGGCCGCGACGCGCTCGCCGACTGCGACGCCCGCCGTCTCGGCGCTGCCGTCGGGGATCGACGCGAGCGCCGCCTCGTACGCCGGGTCCAGGATCGTCGGCTTCTGGGCGGGTAGGTAGTGTGCCAGGACCCGGTGCGCGGCGGTGGACACCGCCGCCTCGGCGGACGCGCCGCGAGGGGCGTCCGCGTCCACGGCGAAGTGGTCGCCGTCGCCGTGGACCGCCACCGCGGCGTCGTACTCCGCGATCGCGACGTACGCGAACATGACGTGGCTCTCGACGGGGTTGAATCCGGCGGCGACGATGGCTTGGGTGGCCGTGAGGTCCCACGCGGCCACGAAGAGGTCCGGGGCACCGTGGGAGTGGTCGCCGGCGACGGCGACCCCGGACCCGGCCATCGTGCAACCGACGGCGAGCGCTGCCACGACGGCGGGAGCACGCCATCGACGGCCACCGAGGCTGCGTGCTTGCAGGGAACTGCTTGTGCGCCTGGACATCGTTGTCTCCTTCGGCTGACTTTTCGGGCCGACCAGCGCGCCGTCACAGCTCGACGTCGCGGTCGGCGCACGCGGACCTCGTCACCTGCGCCACGCAGGGTGGAACGATGACTCCTTCCACCACCCGGTTTGCTCAACGGGGCGGAACTGGGAACTGCGAGGCCAACGGAGGCGGGGCCGACCCACTGGAGCACCTGCGCGGCCACTTTCTCACCGCTGACGGCGAGGACTGGGCCGACCGTCACTCGTCGGGTCTGACGAACTCGATCGAGTCGAAGATGGCGCGTGCCTCTTCGATCAGCGCCGGATTGATCGAAGGGTCGGATCCCACCATGATCACGGCGCGCTCGCCGTTCAGGTCGACCGCTCGGTAGGTATCGCGCTCGCCCACACTTGAGTACCCGCGTCCGTTGCAGCTCTGAGCGAAGTCCGAGTAGATGCACAACGTGCGGTCGTCGCAGGCGGTGAAGTCGACGTCACTCTCGGCGGCGTGGTCGAACTCGAAGCCGGCGTAGTCGCCGACCATGACCTCGACGGCAGGGGTGCTCACCGTTGACGCCTGCGCCGCCATCGCCTCGACGAACACTGCAGCCGTCGGATCGATCTGGACGAGCGCGCCCCTCCAGCCGCATGCGTCCGTCGGGACATAGACGACGGGGTAAAAAAACAGGGCGACATTCCATGAATTCGGGAGATCCGGGTCGTCCTTGCCCAGGCTCGCGCCGTCGAAGGTCTCCCAGCCGTCTGAGATGGTGATCTCGAAGGGCACCGGGTAGCCGGTCACGAGGTAGGTGCCAGCGTCGATGGAGCCGCTCTGCGGGAACGGTGCGATCGTGTCAGCCTCCGCGGTCGGTGCGGGGGCCGGCGGTTCGGTCGCGGTGCACGCGGCGAGGCCGACGCACGCCAGTAGAGCGGCGGCAACACCCACCCGCCGCGAGC
>NZ_JBFUKL010000005.1:0-379231 GCF_056400865.1 Cellulomonas sp. P4_H4
GGTGGTGTCGGACAGGGTCGTTCCCTCGAAGTGCGCGTTTCTGAGGTCGGTGTCTATGAGGGTGGCGTTGCCGAGCTTCGTGTTGGTGAAGATTGCTCCCCTGAGGGTGGCGCCTTCGAGGTTCGCGTCGGTGAGGTTGGCGTCGGTGAAGTCGGCGCCTTCGAGGTTCGCGCCGGCGAGGGTGACCTTCCGCAGATCGGCTCCGGCGAAGTTCAGGGTGGCGCCATCGAGGGTCGCGCCAGCAAAGTTCGCTCCTCGGGTGGCCATGATTGTTAGGGCTGGGGGTCCTTCGTCGCGGGTGTCGGAAAGGGTCGTTCCCTCGAAGTGCGCGTTTCTGAGGTCGGTGTCTATGAGGGTGGCGTTGCCGAGCTTCGTGTTGGTGAAGATTGCTCCCCTGAGGGTGGCGCCTTCGAGGTTCGCGTCGGTGAGGTTGGCGTCGGTGAAGTCGGCGCCTTCGAGGTTCGCGCCGGCTAGGGTGACCTTCCGCAGATCGGCTCCGGCGAAGTTCAGGGTGGCGCCATCGAGGGTCGCGCCAGCGAAGTTCGCTCCTCGGGTGGCCATGATTGTTAGGGCTGGGGGTCCTTCGTCACGGGTGTCGGACAGGGTCGTTCCCTCGAAGTGCGCGTTTCTGAGGTCGGTGTCTATGAGGGTGGCGTTGCCGAGCTTCGTGTTGGTGAAGATTGCTCCCCTGAGGGTGGCGCCTTCGAGGTTCGCGTCGGTCAGGTTGGCGTCGGTGAAGTCGGCGCCTTCGAGGTTCGCGCCGGCGAAGTTCATCTTCCGCAGGTCTGCTCCGGAGAAGTCGGGGCCCACCGCAGCGAGTGTCGCCTCCAGGTCCTCGTCAGCCGAGGCTGGCGGTCCAGGCTCGGCGTCAACGGCAGGTGCTGGGGTGGGATCGCCTGCGATCTGCGGGGTCTCGGCAGTCGGGGCAATTGCGGCGTGCCCGTAGGCAGAGAGGTCGACCGAGGACCGAAGAGCCAACAATTCGGCGGCAGCTTCGCTGTCGATCGACTCGACCAAGCGATACATCGTGTCGAGGGCCCGCCAAGCGAAGTCGCTTGCGTGGTCGCCACCGGCAATGTGCTTGTTTTGGTTCCTGACGCCGAGGAGCTCGAATGCCCAACCCCGGTGGTCTTTGCCGAGCATTGGACCGAATATCCGGTACCAATGTTTGGTCACGAGGGTGAGGCAGAGGCTGATGTCGAACGCGGCCGCGCATTCCTCGACGGTCCCGGACTCAGGCAACTTGCGGTACCGACGCACGTCCTCGGTGGTCGGGGTCCGCTCCGTCTCGAGCGGCTCAAGGACACCCTCTGTCCACCAGGACTCGCCGTACTCCTTCACGATGCCCTGGCAAACGAACAGTGACAGCGGTCCGCGCAATACGCGCAGGCCCGACGCGACCAGTACTTCGTTTGCTGACATCACGGCTCCCCCCTGCCAGGACTGGCCAGCACCGTCTGGCGGGGCGACCGTGGACACTTGCGGGGCCAAGTTTGGCAGACGGAGGGCCGTCGCAATGCTCGGATCATCTAGCGCCATGGCTACTTCTCTCCGCCCGCCTTCTTCATGGTGAAGTTCCCGTTGCCTCTGTTGACCTTCGTGTATCCGCCGAACGAGTTGCTGGAGCCGGACTTCTGGTGAAGGCGCGCGGCGCTGACGCCCGTGGATGAGTTGCTGCTCTTGCTGTGGCCGCCTCGACTGCTGTCCTTTGCCATGGTCGTTCCTTTCGACTGGGACGAGCAAAGTTTTCCAGTTTGAGGCAGGAGGTCCTCGGCGTCAAGCAGGTCGGAGAAGCAGTCCTCGGGTGGCATGGCGCACACTCTGCAAGCCACGTCGTCGGGTCTGGCCCTCGCGCCCACTGTCCGTTCGCGACGCTCGAGCGCCCATCCGCCGCTTGGCTATTCTTGGAAACCCAAGGACTCGGTCGAGCCACGTCAGGCGAGCGCCCCGGACGCGGGACCGGATCACTACTCCGGGATTTCGTGCAGTGGCTGGAGCAACTGATTTGCTGCCCGCCGAAACGCTTTTCGGAGCCGCCGAAACGGGGGTAGCGGGCAGTGTTGACTCCGTCAACTCACGAGCCCGAATCGACCAGGTTCGCCCAAACCGGTCGAGGGTGAACCCGCAGGTAGCAGCTCCAAGCCAACGGTTTCAAACGGCACCTGGCGCATTCGATTCCCGCCATCGCGGGCACCGAGTCAAATCGAACTCGGGGCAGACGCATCTATCCTGTGGACGTCGTGTGCTCGCCGATCGGTGGCTTGTTAGTGGGTCGACGAGCGGCTTGGGTCCACGCACGGCCCTCGGCGCTGATCGTGGCGTCGAGCAGTTCGGCGAGCTTCCAGCGACGGTCACTTGTGTCGTATGGCGGAACTCGCGCAGCGTACTGGTGACCGTTTCGACGGAGAGTCTCGGCCGCACCGCGATACCGGATCCAGCTTGGCTGAAACTGGAACAGCTGCTGTGAACCTTCGAGGACCACGACCACGGCCGCGAGCGACGCCGTGAGCACACCCGGTGCGCCAGAAGCAGCGAGCACCGTAACGGCAGATCCGACCACGACCGCGAGGAGTCGGCCGGACCTGTAACTGATACGGGCTCGCTTGGCCGCGTGCTCGTACCACGCGAGGTACGCGCAGAACTGGCGCCAGAGCAGGTCGGTGTCGTCGGGGGCGGGCGGCGGAGGCAGGGTGTCAGTTAAGCGTGTCCACGATCGCGGGGTCGCCGCTTCGTTGCTGACCTCTTCAGTCTGACTTGGTGTCTCGGCCACGGAGCAAGCATGGCGCTGAATCATCCCGCCCGGGAGTGCGCGCCAGCTAGACGACTAGTTGTACAGGCAGCAAGAGCTGCGGCCGCCTGAGTATCCGCGCCCGTGGTGCCAGCGATCGGCGGTGCAGACTGGATGGCCTCCGCCGCCTGTCGGCCCCACCGGGGCGGCTAGGTCACGGGTTCCGCTGTGACCTCGACGGCAAGCTCGCCGACACCGAGCCGCTGTGTGAGGTGCACTCGAAGGATCACGCAGTGACCGCCTCGTCGTCTACGACGACACCACGACGATGGCGTTGTCACACCGGACAGCCCGATACTTTCCAAGTGGACGATTGCTGCGGTCGAGACGACTATCAGGCCACGTTCACCGACCGGTTCGCGCGCCAGATGGCGCAGCGGTTCCGCGAGCGCGGCCTGACCCGCGTCGAGGAGCGGCTGGTCGGGTTTCTCACCGAGCGCGGCATCGAGGGCGCCACGGTCCTGGAGATCGGCGGGGGCGTCGGCCAGATCCAGATCGAGCTCCTACGCCGCGGAGCGGCCTCGGCGACAAACCTGGAGATCTCGACCAACTACGAAGACGAGGCTCGACTTCTGCTCGAGCACTCCGGACTGACCGGACGAGTGAGCCGCCGGTTCCTCGACATCGCGACGGCCCCAGACGACGTCGAGCCGGCCGACGTGGTCGTGCTTAACCGCGTGGTGTGCTGCTACCCGGACTACGAACGGCTGCTCGCGGCTGCAGGTAGTCATACCCGGCGGCTGTTGGTCTTGTCCCACCCACCGGGCAACCCGATGACTCGTGCGGCAATGCGATGTGAGAACGCGTTGCGACGACTGCGGCGCAACGACTTCCGCGCCTTCGTCCATTCGCCCGCGGCGATGGTGGACGTCCTGACAGCTCAGGGGCTGACCCCTCGCTCTCGTCATCACGGTCTGGTCTGGGATGTGGTCGGGTTCGAACGATGATCGGGCGCGCCCAGATAGCCGGGCCTGGTGGTGCGGTAGTGGATGGCACAGCCGTGATCTCGGCTGCTGTAGGACCGCTGTAGGCCGCTGAAGTCCTGACGAGCCAGACTCGGTGCCGGTGCGCGACCGTGCGCGGCTCAACGTCCTTGCCAAGTGAGGTAGATCCACGGCTGCGTCGGTGCCGGTCGAGTCGGAACCATGGAGCGCATGACCCGAACCTCTGAACCAGTCCTCGACCATTCCCCCGAACGCCTGGACGGAAAGCACGCCGGCCACGCGACGCCGACAGTCCGCGGACTGCCGACAGGCGCCACCCTGATGAACGCTGCGATCTGGCACGGCAGTCCCGACCTGGACCAGGCAAACGCGATGAGTGCACGTTCTGCGATAAGTCACCTCGGCATCGAGTTCACCGACGTCGGCGCGGACTACCTAATCGGTCGGATGCCGGTCGACAGCCGCACGCGCCAGCCGTTCGGGATCCTGCACGGCGGCGCCTCGGTGTTGCTCGCCGAGACCCTGGTGAGCTGCGCTGCGACGTTCGTCGCCGAACCTGGCAAGGCGTGCGTCGGTATGGAGATCAACGCCAACCATCTGCGACCGGTGAGCTCCGGCTGGGTCACCGGCACTGCACGGCCGATCTCGTTGGGCCGTCGCAGCCAGGTCTGGGAAGTCCGGATCGTCGACGGCAACGACAAACTCGCGTGCATCGCGCGGTGCACGATGGCGGTGATCGGCGCACCCTGATGTTGGCCCCGACGGGGCCGGACCAGCGTTGCTGTTCACTGGTGTCGTGGCTGTGCGTGAGCAGCGCTGGGGGACGGCGCACCTGGAGGACGGCGCGAAGGTCGCCTATGCGCAGACCGGCACCGGTCCGCTGCTGGTGGTGGTGCCGGGCTGGCTGAGCCACCTCGAGCTCGACTGGTCGATCCCGGCCGAGCGCATGTTCTACGAGGCGCTGTCATCAGGCAGGACGGTGGTGCGCTACGACCGCCCAGGCTGTGGTCTCTCGGATCCCTACGAGGGACCTCGGACGATGGCGCTGGAGCTGGCCACGATCCGTTCGGTGACGCAGGCCCTCGGTGCGACGCAGTTCGACCTGTTCGGCTGGTCGCTGGGAGCGCCGGTGGCGGCGCAGTGGGCCTCGGAACGACCCGAGACGGTCTCGAGGCTCGTCCTCTTCGGTGGCTGGGCCACCGGCGCCGCATTGGGGGACGACGACAGCAGGCGGCATGTGCTCGGTCTGGTCGCAACCCACTGGGGGTTGGGCTCCGACCTGCTCACCGAGATCTTCGCTCCTGACGCGGATGCGGGGACCCGTCGGGCGCTGGCCCAGTACCAGCGCGCGGCCTCCTCGACCGATACGGCGGTCGCCCTCCTCCGCCTTGCCTACGACCTGGACGTGCATCCCGCCCTTGCGGGGATCTCCGTACCGACGCTGGTGCTGCACCGGCGGGGAGACCGTGCGGCGCCGGCCGCGGAGGGCAGGACGCTCGCTGACGGGATTCCGGGCGCTGAGCTGGTGGAGCTCGAGGGCCGGTCGCACCTGCCGGCCTTCGGCGATGCGGGGGAGGTGGTCGAGCAGGTGCGGCGTTTCTTGGGCCTTCCCCGGCTGCGGCGGGCTGTGCCGACCGGCCTCACCCCTCGCCAGACGGAGGTCGCTGCGCTCGTGGCCGACGGCCTCACGAACCGCGAGCTGGCGACGCGCCTCGGGATCACCGAGAGGTCGGCCGAGTCGCATGTGGAGCGCATCCGGTTGCGCCTCGGGTTCAGGTCGCGTTCCCAGGTGGCTGCCTGGTACGTCGCTCGCGATACGCAGAAGTGACGTAGTTCCACGCCCGCAGATGCGCGAGGGTGTGCTCGGAACCGGAGAGTCCGTCGACAACGTCCGGGAGCCGCCACCAAAGGCGGGGCCCGATCACCAGTTCGGGATTTCGCTCCCGGCGACGGGTCGTGTCGTGTTCGCATCCCATCCCAGCCAGCTCGCCAACCTGGGCGGTGGCCAGGCTCCGTTCACGGACCCTGGCCACCGGCGACGGCTTACGCGGCGACCGACGCGCCGATCGGCACCTCCCGTCCGGATGCGTGCGCGATCCGCCACACGGTCACGCTCGAGGCGACGATCACCACGTAGGAGAGCAAGAGCCCGAGGATCAGCAGCGCGAAGGCGACGGGCACCTGGAACCCGATGCCGACGACCATGGCGCTGATCAGCGAGATCCCGCTCGCGGCAGCGACCCAACGCAGCTTCCGGGAGAAGACGTCGCTGTGCCGGACCGCCCCCGCGTAGGCGATCCCGAAGAGGCCGAGCGCGGTCCACGACACGGCGAACACTCCGCCACTGACGTTGCCCAGGGCGTCGTAGACCGCGACGTAACCCGGCTGGAGAGCGGGCGTCGCCTCCGCCCACGAGTCCGCGATGTCCGGGAACGAGCCGACGATCATCGTCGCGATCCCGCCGGCCGCGGCGGCAACGATGAACAGGGTCTGGGCCACTCGCGCCCAGGCCGCCCCTGATCCGGACGACAGCACGCGAGTGATCGTGGTGACGCCGATCAGCATGAGGAGAAAGGCCGTCAGGTCGAGCACGCGTGAGAACGTCAGGAAGTGGCTCAGCGAGGCCTGCCGGATCGCCACCCCCGGGTCATCGGAGTAGTGCGGGTCGATGGCCGACTGAGTGACGGCCGCGAGAACCCCCAGGACGCCGCATGCGGCGCCGAACCGGAGGAGGCTGAGGTCGCGGCCTTCGTGATGGTGATTCATGGAGTTTCCTTTCGTGTCGAGTAACACCTCGACCCTGCCGAGAACCGTTTGGGTGGCCTTAAAGCCGCCCTGACCACGCTTGATCCGGGACCACGCAGCAGAGGATCCGAGTCCATGAGAGGTCGAGAGGGGCTTGTCACCCGGCGTGGCACCCGGCTCGTCGCATGGGGGCTGGCCGCGGTCGCCATCGCACTCTTCGCTCTCGGTGTCGCCCTGAGCGCAGCGGGATCCTCGAGTCGCGGTCCCGACCTGGGCGGCACGGATGTCCTGCTCTTCCTCACACTCCTGACCTACGCGGTGGTGGGTGCCGTCGTCGCCTCCCACGAGCCCCGCAACCCCATCGGCTGGCTCCTGCTGACCCAGGGAATCCTGTTCCAGCTCGTCTGCTTCTCGATCGGCTACGCGCACTACGCGGTGTACGCCGAACCAGGCCGGCTCTCTGGCGGCGCCGCGGTCGCCTGGGTAGGGGACTCCGCGTGGATACCGGTCGTCGTCGTCACGTCGTACATCCTGTTCATCTTCCCGACGGGACGCCTCGCCTCGCGCCGCTGGCGCCCTGTTGTCGGGCTCGGACTCGCCCTCGCCGTGGCCGGCTTCGCCTCAGAGGCCTTTCGCCCGGGGCCGATGAGCGGGTCGATGTCGGACCTCGACAACCCGCTGGGGATCCTGGCCGCCGACGCGTTCCTGTCCGCGCTGGGAAGCGTGGCCGGAGCCGTTGCTGGACCGTTCCTCCTGTGCGCGGCCTTGATCGCCTTCCTCCTGCGGTTCAGGGGTGCCGACGGCGAGCAACGCCAACAGCTCCGCTGGTTGGCCTATGCGGCGTCCATCCTTCTCGGCGGGCTGCTGCTCGGCGACCTGCTCCAGGGCCTCGGCGTCCCGAGCTCCCTCTACGGGCTCTGCTACCTGGTTCCGCTGGCGGGGATCCCGATCGCGATCGGGACCGCGATCCTGCGGCATCGCCTGTACGACATCGAGGTCGTCATCGACGGCACCGTGATCGTCGCCGCGGTCGGCGGCTTCGCCGTCCTCGTCTACGCGGCCGCCGTCGTCGGTGTCGGTGCGCTGGTGGGCGACCGAACGGGATCGAACGTCGTCCTGGTCGCCCTCGCGACCGGGCTCATCGCGCTGGCCTTCCAGCCCGTCCTGAGGTGGGCGCGACGCCTCGGCCGGAGGCTGGCGTACGGCGCTCCGTCGCCACGCGAGGCGGAAGCGGGCCTCGCTCTGCGCTGCCTGGGTGCCTTCAGGGTGTTCCGGGACGGGCATCCCCTGCCAACGACCGCGTGGCAGTCGAAGAAGGCCCGGACGCTGCTCAAGATCCTCGTCGCCCGCCGAGGTCGAGCGACCCCACGCATCCTGCTGGCCGACGCGTTGTGGCCCGACGACGACCCCGCGAAACTGGGGAACCGACTTTCCGTGGCGCTGGCGACCGTGCGCTCTGCGCTCGATCCGGACAAGGCGCACCCGGCCGACTACTACATCGCCGCGGACAGGGACTCGATGCGCCTGGAACTCGAGCGGGTCGCCGTCGACGTCGAGGACTTCCTCACCCGCGCTGCGGCCGGGGTGTCTCTCGTCCGGCAGGGCAACACCGACGAGGGGGCAGCCACCCTCACCGCTGCGGCCGCCCTGTACACGGGCGACTTCCTCGAGGAGGACCTCTACGAGGACTGGTCGGCCGACCTCCGCGACGAGGCGCGCGCGAGATACGTCGACGTCGTTCGTTCGCTCGCCGAAATCTCCGCGGGCACCGGCCACAACGACACGGCGATCGTGCACTACCTCCAGCTGCTCGCGAAGGACCCCTGGGACGAAGGCGCGCACCTGGGCGTGGTCGTGTCGCTGGAGCAGTCCGGCCGGCACGGCGAGGCCCGACGTCAATACCGCAGCTACGCCGCCCGGATGGACGAGCTCGATCTCCCGGCGGCACCCTTCCCGGCCTAGCCGCAGGGTCGGCGGGTTCCAGCGATCCGAGTGAGGGCGATAGGGCGCGCACCCTCACGTCATTCGTGGGGCCGAGGAACGTGTTCGACGCCGTGCAGCGCGCTTTCACCGTACCGACGAATGCGCGCATCCCGGCTCGCGCTACTCCGCCGTCGCACGGGTGAGGTGAATGGAGTCGAGGGCTCGGGCGGGTGTCGCCTGCATCTGGATGACGCGCCGCTGCACGGACGGCGGCATGCGTGTCACGAGGCGGATCAGTGTCGGGATGAGTCGGACCTGGACTCTGGTCCGCGGGATCAGCGTGGACATGATCGACGGCCCGATCTCGCGGGCCTTGGTGGCGAGATCGTGCATGCGGTCCTCGTATGCACGCAGACCTGCTCCGTAGCTCCTGCCGGCCTGGGCGAGCTCTTGCGCCAGGACGTAGGCGCCGACCATGGCGATGCTGGTGCCGCCGCCGACGGCCGGGCCGGGGGAGTAGCCGGCGTCACCGACCAGGGTGACCCGCCCCCTGGTCCACCGGTCCATCACGATCTGGCTGATCGAGTCGAAGTAGAAGTCGTCGGCGGAGTCCATCTCGGAGAGCAACCGTGGAACCTCCCAGCCGTCGCGTCCATAGAGCTCGTGGAGAAACTGCTTCTGCCCCTCGATGTCGCGGTGCTCGAGTGGCAGTTCCTCGCTGCGGCGGAACAGGAAGCCTGCCCTGGCCGCCGTGGTCCCGTGGACCGGGTAGATCGCAGCGACCCGACCCGGGGCGTTCCAGACCACCATGCGGCCCCGCAGATCGAGGTAGTTCGGGACTGCCGCGAAGGCCAGGTAGCCGCCGAGGAACCGGCGGAACTGGCTTTCCTGCCCGAAGACCGCCCGGCGGACGACGGAGTGGAGCCCATCCGCTCCGATCACGAGGTCGAACCGATCGGCGGGGGCGTGCTCGAACGTCACGGCGACGGCGTCGGGCTCGTCGAAGATCGACTGGATCGAGTCCTCGAATACGTACTCCACGTCGCTTCGAGTCGCCTCGTACAGGATCGAGGCAAGCTCGCCGCGCATGATCTCGACGTGCTGGCCCGAGATTCCCGCGACCAGCTGACGCAGCTGAACATCGACACCTCGGCCGTCGTCACGCTGG
This sequence comes from Cellulomonas sp. P4_H4, assembly GCF_056400865.1. Classification (NCBI taxonomy): domain Bacteria; kingdom Bacillati; phylum Actinomycetota; class Actinomycetes; order Micrococcales; family Cellulomonadaceae; genus Cellulomonas; species Cellulomonas sp. P4_H4. Next base: position 9,569 of record NZ_JBFUKL010000005.1, read on the forward strand.
AACGAGATGATCTCGGTACGCGTGCGGGCATCAAGCACTGCGGGAAGCACGCCTGTCCAGTCCGCTACATCCATCGCCGGCCCGAACAGGTCCACCGCGTGCCCGCTAGTCCGTACGCGGGCCAGCGGCATCCGCTCGACGACCGTCACGGCGAATCCCTGCCGACTGAGCCAGTACGCCGCCGTCGGGCCCGCGACGCTCGCGCCCGAGATCAGGACCCGCAGCGGAGGCCGGGGCATGCCTTCCACGTTAGCGGCCCCGGGGCGTGCTGAGCCGCACACGTGAGCCGTCAGCGTTCGGGCCCGAAGGGAGCCGCTGCGGTCGTGTTGACCGTTGACCACGCCAACGGATCGATCCGAATCGGGTCGGGACCGACGGATCCGCGATCGTGGACCTGCAGATCAGACGTTTGCCGTCGTCCGCCGGCCCCCAAAGGGACGTCAGATCGCAGGTCGCCGACACAGTCAGAGACGGGAATCGAAGGCGATTCGGCGGGTGAGACCGGCTGTGAGCAGGAACAGACCGAGCCACGCCTGTCGACCGGCGCGAGATGCCCGAAACGGCGGAGCAGCACTTGCAGGACCTGTCCACGAGTCGTCGGACAGCAGACGTCGTCGAGGGCCACCGAAGCCTCCGCCGACGAGCTGGAGCGACTGGATGCACATAAGCAGGGCGGCCATGCCGGCCAACGAGATGACCGCGGCGATCACGACATTCGTCCGCTCCCGCGGACGGAGGCAGGTACTGCCGGCCGCTCAGCCGAGCTCGGCGCAGAGGTCGCGCGCCGTTCCGGAGGTCGAGACCAGGGTCCAGTTCCCCTGTGCGTCGACTGTGTAGACGACCCGGCCGGTGTACAAGGTGGTGGTCGGTCCGGCCGGCACGTCCGTCGGGAACAGGATGATGACGTGGCTGCCCATCGACTCGACCCGGGTGGCCCCGCCCGGGAGCGCGGTGTACCTGTCGGCGACACCCTTGGACGGCAGGGTGATCGTCGTGCCTGTGCTGACGTTGGTAAGGGTGAGGTTCCCGCCCAGGCCAGTGGTCATGAACGTCGGGTTGTCGTGGATCTTGACAGACGCGCCGGTGCTGCTGGTCGCAAGAGGGAACGAGCACGCCATGCCGGCGGGGAAGAAGAGCTCGTCTGCAGCGTGCGCCGGAGCGGCGAAGACGCCGACGGTCGCGAGCGCGACGGTGGCTACGCAAAGTGTGCGGATGCGTGCGGTGATCATGAGGACGGTCCCTTCGGAGCGGCGTTCGCGAGCATGGGAGAGCGCGCGGCTCGACGGTGCTCTCTGCTCCGGTCACCACACGCCCAACTGGGGGTAACCTCCGGGATCACGACGGTACTCGCCGGCACGCGAGGGCGGCAGTCCCATCGGCCTGGTCTTCGGCCTCGTGCGCCGAGCTCGCACACTGCTCACCGGCCGTGAACCGAGGTCGTGTGTCGTTGACCATGGCAACGGATCGGCTGGAATCGGGTAGGGGCCCACGAATCCGCGATCATGAACATGCAGATCAGACGTTCGCCATCGTCCGCCGGTACCCGCCGAAACGCCTTCGATTCCCGCTACGTCCAGTTCCAGCCTTCCGAGGGGCGAACGTGCCACGGCCGGCGACGACCGCCCCGGTGGATGTGAGCTCATCGACGATCTGTGTGCTCATTCCACCCTCAGGAGGAGACACCCATTCGTGAAGTCGGTCGCCGCCATTTCCGAGATCGTTGTGATGAGCCTCGTTCGGTCCCGCGATGAACCGGTCCGCCGACATAGACAGGTACAGCACTGTGTCGCCCATCTACCGCTCAACATCCGTGTGGTGTCCGCATTCTCGACCTGGCACGCCTCATGGGCGAGGGAGTGAAACCGCGGCACAATGCAGGAGCCGCCGCCCGCAAGTCGGTCCATCGGCGAAGCGGGTCAGGTTGGTTCGGGGGTATCGACCGTCCCGCCCCCGGGAGGTAGGTGGACCCAGCGCGGTCAGGGCAGAGAGACGAACGGTGCTAGGAAGTCTCGGGCTGACTGAGTGTCCAGACGGTAGGTCTGGTTGGTCGCACGACACCAGGAGTCGGTGCGCACCGTGGTCGAGACCACGAGGTTGCTGTCAACGCCACCTAGGAAGTGCGGTCCGCCGGAATCACCGGCACAGACCCCCCCGTCGCCGGTGGAGGGGTTCTGCGACAACTCGAGGAAGTTCGGCCGGAGAGACTGGAAGCTCTGCAGTGCATAACGGCGCACCCCGTCGCGGCCCTCGTTTGCGTGCGGGCCCCCGGTCTTGTCCGTGCGCACGGCGCCGTAGCCGACCGTAGTGAAGGTCTGGTCGCGTAGGTGCCCGCTCGCGTTCAGCTGGTCGAGGAGACCGGCGGTGGGTAGCTCGGCGGGGGTGAGGCCAGGTGAGCTGTCAAGCAGTATGACGGCGATGTCGTGGGTGTCGTTCTGGCCGCCCGAACCCCAGAGGGGGTGCTTTATCGCGGTTCCCGAAATGAGCCCGGTTGGCGCAAAGGCGTCCTCGTCGTAAGTCGAGGCGAACGTCACCCAGTATGGCTGCCCGACTCTCTCAAGGACATCGACGCAATGGGCCACCGTCAGGAACACGTCTTCGGAGATCAGCGTCCCCGAGCAGGTGATGTCCGGTCCTGGGCTGGCGGCATTCCGGTCTGTTACGACGACGCCGACGTTCGGGTGCAGTTCGCCGTCGGGGTCGCCGAAAGTGATCGCTAATGCAGGGCCAGCGCTCGCGACCACGAAGGCCAAGGCGATCATCGGTATGAGTCGACGCATCATCGAGTCCTCCTTGGCTTCACTGTGGATGCCGCGGTCCGATGCGCATCATTAGACACCCGGGCTTTGATCGAGTCCATACGGGTCTTGGCGGGGTCACTGTGGGGCGCGCGCGAGTTGCTCCGGGGTGTCGGCGAGATCCAGATCGAGCTCCTGGGCCGCGGAGCGGCCTCGGCGACGAACCTGGAGATCTCGACCAACTACGAAGACTTCTGCTCGAGCATTCCGGATTGACCGAAGAGTGAGCCGACGGTTCCTCGACATCGCGACGGTAGCCATACCCGGCGGCTGTTGGTCCTTCCCACCCACCGCGCAACGGGATGACTCGTGTGGCGCTGTGGTGTGAGAACGACTCCGACACGGCGCACCATGGACGGACCGGTGCAGCGACGCCATGGTGCACGTACGAGACGGGGGGCCGGAATGACCACGGAGGTCTGGGTCGCGCTGATCGGTGCGTCGGCTGCCTTGCTGGCTGTCGGTCTCATCGTGGTCATCGTCATCGCTAACTGGAGGGCGATCGGCGGGCTCATGGAGCGCACCACGAAGCTCGGTGTGGGTGGGTTGGTGCTCGAGTTTGCCGCAAGGGAGTTGCGCGACTCGAAGGAACGGCCGACTACTGCGATCGTCTCCGAGAGGCTTCGCAGTCGCGCCCAGCGGCTCGCCGATCGCACGACGGGCATGCGGGTGCTGTGGGTCGATGACAAGCCACTGGGGAACGCGGCCGAACGCGGGTTCCTGCGTGCCGCGGGGATGACCGTCGTCAACGCCGTGAGCACACAGGCTGGGCTTGCGGAGCTCGACTCCGACGACTGGGACCTGGTCATCACCAACTTCACGCGTGGCGACGAGCCGCGCGAAGGCATTCTCTTTCAGCAGCAGGCCGAGGCGACCGGGCACTCTCAGCCGTTCCTCGGCTACGTCGGACATGCACTCCGCCCGTTTCCGAGCGGCTTTGTCGCTGTAGTCGATCAGCCGGAGGACCTCATCAACCACGTCCTCGACATCGCCGACCGCCGCGCCTGACGCGTGCATCGCCTGCACGTCGGAGCCTGGTTTGAGCAGCCCACAGAACGATTGGCGGGCCGGCAGTCGCAGCGACGTGGAGCTGATCTGGAACGGCGCGGCAATCGGACGGCCACCAACGAGCTCCTGCGTCACCCCAGCACGCCGCCGATGGCCATGACCCCGTCGGGGTCGTAGCTCCGGATCGCCCGGCGCAGGCGCGCGATCGTCACCTCGTCGTAGGCGTCGACGTACTCCTCGGGGGTGAACGTGAAGTTCGGCAGCCGGTAGCCACCGGTCCATGGGCGCATGGCCTCCAGGATCGCGGCCGCGTGGTCCTGGACGCCGGGGATCATGGCGATGCCGACGATCAGGAGCGAGTACGCCACGTCGCGGGAGGCGAACGCGGCCGGGTGATCGCCACCCCGGCAGATCGCCCCGCCCATCTGGCGCACCTCGACCAGCACCTGCGGCGACGGCACCCCCGGTCCTGTCAGCGCGAGCAGCGCTTCGGCGGCCTCTCGCGGGAAGTCCGTCAGCACGGCTGCCGCCTCGTACGCCGGCACCGGGTCCAGGGGGTCGGTGTGCACGGAGTCGATCGCGGTGTAGGGCTTGTAGGACACGTCGTCGAGCAGCACGGGCGCCGCTGCACGGATCGGGGCGAAGCGCCGCTCACCCTCGTCGGCGTCGCCGGTCCACACGTAGCGCACCGACAGCGTGAGCCTGCCTGCGAGCTGTGGAGGGACACCGGGCATCTCGGGGAGCTGGAACAGCGCGAAGGACGTGGTGCCGAGCTCGGGGAGGGCGTCGGACCACGCCCGCCAGCGCGAGACGACGGTTGCCGCGTCCGTGCCGTCGAACCACAGCGAGCCGCCGTAAAACATGGGCTGGTGCACCAGGTCGAACTCGATCGCGGTGACGATGCCGAGCATCCCCTTGCCGCCGCGCAGGGCGAAGAACAGGTCGGGGTGCTCGGTGGGGGTGGCCCGGCGCAGGACGCCGTCGCCGGTGACGAGCTCGATGGCGCGCACCTTGTCGATCGCGAGCCCGTAGGTCCGCGCCATCGGCCCGAGGCCGCCGCCGGTGGTGTAGCCGACGATGCCGACGTCGGTGATCGACCCGGACAGCGGTGCCAGACCGTAGGGTGCGGCGGCCTCGACGACGCGCAGCCACTTCACTCCGGCCCCGACCCGGGCCCATCCCTCCGGGTGGACGACGACCTCGTCGAGGCGTGAGGTCGTGACGACCAGCTCCGTGAGGAGGTCGGCCATCGGGCCGTGCCCGGTGGCCTGCGGTGTCACCCGCATCCCGTGCTCCGCGGCGAAGCGCACGGCCTCGACGACGTCCTGGTCCGTCTCCGCGGCGACAACGGCTGCCGGACGAACGGGGATCGCCACGTTCCACGGCGAGACGAGTGAGTCGTACTCGTCGTCGCCGGGGGTGGCGACCGTCCCTTGCGTGCGTGCGTCCAGCTCGGCGAACGGCACGCTGCGTTCAAGGTCGGCGGTGTAATCGGCGATGGTCATGACTGCCTCCGGGGCTTCGTCGTGGTGGTGTGGCACCACCGTGGACCCGGGGCCTTGAGCCGCCCTTGCCGCCGACTTGAGCCGGAAGACTCAGGCGGGGTGGGGCGACAGGAACAGCCCGCCGGGGTCGGCCGCCGCTCGGATGTCGACCAGTCGCTGCCACGAGCTGGTCGGCCAGCCGCGCCGCTCGTCCACGTCCGCATCAGCCATGAGCAGGTACGCCGACCCAGTGGCCCACGGCTCGAGGGCCCGTGTGACGCGGAAGGCGTTCTCGCGCACCGCGGGCCAGCCGGAGCCCTCGTCGAGACCCACGCAGAGGACCAGGAACGAGCCGTCCATGCGGTCCAGCGCTCCGGCGCGCGGGGCTGGGCGCGACACCGCGCCGCCGAGCTGGCGCAGCTCGACGAAGAGCAGGTCCGAACCCGATCCTTCGCCGGCCGTGGCGACCAGCGCCTCCACGGCGCCCTCGGGAAGACCGCCCACCAGCACGCTGTTCGCGTACACGGCCGTCGGCGCGACGGGGTCGATCTGGAGGTGGGCGACGGAGGCCGCGGAGCGTACGTCGAACGTGTCGATCTCCGGGCGCAGCGCCCGCAACGGGGCGAGCATCCGCGTCGCTTCCTCGGACCCCGCCAGCACGACGGCATCGATCATCACGTACTGGCGGCCGCGGACGTCGGCCGGCAGCCACGGCTCGTCGGGTGCCTGGAGGAGCCGGGCGACGCTGGTGACGCTATCCGGCGCCTCCGCGGCCCACGCACCCCACTCGGTCAGCACCCGCTGGGCGTGGGCCCAGTCCCAGGCCAGCATCCCGGCGTACACCGTGCTCACCGGGAGCAGGTCGAACTCGAGCGCTGTGACCACACCGAAGCCGCCACCCCCGCCGCGCGCCGCCCACAGCAGGTCGCTGTCGACGTCGTCGGTCGCTCGCACGAACGTGCCGTCCGCGAGGACCAGCTCGACGGCGGTGATCGCGCTGCACTGCAGCCCGTGCTGTCGGGCGTACCAGCTCAGTCCTCCTCCGAGCGACGAGCCCACCACGCCGACGCTCGGCCCGGATGTGTGCAGGGCCGCGAGGTCCACGCGGCCCGCTCGCTCGACCACGTCTCCCCAGAGCACGCCCGCGCCGACCCGGGCAGTGCGCCGCGCGGCGTCGATGCGCAGCTCGGTCATGGCCGAGGTCCGCAGCAGGACGGCGTCACCGAGGCGACCGGACAGCGGTGGGGCGCCGTGGCCGGTGCCCTGCGGTGCGACCTTGAGTCCCGCGGACGCCGCCGCGCGCAGCACCGTCGAGACCTCCGGAGCAAAGGCCGGATAGGCGACGGCGGCGGGGTAGGACTCGGCCTGGAGGTTCCACGGCAGGCGGGACTCGTCGTACGCGGGATCCCCGGGCAGGTGGACCGCGCCCCCGCACAGGCCGCGCAGCAGCTCGGCTCCAGACGAAGCTCCAGACGAAGCTCCAGACGAAGCTCCGGACGAGGCGAGTGGCGCGGGCTCAGGGAGCATGGGATTCCTCATGATCGGGGCGCTCCAGCGTGCCAAGGACGACTTGAGAACCACTTGAGCCGGGTCATGGCGCGGAGCCCTGCGCGGACTCGAGGACGGCCCGCACCGTCCCGGGCGTCAGGAACAGCCGTTGGGCGACCTCGTTGACGTCGAGCCCGGTCGAGGCCAGCTCCATCACCCTCCGCTGGCGGCTCGTGATCCGGGTGGGTACGCCGTCGACGTCCGTGACGCTCTCTCCCCGCTGCGCGAGCGCGGCCGCCGCGTCGCGCGCGACCGTGCGCGCCCCGCAGGCCCGGGCGGTGGCGTGCGCGGCCCGCAGGAGGTCCACGGCCTCCGCGGGGGAGACTTCATCGGAACGTCCCAGGGCGAGCCGGGCACGGGCCTCCTCCAGGACCGCGCACGTCCCGGAAAGGACCTCGACGGCCTCGCGGAGGTCGGCCGTCCCCTCGGAGCCGCGAAGCTCGCCGAGCACCCGCAGGGACGGCCCGAGCGCGGTCGGCGCCCCCCACAGCCGCTGGAGCGCGACCTCCTCCCGCGCCAGAGCGACCGCCTCCTCGGTGCGCCCGAGCGCGGCCAGCGCCTGTGCCTGGAGCCCACGCCACGGAGCCCATGCGGGGTTGGCCACCGGGGAGTAGGTGATCGGGGCGGTCAGCTCGACCAAGGCTTCGGAAGGCCGGCCCCGCTCCAGGAGCAGCCGCGCTGCAGAGTCCCGCAGCAGCCTGCCGCCGTCGCCGACCCACGGCAGCGCGTGGCTCTCGTCCAGGCTCGCGGCGGCCGCGTCGAGGTCGCCGAGGTCGGTCAGGACGCCGAGCGTGAACGCGGCCGCGTACGTCGAGGTGGCCCCGGAGATGCCCCAGACGCGCTGCTGCTCGGCGGCGTCGGTCAGCGACTGCAGGGCGTCGTCGAGCTGACCGCGACGCCACTGGGTGAAGCCGCGCCACAGGTTGACGGAGAGGGCGGCGAACAGGCCGCCCGTCGCGTGCGCCCGCACCAGAGCGCGGTCCCAGAAGTCGCCGAGCTCGTCGTCGGCAATCAGCCGGACAGTTGCGGCCACGATCCAGAGCAGCCCGCTGTCGATCGCCAGGAGTCGGTCTCCCTCCAGGGCGAAGCGAGCCAGCTGCACCGCCCCGGCCCGGTCCCGGCCGTCTCGCAGCAGCTCGTACGCCAGCGTCGCGGCGAGCATGCGTGCCCCGTCGCCGTCCCCGGACACGACGGGTACCGGACCCGCCCGGTAGGAGTCGGCGGGCAGGCCGTGCATGTAGCCCGCGATGCGCTGCAACGCGATCAGGCCCTGCCGCTCGTCGTCGAGCTCGTCCGGAAGGTCTGCGGCCGCGGCTCGTGCGAACGTCGTGGCCACGCCCGGCGGGGAGACGAAGACGTGCGTCCGGACGATGTCGATCGCCAGCCGGGCGCGCTCGCGGGGCTCGTCGAGGGCCTCGTACGCGTCGCCGAGGTGGGCCGCGCCAGAGGGTCCGTCGACGTGGACCTCGACGCGCCCGAGCTCGACGAGCACGCGAGCGCGATCGGGTCCCGACACCGGCTCTTCCAGGGCTCGCCGCAGGAGTCCGGCAGCCGCGTCCGACGCGCCGCGCGAGATCGCCGTGCCGGCCGCGGCACGCAGCAGCTGGACCGTGGCGGCGCTGCCCCTGCGCGGTGCCCGCAGCACGTGGACCGCGACCTGCTCCGGGGTGGCGCCCTGCTCCAGAAGGACCTGGGCTGCCCGGTCGTGGTGCAGCGCCCGCTCGCCGACGGGCAGGTCGTCGTAGACGGCGTCGCGGACCAGCGGGTGGACGAAGGTCAGGTGCCGGTCGTCCGTGAGGATCTCGCTGCGGCTCAGGATGTCCAGGGCGGTGGCCATCTCGGCCTCGGGCTGCTGCGCGAGCGCCGCGACGGTGGGCAGGTCCGCAGCCTCGCCCAGCACCGCGACGGCGCGCGCGGCGGCCGTGACCGTGGGTGGCATCCGACGGAGGCGCAGCATCACCAGCGAGGAGACGGCGCGGGAGCCGACCGCTCGCACGGTGTCGACGTGGGAGACGTCGGGCCGGACCCCCTCGTCGGCCAGGGCGCGCAGCAGCTGTCGCAGGAGCAGCGGGTTGCCGGAGGTCATGCGGTGGCAGACCTCGACGAACGCGTCGGCCCCGTCGCCGAGCCGGTCCCGCACGAGCGTCGCGGCCGCCTCGGTGGACAGCGGAGCGGGCCGCAGCACGGTGACCGACGGGTCCAGGGCGATGTCCGCGAGCAGCGCGTCGTCGGGATGCTGCTCGCCCGTCCGCAGGGCGAGAACGACGAGGACCGGGAGGCCTTCGAGCCGCTTGACGAGGTACGCGAGGTAGCGCAGCGACGCGCTGTCGCACCACTGGATGTCGTCGACGCAGATCACCAGCGGCCCGGCGGCGGCGAGGTTCACGGTGAGCCAGTAGAGGCCGTGCAGCACGGCGAAGCTGCCGCTGTCCGTGGCGTCGACGCCGGCCACGTCCTCGAAGACCGCCGTCGCGACGGAGGCGGCACCGGCGAGGAGCGTGCCGCGGACCGAAGGGTCGCTCGTGCAGGGTTCGAAGAGCTGGCGCACGGCGCCGAAGCCGAACGGTCGCTCGAGCTGGCTGCCCCGGGCGGACAGGACGCGCACCTGCGCCGAGGTCGCCAGACGCACGGCCTCCACGAGGAGTCGCGACTTGCCGATGCCGGCCTGGCCTTCCACCAGCACGCACCCGGCTCGGCCCTCGACCAGCTCGTCGACGATCCGCCGCAGGGTTGCGACCTCCCGGGCCCGGTCGACGAGGTCGGTCGGCGCGACCGGCTGGGCGGGGGTCTTCTCGACCACCAGGTCCACCGGCACTCGCCGGGCCGGTCCGTCGAGTGCCGGCGACTGGGCGAGCACCTCCGCCTCGAGCGTGCGGAGCGCCGGTCCCGGGTCCACGCCGAGCTCCTCGGCGAGCGTCTCCCGCGCCCTCCGCAACGCGGCCAGCGCACCCGCCTGCCGCTGGGCCCGGTAGAGGGCGAGCGCCAGCAGGCGCCAGCGCTCCTCCCGCAGCGGGTCCTCGGCGACCAGGGCTTCGAGCTCACCGATGACCACCGCGGCGTCGCCGAGCTCGAGCCGGGTCTCCAGGCGCCGCTCGCGCGCCACGGCGTGCAGCTCGGTCAGCCGCAGGGTCTCCGCCTCGACCCAGGGCTCGCCGAGGTAGTCGGCGTACGCCGGACCGCGCCACAGCCGGAGGGCGTCGTCCAGGGTGCACACCGCCTCGGCCGGTGCGAGGCCCGCCGCGGACGCCACCGCTGACTCGAAGCACCACGCGTCGACCGCGTCGGGCTCGAGCCGCAGGACGTACCCGGCCGCCTCGCGGGCGAGGACACCGTCGCGCTGGCGGGCTGCCGCGTCAGGCTGGAGCGCCCGTCGCAGGTGGCTGACGTACGCCTGGAGGGCGCCGGCCGGGTTCGCAGGTGCGTTGTCCCCCCAGACGCACGCGGTGAGACGGTCGTCGGAGACCACCTGGTCGCGGGCGATGACCAGCGCCGCGAGGACGGCGCGCTGACGTCGCCCGCCGAGGTCGACGACCGCGTTGTCGCGTGTGGCCGCCACCTCGCCGAGCACCCGGAGCCGAACCGTCGTACCGAGGTCCGCCACGCTGCCCAATCTGTCTCGGAGAAGAGGACGCGATTGCCCGAACAGGCGTGGCCCCGCGCACGACGCAAGCCGTCCTCAGGACCGGCTCAAGGGTCCCGCGGCACGGTCGGACACGGCAACCCCGCCACCCGATCGAGGAGAGAAGACGATGTACCCCAAGACCACGACTGCCGCCGCGCTGATCGGCACCGTCCTGCTCGCGCTCGTCGCTGCCACCCCGGCTTCGGCCTCGCCGCGGCCCGGTATCGACCTCCGCGGAGCCGACGTCGGCTCGTACGTGCTCGACGCCGACGGGACCGCTCGCCTGAACGGCACGGTCACCGGCGTGCCGTTCGACGGTGCCTACACGGCCCGGCTCTCCAGCTCGGACGGCAGCCTTCCGGCGCCCGGTGAGTGCGAGCCGGCCACCGCGGCTGTCCACGTGACCGGGACGAGGCACCGCAGCCTGGACCTCGCGGCCACCGGTGAGGTCTGCGGCGAGTGGGCCGACGAGACGTACGTCGTCACCCATCGCTTCGTCGGGCGGTACGTCGTGACCGACGCATCCGTGCGCCGGCTCCGCGGGACCGACGGCTGGACCTCCTTGATCCTCGCCACCGAGAGCCGCGCGAACATCGAGGCGATCGACACCTGAGGTCTCGGCTTGACGGCGCGGCGAGTGCTCCCGTCAGCCCAGCACGACGGGCACGGTCGCGACGCCGAAGACCAGCGAGAGCTGCCGGTACTCGAGGTCGGCCTCGGGGACGGCGAGGCGCATCTCCGGGAAGCGGCGGGACAGACGCCCGTAGGCCGAGCGCAGCTCCATCCGGGCGAGCTCGGCACCGACGCAGCGGTGGACCCCGTACCCGAAGGCGAGGTGCGGTGGGAGATGGCGGTGCGGGTCGACGTCGTCGAGCGAGGACGAGTCGGCGGTCCGCGGGTCGCGGTCGGCCAGGGACAGTGACACGAGCACGACGTCGCCCGCGCGGATGCGTCGCTCGCCGACCGTCACGTCTGCGACGGCGAAGCGGGGGAACGCGACCTGGACGACGGTGAGGTAGCGGAGCAGCTCCTCGACGGTCGCCGCGCAGACCGTGTCCGACTGGCCCACCTCGCGGTACATCAACGGGTCGCGCAGGAGCACCACCGTGCCCAGCGCGAGCATCGCGGCCGACGTCTCCAGGCCGCCCGTGAGGACGCCGTCGCACAGGCCGGCGAGCTCCACGTCGGTCAGGTCGGAGCTGCGGACCAGTCGGCCGAGCAACCCGGGGCCGGGGTCCGAGCGGTGCCGCTGGACGACGCCGACCAGGGCGTCCACCGAGGTGGAGATCGCTCCGAGAGCCCCGCCGGCGCCGGCCGTCGCGTCGAACCGGGCCGCGCTCAGGGCGGCGAGGGCGGTGTGCTCGGAGGCGTCGACGCCCAGGAGCTCGGTGATCACCCGCGTCGGGACGGGCCACGCGAGGTGCTCGGCCAGGTCGGTGATGCCCTCGTCGTCGGCCGCGGCCGCCATCACGTCGAGCTGCTCGTCGACGATCTCGTCGATCCGGGACTGGAACTGGGCGAGGCGGTGGCCCGTGAACTCCGGAGTCAGGAGCCGGCGCAGGCGCGTGTGGTCGGGCGCGTCGGCCATGCCCAGGCCGCCGGGGTCGCGCGCGGGGGACGCGCCGACGGCCCCGACCACGTGCGAGTAGTCGTTGCTGAACGAGGTCGTGTCCGACAGGACGGCGCGGGCCTCGTCGTACCCCGAGACCAGCCACCCCCGCAGACCCAGCGGGAGTCGCAGAGAGCTCACCGGCGACCGGTCCCGCAGGGCGCCGAGCGACGGCAGCGGGTCGAGGCCGTCGCGGCGCAGGGGTGCCAGCGTCGCCTCCGGCAATGAGGCGAGCAGCGAGCCGTTGCCGCCGCGGGCGCGGACGGCGAGGCCCAGCAGCTGCCGCCGGGTGGCGGTCGCGACGCGCTCGAGCATGCGCTCACCGTCGCACAGGCGGGGCGGAAAACAGGCCAAACCTGGACGAAACATTCCCAACGGGACCCGGGTGGCGCCATCATGGCGAACGTGAGCGAGGGCGCCGACCTGGTCGTGAGCGACCTCAGCGTGGAGTACCGGACCGGCGGCGAGGTGGTCCGGCCCTTCGAGCGCGTGGACCTGCGGGCGCGGTACGGCGAGCTGGTCGCTCTGCGGGGCCCGAGCGGGTGCGGCAAGACGACCGTCCTGTCGGTCCTCGCCGGCCAGCTGACCCCGGCCACCGGCACGGTCACCCTCAGCGGTCGGCCGATCAGGGGCCACCAGATCGTGGGCATCGTGTTCCAGGCGTTCAACCTGATCCCCAGCCTGACAGCGGCGGAGAACGTGATGGCGCCGCTGGTGCTGACGGGAACGTCGCGGCGCGCCGCACAAGCGTCAGCGGCACGCCTCCTCGACGAGCTGGGTCTCGCCGCCCGGGCGGACCACCGGCCTGGCACCCTCTCCGGCGGGGAGAAGCAGCGGGTCGCGTTCGCCCGCGCGCTCGTGCACGATCCGCCCCTGCTTCTGGTCGACGAGCCGACCGCGCACCTCGACGCCGATCACGTGGGTGTCGTGCTCGACCTGCTGCGCGGGCTCGCGAACAGCGGACGGCTCGTCGTCGTCGCGACCCATGACGACCGGGTGAGCGCGCTCGCGGACTCGGTCACCGACCTTGCGCCGTTCGTCGTGGCTGCATGATCGCGCGGGGTGCACCGCCGTGGCTGGCGCTGCTCTGGGTCGCCGCGGTGGTGAGCCGCCGGAACGCGGTCCGGCTGCCGGCGCTCCTGGTCGCCGGCGCGTGCACGCTCTTCTTCCGGGACCCGCACCGACGCGGCGACGACCCGGAGGCACCCTTCGTCTGCCCGGCTGACGGGCGCGTCACCCGCGTGGAGGAGCGCGACGGACGGTGGCTCGTTTCGACGTATCTCGACCTGCTCGACGTGCACGTGACCCGCAGCCCGTGCGAGGCGACCGTCCGTGTCCGGCACCATCGCGACGGCGCGCACGTCCCCGCGTTCCAGCCGGACGCGCACGAGAACGAGGCGGTCCATTGGGACCTGGACTCGCCCCACGGGCCCGTCGTGCTGACCCAGCTGGCCGGCGTCCTCGCTCGGCGGATCGTGCCGTACGTCGGAGCGGGCGCGGAGGTCGGCAAGGGGGAGCGGATCGGACTGATCCGGTTCGGGTCGCGGGTCGACGTGCTCCTACCGGCGGGGATTGCGCCGGCGGTGCACGTCGGCCAACGGGTGACCGGCGGCCGCACGACGCTGGCGACGGCCTGACGTGATCGGCATCGTGCGCCCGAGCGCTGCCGACTTCCTGACCTTGGGCAACGCGCTGTGCGGCGCGGCGGTGATCGTGCTCGTCGCGACGACGGACGCGGCAGTCCTGAGCACGGAGCGTCTCCTGCAGGTCGTGGCCGTGCTGCTGGTCTGCGCGACGGTCCTCGACACGGTCGACGGGCCGGTCGCGCGGCGGTGGGGCGGGTCGGTGCTCGGCGCGCAGCTCGACAACCTCGCGGACTGCGTCACCTTCGGGGTCGCACCTGCGGTCGCGCTGTCGGTGCTCGTCGGCCGCGACGGTGGCGGCAGCCCGGTCCTCGTCGGTGGAGCGCTCGTGTACGTGGCGGGCGCGCTGTTGCGGCTGGCCGACTTCGCTGCCGTGCGTCACGACCAGTCGGACTTCACGGGCCTGCCGTCGCCGCTCGCTGCCACGTGCGCCGTCGTGCTCGGATTCCTCGCACCGAGCGCTTGGGTCGCCGCGCTGGCGCTCGCGGCCCTGGGGCTGATGATGATCAGCAGCGTCCACTACCCGGCACAGCGCGGCGCCGCCCTCGCGCTCTCGTCGGCGGGCTGGATCGTCTGGCTCGGGGGTGCGCTCGGCCTCTACCCGATGACCGGCCCGGCGATCGCCGGGCTCGTCGTGGTGCTGCTCGTCGTTCCGGTGGCGCACACCGTGCGGCTCCAGACGACCGTGGTCTCGGTGCAGGTCGACCCATGATCTGGCTGACGGTGCGCGACCTGCGCTGGCGGGCCAGGCGGACGGTGCTCGGCGTCCTGGCCACCGCCTCGGTCCTGGCGATGACGCTGCTGCTCGGTGCCGTGCACGACGCGTTCCTCGCCGAGACGACCCGGACCGTCGCGTTCTTCGGCGGCGACACCTGGGTGGTGCCGACGGGAGTCGCGGGGCCGTTCACGACGAACTCGCCCGTGCCCGTCTCGGCCGGGCCCGACGACGCGACGCCCGTCGCGATCTTCCGGCACGTCGCCGAGCGGGCGAGCGGTCCGACCGACGTGAACGTGATCGCCTATCGCCCCGGTGGAGTGGTCGCCCCGCTCACCGTCCAGGGCAGGGCGCCCGTGCGGGCCGGTGAGGCCGCCGTCGACGAGACCGTCGGCGCCCGGGTCGGAGAGTCGTTCACGCTCGGCGGGCACCCGGTGGTCGTCGTCGGCAGGCTGCGTGGCCTGACGTACAACGGGGGCACCCCGACCGTCGTCGTGACCCTCGAGCAGGGGCAGGAGATCGCGTTCGACGGACGCGACCTCGCGGGTGCGTTCGTCGTGCGCGGGACACCCGCGGTCGCCGACGGCCTGACGACCATGACGCCCACCGAGGTCCGCGACGACATGCGGCGCCCTCTGGCCGTCGCGACCCGGACCCTGGCGCTCCTGTCCGCGCTGCTGTGGCTGGTCGCCGCGGGGATCGTCGCGTTCGTCTGTTACGTGTCCGGCCTCGACCGTCGGCGCGACGTCGCGGTCCTCAAGTCGATCGGCGTGCCCACGTGGCGGCTCGTCGGTGGGGTCGCGCTCGAGGGTGTGCTCCTGGCGGGCCTCGCCGCCGCGACGGCGGTCGTCGCCGCCGTGCTGCTGGTCCCCGCGTTCCCGTTGCCGGTGAGCGTCACGTTCGCGCAGTGCGTGGTCGCGCTGGGGGTCGGCGTCGTGATCGGCATGGTCGCCGCCTCCGCGAGCCTGCACCAGGTCGTCGTGACAGATCCCGCGCTGGCGTTCGCGAACGCCTGAAGGTCAGCCCGGGGGAGCCGGTGGGTAATGTCTCGGCACGGGACCGATGACGCTCTGGGGGCGACTGGGTGTCCTGCCCGATCCCGCGAAGGAGAGCACGATGTCGCCCGACCAGCTCACGTTCGACAACCCGGTCGAGCGCCACTCGCACATCAAGCCGCACGCCTCGTGGCAGCCGGTGCCGGGGCTCGACGCGGAGCTCGACCCCCAGGCAGACCACGGCGAGACCACCTACCGGGGAACGGGTCGTCTCCCGGGGCGCAAGGCGCTCATCACCGGCGGCGACTCGGGCATCGGGGCGGCGGTGGCGATCGCGTTCGCGCGCGAGGGTGCGGACGTGGCGCTGAGCTACCTGCCGGAGGAGCAGGTGGACGCCGAGGCGATCGCGGAGCACGTGCGCGCGGCCGGTCGCACGGCGGTGCTGCTGCCGGGGGACATCCGGGACCGCGCGTTCTGCCGGTCGATGGTCGCCGACGCGGTGGAGGGTCTCGGTGGGCTCGACATCCTCGTCAACAACGCGGCGCACCAGGTGTACCACCAGTCGTTCGACGAGCTGGACGAGGACGACCTGGACCGCACGATCCAGACGAACCTGTACGCGATGTTCTGGATCACGCGCGACGCCCTGCCGCACCTGCCGCCCGGTTCCACGATCATCAACAGCACGTCGGTGCAGGGGTACAACCCGTCGCCGATGATCATCAACTACGCGTCGACCAAGTTCGCCATCATCGGCTTCACCAAGGCCCTGGCCGCCGACCTCGCGCCGCGGGGTATCCGCGTGAACGCCGTCGCGCCGGGGCCGGTGTGGACGCCGCTGCAGGTCTCGGACGGGCAACCCACGGAGAAGCTGAACGGCTTCGGCGAGTCGTCGTGGCTGGGCCGGACGAGTCAGCCGGTCGAGCAGGCTCCCGCCTACGTGTTCCTCGCCTCGCCAGAGTCCAGCTTCGTCGTGGGAGAGGTCATCAACGTCAACGGCGGCGCGAACGTGCCCTGACAGTGACGACGCTGCGCCGCATCCAGTGCTCGGGGCACGGAGTACCTCGGCGCGATCCGGGAGAGGGACGAGGGAGGCGTCGATGGTCGGTCGCGCCCTTCCAGGCGATCGGGTGACAGGACTACTGCCGGGGTCCGCACGCGTCGATGATCGAGAGGTATCAACGGCTCGCTGCGCCGTCAGCCGGACGGTCCGCGCGGCCCCGAACGAGGAGTCGTCATGGGAAGCAGCCCGCGGGCCAGGTTCGGGCGCCTCAGCATCGGCGCGAAGGTAGGCGTCGGCATCGCCGCCGCTGCGCTGGCTGTCGCAGCGGCCGTCCCGGCGGTTGCGGACGGGGCGAACGACGACGGTGGCGACCAGGTCGTCGTCGCGCCGACCGGTGAGCCGACTGTGGAACCGACCGTCGAACCGACGGCCGAGCCGACCGCACCTACCGACGACGCCGCGGAGCCTGCCGACGACTCGGAAGAGGATGCCGCGGAGGTCGCGGACGACGACGAGGCCGGCGACGGGGCGAAGGCTGACAACTTCGGTGCGTGGGTCTCGGAGCAGGCGCACGACGGCGGCGTGGACGGTCAGGCGATCTCCGAGGCTGCGCACCAGCGCAACGACGAGCGCCGCGCCGACAAGGCGGCTGCCAAGGCCGAGGCGAAGCCGAAGACCTCGCACGGCAAGTAGGTCTCCGAGGCCCTCAGCTTGGACGGATCCACGGCAGGAGCCCGACGGAGTTCCGCCCGCACGACAGAGGATGAGCCGTCACTGTCCGGACTGACCGGAGCGCTCGTCCGGTGCCCGAACTCCCAGCACGTCGCTCTCGAGCGCCACGAGCGCCTTGCCGATGAGGCCGTGGGTGGCACTGAGGTATCCCCTGGGTTGTGGCCGGCGGTACTGCGCGCGTTGCTCCTCGTCCAGGTACCACGGAGGCGCGGACTTCGACAGCCGCCGGTCCACGGCGGCGACTCTCTCGACCGTGCCGGGTGAGCACAGCACCTTGACGCGCAGCAGGAGGAAGCGCACTTCGCCTGCCGCCGAGTCGTCCGTCGGCACCTTCCGAAGCAGCTCTGTCTCGGCCCGCTGAAGCACGGGCACGGCCTCGACGTACAGCTCGTAGCGCCGCTCCCGAAGCCACGCCTTCCGCTGCGCCCGTACGGACAACCAGTGGCTGAGCAGCGCGCCCACGACCACGCCGAAGAGGCCGACGACCAGGGTCACGGATGCCGACGTGTCCACCAGCTCAGGCTACGGATCGCTGGACCGGCACGGAACGGGTCGTGCTCGAGCCGTGGTCGGGGCGCTAGCGCCGCAGGAGTCCAGCGTTCAGTGCTGCCCGCGCACCTTCATCCACCGCGGCCGCCCGTCGGGATCCACGATGGCGTGGTACGCCGGAGCCGCGAGCAGGCGCTGCCACAGCGGCAGTTGCACGGCCGTGTGAGCCCGCAGCCGGCCGGGCGGACGCGGGCCTGAACGTCCGCCGGCGTGCCACGCGTCGAGCGCCGCCGCGCTCGCACGCAGGGCCTCGATCGCGTCGGCGGGATCGATCAGCCCCTCGTCGTCGTCGCGGTCGAGGTGCTCGCGCCACAGCTCGAGCCGGAGCTCGCGCGCGAAGCTCCGTGCGCCGTCACCGAGGCCCCCGGGATCGCGGGGCTCGCGTCCGTCCAGGCGCTCGTCGAGGATCGCTGCGGTGAGCTCGGAGTCGTGCGTCCACGACCGACGGTTGAAGTTGTCGCTCCCGACGGTGGCCCACACGTCGTCGATCACGCACACCTTCGCGTGCACGTACACGGGTTCGCCGTCGTGGTTCTCGACGTCGAGGACCTGGACGCGGTCGCCGCCCGCGGCGCGCACGATCTGCAGGGCCCGCGCGTGGCCGAGGCGCACGGGCGGCAGGCCGAGCCGGCCGTCCTGGTCCGGGAACCTGGGGACGACCACGACGAGGTGCAGGCCGGGCTCGCGACGGAGGGCAGCGGCGAACACCCGCGCGACGTCGGCCGACCAGAGGTACTGGTCCTCGACGTAGACCAGGCGCCGGGCTCGCCGGAGCGCCTTCGCGTACCCACGGGCGGCGCTGCGCTCGCCGGCGGGCGCGAACGGGTAGCCGGGCCGGCGTTGGGGGTAGGTGCGCAGGAGCTGGACCGCACAGGTGCCGGCATCGGGCGGGTCCGGAGACACGGGTGGCAGCACGCTCGGTTGTCGGTCCTCGCCGCGCACGATGTCCGGAACCGCCTGCCACGGGAGCCTGGACAGGGCGGCTGGGTCCTCCCACCGCTCCCGGAACACGTCCTCGATGTCGCGGACGGCGGGGCCGCGGATCTGGACGTGGACGTCGTGCCACGGCGGGCGGGGGCCGTACTGATGGGCGAACGGCAGGCCCTGGGGATCTCCGCGGTGGTCGGCGTCGTCGCGCCGGCCGTGCGCCAGGTCGATCCCGCCGAGGAGGGCGACGTCGTTCGCCGGCGTCTCCCGGTGGCGGATGACCACGAACTTCTGGTGGTGGCTGCCGACCGCGCGCACGCGCTGGTCGAGCAGCACCTCGCCTCCGACGTCGTTCACGCTGTCGGAGAGGCTGCGGTTCTCCTCGCTCGAGAACCGGAACCGGTCCAGGTGCGAACGCCACATCAGCCCCTTGACGAGCGCGCCGCGGCGGACAGCGGCCGAGAGCGCCTGCGTGACGGTTGCGCCACCGTCGGTGAGTTGCTCGTCGGGATCGCCGCGCCAGTCGCTGAAGAGCACCAGATCGCCCTGACCCGCCTGGGCCAAGGTCTCGGCGACGACTGCGAAGTACGTCGCGCCGTGCACGAGCGGTCGCACCTCGTTGCCGTCGGTCCACGGCCGGATCCGGGTCACGTCGTTGCCGCGCTGCTCCGCGGTGAGGAACCAGCCGAGCTCGGACCGCCCTCCGGCGATCGCCTGCAGGTTCACCCCGGACCCGGTCGTGCGACGCAGGTGCGACGTGAGGCGGTGCGCGGGACGTGCGTGGCGGTGCACGGGATCCAAACTTCCACAGGTGGCGGGTCGCGGCCACGCGCGAGATCGCCCGGGTGCATCTCCGCCAGCCGGACGTACGCTCGTCGGGATGATGCGTCCAACTGTGGCAACCGTCGGCGAGCTCCGCGCTTCGGGGCATGTGCACACGTCGGTGCGGGCCGAGATCCGCGCCAACCTCCTCGCGGCGCTCCGGGCAGGCCGTGACCCTTGGCCGGGCATCCACGGCTTCGACGACACGGTCGTCCCGCAGCTCGAGCGGGCTCTGATCGCCGGGCACGACATCGTGCTGCTCGGCGAGCGCGGCCAGGGCAAGACGCGGATCCTGCGCACCCTGGTCGGGCTGCTCGACGAGTGGTCGCCGGTGATCGAGGGCTCCGAGCTCGGGGAGCACCCGTTCGAGCCGATCACGGCCGCGAGTCGAAGGCGCGCAGCGGACGAGGGGGACGACCTTCCGATCGCGTGGCGTCGCCGGGAGGAGCGGTACGTGGAGAAGCTCGCGACTCCGGACACGAGCGTCGCCGACCTGATCGGCGACGTCGACCCCATGAAGGTGGCCGAGGGGCGCGCTCTCGGGGACCCGGAGACGATCCACTTCGGCCTCGTCCCGCGCGGGCACCGGGGGATCGTCGCGATCAACGAGCTGCCCGACCTCGCCGAGCGCATCCAGGTCGCGATGCTCAACGTGATGGAGGAGCGCGACATCCAGATCCGCGGCTACGTCCTGCGCCTGCCGCTCGACGTGCTCGTCGTGGCCACCGCGAACCCCGAGGACTACACCAACCGCGGGCGGATCATCACGCCGCTGAAGGACCGGTTCGGGGCAGAGATCCGGACCCACTACCCGACGGAGCTGGCCGACGAGATCGCGGTGATCCGCCAGGAGTCCGCGCTCGTCGCGGAGGTACCGGATCACCTGGTCGAGATCCTCGCCCGCTTCACACGCGCGCTGCGGGAGTCGAGCGCCGTCGACCAGCGAAGCGGGGTGAGCGCCCGGTTCGCCATCGCAGGCGCCGAGACTGTGGCCGCGTCGGCGCTGCACCGTGCGGCACGGCAGGGCGAGGAGCACGCGGTGGCGCGGCCGGTGGATCTCGAGACCGCGGTCGACGTGCTGGCGGGCAAGATCGAGTTCGAGTCCGGTGAGGAGGGCCGCGAGGACGAGATCCTCGAGCACCTGCTCCGCAGCGCCACCGCGGAGACCGTCCGCGCGCACTTCCGGGGCATCGACTTCGGCGTCCTCGTGGGTGCGATCCAGGGCGGAGCCATCGTGTCCACCGGCGAACAGGTCGCCGCGCGCGACGTGCTGACCGGCCTGCCGGCGCTCGGGGAGTCGGAGCTGTACGACGAGATCTGCGCACGGCTCGGCGCGACGAGCGACGGCGAACGGGCCGCCGCGATCGAGCTCGCGCTCGAAGGGCTGTACCTGGCTCGTCGGATCAGCAAGGAGTCTGGGGGCGGCGAGACGATCTATGGCTAGGCCCAACCGCCGACTCACCAAGCGGTACACCCCGTACGTCGACGGGCCCGACCCGCTCGCGCCGCCGGTCGACCTGGCCGAGGCGCTCGACGCGATCGGCGCGGACGTCATGGCGGGCTACTCGCCGGAGCGGGCGATGCGCGAGTTCCTGCGTCGCGGGGGCCGGGACCAACAGGGTCTCGACGAGCTGGCACGACGAGTCGCCGAGCGACGGCGTGAGCTGACGAAGGGGAACAACCTCGACGGCACGCTGCAGGAGGTCAAGGAGCTCCTCGACCGGGCGGTCCTGGCCGAGCGCAAGCAGCTCGCACGCGATGTCGACATGGACGAGGGCGATCGCGCCCTGGCCCAGATGCAGCTCGACAACCTCCCGTCGTCTCCTGCGGGCGCGGTCGACGAGCTCAACGGCTACGACTGGCGCAGCAGCGAGGCGCGGCAGGAGTTCGAGAAGATCAAGGACCTGCTCGGCCGGGAGGTTCTCGACCAGCGCTTCGCCGGCATCAAGCAGGCGCTGGAGAACGCGAGCGACGACGACCGGGCCGCCATGCGAGAGCTGCTGGCGGACCTCAACGGTCTGCTCGACGCCCGGAAGAGGGGCGAGGACACCCAGGAGCAGTTCGACGACTTCATGGCGAAGCACGGCGAGTACTTCCCCGAGCAGCCGACGAACCTCGACGAGCTGCTCGACGCCTTGGCGCAGCGGGCCGCCGCGGCTCAGCGCATGCGGAACTCGATGACGCGCGAGCAGCGCGAGGAGCTCGACGCGCTCGCGCAGCAGGCGTTCGGTTCGTCGGACCTCATCGACGAGCTCAGCCAGCTCGACGACAGCCTGCGCTCCCTGCGACCCGGCGAGAACTGGGGCGGCTCGGAACGGATGGACGGCGAGAACGGGCTCGGGCTCGGCGACGGCACGGGCGTCTTCCAGGACCTCGCCGACCTCGACGCGCTCGCGGACCAGCTCGCACAGTCCTACGAGGGCTCTCAGCTGGACGACCTGGACCTGGACAAGCTGGCGCGCCAGCTCGGGTCCGACGCGGTCGTGGACGCCCGCACCCTGCAGCGGCTGGAGCAGGCTCTCAAGGACTCCGGCACGATGCGGCGCGGCTCGGACGGCCAGCTCACGCTGACGCCCAAGGCGATGCGCCAGCTCGGCAAGGCCGTCCTCAGAGCGGTCGCCGACACGATGTCGGGGCGCCAGGGCGGCCACGAGGTCCGCCGCTCGGGCGTCGCAGGCGAGCCGTCGGGATCCACCCGGGAGTGGGCGTTCGGCGACACCGAGCCGTGGGACGTGAGCCGCACGATCACCAACGCGCTGGTCCGCGGGGCGCCCGGGCCAGTCACGATCCACATCGACGACGTCGAGATCCAGGAGACGGAGGCGCGGACGCAGGCGTGCGTGGCGTTGCTCGTCGACACCTCGTTCTCGATGGCGATGGAGGGTCGCTGGGTGCCGATGAAGCGCACCGCGCTCGCGCTGCACACCCTGGTCACGAGCCGGTTCCGCGGCGACGACCTGCAGCTGATCGGCTTCGGACGCAGCGCGTCGGTCATGCAGATCGAGCAGCTCGTCGGGCTCGACGCGCAGTGGGAGAAGGGCACGAACCTGCACCACGCGCTCCTGCTCGCCAACCGCCACTTCCGCAAGCACCCGAGGGCCCAACCCGTGCTCCTCATCGTCACCGACGGCGAGCCGACCTCCCACCTGGAGTCCAACGGTGAGGTCTTCTTCGACTACCCGCCCGACCCCGTGACGATCGCCCTGGCGGTGCGCGAGCTCGACGGCTCCGCGCGCCTGGGAGCGCGGACGACGTTCTTCCGACTCGGCGACGACCCGGGCCTCGCGCGCTTCGTCGACGCCATGGCCAAGCGCGCGGGCGGCACCGTCGTCACGCCCGAGGCGGACGACGATCTCGGCGCTGCGGTCCTCGGCTCGTACCTGAGCTCGCGCCGCAACGGCGCGTTCGGGGGATGGGGTCGCGACGACGACTGGTGAGGCTCAGAAGAACGGCCACGGGAACGCGGGCATCTGGCCCCGGGGCCCGGGGAACGTGCCCTTCCGGAGCAACCGGTCGCAGCGGGCCGCCAGCGCTGCGAGCTCCAGCTCGCTGAGCAGCTCGGACAGGCGCTGACCGAGGTCGCCGTCCAGGCGTGCGCGCACACGTGAGACGCCGTCGGACTCGTCGGGCTCCAGCGGCTCGCCGCGCCAGCCCCACAGGACCGTCCGCAGCTTGTGCTCGACGTGGAAGCTGACGCCATGGTCGACGCCGTAGCGGTGGCCGTGCTCCGTCGGGAGGATGTGGCCGCCCTTGCGGTCGGCGTTGTTCACGACGACGTCGAAGACGGCCATCCGGCGCAGCGCGGGGGAGTCCTCGTGGATCAGCGTCAGCGGCCGGTCGTCGTCGTCGATGCCCTGGAAGACGGCGCGCCACCCGGTGCGCGGCACGCCAGCCGCCGGGACGACGTCGACCGGGTCCTGCTGGGCGTCGGGCTCCTGCCAGAGCTGCACCATGCCCGGCCCGAGCGGGCCGTCGCGGAGGAACGTGAGCGGCACGATCTGCCACCCGAACGCCTCCGAGACCAGGTAGGCGGCCACCTCGCGGTTCGCCAGCGTCCCGTTCGGGAAGTCCCAGAGCGGCTTCTCGCCGGCGACGGGCTTGTAGACGACCTGGACCCCGCCGACCGAGGCGAGGAACGTCGCGTTCGAGGCGACGGTGATCCGCCCGACGAGCTCGAGCTCACCGGCGACGACGTCGACCTCGCCGCCCGTCACAGCTGCGTGATCGCGCCGCACTCGTGCCTGTCGTCGTCCATCGGCTGCCCGCACAGCGGACACAGCGGCCGGCCTGACAGGACGACCTGCCGCGTGCGCTGGACGAACGCCCGTGCGGTGCCCACCGGCATCCGGACCACGAGCATCTCGCTCGGTTCCGGCTCGGGTTCGTCGTCGGCGTCGCCGGTCTCGTCGAGCGGGAACGCCTCGACGACGACCTGCGCGGTCGAGGGATCCCAGCCCAGGCGCATCAACCCCGCGCGGAACTCCTCCTCGACAGGCTGGTCGAGCGGATCGTTGTCGACGAGCTCGACCGGGGTATCGGCGGGGACGCTGAACGGGTTCCCCTCGTCGGTCATCAGCTCGTCCAGGATCTCGTCGATCTTCTCGGCGAGGACCGCCGACTGCTCCTTCTCCAGGCCGACGCTCGTCCGGCGAGCGCCGTCGCGCACCTGAAGGTAGAAGCTTCGCGAACCCGGGCGCCCGACGGTGCCGACGACGACACGGTCGGGCCAGTCGAACAGGTGGACAAGAGTCGGCACGTCGCTCACCTTACGAGGTGGCCTCGGCAGCCGCCTCGGGACCGGCCCCGCCGCCGACCGGCGCGTCGCCGCCCGGAGCGGCAGCGCGCAGCCAGGAGAGGTCGCCCGAGTCCGTGTTGGTGGCCAGCACGCCGGGGCGGGTGGTGCCGTACCGGATGATCGAGAGCGATCCCGGGTTGACGGCGATGCGCTGGAAGAGGTCGAGGTGCATGCCCAGTGCGTCCGCGAGGACGGTCGCGATGATGTCGCCGTGCGTGACCGCGACCCACACCGCACCGGCTCCGTGCTCGGCCTCGAGTGCCGCGTCGTGCCGTCGGATCGCCGCCACCGACCGCGCCTGCATGGCGGCCATCGACTCGCCTCCCGGGAACACGGCCTCGGACGGCTTGGTCTGCACCACCGACCACAGCGGCTCCTGGGCGAGCTCGCGCAGCGGGCGACCCTGCCACTGCCCGTAGTCGGCCTCGACGATCTCCGGCTCGGTCTGCACGGGCCGCGGCTCGGCCTGGCACTCCACGATGGCCATCGCGGTCTGCTGGCATCGCTCGAGCGGGCTCGAGACCACCGCGACCAGCGGCACGTCGGCGAGACGTTGCCCTGCTCGCGCAGCCTGGGTACGCCCGACCTCGTCGAGGTCGACCCCGGCGGTCCGACCGGCCAGGATCCCCGTGACGTTCGCCGTGCTCCGACCGTGCCGGACGAGGATGACTGTGGCCATGGGTGGAGCCTAGGCAGGGCCGCCTAGTGCTCGTGCTTGATGACGAAGTACGAGCCGCGGATCGTGCCGGCGAGCTTGGACTTCTGCCTGGCGAACTTGAACCCCGCCGCCGCGAGCTCCTCGGGCACGTCCATGCCGTCGGACAGCTTGAACCCGACAGCACGCTTGGTGCCGTCCTCGAGGCCGTACATCACGTTGATGGACAGCCCCGACTCGTAGAACACGTAGGCCATCCGGGTCCCGTCGACGACGAACGACGTCGCCTCGAGGGGGCGGGACGAGATCACGAGGTCGCGCTCGTCCTTGAGGATGCCGTGGATCCAGTCGACCGTCTCGGTCGCCTCGCTGGCGGGCTCGACGGTGAACGTGTGGTCGAACTTGTTCTTGAAGTAGCGCGCCTCGTTGGCTCGCAGGCCGGCGAGCGCGTCCGGCACGAGAGACGACTCCAACCCTGTGGTGGACACCTCGGTGAAGTCGACGACGTACGACACGTGAACCCTCCCAGCGCGGATCTGACACAGGGAGACTAGCCGCCGACGTCCACGGGCCGGCCCCTTGCGACATCGCCCGCTCGTTCACGAGTGCGGCTTCCTTTCGTCGCGAGTGTGTATCGGAAGCGGGTCCCGCGGGTCCTCCCTTCACGGGAGCTACGGCGTCGATCGCCGGGCGGGGGTTCACGCAACGCGTGGGGAGAGCACGATGTCGATCTCGACGGAGACGCAGAACGATGCGAAGAACGCGACCGCTGCCCAGACGGCAGCGGGCGGGCGGACCGGGATCGGCCCGACGCCGGCGGTGATCGTCGCAGCGTCCGCGGCCGGGCTGGACCGGGAAGAGGTGGCGACACACGTCCCGACGCCGGTGCGCCCGCGTCCGCAGAGCGCCGCAACGCCGCAGTCGGGAGCCGCGCACGACCGGCCGGCACAGCCGCCGTTCAAGGGGATCGCGTCGTGGCAGGCCAAGCCGGAGATGCGCCGACGGGAGCTGGTGTGCCGGCTGCAGGAGTTCCGGGACGACATCCCCGACGAGGTCGCCCGCATGCTCCAGCGGAATCTCGATGATGTCGACCGGTTGCTGGTCGGGAGCGGCAGCTACGCGGGCCACGGGCCGGAGCGCGCGCAGGGGCCGCGCGAGTGGTTCACGGGCGCCCGGATCGAGACGGTCTGGCAGACGCTGCACGAGGTGGATCGCGCGCTCGTCATGTACCGGTCGCGCGGGGACCTCGAGGGGAGCCTTCGCGGGATCATCGCGGAGGCGGAGCAGTTCCTGCCCCACGACAACCGGCTGCTCGTCCGGGCGGTGGGGTGGTTGCGCACACCGCCCAAGGATCTCGACGAGTTCCGAGGCGGTCTGCGTGACCTGCTCGGGCAGTCCCACGCAGCGTCGGACGCGTTCCACGAGGCCGCCCGTCGGCTCAGGAACGCGATGCTCGGGATCACGATTCTCACCGTCGCGTCGATCCTCGTGCTGCTTGTCGTGCAGTCGCGGGTGCCCAGCGTGCAGCTGGTCCCGGCGCCGGACGGCTTCACGGGTGCGCCGTGGGTTCTGCTCTCGTTCGTCATGCTGGCCGGGGCCCTCGGCGCGTTCGTCACCGCGGTGCCGACGACGATCCGCGCACGATCCGGCGGGCTTCCGTACCGCCTGCCGATCCAGCAGCGGCTGCTGAAGCTGGCGGTCGGGCCGCTGCTCGCGGTGGTCGGGGTGATGCTCGTGGCCGGCGGTCTCGTCGCGACGACGCAGACGAGGGACGTGTCGCAGCTGCTCGCCCTCGCGGTCGTCTTCGGCTCGGCCCAGCAGGCGATCACGACCTTCGCCGACAAGAGCGCGGGAGACCTCATGGCGACGAAGGACGCGGCGTAGGTCTTCCGCGAGCCACGCTCTGATCAGCGCCTTGACGCCTGTGCTGGAGCAGTTCTCGTGGCTCGTCGGTCCGCAGCGCCGTGGCAGCCGCGTGGGAGCATCGTGGCGTGGCCACCCTGAGGCCCGACCCCGCGACGGCCGAGACCAGGCATCGAGCGGACGCCCGCCTGTGGCGTGCGGCTGCGATGTGCGCCATCGCCCTGTGGTCGGCGTACATGCTCGTCCCGAGCGAGCACGTGGCCCTGCGCGGCCTGGTGCTGTACCCGATCGCCGACGCTGCGGCCGCCGTCGCGATCGTCTACGGGGTCCGGCGGTACCGGCCACGAGCGCCTGTCGCGTGGCTTCTGATCGCCGGGGGGATCGCCTCGTTCACGGTCGCGGACTTCATCGTCGGCGTTCTTCATGTGCAGGGCGCGCGGTCGTTCCCGTCGGCGGCCGACGTCTTCTACCTCGCGGCGTACCCCCTGTTCGCGGCGGGACTGCTGGTCGCCAGCAGGGTCGGGTTCCGGGAGGGCAAGCGGGGCACGTTCATCGACGCCGGGATCGTCACGATCAGCGCGACGCTGTTCGCCCTGCTGCTGATCACCTCGCGGTACATCGAGGATCCGGACCTGTCCCTGGCGGCGGCGATCTTCGCCAGTGCCTACCCGCTCGCCGACGTGCTGCTCGTTGCCGTGGCGGTCCGGTTCCTGCTGTCCACCAGCTGGCGGCCACTCGCGTTGCGGCTCCTCACCGCGGGCTTCGCCCTCATCCTCGTCGGCGACGTCGTGTACAGCGTGCAGGGGCTCTACACCTCCGACGGCGACCAGCGCCTCGCGGACGCGCTCCTGCTCGGCGGCGTGCTCACGCTGGGGCTGGCCGGCCTGCACCCGTCGATGACCGCGCTGACCGCCGAGTCCGGCGAGGTGACCCTGCCGCGCTACAGCGTGCGCCGGGTCGTCTCGCTGTACCTGATCAGCCTGGTCCCGGTCGTGGTCCTCGCCATCCAGGCGCTGACGGGGAACGCCGGCTACGTCTGGATCACGCTCCTCGCCCTGGTGGCGGTCGCCGCGCTGGTCGTCACCCGCTTCGTGGACCTCGTCGGGCAGACGCTCCTTGCCGCCGAGCGGGAAGCCGCCCTGAGCCGCTTCGGCGCCGAGCTGCTGTTCCGTGCCGGGCGCGAGGAGCTCTACGCGGCCGCCCGGAGCGCGGTCGACGAGCTCGTCCCGGGAGGAAACGCGCAGGTGGTCGAGGCCGGGCCGGACCCTGCTGACGAGCGTGGCCTCTTCACCGCGCGGGTCGTCGTGGACAGCAAGGTGGTCGCGAGTGTGCTGGCCGACGAGCGGCTGACCGCCGAGCAGGGGACGCGTGACGCGCTCGTCACCGTCGCGCGCGGTCTGTCGCTGGCGTTGGAGCGCGACGGGCTCCTCGCCGCCGAGCAGGCGACCGCGGAGAGCCTCGCGGAGCAGAACGCGCAGCTGCGCGAGCTCGACCGCATGAAGGACCAGCTCGTGAGCTCGGTCTCGCACGAGCTGCGCACCCCGCTGACGTCGATCGGTGGGTACGCCGAGATGCTCCTGGATCCCGAGTTCGGAGCCCTCAACGAGGAGCAGCAGATGTTCGTCGAGGTCATCGACCGCAACAGCCGGCGCCTGAACCGGATCATCGACGACATCCTGTTCGTCTCCCGGGTCGACGCGGGACGGCTGTCGCTGGAACGCAGCTGGGTGGACCTGGCCGAGGTCGCCAGGGCGAGCGTGGACTCAGCCCGACCTCGGGCGGAGCATGGAGGGGTGACGATCGAGCTGACGGCGCCGGACGATCTCCCGCCCTTGTGGGCCGACCAGACCCGGCTCATCCAGATGTTCGACAACGTGATCTCGAACGCGGTCAAGTTCACGCCCGCAGGCGGCACCATAGAGGTGACCTTGAGCGGAACGGAGGACCTGGTGATCGCCCAGATCGCTGACACCGGGATCGGCATACCGCAGGGAGAGATCGACCGGCTGTTCGAGAGGTTCTTCCGAGCCTCGACGGTCGGTGCGGTCGACGGCACGGGACTCGGGCTCAGCATCGTGAAGTCCATCGTGGAGGTCCACGACGGGCGGATCGGGGTGACGAGCACCGAAGACGCCGGCACGACGATCACGGTCGAGCTGCCGGTCCACGCACCCGCCGCACACCGGTCAGACAGCGAGCCCGCGCAGTGAGCGCGGACGCGTCGTCGCCCCAGCCGGTGATCCTGATCGCCGACGACGACGAGGACATCCTCCAGCTGATCGCGTTCCGCCTGGAGCGCTCCGGCTACACGGTCGTGCGCGCCCGGGACGGTGCGGAGGCGCTGCAGGTGGCCCGGGAGCGCGTCCCTGACCTGGCCGTGCTGGACGTGCGGATGCCGAAGATGGATGGCTACGAGGTCACGCGCGCGCTCCGTGCCGACGAGGCGACCGCCCGGATGCCCATCATCCTGCTGACGGCCAAGGTGCAGGACGGGGACGTCCAGCGCGGCTTCGACGCCGGAGCCGACGACTACGTGCGCAAGCCGTTCAGCCCGCAGGAGCTGCGCTCGCGGGTGCAGGCCATCCTCGGTCGCCGGTAGGCACGCGTCGTGACCCTCGGCGCAGTCATCCTGCTTCTTGCCGTGGTCGGCGTGGCGCTGGTGCTGGGCCTGATCCTCGACCGCACCCGGTGGCGTGCGCGAGACCGGCGTCGGCGCGCCATGGCCGACGAGCTGCGGCCCCTCGCGATCGAGCTGGTGGACACCCCGGACGTCGAGCCTCCCTCCTTGGCCGGCGCCGAGGCGCGGGTGTTCGCCGAGCTGCTGGTGCGCTACTCGCGGACCCTGCGCGGAGACGACGACGCACGGATCGGGGCGTACTTCGAGGCGTCCGGTGCGGTGGACGAGGCGTGCCACAGGTTGAGGAGCCGCCGGGTGCGGCGTCGGGTGAGGTCGGCGTTCGACCTGGGCGACATGGCCTCGGCGCGGGCGGTCCCGGACCTGCTGCGCGCACTGGAGGATCGCAGCGCGGACGTCCGAGCGGCAGCGGCCAGAGGTCTGGGACGACTGGGAGCCACCGCCGCAGTCGCACCCCTCGTCGACGCGTCCCTCGCGAAGCGTGTGCCGCGAACGGTGACCGGTGCGGCGCTGCTCGAGATCGGCGCCCCCGCCGTGCCTGACCTGTTGACGCTGCTCGACCATCCGGACCCGCACTTTCGCGCCCACGTCACGGACCTGGTCGGGCTGCTGGGCTCCGCGACCGCCGCCGACGCTCTCCTGGCGGGGCTGCGCGACACGTCCGCGGAGGTCCGGCGCGCCTCCGCGTCCGCGCTGGGCCGACTCGGTGGCGCCGCCGGACGAGACGAGCTGATCGACGTACTGCGGGACCGGGTGCCGTTCGTGCGTGCCGCCGCCGCCCACGCCCTCGGTCAGATCGGCGGGGAGTCGGCCGCGACCGCCCTGCTCGAGGTCGCACGCCACGACGAGTTCGACGCGGCCTCGGAGGCCAGCAGGGCGCTGTCCCGGATCGACCCCGGGCTCGTGCGGAGCTCGGCGGCTGACCCCGCCGCGGGGCCGCACCTGCGCGAGGCTGCGGACAGGTTGGCCCTGTGACGCCGCTCGAGCTGGCGCTGGTCGCGTTCTCCATCGTGTCGTTCGTGTACTTCGTGATCCTCGACGTCCTGTACCTGCTGCTGACCGGCCTTGCGTGGAACGAGCTGCGACACACCATCTGGCGCCGTCGCTACCTGGGCCTCGACGAGGTGTTCGCCTCACCGCTCACGCCTGGGATCTCGGTGCTCGTCCCCGCGTACAACGAGGAAGCGGGGATCGTCGAGAGCGTCCGGTCGCTGCTTGCTCTGCGCTACCCGCAGCACGAGGTCATCGTCGTCAACGACGGATCGAGCGACGGCACCATCGCGGCGCTGGTCGCGGCGTTCGACCTCGCGCCGGTGCGTCAGGCCCTGCGCGACGGGATCCCGACTGCGCGCATCCGGGCCGCGTACGCCTCGCGGACCCATCCGGAGCTGCTGGTACTCGACAAGGAGAACGCCGGTCGTTCGGACGCCGTCAACGCGGGGGTCAACGCGGCTCGACACCCGTACGTCTGCATGATCGACGCGGACTCCCTGCTCGAGCACGACGCGCTCCTGCGCATCGCCAAACCGCTCCTGGACGATCCCGAGGCGGTGGTCGCGGCGGGCGGGACGGTCCGTGCGGCGAACGGCTGCCGGATCGAGCACGGTCAGGTCGTGTCGGTGGGCCTCAGCCACAGCCGGCTGGCGACAATCCAGACCCTGGAGTACATCCGTTCGTTCCTGGTCTCGCGCATCGGGTGGGGCCGCATGCACGCGCTGGGGCTCATCAGCGGCGCGTTCGGCATCTACGACCGTGCGCTGCTGCAGACCGTCGGGGGACTGTGGACCGACACCGTCGGTGAGGACCTCGAGCTCACGCTGCGCCTGCACAGGTACCTGCGGGAGCGCGGTGAGCCGTACAAGGTCGTGTTCGTCGACGACGCCGTCTGCTGGACAGAGGTCCCCGAGGACTTCGCCACGCTCGGGCGGCAGAGGCGCCGCTGGCAGCGCGGCCTCTTCGAGTCGCTCCGGCGGCACCGGGTCATGATCGGCAATCCCCGGTACGGCCCGATCGGTCTGCTGGCGACCGTCTACTTCGCGGTGTTCGAGTTCCTCAGCCCGGTGTTCGCTCTGCTGGGCGTGCTCGTCAGCCTGGGGTTGTGGGCGTTCGGCATCGTCACGACGGGTTACATCGCGTCGTTCCTGCTCGTCTCCGTCGGGATGGGCGTGGTGCTCTCGACCGCGGCCCTGGCCATCGAGCTCGTCGGCTACGGACGCTACGAGAGCCGTAGGGATGTGGCGCGGCTGCTGTCGTACACGGTGCTCGAGAGCATCGGCTTCCACCAGCTGCACAACACGTGGCGGTTCATCGGGTACGTCGACATCGCCCGCGGCAAGACCGAGTGGGGGGCGCAGAAGCGCCGAGGTTTGTCCCGGCCGGCCGACGAGGAGTGACGGCGACCGTCCTACGCGCGCAGGGCCATGGTGCTCGCGCTGATCGGGGACGGCAGCTCGGAGCGCCCTGTGAGGAACCGGTCGACGGAGGCGGCCGTCGATCGCCCCTCGGCGATCGCCCACACGACCAGGGACTGACCGCGCCCGCAGTCGCCCGCGACGAACACCCCGGGGGTCGTCGTCGCGAAGTCGTCCCCGCGGACGAACGAGCCGCGCCCGTCCGTCGCGAGCCCGAGCTGCTCGCCGAGCCCCTCACGCTCCGGCCCGACGAAGCCGAGCGCCAGCACGACGAGCTGCGCCGGAAGCACCCGCTCCGTGCCGGCGACCGGCTCGAACCGTCCACCGACCTGCTCGACGTCGACGATCTGCAAGCCCTCGACGCGACCGTCGTCGTCGCCGAGGAGCGTCAGCGTGCTCACGGCGAACACCCGCTCGCCACCCTCCTCGTGCGAGGACGAGACGCGGAAGATCGTCGGGTACGTCGGCCACGGCTGCTCGACCGGGCGGTCGCGCGACGGCTCGGCGAGGATCTCGAGCTGGGTGATGGAGCGGGCGCCCTGGCGGACGGCGGTCCCGACGCAGTCCGCGCCGGTGTCGCCGCCGCCGATGACGACGATGTCGAGGCCGGTCGCCACCGGAGCCTCGGGTACCGGCTCGCCCAGCGCCGCGTGGTTCGCGGGGACGAGGTAGTCCATCGCGGGCATCACGCCCCGCAGGTCACGGCCGGGCACGGGCAGGTCGCGCGGGAGCGTCGAGCCCGTGGTCACGACGACGGCGTCGAAGCTGGCCCGCAGGGAGTCGCCGGTGATGTCGCCCCCGACGTCGACGCCACAGCGGAACACCGTCCCCTCGGCGCGCATGACGTCGAGGCGCCGCTCGACGACCGCCGCCGGGAGCTTGTACTCGGGGATGCCGTACCGCAGCAGCCCGCCCGGGGCGTCCGCCCGCTCGAACACGGTGACGGTGTGCCCCGCGCGCGTGAGCTGTTGCGCGGCGGCGAGCCCAGCAGGCCCCGATCCGACCACCGCGACGGTGCACCCGGTGTGCCGGTCGATCACCTCGGGGTGCACGAGGCCCCGGCTGAAAGCCTCCTCCACGATGGACAGCTCGACGTGCTTGATCGTCACGGGCGGCTGGTTGATCCCCAGCACGCACGCGGCCTCGCAGGGCGCCGGGCACAGTCGCCCGGTCATCTCCGGGAAGTTGTTCGTGAGGTGCAGCCGGTCGGATGCATCCGCCCACTTCGCGCGCCACGTCAGGTCGTTCCACTCCGGCATGAGGTTGCCCAGCGGGCACGCGTGGTGGCAGAACGGCACGCCGCAGTCCATGCACCGCCCGGCCTGGCGGTGCAGCGACTCCAGTGCCGGCTCGTCGCCGACCGGATGGTGGTGGATCTCGTTCCAGTCCTGGATGCGCACGGGCACGGCCCGGTCGGACGGGAGCTCGCGGTCACGGGTTCGCAGGAAGCCCCGGGGGTCGGCCATGGTCGGGACTGTATCGGCGACCTCCGGACGGACATACGGTCCTAGGTCCCTTTCGAGACGTCCCCCTCGGCCGATCGTCCGAGGACGCGCCCCTCACGCGGGGGCGAGGAGCCAGTCCAGCACCTGGTCGGCAGACCATCCGTCGGGATGGAGCTCGGCAAGCCGGTTCGCGCCGGTGAGGTCGGCGCCGAGGGTCACCATGGGCTCCTCGGGGCGCCCGTCGGGCCGGGTCTGGCCGAGGCCGACATCGGCCGACAACGCGTTGCACAGGCACACGCGGCCCGCGGCCTCCTCGACGGTCCCGCCCTTGCGGACGAACATCTCGACGGGCTCTGCCGGGCAGCGGAACCCGACGCGGCCGTCGTCCTTGAGGTAGGGCGAGCGCAGGAAGCCGAGGTCGCACAGGCGAGGTCGGGCTTCGCGGAGCGCGGGGTCAGAGAGCGTTCCGGGGAGCTGCGCGACCTTGAACGGGAAGCCGGTGGGGGAGGCGTCCGCGTCGGTGAGGACCTCGAGCTCGCCCGCGTGCAGAGCGGCCATGACCTGGTCGCGCAGGGCCTGGGTCATGCCCGAGTCGGTGCTCAGCGCGAAGACCGTCCCGACCTGGACGCCGGTCGCGCCAGCAGCGACCGCGGCACGCACGGCCTCGGGGGTGCCCAGCGAGCCGGCGAGCCAGAACGGCAGACCCACGGCCGCGACCTTGCCGAGGTCCGCCTGGTCTCTCGGCCCGAACACGGGCTGGCCGCGCTCGTCGCGCACCGGTCGGCCGCGCGGCGGGGCGTTGTGACCTCCGGCGAGGTGTCCCTCGATGACGAAGCCGTCGGGCCGGATCGCGGGGTCGCGCGTGAGGTAGCCGGCGAGGACCTCGCTGGAGACGATCGCGAGGAACACCGGCCGCTCGAGCGGCGGCAGACCGGGGCCGAGGAGGTCGGGCGGGTCGATCTCCACCGCGTGGTCGCCGGACGAGTCGCCGACGACGTCGACGGGCAGGCGGGTCGGGCGGTGGGCCGCGAGGTCGTCGAGGAGATGCGGCAGGTGGCGCGGGATCCCCGCGCCCACGAGCACGACGTCGACCCCGGCGAGCATCGCGCCGTAGGCCGCGGCGGGCATCGCCATCTGGATCTTCTGCAGGTAGTTGATGCCGACGCGGCCGTCGTGGCCCTCCTTGGCCAGCCACACCTCGACGAAGTTGCCGAGGACGGTCAGCTCCTGGACGGCCCGACCGGGACGCATGCTGAGCCGCTGCACCGGGGTGTACGCGACGCCCTCAGCCCGTCCGCCGGGGCGCAGGTGCCTCTTGAGGACGCGCTCGACGACCGCCCGCACCGGGAACGCGGCCATCGCACGGCGGACCGATCCGTCGAGGTCGCCGTCCTCGAGCCGGCGAGCGAGAACCAGGTCCAGCGCGGTGCCCGACACGACGCCGAGCTGCCCACGCCGCGCGACGGCCGACGCGAGACGCCAGGACGAGACGGCGACACCCATCCCGCCCTGGATGATCGTCGGGAGCGCTCGTCGCAGCGCCGTCATGGGCGGGGTTGTCGTCGTCATCGTGCTCTCCAGACCTATGGGGACGCAGGGCAGGTGGGGGCTAGAGCCCCATCACGTGCACCCCGCCGTCGACGTGCACGATCTCGCCGGTCGTCGCCGGGAACCAGTCCGAGAGCAGCGCGATGACGGCGCGGGCCGTCGGGTCGGCGTCGCGGACGTCCCAGCCGAGCGGCGCGCGGCCGTCCCAGCCGCCCTCGATGGACTCGAAGCCGGGGATCGACTTGGCCGCGGTCGACCGGACCGGACCGGCGGCGACCAGGTTGACCCGGATCCCCTCGGGACCCAGGTCACGGGCCAGGTAGCGGGACGTCGACTCCAGCGCGGCCTTGGCCACGCCCATCCAGTCGTAGACCGGCCAGGCGACGGTCGCGTCGAAGGTCAGCCCGACGAGCGAGCTGCCCCGGCGCATGAGCGGGAGCGCGGCGACCGCCAGGGCCTTGAGCGAGTACGCCGACACCTCGAGCGCGGTGGCCACGTCGGGCCACTGCCCGTCCAGGAAGTGCCCGCCGAGCACGGACTGCGGGGCGAAGCCGATCGAGTGGACGACTCCGTCCAGGTGGTCTGCGTGCTCACCGACGGCATCGGCGAGGCCTGCGAGGTCGGCGGCGGACGTGACGTCGAGCCGGACCACGGGCGCCGTGGCGGGCAGTCGCCGGGCGATCACCTCGGTGAGCCGCTGCTGGCGCCCGAACGACGTGAGGACCACCTGCGCGCCCTGCTCCTGGGCGAGCTTGGCGACGTGGAAGGCGATCGAACCCTCCGTCAGCACCCCCGTCACCAGGATCGTCCTGCCGTCGAGCAGTGCCATCGGCGTCTCCTACCGTCTCGGTGCCGGAGCGGTTCGACCGGCCCCTCGACGGTAGTCAGCCCTGTCGAAAGGGCCAGGGCCGTTCGGCACCTTGACGGATGAGCTCGTCTTCATCCGATGAGGAGTGGTCGGGGGATCAGCCACTTTCAGGGGGCGTCGTCCGCGAGCAGGTTGAGTTCGAGGCGGCGGAGGACCGCCAGCGCCGATTCGCGCTCGCCGGGGTCCAGGTCGCCGACGGTGTACCGCTCGAGGGTCGACCACAGGTCCTCGATGCGGGTCCGCAGACCGAGGCTTGCGGCGGTCGGCTCGACCAGCGTGACGCGACGGTCCTCGGCGCTCGAGGTGCGGCGTACGAAGCCGGCTCGTTCGAGCCGCTGGACGGTCCGAGTCATCGACGCCGAGTCGGTGTCGAAGAGCTCCGCGAGGTCGGCCTGGCGCTGTGGGCCGAACTCCCAGAGGTGCATGAGGAGCAGCTCCTGGCCGGGTCGTAAGCCGAGCTCACGGAAGAGCCGACCGGCCAGGGCCCGGTGGGTGCGGGCGAGGCGGAAGATCGCGTGGCTGAGCGGGCCACCCCCTGCAGCGCCGGGTTGCCTGTCCGTACCAGGGATGTGTGCGAACGAAGCCATCCGCCCATTCTAGCCGCAGAGATCTCCGGGGAATGGATCCGCGGATGCGGCGGTTACCTGTCCTGAACAGCAAAATGCCGTTCGTGACGCAGGGAGAATCGATGACCACCGCATTCGAGGCCGGCCGCATCGGCCGGTACACCACGCGCAACCGCGTGGTGATGGCACCCATGACGCGCAGCAGGGCCTACGGTCCCGAGGCGACCCCCACCGCGCTCATGGCGCAGTACTACGCGCAGCGGGCCGGCGCGGGCCTGATCGTCACGGAGGGCACGCAGCCCTCGGTGGTCGGTCAGGGGTACCCGGACACCCCCGGACTGCACACCGGGGCACAGGTCGAGGCCTGGCGCGAGGTGACCTCCGCGGTCCACGAGCGCGGCGGCCTGATCTTCGCGCAGCTCATGCACACGGGCCGGATCGGACACCCGAGCCTCACGGGGGAGACGCCCGTCAGCGCCTCAGCCGTGCGCGCATCGGGAACCGTCTTCACGTCTGCCGGACCGCAGGACATGGTCACGCCCGAGGCTCTCGACGAGGCGGGGATCGGTCGCACCGTCGCCGACTTCGCCCGAGCGGCCGCCCATGCGATCGACGCCGGATTCGACGGGGTCGAGGTGCACGGTGCCAACGGGTACCTGCTGCACCAGTTCCTCTCCACCAACGTCAACCAGCGCACGGACGGCTGGGGTGGCGACGTGGTCGGACGCACGCGGCTGACCGTCGAGGTGGTCCGGGCGGTCGCGGAGGCGATCGGCGCGGACCGCACGGGTCTGCGGATCTCTCCCGGGAACACCTACAACGACATCGTCGAGGACGACGTCGACACGACGTACCTCGCACTCGTCGAGACGCTCGATCCGCTGGGGCTGGCCTACCTGCACGTCGCCGAGGGTCCCGATGCCGGGCTGACGGCGAGACTGCGTGAGCGCTGGTCCGGCCCGCTCGTCCTGAACCCGGCCACACCGGGCGCGTGGACGGGTCCGAGCTCCCTCGACCGTCTCGCCGACGGCTCGGCGGACCTCGTGTCGTTCGCCGCCCTGTTCCTGGCCAACCCGGACCTGCCCTCGCGGCTCGCGGCCGGCGGACCCTTCAACACCCCCGACTACAGCACCGCCTACGGCGGCGACCACACCGGCTACACCGACTACCCGACGCTCGACGACGCCCGCGTCGCCGGCTGAACCCCCCCCGAAAGGACGTCTGTCATGAAGGCGATCGTCATCGAGACGTTCGGCGGCCCTGAGGTCCTTCACGCCGCTCAGGTCCCCATCCCCGTTCCCGGTCCGGGTCAGGTTCGGGTCCGCGTGCTCGCCGCGGCCGTGAACGGCATCGACGGGAAGATCCGGGCGGGTTTCATGCCCGGCCCTGACCTCCCGGCAGTCCTCGGCATCGAGATCGCGGGCACCGTCGACTCGCTCGGTGTCGGGGTGGCCGATGTCGTCGTCGGCGACACCGTTGCAGGGTGGGCGGACGCTCCCGCGGGCGGGTACGCCGAGCTGGCACTGGCGAGCACGTACGCGCGGGTGCCGGAGGCGCTCGACCCGGTCGACGCCGTCACGGTCCCCGTGGCCGGCGAGACGGCACAGCGCGTGCTCCGAGAGCTCGCGGTCCAGCCCGGCGAGACGCTGCTGGTGCACGGTGCGAGCGGGTCGGTCGGCGAGATGGCGACGCAGCTGGCGGTCGCTGCCGGCGTGCGCGTCATCGGTACCGCCTCGGCCAGGCACCAGGCACGGGTCGCGTCTCTCGGTGCGACTCCCACGACCTACGGGACAGGCCTCGTCGAACGGGTGCGCGCGCTGGCTCCCGAGGGTGTCGACGCCGTGCTCGACACGACCGGCCGGGGTGTGCTGCCCGACTCCGTCGAGCTGCGAGGTGGCACGACCCGGATCGTCACGATCGCAGACCCGGCGGCGTTCACGCTCGGGATCGCCTTCAGCTCGACGTCTCAGCGGTCCGCGGCTGCGCTGGCGGACCTGCTCGGACGGCGCGCCCGCGGCGAGCTGACGACCACGACGGGAGGTGTGCACCCGCTGGAGGACGTGGTGCGAGCGGCCGAGCTGAGCGACGCCGGGCAGGCAGGTGGAAAGCTCGTCCTGGTGCCCTGAGTAGACGACGTCGTCCCGCCTCTTCCCCGACCGTGGGGAGCCTGGAGGTCGGGGCGGCGTCGCCGGGCCTTGCACAGTCTCGGGAGAGCGGACCCTGCCCCCTGACGGTCTCGTTCCTTGACCTCACCCGGTGGGGCTCTTATCGTTTCGCCACCAACGAGCTGGTCAGTTGTTCAACTCGCAGCTCGGCACTCCTCTGCCGGGCCGAGAACCCCGTCCTCCCCAGGAGCGCAACGATGCGTGCCTCACCAGACCTCGCCCCGGAGGGGTTCGCCGAACCCAGAGGCGCGACTCTCGCCCGCGTCCGGGCACGCTGGATCGTCGCCTTCTCGCTGGCGGTCGTGGGTGTCGCCGCCGGGTGGTTCGGCCCGATCCAGATCCTGCTGCCCTCCCAGGCGGCCCGGCTCGAGGACCTCGGCCTGGGCGGCAAGGAGACGATCCTCGCGATCGTGACCGCGAGCGGCGCGGTCGCCTCGATGATCGCCAATCCGCTCTGGGGCGGGATCTCCGACCGCACCCGCTCACGCTGGGGCCGCCGCCGGCCCACGATCGTCCTCGGCACCGCCGTCGGCGTCGCCGGACTGGTCATCCTGGGCTCCGGCGACACGCTCCCGGTGATGATCGCGGGCTGGATCGTGGTGCAGATCGGGCTCAACGGACCGTTCGCGGCGCTCGCCGCGACGATCGCCGACCGTGTCCCGCCCGAGCAGCGCGGGCTCGTCGGGGCCCTGTTCGGCATCGCGCAGACCGTCGGCGTCGTGCTCGGCACGGTCATCGCCGTCGCGGTCGGCGAGGGGCGTCTGGGCTACTACGCGCTCGCGGTCGCGGTGCCTGCGCTCGTCGTCGCCTTCCTTCTCGTCCATCGAGAGCCGTCGACCAGGAGGAGCGAGAACCAGGACGCGCCCGCCCGGCCGGCCCGCGCGTTCTGGCACGGCATGCGGCCCACCCGACTCTTCGTGTGGGCGTGGCTGATCCGGTTCCTGCTCAACCTCGCCAACGCCCTCGTGCTGCTGTACCTGTACTTCTACCTCTCGGACGAGGTCGGCGAGAGCGACCCCGGCAGCCTGGTGCTCGTCATCACGCTGGTCGTCGTGCTCGTCGCAGCAGGCACCGCTGGCGTCGGCGGCACGCTCTCCGACCGCTGGGGCCGCCGCGTCCCGTTCGTCGTCGGCTCCACCGTCGTGGTCGCCGCAGGTGCCGTGCTCATGGCCTTCGTCCCGACGATCCCTGTGGTGCTCGTCGCGTCCGCGCTGGTGGGGATCGGGTGGGGCCTGTACATCAGCGTCGACCTCGCGGTGCTCACCGCAGGCATGCCGAGCGACGAGACCCACGGCGCGATGCTCGGCATCGGCAACATCGCGAGCGCACTTCCCCAGGCGCTCGCACCGGTGGTCGCCGCACCCATCGTGCTGCACCTCGGCGGCTACACCGGCCTCTACCTCGTGGCAGCGGTGGTGTGCGTAGCGGCGCTGCTGTGCGTGCCCGGCCTCCGCGGCATCCGTTGACCCCCACAGACAGGACGCGCATGACCAGCCACCCGATCCTCCCCACCGGCTTCCGCTTCGGCGTCGCCACCGCCGCGACCCAGGTCGAAGGGGCGTCCGACGAGGACGGCAAGGGCCCCAGCATCTGGGACACGTTCGCCGCCCGCCCGGGGACGATCGCCGACGGCGACACCCCGGCGGTGGCGATCGACCACTATCACCGCTACCTCGAGGACGTCGGGCACATCGCCGACCTGGGGGTGCAGGACTACCGGTTCTCGATCGCCTGGCCGCGCATCGTTCCCGCGGGCTCCGGGAACGTCAACGCGCTGGGCCTCGACTTCTACGACCGGCTCGTCGACGCACTGCTCGCCCGCGGCGTGCGTCCGGTGCCGACGCTGTTCCACTGGGACCTGCCGCAGGCGTTGCAGGACGAGGGCGGCTGGATGTCGCGCACGACGGCGCACGCCTTTGCCGACTACGTCGACGTCGTCGTCGCGCGTCTCGGCGATCGCGTGGCGGACTGGTTCACGCTCAACGAGATGAGCGTGCACACGCTGTACGGGTACGCGCTCACGGACCACGCGCCGGGCCTGGGGCTGGGGCTCGGTACCCTCCCCGCGGCGCACCACCAGCTGCTCGGTCACGGGCTGGCCGTGCAGCGGCTCCGGGCTGCGGGGGCGTCGCGCATCGGCGTCGTGAACCAGCACTTCCCGGTCCTTCCCGCGTCACCGGACCCTGCCGACCTCGCGGCGGCCGAGGCCTTCTCGGTCCTCACCAACTGGACGTTCGCGGACCCGATCCTGCGGGCCGAGTACCCCACCGACGAGGTCGCCGGGGGGATCCTGCTCGGCACGGGCATGTCCGAGCAGCAGCTCGCGGACGACCTGGCGGTGATCTCGGCCCCGCTGGACGTGTACGGCGTCAACTACTACGAGCCCACCATGATCGAGGCGCCGCGCGCCGGGCAGGACTACGCGGGCGTGCTCGAGGTCGACATCCCCGAGGGCCTGCCGTTCGCGCCCGTGCCGATCGAGGGGGTCGAGCGGACCGACTTCGGCTGGTCGATCGTGCCGTCGGCCCTCACCGACATCCTCGTCACGCTACGGGAGCGCTACGCGAACCTCCCGCCGGTCGTCATCACCGAGTCGGGCGCGTCGTTCCACGACGTCCGGACCGACGACGGCGCGGTGCACGACGAGCGTCGGATCCGGTTCCTCGACCAGCACGTGCGCGCCGTCGGGGACGCGATCGCGGCGGGCGTCGACGTGCGGGGCTACTACGTCTGGTCGGCGCTCGACAACTTCGAGTGGGCCGCCGGCTACCGCGAACGCTTCGGGCTGGTGCACGTCGACCTCGACACGCTCGAGCGCACCCGCAAGGACTCGTGGCACTGGTACCGCGAGGTGATCGCGGCGCAGCCTGGTCGGAGCTGAGGTCGATCGCAGACGGCTGGGTACCGTGACGGCATGACCGTCTGGGCGTTCGACCTGCCGCTGACGACCGACCGGCTGCTGCTGCGGGCGCACCGGGTGGAGGACCTCGACGACCTGGTCGTCTTCCACGGCGACCCGCTCGTCACCCGGTTCATCCCGTGGCCCACGCGCACGCGGGAGCAGACGCGCGAGGCGCTGGCGGTCAAGCTCGACCGGACCCGCGCCGAGGCACCGGGCGACTGGATCGTGCTGGCGATGGAGGAGCGGAGCACGGGCACGGTGGTCGGTGAGGTGCTCGTCAAGCGTGAGGGCGGGGGCCGGGCCGAGGTCGGCTACGCGCTGCGCACCGACCGGCAGGGCCAGGGCCTGGCGTCGGAGGCCGTCACCGCGCTGCTCGACGCGGCAGCGGAGGAGCTCGGCGTCGTGGACGTGCGGGCGATCGTGGTGGACGGGAACGACGCGTCCGCGCGGCTGCTCGTGCGGCTCGGCTTCGAGGTGGTCGGCCCGGGACCGGTCGACGACAACGAGACGACGACCGAGTTCCGCCGGCTCCGCGCCTGATTCTCCTGGGCCCTCCGGCCGAAGCGCGTGTCCCAGACGAGAACCGTGCGATCGGGCCGGTGCTGCAGGCGCTGGACGAGCCCGTCGCTCTTGCGGTCGGGGCTGTGCCTGGGAGACGATCGACGGGCCCTTTGGGGCGGTTTGGGTTGATGCGTCTCTAGCGACGACACGACCGACGAAACAGCCGCCGAAAGGGATCTGTGCGGGTTGGTCCGCCGATTCCTGGGGGCACGAGATGGCTGAGCACGCCGAGCATCGGAGGCGACGAGCCCCGCAGCGACCCGCCGAGAGTCCCGTGGCGCCCGTTCCCGTTCGCGCGCCGTCTCCCGCGGGCATCGTCCCGGTCTCCGGACTGGTTCTCGGTCTCCGGCGCACGGGTGACGACGGACAGCGTGACCCGCTCGGCGGGACGGCCGTGCCGGCGGACACGGCGGCGGTGCTGTCACGCCGGCGCGGCACGGGCCAGGCGTTGCCGTCGTCGGTCGCCGGCCCGATCGGCGAGGCGATGGGCGCGGACTTCGGCGGGGTTCGCGTGCACGCGGACGGGGAGGCCGATCGGATCTCCCGCTCGGTGCAGGCCACGGCCTTCACGCACGGCCAGGACATCTACTTCACCCAGGGCACGTACGCGCCGAGCAGCGCCAGCGGGCAGCGACTCCTCGCTCATGAGCTCGCGCACGTGGCGCAGAACCAGACGTCGGCCTCGGGCACGGGCCCGGGACCGACGATCGGGCACGCCTCCGACCCGGCCGAGTCCGCCGCCGACGCGGC
The DNA here is from genome assembly GCF_056400865.1 of Cellulomonas sp. P4_H4. Taxonomy (NCBI): domain Bacteria; kingdom Bacillati; phylum Actinomycetota; class Actinomycetes; order Micrococcales; family Cellulomonadaceae; genus Cellulomonas; species Cellulomonas sp. P4_H4. The sequence goes on from NZ_JBFUKL010000005.1 coordinate 52,185, forward strand.
CGCGGACTCCGCGCTGAGCTCGCTGCGGCGTCATCACGCCCGGTACGGGGAGACCGCAGCAGTGGTGCGCGCGGAAGGGCGGTCCGGGCAGGGCGAGATGCCGGGAGCAGCACCCGCCATCCGTCGCCTGTTCAAGTTCGACTGGTCGTTCTCGGAGATCAGGAGCTTCCCCGCAGACGTGAATGCCGCGATCGAGGCGTCGCGGACGGCCGCCGCCGACGTCGCCGCAGCTCGGAAGGTGATCGACACCGTGAAGACGCTGGCCGTGCGTTCCGCCGGCCAGGAGGAGCTCGCCAAGATCAGCAAGCACTTCGAGGACTGGGACGAGGCGAAGCGGACGATCAACGTGGACGAGCGCGATCTCGTCGTGCCGACCGCGATCGCCTACGGGAAGCGGCTGCTGGCAATCGCCGCCGAGTACCAGAAGGCAGACGTCGACGCGATCGCCGTCGAGGCCGCGAGAGTGAAGGCCGAGCGCGAGAAGGCCGAGGCCGAGCAGAAGAAGGCCGACCAGAGGAAGGCCGACCAGGAGAAGGTCGACCGGGAGAAGGCCGAGAAAGACGAGCCCGTGGAGGCTGCGCAGGAGGCGTCGGTGCAGCAGTCGACCGCGAGGGCCGTAGCAGGCACGGTGGGCGGCGCACGGAAGAAGCCGGTGAAGAGGCCCAAGGTCGACAAGCACGAGAAGAAGCGGCTCAAGGCGGAGAAGGAGGAGCAGGACCAGAAGGACCTGCAGGAGCGGCTCGCCCGCGAGAAGGAGGAGCAGGAGCGAGCGGCCCAGGAGCGTGCCCAGGAGATCGCCGACGAGAAGGCGGAGCGGCTGGCGCGGGCGGAGGCGAGGAAGAAGGCGGCTGCGGACCAGAAGGCGGCAGAGGAGAGGGAGGCCGCCGAGAAGCTGGCGGCTGAGGAGAAGGCGGCTGCGGAGAAGAAGGCCGCCGAGGAGAAGGAGGCCGCAGAGAAGAAGGCCGCCGAGCGGGCTGCCGTCGTGGACGAGGTTCGACGGGCAGCTCGGCGGGACCCGCTGGTCGTGGGCGCGCTGGAGCTCGTCGACGAGGCCGAGCTGAGGGAAGCCGCAGACCACGCCGTCACGTTGTTCAAGGCCGGGGTGGCGCCCGAGCTGGTGCTGCGAGCCGTCCAGGACCGGAAGGTCGGCCGCCATGCCGTGACGAAGCCCGGGTGGGCCGGCGGCTACCTGACGCTGTGCGACCTGCCCCTAGCCACGTCGTCCCGGGGGTGGGCGCTGGCGCAAGGTCTGGCGGAGCCCGGCTCGAAGCACGTCGAGGTCGCCCGCGAGATCCTCCGAAGCCTGCCCAACCAGGTGTCCAAGCCGACGGTGGACGACATCAAGTGGCTCACGGAGCACAAGGACCGGCCGGAGTTCCCCGACCTCGCCAAGGTGTTCGCCGCCAAGGAGGTGCATGCCCCGAGCCTGAAGTCCGCATTCCTCGCCACACCGTACGGCCGCGCGGACACCGTGACGCAGTGCGCCAGGTACGTCGCACAGCTGCCGGACCTGGTCGCGGTATTCGAGTCGCTCAGCAAGAACATCGACAAGGAGCTCCCGAAGCACCTCGACCTGATCATGGAGAACGACGACTACTGGTACCGGCAGCCGCAGCAGGTCGCGGCGCTGCGAGCCGAGGCCCACTTCCGGGAGGGAACGGGCAAGGTCAGCCTGACGGCCCGCTCCGCGGTCGAGTACGGACGGCTGAACGACGTGCACTGGAGGCAGAACCAGGCGACGAAGGCGATGACGGGTCTCTTGTCGATGCAGTTCGCCGGGAACCCGCGCGCCACCTTCGCGCTCCACACGCACTTCGACCGGCTGGGTACAGGCGAGATCTACTCGATGCACGTCAAGGACGCCCAAGGGAACAACGGCGTCGAGCTCGGGAGCTACTCCGCTCCCTTCACGAAGCTGATCCCGGCGATCGCGGCGCTGCACAAGGACTACTACTCGCAGGACGTCGAGGCCTCGGGCATCACGTTCCGGTCGGCTGAGCGAAAGCTCGACGCTGCGGTCACGTCCTGAGGGGACCTCCCTCCGTCGGGTCTTAGCGCCGCTCGCGCAGGCCGCTGGCTCGACGGACGGAGCGTTCCACGGCGGCGCGGATGGCGGCCTCGGTGCCGATCACGCGAACGTGCTGCTGGGCGCGCGTGACCGCCGTGTAGAGCAGCTCGCGGGTGAGCAGCGGGGAGCCTTCGGGGGGCAGGAGCAGGGTCACGCGCGCGAACTGGCTGCCCTGGCCGCGGTGGACCGTCATGGCGTGCACGGGCTGGACGGCCGGGAGCTGGTGCGGGCGGACCAGCCGGGGCTCGTCGGCGTCGCCGAACGCGACCGCGACCGCATCTCCGTCGGCCACGATCACGCCGGTGTCGCCGTTGTAGAGGCCGCTGGTGCGGTCGTTCTCCGTGATCAGGAGCGGGCGGCCGAGCGGCCAGGCGCCGGCCGACGCGTACCCGGTGGCGGCGGCGACCCAGGTCTCGGCGGTCATGGCCCACTGGGTGACGCCGAACGGGCCCTCGCGGTGGGCGAGCAGGAGCCGGTGGGTGCCCAGCGCACGCAGTGCGGCCGACGCGTCGCCCGAGCGTGCGGCGTCGGTCAGAGCGACTCCGGTGGCCACGACATCCGCCCGGAGGCCCGCGAGGTTCGCGTCTGTGAGTCGCTCGCCGGCCGGCTCGACCAACGTGTGGTGCTCGCCTCCGGAGCGCAGCAACGCCAGGGTCGCGCCGGCATCGCCGGCACGGATCGCCTCCGCCAGAGCGGCCAGGGAGGCGCCGTAGCGGTGGGCGCGCGTGAGGCGGACGACCCCGCCGGGGAGTGCCGCGACGAGGTCGCCCAGGACGGCCCCCGCCTCGACGCTCGCGAGCTGGTCCGGGTCGCCGACGAGCACGAGCCGAGCCGTGGGGCGCAGGGCCTCGGTCAGGCGGGCCATCAGCGGCAGCGACACCATCGAGGACTCGTCGACGATCACGACGTCGTGCGGGAGGGGACGCGTGCGGTCGTGCCGGAAGCGCGTCGTGCTGCCGCGCCGCCAACCGAGCAGGCGGTGGATCGTCATGGCGTCCAGCCCGCCCACGGCTGCGCGGTCCTCGGGTGCGAGGCTCGCGACCTCGGCGTTCACCGACTCCTGCAGGCGGGCGGCGGCCTTGCCGGTTGGGGCCGCCAGTGCCACGCGCAGGCCCGGGCCGGCAGCTGCCTGGAGCGCGGCGACCAGGCGGGCGACCGTCGTGGTCTTGCCCGTGCCCGGGCCGCCGGTCAGGACCGTCAGGTGCGTGGTCGCGGCGGTGCGCAGCGCCTCACGCTGGGGTTCGTCGACGGGCAGCGGGAACAGTCGCGTGATGGCCACGGTCAGCGCGTCGGCATCCGCCCGGGCCGGGGCGGCAAGACCGATCGCCGTCCGCACCGACTGCTCGTCCCGCCAGTACCGGTCGAGGTAGAGGCGGCCGTCGACCCAGCGCACCGGGCGGTCGGCCGGGCCGGACACACCGTCCGCGACGAGAGGGCTCCGACGCAGCGCGGCGTTCCAGTCCTCCAGCGGCGGCAGGAGCGCAGGGTCGACGCCGTCCAGCGGGTCGGCCAGGACCAGGCACACCGAACCTTCGCGCAGGGCCCGCACGGTCAGCGCGACGGCCACCAGGACGCCCTCGTCCGGCTCGCCTGCGATCGCACCGAGGCGCTGAGCCACGTGCACGTCAGCCGACACGAGTGCGCCGGTCTCGGCCAGGCGACCGAGCAGGCCACCCGCCCGCCAGGGCACGGTCGCGGCGAAGGAGGCTTCCGTCACGAGTGCCTCCGGTCGAGCAGGTCGGACAGCGCGACGACGAGAGCGGCGGGCGGTCGCCACTGCATGACGCCGCACGGGGTGCCGTCGACCGTCGGGTTGTCGGGGCCGAGCATGCCGCGCAGAAACAGGTACAGACCGCCGCCGAGGTGCTCCTCGGGCGAGTACGCGGGCAGGCGCCAGCGCAGGTAGCGGTGCAGCGCGGCGGAGTAGAGCAGGAGCTGCAGGGGGTAGTGCGCGTCGAGCATCGCGGCAGCCATCGACTCGGGGCGGTAGTGCCACGCGGTCAGCGGGTCGCCGAACAGGCCGAGACGGTTCGTCTTGTAGTCGACGACGAGGTATCGGTGGCCGCCTGCGACGGGCGCCGGGACGCGCAGGACCGCGTCGATGCTGCCGGTGAGGTAGCCGCGCAGGCGGGTCACGCGCAGTCCGTCGAGACGGTCGGCGTAGCCGGCGAAGACGTCGCCGGGCGGCAGGTGCTCGCGCAGCAGGGCGGCCAGGTCGCGGACGGTCGCGCCGTCGTCGAGGCGGTGGTCGGTGTCGCCGCCCGCGAGCGGAAGCTCGAAGTCGAGCTCGGCCAGGCGGTCGGTCGGGGCGATGTCGGCGAGGGAGCGGCCGTCGCACGCGGGTCCGAGCGGGGTGCGGATCGAGGGCAGCAGGGCGTCGGCAAGGGTCGCCGGCTCGTCGGCACCGGCACGACGGCACTGCTCGACGAGGTCGGCGCGCAGGTCGGGCGCGGCGGTGCGGAGCAGCTCGAGAGCCCGGTGCACCACGACGCCGAAGCGGGCGCCCGCGGGCTGGTCCGCCATCGGGGACGGCCGAGACAGGGGGCCGTCGTCGGGCGCGCCGACCGGTGCAACGAGCTCGGGCTCGTCGTCGACCCCGGTCACCTCCGGCTCGTACCGGACCCCGGGGCTCAGCTCGTCGGCCGGGCCGCCGTGCGCACCCGCGGTCAGGGCCGAGTACGACGTCCGACGCCACGCGGTGTCGACCGGACGGTCGAGCCGCGCGACCGTCAGCGACGCGGGCGGACGGGCCACCGGTGCCCAGCGCACCTGTGGGCGCTCCTCCCGGACGACCTCGAGCGCGAGGTGCTCGGGGGCACCGGCAACGAGGGTGCGCAGCACGGCCTCGGTGGCCTCGTCGGTCGTCGTCGGGACGCTCGCCGCCGGCGTCCCCGTGGCGTCGCGCTTGCCCAGCAGCAGCCGGGTCAGCGGACCGCTGGGGGAGTTGGTGCTCGGCGCCCACCACACCACGACCTGGCTGGCCGCCCGCGTCAGTGCGACGTAGGCCAGGCGCAGGGTCTCGCCCACGTCGTCGCTCCGCGCCGCCCGGAGCGCGTCGTCGTACCCCGGGCTGCCCTTGCCGCCGACGTGCAGCATGCGCGTGTCGTCGCGGTGGTACTGGAGCGTCTCCGGCGTGGTCGGGGTCCACCGGTCCCAGAGGTAGGGGACGAGGACGACAGGGAACTGGAGCCCCTTGCTGGCGTGCACGGTGATGACCTGCACCGCGGCCGCGTCGGTCTCCAGGCGTCGGCTGCGTTCCTCGGAGTAGTCCTTCGCGGCCTCGTCGATGCGCCCGCGCAGCCACTCGAGCAGGGCTGCGGCCCCCATGCCCTGTCGGGTCGCGACCGCGTGCAGCGCCTCCCCGACGTGCCGCAGGTCGGTGAGGCGGCGCTCCCCGTCGGACCGGCGCAGCAGCCTCTCCCGCAGGCCGTCGGCCGCCGTGGACTCGAGCAGCGAGGCGACGCCATGGTCGGTCAGGACGCGGGACCACGTGCGCAGCCGCTCGTTGACCTCGTCCCGGTCGGCGTCGGCGGCCAGCGCGAGCCGCTCGGCGTCCCACCCGAGGAACGGCGTGAGCGCAGCGGCGGCCGCCGCGCCCTGGTGGGAGGGCCGCGCGAGGGCGGTCAGCAGTGCGAGCCAGTCCTGGGCCGCGCGCGTGGTGAACACGCTGCTCAGGCCGGAGATGACCGCGGGGACGCCGACGTCGGCGAGAGCGTGCTGTGCGGCGACAGCCTCCTTGTTCTTGCGCGCGAGGATCGCGATGTCGCCCGGCTCGACCGGACGCCAACCGTCCCCGTCCCGCAGCCGGGCGGTCGTCAGCGTGTGGACGACCTGCGCGGCGACGTCGCGGTGCAGAAGCTCGCGCACCGGCCCGACCGGCGGCGGCTTCGACCCGACGGCGCCGACCGCCGCGCGTGTGACCTGTCGGACCAGGACCCCGGGGCCGCCGTCGAGCCTGCGACCCGTCAGACCAGCACCGATCGGGTGCACGACGATCCGAGGATCGCCCAGCGCCGTGCCCTCGAGGATCGGCACGAGGCCGGCGAGCACCGCGGGGTCGGCCCGCCAGTTGCGCCCGAGCGTCTGCGTCTTCGCGTCGGCCGACGCGACCAGGTAGGTGGCGACGTCCGCGCCACGGAACGCGTAGATGGCCTGCTTGGGGTCGCCGATGAGCACGAGCGTGCGGTGGCCGTGGAACGCCGTGCGCAGGATTTGCCACTGCACGGGATCCGTGTCCTGGAACTCGTCGACGAGCACGATGCGGTAGCGCTCGCGGACCCGGGCGGTCGCGGCCGGGCCGGACTGCGGATCGGTCAACGCGTCACGCAGCAGCACCAGCAGGTCGTCGTAGTCGAGGACGCGCTGTGCACGCTTGCGACGCCGGAACTCGCCGCGCGCGGCGTTCGCGATGCCGAACCGGTGCTGCGCGGCCGTGTCGGGCGTGGCGGCAGCCGGCTCGAGGTGCGCGTCGTGGTCGCTGATGGCCTCGTGCGCGATCTCGCGGGCGTGGACCACGGAGACGAGCGGCGCGTCCGAGCCGGCGTACTTGCGCAGGTAGAGGTCATCGACGACCTCGGCCTCCAGGTCCGCGACGTCCGGGAACAGGGTCGCGTCGTGGTCGACGTCGCCGACCGTGCCCAGCGTCGCGAGCATCTGCTGGCAGAAGCCGTGCGTCGTCGTGATCGTCGCCGCGTCGAACTCCGCCAGCGCGCGGGTGAGCCGGTCGGCGCGCTCGACGCGCTCGTCGTCGGAGACATCGGCCAGCAGGGCGACGACCTCGTCGGTGCTCTCCGACGCACCCGGCGCGCGCAGCGCACGCTCGACCTCCGTGAGGCGAGCGCGGACCCGGTCACGCAGCTCGGAGGTGGCCATCCGGCCGAACGTCACGAGCATCAGGTCGGGCAGCTGGGCGACGCCCTCCGCGACGTACCGCGCGGTCAGCGACGCGATCGTCGTGGTCTTGCCGGTGCCGGCGCTCGCCTCGAGCACGACCGTCCCGGTGGGCAGCGGGCCGCAGACGTCGAACACGGGGATGCTCATGCGAGTCCGACCTCCTCGTGGCGGTCGAGGTCGCCCCAGAGAGCGACGGACAGCGCACCGAACCGGGTCGACTCGCCCGGTGCGCGCTCGCGGTCGCGTGCCGTCGGGACGCCGAGCAGGTCGTCGAGCTCGAAGTCGTCGCCCCAGACGAGGGTGTGGTGGGCGTCCACCGTCTCGAAGCCACCGCGTCCGGCCGCGGCGTCCTCGGGCCTGCCGAGCGACTTGCGGGCCGCGTCGAGCGACTCCTGCTCGTCACCGCCGCGCACGCGCTGGAGCGCGTACGCCCACGACGTCGACAGGGGCAGCGGCAACGGTCCGCTCAGGGCCTCGTCGTAGAGCTCGACCAGGTCGGACAGCACGCGGGTGGCGTCGTCGGGCGGGCGCAGCGTGGCGATCTTCGGCGACGGCGTCCCGCGGCCGATGGTGATGGCCGTCCTCGGGCGTCCGGGTTCGTCCACGCTCAGTGCCAGCAGCTGGACCCAGGCCCGGAGCCGGTGCTTGGGGCCGAGGTTCGAGAACACCGTCCGGACCAGCGCGTCGCCGTGCAGGCCGTGCACCGTGCCGACGAGCGTCCGGCCGTTCGGGAGCCGGAGGTCGATGTCGAGCGAGTGCGCGGTCCCGACGAGGTGGCGCCGTGCCGCGGCCAGGAGCGGCTCGACCTGCGCCTGGACCGACCGGACCGTCGCGCCACCGAGCTCGCCCGGCGGAACGAGACCGCGGCGCCGCTCGGCGGCCGCCGTCCGCTGCGGGTCGTCTCCGCCGAGGGCCGCGGTCAGCAGCCGGTCGCCGAGGGTCCACCGGTCGAGCGCGTCGAGCGCCAGGGGGAGGCGGTCGTCGAGCTGCGGCTCGTCGCGCGGGAGGCTCACCCCGAGGCGACGCCCGACGAACGCGCGCACGGGGTGCTCGAGCGCGTAGGCCAGGTCGTCGACGTCGAGGTCGCCGTCCTCCGGAGCGGGCAGCGGGCTCGCCAAGAACGTCTCCGCCCCTGGGACGCGGTCCCGGCCCGCGACCGCGGCGGCCAGGTCGAGGCGGTCGAACGCGAACGGGCCCGGCCGACCCAGCGCCCCCGCGGTGAAGTTGCGCTCGTCGACGGTCTGCAGCGGGTGGTGCACGACGTGCGCGGCAGCACCGTCGTCGAGGGCGTCGAGCAGCTCCCCGACCGGAACCGCAGGGGGCCGACGCGCGCCCGTGCGTTCGTCGGCGCCCGAGTACACGACCACGAGGTGGTCCTGGGCGCTGGTCACCGCGTCGAGGAAGAGCTGGCGGTCCTCGAGCCGCCGGTCGCGCTCACCGATCAGCGGATCGCGCGCGAGCACGTCGTCGCCGTCGACCGCGCCGCCGCGCGGGAACGCGCCGTCGTCCATCCCGAGCAGCGCCACGACCCGGTGGGGCACCGCGCGCATCGGCTCGAGCGAGCAGACCGTGAGAGCGCCGGTGCGAAAGCCCGACCGGGAGGGACGTCCGCGAAGCCGCGGCTCGAGGATCGCGACGACGTCGGCCAGGCGCAGGACCGTGGTCGCGCTCGTCATCGCGCACGCGTCGGTGAGCACCCGCGCGGCATCGGCCAGCTGCCACCGGTCGGCCGGGGCCGCGTCGGTGAGCAGCTCGACAGCCCGCCCGAGCGTCTCGAACCACGCGCCGGCCGGACGCGCCCCGGAGAGCTCCGCGAGCGTTCCCGTGAGTCGGTCGACCAGCTCGGCCAGACGCCCGGCGAGGTCGACGTCGGTGCTCGGGACGTCGTCCATCGGCAGCACCGACCCGAGGAAGCGGTCGTCCTCCTCGGCCATCGCGACGCCGAGCAGCAGACGGTCCAGCGCGGTCGCCCAGGTGCCCTGCGCGACGGCACCGAGCTGGAAGCGCGCCCGCCGGGACGTGTCCTCGCCCCAGCGGACGCCGGACTCGAGCGCCCACGCGCGGACGCGGTCGAGGTCTGCGTCGCCGAAGCCGAACCGCCGCCGCACGGGTGCCTGGCTCGCGAGGTCGACCACCGCCGAGGCGGTGACGCGCGAGTCCGCGAGCTCGAGCAGGGTCGCGAGAGTGGCCAGGACGGGGTTGGCGCGGGCCGGCGCGCGGTCTGCGACCTGCACGCGCAGCGACCGACCCGGGTGGGCGCCGGTGTCCGTCGGCGACTGGACCGGCCCGAACACCGCCTCGACCAGGGGTGCGAACGCCTCGACGTCGGGGCACATCACGACGATGTCGCGCGGCTGCAGGCTCGGGTCCTCGGCGAGCAGGCCGAGCAGGGCATCGCGCAGGACCTCGACCTGGCGGGTGCGGCCGTGGCAGGCGTGGACCTGGACCGAACGGTCCGTGGCGACGGCTGGGCCGTCCCTCCGGTCGGCGCGCAGGCGAGCCTGCAGTGCCCCGAGGGCAGTCGGCGCGGGAGCCGGCGCCTGGACCCAGGTCACCTCAGGTCCGAGCGCGAGCAGCCGCATCTCCAGCTCGGTGGCGCTGGGGGCCATCGACGCGAGCATCGGGTGGCTCGCCGCGGCCGGGCGGTCGCTGCGGCGCAGCGCACCGGGGGCAACCTTCTCCCAGAGCGCGCGCGACGGGTGGGGGAGCCACAGGTGCACGTCTCGGTGCGCGGCCAGCGCACCGAGCACGCGGACGTGCGCGTCGGGCAGGGCGGTCGCGCCGAACACCGACAACCGCTGCGGGAAGTCCACGAGGTCGGGGTCGCGGGTCAGCCGGGCGACGGCGTCGTCCATCCGCTCCGCGGGCGCGGGAACGTCGAGCCGCCGGCGCAGGGCGCGCCACAGCTCGGCCTCCCAGCGCAGGTCGTCGGGCAGGGGAGTGCCCGCGCCGTCCTCGTCGAGTCCCCGGGCCCAGGCCCTCACGAGCGCGGGCCGCTGCTCGTCGTAGGACGAGAGCAGCCGGGCGAGGTGCTGCGCGAGGCGGAAACGCCGGCTGCGGCGCACCTCGTCGTCCGCCGTGCCTAGGTGCTGGACCACCGACGCGAGCCAGGGTGCGTCCTGCTCGTCGTCGAGGACCGCGAGCACGTGCCACGGGAGCCGGTCCGGGTGCCACGGGTCGTCGACGGCCGCGAGATCGAGCGTGGCGGCGAGCGTGGTCGCGACGAGCGCCCGAGGCGGGTCGAAGCGGACGTTCGCGCAGATCCCGTCGTCGTTCGGCGCGGAGCCGGTCCCGAGACGGTGGGCGAGGCGCTGCGCGACCCAGCGCTCCACGCCGCGCGTGGGGACGGCGACGATGTCGGGGGTGAACGGGTCCGCGGGTGCGTCGGCCAGGACGTCAGCCAGGGCGTCGACGAGGGCGTCGGCGCGCTCGGCCACGTGCAGGTGCAGCTGCGGGTGCGAGCGGCCTGCGCTGATCGCTGCGTCGCCCACCTTCGGATCGTAGACCGGTGCGCGGGGGCGATCGGCGTCGTCAACAGGGTGACCTCGCCGCGCGCTACCTCGGCCCGCGCACCAGACTTGTGCACACCGTGCCGGTCGAGAAGGGGCGACGCCGTGAGCATCCTGCGGACCAAGAGCATCGAGCAGTCCCTCGCCGACGCCGAGGAACCGGAGTTCAAGCTCAAACGCACGCTCGGTGCGCTCGACCTCGTCGTCTTCGGGGTCGGCGTCGTGATCGGCGCCGGCATCTTCACGCTCACCGGTCGGGCAGCGCACGAGGTCGCAGGCCCCGCGATCGTGCTCAGCTTCGTCGTCGCGGCGATCTGCTGCGCGCTCGCGGCCATGTGCTACGCGGAGTTCGCGTCGACGGTGCCGGTCTCCGGTTCGGCGTACACGTTCAGCTACGCGAGCCTGGGCGAGGTCTTCGCCTGGATCATCGGGTGGGACCTCCTGCTCGAGCTCGTGCTCGGCGCGAGCGTCGTCGCCCAGGGCTGGAGCGCGTATCTGGGGCTCTTCCTCGGGAACCTCGGCATCACCATCCCGGAGGCGATCGGGTACGGCGGCACGGTCGACCTGATGGCGATGATCCTGGTCGCGCTGCTCGGGCTGCTCGTCACGGTCGGGATCAAGGAGTCCTTGCGCGTCAACATGGTGCTGGTCGCCGTGAAGGTGTTCATCGTGCTGTTCGTGATCGTCGCGGGCATCGGCTTCATCGACTCCGCGAACTACCAGCCGTTCATCCCGGACGCCCAGACCACGGAGGCGACGACCGGTCTCACCCAGCCGCTCGTGCAGGCGATGCTGGGCCTGACGCCCTCGACGTTCGGCGTCGGAGGCATCTTCGCCGGCGCCGCCCTGGTGTTCTTCGCGTTCATCGGTTTCGACGTCGTCGCAACGACCGCCGAGGAGACGCGCAACCCGCAGCGCGACCTGCCGCGCGGCATCATCGGGTCGCTCGCGATCTGCACGGTCCTGTACTGCGCGGTCTCGCTCGTCGTGACCGGGATGGTCTCGTACGACGAGCTCGATCCCGCCGCGGCGCTCGCGAACGCGTTCCAGGTGCACGGGCAGACGTGGATGGCGACGCTCATCTCCGCGGGCGCCGTCGCGGGCCTGACGACGGTCGTCCTCACGCTGCTGATCGGCGCCACCCGCGTCATCTTCGCGATGGGCCGCGACCACCTGCTCCCGCCCGCCATCGCCAAGGTCCACCCGCGGTTCCGGACGCCGTACGTCATCACGATCATCGTCTCGGTCGTCACGATCCTCATCGCCGGACTGACGCCCGTCGGCGTGCTCGAGGAGATGGTGAACATCGGCACACTGAGCGCGTTCGTGCTGGTCAGCCTCGGGGTCATCGTCCTGCGGCGGACCCGCCCCGACCTGCCCCGCGCGTTCCGGGTGCCGTGGGTGCCCGTGCTGCCGGCCGTGTCCGCGCTGATCTGCCTCTACCTGATGATCAACCTCTCGGTCGAGACCTGGCTGCGGTTCGCCGTGTGGCTCGTCCTGGGGATGGCCGTGTACTTCGGGTACGCGATGCGGCACTCGCGGATCCCGAAGGAAGGGGAGCCGGAGCGGGTGACCACAGGCGGCTGAGCGGGCGACACTCGCTCTGCCCCATGGGCATGAGGTCCCTGTCGGACTTACATTGGCGGGACATCAGGCAATGGGGCCTAGCTTCACGAGAGCGACGGCTCCGCCACCACACGGAGCGAAACATGTTGCGTACAGATGTGTCTCTCGGTCGCGCCCAGTCCGCTACACCGGACCACCGCCCACCGCCGGACATGGTCCAGCTGCTGACACCGGACGGCGTCCGGCACGACGATCCGGTCTACGACCCGTGGGTCGACGACGTCGACGACGAGCGGCTGACGAGCCTCTACGAGGACATGGTCGTCGTCCGGCGCTTCGACACCGAGGCCGTCGCGCTCCAGCGGCAGGGACAGCTCGGGCTCTGGCCGCCGCTGCTGGGCCAGGAGGCCGCGCAGATCGGCTCCGCCCGCGCGCTGCGGCCCGACGACTTCGCCTTCACCAGCTACCGCGAGAACGGTGTCGCCTACTGCCGCGGTGCGCAGCCGGCGGACCTGATGAGGGTGTGGCGGGGGACCGCACTGTCCGGCTGGGACCCGCGGACGATCGGCATGGCGACACCTCAGGTCATGATCGGCGCGCAGACGCTGCACGCCACCGGGTACGCGCTCGGCTGCGTCAAGGACGGCGTCGACTCGGCGGTCGTGGCGTACTTCGGCGACGGCGCGACGAGCAAGGGCGACGTGCACGAGGCGATGGTCTTCGCGGCCTCCTTCGACGCCCCCGTCGTCTTCTTCTGCCAGAACAACCAGTGGGCGATCTCGGAGCCGGTCGGCCTGCAGACGAAGCGCCCGATCGCCGACCGCGCGTTCGGCTACGGCATCCCGAGCATCCGGGTCGACGGCAACGACGTGCTGGCCGTGACCGCCGCGACGCGCATGGCGCTCGACAGGGCGCGCTCGGGCGGGGGACCGACGTTCATCGAGGCAGTCACCTACCGGGTCGGCCCGCACACGACGTCCGACGACCCGACGCGCTACGCCGACGTCGAGACGGCGCAGGAGTGGGCGGCGAAGGACCCGATCCTGCGGCTCGAACGCCACCTCCAGGCGCGCGGCGCGCTGTCCGACGAGCGGCGCGCGGAGGTCGGACGCACGGCCGACACGTTCGCGGCGCAGATGCGCGAGGCGTGCTACGGCCTGCCCGACCCCGAGCCGCTCAGCGTCTTCGACCACGTCCTCGTGGAACGCGACCCGGTGCTCGACCGGCAGCGGAGCGAGTACGCGGCGTACCTGGCGACGTTCGAGGAGGACGACTCATGACCCCCAGGACCATGGCCGCCGCCCTGAACTCCGGCCTGCGGCACGCGCTCGACGACGACCCGACCGTGGTGCTGCTCGGCGAGGACATCGGTCGGCTCGGAGGCGTCTTCCGTGTGACCGACGGGCTCCAGCGCGACTTCGGCGCCGAGCGCGTCATGGACACCCCGCTCGCCGAGGCCGGGATCATGGGCGTCGCCGTCGGGCTCGCCTACCGCGGCTACCGGCCGGTCGTGGAGATCCAGTTCGACGGCTTCGTCTACCCGGCCCTCGACCAGCTGGTCACGCAGGTGGCGCGGATCGGCTACCGGACCGGGGGTGCCGTGCGGATGCCGATCACGGTCCGCATCCCGTACGGCGGCGGCATCGGTGCGGTCGAGCACCACAGCGAGTCGCCCGAGGCGTACTTCGCGCACGCCCCGGGCCTGCGCGTGGTCACCTGCGCGACCCCGCAGGACGCGCACACGATGATCCGGCAGGCGATCGCGTCCGACGACCCCGTGGTGTTCTTCGAGCCGAAGCGGCGCTACTGGGTCAAGGGCGAGGTCGACGAGACGCTCGACCAGTCGCTGCCGCTCGACCAGGCGCGCGTCGTGGTCGAGGGCACCGACGTCACGCTCGTCGCCTACGGACCGCTGGTGGTCACCGCACGCGACGCCGCGCTCGCGGCGCAGGACGACGGGCTGTCGGTCGAGGTGATCGACCTGCGGTCGCTGTCGCCCCTGGACCTCGACACGGTCGAGACGTCGGTCCGCAAGACGCGGCGGCTCGTCGTGACGCACGAGGCTCAGCGATCCGGGGGGCTCGGGGCCGAGATCGCCGCGAGCATCACCGAGCGCTGCTTCGACCTGCTCCGCGCCGCGCCCGTCCGCGTGACCGGGTTCGACACGCCGTACCCCGCGGCCAAGCTCGAGGAGCACTTCCTGCCCGACCTGGACCGCCTGCTCGATGCCGTCGACCGCGTCATGGGCCGACAGCACTCCCTGACCGGATGGAGGCCATGATGACGAGCACGAACCTGCGGACGATCAGCTTGCCGGACCTCGGCGAAGGGCTGACTGAGTCCGACCTGGTGGAGTGGACCGTCGCGGTCGGCGACACCGTGGAGCTGAACCAGGTGGTCGCGGAGGTCGAGACCGCCAAGGCGCTCGTGCAGCTGCCGTCGCCCTGGGCCGGGGTGGTCACCGAGCTGCTGGTCGAGGCGGGGACGACCGTGCCGGTCGGCACGCCGCTGCTGACCATCGCCGTCGAGGCGACGATCGGGGCCGACGACGTCACGGACGCCCCGGCTTCCCCGGTGCCCGCAGCCGCCCCCGAGGCCGTTGCTCCGGTGCCCACGGCACCCGAGTCCACGGCACCCGGGTCCGCTGCGCCCGGGTCCGCACCTGCGGCCGCGCCCGAGCGGACCGCCGTCCTCGTCGGCTACGGACCGCTCGTCGAGTCGGCGGCCCGGCCGAAGCGCCGGTCCCGGTCGGCGGACTGGGTCGCGTCGCACCAGCCCGACGACCCGGACGAAGGCCACGTGGCCAACCTCGCGGACGAGCACCCGGGCGTCGACGCTGCTGACGAGCACCCGCTCGTGGCTCGCCGGACGCTCAACCCGCTGGTCCGCAAGCTCGCGCACGACCTGGGTGTCGACCTCGACTGGGTCGAGGGCTCCGGGTCGGACGGTGCGATCACGCGGGAGGACGTCCTGCGGATCGTCTCGGGCACCGCCCCTGCGCTGCGCGCCACGCGGCCGACGACGCCAACGGCCACCGGCCCGCGGGGCGCGCGCCCGGCGTCGCCCGTGGCCCCGGAGACCGGTCGGGCGCCGCGCGAGGTCCGGACGCCGATCACCGGCGTCCGCAAGCAGACCGCGGCGGCGATGGTGTCGAGCGCGTTCACGGCACCGCACGCGTCGACGTCCCTGACCATCGACGTCACGCCGACCCTGGAGCTCCTGGAGGCGTTCCGCGCGGACAAGGCGCTGGACGGCCACCGCGTCACGCTCCTCGCGCTCGTCGCCAAGGCCGTGACGATCGCGCTCGGCCGCAACCCGTCGCTGAACGCACGCTGGGACGAGCCCGCCCGGGAGATCGTCCAGTTCGGGTACGTCAACCTGGGCATCGCGGCGGCGACCCCGCGCGGGCTCGTTGTGCCGACGATCAAGGACGCCGACCGGCTCAAGCTCCCCGAGCTGGCCGACGCGATCACCCGGCTCACCGACGCTGCGCGCGCGGGCACCACGACCCCCGCGGACCTGGCCGGCGGCACGATCACGATCACGAACATCGGGGTCCTCGGCGTCGACACCGGGACGCCGATCCTCGTGCCGGGCCAGGCCGCGATCCTCGCCACGGGCGCCGTGCGTCGTCGACCGTGGGAGCTCCACGACCAGATCGCGCTGCGGGACGTGATGACGCTGAGCGTGTCGTTCGACCACCGCCTGGTCGACGGCGCCGAGGCGGCCCGCTTCCTGGTCGACGTCGCCGCCATCCTGGCCAACCCGGGCAAGGTCCTCGGGATGGTGTAGCGGCGACGCCCGGCGTCGAGACCGTCACTCTGCAACGACACCGGCACTCTGAACTGCCGGTCTCGTGACAACGTGACGGTCTCGCGGGTGGCACGCGGACGGTGAACGCGCGGCAAGGACAGAGCCGCCGGCGCCGGGGCTCCGCAATGGCACTGCCTCAGGAAGCGTGGAGCGGGCTGCCCAGGGCTGCCTGGGCCATCTCCTCCAGGAGCGTGCGTGTCCGGGCCGCGGTCACCGAGCGTGCGCTGTGCGGCGTCGAGTTCATGAGCCCGAACGTCGCCTGGGAGCGCAGGCGGAGCTCGCCGCGGTCCGTCGACGGGCTCAGGCGGGCGAGGACGTCGACCCACAGGTCGACATAGCGTCGTTGCAGGTCACGCACCGACTCGCGGTCCTGCGGGGAGAGGGCGGCGAGGTCGCGGTCCTGGACGCGGATGACGTCCGGCTCGCGCAGGGCGAAGTCGACGTGGAACCGGACGAGCGAGCGGAGCGCCCCGGAGTCGTCGTCGGACGAGTCGACGACCGTGCGGCCTCCGTCGAGCAGTCCCTCGCTGACGTCGACGAGCAGGGCGGCCAGCACGGCCTGCTTGCTGGCGAAGTGCCGGTACACGGCGGGTCCGCTGACGCCGACCGAAGCGCCCAGGTCCTCGATCGACACCCCGTCGAAGCCGTGGTTCGCGAAGAGCCGCGCGGCCTGCGAGAGCAGTGAGCTGCGGCGCTCGGCCTTGGCGCGCACGCGCGCCGTGGGCGGGGCGAGCTGGTCGGGCATCGGCTCCTGCTCTCGACGTGAGGACGACGGGCGGCGGACGGGCGACGGGCGTTGCCGTGGACAACCGCGTGATCGAACACTAGCCTCAAATCAGTTAACCACCGTTAACTCAGTTGTACCTCCAACCACCCCGTGGAGGCAGCGCCGATGGAGACGCTCAGCACCGCCGCAGACCCGAGCGCGCCCGCGTTCGTCGCGAACCAGGGCGCCCAACGGGGCCTGGTCGACGAGCTGCGCGGCCGGTTGCGCACGGCAGCCCGAGGCGGGCCCGAGCGCTCACGGGAGCGGCACGTCGCTCGCGGCAAGCTGCTCCCGCGCGAGCGCATCGACGCCCTGCTGGACGACGGCAGCCCGTTCCTCGAGGTGGCTCCGCTGGCGGCCGAGGGGCTCTACGACGGCGACGCCCCGGGCGCGGGCGTGATCGCGGGCGTCGGCCTGGTCGAGGGCCGGTACGTCATGGTGCTGTCCAACGACGCCACCGTGAAGGGCGGCACGTACTACCCCCTGACCGTCAAGAAGCACCTGCGTGCGCAGGAGATCGCGCTCGAGAACCGGCTGCCGTGCGTCTACCTGGTCGACTCGGGCGGTGCGTTCCTGCCCAAGCAGGACGAGGTGTTCCCGGACCGCGACCACTTCGGCCGAATCTTCTTCAACCAGGCGCGGATGTCCGCCGAGGGCATCCCTCAGGTCGCCTGCGTCATGGGCTCGTGCACCGCGGGCGGCGCGTACGTCCCCGCGATGAGCGACGAGACCGTGATCGTGCGGGGCCAGGGGACGATCTTCCTGGGCGGCCCGCCGCTGGTGAAGGCGGCCACCGGCGAGGTGGTCAGCGCCGAGGACCTGGGCGGCGGCGAGCTGCACGCCGGCACGTCGGGAGTCACGGACCACCTGGCGGAGAACGACGCGCACGCGCTGCAGATCGTGCGCGACATCGTCGCGACGCTGCCCGCTTCCCACCACAGGGCGTGGGAGGTGGTCGAGAGCCGGCCGCCGAAGGTCGACGAGGGCCAGCTGTACGGCGTCGTCCCCACCGACCTGCAGACGGCGTACGACGTGCGCGAGGTCATCGCGCGGCTCGTCGACGGCAGCGAGCTCCACGAGTTCAAGCGGGAGTACGGGTCGACGCTCGTCACGGGCTTCGCGCACCTGCACGGGCACCCCGTGGGGATCGTCGCCAACAACGGCGTGCTGTTCAGCGAGTCCGCGCTCAAGGGCGCCCACTTCATCGAGCTCTGCGACCAGCGCGGGATCCCGCTCGTGTTCCTGCAGAACGTCAACGGGTTCATGGTCGGGCGCGACTACGAGGCGGGCGGCATCGCGAAGCACGGCGCCAAGATGGTCACCGCGGTGGCGACGACCCGGGTGCCCAAGCTGACCGTCGTGATCGGCGGCTCGTTCGGGGCGGGGAACTACTCGATGTGCGGGCGCGCCTACGGCCCCAGGTTCCTGTGGATGTGGCCCGCGAGCCGCATCTCCGTGATGGGCGGACCCCAGGCGTCGTCGGTGCTGGCCACGATCCGTCGTGACCAGCTCGGCGACGCGTGGAGCGCCGACGAGGAGGAGGCGTTCAAGGCGCCGCTGCGCGAGCAGTACGAGACGCAGGGGAGCCCGTACTACTCGACGGCGCGCCTCTGGGACGACGGGATCATCGACCCGTCGGACACCCGCCGCGTCCTCGGCATGGCCCTCGACCTGGCTGTCCGCGTGCCGCTGGGCGAGCCCCGCTTCGGCCTGTTCCGGATGTGAGGGCGATGTTCCGCACCGTGCTCGTCGCCAACCGTGGGGAGATCGCCTGCCGCGTCGTGGCGACGCTGCGCCGCCTCGGCATCCGGTCCGTCGCCGTCTACAGCGACGCCGACCGCGAGGCCCGCCACGTCCTGCTTGCCGACACCGCGGTCCGGCTCGGGCCGGCCGAGCCGCGCGCGAGCTACCTCGACATCGACGCGGTGATCCGCGCCGCTCGGGCCTCCGGAGCGGACGCGATCCACCCCGGGTACGGGTTTCTCTCCGAGAACGTCGACCTGGCCAAGGCGTGCGAGGCTGCGGGGATCGTCTTCGTCGGCCCGGGGACGCAGGCCCTGCAGGTCATGGGCGACAAGATCCGCGCCAAGGAGCACGTGGTCGCCGCGGACGTTCCCGTGATCCCGGGGGTCGCGCTGACGGGGATCGACGACGAGGCCGCGGCGGACGGTCTCGGCTACCCGCTGCTGGTCAAGCCGTCGGCGGGCGGCGGCGGCAAGGGGATGGTGGTCGTCGACCGCCCGGAGCAGCTGCACGACGCGCTCGTGGGCGCGCGGCGGGTCGCGTCGTCGGCGTTCGCGGACGACACGTTGCTGGTCGAGCGCCTCGTGCGCATGCCGCGGCACATCGAGGTCCAGCTGCTCGCCGACGAGCACGGGACCGTGGTGCACCTGGGCGAGCGCGAGTGCTCGTTGCAGCGTCGGCACCAGAAGGTGATCGAGGAGGCGCCGTCCCCGCTGCTCGACGAGTCGACGCGCCAGCGCATCGGCGAGGCGGCCTGCAACGTGGCCCGCAGCGTCGGCTACGTCGGCGCCGGCACGGTGGAGTTCCTGGTGTCCGACGAGGCGCCGACGGAGTTCTTCTTCATGGAGATGAACACGCGCCTGCAGGTCGAGCACCCGGTCACCGAGCTCGTCACGGGTCTCGACCTGGTCGAGTGGCAGCTCCGCATCGCCGCCGGGGAGCCGCTCGCGTTCCGGCAGGAGGACGTCCGCCTGACCGGCCACGCCGTCGAGGCGCGCGTCTACGCCGAGGACCCCGCGCGCGACTTCCTGCCGACCACCGGCACGGTCCTCGTGCTCGACGAGCCGACCGGCGACGGCATCCGCGTCGACAGCGCGCTGCGCCACGGGCTGGAGATCGGCACGCTGTACGACCCGATGCTCGCCAAGGTGATCGCCTGGGCGCCCACCCGGTCCGACGCGCTCTCCAGGCTCGACAGCGCCCTGGAGCGGACGACGATCCTCGGCATCCGCACCAACCTCGGGTTCCTGCGGCACGTGCTGGCGGACCCCGCCGTGCGGGCCGGCCGGCTCGACACCGGGCTGCTCGGGCGCCTGCCGGTGCCGGCGTCGAAGCTCGATCCGGTGGCCGTCGTCGCGGCCACGCTGTGGCGGCACCAGGTCGCCGGGAACGGTGCGTGGCGCGCCGACGGGTGGCGCCTCGCCGATCCGCTGCCCACCCGCTACGACGTCGACCGCGTCGAGGTCGCCGTGCTCGGCCGGACGGTCACGGTCGGCGACGGCGCACCGGTCACGGCCGACCTCGTGCGTCGCGGACCCGACGCCGCCGACCTCGAGCTCGACGGCGTCGTCCACCACGTCCGCCTGGCCACGGACGGCGACGTCACGTGGGTGGGCGGCCACGGAGAGGTCCGCTTCCGCGGACGCGTCGAGCGCCTGGCCGACGAGCTCGCCGCACTCACCCGTGGGACGCGGAAGGCCGACCCGGTCGCCCGCTCACCCATGCCCGGCACGGTCGTCTCGGTCGAGGTCTCGGACGGTGACGACGTCGTCGCCGGTCAGACGCTCCTCGTGATCGAGGCGATGAAGATGGAGCACCGGGTCGTCGCCCCCAGCGACGGCATCGTCACCCTCATGGTCCGACCGACCGACCGGGTGGCTCTCGACCACGTGGTGGCCACCATCACCGGCCACCCCCATGAAGGGATCCCGGAATGACCTACGACCTCACCCCCGAGCAGCGCAAGCTCCGTGACGAGGTGCGCGACTTCGCCGACTCCGTCGTCGCCCCGGCCGCGTACGAGTACGACACGTTGCGCGAGCTGCCCTACGAGATCATCGCCCAGATGGGCGAGATGGGGCTGTTCGGCCTGCCGTTCCCCACCGAGTACGGCGGTCAGGGCCGGGACTACGTCGACCTCTGTCTCGCGGTCGAGCAGCTGGCCCGGGTCGACCAGTCGATCGCGGTGACTCTCGAGGCGGGGGTGGGCCTGGGCGCGATGCCGGTGTACCGCAGCGGGACCGAGGAGCAGAAGCAGGAGTGGCTGCCGATGCTCGCGCAGGGCAAGGCGCTCGCCGGGTTCGGGCTGACGGAGGCCGATGCGGGCTCCGACGCGTCGGGCACGAAGACGACCGCCGTGCTCGAGGGCGGCGAGTGGGTCATCAACGGGACCAAGCAGTTCATCACCAACTCCGGCTCCCGCATCACGCGGCTCGTGACGATCACGGCGGTCACGGGCGAGAGCGTCCGCGACGACGGCTCGGTCAAGAAGGAGCTCTCCGCGATCCTGGTCCCCAGCGGGACCCCGGGCTTCACGGTCCTGCCCGCCTACGACAAGGTTGGCTGGCACACGTCCGACACCCACCCACTGCGCTTCGAGGACGTCCGCGTGCCCGAGGCGAACCTGCTGGGCGTCCGCGGCCGTGGGTTCGCGTCCTTCATCCAGACGCTCGACGAGGGTCGTGTCGCGTTCGCGGCGCTCTGCGCCGGTGCGGCCCAGGGGTGTCTCGAGGAGGCCATGCGCTACGCGAAGAGCCGCAACGTGTTCGGCCACCCCATCGGCGAGAACCAGCACATCGCGTTCAAGATCGCCCGGATGGAGTCGCGCGTGCACTCGGCCAGGCTGGCGTGGCTCGAGGCCGCCCACCGGCTCGTCGCGGGCCAGCCCTTCAAGCTCGAGGCCAGCCTCGCCAAGCTCCTCGCGAGCGAGGCGGCCATGGACAACGCGCGCGACGCGACGCAGATCTTCGGTGGCTACGGGCTGATGAACGAGAACCCGGTGGCCCGGCACTACCGCGACTCGAAGGTGCTGGAGATCGGCGAGGGCACGACGGAGGTGCAGCTGATGATCATCGCGCGGGAGCTGGGGTTCGCGACGGCAGGAGCCAACAGATGACCAGGGACGTCGTCCAGCGGGGGCGGTACTTCGAGGAGCTCGAGCCGGACGTGCGCTACCTGCACCGGCCCGGGCGCACGCTCACGGAGGCGGACAACGTGCTGTTCTCGACGTTGACCATGAACCCGCAGTCGCTGCACCTCGACGCCGCCTGGGCGGCCGGCCAGCCGTTCGGGCAGCGGCTGATCAACTCGATGATGACGCTGGCCGTCCTCGTGGGCAGCTCGGTCGCGCAGCTCACGCAGGGCACGATCGTCGCGAACCTCGGGATCTTCGACGCGCAGTTCCCGCACCCGCTGTTCCACGGCGACACCCTGTACGCGGAGACGGTTCTCGTCGACAAGCGGCTGTCCCAGTCGCGCCCCGGTCAGGGCGTCGTGACGTTCGCGCACACGGGCCGCAACCAGGACGACGTCGTCGTCG
The DNA here is from genome assembly GCF_056400865.1 of Cellulomonas sp. P4_H4. NCBI lineage: Bacteria > Bacillati > Actinomycetota > Actinomycetes > Micrococcales > Cellulomonadaceae > Cellulomonas > Cellulomonas sp. P4_H4. Next base: position 74,081 of record NZ_JBFUKL010000005.1, read on the forward strand.
CGACGGCGACGCGGACGGTGCTCGTCTGGTGCCGGGACGCGGCGCCATGAGCAGGTTCTCGTCGGGACCCGCGCTCCTGTTCTGCCCGGCGGACCGCCCCGACCGGTACGCCAAGGGCGCAGCCCGCGCCGACGCGGTGATCCTCGACCTGGAGGATGCCGTCGCGCCCGACGCCAAGGCGGCCGCCCGGCGCGCGCTGACCGACGTCCTGCTCGACCCCGACCGCACGATCGTGCGCGTCAACGCCGCCGGCACCGACGACCTGTGCGCCGACCTGCAGGCGCTCATGGGCACGCCGTACCGGACCGTGATGCTCGCCAAGACGGCGTCGGCCCACGACCTCCGACCGCTCGCGCGCTACGACGTCGTCGCGCTCGTCGAGACCGCTGCCGGCGTGCTCGACGTCGCGGCGATCGCTGCCGAGCCGAACGTCGTCGCCCTCATGTGGGGTGCCGACGACCTGGTCGCGTCCCTCGGGGGTACGTCGAGCCGCAGGCCGTCGGGTGCCTACCGCGACGTCGCCGTGCACGCGCGGTCCTCCGTCCTGGTCGCCGCGGGCGCGCACGGGAAGTCCGCGATCGACGCGGTCCACATGGACATCGACGACCTCGACGGGCTCGCGGCGGAGGCGTCCGACGCCGCGGCGAGCGGGTTCTGCGCGACGGCGTGCATCCACCCGTCGCAGGTCGAGGTGGTCCGCGCCGCCTACCGGCCGACCGAGGCCGAGGTCGCGTGGGCGCGTGGCGTGCTCGACCAGGCCGTCGGCGAGCACGGTGTGTTCCGTCGGGACGGGCAGATGGTCGACGGGCCGGTCCTCCGCCATGCCGAGCAGGTGCTCCACCGCGCGCTCTGAGCGACGCGCGCTCTCCTCGCGCTGAACACCCGCGCCGACCTCTACCCTGCGACGAGGGCCGGACTCGATCCGGCAGTCGACGATCGACGCCATGAGGGCTCAGTCGATCCCGGTGAAGGGCTGACCCGCGTGATCCACCACCTTCGTGCCGCGGGCGTCAGCGTCCTGCTCGACGCCCGCGGCACGGCCGTGCCCACGATCGTGCACTGGGGGCGTGACCTCGGTCCGCTCGACGACGAGGAGGCCACCGCGCTCGCGGACGCCTCGGTCCCCGCGGTGCCGCCGAGCTCGGTCGACCACCCGCTGCGCCTCTCCCTGACGCCGGGTCGCGCCGAGGGCTGGAGCGGCCGGCCCGGCGTCGTCGTGCATCGGCCGGGGGCTCCGGCTGACCTGCGTCTCACGGCCGCTGCGAGCGACGGCCTGACGTTCAGGGCCCGGGACGCGACCGTCGGCGTCGTGGTGGAGACCGAGGTCGAGCTGACCGAGCAGGGGATCCTGCGCGTGCGGCAGACCGTGCGCAACGAGGGCGACGACGGCCTGTCCGTCGACGCCGCCCACGTCGTCGTCCCGGTGCCCGAGCGTGCGCGCGAGGTGCTCGACTTCTCCGGGCTGTGGAGCCGCGAACGTCGGCCGCAGCGACACCAGCCGCCGCACGGGGTGTGGTCGCGCGAGTCGCGGCACGGCCGGCCTGGGCACGACGACGCGTTCCTGCTCACCGCCGGCGTGCCGGGCTTCGACTTCCGGCACGGCGAGGTCTGGGCCGCCCACGTCGCATGGAGCGGCGACAGCACCGTGTGGCTCGAACGGTCGGCGCTGGGTGCCTGCGTGCTCGGTGGCGGCGAGCTGCTCTCGCCCGGGGAGGTCGTCCTCGGGCCGGGTGAGGTCTACACCGGTCCCTGGGTCGTGCTCGTCTGGTCCGGTGCGGGTCTCGACGGCCTGTCCGACCGCCTGCACCCCTGGGTCCGGTCGTGGTCGACGATCCGCGGTCCGCGCCCGCTCGTCCTGAACACCTGGGAAGCCGTCTACTTCGACCATTCGCTCGCGGGCCTGGAGCCGCTCGTCGACGCTGCCGCCCGGGTCGGTGTCGAGCGTTTCGTGCTGGACGACGGCTGGTTCCGGGGTCGCACGGACGACCGGCGCGCGCTGGGCGACTGGTTCGTCGACGAGGAGAAGTGGCCGGGCGGGTTGCGTCCGCTCGTCGACCGCGTGACCGACGCCGGCATGCGGTTCGGGCTCTGGGTGGAGCCCGAGATGGTCAACCCCGACTCGGACCTCGCCCGCGAGCACCCGTCCTGGGTCTTGGGTGCGCCCGACGCGTCCACGTGGCGCAACCAGCGCGTCCTCGATCTCGCGCAGCCCGACGCCTGGGCCTACGTGTACGAGCGTCTGGACGCGCTGCTCACGGAGTACCCGATCGCGTACCTCAAGTGGGACCACAACCGTGACGTGCTCGGCCCGTACGCGCACCGGCAGACCCACGCGCTCTACCGGCTGCTCGCCGCCGTCCGGGAGGCCCACCCCGACGTGGAGATCGAGTCGTGCGCCTCCGGCGGGGCGCGCATCGACCTCGGCATCCTGCCGCTGGTCGACCGGGTGTGGACGAGCGACACCAACGACGCGCTCGAACGGCAGTCGATCCAGCGCTGGACCGGGCTGCTCGTCCCGCCGGAGTACCTCGGCAGCCACCTGGGCGCGGCTCGTGCCCACACGACAGGGCGCACTGCCGCCCTGCCGTTCCGGCTGATCACGGCGCTGTTCGCCCACGCGGGCATCGAGTGGGACCTGACCGAGGCGACCCCGGAGGAGCTCGACGTCATCGCCCGCTGGACCGAGCTCTACCGAGCGGAGCGCGCACTGTTGCACAGCGGCGTCGTCGTGCGCGCCGACGTGTCCGACCCCGGCTGGCTCACGCACGGCGTGGTGGCCACGGACGGGTCTCGTGCGCTGTTCGCCGCGGCTGCGCTGGGCTCGGCGCAGGCGGCGTTGCCACCCGTCCTGCGCCTGCCAGGGCTGGACCCCGATCGGCACTACCAGGTCCGGGTCGTCGACCTCGGCCCGGGGACCACTCTCGTGCAGGCGGTCGCGCCCGCCTGGTGGTCGGACCCGCCACTGCTCTCCGGACGAGTGCTGGGCGAGGTCGGGCTCCCGGCACCGCTGCTCGGTCCGGAGAACGCGGTCCTGCTCGCGTGCGACGCGGTCGATCCGCGCGCCTGACCTGCGCAAAGGCCTCTAGCGCGACCTCACCCGGTCCCGTTAGCGTGCACACATCGAACCTCACCCGCTCCTCGGTCGAGCTCGCGAGCTGGAGCAGCTGGCCCTGCTCGTCGGCTCGGCGCGCAACGGCCGCGGGGGCGCGCTGCTCGTCCGCGGTGACGCGGGGATGGGCAAGTCGACGCTGCTCGGCGCCGCCACCCGAGAGCACGTCGGCATGCGCGTCGTGCGGGCGGACGGCTACGAGGCCGAGGCTGCGATGCCGTACGCCGCGCTGCAGCGGATCGGCTCGCCGCTGCGGGAGCACCTGCCGTCCCTTCCGGCGCGACAGGTCGCCGCTCTGCGGATCGCCGCAGGCCTCGACGACGGCTCACCGCCCGACCGCTTTCTCGTCGGGCTCGGGATGCTCTCGCTGCTCGCCGCCGCGGGTGAGGCGCAGCCGCTGGTCTGTGTCGTCGACGACGTGCACCTGCTGGACGCCGAGTCGCTCGAGGTGCTCGCGTTCGTCGGGCGCAGGCTCAAGGCCGAGTCGGTGGCGCTCCTGCTCGCGACGCGTCCCGACGAACGTGTCGACGCGGTCGCGGTCGGCGTCCCGACCCTCGACCTCGACGGTCTCGACGCGTTGTCGGCGGTGCACCTGCTCAACCGGTCGGCGAGCGAGCCGGTCGATCCCTTCCTCGCCCGGCAGATCGCCGAGGAGTCCGTCGGGAACCCGTTGGCACTCATCGACCTCGGACGGGAGTTCACGTCGCGTCAGCTGACGAGCTCCTCGATCGCTCCCGTCCCCGTGCCGGTCGGCGCCCGGTTGGAGGCCCTGTACCTACGCCAGGTGGAGGCGATCCCGCCGCCGGCTCGTCGATGGTTGAGGGTGGCGTCTGCCGAGTCGGGTGGCGACGCCGGGCTGATCGACGCCGCGGCTGCACGTCTCGGGCTCGACGTCGAGGACTCGGCCGGCGCGGAGGGGCTCGCCGTCGTGGGTGACCGCGTGGTGTTCCGTCACCCGCTGGTCCGCTCGGCCGTCTACAACGGCATGCCCGCGCACGAACGCCGCCGGGTGCACGCGGCGCTCCGGGACGTCGCCGACGAGCGTGGGCGCACCGACGTCGCGGTCTGGCACGCGGCGGCCGCCGTCGTCGGCACGGACGAGGCCGTCGCCGCACGGATGGAGCGCGAGGCCGACTCGGCAGGTGGCCGTGGCGCCTTCGAGTCGCGTGCCCGGTTGCTGGCGCGTGCCGCCGACCTGACCCCGCAGGGGCCGGTCCGAGACGGGCGGCTCGTCGCCGCGGCGGAGGCGGCGGCAGGTGCAGGCGCCGCGCAGCTCGCGCTCGAGATGCTCGACAGCATCGACGAGTCGCAGCTCGACCAGGTGAGCCAAGGGCGTGCCCTGTCGCTGCGAGCGCTCCTCGCAACGTTCGTCGGAGACCCGGCGGGCATCACCGGTGGCGCGGCGGCGATGCTGCGCGCGGCCGACCTGTTCCACGGGAACGTCCCCGAGCTCGAGCAGCGCACCCTCGTGCGAGCGTTCGAGCTGGCGCTCCCGGCGGAGTGGTCGATGCGGGACGTCACGCTGCCGGAGCTCGGCCGCAGGCTCGCTGAAGCCGCCTCCGGCAGCTCATCGTCGGTCGTGCTGCGGGCGCTCGGCGCGCACATCCTGGACCCCTATGAGGTGGCCGTCCCGGCGATGCGCGAGGCGGTCGAGATGCTTCACGCCGCCGGCGACGACGAGCTGCTCGAGCTCAGCAGCGTCGGTGTTGCCCTGACGATGGCGCTCTGGGACGACCGCTCGTGCAGCACGCTGCTCGCGCGGGTCTCCCGCGCCGCACGCGACGCAGGAGCACTTCGGGTGCTCGACACGACCCTCTGGATGCTGAGCCTCACCGAGCTCGTGCGCGGAGAGGTGATCGCGTCAGGGCGGTACATCGACCAGGTCCGCGATCTGCGGCAGGCGATGGGGTACGACGCCGAACAGGTGGTGAACGCGTCGTACCTCGCGTGGGCGGGCGCCCCGACAGCGCAGGTCGAGATGATCGCCGAGGCGGTCCGCGACATGGGCTTCGGCGGGGTGTGGACGGCCGCGATGACCGGGCTGGGTGTGCGCGAGATCGCCGAGGGTCACTACCGAGACGCGTTCACGCGGTTCCGGGCCATGGTCGAGCGGCCGTTCCTCCAGGTGACGTACCAGCAGCTGCCGGACTTCGTCGAGGCGGGAGTGCGAAGCGGCCATGCCGACCAGGTCCGGGGTGCCGCCGAGCGGCTCGCGACCTTCGCGGGCGTCAGCGGCACCCCGTGGATCCGTGGCCTCGCGGCCCGTTCGGCGGCCCTGCTGGCCGCTGACGAGGACGCGGAAACCCTCTACGCCGAGGCGATCGAGCACCTGAGCGCGTCCACCGCGCGCGGCGACCTCGGCCGCGCTCACCTCGTCTACGGCGAGTGGCTGCGGCGCGCCAAGCGACGACGCGAGGCGCGAGAGCAGCTGCGGCTCGCGCTCGCGCTGTTCGAACGCCTCGGCGCACCGGCGTTCGCGGACCGGGCCCGCCGAGAGCTCGAGGCGACCGGAGAGCACATCGCCCGGTCGACGGGCGCGGCCCCCGACGCGCTGACGCCGCAGGAGGCGACCATCGCTCGGCTGGCCGCCTCCGGGCAGACGAACCCGGAGATCGGTTCCGCGCTCTTCATCAGCGTGAACACGGTCGACTACCACCTGCGCAAGGTGTTCCGGAAGCTCGAGATCACGTCGCGCCGACAGCTCGCGGAGCGCCTCGGCACGGACTGACTACGTGCACCACGTGGTTCGGGGCCTCGACCCGCCGCCGCACCATCGAGCATCCGAGAACGCAGAGGTGGTGCTCATGCCGTACGTCATCGCGGAGGACGGCGCGCAGATCTTCTACAAGGACTGGGGGAGCGGCGGCCGGCCCGTGCTGCTGAGCCACGGCTGGCCGCTCAACGCGGACGCGTGGGACGCCGCCGCGCTGTTTCTCGCGGAGCACGGCCATCGCGTGATCGCGCACGACCGGCGCGGCCACGGCCGGTCCAGCCAGACCTGGCACGGCAACGAGATGGACACCTACGCCGACGACCTGGCGTGCCTGATCGAGCACCTCGACCTCACCGGGATCACGCTCGTCGGGCACTCGACCGGTGGCGGCGAGGCGGTGCACTACATCGGCCGGCACGGCACGGCCCGCGTGGCGGGGCTCGTGCTCGTCTCGGCGGTCCCGCCGCTGATGCTGGGCTCCGACGACAACCCCGGCGGCCTCCCGATCGCGGTCTTCGACGCCATCCGCGCCGAGGAGGCGGCTGACCGCTCGCAGCTCTACCGCGACCTGGCCGACGGGCCGTTCTTCGGCAACAACCGCAACAACGACGTCTCGCAGGGCACGCGCGACGCGTTCTGGCTGCAGAGCATGGCCAGTGGCCACCGCGGTGCGTACGAGTGCATCGCGGCGTTCTCCGCCACCGACTTCCGTCCGGACCTCGCCAAGGTCGACGTGCCGACCCTGGTCATCCACGGCTCGGACGACCAGATCGTGCCGTTCGAGGTGGGGGGCGAGCGCTCGGCGGCCGCGATCGCCGGGGCCACCCTCACCGTCTACGAGGACGGCGCGCACGGACTGCCCGACACGGAGCGCTCCCGCCTGCACGCGGACCTGCTCTCGTTCGTCGACTCCCTACCCCACTGAGAAAGGACCGACCATGACCACCATCGTGCTCGTGCACGGCCTCTGGATGACCCCGCGCAGCTGGCGCGGCTGGAAGGAACGCTTCGAGGCGGCCGGACACACGGTGCTCGTGCCCGGGTACCCCGGGTTCGAGATCGAGGTCGAGGCGCTGCGAGAGAACCCCGACCTGATCGCCCGGCTGACAGTCCCCGAGACCGTCGACCACATCGCCGCGCAGATCGAGGCGCTGCCCGAGCCGCCGATCATCATGGGCCACTCGTTCGGTGGCACGCTCACGCAGCTGCTGCTGGCCCGGGGTCTCGGCTCGGCAGGAGTGGTCGTCGACTCCGCGCCGACGGAGGGCGTGCACGTGAGCCCGTTGTCGCAGATCAAGTCGCTGTTCCCGGCCCTGAAGAACCCGGCGAACTACCACCGCGCCGTCGGGTTCACGCCCGAGGAGTTCCACTACGCGTTCGCCAACACGATCTCACGCGAGGACTCCGACGCCGCCTGGCAGGAGTTCGCGATCCCCGCGCCTGGCAACTGGGTGTGGGCGTACGGACTCATCGCCAACTTCAAGCCCGGCAAGCAGGAGACCTGGGTGGACTACGACGCGGACCGGGCGCCGCTGCTGTTCATCGGCGGCGAGAAGGACCACATCATGCCGCCGTCGGTGAACCGGTCGAACGCGAAGCACTACGCCAAGTCGCCGGCCCTCACCGAGTACCACGAGTTCCCGAACCGGTCGCACTGGATCTGCGCGGAGCCGGGTTGGGAAGAGGTCGCCGACTACGCCCTCGAGTGGGCCCTGGCCCACGCGAAGGTCTCGGCCACCTGACGTCGAGCCCGAGGGGCCGCCTACAGGGCGGCCCCTCGGCCGGCTCACGCCTGGATGAACTCCAGCAGGTCGGCGTTGATCGTCTCGAACTGCGTGGTCGGCATCCCGTGCGGGAAGCCCGCGTACGTCTTGAGCGTCCCGTTCTGCAGGAGCGCTGCGGACAGGGGACCGGAATCCGCGTAGGGCACGACCTGGTCGTCGTCGCCGTGCATCACCAGGGTCGGCACGGTGATCTTCTTGAGGTCCTCGGTGAAGTCCGTCTGCGAGAACGCGACGATGCCGTCGTAGTGGGCCTTGATGCCGCCCATCATCCCCTGGCGCCACCAGTTCGCGATGATCGCCTCGACCGGCTCGACGCCGTCGCGGTTGAAGCCGTAGAACGCGGTCGAGGGCAGGTCGCGGTAGAAGGCGGACCGGTTGGTGGCGACCTCGGCCTGGAGCCCGTCGAACACGGCCTTCGGCAGGCCGCCTGGGTTCGACTCGGTCTGGACCATGATCGGCGGGACCGCGGAGATGAGCACGGCCTTGGCGACGCGGCTCTCCCCGTGGCGGGCGATGTAGTGGACCACCTCGCCGCCACCGGTCGAGTGGCCGACGTGGACGGCGTCCTGCAGGTCCAGGTGCGCCGTGAGGACCGCCAGGTCGTCGGCGTAGTGGTCCATGTCGTGGCCGGTGTCGGTCTGCGTCGAGCGGCCATGGCCACGGCGGTCGTGGGCGACCACGCGGTAGCCGTGCTGAAGGAAGAACATGAGCTGGGCGTCCCAGTCGTCGCTCGACAACGGCCAGCCGTGGCTGAAGACGATCGGCTGACCCGAGCCCCAGTCCTTGTAGAAGATCTCGACGCCGTCGGGCGTGGTGACAGTTCCCATGGATGCGCTCCCCAAACCATTGGTGGTGTTGGCGACACTAATGCGCAAACCGGACACTCCGCGACCTATCCTGGCGGTCTGGAAGTGAACGGCGGACGAAGGACAGACGTGTGACTTCTCAGCCGGTGCTGACTCCTCTGACCAGCAACGCGATCTTCCTGGTGCTCAGCATCCGCCCCGGTGGGGAGGACCAGGTGCGTGACCTCCTGACCGACGTCACTGCGCTCCAGCGGTCGGTCGGCTTCCGCGAGCCGGCCGGGGGACTGGCGGTCGTCACCGGCATCGGGTCGCGGGCCTGGGACCGGTTGTTCCCCGCAGCCGCCCGACCGGCGAGCCTGCACCCGTTCCGCGAGGTGATCGGCGACGTGCACCGCGCGGTCGCGAGCCCCGGCGACCTCCTGTTCCACATCCGGGCCACCCGCATGGACCTGTGCTTCGAGCTGGCGACGCACCTCGTCGACAGGCTCCGCGGGGCAGCGGTCGTGGTCGACGAGGTCCACGGGTTCAAGTACTTCGACGAGCGTGACCTGCTCGGGTTCGTCGACGGCACCGAGAATCCGGCCGGTGCGGCGGCGCTGAGCGCCGTGACGGTCGCCGACGAGGACCCCGAGTTCGCCGGGTCGAGCTACGTGGTCGTGCAGAAGTACGTGCACGACCTCGACGCGTGGAACACCCTGTCCACCGAGGCGCAGGAGCGCGTGATCGGACGGACCAAGCTGTCCGACATCGAGCTGCCCGACGAGACCAAGCCCGACAGCTCGCACGTCGCGCTCACCACGATCGAGGACGCCGACGGCACCGAGCGCCAGATCGTGCGGGACAACATGCCGTTCGGCAGGGTGGGCGAGGGGGAGTTCGGCACGTACTTCATCGGGTTCGCGAACGATCCGGGGGTCATCGAGCAGATGCTCACCCACATGTTCGTCGGCAAGCCGCCGGGAAACTACGACCGCATCCTCGACTTCTCGACCGCTGTCACCGGGAACCTGTTCTTCGTCCCGTCGGTCGAGCTCCTCGACGACGGACCACCCGAGCCGCCCGTCGTCGACGCACCACCTGAGACGCCCGTCGTCGATGAACCACCCGAGTCCTCGCTGGGCATCGGCAGCCTGAGAAGGAGCACGCCGTCATGAGCAACCTGCACCGCCACCTCGCACCGATCTCGGAGGCCGCCTGGGCCGACCTCGAGGCGGAGGCGCGCCGCACGTTCACGCGGCACGTCGCGGGACGCCGCGTCGTCGACGTGGTCGGGCCGGCGGGGGAGGCGCTCGCGACCGTCGACACCGGCAAGGTCACCGCGATCGACCCACCCGCGGACGGCGTGCTGGCCCAGCTGCGGCTCGCGCAGCCGCTGGTCGAGCTGCGCGTCCCGTTCACGGTCGACCGCCAGTCCGTCGACGACGTCGAGCGAGGGCGCAGGGACGCGGACTGGCAGCCGGTGAAGGACGCGGCCAAGCAGATCGCGTTCGCCGAGGACCGCGCGATCTTCGAGGGCTTCGGCGCCGCGGGGATCGACGGCGTCCGGGCGAGCATCTCCAACGGGGCGATCGCGCTGCCCGCCGACGTCCGCGACTACCCGGTCGCGGTCGCGCAGGCGCTCGGCGCCCTGCGGCTCGCCGGCGTCGACGGCCCGTACGCGCTCCTGCTCTCGGCCGACGACTACACCGCCGTGACCGAGACGTCGGACCACGGGTACCCGATCCACGAGCACCTCGCGCGCGTCGTCGACGAGATCGTCTGGGCGCCCGCGATCGACGGGGCGTTCCTGCTCTCGACCCGCGGTGGTGACTTCGAGCTGCACGTCGGCCAGGACCTGTCGATCGGGTACCTCTCGCACGACGCGGCCACCGTGCAGCTCTACTTCCAGGAGTCGCTGACGTTCCTCGTGCAGACGAGCGAGGCGGGCGTCGCCCTCACGCAGGGCTGACCGTCAGGACGCGACGCGCGCCTTGATCAGACCCACCACGCGACCGAGGTTGAGGGTCCAGCCGACGCCGAACACCCGCGGGTTGATCAGGTGCGTGCTGTCCGGGTTCCACATCCGCTCCTTGACCCTCGCGAGCGTGGGCCAGCGCAGGTCGTACGGGACGAAGCCGATGAGCTTCCCGTTCCACGTCCTCAGCTCCTGAGGGGTGCGCAGCTCCTTGACCACAGCCGTCACCAGGAGTGCGAACGAGATGAGCTTGAGCAGGCGGTTGAAGTCCTGCGAGCGCTTGCGGTGTTCGTCCGGCGTGGTCATCTCTCGGCTCCCTGGTCAGCTGCGGTGGACGTGATCCGTCTCCCCGCCCAGCGTGCCCCAGGACGCTCGCCGGGGGAACCACCCCGAGGCGGGCATCACTGCACGGGCTGGAGGTTCGCGGACGCCTCTTCCGCGCGGTCGAGGAGACCGTCTGCGGTGACCTCCGGAGGGTCGGCGGTCGGGCAGGAGACGAGGAGACAGACCACCGACGTGCCGTCCTGACGCACGGTGTCACCGTCGGCGAACGCGGCGGTGCCCTTCTTCTCCGGCGACAACGAAGGGGACCAGAGCTGCGCGAGGGCCGTGCACCGCGGCGGCCGGCTGTCGATCGGCGCGTCGGTCCAGCCCTCGTACGGACCGGTCCAGCTGCCCTCCGGCAGGTCGGCCACGGTGAGCGTGCCGTCCGTCGGGACGTCCGGGGTGTCGTCCTGCGTGCAGCCCGTCAGGAGCAGGAGCGCCGCGCCGGCCAGCACGAGGCGATGAGGTCGACCCTCACGACGAGGGGGGCGTGGGTGCTTCCTGACGGGCCAGTGCCAGCGGCAGGATCACGTCGTCGATCATGCGGACGATGAACTCGTCGTCGATCTTCAGCCCTGCCACCATCTTGCGGTAGGAGATCATCGCGGGCGCCACGGCGGCCACCATGTCGAGGTCGATGCCGTCACGCAGCTCGCCACGTCCCTCGGCACGCTCCAACAGCTCGCGCATCAGCCGGACGCGTGACGCGACGAACTGCTCGTGGAAGACCTTCGCGACCTCGGGGTTCTCCCGCACCGCGGACATGAGGCCCGACATGAGCTCCGCGTCGTTGGTGGCGGGCCGGCCGAAGCGCACCGACAGCATGTCGCCGCGCAGGGAGCCCGTGTCCTCGATCTCGTCGGCCGACATGGGGACGCCACCGCCGCACACGACCGCGTCCACCGTGAGCTGCACCTTGGACGGCCAGCGGCGGTAGACGGTCGCCTTGCCGGCGCCGGCGCGGTCGGCGACCGCGTCCATGGTCATGCCGTCGAACCCGCGCTCGGCCAGCAGCTCGCGCGCGGCCAGGAGGATCGCGTCGTTCTTGGAGCCGTCGCGGCGGCGGCCGGGTCGGCGCGCCACTGTCGTGTCCACGGGGCTCCTTCTCGTCGTCGTTCGTCGTCGGCGGTCAACATATGACAGATGTAACGATACTCGGGGGTTCCGAAACTCGCCAGTTTCGTATTAGTCTCGTTCTACCGACCACGCCGTCCCCCGGAGCAGAGCCATGTCCATCCCTGTAGTAGAGACCAAGCACCGCTGGTGGGTCCTCGCCACCGTCGCGCTCGCCCAGCTCATGGTCGTCCTCGACGCGACCATCGTGAACATCGCGATGCCGTCGGCCCAGGCCGACCTCGGCTTCAGCGACAACGACCGTCAGTGGATCGTCACCGCGTACGCGCTCGCCTTCGGCAGCCTCCTGCTGCTCGGCGGACGGCTGGCCGACATGTTCGGTCGCCGCCGCATGTTCCTCATCGGCCTCGTCGGCTTCGCGATCGCCTCGGCGCTCGGCGGAGCGGCCCAGAGCTTCGAGCTCCTCGTCGCGGCCCGTGCGCTTCAGGGCGCCTTCGCGGCGGTCCTCGCTCCGGCGGCCCTGTCCGTCCTGACGACGACCTTCACGGAGCCCAAGGAGCGCGCCCGTGCCTTCGGCGTGTTCGGCGCGATCGCCGGCATGGGCGGCGCCATCGGCCTGATCCTCGGCGGCTTCCTCACCGAGAACTTCAACTGGCGCTGGAACCTCTACGTGAACGTCTTCATCGCGGCCTTCGCGTTCGTCGCCGGCAGCATGCTGCTGTCCAAGACGGTCGTCCGGCACCACAACCACCTGGACCTGTCGGGCATCCTGCTCGCCTCGGGTGGCCTCTTCCTGCTGGTGTTCGGGTTCTCGCAGGCCGAGCCCAAGGGCTGGGACTCGCCGGTCGTCTGGGGCTCCCTGGCCGTCAGCGTGATCCTGCTCGTCGGCTTCGTGATCCGTCAGCGCACCGCCCAGTTCCCGCTGCTGCCGCTGTCGATCGTGCAGGACCGCGACCGCGGCGCCTCGTTCCTCTCGATCCTCGTCGCCGGCTCGGGCATGTTCGGTGTGTTCCTCTTCCTCACCTACTACCTGCAGCTGACCAAGGGCTACTCGCCTATCCAGACCGGCTTCGCGTTCCTGCCGATGGTCGTGGCGATCGTCATCACCGCCCAGCTGCAGACGAACCTCCTGGTCCCGCGGTTCGGTCCCAAGATCATCGTGCCGTTCGGCATGGCGATGGGCACCGGCGCGATGCTGTGGCTGTCGCAGCTCACCGCGACCAGCGGCTACGGGCACGTGCTGATCGGCCTGCTCGCGATGGGCATCGGGATGGGCTCGATCATGCCGCCGTCGTTCCAGGCCGCCACGCTCGGCGTCCCGCGCTCGTCGGCCGGTGCCGCCTCGGCGATGGTCTCGACGAGCCAGCAGGTCGGTGGCGCCATCGGCACGGCCGTCCTCAACACGATCGCTGCCACCGCGGCGACCGCGTACATCGCGGACAACCAGCCCGCCGGTCCGGAGGTCGTCGCCGCCGGTGCGATCCACTCGTTCTCGGTGACCTACACCTGGGCCGCCGGCATCTTCGCGCTGGGCTTGATCCTGAGCGCCTCGCTGTTCCGCACGCGTGCGGACCGCGCGGCCAGGCTCGCCGACGCCGCGCCCGTCGCCTCCGAGGAGGAGCCCGTCCTGGCGCACTGAGGCCAGACGGTCAAGTCCTGCCTCCGAGGGGTCGATGTCCTGACATCGACCCCTCGGAGGTATCTGTGCGTGAGCCGCGACAGACGGTGCCGCTGCCCTGGCTGACGCACTGGATCACCTGCGTGGCGCTCGTCGTCCTGCTCGTCAACGACCATGTGCTCAAAGCGCGTCTCGGCACGTGGTGGACCGGAAAGCTGTCCGACGTCGCGTGGCTCGTCGTGACGCCGCCGCTGGTCGCGGTCGTGCTCGCGGTTCTCGCGCGGGGATGGGGCGTGAGACGCCCGAGCGATCGGGCGGTCATGGCGGTCGTCGCCTCGGTGTTCGTCGTCGTCAAGACGACCGCCCTGGGCGCCGCCTCCGCGTCGGCGGTCCTCACGGCCCTCGCCGGACCGAGCGTCGTCCTGGCGGACCCGACCGACCTGCTCGCCGTGCCCGCGCTGGTCCTCGCATGGCTCGCCGCCCGGGGCGCGTGGGCTGGCATCTGGGCGCGTGCGCCGTGGCTCGTCGTGCTCCCGGTGGCGGTGCTCGCGACCGCCGCGACGAGCGTCGGCGAGGAGCAGCGCGGCGCGACGCAGATCGCCGTCGTCCACGACCAGCTCATCGTCGGTGACGGCTGGCAGGACCAGCCGCCCGCTGCCTGGTACGTCTCGAGTGACGGGTCGGCGTGGGACGTCGTCCACCACTACGGCGACGGCGCCGCCACCAAGCTCTCGATCGACCGCGCGTACGAGAGGGCCCGGGGGACCGACGAGGTCTGCGCGCCCGAGGCGCCGCACGAGTGCTACCGAGCGGTTCGGCACGGCCTCGGGGTCGAGCGCAGCGACGATGCCGGCGGGACCTGGACGTCGGACTGGGGGGTGCCCGACGACCAGGTACGCGAGCTCGCCGACCGGTACGAGCCGCCGGTCGGGCCGATCGAGACGTTCGGCGTCGCGCTCGTGCCGACGGCGACGGGCTACCGGGTCTACGCCGCGAACGGGGGCGACGGTCTCGCCGTGCGCGACGAGCACGGCACGTGGACGCGGACCGGCCTGAGCTTCCAGGACCACGCGCCCGCTGTCGTCCCGCTCCCCGGCGAGCCCACCACGATCGACTATCCCGTCTCGTGGGGCGCGATCCTGGCCGCGCCGGCCGTGCTGCTGACGCTCGTCGTCGCCGGCCTGGTTCGTCCTCGCGGTCCGCGGCGCCGGCGCACGGTTGCTGCCGCGATCCTCGCCCCGGTCGCGCTGGTCGCGTCGGGGATCGCCGCGATGCTGAATCTGCGTCTCGGAGTCGTGGACGGTCAGACGATCGGATCGAAGTGGATCTTCGGCGCGCTCCTCCCCGGCGGTCTGGTCCTCGGGCTGGTGGTGCTCGCGCTCGGAGGCGCGATCGCCGTCGTCGTCCTGCAGCGGCGGGGCGTCCAGGCGGCCGTGGTGATCGCCACCGGGGTGGTCGCCGCAGTCTGCGCCGCGGCGCTCCCGTGGCCGGTGCTGGGCCCGGCCGTCGGGGTGGGCGTGGTCCTCGTCGGCGCCACAGGCTGCCGGGCGCTCGCACGGCGTCAGTCTCTCGACGAACCGGCCTCAGCCCAGCACTGAGGGTGCTCCGCTGTCGAAGCCGATCAGCAGGTGCCCGATCGGCGACACCGAGTCGATGCCGTCCGGCAACGTCGTGTGCCAGGCCTTCGCCCCGTCGTCCAGCTCGAACGCCACGAGCTCGGTGGTGCGGTCGTGCCGGATCGACGCCAGGACATGGCGGCCGTCGGTGAACAGGTTCCGCAGGATCGCTCCGGTCGGCACGGAGGACTGCCAGAGGATCTCGCCGCTCGACCCGTCGACCGCGACCACCCCGCTCGACGTCATCAGGTAGATGCGTCCGAGGACGACCAGGGCCTTCCCGTAGCTGCGTCGGTCGAGCGTCCACCGGTGCTCACCGGTGTCCCGGTCGAACGACTCCACGACCTGCCCGTACGTCAGCACGAGCCTGGGCACGCTGCCGTCGTCGACGCCGATCGCGACCCGCAGTCCGGGGTACGTCACGTCGACCGGGGCGTGCAGGTCGGACGACACCGCGCTCCCGGAGGTGTTGGTGGAGACGGTGACCTCGCCTGTGCTCGGGTCGACCGCGTAGCCGGTCCGTGCGTCGACGTCCGAGCGGAGCACCGCGCCGTCGCGGTCCAGCAGGGTGACCATGCCGGGCGGCATCCAGATGCCGACCTCCTCGCCCGCGGCGAACACGGCACCGTGCGACGTCACGGGCGCCGGCGGCCGGGCGTGCCGCCAGCGCACCGCGCCCGTGAGCGGGTCGGTCGCGACGACCTGGAGCCCGCCGTCGCCGGTCGCAGACGCCGTCACGACGAGGTCGGGGAGCACCACGAACGACGTCGCGCCCGGCGCCGGACGGGTCGCGACGACGCGACCCGTGCTCGCGAGGATCACGATGATGCGGCTCTCGGTGGGGGGCCGGAGAGCAGGTGGTTCCGTCCCGTACTCGACGTATCCGTCGCTGACCAGACAGATCGCGGTGTCGC
Organism: Cellulomonas sp. P4_H4; assembly: GCF_056400865.1. Lineage (NCBI taxonomy): Bacteria > Bacillati > Actinomycetota > Actinomycetes > Micrococcales > Cellulomonadaceae > Cellulomonas > Cellulomonas sp. P4_H4. Next base: position 89,993 of record NZ_JBFUKL010000005.1, read on the forward strand.
CGGCGTCGTGCGCCGTGTCACGCTCGGCGGCCCCTCGAACACCTTGGCACCCTCCGAGCGGGACGCCGCGGAGGGTCGGACGACGGCCCGGGTTCGCGTCGAGCACGGGGATCGACCAGCGTCGCGCGCCGGTCAGCTCATCGAGCGCGACGAGCCGGTGGGAACCGTCCTGAACGTGCTCGACCGCGACGACCGCAGAGCCCACCTGGGCACCCGTGAAGAAGCGCCCGCCTGATCCGTCCTCGGGTGCCCAACGCACGCCGATCGTCGGCGAGACCGGCCGCACGACCCCGGGCAGGCCACCGAGCCGGTCCTGGGCCGCGCGATAGCGCTCGTCCGCGACGGACTGGACGCCGACGAGCGTCGCGACCAGAACCAGGGGGACGAGCGCCCACCACCAGCGCAGCCGACGCCGAGGACGTGGCGCTGTCGCACCGACCTCGTCGGCGTCCTGCAGGTCGACCTGCTGCTTGCCCGCCCCGGCGCGCGCCATTCTCGGACCATAACCACGCTCGCACCGGTCATGCCCGGGCGAGGAGGTCCTGCAGTCTGGAGAGCACGGGTTCCCACGTGCTCTCTGCGTCGTCGGCGCCGTCCAGCTCGTCGACCTCGAGGCGAACAGTGCAGCCGGTGCTGTCCGTGCCGTCCGGTGCAGCGGGAGCGAGGAGCCAGGTGACGTACACCGGCGGACCGCCCGTGGAACCCGCCAGGACGTACGAGAGCCGCTCGCCGGGCCGGGAGCACAGCACCTGCCCGTGCAGCGTGTGGCCGAGGGGGTGCGTCGCGTCGAGCGGGGCCTCGGCCGCCCACGTCGAGACCAACGCGAAGCCGTACAGGTACGCGGGTGTCTGCTCGGCGTCGGTGAGCGCCGTCCACACGCGCGCGGCGCTCGCGGGCGTGCTGCACTCGAACACGCGGCTGACCAGCTCGTCCATCGAGCCGCCTCTCGTCGGTGAGAGTCCCTGCTGAGGCCCATGATCCCGCAGCGGGGTCGCCCTGACGAGGGCCGAACGGTGGGACTAGGCGGCGAGACCCTGGTCGGCGCGGCGGCCGCGTCCCCTGCCGGGGACGACGGCGCCGTCGTCGACGACCGTGTCCTCCTCGATCCGCGCACCGCCCTCGACCAGCACGCCTGCGCCGATCCGCGCGCGGCTGCCGATCCGTGCCCGGTCACCGACGCGGGAACCGCGCCCGACGTGCACGTGCGTCCCGACCACCACGTCCGCGCCGACCGTCACCTCACGGTCGATCCAGCTCCAGGCACCGATCCTCGTCCGGCTGCCGACGGTCGCGCCGGCCTCGACGTACGCCGTCCGGGCGATCTCGGCGTCCGCGCTCGCGCTTGCGTTGGGCGAGACGAGCCCGCCGCCGTTCGCGTGCCGGTCGTACCGGACCATCGTGCCGTTGTCGTCCTCGAACTCGACTCGGCCCTTCCTCGTCGACATTGCCACCTCTTCCTCGGAATCGTTCTCGTATGACATAACAGCCCGCCGGGGCTGACGATTCCTTGGGGCAATCACTCCCCGAGCTGCGGCGCCGCGAACCCCTCGCCGCTGCGCAGGAGGCTCCCGCGCCTCACGGCGGACGAGCCGAAACGGGCCGAGACACCGTCCAGCGCCGCGTCGAGGCCGCTGTGGTCCGGGCCGTCCAGGGGGAGGACCATCTGGTAGAACTCGTCCGACTCGAGCCCGGTCAGCGCGATGCCGACGAGCGTGATCCCGCGGGTCCGGATCAGCGGAGCGGCGAGGTCCAGCAGGTGCAGCGCCGCCGTCGAGATGTCCTCGCCCGACGACGTGGCCTGGGGCATCGAGCGCGAGCGGGTCGCCTTGGTGTAGTCCTCGAACCGCAGACGCAGCACGACCGTCCGAGCGGTGCGCTGACCGCGGCGCATGCGGCGGCAGACGCGGTCGACGAGCCCGAGGAGGGCGGCGCGCACGAAGGCCTCGTCGTGCGGACCGTGCCCGATCGCGCGCTGCGCACCGATCGAACCCCGCGGACGGCCGGTGATGACCTTGGCCGGCGTCAACCCGTGCACCACGGCGTACAGGTGCCGCCCCGCGGCGGGTCCGAGCGTGCCCACGAGCACGGACTGGGGGAGCGCGGCGACGTCGCCGGCCGTCTGCAGCCCGTAGGTGTGCAGCTTGGTGGCGGTCACCTCACCGACGCCCCAGAGCTGCTCCAGCGGGAGCGGATACAGGAAGGCGTCCTCGGCGTCGGGCGGCACCAGCAGCAGTCCGTCGGGCTTGGCGACCCTGCTGGCGACCTTGGCCAGGAACGGCGTCCTGGCCACCCCGACCGTGATGGGCAGGCCGACCTCGTCGCGCACCCACTCCCGCAGGCGCGCCCCGATCTGCAGAGGCGGCACGTCGATCCGGTGCAGGCCGCCGACGTCCAGGAACGCCTCGTCGATCGACACGCCCTGCACCTCGGGCGTGGTCCGGCGGAACAGCTCGAACACGGCCTTGCTGGCCTCGACGTAGGCGTCGAAGCGCGGCCGGACGATGATCAGGTTGGGGCACAGAGCGCGCGCCTGACGGCCGCCCATGGCGGTCCGCACGCCGCGGCGCTTGGCCTCGTAGGACGCCGCCAGCACCACGCCACCGCCGACCGCGACGGGTCTTCCGCGCAGGCGGGGGTCGTCGCGCTGCTCGACCGACGCGTAGAACGCGTCGAGGTCGGCGTGCAGGATGGTCGAACGTCGCTCGGGCACGAACACATGTTCGACCCGACGTCTGACATCGTCACCCGATCAGGCGATCCCACCCGCCGCGGCGACCGCGCCTCTCGTCGCACCGTCGGCGTCGCGGGCCGTCACGACCACGAGCGAGCCGTAGGGGCCGCGCCACGGGCTGTGCAGTGCGGCGTGCGTGTGCGACGGCACGAGCGTCCGTGCGGACCACGTACCAGGCCCGAGCTCCAGCGGTACGGCGACGCCGTTGACCCAGACCGAGACGTCGTCGGCGTCCGTCACGCCGCTCATGGTGAGCTCGACCAGGCCGTCGGCACGTTGCTCGGAGACGTCGACGTCGAGCGTGACAGTGGGACCGTCGGCGCGCAGGGACCCTCGCGTCCTCGTCGGGAACTCGTCACCCGGCAGTGGTGGGGTCCGCGGCGGGACGGGTCGGCGGCTGCCCGACTGCTCGAAGGCGTACGCGAACGACAGGAGCCGGCTGTCGTCGTACGCGCGGCCGGCGAACGTCAGGCCCACCGGCATCCTCGTGTCGGCCATCAGTCCCATCGGCACGGTGACCGTGGGGATGCCCAGGTGCCGGACAGCCAGGTTGCCGTTCGAGTAGCGCACGCCGTTGCGCCACGCGATGTCGTTGGCGGTCCGACCGTAGTCGGCGTCGTGCGGGGCGACGTCGGCGGCCGTCGGGAAGACCAGGGCGTCCAGGCCCTGTGCGTCGAGCCAGTCCTCGAGGTCGAGCCGGCGTGTCGCCTCCAGGCCTCGCAGGAGGGCCGGCAGGCTGCCGAGCTCGTCGAGCGGCGGGACGCCGCGGTCGCGGGCGGCCGCGACCAGCTCGGCCATGTCGGCGTCGTCCGGGTACCGGTCGGGCAGGGTGCCGGGCGGGTACGGGAAGACCTTCGGTCCCTCGGCGTCGACGAGCCGGCGCAGTGCCGGGTCGCCGTTCTGGTCGAGGAAGTCGTGCCACGACCAGATGACGAGCGACCACATCTCCAGCTCGACCGAGTCGGCGGGCACGAGCCCCCGTGTCACCATGCTGAGCGCGCCGGGACGGTCCTCCTCGTAGTTCGAGACGGCCGGCAGGTCGACGTCGACCACCTCCGCGCCGAGGGCGACGAGCTCCGCCCGGCTGTCCTCCCAGAGGGCGATGATCGAGGCCCTCGTCCGCACGGGCTCGGAGCCCTCCGGGTCGGCGTTGATGTACATCCGTGGCACACCGATCCGCGTGCCGCGCAGGGCGCCGGGGTCGGCCAGGCCGGCGTAGGACCGGGGCCGCACCTCGCTCGCCCGGGGCAGCTCCACCGCGTCCTGCACCCGCCAGAAGTCGCCGCGCGCCTGCGGGTCGTCGTCGACGACGGCGTCGAGGACGGCGAGCAGGTCGGCCGTGGTCCGCGTGTGCGGCACCACCACGTCCATCGTCACGTACAGCGGCCAGCTGCCGCGGATCGAGATCACGCCGCGCGACGGGGTGTAGGCGACGAGGCCGTTGCTGGACGCGGGTGCGCGTCCCGAGGACCACGTCTCTTCCCCGAGCCCGAAGGCGGCGAACGAGGCGGCGGTCGAGGTCCCCGACCCGTTGGACGACCCGGAGGCGTAGGCCGAGGTCAGGAAGTCGGCGTTGTACGGGCTCTCGGCGCGGCCGTAGACCCCGCGTTGCATCCCGCCGCATGCCATCGGGGGCATGTTGGTCAGCCCCAGGCAGATCGCGCCCGCGCGCCGCAGCTGCGCGATGACGAAAGCGTCCTCCGAGGCGACCAGGTGCTCGAACGCGGGGGAGCCGCTCGCGATGGTCAGGCCCCGGACGCTGTAGCTGTCCTTGGCGGTGTACGGGATGCCGTCGAGCGGGCCCAGCGACGCGCCCGTGGCACGCCGGCGGTCGGAGGCGGCCGCCTCGGTGAGCGCCTCAGGGTTGAGGACCGGGACCGAGTTCAGCCGGATCCCGTGGCGGTCGTAGTGGGCGATGCGGTTCAGGTACGCCGCGACCAGGTCGACGCTCGTGACGACTCCCGTCGCGAGGGCCTCGCCGAGCTCGGCGATCGTGGCCTCGACCAGCTGGAACGGGCTCACGCGCGGGCCGACGGCTGCTGCTGGGTGATGCAGTGGATGCCGCCGCCTCGGGCGAAGATCGGGCGCGCGTCGACGGGGACGATCCGTCGGCCCGGATAGACCGAGGCGAGGATGTCCGCGGCCCGCTCGTCGTGCGTGTCGTCGAACGCGCACGCGATGACGCCTCCGTTGACCGGGGCGTGGTTGATGTAGGACCAGTCGACCCAGCCGGCCTCGTCGGTCAGGGTCGCCGGCGCGGGCATCTCGACGATCGTCCACGCCTCCCCGTCGGCGGTGGTGCTCGCGCGCATCGTCGCGGCGATCTCGCGGCTGATCGCGTGGTCCGGATGGGCCGGGTCCTCCTGCGTGTGGACGAGGGCGACCCCCGGCGAGGGGAAGGCGACGAGCAGGTCGGCGTGGCCGCGCGTGCCGAACCGCTGGGCGTCGCGGGTCAGCCCACGTGCCAGCCAGATCACGTTGGTGGCGCCGATCGTGCGCGCCAGCTCGCGCTCGACGTCCACCCTGGTCAGACCCGGGTTGCGCAGCGGGTCCAGCTGGACGGTCTCGGTGACGACCACGGTGCCGCGACCGTCCGTGACGATCCCGCCGCCCTCGTTGACCAGCGGCGAGGTCACGACGGGCACCCCGGCCACCTCGGCCACTCGTGCGGCGACCAGGTCGTCGCGCTCGGCGGACTGCTGCTGGCCCCACCCGTTGAACACCCAGCTGACCGCGGCGAGCGTGCCGTCGGCGTCGTGCACGAACGTCGGGCCGTTGTCGCGCAGCCACGCGTCGTCCAGGGGCGCGACGACGAGGTCGATCCCGTCCGTGAGGAGCGCACGCGCGTTGTCCTCCTCGGACGGATCGACCACGACGGTCACGGGTTCGAACTCGACCGCCGCGTTGGCGACCGCCGACCAGGCCCGGCGGGCCCCGTCGCGCTCGCCCGGCGTGCCGTCGAACTCGTCGTGCTCGGGTACCGGGAACGACATCCACACGCGGTCCTGCGGTTCGGTCTCGGCCGGCATCAGCCGGGTCCGCAGGCGCGCGTCGACGTGGGTCATGCGCACACCTTCTCCTACGACAGCTCGCGCGGGTAGACGAGCACGTCGACCAGGGCGCCGTTGCGCCAGACGGTGATCTCGATGCGTCGGTCGATCGCGTCCTCGACCATGAGCTTCTGCACGCCGGTCGTGGTGACCACCCGGCTGCCGTCCAGCTCGACCACCATGTCGCCGCGGCGCAGACCCGCCAGCGCGGCCGGGGAGCCGGGCGAGACGCCCGCGACCATCAGACCGGTCGGCGAGCCGAGGCGTTCGGCGAGGTGCGGCGGGAGGGGCGCCTGGGTGCCCGCGATGCCGAGCCAGGCGCGGCGCACCCGGCCCCGGGTCATGAGGGTCGTGATGATCTCGCGCGTCGTGGCGTTGATCGGCACGGCCAGCCCGACGCCGATCCCCGCGACGGCGGTGTTGACGCCCACCATCCGACCCGCGCTGTCGGCCAGCACCCCGCCGCTGTTGCCCGGGTTGAGCGCGGCGTCCGTCTGGACCACCTCGTCGATCACGCGTCCCGACGCGGTGGGCAGCGACCGCCCGAGCGCGGACACGATGCCGGCCGTGACGCTCCCGGCCAGGCCCAGGGGGTTGCCGAGCGCGATGACCAGCTGCCCGACGCGCAGACCGGCGGCGTCGCCGAAGGGAACGGGCGCCGGCACGTCGCCGCGCGCGTGCAGGACGGCGAGGTCGGACAGAGGGTCGCGGCCGACGACGTCCGCGCGGACCGCCGTGCCGTCGGCGAACGACGCGTCGGCGACGTCCGCCCCCGCGACGACGTGCGCACTGGTCAGCAGGTACCCGTCGCTCGTGATCACGCTGGCGCTGCCCGCGCCGCCACCGCGCGCCGTCCGGACGCTCAGGCTGGCGACGCTGGGCAGCACGGACTCGGCGACGGCGACGACCGTGCGCGAGTAGGCGTCGAGGGGATCCTCGGTCATGGCCACTACAGCGACGCCCGGCCCTCGGGTATGCCGCGGGTTCACTGCAGGCGTAGCAGTCGGCCGAGCCGCGGGGTGAGCGGTAGGGCGCGGGCCGCGATTCGCGGCACGATGGACCCATGACCACCCTCGACCAGCTCACCGCCGACCTCACGACGTCCATGAAGGCGCGCGACTCCGTGCGGGTCGGCATCATCCGGCAGGCGATCGGTGCCGTGCGGGCCGAGGCCAAGGCCGGCCCCGTGGAGAAGGAACTGACCGAGGACGACGTGCTGCGCGTCCTGAACAAGGAGGTCAAGAAGCGCCGCGAGAGCGCGCAGATCTACACCGACGCGGGCGCCGCCGAGCGGGCCGCGACGGAGACGCTCGAGGCCGACCTCATCGAGACCTACCTGCCCGCGCGCCTGTCCGACGACGACCTGGCCGCCCTCGTGACGGCCGTCGTCGCCGACCTCGGGGCGTCCTCCCTCAAGGACATGGGCGCCGTGATGAAGGAGGCCGGCACGCGTGCCGGCGGAGCGGCCGACGGGAAGAAGCTGTCGACGCTGGTCCGGGCCGCACTCGCGGGGTAACTCGCGCGTCACATGCGTTGTGCACGATGAGCCCCATGCGGACCCTCGTGCACAACGCCCTGATCATCCCGGTGGCCGACGCGGGCCCGTCCTGGTTCGCCGGCTGGTTCCTCGTCGGCGACGACGGACGCATCGCGGCGATCGGCCAGGGCAAGCCGGACCCTGCGCTCGTCGCCCAGACGGACGGCGGCGGGCTGCGGCTGCTGGACGTGGGCGGCGCGATCGTGGCGCCCGGTTTCGTGTCTGCGCACTCGCACCTGTTCACCTCGGGCATGCGCGGGATCTCGCCCGGCTCGACGCTCTACCCGTGGGTCATGTCGATGGTCGAGGTGCTCGACAAGTGCGAGCCGGACGACGTCTACTGGTCCACCCTGCACGGGGCGCTCGACTTCCTGGCCAACGGTGTGACCAGCGCGTACAACTTCATGCACCCGCGCGTGACCTGGCGGTACGACCCGGTGACCGCCTCGCCGGTGCTCGGGCGCGTGGCGCCGGTGGAGTTCGCGACGAGGCAGATCGACGGCGCCGCCGACGCGGGGTTGCGCGTCATGAACGCGATTCGGCTGAACGACGAGGCCGGCCCCGAGGACGAGGTCGTCGGCGTGTTCGGCGACATGGTGGCCGAGTCGTCGTTGCGCACGCCCGCCGCCCAGCACCTCGGTGCCTCGGTGATGGGGGCGGTGCAGTGGGCGTCGGCGTCGCGGTCGGCCGAGCTCGAGGTCGCCATGATGCGCGAGCACGGGATCAGCAACCAGGCGCACTTCGTCGAGACGGCCGAAGGCATCGACACGCAGCGCGAGAAGTTCGCCTGGTACGAGGCGGCAGGGGCGTTCGGGCCGTCCTTCCTGTTCGGTCACTTCGTGCACCCGACGGACGCGATGATCGAGACGGCGGCGGCGACGGGCTGCGGTGTGGTCTGGCAGGCGACGTCGAACGGGCGGCTGGGGTCCGGCTTCGCCGACGTGGTGCGGTTCCAGAACGCGGGGATCCGCGTCGGGATGGGGCTCGACGACCAGTCGTGCACGGACATCTCCGACCCCTGGGGCAACATGCGGATCGGGCTCTACACGACGCGTGCGATGTACACCGACGCCTCCGTGATGATGCCCGCCGACGTGCTGCGGCTGCACACGCTCGGGTCCGCCGAGGTCCTCGGGGTGGCCGACCGGGTCGGGTCGCTCGAGGTCGGGAAGATGGCCGACTTCGTCGTCGTCGACCACCGTGCACCGGACACGGGCCCGGTCTGGGACGTGCTCGCCACCTACGTCCTCGCGTGCGGGCTGCGCAACCTCAAGCAGGTGTTCGTCGGCGGGGTCCTGGTCAGCGAGGAGGGTCGGTCGACGTCGCCGCTGGCCGCCCGCTCGTCGGGCGAGCTCCGGTCGCGCATGACCGCCGCCGCCGAGCGCTGGGGGCATCCGCTCCCGCTGACCGACCTCGAGGCGCACCTAGAGTGACGGGCTATGCGTCCTCGTCGCGACCGTGGTGCAGGTCGCCGCACTCGACCTCGGTCACGCCGTGGCTGACCAGGTAGGGGCGCGCGCCGCGGTCGCCGCTGACCGACGCGCCCAGCGGGCCCCAGTGGTTCGCGCCGACGAGGACCGGGTGTCCCGGGCGGCCGTCGTAGGTCGCCTGCCGCAAGGCGTCGCGGCCGCCTTCTCTCAGGACGCGTTCGACGACCGACACGGGTGTTCCCGGCAGGTCGACGAGCGTGATCAGGACGGCGTCGCCCATCGCGTGCGCGAGCCCCGCGCGCAGCGAGGCTCCCACGCCGTCCGACCAGTCGTCGGCGTCCACCGCGGTGACGCGCGAGTCGGCCGGGAGCAGCACGCGTGCCTCGTCGGCAGCCGCACCGAGGACGACCACCACCCGCTCGCAGCCGCCGTCGAGGAGCAGGCGCGCCGCGTCGTCGAGCCAGCCCGGCACGAGCGCCTTCGGGCCGCCGTGGCGGGTTCCGGCACCTGCGGCGAGCACGATCCCGCTGATGAATGGCACGCCCCGTACCGTGCCATGAAAGTGAGCTCATGATCCAGGACACCCCCGCCACGCGATCCCGGCTCGAGACGGCGCTGCACGTCGCGCGGTGGGTGTCCGAGGTCGCGTCCGGCTGCCCCTACGAGTCCGTCACGGAGCTGCTGCCCGTCGCCGACCTCGCCGCGCGGTCGCTGTCGCCGGCCGAGGTGGACGAGGCCCTCGCCACGCACCCGCGCATCGGGTCGCAGGGGTCGGGGGCGTCGGCGGCGCTGAGCCGGTCGGAGCAGAGCGCGTCGGCGACCGACGACCCTGCGCTGGTCGCCGCGATGGCCCAGGGGAACGTGGCCTACGAGCAGCAGTTCGGACGCATCTTCCTGATCCGCGCCGCGGGGCGCTCGCGGCCCGAGATCCTTGCCGAGCTGAACCGACGGCTCGCCCTGACGCCCGCCGAGGAGGAGCGTGAGGTCGCCGACCAGCTGCGACAGATCGCCCTGCTGCGGCTGCAGTCCCTGTTTCCCATCGAGGAGTCCGCATGAGCCAGCTGACCACGCACGTGCTCGACACGGCCCTCGGGCGGCCGGCGGTCGGGGTGCCCGTGACGTTGGCGTCGCTCACGCAGGGCGCGTGGGTCGAGCTGGACTCAGGCCTGACCGACGACGACGGCCGCGCACGCGGGCTCGGGCCCGACTCGGTGCCCCTGGGGCGCTACCGGTTCACGTTCGACACCGCCGCCTACTTCGCGGCGACCGGGCAGACCGCGTTCCATCCCGAGGTCGTCGTGGTGTTCGACGTCGTGGACGCCGAGCACTACCACGTGCCCCTGCTGCTCAGCCCGTTCGCGTACTCGACGTACCGGGGGAGCTGACCGCTCAGTACTCGACCCTGCCGGGGCGGGCGAGCCAGGCGTCCATGGGCTCGGCGCTGGTGGCGATGCGGTGGGCCTCGACGGCCATGGGCCAGGTGGCGCGGTCGGCGGCGATGAGCTCGTAGAAGAGGGTGTCGTCGAAGCCGGCCCGGGTCGCGTCGTCGCGGTTGGCCGCGAACACGACGCGGGTGGCGCGGGACCACAGGCAGGCGGCGAGGCAGAGCGGGCACGGCTCGCACGAGGAGTAGATGGTGGCGCCCGCGAGGGAGAAGTCGCCGATCGCCTGGCACGCGGCACGGATGGCCTGGACCTCGGCGTGGGCCGTCGGGTCGTTGTCCCGGGTGACGCGGTTCTGGCCGATCCCGATCGCGACGCCGTCGCGGACCACGACGGCGCCGAACGGTCCACCGCCGTCGGCGACGTTCGCCGTGGCGAGGGCGACCGCCTCGGTGAGCCAGGTCTCGTCGTCGGTCGACGTCATAGGTCGCCTCCCAGACCGTGTCGAGGTGGACTCGTCGACGGAGCCACCCTCCGAGTATCGCGCCGACAGGTCGGTGCTCACGGGGCCCCGATCGAGCGGGTCCAGGCGGCGTCGGCCGGGGCGGCGCCCTCGCGGAGGATGGCCGCCTCGATCAGGCCGTACGGGCGGTCCGCCGCCCAGAAGACCTCGCCGGGATTCTCGAGCCCGAACGGGCTCAGGTCCGAGAGGAAGTGGTGCTTGTTCGGAGCGGCGAACCGGACCTCCAGCACCTCGGGCACCTGCTCGATGACCTGCGTCCCCATGTGCCACAGGGTCTGCTGGAGCGCGAGGGAGTGCAGGGTCGCGAACGTCGAGAGCATGATCGCGCGCACCTGGGCGTAGGTGGCGTCGAAGTCGAGGTCGGTCCCGGCGTAGCGCCACTGCGCGATCAGGGAGGTCGCGAGGATGCGGTCCGTCGTCTCCTGGAGAGTCGTGTACTCGTCCTTGAGGAAGCCCGTGAACTCCGATCCCGTCGACTTCAGGACCGTGAGGTCCTTCAGGCCGGCGATGACGGTCGTCGTGCCCTCGTCGACCGTCACCGACGCGGTGCGGACCTCCTGCCCGCTGCGCACCCAGGTGTGGTCGTGGTCCGCGCCGTCGACGACCGCGCGCACCCACGCGTACTCCTGCACGTCGACGCGGGCGCCCGTGACGGGGGCGATGTCGTGCACGAAGTGCTCGGCCAGCAGGATGCCGAAACGCTCGGGCGACTCGACGCCGTGCTCCTTGGCGTACGCGAACACCATGTTCTTCTGGGTGTCCGTCGGCAGGACCGCGGACTGGTCGCCCGTGAGGTACGCCGGGTCGAACTCGCCGCGCAGCGCCGAGCTGACGTTGAGGTCGCGGATCTCGTGACGAGGCGTGTCGCGCACGATCCGCACGACGCGCGTCTCGGCCTTGCCGTACTGGTGGGACTGCAGTCGGGCCGTCATGAGCGCAGTCTGCCTCGCACAGATGACGCCCGCGTTTCCGCAGGACGACGGCGGTGCGCGCTCATCCGGGCAGCTCGCTGCGGACCCAGTAGCCGTCGGTCAGCCGATACTCGCGGCGGTGGCTGACCGAGTCGTCCGCACCGGTCCAGAAGGTGAGGCTGGTCGGCCGCACGAGGAAGCCGACCCAGGTGGCGGGCGGCTCGAGCGTGGGGTGGATCGCCGCGAAGTCGGCCCAGGCGGTCCGGCGCTCGTCCGGCGGCAGGAGGGCGACCTCGGGCGAGTTCAACCAGGCGAGCTGCTGGAGATAGGGAGAACGATGCGCGTACGCGCGGTCCGTCTCGGCGTTCTCGGCCCGTTCGGCGACACCGCGCACGACGAGCTGGCGGGGTGCGTCGAGGGGGCGGACGACGAGGGCCACCTGCGGGATGTCCGCGAGCTGGGTGACCTTGCGGGAGCCGGCGTCGGTGTGGAAGTAGAGCCCGTGGCGGTCGTACTCGCTCAGGAGCACCGAGCGGGCGTCGGGAGCGCCGGAGCGGTCGACCGTGGCGAGGGTCATCACGGGACGATCGGGGTCGTCGTTGGTCGGGAGCCACTCCTGCAGGACCTGCCAGACCTCCGGGGGAACCTGCGTGATCACCTCGCCACCCTGCTCGGCGGTCGACGGCTGCGCATGTCGGGGCGTCATCGCGGCGCTCCGTGCGTGAACGAGGCGATCTCGGTGAGCACGTCGACCGCGCGACGGACGGACGCGTCGAAGAGGGTGGCCCCCGCCGCGGCGGTGGCGCCGGTGGGGTCGCCGATGACGCCGTCAGGACCGAAGTCGTTGCTCAGCCAGCCGAACTGCGCGGTGGTCCCGTTGAACCCGAGGTGGGTCATCGCCGCGATGTGCTCCGGCACCGAGCGACGGGCCTGGCTCATGTCGACGAGGTCGGGGCGCAGGTGCAGGACCAGCGAGGTCTCGCCGTAGCCGGCGTGGATGCCGAGGCCGTGCTCGTCGGGCTCGTCTGCCCCGCCCGCTCCCGCGATCTGCATGCCCGCCGGCATCGAGAACGTCGACAGGCCGTGGAGCCGGCGGATCTCGCGCAGCGCGACCCCGAGCATCGCGGTGTTGCCGCCGTGGCCGTTGAGGAAGACAAGGCGGCGGGCGGGCGTGGCGGCGACGGAACGGCCGATGTCGACCAGCGTGGACAGCAGGGTGCTCGCGCTGACCCACACGGTTCCCGACGCCCAGGAGTGCTCGTCGGACTTGGTGTACGTCAGGGTGGGCAGCTGCCACACGTCGAGCCCGTCCGCGGCCGCCTGCGCGATCGCCGCGGTGGCGACGCTCTCGGCGATCAGCGAGTCCGTGATCAGCGGGAGGTGCGGGCCGTGGTGCTCCATCGCGCCCGTGGGGACGACGAGGACCGAGTCGGGTCCGAGGACCCGACCGGTGGCCGGGCCGGACAGCTCGGCGAGCAGGCGGCTCATCGGATCGCGCCCTTGCGGGGGCCGTCGTAGGACGGGTTGAGCTTGCCGGGGTTGAGCAGGCCCGCCGGGTCGGTGGTAGCGGCCAGGCCGACCGTGCGCTCGACCTCGAAGTCGACGTTCCACTGGTGCGGGTTGTGCACACCGACGCCCAGGGCGCCGAGGGCGTCGATCACCTCGGCGAGCCGTTCAGGCCCCTCGTACACGCCCGCGAGCATGCCGATCGGGACGGTGTGCCCGGCTTCGAGGTGCAGGAGGCCGCCCGGGATCGTCGCCTGGACCTCCTCGAGCCGGTCGACGAGCGCGTCGCCCGCCACCTCGAGGTGCACGTAGGTGCCGGGGTCGGACTTCTGCAGCCACTCGATGGGGTGGTTGTAGGAGAGCACCGACAGCTTGAGGGACGCCTGCGGTCCGTCGCGAAGGTCCTCGACCGCACCGCCGGCGTCGACGACGAGCGCCGTGGCGGCCTCGACGGCGGCCGGGTCCAGGATGGCGCGTAGGCTCGCGCGCCCGTCGGGCAGGGCGTCGTCGGGCGGCAGCGCCGCGGCGATGGTCGGGTGGTCCGCCGAGACCAACCGTGGCGCAGGGGAGAGCCGGCCGATGTCGCGGAGCACGCGGAAGGCGGTGTGCTGGTCGTCGAACGACGCGTAGAACCCGCGCCAGTCCTGCAGCGGCTCGAGCCGGACGGTGACGCGGGCGAGGATGCCGGCGGTCCCGTAGTTGTGGACGTAGGCCTGCGCATCAGGACCGTCGACATGGACGAGAGACGCACCGCCCACAGCGTGCACGACGTCGAGCGCGACCACGAAGCCCTGGTGGTTGGCGCCGTGCACGATCGTCCCGGTGCCGCCCGAGCCGCCGGACAGGAACCCGCCGATCGTCGACTGCGCGGTCGACGGGTACATCCACAGCTCCTGGCCGTTCTCGCGCACCGCGGCCTCGATCGCGACCAACGTCGCTCCCGCCTCGGCGGTGACCCAGCCGTCGCCGATCTCGACGATCGCGCGTGCACGCGTCAGGTCGAGCACCAGCCCACCGGGCATGGGGATGGCCTGGCCGTAGTTGCCGGTGCCCTTGCCGCGCGGCGTCACGGCGACACCGTGCTCGACCGCCGCCGCGACGCACGCCGCGATCTGGTCGGCGTTCGTCGGGAAGGCCACGACGTCGGCGAGGCCGAGCGGCAGCAGCTCGAGGATGACGGGCGACATCTTGGCGCCGTCGACGCTCGCGCGTTCCCGGACGCGGAGGTCGGTCGACACCCCGCTCTCGCCGAGGAGAGCCTGCAGGTCGGTGATCAGGGCGTCGATCGCGGTCGTGGTCTGCACGGGTGGTGCCTTTCGAACGAGGAGCGACAGGGCGGCGGGCCCGGCCGGAGCTGGGTCCGCCGCCTCGTCAGGTGACGTCAGAACCCGAGATCAGAACCCGATCGACTGGTCCAGGAACTCGTTCGTGAACAGGTCGGCCGGGGTCAGGCCCGACTTCGGGGGAGCGCCGGCCTCGGTGTAGATCGGCGTCAGGATGTCGATGACCGACTGCATGCGCGCCTCGTCGATGTCGCCGACGTACGCGTTGTCGCCGTTGGTCGCGATCTCGAGCTTCTTCATCTGCTCCACCGCGAAGTCGGCGACCTCGGCGGAGTACACCCAGCCGTTGTTGTACTGCTCGACCAGGTCGATGATCAGCGCGTTCGTCGTCGACGGGTCGGCGATGTAGTCGACGTCCGCCTGCTGCATGACGGGCACGAGCTTCTCGAGGCAGGGAGTCAGGGTCTCAAGGTCGTCGGACCGCACCGACATGGCCTCGGGGTAGATGGGGAAGCCGGTGTCGTGGATGGTCTCCAGCGTCACGGGCTTGCCCCAGGCCGGGACCTCGTTCTCGTAGATGTACGGCTCGGCCGTCGCGAAGCCCTGCTGCGCGTCCTTGCCGCCCGCGGCGACGAAGTTGGCCGGCGTGCCGTCGTAGCTGCCGTCGGTGACGGAGGCGTCGAGGATGCCCGAGCCGGTCAGGTAGCTCATGTACGCGGCACCGTTGAAGTACCGGATGACGCCGCCCGACTCCTTGAGCGCGGCACCCAGACCCTCGATGTCCTTGACGTCCGGGTACGTCTCCGGGTCCCACATGACCATCATCGGAGACTTGTCGTTCTCTGCGAACACGGCGGTCGTCGGGAACTTGTCGGACAGCTGGACGGCCTCGTCGGTGGAGACGTAGCCGAGGGTGATGTCCTTGTCGGTGTACATCTGCGCCGACGCCTGCGTGAAGCCGATGGCCGGACCGCCCGCGCGGACCTCGATCTTCACGCCGGTCGGCTCGCCACCCGCGACGAGGTCGCCGGTCACCGTCTTCTGGTTGGCGTCGACGGTGTAGCCGGGCCCGACCAGCTCGTACAGGTGACCGTGGTCGGCCTCCGGGTTCCAGTCGGTCTGCACGACGACGGTGGCCGGACAGACGTCGGACAGGTCGACCGAGCCGCTCGCGGCGGTCGCCGCGGCGACGGCGTCGGTCTCGTCGGAACCGCCGGCGCAGGCGGCCAGCCCGAAGGTGGTCAGGACGATCCCAGCGGTTGCGGCGACGACGGTGCGGTTCGGTGTGCGCATGGTTCTCTCTTTCGTTGGGGTCGGGCGATCCAACGGCCGCGGGGGTGGCCGGGAGACTGGGTTGTACAGATGGGCTACGAGAAGTCGTACCAACGGCCGACGACGAGCTTGCCGAGCCAGCCGAACACGACGAAGACCGTGACGCCGAGCAGGGAGGCGACGATGATCGCGGCGTAGAGGTCCGGCCCCTGCAGGCGGTTGGCGTACAGCTGGATGAGCACGCCGAGCCCCGGGTTGCCCCGCTGGAAGAACTGGTCGCCGACGACGGCACCGACCACCGCGAGCCCGGCCGAGGTCCGCAGCCCGACGAAGATCGAGGGCAGCGCGGCGGGGAACTGGAGCTTCATGAGCATCGTGGCGCGGCTGACGCCCTGGAGCTGGAACAGCTCGCGCTGCTGCTTGGCCACCGACTGGAGACCGAACAGGGTCATTGCGACCAGAGGGAAGAGCGCGATGAGGACGGTGACGATCACGCGTGCCTGGAAGTTGTAGCCGAACAGGATCCCGATCAGAGGGACGAGCGCCAGGATCGGGATGCACTGCAGGACCACCGCGTACGGGAACAGCGAGCGCTCGATCCAGGTGGCCTGCGACATGAGCACCGCCCAGGTCACACCGAGCACGATCGCGATCGCGAGGCCGGTCATCGCGACCTCGGTGCTGTGCAGCAGCGCGGTCATCAGCACCTGGAACTCGCCCGGCGCGAAGATCGCCTGGACCACCTGGTGCGGGTAGGGCACGAAGTACGGCAGCCCGCGCTGGTCGTAGTAGTACGCCAGCAGGTACCAGAGGCCGATCATCAGGATGAAGACGACGACCGGTCCGAGCCAGGAGATGGTGGAGCGCTTGCGTCGGCGGGCGGCGACGGGGGTGACCGCACGCGCCCCGGAGGCGACCTCGCTGTCGATCGTGGTGGCAGCCATCAGCTGTGTGCCTCCTTCAGGGCGTGCGAGACCTGGCCCACGACCTCGATGAACTCCGGCGAGTAGCGGATGTCGGGGTCGCGCGGCATGGGGAACGGGATGTCGAACGACTGCACGAGGCGCCCCGGGCGGCCCGACATGACGACGACCTTGGTCGAGAGGTAGACGGCCTCGGCCACGGAGTGCGTGATGAACAGACCTGCGAAGTGCTGCTCGGTGAACAGCTTGAGCAGCTCGTCCTGCAGGCGGCCGCGCGTGATCTCGTCGAGGGCGCCGAACGGCTCGTCGAACAGGAACAGCTCAGGGTCG
Organism: Cellulomonas sp. P4_H4; assembly: GCF_056400865.1. Lineage (NCBI taxonomy): Bacteria > Bacillati > Actinomycetota > Actinomycetes > Micrococcales > Cellulomonadaceae > Cellulomonas > Cellulomonas sp. P4_H4. The sequence continues at coordinate 106,871 of NZ_JBFUKL010000005.1, forward strand.
AGAGTGAACGAGCGGGCGAGCGACGCGCGCATCTTCATGCCGCCCGAGAGCTGCTTGGGCAGGTGCTTCTCGAAGCCGTCGAGCCCGACGAGCTTGATCGCCTCGCGCGCCTTCTCCCGACGGATCTTGGGTCCACGCCCCTTGAGCTCGGCCAGCAGCTCGACGTTGCCGAGGACGTTGCGCCAGGGCAGGAGCGTCGCGTCCTGGAACACGTAGGCGATGTGGTCGGTGGCGAGCGTGACGGTGCCCTCGCTCGCGGTCTCCAGGCCCGACGCGATCCGCAGCAGGGTCGACTTGCCGCAGCCGGACGGCCCGACGACCGAGACGAACTCGCCGCGGCCGACCGTGAGGTCCACCCCGGACAGCGCGACGGTGCCGCCGGGGAACGTCATGGCGACGTTCTCGAACCCGAGCAGCGGCTGCACGTGTGTCGCCGCTGTCTCGTGGGGGACGGTGGGTGTCGTGACGGACACGGTCACCTCGCTTCGGGGTAGGTGGGCAGGAGCACCGGGGCGGCGACCTGGGAGTGCGTCTCGCTCGCGGCGACCAGGCGTCCCGCGTGGATCACGTAGCGGTCGAGGCTGGCGGTCGCGACGACACCGACGAGGTCGGTCCCGCGCACGGCGAGCAGCTCGGCGCGCGCTCCGGGGACGACGCCCGCGACCGGCAGGCCCATGACGTCGCGAGCGCCCGTGCTGACGGCCGCGTACGCCTCGTCGACCGACAGGTGCCCGGCGACGACCAGGAGCATCGCGGTCTCGAGGGCGTCGCTGCGGCCGAGCGGGTTGAACGGGTCGCGGACGTTGTCGGCGCCCGCGGCGAACCGGACCCCGGCGTCGACGAGCGCGCGGACCGCGGTCAGTCCGCGCGGCGTCGCGACGTCGTCGTCCCAGCCCTGCAGGTAGAGGTTGGTGATCGGGTTGGCGATCACGCCGACGTTCGCGGCGAGCACGTCGGCGATGACCTCGTCGCGACGAGGGCCCTCGAGCGTGCCGAGCCGCACGCAGTGCCCGGCGCTCACCGGTGCCTGCCATCCGACGACAGCTCGTGCGAGCACGTCGAGCGTCACGTCGCAGTCGAGGCTCTCGTCGGTGTGCACGTCGACGCCGACACCCGCCTTGCGTGCCGTCTCGAGCAGCCGGGCCAGCTCGACGAGCGCGTCGGGCGCGAGGTGCGGGGCGCCGCCGACCAGGTCGACGCCCGCCGCGAGCGCGGCCTCGTGGTCCTCGGTCGGCGTGAGGTACCCGCCGAGGGTCACCAGCTCGAGGTCGATCAGGCCGCGCAGCTCGTCGCGCACCCGGAGCAGCGCGTGCACACCGCGCAAGGGCTCCGGGCCGGGCAGCAGGTCGACGTGGCTGCGGACGGCCGTCGTGCCGTGCGCGAGCATCGTGAGCGCCTGGGTGCGGGCCCGGTCGGCGATCTCGTCGACCGTCATCTGGTCCGAGTAGGCGTGCCATGAGTCGATCGCGAGCCTCAGGTCGCCCATCGGCGGGCGGATCGCGTCCCAGGACAGCGCCTTGTCGAGGTGCGCGTGCGGTTCGGCCGGCGCCGGCAGCAGGAGGAAGCCGTCGAGCTCGAGCGTCGAGTCGGGGTCGGCCGGGTCGAGCGTCCCACCCGGGACGACCGCCGCGACGCGGTCCCCGTCGAGCTGGATGTCGACCACCGTGCCGTCGGCGAGGCGGGCGTTCAGCAGCCTCTCGAGGCGGCGGGGGAGCATGTGGGGCGCGAACGTGATCGGGAACCTCCTGCGGGGAGCGCGTGGCTCACCCGGGCGGGTGCGCCGTCGCGGGGGTCTATATCTACTGCTGGGTACGCACGCTAGGCACCGGCCGTTTCTCGGGTGTAACGAGAGTGGTCCTTCCACGTCACGGTCTTTGCGCTGCTGTTAACACGGGCCTCGTACGGTGATGCGAACGAGATCTGGCCAGGTGCACAGGAGGCTCCGTGAGCGTGTTCAGCGACATCCAGCGACCCGTTCAGGTGCGCGCGCGCACGGTGCTCGCCGACGGTGTGGTCGCCCTCGACCTGGTGCCGACGAACGGCCGACCGCTGCCGCCGTGGACGCCGGGCTCGCACGTCGACCTGGTGCTGCCGGGTGGCGTCGAGCGGCAGTACTCGCTGTGCGGTGACCCGGCCGACCGTGGGGCCTACCGGGTGGCCGTGCTGCGTGAGGCGGACGGTCGGGGCGGGTCGGTGTTCGTGCACGACGAGCTCGCGGTGGGGGACACCCTGCGGCTGCGGGGGCCGCGGAACCACTTCGCGTTCGACGCCGGGACGCCGACGCAGTTCGTCGCGGGCGGCATCGGGATCACGCCGCTGCTGTCGATGGTGGCTGCGGCCGACGCCTCGGGGACCGACTGGTCGCTGCACTACGCCGGGCGGTCGCGGTCCACCATGGCGTTCGTCGACGAGCTGGTCGCGGCGCATCCGGACCGGGTGCACGTGTACGCGGCGTCCGAGGGGCGCAGGCTCGACCTCGGCCTGCTGGCGTCGGCGGAGGGCCAGATCGTCTGCTGCGGGCCCCGTCGGCTGCTGGACGCGATCGACGAGGTCTCCGGCGGCACCGCGCACGCGGAGCGGTTCGAGGCCCGCGAGTTCGGGCCGCCGGTCTGGGCCGACCCGTTCGAGGTCGAGCTCGCCCTGACGGGCACGTTCCTGACCGTGGACCCGGGGCGCAGCATCCTCGACGCGGTCGAGGAGAGCGGGGCGGTCGTGGTGTCGTCGTGCCGCGTCGGGACGTGCGGCAGCTGCGAGACGCCCGTGCTGGAGGGGGCGGTCGAGCATCGCGACTCGGTCATCGGGCCGGGAGGCGCGAGCCAGACCATGATGATCTGCGTCTCGCGCGCCGCGGGACCGGCGCTGGTGCTCGAGCTGTGAAGCGGCGCCTACCGCCCGACCCTGCGGCGCAGGTCGGCGACGACCGTCTGCTCGTCGGCGGTCTGCAGCACGTAGTCGCGCACGACCACCCGGCCCGCCACGACCACGTGCCGGGGCCGGCGTCCGGGCGACGCCCAGAGGAGCCCTGCGACGGGATCGGCGACGCCCGCGTCGGCCACCCCGGAGACGTCCCACACGCACAGGTCCGCGGCCGCACCGGGACGGAGGTGACCCAGCTCGGGACGGCCCAGACCGGCTGCGGAGCCCGCGGTGGCCATGGTCAGCACCTCCCGTGCGGCGAGCGGGCGACCGACCAGCGGGGCCACCTGCAGCGCCAGCCGCGCGTCGGCGAGCAGGTGCCCGGCGTCGTTGCTGCCACCGCCGCTGGTGCCCAGCCCGACCGCCACGCCCGCGTCGCGCAGGGCAGCGACCGGGGCGATGCCCCAGCCCATCGGCAGGTCGCACCCGGGTGCGTGGGTCGCGCTCGCGCCGGACGCGGCGACGCGCGCGATCTCGTCGTCGGTGACGCCGCAGAGGTGGGCGAGCGTCACGTCGGGCGCCAGCCAGCCCCACTCGTCGAGCAGGTCGAGGGGACGGCGGCCGTACCGCTCCTGCGCGATCGCGACGTCGACCTGCTCGTTCGCCTGGGTGCGTCGGCGCAGCCCGTACCGTTGCGCGACCTCACCCAGCAGCCGGAACGTCTCGGGCTGGTCGCTGTGCACGCCCGCGGGTCCGACGGCGAGCTGCAGCAGCGGCCCCTGCTCGACCGACTCGGCGAGCAGCGACGCCGACGCCGCCGCGACCTCGGGGTCGTCGCGTGCGCTGCCACGCACGAACACCAGCCGGGCGCCGAGCCGCTGCGCCGCCTGGACGGTGCCCCGCGCGATGTCGAGGGACGCCTCCGCGTCGGCGGGCCAGGTCAGGTGGTGGTCTGCGACGGTGGTGACGCCGTTCAGGAGCGCCTCGGCCAGTCCCGCGGCGGCGGCGACGTTGCTGAGCTCACCATCGATGCCGACCTCGGCGTAGGCCGCGGCCATGGTCGGCAACCACGTGCTCATCGGCACCCCGCGCGTGCCGGGCAGCGTGCGGAACGCGGTCTGCAACAGGTGGTGGTGCGCGTTGACCAGTCCGGGCGTCACCACGCAGCCGTCGACGTCGAGGCGCTCGGCGTCCGTCGCCGGGGTCGCGCTCACGGCGGCGTCGACGATGTGCAGGTCGCCGGTGGTCTCGGTCGTCGCGTCGATCACGATCGCTCGTGCGCCGGTCAGTGTCAGCATGGAGGACTTGCTAGCACCCGCACGTGTCGGGGAGGTGACCTGGATGTTCGAGATCGCTGATCGGCTGCTGGCCCGGCTCACCGACGGGCACCGCGTCGCTGTCGCCACGGTCATCTCCATGGCAGGCAGCGGTCCGACCGTCGTCGGCACGTCGATGGCCGTCGACGACACCGGCGAGGCCCTCGGGAGCGTGGCCGGGGGATGCGTCGAGGGAGCGCTGTACGAGCTGTGCGCCTCCGTGCTCGCGGGTGCCGAACCGGGGATCCAGGAGTACGGCGTCACCGACGAGGACGCGTTCGCGGTGGGTCTGACCTGCGGCGGGGTGCTGCGCGTGCACGCACGGGAGCTCGGCGCGGGAGACCTTCCCGCGCTCGCCGCCGCCGCACGCGGGGAGCCGGCGACCGTCGTGACGCCGCTGTGGGGGACCTTGCCCGAGGGGCGCGTCCCCGAGGCCCGCACGGGCATCGTGCGGTTCGCGGACGTGGAGGTGTTCGTCGAGTCGGTCGCGTCGCCGGACCGGATGGTGATCTACGGCGCGCTCGAGTTCTCCGCCGCGCTCGCGTCCGCCGCCAAGGCCGTGGGGTACCGCGTCACCGTGTGCGACGCGCGCGCCGTCCTCGCCACGCCTCGACGGCACCCGGGGGCCGACGAGGTCGTCGTCGACTGGCCGGTCCGGCACCTGGAGAGTCTCGCGCTCGGCCCGCGTGACGTCGTGTGCGTCATGGCGCACGACGACCGGTTCGACGCCGACCTGGTGCTGGCCGCCCTGCGCGGCGGTGCCGGGTACGTCGGCGCGATGGGGTCCCGGCGGACGCAGGACCGGCGGGTCGTCGGGCTGCTGGAACGCGGCGCGACGGCCGAGGAGCTCGCCCGGCTGCACGCCCCTATCGGCCTCGACATCGGCGCGTCGACGCCCGCCGAGACAGCGGTCTCGGTGCTCGCGGAGGTCCTCGCAGGCCGCGCGGGCTCGTCGGGCCTCCCGCTCGCCGCCACGGTCGGTCCGATCCACCGGGCAGCGTCAGCGGTCTAGGAGCTCGCCAGCCGCCACAGACGGTCGGGCGACATCGGCAGCTCGTACGGGCGGACGCCGAGGGCGTCGCGGACCGCGTTGGCCAGCGCCGGGGCGACCGGGTTGTACGGGGCCTCGCTCATCGACTTGGCGCCGAGCGGCCCGAGGTCGTCGACCGTCTGCGCGAACAGCACCTCGGTGCGCGGCAGGTCGACCATCTGCGGCACGTGGTACGACCGGAACGACGCGGTGGTCACGCGGCCCTCGTCGTCGAGCCGGACCTCCTCGAACAGTGCGGTGCCGATCGCCTGGCCGACACCGCCCTCGACCTGCCCGCGCAGCTGTTCGGGGTGCAGGACGGTGCCGGCGTCGACGGTCTGGACGGAGCGCAGGATCGTCACGGAACCGGTCGCTGGGTCGACCGCCACCCGGAACGCGTGCACGTTGAACGCGACGGATCGCGGGGATCCGTCGTGCGTCCCGTGCCCCGTGAGCCCGGGGACCGCGTGCGCGATCTCGGTGAGCGGCACGCCGTCCGCGTCGTCGACACCCAGCACGGAGGCGTCCCCGGTGCGAGGTGCGTCGGACGGGTGCTCGCGCAGGGCGGCTGCCGCCGTGAGGATCTTGGCGCGGAGCTGGAGTGCGGCACGGTGCAGGGCGAGCCCCGCGACGACCACTCCTGCCGACGCGAACGCCCCGGTGTCGTAGCCGGTGACGTCGGTGTCCGACTGCCGGATGAGCACGCGGTCGACCGTGGTGCCGAGCGCCTGCGCGACGAGCTGCCCGTGGACGGTCGTCGTCCCGTTGCCGAACTCCGTCGTGCCGACGCTCGCCTCGTAGCGGCCGTCGTCGAGCAGCCGGACCGCCGCCTCGGCGTAGTGCCCGCGCGGCGCGATCGTGGCGATCATCGCGATCGCCATGCCCTCGCCGACCAGGGTGCCCGGCGGGGCCGGTTCGTCGGCCGACCGGTCGGCCAGGGCAGCCTGCGCGAGGTCGAGGCACTGGTCGAGCCCGTACGAGTGCATGTCGAGGTCGCCCACCTCGTCGGGGTCCGTGACGAGCAGGTGGTCGCCGGGGACGACGACGTTGCGCCGACGCAGCTCGAACGGGTCGATGCCGACGCGGCGCGCGAGCTCGTCCATCGCCGACTCGATCGCGAACATGACCTGGCCGAGCCCGTACCCGCGGAACGCGCCCGACGGCATCGTGTGCGTGTAGACGGACTCCGCGTCGACGCGCTTGTTGGCGCAGCGGTACACCGAGACCGACTCGCTGACCCCGTGGAACATGACGCCCGGCCCGTGGTTGCCGTACGCGCCCGTGTTGGCCAGCACGTCGACCTTGATGGCGGTCAGGACGCCGTCCTCGGTGGCGCCGAGGTCCACGACCACGCGGAACGGGTGCCGGCTGGGCACGATCGTGAACTCGTCGGACCGCGTCATCTCGTACTGCGCCGGGTGGCCCGTCCGCAGCACGGCGAGCGCGACGAGGTCCTCGGTGAGCAGCTCCTGCTTGCCACCGAACCCGCCGCCCACGCGTCCGGTGAGCACCCGGACGCGGGACTCGTCGAGGTCGAACAGGTGCGCGATCTCCTTGCGGGTCAGGTACGGCACCTGCGTGCTGGTCCGCAGGACGAGCCGACCGTCCTCGTCGAGCCAGCCGCGCGTCGCGTGGGTCTCCAACGACGCGTGCGCGACGCGGCTCGTCCGCCAGGTCCCGTGCACGCGGTGGGCAGCCGCCGACAGTCCCGCGGTGACGTCGCCCATCTCGTCGTGCAGCTGCGCGACGACGTTGCGGCCGGGCTCGGAGATGCGCGCCTCGGGACCCTTGTCGCCGTGCACGAGCGGTGCGCCGGGGCGGCGAGCAGCGGACGGGTCGACGACGGCCGGCAGGACCTCGTACTCGACCCGGATCAGCTCGCGTGCGCGTTCGGCAGCGCGCAGCGACGACGCGACGACCGCGGCCACCCGCTGCCCGCGGAACCGCAGGACGCGGTCCAGGACGAGCGTGTCGTCGGGGTCGTCGAGACGGCTCTCGTGCCGGGCGGTCGAGAACTGGTGCGTGGGGGAGTCCTCGTACGTCAGCACCGTCAGGACGCCGGGCGCCGCGAGGGCCGCGGACGCGTCGATCGACACGATGCGCGCGTGCGCGTGCGGGCTGCCGAGCACGGCGATGTGCGTGAGGCCTTCGGCCGGCTCGTCGAGCGTGTACGCCTCGTTGCCGGTCACGATGCGACGCGCCGCCGGTGCACGCACCGAACGACCCGCGTCCTGCCCGGCGAGCGGGTCGACGGTGTTGCGGGTGCCGCGGATCGCGTCGCAGATCGAGCGGTACCCCGTGCACCGGCAGAGGTTCCCCTTGAGCGCCCGGGCGGTGTCCTCGGTGACGTCGCCCGACACTCCCAGACCGGCCACCGTCGTGACGTAGCCGGCCGTGCAGAAGCCGCACTGGAACGCCGCGGCGTCGACGAAGGCCTCCTGCACGGGGTGCAGCGCGTCGACCGTGCCGAGCCCCGAGACCGTGGTGACCGACCGCCCTTCGGCGCGTGCGGCGGGGACCAGGCACGAGTGCGTCGGGCGGCCGTCGAGCAGGACCGTGCACGCGCCGCAGTCGCCCGCGTCGCACCCCTTCTTGACCTCGGTGTGCCCGTGCTCGCGGAGCAGGGTCCGCAGCACCTGCCCGGGCGCGGGGTCGACCTCGAGCGCCTCGCCGTTCACCTCGAGCCTCATGCGAGCTCCTTCCGCACCTGCGACGCGAGGCGCAACGTCTGCGCCCGACGCCAGTCCGGGGCGCCGTGCGGGTCGTCGTACCAGTCGTCGATCGAGTCGATCGCCTCGGCGAGGGCGTCGGCCGTCGGGACGGACTCGAAGGCGAACCGGTGCGGCCGCGGCACGCCCCCGGTGACCGTGGCGACGAACCCGTCCCCTGTCCGCCGTCCGACGACGATCGTCCCGGTCCTGCCGTGCCGCGTCAGCGCCGCGCGCGCGAACGCGGCAGGGGAGGCCAGGACCTCGGGCGACACGACGACCGACCGCAGCACCTCGCCGGGCGCCAGCGCGGTGGACCGGACCCCGGTCACCAGGTCGGTCACGAGCAGCTCGTACGACCCTGTGGGCGTCCACACGACCGCCGTCGCGTCGAGGGCCACGGCCAGGGTGATCAGCGCACCGGCCGGCAGCGCGAGGCAGATGTTCCCGCCCACCGTCGCCAGGTCCCAGATCTTCTCCGACATCACGAGCGACTGCAGGCACTCCAGGACGAGGTGCTGCGAGCGCCATCCCGGCAGCGGCGGCATGTCCGCGAGCTGCCGCAGGGTGCACGTCGCCGCGATCGTGAGGCCGTCGGTCGTGTCGAACGGCGCCCAGCCCAGGCTCGTCAGGTCCACGAGCTCGGACAGGTGCGGCTGGGGCTCGGAGAACAGCCAGGTGCCTCCGGCCAGCGGCGCGCTGCCGGGACCGAGCGACAGGTCAGCCCTGGTACGCGGTGTGCGGATGTGGTCCAGCGAGGTCAGGTCCATGAGGCTCCAGAGTGTTGCTCACCCCGATGACACGGACGTTACGCGGACTACCGTGCGTGCCGGTCAGCCGTCGAACGTCGCGGCGATCGCGTCGGCCAGCTCTCTCGGGTGGCTCAACGCGGCGAGGTGGCCGCCCGGCACGACCACGGGCTCGACGCCGACCCGCTCGCGCGCGACCCGTTGCTGCAGCTCGAGCGGGAAGAGCCGGTCGTCGCGGCCGGCGACCACCGTGACCTCGTCGGGGAACGAGGTGAACGCGCACGCGTCGCCGAACACGGTGTCCGTCTCGGGCGACGGGTGCTCGTTCATGTACGCGACGAGGTCGGCGGGGACGTCGTGGTGGAAGTACACGTCGTCGTCGAACTCCGTGGTGTAGCCGCCCTCGCGTGCCGCGGCCACGAGAGCCTCGTGGGAACCCACGGCGCCCCACCACTCGCCCGCGGTCTCGCCGGGCAGCGGGATCATCGCGTTGACGAAGACCACACACCGGGTGGGCACGCGCTGCCAGACCAGGGGAGCCGTGAACCCGCCTATCGACTGCGCGACGAGCGTGACGTCGCGACGGCCCGCGATGGCCTCGACGACGGTGTCGGCGTACGCGGGCAGGCCGCAGCTCTCGTCTGCTGCGGGCAGGTCGACCGCGAACGCGTCGAACCCGCGTGCGCGCAGGTCGGCCACCACGAGGTGCCAGAGCCAGCCCTGGCCACCTGCTCCTGGGATGAGGGCGATCGGGTGGCTCATGCGGTCCACGCTAGGTGGGCGGCTACCAGGGTGCGACTGCGAGGCGCTCGTCGCCGACGCTGCCCGGCCCGCAGTCGCCCGTGTAGCCGTCGGGCATCCGCGGGTACACGTCGAGCCAGTACCGGTGCGCGAGCGCCTGCGCCTGCGCGGGAGTGGCGCCCAGCGCCTCGGCCATGGCGGCGTCGCGCTGCATCGCCGCGCACTCGGCCTCCGACTCGTCCGTGATGCCGACCATGTGCATCGTCTCGTGGGTCAGGACGTGCACGGCGACGACCTGGTCCTCCCGCGGGTTCTCCTTGCCCGACGAGAGCCAGGAGCGCAGATCCGCGCAGACCCGGTACTTGAGGAGCGTCTTGCGCTCCGGAACGCCGCCCGGACCCCAGCGGACGTATCCGAGCTCCGCGCCGATGTCGATCCACGTCTCGCCCGCCGTCTGGCAGTGCACGCCGACGGGCCCGTCGGCGACCCGCGACGCTGCGCGCTCGAGCGTTCCTTCCAGCCTGGCGTGCAGGGCCAGCGGGACCGCGCAGCCGATCACGATCGCGATGCACAGGCCCACGCTGATCTTCGGGAACGGCGCGACACGGCCGAGCGCGTCCACCCGTCTCAGCATCCAGCGCACCGAGAGGCCCGCCGCGAGGACGAGGAAGGCGACCAGCGTCGAGGTGAGGAACACACCAGTGCATCGGCGCGCGCGATCCTGACCTTCACACGTCCAGCACGGTGAGCACGACGTGCAGCACGTCGCCGACGTCGGCGGCGTTGGCGGTGCGGACGGCCCGCTTGACCGGCAGGACGTAGCCCGAGTCGCCCGGGAAGATCGAGGTGCGCCAGACGATCGGCCCCGCGGTGACCTCGACGCGCAGCGAGCCGAACCCGCGCGCGGCCGGCCCGGCGACGTCGAGGATCTCGTCGGAGACCTCGGGGGGAAGGCTGACGAACGTCCACGTCTCCGTGCGCGCGGACCAGCGCCAGAGAGGGGCGTCGAACTCGTAGGTCACGCAGCGAGACTAGGGGCCGGTCGGGGGCAGGGGGTCGGTCCAGACGTGACCCGTGCGACCGTGCCAGTCGTCCGCGGTCTCGTCGGGACGTCGGCCCTCGGGGTCCTGCGGGTAGTCGTCGAGGCTGTGGTTGGGGTCCATGCTCGGGTCCATGGGCTCGCCGGTCTCGGGAACGATCGGGCGCGTGTCGACGAAGGGCTTGCCGTTCGTCAGCCGGCCGAGAGGGTCGCGTCCGCTCGAGAACGCCGCCGGGTCCTGGCCCGTCAGGAAGTCGAAGCCGGGGTCAGTCATTGGTGCGCTTGAACTTCAGTGCGGTGAACCCGCGGAACGTCTCGTTCGAGAGGACCGCTGCGGCGTGCCCGGTCGAGGCCTCGAGCGCGTCCATGTCGGCGGCCGACTTGACCCAGTCCCAGGAGCCGTCCTCGAGGACGAACGCCCCCTTCGATCCGTGGTCCTTGTCCTGGATGAGCAGCACGATCTTGTCCTCTCCTCGTAGCACAGACAGGGGTGCGGGCGCCGGGTCGAACACCCGGACGTCGTTGATGTCCTCGGCCCAGCCCATGTACCCGCCGTTGAACTTGTCCTCCACGATGCTGAGGGAGTCGTACCGACGGATGTGCTCGTTGAACGTCGAGACGATCACTCCGTCTCCGGCGTGGAACGCCACGTGGCCGTGCTCCGACGCCGTGTCGAACCACACCGGCACGGCGGGCGGCGGATGCCGGTCGCCGGCGTGCTGCGTCGGCGACGCGTTCCAGGCCCCGACGGCGTCGCGGTACTTTCCGTCGACCGCGAAGACCTGTCGCGTGAACTTCAGGCAGAAGCCCGCACCGTCTTGCATCACTCCGCCCACCCGCGCCAGACCGGCATCGACGGCGGCTTGTCCCGTGCGCGGCGGCTCCATGCGTCCCCCATGAGGCGGCTCGAGTTGTAGGCGGCGCCCCTCCGCGTGATGTAGATCACACCAAATGTACGCAATTCGACCACCGGGGTCACGCCCTTTCCTGAGGCGGGCTCACGTCCGCGCTCGGGGACTGTCCCGGGATCGCGTTGGCCAGCTCGTCGCGCGACCGCACGCCGAGCTTCAGGTAGACGTTGCGCAGGTGGTACTCGATCGTCTTCGGGCTGAGGAACAGAGCGGCGGCAGCCTCCCTCGTGGTCCGCCCGGCGGCGAGCATCCGCGCGACCTGCAGCTCCTGGGGCGTCAGGTGGTCCAGCCCGGTCGAGGTGCGACGTTGGGCCGTCTCGCCCGTCGCGCGCAGCTCGTGGGCCGCCCGGTCGGCCCATGGCGTCGCCCCGATCCGCTCGAACTCCGCGAGCGCGGCGCGAAGGTGGGGGCGGGCATCGACGCGTCGTCTGAGCCGACGGAGCCGGGAGCCGTACGCGAGCTCGGTGCGGGCCGTCTCGAACACGTCGAGGGTGTGCGCGTGATACGCGAGGGCGACGGAGAAGCACAGGTCGATGTCGGCGTCCGCGCAGGTCAGGCCCGCAGCGCGGGCGGCGCGCGCGAGCGACCACGGCTGACCCTTCGCCTCCGCCCGCGCAGTGAGCTCGGCGGCCAGCGCGCTCGCCTCGTCGACCTGCCCGAGGTGCGCGAGCGCCTCGACGATCTCGGGAGCCGGTGACAGGTCGACGTCGACCAGGCCGAGGTCGGTCAGCAGGACGTCGAGCGCACGGAACCGGTCCAGTGCCACCTCGACACGGCCCGCGGCGAGCTCGAGCTCAGCCAGCGCTGTCATCGACCACGCACGGAAGAAGCCCATGTGGTGCGCGTCCGCGATCGCCAGGGCCTCCTCGGCGTGCGCTCGGCAGGCGTCCTGCGCGCCGCGACGAGCCTCGACCCACGCCAGCCCGGCGAGGCAGGCTGCCAGGTCCGTCGTCAACCCGGCCTCCCGTGCCAGCAGGATCGCCTCGGTGTAGCCGGCGACGGCGTCGTCCAGCTCGTCGCGGGTCGCCTGGTCGCGCGCGACGTAGAACAGGAGCAGCGAGAGGACACCGATGTCCGTGCGGCTGCGGGTGTGCGCCACGACTGCAGGGATCACGTCCCGCCCGGCCGAGCTCTCGCGCAGGTAGAGCGGACCGACCACGAGCCACGGCGCCAGCTGGGCGTCGGTCAGGTAGCTGTCCGCCTGGGCCATCGCGGCCCGCAGCAGGTCGGGGCCGCCGAGCCCGGACAGGACGGACGCGATCGCGATCGCCATCGTCCCTACCCAGCGGGCGCGCGGCGTCGTGCCCTCGAGGCGTCCGATCCTCTCCGCCGCTGCGGCGGCCGCCGGGATGTCGCCGGCGAACTGCGCGGCCAGGACAGCGTCGGCGAGCAGCGCGATCGCGGCGTCCGGATCGTGCTCCGCGGCGGCGGACCCCGCGTCGACCAGCACGTCGCGAGCTCGCTCGACCGACCCCGTCCGGGCCGCGACGGTGCCGCCGAGCGAGGCGGCACGCACGTGCAGGTCCCACGTCTGCGGGAGTGACGACGCGCGCTCGAGCAGGTCGAGCGCCACGGCAGGGGAGCCCGCGCGCCAGGCGCTCTCCGCTGCCGAGACGAGCCGCTCCACGCGCGCGGCCGGGTCCGGGGAGAGCCCGGCCGACCGCTCGAACCCGGCGGCCGCCACGGCGTGCGCTCCACGGGCCTGGGCGCGACGCGCGGCGTCGTCCAGGACGTCGGCCACGTCGGGGTCCGGCGTCGCGGTGGCCTCGCCGAGGTGCCAGGCGCGCCTGTCCACGTCGTCGGGCGGGACCGAGCGTGCGAGCGCGGCGTGCACGGCTCGCCGGGTCGCGACGTCGGCCTCGGCGTAGATGCCCGAACGGACCAGGTCGTGACGGAACTCGACGTGGGTCGGGCCGACCGTGAGCAGCCCGGCACTCGCGGCCTCGTCGAGGTCGGTCACCGAGACGTCCAGCAGCGCGCACGCCGTGGTGATCGCCGCGACGTCTCCTCCCGCGGCGGCCGCGACGAGGACCGCGGTCCGTGCAGGCCCCGACAACGAGTCCGCGCGACGGGCGAACGTCCTGGCCAGCGACGCCCTGACCGGGACCGGCGCGCCGGGTGGCAGCGCGTCGACGCCGTCGTCCGTGAGCTCGAGCAGGGCGAGCGGGTTGCCACCGGTGGCGGCGAGCAGCCGCGCGCGGGCCGGGTCCGAGAGGCGACGGCCGAGCGCCCCGGCGAGCGTCGCGGCGGCGTCGTCCGCGAGGCCCGTGACCTCGAGCGTCGGCAGTCCCGCCGAGCCCACGATCGACGGTGCCTCGTCGCGCACCGCGAACAGCAGCACGACCGGGTCTGCCGTGAGCCGGCGGGCCGCGAAGCACAGCGCCTGCGCGGAGGCCGGGTCCAGCAGATGGGCGTCGTCGACGATGACTGCGAGCGGCGCGTCCTCGGCCACCCGGCTCAGCAGGCTGAGCACCGCGGCGCCGACCGCGAACCGCTCGCCGCCCGAACCGGGCGTGAGCGCGAGGGCAGAGCCCAGCGCCTCCGCCTGCGGCGCCGGGAGCGCGTCGAGGTGCTCGAGGACGGGGCGCAGCAGCTGCAGGAGGCCGCCGAACGGCACCTCCTGCTCGGCGTCGATCCCCGCGGCCCGCAGCACCCGCATCTCGGCGGCGACGACCGCCACCGCCGCGTCCTCCAGGAGTGCGCTCTTGCCGATCCCCGCCTCGCCGCTCAGGACCAGCGTGCCGCTCTCGCCCACGCGTGCGGCAGCCACCAGCGTCGCGATGACCTGGCGCTCGCGCTCGCGGCCGACCAGCACGTGCCGAGTCTAGGGAGCAGACCAGGGGGGTCCCCTGATGCGATGGCGGTGCGCACCCCGCGAACGTGGATCACGACACATCCGACAAACCTCACCGAGGAGTGCAGCACCATGACCGAGACAGCCGTCCGAGCCCTGACCCAGCGCACCATCGACCCCGACAAGCTCATGTCGTTCGTCTTCCGAGCCGTCGACGAGGTCGGCGCGACGCTGAACACCGCGCTGGTGGTGATGGGCGACAAGCTGGGCTACTACACCGCGATGGCGGACGGTCGGCCGATCACGCCGGCCGAGCTCGCGGAGCAGACGACGACGAGCGAGCCGTACGCCCGCGAGTGGCTGAACAACCAGGCAGCCGGTGGGTACGTGGAGTACGAGCCGGAGACCCGGCGGTACACCCTGCCCGCCGAGCACGCGGTCGCGCTCGCGGACCCGACCAGCCCCGCCTACCTGGCGGGTTTCTTCCAGCTCGCGCTCGGCACCGTCCGGGACGCTCCCGACATCTTCTCGGTCGCTCGTGACGGCGACGGGCTCGGCTGGCACGAGCACAACGGCGATGTCCACCACGGGTGCGAGCGCTTCTTCCGGACGATGTACAACGGCCACCTGCTCGCCGAGTGGATCCCGGCGCTCGAGGGCGTCGCGGCCAAGCTCGAGGCGGGCGGCAAGGTGGCAGACGTCGGCTGCGGGCACGGGGCGTCGACGATCCTGCTGGCCAAGGCGTTCCCGAACGCGACGTTCATCGGCTCGGACTACCACGCCGAGTCCATCGCCGTGGCGCGCGAGCGTGCTCGTGCGGCGGGCGTCGACGACCGCGTGACGTTCGAGGTCGCCCCGGCGACCGGCTTCAGCGGAACCGGGTACGACCTGATCGCGATGTTCGACTCGCTGCACGACATGGGCGACCCCGTGGGTGCTGCCCGGCACGTGCGTGACGCGATCGCGGACGACGGCACGTGGATGGTCGTCGAGCCGATGGCGGGCGACCACGTCGAGGACAACCTGAACACGGTCGGCCGCGCGTACTACGGCTTCTCGACGCTGCTGTGCACGCCCGCGTCGCTGAGCCAGGACGTCGGGCTCGCTCTGGGCACCCAGGCCGGCCCGGCCAAGATCCGCGACGTGTCCACGGCTGCCGGGTTCTCCGCGTTCCGGACCGCCGCGACGACGCCGTTCAACAACGTGTTCGAGGTCCGTCCGTGACGACGGACGTCCGTGAGGCGGACACTGCTCGGGTGAGCGATCACCCGAGCAGGTCCGCGATCCCCGACACGGCGGGGGTGGTGGTGCGCGACGGGGTCGAGCTCGCCTACGAGACGTATGAGAACCCGAGCCGTCCGACGGTGCTCCTCGTCCCGACGTGGTCGATCGTGCCCTCGCGGTTCTGGAAGGCGCAGATCGGCTTCCTCGCCCGGCACTACCGCGTGATCACGTTCGACGGCCGCGGCAGCGGCCGGTCGAGCCGGCCCTCGGGCGCGGCTGCGTACACGGACGGCGAGTACGCAGCGGACATCGTCGCCGTCATGGACGCCACCGGCACCGAGAACGCGGTGCTCGTCACGGAGTCGTGCGGCGCGTCGTGGGCGGTGCACGTCGCCGCCAAGCACGCGTCGCGGGTCGAGGGCCTGTTCGCCATCGCCCCCTCGTGCGGGCTCGACGTCGCGACTCCGGGCCGCGACCACGTGCCGTTCGACGAGCCGGTGGAGAGCAGCACGGGCTGGGCCAAGTACAACAAGCACTACTGGCTGGGCGGCGGCTACGACGACTTCGTCGACTTCTTCTTCGCGAAGATGTTCTCCGAGCCGCACTCGACCAAGCAGATCGAGGACTGCATCGGGTGGGCGCACGAGATCAGCCCGCAGACGCTCGTCGACACGACCGCGGGCCGGATCGGGTGCGAAGGGGCGGTGTGCGAGCCGATCGCCCCGCTCGCCGGGCTGGTGCGTTGTCCGGTCGTCGTGGTCCACGGCACCGAGGACCGCATCCGACCGCAGGCGTTCGGCGAGAAGCTCGCCGAGCTGACCGGGGGCGACCTGGTCCTGCTCGAGCGCGCCGGGCACGGGCCGTCCGCTCGCGACCCGGTGAAGGTCAACCACCTGATCGCGGCCTTCGTCGACAGGCTCCACCCACGCCCGGCGAAGCCGCGGTGGATCCGCGCGTCGGCGAGGCCGAGGCGCGCGCTCTACCTCTCGTCGCCGATCGGCCTGGGGCACGCGCAGCGCGACGTCGCGATCGCGTCCGAGCTGCGCGCCCTGCAGCCCGAGCTCCAGATCGATTGGCTCGCACAGCACCCGGTGACCCGTGTGCTCGGGCAGCACGGCGAGCGGGTGCACCCGGCGTCGGCGTGGCTGCGCAACGAGTCCGGGCACATCGAGCACGAGGCGGGCGAGCACGACCTGCACGCGTTCCAGACGATCCGCCGGATGGACGAGATCCTCGTCCACAACTTCATGGTGTTCGACGAGGTCGTGGCGGAGGGCGACTACGACCTGGTGATCGGCGACGAGGCGTGGGACGTCGACTACTTCCTGCACGAGAACCCCGAGCTCAAGCGCTTCTCGTTCGCGTGGATGACGGACTTCGTCGGCTGGCTCCCGATGCCTGACGGCGGGGCCCGCGAGGCAGCGCTCACGGCCGACTACAACGCCGAGATGATCGAGCAGCGAGCCCGGTTCGCGCGCGTGCGTGACCGGTCGGTGTTCGTGGGCGAACCCGACGACATCGTCGAGGACGACTTCGGTCCGGGTCTGCCGAGCATCCGCACGTGGACGGAGGAGAACTTCGACTTCGCGGGGTACGTGACCGGGTTCGACCCGGCGGAGCTCGAGGACGCCGCGCGCGTGCGGGAGTCGCTGGGCATCGGGCCGGGGGAGAAGCTCTGCCTGGTCACGGTCGGCGGCTCGGGCGTCGGGGCCTCGTTGCTGCGGCGCGTCATGGACGTGGTCCCGCTGGTGCGCCAGCGTGCGCCGGAGGTGCGCTTCGCGTTCGTCACGGGTCCCCGGATCGACCCGGAGTCGCTTCCGGCGTACGACGGCTCGACGGTGCTCGGGTACGTCCCCGACCTGTTCCGTCACCTCGCGGCGTGCGACGTCGCCGTGGTGCAGGGCGGACTCACGACGACGATGGAGCTCACCGCGCTGAACAAGCCGTTCGTCTACGTCCCGCTGCGGCACCACTTCGAGCAGAACCTGCACGTCCGCCGCCGGCTCGACCGCTACGAGGCGGGCCGTCACCTGGCCTACGAGGACGCGCTCGACCCGGAGGGCCTCGCGGAGGCGATCGTCAAGGAGGTCGGCCGCGACGTGCGGTACCGGCCCGTCGCGACCGACGGTGCCGCCCGTGCGGCGGCGATGCTGGCCGACCTGGTCTAGCCACGGCGTCCGCTCGCCGGGCACGCGCTGGACGGGCCACCGGGCGCCCTGACCGCCAGGTGCGGTTACGGTCGACTCGACGCTCGACCACCGACCGCCGGGAGACCGCATGGACGTCGCCGAACTGCTGATCGAGTCGCACAGCCGCGTGGGCGGGGTGCTGCACCGGGCCGTCGGTGGGCTGGACGTCGTCCAGCTGACCTGGCGTGCCGACGCCGAGGCCAACACGATCGCGTGGCTCGCGTGGCACGCGGCCCGCGGCGAGGACGCGCAGGTCGCCGACGTCGCAGGCACCGAGCAGGTGTGGACCGGTCAGGGGTGGGCCGGCCGGTTCGCCCTGCCGTTCGACGACTCCGCGAGCGGGTACGGGCAGACGAGCGAGGAGGTCGGCCAGGTCGAGGTGACCGCCGAGCAGCTGCTCGGCTACTACGACGCCGTGGCGAGTGCCACGGTCGCCTACCTGACGGGTCTGTCCGAGACCGATCTCGACCGCGTGGTCGACGTCCGTTGGGACCCGCCGGTGACGCTCGGGGTGCGTCTGGTGAGCATCATCGGCGACAGCCTGCAGCACGCGGGGCAGGCGTCGTTCGTGCGGGGTCTGCTGCAGCGCGCGACGTAGGCTCGGCCGTATGCGCTGCCCCTACTTCGACGCCGAGCTCTGTCGCTCGTGCACGTGGATGGGCCGACCGCACGACGACCAGCTCGCCGAGAAGCAGGACCACGTGATCGGGCTGCTCGGCGACGACGTCGACTGGCTCCCGCCCTTCGCGGGCCGCGAGTCCGGGTACCGCAACAAGGCGAAGATGGTGGTCACGGGCACCGCGTCCGAGCCGACGCTGGGCATCCTCGATGCCGCCGGCCACGGCGTCGATCTTCGGGAGTGCGGCCTCTACCCGGCGTCCCTGCAGGCGGTCTTCCCGGTCCTGGCGGCCTTCGTCGCGCACGCGAACCTCACGCCCTACGACCTCGTCTCGCGCACCGGCGAGCTCAAGAACCTGCTGGTCACGGAGTCGCCCGACGGTGAGCTCATGGTGCGGTTCGTCCTGCGGTCCCAGGAGCCCGTCGCCCGGATCCGCAAGCACCTGGGCGCGCTGCTCGACGCCCTGCCGATGCTGCGGGTCGCGTCGGTGAACCTGCTGCCGGACCACAAGGCCGTGCTCGAGGGCGACCAGGAGATCCTGCTGACCGACGAGTCGACGCTCCGGATGCGCGTCAACGACATCGACCTGCACCTGCGCCCCCAGAGCTTCTTCCAGACGAACACCGAGGTCGCGGCCGCGCTCTACCGGCACGCGACCGACTGGGTGTCCGGCGTCTCGCCGGAGAGCGTCTGGGACCTGTACTGCGGGGTCGGTGGGTTCGCGTTGCACGTCGCCGCCGGCGACCGGGACGTCGTCGGGATCGAGACGAGCGTCGAGGCGATCGCCAGCGCCCGGCTGTCCGCTGCGGAGATGGGCGCGGACCGGGTGCACTTCGACGCCGGCGACGCGACGACCTTCGCGCTCGGGAGAGCAGCGCCGGACCTCGTGATCGTCAACCCACCGCGGCGCGGCATCGGCGCCGAGCTGTCCGGGTACCTGGAGACGTCGGCGACGAACCACGTCGTGTACTCCAGCTGCAACGCCGAGTCGCTGGCCCGCGACCTCGCCGCGATGCCGTCGCTGCGCCCCGTCAGGGCTCAGCTGCTCGACATGTTCCCGCAGACGACGCACTACGAGGTGCTGACCCTCCTCGAACGTGTCTGACGGCGGTGCGCACGGGAGAAACGACGAGGACGCGGTAGGAATGCGCATGGCCGTCGACCCTGTCCTCGTCGTCGGTGGTGGGCCCGCTGGGCTCGCTGCCGCAGCAGCCCTGCACCGCCGCGGGATCCCTGCCCTCGTGCTCGAGAAGTCCGACGCCGTCGGGGCCTCCTGGCGACGGCACTACGACCGGCTGCACCTGCACACCACCCGGCACCTGTCGCGCCTCGGGGGCATGCCGTTCCCGCGCCGGTACGGCCGGTGGGTGGCGCGTGACGACGTCGTCTCCTACCTGGAGCAGTACGTCGAGCACCACCACCTTCGCGTGCAGACACGTGTCGAGGTCACGCGGATCTCCCAGGGCAACGACGGCCGGTGGCTCCTCGACACGAGCGCGGGGATCATGAGCGCGCCCGAGGTCGTCGTCGCGACCGGGTACAACCACACCCCCGTCCCGCCGGCCTGGCCGGGGGAGTTCGACGGCGAGGTCGTGCACGCGTCGACCTACCGGAACGCCGAGCCCTATGCGGGACGGGACGTGCTGGTGGTCGGCGTCGGGAACACCGGTGCCGAGATCGCGGTCGACCTGACCGAGGGTGGCGCCTCGCGCGTCCGGCTAGCCGTGCGGACGGCGCCCCACATCGTCCGGCGGTCCAACTTCGGTTGGCCCGCGCAGGCCACCGGCATCCTCGTGCGCCACATGCCGGTGCGGACGATCGACCTCGTCGCCTCCCTGATCGCGCGCGTCGAGGTGCCGGACCTGTCGTCGTACGGGCTGCCGCGGCCGACCACGGGGCTCCTCTCGCGTGTGAGCGAGGGGTCGGTGCCGCTCCAGGACGTCGGACTCATCGCGGGCGTGCAGTCCGGACGCATCGAGCCGGTCGCGGCCGTGGCGTCCTTCGACGCGAAGGACGTCGTGCTCGCCGACGGGTCCCGGGTGGCCCCCGACGTCGTCCTGCTGGCCACCGGCTACCGGCGCGGACTGGAACCGCTGGTGGGAGACCTCGGCGTGCTCGACGACCGCGGGGTGCCGGAGCGCTCGATCCCCGGCCTCTACTTCACGGGTTTCACCAACCCGATCAGCGGGATGTTCCGCGAGCTCCGTCTGGACGCCCGCAAGATCGCGCGGGCGATCAGCCGGCGTCGTTCCTGACGCGGAACGTGAGGTGCGTGGCCTCGTCGGTGGCGACGAGGCCGGTGCGCACCAGCTCGGTCGTGCCCGGGTCCGTGTGGTCGAAGAGGCGGACGCCGCGGTGCAGGAGCACGGGGACCAGGTTGATCACGACCTCGTCGACCAGCCCCGCCGCGAGGTACTGCTGCTGGATGGTGGCGCCGCCCATCACCAGGACGTCCCGGTCGCCCGCGGCCGCGCGCGCCTGGTCGAGCGCGCTGCCGATGCCGTCCGTGACGAACGTGAAGGTGTCGCTGGCCATCGGGCGCGGGTCGTGCGGGCGGCTCGTGACGACGAACGTCGGCACCGGGAACGGCACGTCACCCCAGAGGTCGACGCCGATGTCGTAGGTGAGCCGGCCGACGATCACGGCACCCGTCGTGCGGAAGACCTCGGTCGCGACCTCGGCGTCGGCCTCAGCCGGCTTCGTCTCGTTCGCTCGGTCGTCGCCGTCGGACGGGAACAACCAGCGGTGCAGGCGCTCGCCGCCGATGCCCAGCGGCGCCGCCTCCGAGGTGTCCGGCCCGGCGCTGAAGCCGTCCAACGAGACGGAAGAACTGACTCGCACGATCCCCACGATCGACTCCTCTCGACGGACCTCACCGTACGGAGGACCTGCGCGCTCAGGGAATGGTCGGAGCCGCCTGTCCGGCATCTGACCGTCGCAGAGCGACCACCACGACGAGCGGCCACAGCGACTGCGCACCCGCGAGCGCGCGCTCGGTGAGCCCGACTGCGTCCCCGTCCCGAGCGAGCTCCGCACCGAACGCGGCGAGCAGCCCGACGAGCACCGCCGACGCGGTCACGGAGACCGCCGGTCGCAGCACGCCCGGGGAGCGGGTCGGGAGCGCAGTCGTCGAGAACGCGGGCCAGAGCGCGAGCGCCCCGAAGCCGACCGTCGCGGCGATGCCGTGCGCGCGCGGGGCGACGTCCGACGGCAGAGCGGCGACGGCCAGGGTCGCGGCCCCACCGAGTGCCAGGAGCGCACGGCCCGCCCGAGGAACCGGCCGCAACCCAGTCGCCGTGACCAGGTGCGCGAGGCCGGTGATCGCGAGCCCGGCCGTCATGATCCAGGCGTCCGTCGCGGTCGTCGCGGCGAGTGCGCTGATGGTCTCGCGCGTCGGGTCGAACGTCGGCTGACGGGTCGCGGCGAGCGTCCACCCACCGATCATCCCGAGCGGGGCGGCGATCGCGGACGCGAGCGCCCAGCCGGGGACGGTGCGCATCGGTCTCATCTCGTGCTGGTGCGGGACATCCGGACGACACTGGGTTCGTGGCCGACGGTACGCACGGATGGGTCGTCGAGGACTTCGACGGGGCCGACCTCGACCGGGAGCGGTGGTTCCCGCACTACCTGCCCGCGTGGAGCTCGCGTGCGCAGACCGCCGCCACCTATGCGGTCCAGGACTCGTGCCTGCGGTTGTCGATCCCGCCCGACCGGGGCCTCTGGTGCGCCGACGACCACCGGCCGCCCATGCGAGTGTCGGGCCTGCAGACGGGGAACCGGTCCGGCCCGGTCGGCAGCACGCTGGGCCAGCAGCCGTACCGCGAGGGCCTCGTCGTGCGCGAGGCGCAGGAGACGTTCCTGGGCTGGACGCCGTCCGGTGGGCACCTCGAGATGCGGGCGCGGGCCGTGATCACGCCGCGGTCGATGGTGGCGCTGTGGCTCGTCGGGCTCGAGGACCGTCCCGAGAGGTGCGCGGAGATCTGCGTGATGGAGGTGTTCGGCGACGCGGTCGTGCCGGGGTCGTCGGCCGCGGTCGGGATGGGGCTGCACGCGTTCCGCGACCCGGACGTCACCGAGGACTTCGCGGCCGTACAGCTGCCGATCGACGTCGCCGACTTCCACACCTACGCGGTGGAATGGTCCCCGGACTCTGCGTCGTTCTCCGTCGACGGGGCGGTCGTGCGCAGCTGCCCCCGGCCGCCTGCCTACCCGATGCAGCTGATGCTCGCCGTGTTCGACTTCCCCGAGCGGTCGGTCGGTGGCGACGACTCGGCGGTCCCGGAGCTCGTCGTCGACCGGATCGCGGGCGACGGCTGACCGGGGCGACACTCGCCGCCCCGGTCGTCGCCTTGCCCCTACAGCTCCGGGTTCGCGTTGTGCACGAGCTCGAGGGCCATCTCGTTGAACCAGTCACCAGCGGCCGGGTCGGCGTACCCGCGGACCGGGTCGATGCCCCCGTCGGGAGCCCACCGCGTGCACTGGCCGTCGGACTCGCCCGGGATCTTGACCCACAGGAAGGCGTCCACGTACGGGTTGCCGGTGCTGAGCGTCGGCTTCAGGCCGAGGCCGCGGTCGGGCGGGTTGCACCAGACCTGCGGGTCGCCCGAGGGGCTCCCCGGCGGTGCGGTCCACGGGCCCTGACCGTTGCGGCTCGTGTCGATCACCGCGTGCGCCAGGACCTCCGGGCCGCCGGGCGGGTTCGCGGCGTTCGTGACGTTGTCGACGTACCACTGGTCGGTCAGGCCCCACGTGCTGAAGTCGCCGGCCGTGGCCGGGTAGTACTGGCTGCCGCAGTAGTCGAAGTGCCCGACGCGCCAGCCGCCCTCGGCCGGGTTGGTGCCGTACCAGAGGCACTGCGAGATCCACGACGCGTACTTGACCTGGCGCTCCGTGAGCTCGTAGTTGGACACGTTGAGGAAGAACCCGTCGGCCTTCTCGACCCCGGCCTTGTGCAGGCGGTCGGCGGCGTCGCCGGAACCCAGCCAGCCGCTGTGCGTGCCGTCGAGGTAGACGGTCGTGCTCGGCAGAGCGGTGAGCCGGTCGACCGCGCCGTTGAGCTGCGTGAACCGGTCGGGCGCTGCCGTGGCCGGGTCCAGCTCGGCCGGCTGGCACCACTCGTTGTGCGTGGGGTCAGTGATCGGCTTGTACCAAGGGATGATGCCCAGGCCGTCGGGCTCGAGCAGCACGATCGCCTGCCGCTGACCGACGCCCGCCGCGAACGCGTCGATCCACGCCAGGTAGCTAGCCGTGTTCGCGGCCCCACCCGCCGAGTACTGGGCGCAGTCCCGGAACGGCAGGTTGTAGGCGACGAGCACCGGGATGGTGTTGGTGAGCTTCGCCTGCTGCATCGTCTTCTTGACGGCCTTCTTCACCTCGGTCGGCGTCCCGCCGGTGAACCACACGGCCTGAGGGGTGTTCACCATCGTCGAGATCGCGGCCGCGTCGGCCGACTGGCCCGCGGAGGTCAGCTCTGCGATCTGCAGGAGCGCGCCCTCGTCCGGCGGTGGCGTGTACAGACCAGTCCCGGATCCGGGCTCTCGGCCGTTGTCAGCGCTGGCGGGGGCGGCGGCGCCGAGTGAGAGCGCTACCACGGCCGCGGCCGCGAGCAGTGCTAGACGTGTTCGTACCAAGGGACGGGGCACTGAAGTCTCCTACGTCGTTGTCGGATGACCAGTCTCGCGACGACGGGGAGCGCTCCCATCGCCGTCTCCCAGAGCATGACGAATCGGACAGCGCTGCGCAAGGTGTACCGGTAATGCAGAATCCCGCCGAGCGTGGCGCACGTCGCTCCGGAGGCGGTCACGCCCGAAGACGCGCCTGTGTCGCCGTCGCCGCACCCGCACCCACCGGTGGCTCCGACGTGCGTCGAAAACCTGAAACCCAAAAAAGACCCGCACATAGAACAGGCGGTCTAGGATCGTCGTCGAGCTGGACGAGCGTGAGCGACGCGCCGGCCATGTCCAGCGACGTGCAGTACTCGCCGACGTAGCTGCGTCCGACGGTGATGCCCTGTGCCGCGAGCTTCTCGTGCGCCGACCCGTAGAGCAGGTAGAGCTCGCTGATCGGGGTGCCGCCCAGGCCGTTGATCATGAGCGCGACGTCGTCACCCGAGGCGTACGGCAGGTCGGGCACGACGGCGCCGAGCAGCTCGTCGACGATCTCGTCGGCACTCACCAGCTTGGCGCGACGACGTCCCGGCTCGCCGTGGATGCCGACGCCGATCTCCATCTCGTCGTCCCCGAGCTCGAAGAGCGGGGAACCCTTCGCCGGGGGAGTGCAGGCGGTGAGGGCGATGCCCATGGTCCGGGTGACGGAGTTGACCTTCTCGCCGATGCGCACGAGCTCGTCCAGCGAGGCCCCGGCCTCGGCGGCTGCGCCCACGGCCTTCATGACGAAGAAGTTCCCCGCGACACCACGGCGGCCGACGGTCCAGGTCGAGTCCTTCACCGCGACGTCGTCGTTGATGAACAGCGTCCGCACGGTCAGGCCTTCGGCCTCCGCGACCTCGGCCGCCATCTCGAAGGCCATCTTGTCGCCCGTGTAGTTGTTGACCAGGAGCAGGACGCCCTTGTCGGAGGCGAGCAGCTTGGCCGTCTCCAGCACGTACTCCATCGGTGGCGCGGCGAACACGTCACCGGGACAGGCGCCGTCGAGCATCCCCTTGCCGACGACCATGACGTGCGCCGGCTCGTGGCCCGAGCCGGAGCCCTGGATGATCGAGACCTTGTCGTGGTTCGGGGCGTCGGCCCGCATGATCAGGTTGTACTCGGGGACGTAGCGCAGGGTGTCCGGGTTGGCCAGGGCGATCCCCTTGAGCATCTCCGGGACGAAGTTCTTGGGGTCGTTGACGAACTTCTTCATCAGTACTGCCTCCACACATCGTCGTGTTCGGTTGCGTCCTGCCGCCGCGTCGCCCCCGTGCGCGGACGTGTGGTGTCACCAGCTCTCGGCGACCTTCTCTGCGAGCACGGCGACGGCCACCGCGCCCGGGTCGAGCGAGCCGATGCTGCGCTCGCCCGTGTACGACGCGCGGCCGCGTCGCGCCTGCATGGGACGGGTCGCCTCGGCGGCCTCCCTGGCCGACTCCGCCGCGAGCTTCGCGATCTCCTTGCCGTCCGCGCCGAGGTTCGCCTCGATCGTGTCGGTCATCGGGGCGAGCGCGTCCAGGAGTGTCTTCTCCCCGAGGTCCGCGCCGCCGCGCGCCTTGATGCCCTCGATCGCGGCCCGCAGCATCGCGACCACGTCCTCGCCCGTCACCGACGGCTTCCCCTTGATCGCACCGGCTGCCCGCAGGAACGCGGTTCCCCAGATCGGACCGGAGGTCCCGCCGATCCGGCCGGTCATGGTGATCGCGACCTTCTGCAGGAAGGTGGCCGGGTCGGTGCGGTCGAACGAGTCCCACTGGGCGACGACGTTCTCGAACCCCCGCGCCAGCGAGAAGCCGAAGTCGCCGTCGCCGACGACGGAGTCCAGGTCGCCGAAGTACTTCTCGTTCTCGATGCAGGTGTCGGCGATGATGCGGACGACCGACTCGACGTCAGGGGACACGGGGTTGCTCGCTCTCGGTCAGCAGGTGCGTGAGATGTGCCAGGGAGACCTCGCCGGCGGGCTCGAGGTGGTGCGGGTCGGCGAGGACCGTGGCGGGCTGGTCCGGGTCGCCGAGCGACGAGACGACGAGGGACGCCCCGGTGAAGTCCTCGTCGGCGGTGTAGCTGCTCACGGTCACGACGGTCCGGACGCCGGCGCCCAGCGCGGCCCGCAGGCCGTTGGAGCTGTCCTCGACGACGATCGCCTCCTGCGGCCCGATCCCGAGCTCGCGCAGGGCGAGCAGGTAGATGTCGGGCGCCGGCTTCTTGGCCGGGACCACGTCGCCCGCGAACACGGCGAAGTCGGCGGCACGCTCGGCGCCCACGGCGTGCTCGAGCACCGCACGCACGGAGGCTTCCGCCGAGGTCGAGGCGACCGCCAGCTGCCAGCCCGCGGCTCGGGCTTCCTCGACGATCCGCGCGATGCCGGGTCGGGCCGGCATGACGCCCGCCGCGACCAGGTCCGTGTAGGTCTTCGTCTTGGCCTTGTGCCAGGTGGCGATCAGCTCCCGCTGCTCGTCCGGGTCCGACGGCAGGTGCGCGGTCTCGACGAAGATCGGCGTGAACACCGACGCGAGCCGTTCCTTGCCGCCGCCGATCGCGAGCAGGTGCCCGTACTCCTCCTGCGACCAGTGGACGGGCACACCCGCGTCCGCGAACGTCTGGTTGAACGCGGGCAGGTGGCCGTCGCGCTCGGTGTCGGCGAGAACGCCGTCGCAGTCGAAGATCAGCGCCGGCATGGTGCCCCGTCCCGCCTGCTCGTGCTCGTCGCGTTCATGCTCGTCCCGCCGAGCCGAACTCGTCGATGCACTCGGCGATCGCGGCCTGGACCGCCGACGAGATGTCCCGGAACATGCTCGGCGGGTCCCACTTGCCGCGCTCGCGGGCGCTCGCGAGGTGCGCCTCGGCGGCGTGCATGTAGGCGACCTTCACGGCCGTCGAGATGTTGATCTTGGAGACGCCGGCGTCGATGAAGGTCTGGAAGTCGGCGCGGGACAGGCCCGTCCCGCCGTGCAGGACGATCGGTCGGTCGGTGCGCGCAGCGAGCTCACGGACGCGGTCGGGCCGCAGGACGGGCTTGGCGCGGTACTCGCCGTGGGCGGTGCCCAGCTGGGGTGCCAGCAGGTCGACGCCGGTCCGTTCGGCGACGCCGAGCAGGGTGTCGATGTCGTAGGCGTGCAGCGCGACGTCGGAGCCGACGCCGTCCTCGACGCCGACGATGTTCTCGATCTCGGACTCGACCTCGACGCCCTGCGCGTGCGCCTCGGCGACGACCTCGGCGGTCTCGCGCTCGGCGTCCTGCAGCGCGCGGTCGGACGCGTCGAACAGCACCGACGACCAGCCGGCCCGGATCACGTCCGTGATCACCGACCGGTCGGGGCAGTGGTCGAGGTGCAGCGCGATCGGCACGTCGGTCGGCTCGGCGGCCGACCGGAACATCGTCGTCATGAGGTCCGTGCCGATCGAGCGGACCGTCTTCACGGAGATCTGCACGATCAGCGGGGACCGCGCCTCGACGGCCGCCGCGATCACGGCCCGCAGGCTCAGGTCGTCGAGGATGTTGACCGCGGGGACCGCGTATCCGCGCGCTCGGGCGTCTCGTGTCATCGTCAGCGTCGACGCGATCATGTGCCCGGCCCTCCGGCCCGATCGATATGTCCGATCGTCGGCAGTCTAGACAGGTCTACTCATGCACGACCAGCGCAGAGCGATTCGTGAAAGTCTGTCCACCATGACCGACGTCCTGGAGCGCGACTCGTCGACCCCGCTCTACGTCCAGCTCGAGCAGATCCTGCACGAGCGGATCGTCAGCGGTCAGTGGGCGCCCGGACAGCGGATCCCGTCCGAGAACGAGCTCAACAAGATGTTCGGGCTGAGCCGGATGACGGTGCGCGGCGTGCTGACCAAGCTCGTCGGCGACGGTCTGCTGATCCGCGTGCCGGGCAAGGGAACCTATGTCGCGACGCCCAAGATCAACGCCGTCTCGCCCGCCTACCGCGGCGTGCGCGAGCAGCTCGAGTCGCAGGGCTACGAGACGTCGACCCGGCTCGTCTCGCTGACCCTGGAGACCCCGTCGTCCGGCGTGCGCGAACGCCTGGGGCTGACCGAGGACGAGGAGACCTACGTCGTCGTCCGCATCCGCTCGGTGCAGGGCGAGCCGATCAGCCTGCACCGCTCCTACGTCCCGGCACGCCTGGCGCCCGGGCTGCCGGAGCACGACGTCGTCGCGAACCAGCTGTGCGTCGTGCTCGAGGAGCACTACGGACTGCCCATGAAGCACGTGCGCGAGGACCTCGAGGCCGTCGCCGTCTCCACCGCCGACGCCCGCCACCTGGGCATGCGTCGGGGCGAGCCGGCCCTCCAGCTGCAGGACGTGATCTTCGACGCGCTGGCCCGGCCGTTCGAGTACAGCTCGATCGTCTTCCGCGGCGACCGGATGCGCCTGGGCTTCGACTACGACCGCTGAGGCCGCCGCGTCAGCCCTGCGCTACTTCAGCAGCCCGCCGCCCACCCACTCGCGGATCGCGGCGACGTCGCCGTTGCTCAGCTCCATGCGCGCGCCGCGGCACAGGCCGATCACGTTCTCCGACCACGCCGCGGCGAGGTCCTTGGCGGTGGTCTTCGCCGTCAGCTGCTGGCCGCCGTAGAGCGCGCCGGAGATGACGAAGTTGACGGTGGAGCGGCCGACGGCGGCGCCGGCCTCCTGGCATGCCTTGCGCACGCGGCGGGAGGTCTCGGCACGGTCGAACGGGTGCGCGGCGAGGTCGGCGGCGAGCGTGGTGAGCAGGACCCGGTAGTTCGACTGGCTCAGCCCCGGGGTGTCGGTCACGGCGGTGACCTGGCGCTGCAGCGCGCTCGGGTCGGTGTCGGCCTCGGCGACCGCACCGGGCAGGTCGGCCTCGCCGAACCGCTTCGGGTCCCAGACGTAGCCCGGCGGGCGAGACGACGACGCCACCTCGGGCACGTTGCGGGCCAGCCACTGCAGGAAGCCACCGGCTCCGCCCCAGCTCGAACCGGTCAGCGTCGAGTCGGCCTTCTGCGCCGCGCCAGCCACGGCTCCGAGCGTCAGCGGTCGGTCGGCGGTGCGGACGCGCTGCAGGATCGCCTTGCGGGCGACTTCGCTCGCGGCCACGAGGGGAGCCTCGACCGGTGCCTCGACGGGCGGCTCCTTCTTGGCCGGCGCCGTCCGACCCTTCTGCTGCGTGGCGGGGGGCGTCGCGACCCGCGGCGCCTCGACGTTGAGCGTCGACGCCGTGCTCGTGACCAGCTCGGCCAGGTCGTCGGCGGTGATCACGTGGTCCGCGACCGCGCGGTAGGCGGCCGCCGCGGGGCTCGCGGTCATGATCGTGACCCGCCGGTCCGCCGCACGGCAGCGCAGAGCCAGGGGAGTGAAGTCCGCATCGGCGGACACGATGACGAACTCCTCGTAGTGCGTCGGCGCGGCGAGCGCGTCGACGGCGTCGAGCACGAGGTTGATGTCGGCGCTGCTCTTGCCCTGCTGCGTCAGCGACGGGCAGTCGACCACCTGGAACCCCGCACGCGTGAAGTTCGGCCGGAAGCTCGAGAACTTGGACGGGTTGAGGTAGCACGCACGGACCAGGAACCGACGCGTGAAGTCGCCCTCCGAGTCGGTGCCGCTCTCCAGCTCGCTGAGCCAGTGCGCGGGATCGGTCGCGAAGGCCTCGGCCGCGACCGGGTCCAGGCGCTGCAGGCCGATGTAGACGTTGTCGAAGTCGACGAACAGGGCGGTCCGGAACCGGCGCCCGGTCTCGGTGCGGTCGGCGGAGGTCACGCTCGATGTGCTCACCCGTCGCATCATCCTCGGTTCGCGCCCTCCCCGTCCGCCACGACGCTCGATCGACCTCGACGGTGACCATGAACACTCGACGGTCGGGCCGGCTCGGCGGAACACTGGTCGGCATGCACCTGCTGACCGACGCGGCATCGCCGGGCCCCCGTGGCTACTCCGAGCACCTGCGCGTGCCTGATCTCAGCGTCGGCAGCGTCGTCCTGGCTGCGGGCGCGGTCGACGGCCAGCAGCCGCACACGGAGGACGAGGTCTACGTGGTGCTGAGCGGGCGCGGCCGGCTGTGGACCCCGGACCTGACGGTCGACGTCACGGCCGGCTCGGTCGCGTTCGTGCCCGCCCTCGAGCCGCACCGGTTCGTCGACGTCACCGAGGACCTGCACGTGCTCGTCGTCTTCGGCCCGGCGGAGCACAGCCGCTCCTGACGGTGTCTCGGCCTCGTTGCGACAGCGCTCGGCACGACCGCGCTCGGCACGATCGCGCGGCCGTGGCGTGCGACCGGTCGCGCGCCCGGCGTCAGGCCGGCGAGCTCGCGGCGACGAGCTCGTCGACCGACGCCTTCGTCAGCCCGAGCGACGTCAGCGGGCCGTCGCCGTTCTCGACCTCGAGCAGTGCGAGCAGAACGTGCTCCGTGCCGACGTGCTCCGCGCCGAGCCGGACCGCTTCGCGGAACGTCAGCTCGAGGGCCTTCTTCGCGCTCGCGTCGTAGGGGATCAGGGCCGGGACCTCGGCGACGGCGGGCGGCAGAGCCACCGCCGCGCGGACGTCGTCCGCCGTGGTGCCGCCCGCGAGCAGCGCACGCCCGCCGAGGTCGGTGGGCTCGGCGAGCAGGCCGAGCACGAGGTGCGCGGCGGTCGTCCGGTCGTTGCCGGCCGCCCGTGCTTCTTCCTGCGCCGCCACCACGACGTTGCCCGCGGCCGCGGTGAACCGCGCGAACCCCTGCTGGGCGTCGAGGGCGGGCTCCTTGGCGACGAACCGCTTCTGCGCCGCCTGCTTGGTCACGCCCATGCTCGCCCCGATGTCGGTCCACGACGCGCCGGAGCGTCGCGCCTGGTCGACGAAGTGACCGATCAGGTGGTCGGCGAGGGCGCTCACGTGGTGGGCGGTGAGGACCGCGGAGGAGAGCTGGTTGAGGACGTCGCTCTCGTGCGCGGTGATCGCGTCGATGAGGTCGTCGAGCCGGACGGGGATCTGGACGGGGTTCGTCGTCATGCGTCAACCCTAGGTTGACGATCGAGAGAACGTCAACCTAGGGTTGTCGCACGGCGGTCGAGCGCGCATCACACCGGCACGGGGGAGTCCACGAGTCGGGAGGTTGCGCGACGGATGGCCATGCAGAGGTCCCGGCCCTCCGGTGAGGACGTCCACTGCTGCACCGGCCGGCCGTCGGGACGAACCAGCACGGAGCCGGTCGCGCCGAGGCGCAGCGCCTCGGCTGCTGCCGGGTCGACGAGCCGTCGGGTCACGGGGACGCCGCCGGAGCCCTCGGGCCACGGTTCGCCCTCGACGGCGGTCAGGAACGTGAGCCCCTCGCCGAGGAGGTCGAGCGTGGACGTGGAGCCGTCGGCCAGCCAGTGGTGCCGGATCCGGTCGACGACGTCGTCGAGGTAGTCCTCGGAGACGTCACGGTGCGCCGCCTCGATCGCCGAGCGCTGCATGTTCAGCATCCCGACCGGTCGCCGCTCGTCCTCGTACGTGTCGAGCAGCGACTCGTCGGCCCAACCGCGCAGCACCCAGCCGAGCTTCCAGCCGAGGTCGTACCCGTCGTGGACAGCCGTGTTCATCCCCGTGGCACCGCGCGGTGTCGTGCGGTGCGCGGCGTCGCCGACGACGAACGTCCTGCCCGCCCGGTAGCGGTCGACGATCTGCGCGGTGAACGTGAAGTCGCCCGTCCACACGATCTCCGGGTCGAGGTCCGGGGCGCCTGCCGCGCCCCTCAGGAGCTGGACCAGGCGTTCGACCGGGTAGTCGTCGCGAGACTCCCGCGACGGGTCCCAGGTCATGGAGAACACCCAACGGTCACGGTTGTCTGTGGGCAGGAACACCCACGGCGGACCCTGGCGCGCGATCATGTAGAGCCCGTGCCGGCGATCACCGACGATGCGCGCCACCGGACCGCGGAACAGGACCGCGAGGTAGGCGCCCACGTCGCCGGGCCCGTCCATCGTGAGGCCGACGCGGTCGCGGACCGCGCTGTGCGCTCCGTCGGCACCGATCGCGTAGAGCGCGCGTTCGGTGGTCGTCGCGTGCTCGTCGCGCAGCGTGACGGTCACGCCCTCGGCGTCCTGGACCAGGTCCACGAGCTCGGTCCCGAGCCGTACCTCGACGCAGTCGAACGTCGCGAGGTGCTCGAGGAGCACGGGTTCGAGGTGGTCCTGCGGGGCGAGCACGGGCGTCGTCGGGCTGATCGCCGCGGCCACGGCAGCGGACGGGAACCCCATCGAGACGGCGACTCCCTCGATCGACGCGAGGTTCGGCCCGATCCAGCCGGTCGTGCTCGCGTCGATCGCCCCGGCGCGGACGGCGTCCTCGAGCCCCCAGGCGCGCATGAGCTCCATCGTGCGCAGGTTGATGCCGGTGGCACGCGGGAAGTCGGACAGCGCGGTGCGGCGCTCGACCACGAGGGTGCGGACGCCGAGCCGGGCGAGCGTGATCGCCGCGGTCAGGCCGGCGGGCCCGGCTCCGACGACGATCACGGTAGGTGAACTGGTGGTGGTCATGGTCAGGATCTCTCTGTGTGTTTCATCGGACAGTGTGTCTTTCACACGACAGAGTGTCTTTTGTCGGACTTGGTGTCAAGTGAAAGTAGGATGTTGATCGTGACGACGCGGAAGTACACCCAGCAGGCACGCGCGGCGGCGGCGGACGAGACCCGCCGACGGATCCTCGACGCGATGCGCGACCGCCTGCGTGCCGCGCCCAGCGAGGCGCTCAGCATCGAGCGCGTGGCGCAGGAGGCGGGCGTGGCCCGATCGACCGTCTACCTGGTGTTCGGGTCGAAGGCGGGACTCTTCGAGGCGCTCGGCCAGGACATGCTGGTGCGCACGGGGTTCCAGCGGATCGTCGACGCCGTCGCGCTGCCCGACGCCCGCGACGCGGTCCGTGAGGCGTTGCGCGCGGCCGCCTCGGTGTACGCGGCGGAGCGTGACGTGTCGCGCACGATCTACTCGATGTGGTCCCTCGAGCCCGACGCTGTGCGGCGCGCGTTCGAGGTGGTGGAGCGCGGTCGGGCCGAGGGGCAGCTCCGGCTCGCCGAGCGTCTCGCCGAGCAGGGACACCTGTCGCCGGGGATCACGGTCGAGGAGGCCGCGGACGTCCTGTGGCTCCTGGGGGGCTTCGAGTCGTTCGACCAGCTCTTCACCGGCCGTGGACTGAGCGAGACGGAGACGGCGGAGCGGCTGTGCCTCGTCGCCGAGCGCACCCTGTGGGCGCGCTAGCGCACAGACGTCGCACAGCCCTCGCACCTCGGGCGGACAGACCCGGTCCGTAGACACGGTGCATGAAGAAGCGCACCCCTCTCATCGCCGGGGTCCTGACGCTCTCGCTGACGTTCGTCGGCGCGGGTGCCTGGGCCGTCAACCGCTACGTCATCGAGCACGTCGCCATCTCCGACGCCTCCGCGTACGAGGCGCAGGTCTCCGGGGAGGTGGCTGCCGCACCCGCCACCGACGCCGTCGTCACCGGCACCTCGTACGAGTCGAGCTCGGCGGGCATCACGATCTCCACGGTCACGACGGGCTCGGGCGACGACACCGTGACGTACTACGTCGCCGACGTCACCCTGTCCGACGCGACCACGCTGCGGTCCGCGTTCGCGCAGGACGCGTTCGGGCAGAACATCACGGAGGACACCTCCGACATCGCGGCCGACAACGGCGCGATCTTCGCGATCAACGGCGACTACTACGGCTTCCGTGACACCGGCATCGTGATCCGCAACGGCGTGGTCTACCGCGACGAGGGTGCCCGCGAGGGGCTCGCGTTCTACCGGGACGGCTCGGTCGAGGTCTACGACGAGACGACGACGACCGCGGACCAGCTCGTGGCCGACGGCGTCTGGAACACGTTGTCGTTCGGCCCGGCGCTCCTGGAGGACGGTCAGATCGTCGACGGGATCGACGACGTCGAGGTGGACACCAACATCGGCAACCACTCGATCCAGGGCGACCAGCCACGCACGGCGATCGGCGTGATCGACGACAACCACCTGGTGTTCGTCGTCGTCGACGGCCGCAGCCCGGGGTACAGCAAGGGCGTCACCATGACCGGCCTGGCCGAGATCATGCAGGGCCTGGGCGCCACGACCGCCTACAACATCGACGGCGGAGGCTCGTCGACCATGGTGTTCAACGGCTCGCTGGTGAACGACCCGCTGGGCAAGGGCCAGGAGCGCGGCACCTCCGACATCCTCTACATCGCGGGCTGACGGCGATGATCGTGCTCATCCCGGCCTACGAGCCGGATGACCGTCTGGTTGCCCTGGTCGCGGATCTGCGCGCCCACGACCTCGCGGTACTGGTGGTCGACGACGGCAGTGGCTCGGCCTACTCGCCGACCTTCGAGGACGCTCGGCGGCTCGGCGCCACGGTTCTTGCCCACGACCTCAACCGCGGCAAGGGCGCGGCCCTGCGCACCGGGTTCGCGTTCGCCGCGCAAAGGTTCGACGGGCACGACGTGGTCTGCGCGGACTGCGACGGCCAGCACCTGGTGCCCGACATCCTGCGCGTGGCCGAGCGGGTCGCCGTGCACGCGGTCGACCGTGGGGTCGGCCGACCAGGGGCGGTGGCAGCCGAGCACACCGGCGTGATGGTCCTGGGTGCGCGCCGGTTCACCGGCCCTGTGCCACTGCGCAGTCGGCTCGGCAACGCGGTGACCGGAGTCCTCGTCCGCACCGCTACCGGCCTGCCCGTGCACGACACCCAGACCGGCCTGCGGGGATACCCGGCCTCGATGCTCGACTGGCTGCTCAGCGTGCCCGGCGACCGCTTCGAGTACGAGCTGGACCTGCTGCTGCGGGCGTCGCAGGACGGAGTGCCGGTCGAGGAGGTGCCGATCGAGACGGTCTACCTCGAGGGCAACGCCTCGTCGCACTTCCGGCCGATCGTCGACTCCGCGCGCATCTACGCCCCGCTCGTGCGCTTCGCCGCGTCGTCGCTGCTCGCCTTCCTCGTCGACACGGTCGCGCTCCTGGTGCTCGTGGCGCTCACCGGGAACCTGCTCGTCGCGGTGCTCGGCGCGCGCCTGCTCAGCTCCTCGGTCAACTTCGCGGTCAACCGCCGGCTGGTGTTCAGCCGGGGTCGGGACAAGCCGCTGGGAGCCGCTGCCGCCCAGTACTGGACCCTGGCCGCCACGCTGCTCGCGGCCAACTACGGGTTGCTCTCCGCGATGACCGGGCTCGGCGTCGGCCTCCTGCCCGCCAAGGTCCTCACCGAGCTCGCGATGTTCGTCGCCAGCTACCAGCTCCAGCGCACGGTCGTCTTCGCGCAACCGGTAGCGGATCGACTCCCGCACGACGCTGCTCCTCAGCCCGCCAGGACCGCGGCGACGGCACTGACCTCGATGAGTGCACCGGGCACGCCCAGCCCCGCGACCAGGGCCGCCGTGACCAGCGGTGGGGCTCCGGGCCCCGCGAGCCGCGGCGCGATGGCCCCGTAGGCCGCCCTCAGGTCGGCCTCGGACGAGATGAGCACGGTCCACTGCACGATGTCGGCGAGCGAGGCCCCGGCGGCGTCGAGCGCGACGGCGACGTTCTCGACCGCGCGCACGGACTGCTCGGCGACGTCGTCCGAGACGACCGCGCCGGTGTCGTCGACGCCGTTCTGGCCGCCGACGTAGATGGTCGTCGCACCCGGGGGCACGACGGCGACATGGCTGAACGCCGGGCTCTTCACGAGACCGGCCGGCTGCAGACGGGTGATCTCCATGAACCCGACGATTCCACCGACCACTGACACTCGCGCCGCCCGGACGCAGACGCAGGCAGACGGCCGGCAGAACCCACGCGGACCAGCAGGTCAGAGGTGGAAGTTGTACACGCCCTCGTCGAAGGTGTTGTAGGACGGGTAGTCGAGCAGCTCGTAGAGCTCCGCGCGCGTCTGCATCCGGTCCAGCAGGCTCTCCTGGGACCCGGTGGCCCGGATCGTGTCCAGGCCCGCCATCGCGGCGCCCATCGCAAGACGCAGCAGGGTGACCGGGTAGATGACGATGTTCATGCCGAGGTCCTGCAGCTGGGTCGCCGTCAGCAGCTCGCCCTTGCCGAACTCCGTCATGTTCGCGAGCAGCGGGACGTCGACGGCCGCGCGCAGGGCGGCGAACTCTGCCGGACCGACGAGCGCCTCCGGGAAGATCGCGTCCGCACCGGCGTCGACCAGGGCCTTGGCGCGGTCCACGGCCGCGGACAGCCCCTCGACCGCGCGGATGTCCGTGCGGGCGATCACCAGGAAGTTGGGGTCGCGCCGCCCCTCGACCGCCGCCCGGATCCGCTTGAGCGCGGTGTCGTCGTCGACCACCTGCTTGCCGTCCAGGTGTCCGCAGCGCTTCGGGTTGACCTGGTCCTCGATGTGGCAGCCGGCCAGGCCCGCGTCCTCGAGACCCTGGACAGTGCGCGCCACGTTCATCGGTTCGCCGAAGCCGGTGTCGGCGTCGACGATCGCGGGCAGGTCGCTCATCCGGGCGATCTGCCCGGCGCGCTGCGTCACCTCGGTCGCCGTCGTCAGCCCGATGTCGGGCAGGCCGAGATCCGCAGCCAGCACGGCGCCCGAGACGTAGACGCCGTCGAAGCCCTTGGCCTGGATCAGGCGTGCCGAGAGCGGGTTGAACGCGCCCGGGAGCTGGAGCAGCCGGCCCGAGGCCAGCCCGGCGCGCAGGGCGACCCGCTTGTCGGCGGGGGTCGTCGTCGCGTAGAGCATCAGAAGATCCCGTCGGACACGAGCACGGAGGCGAGCAGCCCGGGCGGCGCGACGATCGTGAGGCCCGACAGCTCGTCCGCGGTCAGCTCGGGCAGGCGCTGCGCCACGTCGAGGAACCGTTCGACCTCCGCGTGGTCGAGCACGCCCGAGGCGAGCGTGCGGAACTTCGCGACGTACTGAGCGCGCGCGAACGGCCGGGCGCCGAGCGGGTGGGCGTCCGCCACGGCGATCTCGGCGACGACGACCTCGCCGCCCGTGGTCGTGATCTCGACGCGTCCGCCGAACGCCTTCTCGGCGGGGTCGGTCGAGTGGTACCGGGCGGTCCACGCGGGGTCCTCGGTGGTGGTGACCTTGTGCCACAGCTCGACCGTGTCCGGGCGGCCCGCGCGCTCCGGCGCGTACGAGGTGACGTGGTGCCAGGCGCCGTCCTGCAGCGCGACCGTGAAGATGTACGGGATCGAGTGGTCCAGCGTCTCGCGGGACGCCGCCGGGTCGTACTTCTGCGGGTCGTTCGCGCCCGAGCCGATCACGTAGTGCGTGTGGTGCGACGTGTGGATCACGATCGACGCCACGTTGTGCGGGTTCGTGAGGTCGGGGCGCTCGGTGTGCAGGCGTCGGGCCAGGTCGATGAGCGCCTGCGACTGGTACTCCGCCGAGTGCTCCTTCGTGTACGTGTCGAGGATCGCCGTCTTGGCCTCACCGGGAGCGGGCAGCGGCACGTCGTACGCGGCCGACGGCCCGTCGAGCATCCAGGCGATCACGCCGTCCTCGCCCTCGTAGATCGGGGTGGGCGACGTCTCGCCACGCATCGCCCGGTCGACGGCCTCGATGGCGACCTTGCCCGCGAACGCCGGCGCGTACGCCTTCCACGACGAGATCTCGCCCTTGCGCGACTGCCGCGTGGCCGTCGTGGTGTGCAGCGCCTGGCCGACCGCGTGGAAGATCACCTCAGGCGGCAGGTCGAGCAGCGTGCCCAGGCCGGCGGCGACCGACGGACCGAGGTGGGCGACGTGGTCGATCTTGTGCGCGTGCAGGCTGATCGCGCGGACGAGGTCGACCTGGATCTCGTACCCGGTGGCGATGGCGCGCACGAGCTCGGCACCCGACCGGCCCGTGTGCTGCGCGACCGCGACCAGCGGCGGGATGTTGTCGGCCGGGTGGCTGTAGTCCGCGGCCAGGAAGGTGTCGTGGTAGTCCAGCTCGCGCACCGCGACCCCGTTGGCCCAGGCGGCCCACTCCGGGCTGACGCGAGTGTCGGACGGAACGCCCGAGACCGTGGCGCCGTGACGTGCCCCCGCGTACGGGTGTGCGAGGGCCTGGGCCCGGGCGGCCGACGGGGGAGTCCGGGTCAGCGACGCGGCGGTGACCGCGGCGTTGTCGATCACCCGGTTGATGATCATGTCCGTGACCGCGTCCGGCACGGCGACCGGGTCGGCGGCCACCGACGCGATCGCCCAGGCGAGCTGGTCCGTGCGGGCCAGCCGGTCCGCGCTCGGGTGGACGCGGACGGCATGGTTCTGGGTCATCGGTTCACTTCCTGTGTCGGACGGGGCGCAGCCCTGAGGCTAACGCGAGCACCGCCGTACCCGACGAACTGCTGCGCAGGGTCAGCGCGCGTGCGCCATGTCGCCGACAGCGAGGCGTCGCAGAACCTCCAGGACCACGGCGGCCGACCGGTCGGCGGCGTCGTCCACGTGCGTGAGGAAGTCGCTGCCGGCCACGGGTCCGCACAGGTCGGAGATGCCGCGCACCGACAGGAACGGCACGCCGTAGAGGTGCGCGGTGTGCGCCAGCGCCGCGGACTCCATGTCGATCGCGACCGCGGTCGGGAACGAGGTACGGATGCGCTCGACGCGGCTGGCGTCGATGAAGGCGTCGCCGGAGAGCACGGTCCCGGTGAGCACGCGCAGGTCGACGGCCGCACCGACCGCCGCTTCGTGCAACACCTGCTCGGCCTCGTAGACCTCGGGCATGCCGGGCACCTGGCCGAGCTCGTAGCCGAAGGCGCGGGCGTCGGCACCGGAGTAGACGTACTCCGAGCCGACGACGACGTCGCCCACCCGGACGTCGACGCCCACACCGCCGGCCGTCCCGGCGCTGATGACGGCGCGGGGGTGCGTGCCCTGGATGGCCACGGCCGCCGCGGTCGCGGAGTTGACCAGGCCGATCCCGCACTGGACCAGCAGCACCTGCCGGCCGCCGACGGTGAGCAGCCGGTGCTCGGCGTGGCCCATCTGCGTCGGGTCGCCGACGACGTCCGCGCGCTCCATGAACGGCTGGGCCTCGTCGGACATCGCGGTCACGAGGACCGCATCGACGGCGATCACGCGGTCACCGTGCTCCACTCGTCACGGGCGGCGAGGAACGTTCGCGCCGCGTCCTGCGCACCCTCGAGCGTGTGGTTGGCGCCCCAGCCGCACTGCACCTCGTTGGCGGCCGGGACCTCGGTGGCGTTCGTGATGTCCTCGAGCGTCGACTGCACGAGGTCGAGGACCTCGTCGTAGGTCCAGACGCCCTGCAGGATCAGGTAGAACCCGGTCTGGCAGCCCATCGGCGAGAAGTCGACGACCCGGTCGGAGTGGTTGCGGGAGTGCTCCGCGAACAGGTGCTCGAGCGAGTGCACGGTCGGCATCTCGAGGTGCGCGACGTTCGGCTGCGTGAACCGGATGTCGTACTTGCTCAGCTCGTCACCGCCGGGCAGACGCTTGGTGTCCGCGAGGCGCACGTAGGGCGCGACGACGGTGCGGTGGTCGAGGTTGAACGACTCGACGTTCATGCGGGGCTGGTTCACGGGAGGGCGTCCTTCTGGGTGCTCGGCGGAGCCACCATTGTCCCCCTTCTCCGCGGGGAGCGGACGACCGGGCGGCTAACCTGAGACGAGGATGGGTCACCAGTTCAGCCAGGGAGACGTGGGGCATGGCTCTGGATCGCATCGACCGGGCGATCATCGCCGAGCTGAGCAAGGACTCCCGGCTCTCGGTCCGGGCGGTCGCCGAGCGCGTGCACATCTCGCGCACCGCGACGAACACGCGGATCAACCGGCTCATCGAGAACGGCGTGCTGAAGAGCTTCACCACCAAGGTCGACCGCAAGGCCCTCGGTCTGCACGTGACGGCGATCGTGATCGTCAACGTGCGTGAGACGCCGTGGCAGGACATGGCTGACGCGCTGGCCGACCTGCCCTACGTCGAGAACGTGCTCGCCGTGAGCGGAGGGATCGACTTCGTGCTCACCGTGAGCGCCCCCGACAACGACAGCCTCAGCGACGTGATCATGCGAAAGATCAACACGATGCCGGGTGTCGTCTCGACGCGTTCCCACATCGTGCTCGACTCCCGCGACGGGACGGTGCCCGGGCTGGCGCAGGACGTCTGGCCCATTTCCTAGCCTCTGGACGGACATTTCGGCACGGTCCTCGCGCGTGGCGGGCCATCTGTCCCGACGCGTCCGCACCGCATGGTCGGGGGCCGCGTGCGGGGTGACCATGGCGCTGTGAGCAACGTCGCTGACCCCGTGACCCCGACGCGCCTGCCGGTGCGGCTGATCGACGCCGACGGCGTCGCGGTCGCCGGCGAGCAGACCGCCGGACTCACGATGCCCGACACCGACCGGCTCGTGTCGCTCTACCGCGGCATGGTGGTCGGGCGCCGCTTCGAGGCCCAGGTCACGGCGCTCACGCGGCAGGGACGGCTCGCCACCTACCCCTCGGCGCTCGGTCAGGAGGCGTGCGAG
Source organism: Cellulomonas sp. P4_H4 (assembly GCF_056400865.1). Lineage (NCBI taxonomy): Bacteria > Bacillati > Actinomycetota > Actinomycetes > Micrococcales > Cellulomonadaceae > Cellulomonas > Cellulomonas sp. P4_H4. The sequence goes on from NZ_JBFUKL010000005.1 coordinate 147,081, forward strand.
ATCGCCACGGTGTCAGCGCTCGGCGAGCGCGACTGGCTCTTCCCCACGTACCGGGACACGATCGCCCTGCTGACCCGTGGCGTGAGTCCCGTCGAGATCCTCGCGTTCTTCCGCGGTGAGTGGCATGCGGGCTACGACCCCTACGAGCACCGGATCTCGGCGCAGTCCACGCCTCTGGCGACCCAGGCGTTGCACGCGGTCGGGCTCGCGACTGCCGCCAGGCTCAAGGGCGAGTCGACGGTCGCGGTCACGTTCCTGGGCGACGGGGCGACGAGCGAGGGGGACGCGCACGAGGCGTTCAACTTCGCGTCCGTCTGGCAGGCGCCCGTCGTGTTCGTCATCCAGAACAACCAGTGGGCCATCTCCGTGCCGGTCGCCAAGCAGATGCACGCGCGGACCCTGGCGGACCGCGCGATCGGCTACGGGATGCCGGGCTGGTTCGTCGACGGGAACGACGTCGCCGCGATGTTCGCGGTCGTCAGCGCCGCCGTCGAGCGGGCGCGTGCGGGGCTCGGCCCGACCCTGATCGAGGGCCTGACCTACCGCATGGAGGCGCACACGAACTCGGACGACCCGACGCGGTACCGCGACAAGGCGCAGGAGGCGCAGTGGCGCGCGCTCGACCCCGTCGAGCGGCTGGAGAAGTACCTCAGGACGACCGGCGTGCTCACCGACGAGCTGCGTGACGAGATCGCCGCGGCCGCCGAGGAGCTCGCCGCCGCCACGCGTGACGCGATGAACACCGAGGCCGTCCTCGACCCGCTCGAGCTGTTCGACCACGTCTACAGCGCGGATCGACCGGCGCTGCGCGAGCAGCGCAGCTTCCTCGAGCACGAGCTGGCAGCAACCGAGACCGGAGGCGACCGATGACGGTTCTCGACAGGGCGGCGGCCCCGGCCCCGCAGACGCCCGCCAGCCCGGCCACTCCCGCCGGGCCCGGACCGTCGCCGACGATCGCCGCGGCCCTGAACGCGGGGTTGCGCGACGCGCTCTCCGCAGACCCGAGCGTCGTCGTGCTCGGCGAGGACGTCGGCCCGCTGGGGGGCGTCTTCCGGGTCACGGACGCGCTGAACGCCCAGTTCGGAGAGTCCCGGGTGTGGGACACCCCGCTCGCGGAGTCCGGCATCGTCGGGACCGCGCTGGGCATGGCGATGTACGGCCTGCGTCCCGTCGTCGAGATGCAGTTCGACGCGTTCAGCTACCCGGCGTTCGAGCAGATCACCTCGCACGTCGCGAAGATGTCCAACCGCACCAAGGGTCGCGTGCGCCTGCCCATGGTCATCCGGATCCCGTACGCGGGCGGAATCGGGGGCGTCGAGCACCACTCCGACTCGTCCGAGGCGTACTGGACGCACACGCCCGGCCTCACGGTCGTGACGCCGTCGAACGCGGCGGACGCGTACTCGATGCTGCGCGAGGCGATCGAGAGCGACGACCCGGTGATCTTCCTCGAGCCGAAGAGCCGCTACTGGCAGAGGGACGCGGTCGACCTGCCCGTGCGTACCGCCCCGATGACCCGGGCCCAGGTGGTGCGCGAGGGGACGGACGTCACGCTCCTCGCCTATGGGCCGACGGTACGGACGGCGATCCAGGCGGCCGACCTCGGTGCGGAGGAGGGCCTCTCGGTCGAGGTCGTCGACCTGCGGAGCCTGTCGCCGTTCGACGACGAGACCGTCGGCGCCTCGGTGCGCAAGACGTCGCGCGCGGCGGTGATCCACGAGGCCGCGCAGTTCGGCGGGTACGGCGCGGAGGTGGCTGCGCGGGTCACCGAGCGCCAGTTCTTTCACCTCGCCGCTCCGGTCCTGCGCATCGCCGGGTTCGACATCCCTTACCCGGCACCGAAGCTCGAGGAGTACTACCTGCCGACCGCTGAGCGGGTCCTGGCCGCGCTCGACACGTGGGAGTGGTGACCTCGATGGGCCGGCAGTTCCTGCTCCCCGACCTCGGCGAGGGTCTGACGTCGGCCGAGGTCGTCAGCTGGCTCGTCGCGCCCGGCGACGTGGTCGTGGTCGACCAGCCCGTCGTCGAGGTGGAGTCCGCGAAGTCGATCGTCGAGCTGCCGTCGCCGTACGGCGGGGTCGTCGAGCGGCTGGACGCCGTCCCGGGGCAGGTCGTCGAGAAGGGCTCCCCGCTGCTGACGATCCTCGACGCCGCGCCGGCGGCCGACGTCGTCCCGGGCACCGCACTGCGCGAGGACCCGTCGGACTCGGGGTCGGGCGCCGTGCTCATCGGCTACGGGACCCGCGAGCCGACCGTCCGGCGTGGGCGCCCCCAGCAGGGCCGTTTCGGCGCGACGGCGGTTGTTCCTACGACGCCGTCGGGCGACTCCTCCCGGAGGTCGCCGGTGGTCTCGCCGATCGTCCGCAAGCTCGCCCGGGTGCACGGGCTCGACGCCAGCCAGCTCGCCGGATCGGGTCCGGGATCGCTCGTGCGGCGCGAGGACGTCGAGGCGGCGATCGCCGCGCAGGCGCCTCAGACCGCAGCGAAGGCGCCTCAGTTCGCCGCGCCGACTCCTGACGCCGGTCCCGCGGACGTCCGGATCCCGTTGACCAGCATGCGCAAGCTGGTCGCGAGCCGGCTGAGCACGTCGCGACGCGTCATCCCCGAGGCGACCGTCTGGCTCGACGTCGACGCGACCCGCCTGTTCGAGGCGAAGGCCAGGTTGCAGGAGGTCACCGGCGAGCGCTTCAGCCTCACGGCGCTGATCGCCCGGTTCACGGTGGCGGGGCTGCAGAAGTACCCGGTGCTGAACTCCTCGCTGGACGACGACACCGACGAGATCGTGCAGCACGCGGAGATCAACCTTGGGTTCGCGGCGCAGACGTCGCGCGGCCTCCTGGTGCCCGTGGTCCACGACGCGCAGACCCTCACGTTGCGCGAGCTCCGTGACCGGGTCGCGACCCTCGTCGAGGCGTCGAAGGACGGTCACTTCGCGCCGGCGTCGCTGTCCGGCGGGACGTTCACGCTGAACAACTACGGCGGCTTCGGCGTCGACGGCTCGACGCCGATCATCAACCACCCGGAGGTCGCGATGCTGGGCGTCGGCCGCATCATCGACCGGCCCTGGGTGGTCGACGGTGCGCTGGCCGTCCGGAAGGTCGTCACGCTCTCGTTCGTGTTCGACCACCGCGTGTGCGACGGCGGGGTCGCGTCGGGCTTCCTGACCTACGTCGCGGGCTGCATCGAGGAGCCGCTGGTCCTGCTCGGCGACGTCTAGCGCGAGCCGAACACCGGCGTGCGCTTCTGCTGGAACGCCGCGAACCCCTCGCGGTAGTCGGCGGTCTGCGTGAGCCGGCCCTGGGCCGCGTTCTCGGCGGCCAGCGACGACCAGAGGCCGACGCGCTCGTCGCGCAACGTCGCGATCAGCTGCTTGCTCGCGAGGTAAGCCGCGGTGGCACCGTGCGCCGCCCGCAGCGCGCGCTCGCGGGTGAACGCGACGAGCTCGTCGTCGTTCACCACCCGGCTGAACAGCCCCTCGGCCACCGCCTCCCGGCCCGTCATCAGCTCGGCGGTGTAGATCAGGTCGAGGGTGCGGTGCGCCCCGAGCCGCTCGAAGAACAGCGCGTGCCCGCCCGAGTCGAGGGTGGCCCCGAGGGCGGCGAACGGCGATCCGATCTTCGCGCGCTCGCCCACGTAGACGACGTCGGTCGCCACCAGCAGTCCGAGGCCGACACCGAGGCACGCGCCGTGGGCGGCCGCGAACGTGGGCGCCGGGAACGCGGCGATCTGGCGCAGCAGGGGAGTGACGACGTCGTCGAGGTACCCCCGCGCGTCGTCGGTCGACGGGTCGACGTCGGAGATGTCACGACCTGCGCAGAACGCGCGACCCTCGCCGCGCAGCAGCACGGCACCGACCCCGGCGGCGGCCGCCTGGGTGTACGCCGCCGACAGCCGCCCGATCGCGTCGTCGTCGAGCGCGTTGAGCCTCGCGGGGTCGTCGAGCACGATCTCTGCCACGTCGTCGGCGATGGTCAGGTGGACGGCCATGTCGTGGTCCTTCGCTCGTCGTCGTGGGCGGTCACGCGTCGTAGTCGACGGCAACCGAGTCGCTGGTGGGGATCGCCTGGCAGGTCAGCACGTAGCCGCGCTCGAGCTCGTCGGGTTCGAGCGCGTAGTTCTCCCGCATCTCGACCGTGCCCTCGGTCAGCACGGCACGGCACGTCCCGCAGACGCCGCCCGCACAGGCGAAGGGCACGTCGCCCCGGACCCGCAGCGCGGCGTTCAGGATGCTCTCGTTGCTGTGCACGGGGCTCGTCACGGTGCCCGTGGTCCCGTCGAGTCGGAACGTGATGGTGTGCACCTGGTGGTCGTCGGCGCGCTCGACCGGCCGGCCCGACTGGCCGTCCGGGCGATCGGGGCGTCCGGTGCTGAAGAGCTCGTAGCGGATGGCCGAGACGTCGACGCCCAGGTCGGCCAAGGTGTCGCGGCACAGCTGCACCAGGTCGAACGGGCCGCACACGAACCACTCGTCGACGTCGTCCGGGCGGATCAGGGCGTCGAGGATGCTGCGGAGCCTGGTGGCGTCCAGCCGTCCGGACAGCAGGTCGGAGCTGCGCCGCTCCCGGGTCAGCACGTGGAACAGCGCGAGCCGGTCGGGGTACCGGTCCTTCAGGTCGGCGAGCTCGTCGACGAACATCGTGTCCATCGCCGTGCGGTTCGAGTAGACGAGCGAGAACCGGTTCTGCGGCGAGGCGGCCAGCGTGCTCTCGACGAGCGCCATCATCGGCGTGATCCCCGAGCCCGCGGCGATGCCGACGAACGACGTGGCCGAGCCGCCCAGCTGCGAGGTGAACCGCCCCTCGGGGCTCATGACGTCGAGCTGCATGCCCGGCCTCAGCGAGGACACGGCCCAGGTCGAGAACAACCCGCCGAGGTCCCGCTTGATCGCGACCTTCAGCTCGCCGGCGACGGGTGCCTGGCAGATCGAGTAGCTGCGCCGCACCTCTTCGCCGCCCATCGAGGTGCGCACGGCGACGTACTGACCGGGTGCGTAGTCGTAGCTGTCGGCGAGCTCGTCGGGCACGGTGAGCGTGACCTCGACGGCATCGTCGGTGAGTGGTCGCACCGCGCAGACCGTGAGGGTGTGGAACCGGGCCCGGCGCCGGGACGGGGCGGCCGGCAGGGGGGTCACTCAGTGGTCCTTGAAGTAGTCGAAGGGTTCGAGGCAGCGCTGGCACACGTAGAGCGCCTTGCAGGACGTCGACCCGAACCGCGAGAGCACCCGCGTGTGCATCGAGCCGCAGTGCGGGCAGCGGATGCCGAGGCCGAGGTCGACCGGGTCACCGGGCGCCTGCACCCGCGGCGGGGCGATCCCGAACTCCTCGAGCTTGGTCCGGCCGGCGTCGCTGAGCCACGCCGTCGTCCACGCCGGGGCGAGGACGACGTTCACCGTGGCGTCGGGGTACCCGTGGTCGGCCAGCGCGCGCACGACGTCGTCGCGGATGGCGTCGACCGCGGGGCAGCCCGAGTACGTCGGCGTGATGTCGACCGACACCGCGCCGTCGTGCAGCCGGACCCGGCGCAGCACGCCGAGGTCCTCGATCGTGAGTACCGGCACCTCGGGATCGACGACCGTGGCAGCGACGTCCCAGACCGCCCGCTCGGCGTCGGTCTCGGGACGCGGCCGTGCGACGGCCTCGAGCGTGCTCACCACGTCACCCCGGGGTGGGCGCGCGCGAGCACCTGCATCTCGGCGAGCAGCGGGCCGAACGCCTCGGAGTGGACGCCGTGGCGGCCGCCGCCGCGAGCGCGGGTCCCGTTCGGCACGGCCAACCCGGCCTCGACGACCAGCCGGGGGACCGTGGCCTCGAACTCCGCACGCAGCGACGCGGGGTCGACGGCGATCCCGGCAAGCTCGTCGAGCTCGGGCTGCGGGCGGAACAGCTCGTCGACGAACGGCCACATGGCGTCGATCCCGCGCTGCATCCGCCGGTGCGACTCGTCGGTGCCGAGCCCCAGGCGCAGGAGCCACTGGACCGAGTGGTCGAGGTGGTAGTCGACCTCGCGGACCGCCTTGGCGGCGATCGCCGCCAGGGTCGGGTCGTCGGAGCCGGACAGCGCGCGGTAGAGCGCGACGAAGTAGGTCGACGCGATGAGCTGCCGGGCGATCGTCTGGGCGAAGTCCCCGATCGGTTGCTCGAACAGCTGCAGGCAGCGGAACTCGGGCTCGTCGCGGAAGTACGCGAGATCGTCCTCCGACTTTCCCCACGCCGAGCCTGCGTAGGTCAGCAGGCTCCGGGCGTGCCCGAGCAGGTCGAGCCCGATGTTGCCGAGGGCGATGTCCTCCTCGATCTCGGGACCGTGGGCGATCCACTCGCCGAGCCGCTGCGCCAGGACCAGCGCGTCGTCGCCCAGCCCGAGGGCGTACCGCGCGACGGCTTCGGACGCGACGAGCCCGTCGCCCACCTGTGCCGAGATGGCCTCGGCGGTGACGACCGATGACGGAGGTCGGACGACGCTCACAGGTGCGGCACCCCCTCGGAGGCCGTGTAGTAGGTCGCGTGCCGGAAGTCCTTGCCGCGCGGAGACTCGAAGAACGCGCCCTTGGCGTCGGGGTCGGACGCCGTGATGTCCGACGAGCGGACGACCCAGACCGACACGCCCTCGCTGCGGCGGGTGTAGAGGTCGCGGGCGTTGCGCACGGCCATCGTCTCGTCGGGCGCGTGCAGCGAGCCGGCGTGCACGTGCGAGAGGCCGCGCGAGGACCGGATGAAGACCTCCCACAGCGGCCACACCTCGCGGGTGCCCGAGTCGCCGGGGCCGGTCATGACCGCACCGCCTGTCGGTCGGCGTACGCCCGCGCCGCCTCACGCACCCACGCGCCTGCCTCGTGCGCGTCGCGCCGCTTGGCCACCCGCACCGCGTTCGCCTGGCCGTTGCCCGCCAGGACGTCGTAGAACTCCGACCAGTCGAGCTCGCCGAAGTCGTAGTGGCCGCGCTCCTCGTTCCACCGCAGGTCAGGGTCGGGCAGCGTCACGCCGAGCGCCTCGGCCTGCGGGACGAGCATGTCGACGAACCGCTGGCGCAGGTCGTCGTTGCTGAAGCGCTTGATCTTCCAGGCCATGCTCTGCTGGGAGTTGGGGGAGTCCTGGTCGGGCGGCCCGAACATCATCAGGGCCGGCGCGTACCAACGGTTCACCGACTCCTGCGCCATCGCGCGCTGCTCGGGCGAGCCGTTCATGAGCGCGAGCAGGATCTCGAAGCCCTGGCGCTGGTGGAACGACTCCTCCTTGCAGATGCGGACCATCGCGCGGCCGTACGGGCCGTAGGAGGCGCGGCACAGCGGCACCTGGTTGCAGATCGCCGCACCGTCGACGAGCCAGCCGATCGAGCCCATGTCCGCCCAGGTCGGCGTCAGGTAGTTGAAGATCGACGAGTACTTCGCGGTGCCGGCGATGAGCTGCTCGAACATGGTCTCGCGGTCGGTGCCCAGCGTCTGCGCGGCCGCGTACAGGTACAGCCCGTGGCCCGCTTCGTCCTGCACCTTCGCCATGAGGATCGCCTTGCGCTTGAGGCTCGGCGCGCGGGTGATCCAGCTGCCCTCGGGCTGCATCCCGATGATCTCGGAGTGGGCGTGCTGCGAGATCTGGCGCACGAGCGTCCTGCGGTAGGCGTCGGGCATCCAGTCGGTCGGCTCGATGCGGGAGTCGCTCCCGATGAGCTCGAGGAAACGCGCCTCGGCCGTCGCGTCGACCGTGGGTTCCGTGCTCGTGGGGACCGCCATCGCGAGCCTCCTGTCCGAGTCGCACACCTGTGGCAACTTACCGATCGTTCAGTAAAATTACCACGGCTCAGGAGCCCGATCAAAGGGTCCGCTCGGCTAGGTTGGTGCCCATGACGCAGCCCGGCAGCAGCACTCGGCCCTCGGGCGGCGGGGGCAACGGCCGGTCCGGGCGCGACCCGTACGACCTGGAGTCCGTCCTCGACATCGCGGTGGCCGCGTTCAACGACTTCGGGTACGACGCGACCTCGATGGGGCTGTTGGCCGAGCGACTGGGCACCAGCAAGTCGGCCGTGTACTACCACGTCAGCGGCAAGGAGGACCTGCTCCGCCTGGCCCTCGACCGTGCTCTCGGCAAGCTCGAGAACGTCCTGGTCCTCGAGGGTGCGACGACGGGCTCAGCGGCCGACCGGCTCCGCTTCGTCGTCCGGGCCGCGGTCGGCGTGCTGGTCCACGACCTGCCCTACGTGACGGTGCTCCTGCGGGTCCGCGGGAACACCGCCGTCGAGCGGGACGCGCTGCAGCGTCGCCGCGCGTTCGACCACCAGGTGGCCCTGCTCGTCGACGAGGCGGTCGCGGCCGGGTCGGTCCGCTCGGACATCGACTCCGGGACCGTCACGCGCCTGCTCTTCGGGATGGTGAACTCGATCGTCGACTGGTACAAGCCCGGCAGGGGCCTGACGGTCGACCAGCTGGCCGACGACGTCGTGGCCGTCGCGTTCGACGGGCTGCTGGTCTGACGCGTCAGTCCTTGCTCACCAGCGTCAGTACGTCGTACGTCGCTACCGTCTCGTCGAGCTGGTTGCGCAGCACCGCGTCCCACCGGACCTCGCCGTAGTCCTCGGTCTCCCGCGGCGTGATCTGCTTGGCGGTCAGCGTGACGCGCACGGTGTCGCCCGGTGACACCGGCGTGACGAACCGCAGGTTCTCCAGCCCGTAGTTGGCCAGGACCGGACCCGGCGCGGGGTCGACGAACAGCCCCGCGGCCCACGCGAGGAGCAGGTAGCCGTGGGCGACCCGGCCGGGGAAGAACGGGTTCGCGGCCGCAGCCTCCTCGTCCGTGTGGGCGTAGAAGGTGTCTCCGGTGAACTCGGCGAAGTGAGCGATGTCGTCGAGCGTGATCTCGCGGGCGGCCGACTCGACCGCGTCGCCGATCCGCAGCCGGGCCAGCGACTTGCGGAACGGGTGCTCGCCGCCCGAGGTCGACGGCGCCCCCGCGCGCCACTCCTGCGTGATCCCGGTGAGCGCGGCCGGGGTGCCCTGCACGGCGGTGCGCTGCATGAAGTGCTTGACCGCCCGGATGCCGCCGAGCTCCTCGCCGCCACCGGCCCGTCCCGGCCCACCGTGCACGAGCTGGGGCATGGGCGAGCCGTGCCCGGTGCTGGACCGGGCGTCGTCGCGGTCGAGGACGAGGACGCGACCGTGGAACGGCGCGATGCCGTCGAACAGCGCACGGACCGCGTCCGGGTCTGCTCCCGCGATCGTGGCGACCAGCGATCCGCCGCCGCGGTTGGCCAGCCGTATCGCGTCCGGCACGTCCACGTACCCGAGCACGGACGTCACCGGCCCGAACGCCTCGATCTCGTGGACCGCGTCCGCGTCCGCGTCGTCGAAGCGCAGCACGACCGGACCGAGGAAAGCGCCGTCGCCGCTCACGGGGTCGTCGAGGCTCCCGTAGACGATCCGGCCGCCGCCCTCGATGAGCGCGGACACGCTCGCGCGCACGTCCTCGAGCTGACCGAGGCTCGCCAACGGCCCCATGGTGACCCCGTCGACGCGCGGGTCGCCCACGACCGTGCGTGCGTCGAGCCGTGCCCCGAGCGCCGCGACCACCGCGTCCACCATCGTCTCCGGGACGATCACGCGGCGGACGCAGGTGCACTTCTGGCCCGCCTTCGAGGTGATCTCGTTGACCACGGACGCGACGAACGCGTCGAGCTCCGGTGTCCCCTCGACGGCGTCGGGCGCCAGGATCGCGGCGTTGAGGGAGTCCGTCTCGCACGTCAGCCCGACACCGCCCGAGATCACGGCGTCGTCGGTCTTGAGCCCCTTCGCGGTCGACGCCGACCCGGTGAACGCGACGCGGTCACGCACGTCGAGCGTGTCCAGGAACCCGCGCACCGAGCCGACGACGAGCTGGAGCGAGCCCGCGGGCAGCAGGCCGGACTCGACCATGAGCCGGACGCACGCCTCGGTCAGGTAGGCGGTCGGCGTCGCCGGCTTGGCGATCGTCGGCACCCCGGCGAGGAAGGCGGGCGCGAACTTCTCGAGCATGCCCCAGACCGGGAAGTTGAAGGCGTTGACCTGGAACGCGACGCCGGGGATGCGCGTGTAGACGTGCTGGCCGCCGAACGATCCGTCCTTGGACAGGTTCTCGGGCGGGCCGTCGACGATGACCTGGGAGTTCGGCAGCTCGCGACGGCCCTTGCTGCCGTACGTGAAGAGCACCCCGATCCCGCCGTCGATGTCGACGAAGGAGTCGCGTCGGGTCGCGCCCGTCCGGCTGCTCAGCTCGTACAGGAGGTCCTTCTTCTCGGTCAGGTCGAGGGCGAGCGCCTTGAGCACGAGCGCGCGCTCGTGGAACGTCAGCGCGCCCAGGCTGCGCTGCCCGACCGTCCGCGCGAAGTCGACGACGGAGCCGAGGTCGACCCCGGTGCTGCCGACCCGCGCGATCGGCTCGCCCGTCGACGCGTCGAGCACGACGGTCCCGTCGGTAGGGGTCCACCACGCGCCGCGCACGTAGCTGGGCAGGAGGGGCACCTGGCCGGCGTCGACCGGCCGCGTGGTCGTCGTCTCGATCGTCGTCATCGCGGAGGTCCCTTCAGGAGTTCCAGGTGAAGAAGCCCTGGCCGGACTTGCGGCCGAGCTTGCCCTCGGCGACGAGCTCGCGCAGGAGCTCGGGCACGGCGAACCGGTCGCCGAGGGTGCGTTCGAGGTGCTCGGCGATGCCGAGGCGCACGTCGAGCCCGACCATGTCGGTGAGCCGCAGCGGGCCGACCGGGTACTTGTAGCCGAGCACCATCGCCGTGTCGATGTCCTCGGCCGACGCGACGCCCTGCTCGAGCATGCGGATGGCCTCGAGCGCGACGATCGCACCGAGGCGCGTGCTCGCGAACCCGGGGGAGTTCTTGACGACGATCGGCGTCTTGCCCAGTGCCTCGACCCAGGCCAGCGCCCGCTCGACGACCTCCGGGCCGGTCTGCGCACCGCGGACGATCTCCACGAGGGACGAGCTCGGCACGGGGTTGAAGAAGTGCAGCCCGACGAACCGCTCGGGCCGTCGCAGCGTTGCGGCGAGGTCGTCGATCGAGAGCGACGACGTGTTGGTGGTGAGGAAGGCGTCGTCCGCGAGCACGTCCTCCAGGCGAGCCAGCATCTCGGCCTTGAGCGAGAAGTCCTCGGGCACGGCCTCGACCACGAGCTCCGAGCCGGCCAGCGCGGAGATGTCGGCGGTGACCGTCGCGCGCCCGGTCAGGGCCTCGACGCTCTCGTTCGTGGTGCCGCGGTCGACGCTGGCGACGACGACGCGGTTCAGCGCCGCGGTGGCGGCACCGGCCGTGGCGTCGTCGCGCTCGAGGACTGTGACGTGCGCACCGGCGAGGAGGAACGCGTGGGCGATCCCGGCCCCCATGCGACCGCCCCCGACCACGCCGACGGACTCGGGAATGTTCATCGCTTCTTCCGATCGAGAAAGGCCGTCATGCGTGCGAGCTTCTCGTCCGACTCGAACAAGACTGCCTGCGCGGCGTTGTCGGCTGCTGGGTGCTGGGCACGCGGCGTGTGGATGAGGGACTTCGTCCAGCGGACGGCGAGCGGGTCCTGCGCGGCGATCCGGTCGGCCAGCCGGTCGGCGGCGGCCGCGACGTCGTCCGGTGGGTGCACCTCGGTCACCAGCCGGACCGCGAGGGCCTCGTCCGCGGTCAGCACGCGTCCGGCGAGCAGGATCTCCTTGGCGAGCGGCTCGCCGACCAGCTCGACCAGCCGCCACGAGGCGCCGGCCGCGGCGGCGATCCCCAGGCTCGTCTCGGGGTTCCCGATCCGCGCGGTCGTGCTCGCGATGCGGAAGTCCGCGGCATAGGCGAGCTCGGCACCACCGCCCAGCGCCCACCCGTCGATCACCGCGATCACGGGCATCGGCAGCGCGGCGATCCGCACGAACAGGCCGGAGTTGACCCCCGCGAGCGCATCGGGGCCACGGCGCTCGCGGAGCTCGGCGATGTCGGCGCCGGACGCGAACACTCCGTCGCTCCCGCGCAGGACGAGGATGCGCGGTTCGCGCTCCAGGTCGGCGCACAGGTCGTGCAGCTCGGCGACCATCTGCGCGTTGATCGCGTTCTTCGCCTCGGGTCGGTCCAGGGTGGCGTGGACGCGGTCGGCCCGGGACTCGTCGATGCGCACTGTGGGCATCAGGCCGCCGCCGCCGCGCTCTGGTGCCGGACGGTGGGCGTCGGTGCCCCGCCGGTCGGATGTCCCTGTGCCATGGCCCGTCATCCCTGGGTTACTTACTGACCGTTCGTTCTGCACTTTGTCAGGTGGGACGGGACCCGTCAATCCAGGTGCGCGGGCCGACGGATCGTCCGACTCCGACCACGGAACTCAGCGACGACCTCGCCGTCGTCGTCGGTGATGCGCACGTCGTACAGCCCCGAGCGGCCGGCCCTGACGCGACGCTCTGCCGTCGCGGTCAGCGTCTGACCACGCGTCGCCGGGCGCAGGAACGAGATCTCGGCACCCGCGGCCACCGTGATGCCCTCGCCCTCGTTGCAGGCGACCGCGAACGCGGTGTCCGCGAGCGCGAAGATCAGGCCCCCGTGCGCGATGTCGAAGCCGTTGAGCATGTCGGCGGTGACCGTCATCGTCGCCACCGCCCGCCCTGGCGACTCCTCGACGAGCACGATGCCGAGCGCGGTCGAGGCCCGGTCGCGCTCGAGCATGGCGTTCGGGGTGCTCGGCGCATCCTCGGACGTCGGGCTGGTCTCTGTCATCGCCACCTCGCGAAAGACTCGGGCTTCTCCTGGACGGACGTCACCTGGTCGCCACCTTACGGGCCGGTGGTTCACGCCTCGCCCGGTGCGCGACCTGGTTGGCTGTCGTCACCGATCTGACCGTCGAAGGAGTGACCATGAGCCACGAGCCCTGGACCATCGAGCTGGGCGAGCTGGACCGCGCGCTGGGGATCGAGATCCTCGAGCAGTCCGCCCAGCGGGTCGTCGCGACCATGCCGGTCGCCGGGAACACCCAGTCGTTCGGCCTGCTGCACGGCGGTGCGTCGATGGCGTTCGGCGAGGCTCTCGGTTCGTGGGCTGCGGTCATCCACGCCTCCACGATGGGCAAGACGGCCGCCGGCATCGAGATCAACGGCACGCACCACCGAGGGGTTCGCGAGGGCACGGTGACCGGGGTCGCGACCGCGATACACCTGGGCCGCACCACGACGAGCCACGAGGTCGTGCTCACCGACGACCGCGGCGCGCGGCTGTGCACGATCCGCATCACCAACCTCGTGATCGACCGCCCCGCCTAGGATCGGACCGTGCCCACGCCGCCGTTCGTCGAGGACCTGCGCGCCGCCGTCGGTCACCAGCTGCTCTGGCTCTCGGGGGTGACCGCCGTCGTCCTGAGGGAGCAGGAGGTCCTCCTGGTGCGCCGCGCGGACAACGGCGCGTGGACGCCGGTCACCGGGATCATCGACCCCGGCGAGCAGCCCGCGGTCGCGGCCGCACGCGAGGTCCTCGAGGAGGCTTCCGTCGTCGCCGTCCCCGAGCGGCTGGCCTGGGTGAACACGCTGCCGGCCATGCAGTACGAGAACGGCGACCGCGCGCAGTACCTCGACCACACGTTCCGGTTCCGCTGGGTGTCGGGGGAGCCGACGCCGGGCGACGAGGAGAACACCGAGGCCGCGTTCTTCCCGCTGGACGCGCTGCCGCCGATGTCCGAGCACATGCGCGACCGCATCGCGCGTGCCCTACGGCGTGATGGTCCGGCGGACTTCGAGATCTGAGCCGTCCATCCACTGCGTGCCGATGACGCGCAGGAGGGCGAGCGACTCTGCCTCGGGCGTCCCCGGCTCGGCGGAGTAGACGATGACGGTCTGGTCGCAGTCGAGCACGTGCAGCGAGTCGCAGTCGAGCGTGATCGGACCGAGGCTCGGGTGCTCGATGGTCTTGCGGTTCATCCGCCAGGTGCCCGTTCCGCCGGCGCGCCACAGCTCGTCGAACGACGGGCTGTCTCTGCGCAGCTCGGTCACCAGGTCGCGCACCGACGGGTCGTGGGGATAGCGGGACGCGGTGGCACGCAACGACGCCACGGACTGCGCGGCCGTCTGGGCACGTTCGTCCTCGCTCATGGCGACCCGGCTGCGGCGCGGGTCGGGAGCGCCGAGGAACCGCTGCCAGGTGATGTTCCGTTCCCGACGGGGCACGACGGACCAGTCACCCAGCAGCGCGGACGCCAGGGCGTTCCACGCCAGGACGTCACCGCGCGCGCTGAGCACCATGGTCGGCAGGTCGGCCAGCCGGTCGAGCAGTCGCTGGACGCTCGGCCTCACGTGCTCGTCGACCCGCCCGGGCAGCGGGGGTGCGCTGCCGGCCAGGTGGAACAGCTCGTCGCGGGCGTCGTCGTTCATCCGCAGCGCCCGTGCCAGGGCCGCGAGCACCTGGATGGACGGCTGAGGTCCGCGGCCCTGCTCGAGGCGCACCACGTAGTCCGTGCTCACCCCGGCCAGCTGCGCCACCTCCTCCCGGCGGAGCCCGGCGACGCGACGCCTGGTGCCCGCGGGGAGCCCGACGTCCTGCGGGGTCAGGGCGGTCCGTGCGCGGACGAGCACGCGAGCCAGCTCGGGTCGGTCCATGGGTCCAGGATGCCGCGTCGGCCGCCGCGGAGCCTGGGACCGCCGGTCCTAGGGTCGGCGGGTCCTGGCGTCCCCGGCTCCGGGCGCGCACGGTGGACGCATGAACACACCAGAGACCACTGTCGCGCTCGTCACGGGCGCCACCCAGGGCATCGGGCGCGAGACCGTGCGCCGACTGGCCGCGCTCGGCTGGACCGTCTGGCTCGGAGCCCGCGACGTCGAGGCCGGCGAGAAGGTCGCGGCTGAGCTGCCAGGAGACGTACGCGCGGTCCAGCTCGACGTCCTCGACGAGGACTCGGTCGCGGCTGCGGCCGCCGTGGTCGACGGGGCCTGCGGTCGGCTCGACGTCCTGGTCAACAACGCGGGCGTACCCGGCCAGTTCGTCCCGCCGCGCGAGGCGGTCGCCGCGCACTTCCTGCCCGTCTTCGGCGTCAACGTCCTCGGACCCGTCCGCACGACCCACGCCTTCCTGCCGCTGCTGGACCGGTCGTCGCAACCTCGGATCGTCATGGTGTCGAGCGGGATGGGCTCGTTCGGCGTCACCACGGACCCCGACCGGTTCGAGTCGACCCTGCACGCGCTCACCTACCCGTCGTCGAAGGCAGCGCTGAACATGATCACGACGCAGTACGCGAAAGCGCTGACCGGCTTCCAGGTCAGCGCGGTCGACCCGGGCTACACGGCGACCGGGCTGAACGGGTTCCGGGGAACGCAGACCGTCGAGCAGGGCGCCGAGTCGACCGTCCGTGCGGCGACCGTGGCACCGGGTGCTCCGACCGGGACGTTCACGGACGCGTCCGGTCCCGTGTCCTGGTAGCTAGCGCGCGAGCCGCTCGACGATCCCGCCGTACAGGCCGGGCATGCTCGCCGCGATCGGGACGATGCTGCGGCGCAGGGGTGAGGTGGCGGCCGCGACGAGACCGCTCGTGAGCATCCGGTAGTCGCGCGTCGCGGCGGTCCAGGACTTCTCGTACGCCGCGTTGGAACGACCCACGTCGTCGTCGAGCGTCCGCACGGCCGCCGCGGCCTGCGCCAGGCCGACACGCACACCCTCGCCGGTCAGCGCGTCGACGTACCCGGAGGCGTCGCCGACGAGCCGGACGCGCCCTTCGGTGCGGTGCAGGGTCTTCTGCAGCAGCGGACCGGCGCCCCGCGGTGGTCCGACGGTCTCGGCCGCGCCGAGCCTGCGACGGAGGTCGGGGAACCCGTCGAGGCTGCGCTCGTAGTCGTGGTGCGACGGCCCGAGCATCGCGACGCCGACCACGTCGTCCGCCACGGGGGTCACGTACGCCTCGACGTGCCGGCCCCAGTGCACCTCGACGAGGTCGGTCCACGGCGCAACCTGGTAGTGCCGTCGGACGCCGTACCGCCGGTCGTCGCGCGCGTGGCGCGGCCGGCTGAGCCCGACCTGCCGTCGCACGGTCGAGTGCAGCCCGTCGCAGGCCATGAGCCAGCTCGCCCGGATCCCCGCGGCCGTGACGGAGCCGTCGTCCTGGGCGAGGGTGTCCACCTTGCCCGGGACCACCTCGACGCCGAGCTCCTCCGCGCGGATCGCGAGCGCGAGGTGCAGGGTCGTGCGGCGCACCCCGAGGCCCGTCGAGCGTGCGAACAGGTGGTCGGCCGCCCGGTCGCCCGAGATGTAGCGGATGCCCGTCAGCGTGTGTCCCTCCGGGTGTACTCCCAGCCGTGCCAGGGCCGCGACCGCCCCGGGCATCAGGCCCTCGCCGCACGCCTTGTCGATCGGCGTCGAACGCGGCTCGACGACGACCACCCGCAGGCCCGCGAGCCGGCCCTCGATCGCGACGGCGAGCCCGACCGGCCCACCCCCGGCGACGAGGAGGTCGACGTCCGGGGTCACGCCTGCGTGACCGCCACGGAGCGCAGCGCACGCTCCTCCGTGGGGATGCGGAAGCCGAGCAGCAGGATCGCGTTGAGCACCGTGAACGCCAGCGCGGTCACCCACGCCGTGTGCACGAGGGGGAGCGCGGCGCCCTCGACCGCGACCGCGACGTAGTTCGGGTGCCGCAGCAGGCGGTACGGCCCGCGATGCACGAGTGCGACCCCGGGAACCACGATGACGCGGGTGTTCCAGAGGTTGCCCAGCGTGGCGATGCACCACCACCGCAGCCCCTGAGAGGCCAGGACCAGGGCGAACGCGGTCCACCCGAGCACCGGCAAGAACGGCCTGTCGGCCACCTGCACCTCGACGAGGCACGCCACCAGCAGCCCGGTGTGCAGGGCGACCATGGGCGGGTAGTGCCGCTGCCCGGTCTCGACGCCACCGTGCGCGAACGCCCAGGCCGCGTGCCGTTTGGCGACGACGAGCTCCGCGAGGCGCTCGACGCCGGTCGCGAGGACGAGCACCAGGTACCAGGTCATCGCTCCGGCCACCGCAGCAGGACCAGCTCGGCACACACACCCGGCCCGAACGCGAAGATCACGCCGACGGAGCCCGGCAGCTGCCCGCCTGCGTCGAGCTCGTCGGCCAGCACGTGCAGGACGCCCGACGAGGAGAGGTTCCCCGCCCGGGCCAGCGATGCCCAGCTCGCCGCGAGGGCCTCGTCGGGCAGCCCGAGCGCGCGTGCCGCCGACTCGAGGATCCGCGGGCCACCGGTGTGCGCCACCCACGTGCCGACGTCGCTGACCTTGAGGCCGTGCGCCGCGAGCAGGTCGGTGACGTCGCGGCCGAGATGCTCCTCGACCAGGTCGGCCAGGCTCGGCGACAGGATGATCCGGAAGCCGCTGCCGCCGATGTCCCAGCCGAGCTGGTCCAGCGTGTCCGGGTACAGCGCGCTACGCGTGTCGACGACCTCGACTCCCGGCTCGTCGCGTCCCGCACCCACCATCACGACCGCCGACGCTCCGTCGCCGAACAACCCGCTCGAGACGATGTTCGCCATCGAGCAGTCGCCCTTCTGCAGCGTCAGCGAGCACAGCTCGACCGACACGAGGAGCGCCACGTCGTGCGGGTGCCCCTGCAGGTAGTCACGCACGCGTGCGATCCCGGCGGCGCCGCCGACGCAGCCGAGTCCGAACACGGGGAGGTGCTTGACGTCGGAGCGCATGCCCAGCCGGTCGGCCAGGAGCACGTCGATCGACGGGGCGCCGATCCCGGTCACCGACGTGAACAGGACGTAGTCCACGTCGGTCGCGGTCAGGCCGGCCTCGGCGAGCGCGCGCCGGCACGCGTCCGCGGCGAGGTCCGTGCCCACCCGCAGGAACGTGTCGTTGGTCTGGTCGAAGGTGGTGAGCCCGGCGTACTCCTCCAGCGCGAGCGCGTGGTGGCGGGTCTCGATGCCCTCGGCGGCGTGCACCCGGCGGATGGTCGGCCACAGGCGCTCGTCCGCGGTGAGCAGGGGCGCGAGCATGTCCGCGATCTCCGTCTGCGCGTGCGCGTGCTCGGGCAGGACGGCCGCGATCGAGGCGATTCGCACCATTCGCGCATCGTGCCATGCGGACGGCGTGGCGCGCTCCTGACACGGACGGTGCCGGCTGTGGGCGCAGACCGTGCCGTGTGCCGAGACCTGCGACGATGACCGCATTCCGAGCGAGGGAGCACGATGGTCGACGAGCCGGTCCGCGAACGCTCGGTCGCGCGTCGCGCCGTGGATCTGGCTCTCGCGTCGCACCCGGGTCCGACGGTCGCGGTCAGCGCGTTCGCGGTCGCGATGGCCGCGGGAGCCGGCGCCCCCGCACGGACCACAGGCCTGGTCGGTGCCGCGGTCCTCGCGGGTCAGCTCTCGATCGGCTGGTCGAACGACTGGATCGACGCCGAGCGGGACGCCGCGGTCGGCCGCACCGACAAGCCCGTCGGGGACGGCAGGCTGACCGTCTCGGCCGTACGCGCCGCCGCACTCGTCGCTCTCGGGGCGTGCGTCGTCCTGTCGATGTCGTTGGGGTGGCGTGCGGGTCTCGTGCACCTGGCGACGGTCGCGTCGGCGTGGTCGTACAACCTCCGGCTCAAGAGCACGGTGTGGTCGTGGGCGCCGTACGCGTTCTCGTTCGGCTTCCTGCCGCTCGCGATCGCGCTGGCGCTGCCGGGCCACCCGACGGCGGCATGGTGGGCGATCGTCGGTGGAGCGCTGCTCGGCATCGGTGCCCACGGCGCGAACGTCATCCCGGACCTCCAGGACGACACCGCCACCGGGGTCCGCGGTCTGCCGCACCGCGTGGGTGCGACCGCCACGAGCATCGGGTCCGCGGCGGCGCTCGTCGCGGCGACCGTGCTCGTCGTGCTCGCGCCGCCCGGAGAACCGTCGATCCGCGGCGCCGCCGCGCTCGTCCTCGCCATCGGACTGGCCATCCTCGGCACCACGATCGCGCTCAGCGGAGGCCGTAGCCGGCTGCCCTTCACCGCAGCCATCGCCGTCGCCGCAGTGGACGTCGTCCTGCTCGTGGCGTCGGACTGGGTCGTCTACTCCGCCAGTTGACTTAGAGCGCACTCGAAGGGGCAGGCTGCTTGGTGTCCTGCTGATCGTCGAAGGAGCTACCCGTGCGCGTCGGTGTCCACCTCATGCGATTCGACTCGGTGCCCCCCGCGGCCCTGCGCCAGGAGCTCGCGGACACGGCCGCCGCCGCAGAGGAGGCCGGTGTCGCCTGGGTCTCGGTCATGGACCACTACTTCCAGATGATCGCCGCCGGTTTCCCGCGCGAGGACCCGATGCTCGAGGCCTACGCGACGCTCGGCTACCTCGCGGGGGTGACGTCCCAGGTGCAGCTCGGCGTGCTCGTCACAGGCGTGACGTACCGCCACCCCGGCTTGCTGGCCAAGATCGTCGCGACTCTCGACGTGCTCTCGGGCGGTCGTGCCACGCTCGGCATCGGCGCCGCCTGGTACGAGGAGGAGCACCAAGCGTTCGGAGTGCCGTACCCGCCGCTCAAGGAGCGTTTCGAGCGCCTCGAGGAGACCCTCCAGATCTGCCGGCAGATGTTCGACCCGAGCACGAACGGGCCGTACGAGGGCACGCACTACCAGCTCGCCGAGACGCTCTGCTCGCCGCTCCCGCTGGCGACGCCGGAGATCATGATCGGCGGCGGCGGGGAGCGCAAGACGCTGCGGCTCGTGGCGCAGTACGGCGACGCGTGCAACCTGTTCGCGACCACGCCCGAGCAGGTCGCCCACAAGATCGAGGTGCTGCACGGGCACTGTGCCGACCTCGGCCGCGACCCCGCCGAGATCCGCATCACGATGCTGCACGGCGCTGACGACCTGATGACCGGCGACGTGGACGCCTTCGTCGAGAAGATCACTCCCTACCGCGCGCTCGGCGTCGAGACCGTGATCCTGCGCCCGCCCGCCACGAGCCTGGCCGCCTGGGTCCGCGACAACGTCGCACCGGCGGTGCCGCGGTTGGCGGAGCTGAACTAGCACACAGCTCAGCTGGCAGGAGCTCAGCCAGCACGTCGAACGTCGGCACGTATCACCACGGCGACCGGCTGCACCCCGCTAGTCTCGGAGCAGCCATATGACGAGAGGGTGCCGATCGTGCCGCTGTGGTTGGTCCTGGCGCTCGCGGGCGTCGTCCTGGCCGCTCTGGGGTTCGGCGGCGTCGGCGACATCCTGATCTGGATCGGGGACGTGCTGCTCCTGGTCGCACTCGTGGCGATCATCCTCAGCCTGCGCCGCAGCCGACTCCGCCGCGCATCGGCCACGACCGTGCCGGACGAGCCTCAGCCGTCAGCCGCGCCGCGGCTGACCTGGCAGCGCCGGTCCGCTCGGCTCGGCTGGACGGCACTGGTCCTGGCCGTGCTCGCGGCGGTGATGCTGGGGGGCTCCATCTGGATGCTGGCGACGCAGCAGCCCCGGATCGTCCCGGACGACCAGCAGGTCGCGGTCGACGCCGCGACGGCCATGCTGCCGGTCGACGTGCAGATCGCTGCGCCTCGTCCCGGGATCATGATCGGCCTGGGCCTCGGCCTCGCGGCAGGTCTCGTCGGGATGCTGGCCTTCCAGGCGGCGGTGGCCATGCGGGTCCTGTCCCGCGGCCGAGGGCTCGTCGAGCCGATCTCCGGAACCGCTGCTGTGATGACCCGACGCGTCCTGGGGCCCGTCGCGACGCGCGCCCTGGAGGTCGACCGGCTGCCGGACTGGCCGGTCTCGGCGTTCCCTCCGGAGGCGGACGCCCCGGGCCTGACGCTGCACTGCACGGTCGTGATCCCGGCGCACGACGAGGAGGCGGTCCTCGGTCGGACGCTGGCCTCGCTCGAGAGCCAGACGAGACCGCCGGCCCGTGTGCTCGTCGTCGCCGACAACTGCACGGACGCAACCGTGAGGATCGCGCTCGAGAACGGCTCGGAGGTCTTCGAGACCGTCGGTAACACCGACCACAAGGCCGGCGCGCTCAACCAGGCACTCGACACGCTGCTGCAGGACGACGGCGCCGACCACGTCGTGCTGGTGATGGACGCCGACTCGACCATCGGCCCGCAGTTCCTCGAGGTCGCGATGGGGCTGCTGGAGGACGACATCGACCTCATGGCGGTCGGTGGACTGTTCTCCGGCGAGGAGGGCGCGGGCTTGCTGGGGCAGGCGCAGCGCAACGAGTTCACGCGGTACCAGCGCACCCTGACGCGGCGGGAGGGGCGTGTCTTCGTGCTGACGGGCACGGCGTCGGTGTTCCGGGCGTACGCGCTGCGCGCCGTGGCGGAGTCCAGAGGCTCGTTGGTCCCCGGTTCGCACGGGCACGTGTACGACACCCTCGCGCTGACTGAGGACAACGAGCTCACTCTCGCGCTGAAGTCGCTCGGGGCCGAGCTCAGGTCGCCCACGGAGTGCCGCGTCGTCACCGAGGTGATGCCGACGTGGCGCGCCCTGTGGCGGCAGCGGCTGCGTTGGCAGCGTGGTGCTGTCGAGAACGTCGCGGCGTACGGGTTCACGCGGACGACGGCGCAGTACTGGGGTCAGCAGCTCGCTCTCGGGTACGGCGTGCTCGCGCTGAACTCGTACCTTCTGATGCTCGCGATCGCCCTGCTGGCGACGGACAACATCATGTGGTCGCCCTTCTGGCTGGCGGTCGGCTCGATCTTCTTCGTCGAGCGGGTGCTGACGGCGTGGGCCGCCGGATGGCGGGGACGCCTCCTGGCCGCGCCGCTGGTCCTCGAGCTCGCGTATGCCCTGGCGCTGCAGTGGTGCTTCGTCACCTCGCTCGTGCAGATCGCGACGCACAAGCGGGCTGGGTGGAACTACGTGCCGCGGCCGGCGATGGCGGCGTTCGCCCTCCCAGCGCTCGTCCCGTTCGTCGTGCCGGCATGGAGCCCCCTGCCGTACTCGGTGCTGCAGTCGTCCTGGTTCGAGGCGCTGGGCCTGTTCGTCGGGATCAACACGCTGTTCTTCGCCGCGTTGAGCCTGTTCCAGCTTCTGCCCCCGATCCGCAAGACGGCCCATCGACTCGTCCGACTCCGCGCAGGTGACGGGTCCTAGCCCCAGTGCGACGGAGGCGCGCCGAGCCGTTCCGGCAGCCGGGTCGACGCGTCGCCGCGGGCGGAGGCCATCTGGCTCGGCGTCACGAAGAAGGCGCCCGACAGGTCCGCGCCGCGCAGGTCGGCACCCCGTAGGTCGGCTCCCAGCAGGTCGGCGCGGTGCAGGTCGGCGTCGCGCAGGTCGGCTCCCAGCAGGCTCGCGCCGCGCAGGTCGGCGTCGCGAAGGTCCGTCAGCCGCTTCCCGACGAGGTCGGCCCGGCGGTGCTGCGGCCCGTGCGCACCGGCGCGCGCGATCGCCACGACCTGGTCGAGCAGCGGTCCCACGACGCCGGGGTAGCTCAACGCGTCCACCGAGCGCAGCGCGTCGAGGTCGGCGGTCAGCGCCGCGAGCTCGTCGACCATCGCGGCGACCTCGGCGTGCATGGTGCCGGCTGCCAGGTCCAGCGCCTCGGTCAGGTACCAGAGCAGCTCGTGCACGGTCCGCGCGGCCCCGAAGTCCGCGAACATGTCGGCGGCGATCTCGGGCTCGTCGCGCCAGCTCCGCCCGCTGTAGAGCACCTGCGTGACCTGCTGCCCGGCCCCGAAGCACTCGTAGACGGTGCAGCCGGGCATCCCGCGCTCCCGGAGCTCGGTGTGGATGCCGCAGCGGAAGTCGCTCTGCAGGTTCCGGCACGGCGTGCTCGCCGGCTTGTCGAACGCGAAGTCCGACGAGCGCGTCAGTGCATGCGCGACACAGCACAGGCCGACGCACCGGGCACAGTCGGAGCGCAGCTGGAGCATGGGTCTGGCGTCCTCGGTCACGTCGCTCCGTCGTCGGTGGTGGCCGTCTTCACGACCGCAGTCTGCGCCCTCCCGTGCCCGGCGGGCGACCGTCTGCCCGTGGCGGATCTGCCGACGGCAGACCCGGGGGTCCGGGGGACCGCCGGCGTGCGACGGTCGGTGTGTCCGCACCGATCGAGGAGGTCCCATGCAACCCACCGCCCGCACCAGCGCACCGCCCGCGCTGCGCCCGTTTGACGACGACCTGGCCACGCGCCTGCTGCACCAGCGGATCGTGGTCCTGGGCCAGGAGGTCGACGACCCGGTGGCCAACCGCATCTGCGCACAGCTGCTCCTGCTGTCCGCCGAGGACCCGCGCCGCGACATCGCGCTCTACATCAACTCCCCGGGTGGCTCGATCAGCGCCGCCCTGGCGATGTACGACACCATGCGGCTGATCCCGAACGACGTGTCGACGCTCGCCATGGGGCTCGCGGCCAGCGCGGGCCAGTTCCTGCTCAGCGCGGGCACTCCGGGCAAGCGCTACGCCATGCGGCACGCGCGCGTGCTCATGCACCAGCCCTCCGGAGGCATCGGTGGCACCGCGGTCGACATCGCGATCCAGGCGCAGAACATGGCGCACGTGAAGCGCACCATGCAGGCGCTCACGGCCGAGCACACCGGGCAGTCGGTCGAGACGATCGAGCGCGACGCCGACCGCGACCGTTGGTTCACCGCTGCGGAGGCGCTCGAGTACGGGTTCGTGGACAAGGTGGTCGAGCAGCTGGACGACGTCCGGCCCTCCGGCGAGCGACGGGCGGGCCTGTGATGAGCGGCTACACGATCCCCGTCGTCGTCGAGCAGCGACCGAACGGCGAGCGCGCGTCCGACGTGTACTCACGCCTGCTGGGCGACCGGATCATCTTCCTGGGAACCGAGATCGACGACGGTGTGGCCAACGTGGTCATCGCGCAGCTCCTACACCTGCAGTCCGAGAGCCAGGACTCGCCCATCCATCTCTACATCAACTCGCCCGGGGGCTCGATCACGGCGCTCCTGGCCGTCTACGACACGATCCAGTACATCAAGCCGACGGTGGCGACGTTCTGCCTCGGCCAGGCCGCGTCGGCGGCGGCGGTGCTGCTGGCGGCGGGTGCACCGGGGAGCAGGCACGTGCTGGAGCACTCCCGCGTTCTGCTGCACCAGCCCTCGGGCGGCGGCGAGGGGACTGCCGCGGACCTGGAGATCCAGGCGCGCGAGGTGCTGCGGCTGCGCGAGGAGGTCGAGCAGATCCTGCACCGGCACACGGGTCAGTCGCTCGAGAAGCTGCGGCTCGACACCGACCGCGACCTGATCCTCACCGCCCAGCAGGCGGTCGACTACGGGCTGGCGGACAGGGTGGTGAGCACGCTGAAGGAGGTGCAGGCGGCCTAGGGGACCGGTGTCACACGTCCGATCTAGCGTGGGCGGCATGGAACTCGAGAACCAGCAGGGCACGACGCTCGAGAACGTCGACATGTCGGGCTCCCGCTTCGCACGTGTGGACCTCACGAGCTCGACGTTCCGCGCGGTCGCGCTGCACGGTGTGGTCATGCGGGACGTCGAGGTCTCGAACACGTCGATCGACGGCGAGATCGAGAGCCTCGTGGTCAACGGGGTCGACGTGGCGCCCCTGGTCGAGGCGGAGCTGGACCGCCGCCACCCGGAGCGTCCGCTGTTCCGGCCGACCGCGGCGGACGGCTTCCGCGAGGCGTGGGACGTGAACGAGCGGCTGTGGGCGGACACGGTCGCGCGGGCGCGGCGGCTGCCCGAGGACCAGCTCCACCAGTCGGTCGGCGAGGAGTGGTCGTTCATCCAGACGCTCCGCCACCTCGCGTTCGCGTCGGAGTCGTGGGTGGGTCGCGGGGTGCTCGGTGACCCGAGCCCCTGGCACCCGCTGTCGCTGCCGTGGGACCAGATGGAGCCGCGGGAGGGCGTGCCGCACGACCGCGACGCCCGCCCCACGCTGGACGAGGCCCTCGCGCTGCGGCTGGGGGCGATGGCGCTGGTCCGCGGCGTGGTCGACGGGCTGACCGACGAGCAGCTCGACGTCGCCGGCGAGCCGCTGCCCGGCCCGGGGTGGCCCGACGAGGGCGAGGTACTCACACCGCGACAGTGCCTGCGGGTCGTCCTCAACGAGGAGTGGTGGCACCGCCGGTATGCGGAGCGCGACCTGACCGTGCTCGAGGAACGCGGCTGAGTGCCTCGCTCACACCGTCACGTGAGACGGATCTCAGGAGGGTCGAGGACGAGTCTCTGCTCTAGCGTCGGATCCGACGCGGGACGTTCGTAGAACTGGTGAGAGGCCGCCGCGGGCTGCCACCGGACCAGGGAGTCGTGAGATGACGCAGTTCTTGATCTCGTTCAACGACGGCGCGATGGACCACATCCCCGACGAGGACTGGCCCGACGTGGGCAAGGCTTCGCACGAGGTGGTCGAAGAGGCCGTGCATGCCGGTGTGTGGGTCTTCGGCGGCGGGCTCCAGAGGCAGAGGGCGAGCGTCGTGGGCACCGACGGGATCGTCACCGACGGGCCCTACCCGGAGACCAAGGAGGTCATCGGCGGGTTCGCGGTCGTCGACGTGCCGACACGCGACGAGGCGCTGGCGTGGGCAGCCAAGATCGCGGTCGGTTGCCGCTGCGCGCAAGAGGTCCGGGAGCTCATGCCCGACCCCGAGTTCGACGAGCTGATGCGCAAGGTCAACAGCTAGGCGGCGAGCAGGAGGACCTGTGCGACGGGCATCGTCGACGGCGCCTGACCGGACAGCTCGGTCACGGAGGCGAGCTCGTGGACGGTGCCCGTCGCGACCAGATCCTCGGCGACGGGTGCCGTCAGGTCGACCACCACGCGGCCCTCCGCCCGGGCGAGCTCGGCGTGCGCGGCGCCGACCAGGTCCACGAGCCGGAGCCCGAGCGCCCGGCAGACCGCGACGAGGACCTCGGAGGACGGCTCCTTGCGCCCGCGCTCGACCTCGGACAGGTACGCGACGGAGACGCGCGCGCTCTCGGCGACGTCTCGCAGCGTCCGGCCCTGCTCCTCGCGGTGCGCCCGCAGGATCGCTCCGACGAGGTGACGCAGGAGCGGCTCGGTCGCCCGCGCGGGCGCGGGCGGCAGCGTGCTGGTCGATGGCGTCATCGTGGCCTCCGGACGGTGATCGGTCCTCGTCACGGTAGCCCGCGAACGGTGGCGAGAGGCCGACGATCCCTTCTGCCGTGAGCGGACGAGCCGGCCGAAGGAGTCAGGACGAGACGTCCGCGGTCGTGAACCTGCTCCAGGCGAGCGCGCCGAAGATCGCCACCCACGCCGCCTGCAGCGCGAGGCCCTGACCGAGCACGCTCCAGTCAGGCTCGAGCCGCAGGAACTCCGCGAACCCGAGCCAGTGGTGCGTGAGCAGGGCGGGCGCGATGGTGTGCAGGGACGGGATCTGGTCGAGCACGCCGGAGACGATCGCGACGACGACCGTGGCGGCCATCGCACCGACGGGCACCTCCGTGAGCGTCGAGAAGAACAGCCCCACCGCGACGAGGCCCGTCATCGAGAGCCCGACGTACGCGACGACCCCTGCGACCCGGACGACGCCGTCCAGCAGGGGGACGGTGGTGCCGGACAGCAGGGTGATGTCACGCAGCCCGAAGTAGGCCGCGCCGACGACGAGCCCGACCAGAGCGATCGCCAGGACCGCGGCGCCGGCGAACAGCAGGGCCCCGAGCGCCTTGACGCCGAGCAGCCGGGTGCGCGACACGGGCACGACGAGCAGGTACCGCAGCGTTCCGGCGGAGGCCTCGCCCGCGACCGCGTCGCCGGACGCGATGCCGATGGTCAGGGGGAGCAGGAACGGCAGGCACAGGAACAGCGAGGCGATCACGAGGAACAGCCCGTTGCCGGTGACGTTGCCGATGAACGCTGGTCCCTGCCCGCCGAGCGCGCTGTCTCGCGTGGCGAGCAGGACGGTTCCGAGCACGAGGGGCACCATGGCCAGGCCGAGGAGCAGGACGATGTTGCGCCGGCGACCGAAGACGAGCCGCAGCTCGCTGCGCGCCAGGCGACCCAGGGCACCCCGCAGCGGGACGGACGACGGCACGTCGAGCTCAGCGAGCGACATCGAAGCCCTCCCCGGTCAGCTCGACAAAGATCTGCTCGAGGTTCGGACGGCGGACCTCGAGACCCAGCAGGTCGATGCCGGCGTGCACGACGGCCGCCGACACCTTCTCGGGAGGCGTGTCGTCGAGCAGCGCGGCGACACGGGTGCTGCCCTCGACCTCGACCGAGGCCAGGCCGAGACCCGTGAGGACCTCGGCGACGGCGCCGACGTGCTCGATCGACGTCTCCACGTAGATCCGGGCGGCGCCCCGCGCGGTCAGCTCGCCGCGGTCGCCCTGCAGCAGGAGCCGGCCGCGGCCCATGATCCCGATGTGCGAGCAGACCTGCTCGATCTCCGCGAGAAGGTGCGACGAGACCAGCACGGTCGCGCCCCCGTCGGCGAGCTCGCGCACGAGGTGCCGGACCTCGCGCGTGCCCTGCGGGTCGAGCCCGTTGGTCGGCTCGTCCAGGACCAGCAACTCGCGCGGGCGGAGCAGCGCGGCGGCCAGACCGAGGCGCTGCTTCATGCCGAGCGAGTACTGCCGGTACGGCTTCGTCGCGGCAGCCGAGAGGCCGACCCGCTCGAGGGCCTCGTCGCCGCGGCGCCGGGACGTGCGCGGGTCGGCGGTCGCGTCGCTGGCGTCGAGGCGGGCGAGGTTGGCGCGTCCTGACAGGTAAGGGTGGAACGCCGGGCCCTCGACCAGGGCGCCGACCCGGGGCAGCACGTCGGCTCCCGCCTCGGGCATCTGCCCGCCGAGCAGCACCGCGTAGCCGCTCGTCGGCCGGACGAGGCCCAGGAGCATGCGGATCGTCGTGGTCTTGCCCGAGCCGTTCGGACCGAGGAACCCGTAGACCGCGCCGCGTGGGACGCGCAGGTCGATCCCGTCGACCGCGACCTGCCCGGATCTGAACCGCTTGGTCAGTCCCTCGGTCCTGATCGCGAGGTCGCCCGCACCCGCATCCCCGGGCGGGGATGCGGGTACGGGTGCCGGGTGCTCAGGCGTCACTTGGCCAGTGCCTGGAGGGTCTCGGCCGGGACCGCTCCGACCAGCACGCGACCGTCGTCGGTGACCAGCACGGACAGGAGGGTCGAGCTCAGCAGGCGACCCTCAGGGACCGCGGTGGTCAGCTGGTCGTACAGGGCGGACGTGTCGAGCGTCCCGAGCGGCGACCCGCTGCCCTCGTCGGGGGCGAACTGGTCGTAGAGCTCCTGGGCACCCTTCGAGTCGAAGGTCCGCCGCGGTCCGGCCAGCGCCTCGGCCGACGAGGGGTCCCCGGCCAGCAGGCCAGCCACGTCGAGGCCCGCCGCCTCCACGACCGTGTCCCACCCGGTGCCGGAGACGGTCACACCCTCCGGGAGCGTGCCGGGCACGGCAGGAGCCTCGGTCGGCGTCTCGGGCAGCGGCACGACGACGTCCTTGGTGCTCGCGCCGGGCGGTGCCGAGAACGCGAGCACGGAGTCGGCGGGTGTGCTGAACGTGACGTCCGTGAACCCGAGCTCGAGCGCCGGGGTCTTGGCGTCGCCGCGGCTCCACACCTGCAGGCGCAGCGGGGTGTCGGTCTCGGCGTCCACCGCCACCACGATCCTCCCGATCAGCGTCGTGTCGCTCTTCGGCGTCACGACGAGCTGGTAGGCGTCACGGCCCGCGACCGTCGTCTGGGCGTCCAGGGAGACCGAGGAGAACGCCCTGACCATCGAGACAGCCTGACGGCCCGCGTCGGCCGGCGTCGGCAGGTCACCCGAGACCGGCAGCTCGCCGGCCTCGGCCTTCGCGGCCAGATCCTCGTACCGCGCGGTGTCGGCGGCGTCGAGGGAGTAGTGGACGACGGCGTCGTCGGTGCTCGAGTAGGTCCAGGCCTCGGCGCCGTCCTGCACCACGGAGTACTCGGAGGTGTCACCCAGGAGGGCCACACGGGAGCGCTCGGCGCCGTCCGTCCAGACGCGCATCGTGGAGCTGCCACCGAGGAGCGCCACCGGGTTGGCACCGCTGACGTCGCTGAACGGAAGCTCGGGCAGGCCCAGGCGAGCGGTGTAGACGACCGTGCCCGACAGGGGCTGCTGGTCGGCAGCGGCGACCTGCGCGGCGAGCTGCTCGGGGGTGATCGGGGGGAGCCCGGCGTCGTCGGCGTTGGCCAGCAGGGGCGGGGCGACGAAGGCGAGACCCACGGCAGCCGCGGCGACGACCGGGACGGTCCATCGGGCGCGGTTCGACATCGTTCGGCGGCGGGGGGCGGTCGTCTCAGGCATCTGCTGCTCGGTCATGGCACCACTGTGCGCCATGGTCGCTGAGCGGACGCTGAGAGCGGGTGGGAGCGGCCGGCGCCGATCGTCGGCGCCGGGTGGCATGCTCGCGATATGCGGGTTCTCGTGGTGGACGACGAACGCGGCCTGGTTCGCGCGCTCAAGCGCGGGCTGACCGCCGAGGGCTTCGCGGTGGACGTCGCGTTCGACGGCAACGAGGGCCTCGAGCTGGCGTCGAGCAACGAGTACGACGCCATCGTGCTCGACGTGATGCTGCCGCGCCGCAACGGCTACGACGTGGTCACCGCCCTGCGGGAGCGGGACGTCTGGACGCCCGTCCTCATGCTCAGCGCCAAGGACGGCGAGTACGACGTGGCCGACGGGCTCGATGTCGGCGCCGACGACTACCTGACGAAGCCGTTCGCGTTCGTCGTCCTGGTGAGCAGGTTGCGCGCGCTGCTGCGGCGGCAGGCGCAGGCCCGGCCACCCGTGCTCACGGTCGGTCAGCTGGCCCTGGACCCGTCGACCCGCCGTGTCACGCGGTCGGGCGAGCAGGTGGCCCTGACCATGCGCGAGGTCGCGCTGCTCGAGTACCTCATGCACCACGCCGACCGCGTCGTCGGCAAGGTCGAGCTGCGTGACCACGTGTGGGACGGCGACGGCGACGACGTCAACGTGGTCGAGGTCTACGTGGGCTACCTGCGCCGCAAGCTCGGCCGTGCGTCGGTGGAGACCGTCCGCGGCGCGGGGTACCGCGTTGCCGGCTAGACGAGCGGGCTAGGCCGGCGACGCATGGGGCGACGCAAGCACGACCATCCTTGGCACGGTCCCTCGCTGCGGATGCACCTGACGGTCATCGCGTCCGGCGCGCTCTTCGTCGCGCTGGTGGCGGGGGCGTTCGCACTGACGACCGTGCTCAGCCGGACTCGCATCGACGCGCTCGAGACCGTGGTGCGCGACCGGGTCACGACGGTCGCGGCCCTCGCCGAGGACGACCGGCTGCCCGACGCCCTCCCGGTGGGCGAGCCGGGGGAGATCGCCCAGCTGCTCGACGCGGACGGCGGCGTCGTGGCGACGTCCCCGAACGCCAGCCGGACGCTGCCGGTGGTCCCGCTCGATGAGGTGCCCACCGGCCACGGAATCGTCGTGGACAGCACGAGCGCGAGCGCGTACGACGACGAGGCGCTCATCGCGGCGATGCCGACGACGTATCTCGGCGAGCCGGTGACGGTGGTGGCCACCGTGCCTCTCGCCGAGGTGCAGAGCGTGCTCGACGCCCTGCGGCTCGGTCTCGTCCTGGTGGTCCCGCTGCTCACGCTCGCGCTCGGCGTGGTCGTCTGGCTGATCCTCGGTCGGGCGCTGCGCCCGGTCGAGGAGCTGCGTCGCGGTGCGGCCCTGGTGGCGTCGACCGGCGGGCCGGGCTCGCTCCCGGTGCCCAAGCGTGACGACGAGCTGGGAGCCCTGGCCCGGACGCTCAACTCGATGCTCGACCGGCTCGAGGCGGGCGCGGCCCGGCAGCGGGCCTTCGTCGCCGACGCCGCGCACGAGCTGCGCTCACCGCTGGCCACCCTGCGCGCGAGCATCGAGGTCGCCCGCCTGCACCCGGACTCCTACGACACCACCGAGCTCGCCACCGACCTCGAGGCCGAGGTGCTCCGGATGCAGGCGCTCGTGGACGACCTGCTGCTGCTCGCGCGCGTCGGTTCTGCGCCGTCCGAACGCACCGACGTCGACCTGGCCGCCGTGGCGCACGACGTCGCACCCGTGACGGCGATCGGCTTCGTCGTGCAGGGCTCGGGCCACGCGCTGGCGGGCGAGGCGCAGGTCGGACGCGTGGTGCGCAACCTCGCCGACAACGCCGCGCGGCACGCGTTCTCGCAGGTCGTGGTCACCGTGGCCGACGGGTTGGTCCAGGTGGACGACGACGGCTCGGGGCTGGCGGAGGCGGATCGTGAGCGGGTGTTCGAGCGGTTCGTGCGGCTCGACGACGCGCGGGAGCGGGATGCGGGCGGCAGCGGGCTCGGGCTGGCGATCGCGCGTGAGGTGGCTCGCGAGCAGGGCGGCGACATCACGCTGACCGAGTCGCCGCTGGGCGGCCTGCGGGCGGAGCTACGACTGCCGGTGCGCTGAGGTCGGGCTGCGAGCCGTCGTGACCTCGTCGTACCGTGTTCTCAGAACCGCCGGAGGTGACGATGCGCGAGACCGACCCCGCACCCGAGCCCGTCCGCGACGTGTCCCTGGACGTGGCGCGCTACCTGGCCGACCGTGACGCGGAACGCGACCGCGGTGACGGCGAGGGCGAGGAGCAGATGCCCGCCGGGCCGACGCCCATGGCCGGCCGCATGCAGTTCCGGACGGCGTGGGTGGACCGCGTGGTGGACCAGGCTATCGCGCGCGGGGAGTTCGACAACCTGCCGCTCGCCGGCAAGCCCATCCCGGGGATCGGATCGCACCACGACCCGGACTGGTGGCTCAAGGCGCTGATCGAGCGGGAGCAGATCACGGGCGTGCTGCCCGAGGCGATCCAGCTCCGCAAGGACGACTCGGCCCTCGACGAGCGGCTGGACGCGCTCCGGGACGAGGCCCGGGTGCGTGAGGTGCTCGCCGAGCTCAACGCACGGATCGTCGCGGCTCGTCGTCAGCTGATGGGCGGCCCGCCGGTCGTCACCCCGCTGCGCGACGTCGAGCGCGAGGTCGCGGCGTGGCACGCACGACGAGCGAGGCCCGAGCAGCCGGTGGCCGTCGAGCCTCGCAAGCGTTCGTGGTGGCGCTGAGCGCCACCCGGTGCTCGCTACGGGCCGAGTCCTACTCGCGGTCCTCGAGGGCCGGCAGGATCGTCGTCGGGATGGCGAATGCGAACGCGATGCTCACGATTCCGCCGACGAACAGCCAGGCGCCCCAGTCGTCGTAGTTGAACGCCACGGTGAACAGAGCCAGTCCGAGCAGGAACAGGAACATCGGGAAGAAGAACGAGATGGCGCGTCCCGGGGACTTGTTCTCGTTCTCACCGTGCTGGATCAGTGGCTGGTTGCCGTGCTGGCTCATGGGAACCTCCGGTTCGTCCGCACGCTCGACTGCTCTGCGACTGGTGCCAGCCTAGCCAGAGGACGGGGGCCACCGCGTCGCGACGCGAGGCCCCCGTCCCATCGGCGTGTGATGTCAGGCGTTCCAGTTCCAGAACGGGCGCACCTCGATGGTGCCGAACCGGGCCATCGGGTGCTCGGCGGCGACCGCGACCGCCTCGTCGAGGTCCGCGCACTCGAGCAGGTCGAAGCCCGCGATCTGCTCCTGCGTCTCGACGAACGGTCCCTCGGTGACCTGGAGCTTTCCCGAGCGCACCCGCACGGTGCGCCCGTCCTGCGGAGCCTGCAACCGGTCGCCGTCGCGTCGGCGCCCGGCGGCGTCGTTCTCCTTGACCCAGGTCTCGATGTTGTCGTCGGCGGCAACGTAGGTCTCGGCGGTGGGGTCGTCCCAGACGAGCATCAGGAACTGCATGGTGTCCTCCAGTGGGGTCGTGGTCCTTGTCCTTCACCGCCACGACGGAGAGCTGCACGGCGGATCGACACTCTTGTCCTGACGAGTTCTAGCGCATCGGTCGTGCGCGCGGCGCGCGGTGGCCGTAGCGGGGTGCCGACGACGCCTGAGTGAGCTCGATCAGCCGGACGACCCGCTGCCGTTGACCGGCCCACGGTTGCAGCAGCGCCAGCATCCCGGCGTCGTCCGTGCGGCTGCCGGTGAGCGCCCAGCCGACCAGGTGCGCCAGGTGGAAGTCGCCGACCGACACCGCGTCGGTGTCCCCGAGCGCCCGCGAGGACACTTCGGCCACGGTCCACGGTCCGATCCCACGCACGGTGAGCAGCCGCCGGTAGGCCTCGGCCATCGACAGGTCGACGCTCTCCTGCAGCCGGTGCGCGACGGTCGCGGCTCGCTGGATCGTCCCCGCGCGCTGCTGGTCGACGCCGGCTCGTCGCCAGTCCCAGACCGGGATGGTCCGCCAGGTCTCCGCACCGGGCGGCACGCGGAGCGTCGTCGGTCCCGGGCCGGGCGCGACCGTCCCGTGCTGCCGGACCAGCGCGCGGTACGACGCCTGGGCGTCGAGGCCGACCACCTTCTGCTCGAGGATCGCGGGGACGAGCGACTCCAGCACGTTGCCCGACCGGGGGATCCGCAGCCCGTGCAGGCGCCGATGGGCGTCGTGCACGACCGGGTGCAGCCGGGAGTCGAACCCTTCGCCGGTGTCGCGGCGACCGAGCAGGTCGGGCGTCCCGTCCATCGCCCGCTCCGCGCCCGGGCCCCATGTCGTCACGTCGACGCCGTCCGAGCTCTGGTGCAGGTGCCGTGTCGCCGGACCGTCGGGAGTCAGCGTCGCCTGCCAGATGCCCCCGTCCTGCTCGAACGACCAGGTGGGATCGCCCGCCCCATGACGCAGGCTCCGCAACGTGCGCCGCATGTCGAGCGGCTGAGCCGGCCGGTAGACGCTGCTGAGCGGCGGCGCGCTGCTGTCGGCGTCGACGACGGAGGTCACGTGACCACTATGCGCCCGCGTCTAGGCGATCGAGCACCGTTCGCGGCCAAGACACGAGCGGCGGCCCGGGCTCCGGGCCGCCGCTGCGTCAGTCGGGGTGGCTACTCGCCGCCACCACCGGCGAAGAAGCCCGTGGCGCCGTTGCACGAGTCGCCGGGCTGGAAGCCAGACGCCTTGCGCTCGGCCGGGGTCGCGCCGAACGCGCTCTTGGCGTGGCCCCAGTTCTGGACGTTCCCCGGACCGGCCGGTTCGCCCTCGCCGCCGTCGGCGAGGCCGGAGAAGGTGCAGATGGAGTGGGAGTGAGCCGGACCCTGGGTGCTGCCACCCGTACCGGTGACCTCACCGGCGCTGGCTATCGATGCGCCGGCGAGGAGCAGACCGACTGCGGCAGGTAGGACGAGTAGACGGTGCAAGCGCGACATTGGGCTTCCTTCCGAGGGCAATGAACAGGGCCCTCTCACACTAGAACCGAAAGGGACAAAATGGTATAAGTCGGACAAAGTGACCTCGGGGCGCCCGCCCGTCTGGCCCCGGAGGCGTGGCGGAGCCGTAGACCTCCTGTCCGAGCCCCGCGGATCGGGCCAACCGAGTCGGTCGCTTCGGCGATGCCTCTGGTGTCCCACCGCAGGGCAGGATGCCGTCCATGGCTATCCGCACCGGGATCTCAGGCTGGCGCTACGCGCCGTGGCGCGGTGCGTTCTACCCGAAGTCGCTCCCACAGCGCAGCGAGCTCGAGTACGCGTCGAGCCGGCTGACGTCGATCGAGATCAACGGCTCGTTCTACGCGCTGCAGAAGCCGGAGAACTTCCAGACGTGGGTCGCACAGACCCCTGACGACTTCTTGTTCTCGATCAAGGCGCCGCGGTTCATCACGCACATGAAGAAGCTGTCCGACGTGCGCACGCCGGTCGCCAACTTCCTCGCCAGCGGCGTGCTCGCGCTCGGACCCAAGCTCGGTCCGGTGCTCTGGCAGCTGCCGCCGAACCTCGGGTACGACGCGGACCGGTTGGCGACGTTCTTCGACCTGCTTCCTCGAACGACGGCCGATGCGGCGGGGTTCGCGGCCGAGCACGACGAGCGGCTCGACGGTCGGGCGTGGACGACGACCGATGCCGACCGGCCGTTGCGGCACGTGCTGGAGGTGCGGCACGCGTCGTTCGAGAACCCCGAGTTCGTCGTGCTCATGCGCGAGCACGGGATCGGGATCGTCGTCGCGGACGCCGACGGGCGCTGGCCGGTCATCGAGGACGTCACCTCGGACCTGGTCTACCTACGCCTGCACGGCGACGAGGAGCTCTACGCCAGCGGGTACGACGACGAGTCCCTCGATCGGTGGGCCGCTCGCGTGCAGGTCTGGGCGGCCGGCGGGGAGCCCGCGGACGCCAAGAGGCTCGGTCCACCCGCGGAGCCGGTCCCGGAGCGCGACGTGTTCGTCTACTTCGACAACGACACCAAGGTCCGCGCCCCGCACGACTCGATGGGGCTCGCGGCCCGCCTGGGGATCGGCCCACACCCCGCCTGACCCTGGTCGCCGTCGCTGACCCGACCCGGTCCGAGCGGTCTGAGCGCGAGACCGTCACATTGACCCGAGACCGTCACGTGGAACTGCCGGTCTGGTTGCAGAGTGACGGTCTCGACGCCGTGATGGGGCCGGGCAGAGCCGAGAGACTGGCGTCCAGGTGCCAGGTGCCAGGTGCCAGGCGCGGGCCGGACCGAGTGGGTCAGTGGCCGCGGAGCTTCTGGATCAGGCGACGGTCGCGCTTGGTCGGGCGGCCTGCGCCGCGGTCGCGCGTGCCGGGGTCGATGTGGTCCTTGGGCGGCGGCGCGGGGGAGCGGTCGAGGTAGCACGCGACCGCGACGGGGGCGCCGACGCGCTTCACGACGGTCCGCTGCACGACGACGATCCGCTCGCGCTCGCCGCCACGCACGTGCACCTCGTCGCCGGGCACCACCATCGTCGCGGGCTTGGCGCGCTCGCCGTTGACGCGTACGTGGCCCGCCTTGCAGGCGGCGCCGGCCGCCGACCTCGTCGGGAACAGGCGGACGGCCCAGGTCCAGGCGTCCACCCGCGCACGCGTCACCTCGCTCACGTGAGCGAGCCTCTCACGCGTGGGCGCACCGCCGGTCGGGCCGGCGCGCCCACACGCGTGTGAGGACCGGTGTCAGTCGCGCAGCGACAGGTACTTCGTGATGAGCGCCTGCGTCGAGGGGTCCTGCTCCGCGAGCGCCGCCGCGTCGCCCTGGACGGCCGGTGCGACCGCGAGTGCGAGCTGCTTGCCCAGCTCGACGCCCCACTGGTCGAACGAGTCGATGCCCCAGACGATGCCCTGCACGAAGGTGATGTGCTCGTAGAGCGCGATGAGCTGCCCGAGGACCGAGGGCGTGAGCGACGACGCCAGGATCGACGTGGTCGGTCGGTTCCCGGAGAACACGCGGGCGGGGACGATCTCCTCGGCGGTTCCCTCGGCGCGCACCTCGTCGGCGGTCTTGCCGAAGGCGAGCGCCTTCGTCTGCGCGAAGAAGTTGGCCAGGAACAGGCCGTGCACGTCGACGCCGCCGTCGGTCAGTGGGTGTGCCGGGTTGGCGACGGCGATGAAGTCGGCGGGGATGAGCCGGGTGCCCTGGTGGATGAGCTGGTAGAACGCGTGCTGGCCGTTGGTGCCGGGCTCGCCCCAGAACACCTCGCCGGTCTGGGTGGTGACGGGCGTGCCGTCCCAGCGGACCGACTTGCCGTTCGACTCCATGGTGAGCTGCTGCAGGTAGGCCGGGAACCGGTGCAGGTACTGCGCGTAGGGCAGGACCGCGTGCGTGTGCGCGCCGAGGAAGTTGACGTACCAGACGTTGAGCAGGCCCATGAGGACCGGCACGTTCTGCGCGAACGGCGTGGTCGCCACGTGCTCGTCGACCGCGTGGAAGCCCGCGAGGAAGTCGCGGAAACCCTCGGGGCCGATCGCGATCGCGAGCGACGTGCCGATCGTCGAGTCGACCGAGTAGCGGCCGCCCACCCAGTCCCAGAAGCCGAACGCGTTGGCCGGGTCGATGCCGAACGCGGCCACCTTGTCCAGGGCCGTCGAGACGGCGACGAAGTGCTTGGCGACGGCCGCGTTGCGCGACGCGTCGTCGTCGGCCGTGCCCAGGGCCTCCCAGAGCCAGGTGCGGGCGAGGCGGGCGTTGGTGAGCGTCTCGAGGGTGCCGAACGTCTTGGACGCGACGATGAAGAGCGTCGTCGTCGGGTCGAGGCCCTTGACCTTCTCCGCGAGGTCGGTCGGGTCGATGTTGGAGACGAACCGCACCTCGAGGCCGTCCTTCACGTACGGCTTGAGCGCCTCGTACGCCATGACCGGACCGAGGTCCGAGCCGCCGATGCCGATGTTGACGACCGTCCTGACGGGCTCGCCGGTGACGCCCGTCCACGCACCGGACCGGACCTGGTCGGCGAACGCGTACATCTTGTCGAGCTCGGCCTGGACGTCGGTGTCGATCTGCTGGCCGTCGACGACGAGCGCCGGCTGGGCGCCCGAAGGACGGCGCAGCGCGGTGTGCAGCACGGCGCGGTCCTCGGTGACGTTGATGTGCTCGCCGCGCCGCTGCGCCTGGATCCGGTCCGCGAGACCGACCTCGTCGGCGAGCCGCAGCAGGAGCGCGACGGTCTCGTCGGTGACCAGGTTCTTGGACAGGTCGACCGTGAGGTCGGCGAGCGGGAACGTCAGGCGGGTGGCGCGCGCGGGGTCGTCGGCGAACCAGGCGCGCAGGTCGGGCGAGAGCGTCGACTCGTGCTCGCTGAGGTCCTGCCAGGCAGTGGTGGCGGCGGCGTCGACGGGGGGCGTGGGCACGGTGGAATTCCCTCTCTGCGGGCGTACGCCGGCTGGACGTGCTCGCGACGGTCGGTCGCGGCGCCGGCTTCGGGTCCAACCTATTGCGCCGTGACGGGGTGTCGCATGGGCCGTCCGGCAGGGGTCGGACGCAAGACGCGTGTGCATAGGGTGTGCGGCATGTCGCGCGTCCCCACAGCAGTCCTTGCCGGGTTGACCCTCGTGGTCGGCTTCGCGGTCGCCCAGGTCACCGACGTCCGGGCCCTCGGCGGGGCCGTGCTGCTCGCGGGTGTCGGCTGGTGCGCGGTGCGTGCTCGCGGCGCGGGCTGGTGGCGGGTGCTGCTCGTCGTGCTGACCGGCGCCGTGTGCTTCGTCGCGTCCCACCTGCTCGCCCCGCACCTCGGGGCGTGGCCGTCCGTAGCACTGGTCGCTCTGGTCCTCGGCGCCGTGACGTACGTGCTGGTCGACCGGCAGCCGTCCGTGGCCGTCGCCGCCTGACGCATCGCCGTGACCCTCCTCGTCTGCTGCGGGCTCACGACGCTCGACGTCGTGCAGGTGGTCGACCACGTGCCGGGTCCGAACGAGAAGCTCGTCGCGCAGGACCTGTCCGTGACCTTCGGGGGTCCGGCGGCGAACGCCGCCGCCACGGCTGTCGCGCTCGGGGTTCCGACCGTCCTCGTGACCGCGCTCGGTCGCGGCCCAGTTGCCGACCTCGTGCGGGACGGGCTCGCCGCGGCGGGGGTCGACGTGGTGGACCTGCTCGACGGTGCGCCCGGCTCGCCGGCGGTGTCGACCGTTCTGGTCACCCGGGCGACGGGCGAGCGGGCGGTCGTGTCGGTGAACGCGACCGGGACCGCGGACCTCGCGGTAGCGGCGTCAGCAGCGGGGCTGCCGAGGGGTGCGACCGCGCTGCTCGTCGACGGGCACCACCTGGGCGCCGCCGAGGTCCTCGCGCGTTCGGCCGACGTCCCCGTCCTGCTCGACGGTGGCAGCTGGAAGCCGGGCCTGGAGCGGTTGCTCGCGCACGTCGACCACGCGGTGCTGTCGGGAGACTTCGCCGTGCCGGGTACTGCTGACCCGCTCGATGCAGTCGCCCTGCGAGGACCACGGACCGTCGCCCGGTCGTCCGGGGAAGGCCCGGTCCTGGTCCGGCTCAGCGGACCGCCGGTCGACTGGTTCGAGGTGCAGCCGCCGGTCGTCCCGCCCGCAGAGGTCGTCGACACCCTGGGTGCAGGCGACGTGCTGCACGGCGCGATCGCGGCGTCGCTGGCCCGTGGCGTCGGCATCGGGGAGGCGATCCGCGACGGCGTCGAGCGGGCGTCCGAGTCGGTGCGTCACCCCGGGGCGCTGGGCTGGGTCGGGCGCTGAACCTCGTCCGATCGGCCGAGGGAACTCGTGCTCGATCGGCTGATCCGCAGGTCACCGGCGGTTGCCTAGGCTGCACACGTGATCACCGCCGTCCGTCACCTCTGGGCCGTGCCCCGTGCCCCGGGTGCGCCTGCTCGGGTCGCCCGCGACTGGTGGCTGGTCGGCCTCCTGCTGGTGCTGTCGGTGGTCGAGTCGATCGTTCGCAAGGACATCCCGTGGGCGGCGGTATCCATCCCGTTGGCCCTGATCGCGATCGGCGCCCTGCTGTTCCGGCGGACGCGCCCGCTGCTCGCTGTCGTCGTGGTGTACGGCTCGATCCTGGCGGTCGACGTCGCGGCGTTCGGGCGTCTCGACGACTCGGTCGGGCTCTACACGACCGCCGCCGTGCTCGTGCTCTCGTACGCCCTCTGCCGTTGGGGGAGCGGCCGCGAGGTCGTGCTCGGCATGGCGCTGATCCTGACCACGGGCGTCGTCGGGATCGTCGGCCACTTCACGACGCCCAGCGACACCGTCTTCGAGGCGATCTTCTTCCTGTCGCCCTGCGCGATCGGCGGGTTCATGCGGTACCGCGCGGTCGCGCGCAGCCGGATGAAGGACCAGGTCAAGCTGCTCGAGCGCGAGATGCTGGCGCGCGAGCTGCACGACACCGTGGCGCACCACGTGTCCGCGATCGCGATCCGCGCGCAGGCCGGCCAGGTCGTCGGCGCGACGGACCCGACGGCAGCGATCGACGCGCTCGCGGTGATCGAGGCGGAGGCCGGTCGCGCGCTCAGCGAGATGCGCCTCATGGTGCGCACGCTGCGCGAGGGGGACGAGGTCGACCTGGCGCCGCAACGGGGTGTCGACGACATCGAGAAGCTGGCC
The DNA here is from genome assembly GCF_056400865.1 of Cellulomonas sp. P4_H4. Taxonomy (NCBI): domain Bacteria; kingdom Bacillati; phylum Actinomycetota; class Actinomycetes; order Micrococcales; family Cellulomonadaceae; genus Cellulomonas; species Cellulomonas sp. P4_H4. Next base: position 186,760 of record NZ_JBFUKL010000005.1, read on the forward strand.
TTCGGGACCGTCCCGCCCGTCGCCGTCTCGATGACCGGCTCGCTCGACGACCTGCGCCCGACGGTCGGGGCCGCGGTGTACCGGCTAGCGCAGGAGTCGATCACCAACGCGGTCCGGCACGCGCGGCACGCCACCCGCATCACGGTTGACGTCACGGGATCCGACGACGACGTCCGGCTGGTCGTCGCCGACGACGGCGAGCCGCACCCCGGTGGCCGCGGCTGGACGGGTTACGGGCTGATCGGCATGACCGAGCGGGCGAACCTGCTCGGCGGCACCCTCGCGGCCGGGCCGGGCGCCGAACGCGGCTGGACGGTCGACGCCGTGCTGCCCAAGTCAGGAGCGTCCCGATGACCGTCCGAGTGCTCGTGGCCGACGACCAGGAGCTCGTGCGCACGGGCCTGACGATGATCCTCGACGCGCAGCCGGGGATCGAGGTGGTCGGTCAGGCCGTCGACGGGCGGTCCGCGGTCGCGATGGCCCACCGGCTGCGCCCCGACGTCTGCCTGTTCGACATCCGCATGCCCGGGCTCGACGGCATCGAGGCCACCCGCCAGCTGGCCGGGCCGTCCGTCGCGGACCCGATGGCCGTCGTCGTCATCACGACGTTCGACCTCGACGAGTACGTGCACGGTGCCCTGCGCGCAGGCGCCCGTGGGTTCCTGCTCAAGGACGCCGGCCCTGAGCTCCTGGTGCAGGCGATCCATGCCGCCGCCGACGGCGACGCGCTCATCGCGCCGAACGTCACGCGCCGCCTGCTCGCGTCCTTCTCCGACGCCCGTGGCGGCCCGCCGCCGCAGCCGATCTCGCCGCTCACCGCCCGCGAGGAGGACGTGCTCCTGACCGTCGCCCGCGGGCGCACCAACGCCGAGATCGCCGACGAGCTGCACATCAGCATGAGCACGGTGAAGACCCACCTCGCGAGCCTCATGGGCAAGCTCGCGGTGCGGAACCGGGTCGAGCTCGCGATGTGGGCCTACGAGACGGGCCGGATGAAGGGTTAGTCGCGCATCCAGCGGTCGAAGTCCGTCGGTGACACGTTGCTCCCGCACAGGATCGTCGCGACGGTCCTGCCGTCGAACCTGCCGCCACCCTCCAGGATCGCGGCGACGCCCAGCGCTGCGGCCGGTTCGACCACGAGGCCTGCGTGCGCGTGCAGCAGCCGCATGGCCTCGACGATGCTGCGCTCGCTGACCAGGACCGCGTCGTCGACGACCTCGAGGAGATCCTCGAGCACCTCCGTCAGGACGTAGCGGCCGGCGACACCGTCGGCGATCGTCGTCGGGGCCCCGACCTCGACTGGCCGGCCCGCGCGGAGCGACAGCGTCATGGCAGGTGCGTTCTCCGGCTGGACGGTGACGATCTCCGTGCCCGGGCGCTGGTTCTTGAGCACGAAGCCGACCCCGGAGGCCATCGCTCCCGCGCCCAACGAGATCAGGACCGCGTCGAGCTCACCGGGCAGCTCAGCGAGCTCGAGCCCGATCGTCGCCGCGCCCTCGCACGTGCCGACATCCAGACTGTCCTCGACGAGGAACGCGCCGGTGTCCGCCGCGATGCCCGTGGCCGTCGCCAGCGCTTCCTCGATCTCGCCGTCCACCAGGACGACCTCGGCCCCGAGCGCTCGCATCCGCTCGATCTTCAGCGGGTTGGCGGCCGACGACGCGACGACCGTGACGTGGATCCCGCGCCTGCGCCCACCGAAGGCCAGCGCCTGGCCGAGGTTGCCGGCGCTCGCGCAGACCACGGCGTCGGCAGTCCCTCGTTGTCGAAGCCGGGTCAGCACGGTCTCGGTCCCGCGGCCCTTGAACGAGTGGACCGGGTTGAGCGTCTCCACCTTGAGGATCACGCGGCACCCCAGCGCCTCGCCCAGCGGACCGCACTCGTACTGCGGCGTGCCGAGGAACAGCGGGTCGATCTGGGTCCGTGCGAGGTGGATCCGCTCCAGGTCCAACCGCATAGGAGCCTCCGGGGGTCGTGCGGGACTCTACCCAGGGTCAGGCGTTGCCCAGCGCCTCTCGGACCAGGGGAGCGACCTTCGTCCCGAGCAGCTCGATCGAGCGGAGCGACTCCTTCTGCGGGACGCCGGACAGGTCCATCTGGAAGGCCTGCCGGTCGTGGTGGAGCACGTTGTGCAGGGCGACGATCCGCTCGGCGATCTGCTCGGGCTCCCCGATGAAGTAGGCGCCCCCGGGCGACGCCTGCGACTCGTAGGAGATGCGGTTGGGCATCGGGAAGCCGCGTTCGGACGAGATCCGCCGCATCGAGTCGAGCCAGTACGGGTAAAAGAAGTCTCGGGCCGCCTTGCCGTCGTCGGAGACGTAGCCCATGCCCGCGACCGACACGAAACGCGTCGAGGCGTCGTGGCCGGACTGCTCGTGCGCGCGACGGTAGAGATCGACCAGGGGTGCGAACGAGGCCGGCTGGCCGCCGATGATCGCGTAGCTGATGGGCAGCCCGAGCACGCCCGCCCGCACCGACGACTGCGGGTTGCCGCCGGTCGCCACCGCGATCGCCAGGTGCTGCCCGCGGCCGGGGTGGTCGAAGGGCCGGGGGAGGACCAGCGCGTCGTCGAGGGCGGGCCGGAAGCGACCCGACCACGTGACGCGCTCGGCGGCGTCGATCTGCAGGAGCAGCTGGATCTTCTCGTCGTAGAGCTCGTCGTAGTCGTCGAGGGACGCCCCGAACAGGGGGTAGGACTCGATGAACGACCCGCGCCCGGCGAGCAGCTCGACGCGGCCCTCGGAGAGGAGGTCCATGGTCGCGAACTGCTGGTAGACGCGCACGGGGTCCTCGGTAGAGAGCACGGTCACGGCCGACCCGACGGTGATCCGCGACGTCTGCGCGAGGGCCGCGGCGATCACGGTCGACGGTGACGAGATCGCGTAGTCGGGCCTGTGGTGCTCGCCGATCCCGATGTAGTCGAGTCCCACCTGCTCGGCCAGCCGGATGCGTTCCAGGACGTCACGGAGGCGTTGCCCCGGGCTCGTGACCGCTCCCGAGACGGGGTCAGGGTGGACGTCGCCGAACGTGTACATCCCGAGTTCCATGCTCATGCGAACGCATGGAAGAACCCGCCTGTTCCCGCGGCTGCGACCCATGACCGCAGGTCAGAGCCCATCGCGAGGGGCCGGGGATGTGAGCGTTAACGCAAAGTCGTCCCACGAAACGCCTGTGTGAACGCCTGGTCACGATGTGATCACGGTCACCGAAGTGGCTTGACTCGGATTAGTAAGGAAGGTCTACTAACAAACGTGACAGCGACAACGCAGCCGCCCGCCGCGGCCCGGGGAGTTGGCCGGGCCCTGCGCCCGACCGGCAAGGTGCTCCCCGAGCACGCCCGTGCGCACAACCGTTCGCTCGTCCTCGCGCACCTGTTCCACATCGGTCACGCGTCCCGCGCCGACATCGCCCGGAGCACGGGCCTGACCCGCGTCACGGTCTCCGGTCTCGTGGCGGACCTGATCGCCGAAGGGCTCGTCGAGGAGCTCGGTGTCCGCGTCGAGGGCAAGGTCGGCAAGCCCGCCACCCTCGTCGGCATGCGCACCGAGGCGTTCCAGATCGTCGCGGTCGACCTGACCGACGACTCGCGCCTGCTGGGTGCCGTCCTGACGCTCGTCGGTGACGTCGTCGTGCGGCGCTCGCAGCCGCTCGAAGGGCGCACGGGGGAGGCGGCAGCGGACCTGCTGGAGTCCCTCTGCCGTGAGCTGCTCGCGGCGGCGACCCGCCCGGTCATCGGCGTCGGCATCGCGTCCCCCGGTGTGATCGACCTGGCGGGCACGGTCGTCCAGGCGCCCAACCGTGGTTGGTACGGGATGCCGCTCGCCACACGACTGACCGACCGCCTCGGTGTCCCGGTGCACGTCGCCAACGACGCCAACACCCGCGCCCTCGGCGAGTTCACCTACGGGTCAGCTGCCGGATCGGGCTGCATGGTCGTCACGATCGGTGAGGGTGTGGGCGCCGGGATCGTCGTCGACGGAGCCCTCGTCCTCGGCCGCCACCACGCCGCGGGCGAGATCGGCCACCTGACCGTGCTGGACGGCGACCTGCGTGACGAGCCACCGCTCGACTGCGCGTGCGGCCGCTCCGGCTGCCTCGAGACCGTGCTGCGCGTGCCGGCCCTGCGCCGGCGAATCGCGGGTCTCACCCCTGAAGAGTCCGACGCCGCGCTGGCGTCGGTCGGACGGCTGCTGGGCATCGCCCTGGCACCCGTCGTCAGTGCCCTCGACCTCGCCGAGGTCCTGCTCTCCGGTCCGCCGGAGCTGCTGGACGGACCTCTGCGGGACGCGGCGCTCACCACCGTCCGCGCGCGGACCATGCCCGTCATCGGGGATGGGCTGGCCATGCGGATGGGATCCCTAGACGAGGACGGGGCTCTCGCCGGTGCGGCGGTCCTCGTTCTGTCGGGCCAGCTGGGGGTCTCGTGACGACCCCCAGCCGGCCCACTGCAAGTCGGAAGAAACCCCCGGCGACGCCGCTCGGCGATCGTCTCGTTCACGGGAGGAACCCCAACGTGAAGATCCTACGTTTCGCTGCCGTCGGCGTGGCGGCCGCGCTCACGCTGACCGCTTGCGGCAACAGTGACGACGCTTCGGACGACACCTCGTCGGCAGCCAGCACGCCCGAGGCCGCCACGATCAAGCTGTGGCTGAACGGCACCGACACCCCCGACGCCCTGCGCGAGTACCTCACGACGACGTTCGAGGCCGAGAACCCGGGCTCGAAGCTCGTCATCGAGGAGCAGGACTGGAACGGTCTGGTCCCGCGCCTGCAGACGGCGCTCTCCTCGGAGGACCAGACGCCCGACGTCGTCGAGATCGGCAACACGCAGTCGCCGACCTTCACCTACGCGGGTGCGTTCGCCGACATCACCGACATGTACGACGAGCTGGGCGGCGACAAGCTGCTCCCCGGCTTCGTCGACGCGGGTAGCGCGGACGGCAAGTTCTACGCCGCTCCCTACTACTCCGGCGCGCGCGCCGTGTTCTACAACAAGGACGCGTTCGCTGCGGCGGGCGTCGAGGTTCCCACCACGCTCGGCCAGTTCACCGAGGCCGCTCAGAAGCTCCAGGCCGCCAACCCCGCGGGCTCCGGCTTCTGGTTCCCCGGCCAGGACTGGTACAACGGCGCCGCCTGGCTCTACACCAACGGTGGCGACTTCGCGGTCAAGGACGGCGACACCTGGAAGGGCGCGCTGTCCGAGCCCGACTCGATCAAGGGCCTCGAGCAGGTCCAGGAGCTGTTCAAGACGGCGACCAAGGCTCCGGCCGACAGCGACTCCAACGAGCCGTGGGTTCCGTTCAACAACGGCCAGGCCGCCATGTTCTCCGCGCCCACCTGGGCCCGGTGGAGCATCGACCTGCCGCAGTGCAACAAGGCCGTGGACCCGGACGACAAGTCCGACGCCGCGCAGGCGCTGCGTGCCGAGCAGCAGGCGTGCAACGAGGAGCACACCGGTGTCTTCCCGCTGCCGGGCATCGACGAGGGCTCGTACGCGAACGGCTTCGCCGGTGGCTCGAACATCGCCGTCGCGGCGAAGTCGCAGCACCCGGAGCTGGCCAAGAGCCTGCTGAAGATCATGTTCACCGAGGAGTTCCAGAACATGCTCGGCCAGAACGGCCTGATCCCCGGCAACACGGAGTACGCCGCATCGATGGGCGACGACGTCTACGCCAAGGCCGCTGTCAGCGCCGCGCTGGCCGCCAAGCTCACGCCGGCCGCCGAGAACTGGGCCACCGTCGAGGGCGACCGCATCCTGGAGGACTTCTTCCAGCAGCTCGCGACGGGGGCCGACGTCAAGGAGGCCGCTGCCGCTGCTGACCAGCAGATCGAGGACGCGCTCAACTGATCGCCTCTGCTGGTCGCCATCTCGCTCCCGCAGGAGGGGGCGACCAGCAAGGCCTCTGGCCGGTCGGACGACCTTCGACACGGCCGACACACGGTAAGAACGGCAAGACGAGCAGAACGCACCGTCGTTCCGATCATCGGTCGTCGCCGGGGCACACCACCCTGCCGGCGACCACCTGATCCGGGTGCGGTCGGGCCTGCCGACGCAGGCGCGCCCGACCGCGCCACCAGACAGGAGTTCCTTCCATGGCAGCCATTGCCCCCGTGGTCGAGCACGACGGCGAAGCGCCCGTGTTCCCACGCCGTAAGCGCCGCAGGCTCGGTGTCTACGGACTGCTGATCCCGGCGAGCGTCGTGATCGCCGTAGCCCTGGGCTACCCCCTGATCCGCCAGTTCATCACGTCGTTCCAGCACTACGGGCTCAAGCAGCAGTTCGGTGCACCGCCCGAGTGGGTGGGTCTGCAGAACTACCAGGAGCTTCTCTCCGACCCGTACGTCTGGGCCGTCATCGTCCGCTCGATCGTCTTCTGCCTGGTGAACGCGGCAGTCACGATGCTCATCGGTGTCGCGCTCGCGGTCCTCATGCAGCGCGTCAGCCGGCTGGCCCGGATGACCCTCATGGTGTCCCTCCTGCTCGCCTGGGGCACGCCCGTCCTCGCGTCGATGACGGTCTGGCAGTGGCTCTTCGACTCGCAGTACGGCGTCGTCAACTACGTGCTCGCCAACGTCTTCGGGGCCGACCAGATGGCCGGCCACTCGTGGATCATCCAGCCGCTGTCGTTCTACTTCGTCGCGACGGTCATCGTCGTCTGGATGTCCGTGCCGTTCGTCGCGTTCTCCGTCTACGCCGGTCTGCTCCAGGTCCCCGAGGAGACGATGGAGGCTGCCCAGCTCGACGGCGCCTCGCAGCGGCAACGCTTCTGGAACATCACGATCCCGATGATCCGGCCCGTGCTGTCGATCGTGCTGCTGCTGCAGGTGATCTGGGACATGAAGGTGTTCACCCAGATCTACGTCCTCCAGCGCGCCGGTGCCCCGACGCACGAGACGAACCTGCTCGGCACGCTGATCTACTCCTACGCGGGGGAGTTCTCGAAGGCCGGAGCCCTCGCCACGATCATGCTGGTCATCACCCTCGGGCTGACCGGCTTCTACGTCCGCCAGATGCTGAAGGAGGACGAGCTGTGAGCGCCGTCGCCACACCAGCGCCCGCCCCGGCGCCGCAGGGCACGCCCGCGGTCCCCGCCGTCCGGCGCAAGGCCAAGGTCAAGACGACCGAGTCCGGTCGTGCGCAGTCGCGCTCGGGCCGACGCGTCCTCGGGATCGTCGCCGTCGTCGTCGCGATCGCCTGGGTCTTCCCGATCTACTGGATGGTCAACAGCGCGTTCCTGCCGTTGAACAAGCTGCAGACCGCCAAGCCGACGTTCTTCCCGCTCGGAGGGACGATCTCGAACTTCCGGCGGGTGTGGAACGACCCGACGTTCTGGGACGCGATGAAGGTCTCGCTCGCGGTCGTCGTGATGGTCCTCGTCGCCGCCCTGATCTTCGCGTTCCTCGCGGCGCTCGCGGTCAGCCGGTTCCGCTTCCGCGGCCGCAAGTCGTTCATCCTCGTCATCCTCGTCGTGCAGATGATCCCCGCGGAGGGGCTGTTCATCTCGCAGTACCGGATGCTCGACGGGTGGAACCTCGTCAACACGGCGGTCGGGTTGGCCATCGTCTATACCGCGGCGATCCTGCCCTTCACCATCTGGATGCTGCGGGGCTTCGTCGCGGGTGTGCCGATCGAGCTCGAGGAGGCCGCGATGGTCGACGGCCTGTCGCGCACCGCCGCCTTCTTCCGGATCACGTTCCCGCTGCTCGCCCCTGGCCTCGTGGCCGCAGGCGTGTACGGCTTCCTGCAGGCCTGGAACGAGTACACGCTCGCGCTCGTCGTCATGACCGACCCGACCGAGCACACCCTGCCGCTGTGGTTGCAGGGCCTGGTCGAGTCCAACCGCGCCACCGACTGGGGTGTCGTCATGGCCGGATCTGCGCTGATCGCCGTTCCTGTGATCGTCTTCTTCCTCTTCGTGCAGAACAAGATGACGTCCGGCCTCGTCGCCGGAGCGGTGAAGGGCTGACGTGAGCGTGCAGGGGATCCCGACGCCGCCTCCTCGGCCGTCGGACGACAGACCACGCCCGTGGTCCGTGGGGCTCGACATCGGTGGCACCAAGGTGCTCGGCGTCGTTCTCGACGGTGACGGCGTGGTGCGTCACCAGGTTCGGCGGGCCACGGCCAAGGGTGTTCCCGGGCTCGTGGACGTCGTGGTCGCTGTCGTCGAGGACCTCGCCGGCCGCGCGGGCGTGCCGGTGTCCGAGCTGGCCGGGGTCGGCATCGGCCTGCCCGGTGTGGTCGACGCGGACAAGGGCCTGGTCGAGCACGCGGTCAACCTCGGCATCGAGCGCAGCACGCCGTTGGCCGACCTCGTCGCCGAGCGGCTCGGTGTGCAGGTCCGCGTGGAGAACGACCTCACGGTCGCCGTGGTGGGTGCCGCGCACACGGTCGACGGCCGGCAGGAGTCCGGAGATCCGGCCGTGCACGACGTCGCGTTCCTCGCGCTGGGCACCGGCCTCGCGGCAGGGCTCCTGCTGGAAGGTCGGCTGCGCCGGGGCTCGCACGGCGGTGCCGGCGAGATCGGCCACCTGACGCTCGTGCCCGACGGGCTGCCGTGCAAGTGCGGTCAGCTCGGCTGCCTCGAGCAGTACGCGTCGGGCTCGGCGCTCGACCTCGCGTGGCCGAGCGTCTTCGGTCGACCTGCGCCCGCCGAGCTGTTCACCGCGGCGGCCGAGGGCGACCCGCGGGCGATCGAGGTGCGGGACCGCTTTGCGTGGGCGGTCGCCGCCGCCGTTCGTATCCTCGTGCTGACCGCCGACGTCGACCTCGTCGTCATCGGCGGCGGGGTGAGCGCCCTGGGCCAGCCGCTCCTGCGGGCGGTCCGTGGTCAGCTCGAGCGCGAGGCCCAGGCGTCACCCTTCCTGGCGTCCATGGGCCTCGCGGAGCGCGTGAGCCTTGCTCCGGCCGACGTGCCGGTCGGCGCGGTCGGCGCGGCACTGCTCGGACGAGGGGAGTACTTCTGATGGAGGTCGTCATCGGGCCCGGTCCCGCGCTGGGACGGCTGGCTGCGGACACGATCGAGCAGCTCCTGCGCGCGCAGCCCGACGCAGTGCTGGGCCTCGCGACGGGATCGAGCCCGCTCGCGGTGTACGACGAGCTCGCTCGACGGCATGCCGAGGAGGGGCTGTCGTTCGCGCGCGCCCGGGCCTTCATGCTCGACGAGTACGTCGGCCTCGCGCCGGACCACCCCGAGCGCTACCGCAACGTGATCGAGAAGGAGATCGCGTCCCGCGTCGACTTCGCCGAGGGTGCGGTGCAAGGACCGGACGGCAACGCCGTCGACCTGGTGGTCGCCTGCCGCGCCTACGAGGAGGCCATCGCCGCGGTCGGCGGGGTCGACATCCAGCTCCTGGGGATCGGCACGGACGGGCACATCGCATTCAACGAGCCCGGGTCGTCCCTCGCGTCCCGGACCAGGATCAAGACCCTGACGCGGCAGACGCGCGAGGACAACGCCCGGTTCTTCGGAGGGGACATCGAGCAGGTCCCGACGCACTGCCTGACACAGGGGCTCGCGACGATCATGTCCGCACGCCACCTGGTCCTGCTCGCGACCGGTCGCGGCAAGGCCGAGGCGGTGCACCAGCTGGTCGAGGGCTCGGTCAGCGCGATGTGGCCGGCGACGATCCTGCAGCACCACCCGCACGTCACGGTGCTGGTCGACGACGCCGCCGCGAGCCGCCTTCAGCTGGCCGACTACTACCGCGAGACGTTCGCGTCGAAGCCGTCGTGGCAGGGCCTCTGAGACGGGTGATGTTGGCCACGGGAGGCGTCGGGTCCCGCACGTCGGCCCCGCTCGCTGTCGGAGCCGCCCCGTACACTCGACGCCATGAGTGAGCCGTTCCCGATGCCGTCCGCGCCAGACGACCCGTCCGGACCGGACCAGGGCACGTCGACCAGCGTGCTGGAGCGCCAGGAGACCAGCGAGCAGGTCGAGCCGGGGGACCACGAACGCTTCGCGCACTACGTGCGCAAGGAGAAGATCCTCGACTCCGCGATGAGCGGCAAGCCCGTGATCGCCCTCTGCGGCAAGGTCTGGGTGCCGGGTCGCGACCCGAACAAGTTCCCCGTGTGCCCGGTGTGCAAGGAGATCTACGAGGGTCTGCGCGAGCCGCAGGACGGGGACAACGGCAACGGTGAGGGCGGTGGCAAGTCCGGCGGTCGCCGCTGGGGCTTCGGCCGCAACCCCGGCTCCGGTGGCTCCGGCGGTTCGAGCTCGGGCGGCGACGCCCTATTCACCAGCCCGACCAACGGCGGCTCGTGACGGCCGCCCCGCGCCCGTCCGTCGTCCCCTCAGCATCCGCCAGCAGCAGCCACGCGTCGTCAACTGCGGCGTCCCATCTGCCGCCGGCGTTCCCGAGCCGTGCGCCGTGGGGGACCGCGAACAAGCTGCGTGCCTGGCAGGCGGAGGCGATCGAGCAGTACCGCGTCGCCAACCCGCGCGACTTCCTCGCCGTCGCCACACCCGGCGCCGGCAAGACGACGTTCGCCCTGCGGATTGCCACGGAGCTGCTCGAGGCGAGGGTCGTGCGGCGCGTCACGGTCGTCGCACCCACCGAGCACCTGAAGCGGCAGTGGGCCGACGCTGCGGCTCGGGTCGGCATCACGCTCGACCCCAGCTTCAGCAACGCCCAGGGCCGCCACGGGCACGGCTTCGACGGCGTCGCCGTGACGTACGCCCAGGTGGCCAGCAAGCCCATGCTGCACGCCGCGCGCACGACGGCCGAGCCGACGCTCGTGATCCTCGACGAGGTGCACCACGGCGGGGACGCGCTGAGCTGGGGCGACGCGGTGCGCGAGGCGTTCGAGGGCGCCACCCGGCGTCTCGCGCTGACCGGCACGCCCTTCCGCTCGGACACCGCGGCGATCCCGTTCGTGCGGTACGACCGCGGCGGTGACGGCATCCGCCGCAGCGTCGCCGACTACACGTACGGCTACGGCGACGCGCTGCGCGACCACGTGGTCCGGCCGGTCATCTTCCTGTCGTACAGCGGCTCGATGCGCTGGCGCACCAAGGCCGGCGACGAGATCAGCGCCCGCCTGGGCGAGGCCCTGACCAAGGACATGACGGCCCAGGCGTGGCGCACCGCGCTCGACCCGGACGGCGAGTGGATCCCGAGCGTCCTCGCGGCCGCGGACCGCCGGCTGACCGAGGTCCGGCGTACCGTGCCCGACGCGGGCGCGATGGTCATCGCGACCGACCAGACCGACGCGCGTGCCTATGCCGGTCACCTGGCACGGATCACGGGGAAGTCGCCGACCGTCGTCCTGTCCGACGACGACGGTGCGAGCGACCGGATCGACGAGTTCTCCGCGGGCACCTCACGGTGGATGGTCGCGGTCCGCATGGTGTCCGAGGGCGTCGACGTGCCGCGCCTCGCGGTCGGGGTCTACGCGACGAGCACCGCGACGCCCCTGTTCTTCGCGCAGGCCGTCGGCCGGTTCGTCCGCGCTCGCCGCCGGGGCGAGACCGCGTCGGTGTTCCTCCCGAGCGTCCCGCAGCTGCTCGCGCTCGCCAACACGCTCGAGCTCGAGCGCGATCACGCGCTGGACCGCCCGAAGACCGCCGAGGAGATGGGCGAGGGGTTCAACCCCGAGGACGCGCTCATGGACGCTGCGAACTCCGAGCGCAACGGACCCGACGAGCTCGGTCCCGACGGCAAGCAGGGGTCGTTCGAGGCGCTCGAGGCGCAGGCGTCCTTCGACCGCGTGCTGTTCGACGGCGGCGAGTTCGGCACGGGCGCGGAGATGGGCTCCGACGAGGAGCTCGACTTCCTCGGCCTGCCCGGTCTTCTCGACGCCGACCAGGTGTCGGCGCTCCTGCGTCAGCGGCAGGCGGACCAGCGGAGCGGTCGCAAGAAGGCGCCGGCCGACGAGCCGCCCCCGATGGACCACCGCAAGCAGGCCGAGCTGCGCAAGGAGCTGTCGCAGCTGGTGGGTGCCTGGGCGCGCAAGAGCGGCCAGCCCCACGGGTCGGTGCACAACGAGCTGCGTCGTCGCTGCGGGGGACCCGAGGTCGCCCTGGCGGATCCCGACCAGCTGACCTCACGGGTGGCGATGGTGCGCGGCTGGTTCGTCGGCAAGAAGTGACCGCTTCAATTCCCGGTCCTGCAAGGGGTGTCTCATCATGTGGACAGGTCGGACCGGCGGTAAAACCGCAGGTCAGAGCGCTGGACGCGTGACCACATAGCAGTGGTGGTCCGCCGCGCAACTTGGCGTTCAACGTGCCGGGGCGCTCAGGCGCTGCGAGCCTTGAGGTGTCGCCAACGGCCCGGGCACCCCCGCCAGCCGGCTCGGCGACACTGAACGAAAGGGTCAACATGCCCAGCTGGCTCATCCTCGTCATCGTCGGCGTCGTGCTTCTCATCGTGGGTTTCGCCGGCGTCGGACAGATCTTCATCTGGATCGGCATCGCCGTCCTGGTGATCAGCCTGATCCTCGCGCTGGTCGGCCGCGGACGCTCGCGCGTCTAGACCTGACGGCGGATCGGCGACTCAGTCGCCGATCCGCAGCGTGACCGTCGGCACCGCGGCCTCGTCCGCAGACAGTCGCCTCGCCCCCCGCGGCAGCTCGTCCCGCGAGGCCCGGTGCCGACCCACGGCGGCTCGCACGCCGTCCGCCCCCATCCATGCCCGATCCGGCACCCCGTCGGTCACGAGGGGCACGTGCAACGCGCGCAGGTCCGCACCGTCGGACCGCCAGGCCAGGACGTCGTCGTCGCGGCCTGTGACCAGCACCTCTTCCGTCGCCCGTCCCGCGGCATCCAGGCGTCGTGCTGCGGCCTTGCGTCCGCCCACGCTGGTCTTGGACCGCGAGGCCTTGGCAACCGACGCGAGCGTGCCGTCCGGACCCTCGCGCGCGACGAGCTTGTAGACCATCCCGCACGTCGGAGCGCCGGACCCGGTGACCACCGACGTGCCGACGCCGTAGCTGTCGACCGGCGCGGCCGCGAGTGCCGCGATGGCGTACTCGTCGAGGTCGGACGTCACCGTGATCTTCGTCCTCCTCGCACCGGCCGCGTCGAGCTGCTGGCGGACCTCGTGCGCGAGCACCCCGAGGTCGCCCGAGTCCAGCCGCACCGCACCGAGCGCCGTGCCGGCGACCGCCAGGGCGTTCTCGACGCCGCGCCGCACGTCGTACGTGTCCACCAGCAGCGTGGTCCCCGGCCCCTGCGCGGCGACCTGCGCGGCGAACGCGGTCCGCTCGTCGTCGTGCAGGAGCGTGAACGCGTGCGCGGCCGTGCCGATCGTCGCCAGGCCGTACCGCCGCCCGGCCTCGAGGTTGGACGTGCCGGCGAAACCGGCCACGACGGCCGCGCGGCTGGCCGCGACCGCTGCCTGCTCGTGCGCCCGCCGCGCGCCCATCTCGAGCACTGGCCGCTCGACGGCCGCGCTCGTCATCCGGGACGCGGCGGACGCGACGGCCGAGTCGAAGTTCAGGATCGAGAGCACCACGGTCTCCAGGAGCACGGCCTCGGCGAACGACCCCTCGACCACCATGACCGGCGACGACGGGAAGAACGCCTCACCCTCCGCGTACCCGACGACCGACCCGGTGAAGCGGTACGTGGACAGGTAGTCCAGCGTCGCGTCGTCGACCACGTGCTCGTCGGCCAGGAAGTCGAGCTCGGCCGTACCGAACCGGAACCGCTCGATCGCCTCCAGGACGCGCCCGGTACCGGCCAGGACGGCGTACCTGCGGCCCGCGGGCAGTCGTCGCGTGAACACCTCGAAGACGCACCGCCGGTCCGCGGTCCCGTCGGCCAGCGCGGCCTGGAGCATCGTCAGCTCGTAGCGGTCGGTCAGCAGCGCGGTGCTGTCCGTGTTCAGGCCAGAGGTCATGCGGCCAACGTAGGCAGCACCGAACATCCGCGCACGTCACGCGCCGCCTACAGTGGACGGGTGCCTGTGGAGACCCTTCCCGACCAGAGCGTCGAGGCGCAGGAGGACACGTCCGTCGCCGACCCGTGGGTGACGATCGTCTGGAACGACCCCGTGAACCTCATGAGCTACGTCACGTACGTGTTCGAGTCCTACTTCGGGCATCCACGTGAGAAGGCCGAGAAGCTGATGCGGCAGGTGCACGAGCAGGGCAGGGCGGCGGTGTCCACCGGGTCCCTCGAGGCGATGGAGGTCGACGTGCAGGCGATGCACGGCTTCGGCCTGTGGGCGACGCTGCAGCGAAGCGGTCAGTGATGCGTGCGTTCCGCAGGCGGCGCGGCATGTACGTGGCGCGTCTCGACGACGACGAGCGCGGGGTGATCGCGGCCCTCGTCGCGGACGTCGCGGAGCTTCTGGGTGCGGGACGGATCGACGAAGGCCCGCCCGAACCGGTGCCCGTGCCCGACGGCACGCCCCGGGTGCGGATGGAGGAGATCGAGCCGCCGACCGACCCGGCGGTCCGGCGTCTGCTGCCCGACGCGTCGCGTGACGACCCCGAGGTCTCCGCCGAGTTCCGTCGCCTGACCGAGGACGACATCCGCGCGGGCAAGGTCGACCGGCTGCGCCGGCTGTGGACCGCGCTGACCACGCCCGCCGTGGGGCAGCGGGCGGACGCGTTCGCCGTGTCGCCCGACGACGCCAGAGACGTCGCCGCAACGCTGACCGACCTGCGGCTCGTCCTGGCCGAGCGCCTCGAGATCCGCACCGACTCGCAGGCCGAGCAGCTCTACGACACCCTGCTCGCGGCGCCCACCGCGGACCTCGAGGACGTCGCGTCGGACGACCTCGACCCCGCGACCCGCCGCTACCTGGTCGCCGTCTACGGCGCGCTCAGCTGGCTGCAGGAGTCCCTCGTCGAGGCGCTGCTGACGGACCTGCGCAAACCCGGGGACCACCACGGTGGCGGACGCCACACCGGGCCGGGCGGGTCGGGGTCGACGACCGGTTAGGCTCGACAGCGTGAACGACGCCCCCCTCGGGATCTTCGACTCCGGTGTCGGCGGGCCGACGGTGGCGCGGTCGATCCGGGACCGGCTCCCGCTCGAGTCCGCGGTCACCACCGATGCGCCCGTCCGCGTTCGGCGCGCGCCGCGATGAGGCTGACGATCCTGGGCAGCGCAGGTTCGTTCCCGAGCGCCGACTCCGCGGCCTCCGGCTACCTGGTGCAGGCCGAGGACGCCGACGGTCGGACCTGGTCCGTCCTGCTCGATCTCGGCAACGGTGCGCTCGGTGCTCTGCAGCGGTACGGCGACGCGACGCAGCTCGACGCGATCGGTCTGTCCCACCTGCACGCCGACCACGTGGCGGACCTCGCGGTGCTGCACGTGCTGCGCCGTTACGACCCCGCCGGCGCGCTTCCACCGGTGCCGGTCTTCGGCCCGGTCGGCACGGGCGAGCGCCTCGTGCAGCTGTGCGGCTCCGACGGCCCGAGCGAGCAGTTCACGGTCTCGGAGTGGGAGGCGGGTGCCGACGTCGTGGTCGGGCCCCTCACCCTGACGCCGGTCCCCGTCGAGCACCCGATCCCCGCGTTCGGGATCCGGGTCACGGGACCGAGCGACGCCGACGCGTCGCAGAGCGTGAGCCTCTCCTACAGCGGTGACACCGACGAGTGCCCCGGTCTGGACGTGCTGGCCACGGACGTCGACCTGCTGCTCGTCGAGGCGGCGTACGTCGAGGGTCGCGACGACGAGCTCCGCGGCATCCACCTGACCGGCCGCCGCGCGGCCTCGGCGGCCGCGCGCGGGGGTGCCCGGCGGCTGCTGCTCACGCACATCCCGGCGTGGAACGACCCCGCGGTGACCGTCGCGGAGGCGAGCGCGGAGTACGACGGGCCCATCGAGCTGGCCGAGCCGGGCGCGGTCCACGTCCTCTGAGCGTCGTCCTCGGACGGGCGAGGTCCGTGTCCGACCGCGCGGTTAGGCTCGGCCGCATGACTTCTGCGATCTCCGCCTCCACCGTGCCCGGCGTCCGCGCCGACGGCCGCGCCCCCGACCAGCTCCGCCCGGTCACCCTGACACGCGGCTTCCTGGCGGCCGGCGAGGGGAGCGTGCTCGTCGAGTTCGGCGGCACCAAGGCGCTGTGCGTCGCGTCGTTCACGCCCGGGGTGCCTCGCTGGAAGAAGGGGTCGGGCGAGGGCTGGGTCACCGCCGAGTACTCGATGCTCCCGCGCGCGACCGACAGCCGCTCCGACCGCGAGTCCGTGAAGGGACGCATCGGCGGCCGCACGCACGAGATCTCGCGTCTGATCGGGCGCTCGCTGCGCGCGATCATCGACGTCTCGGCGCTCGGCGAGAACACGATCGTGCTCGACTGCGACGTGCTCCAGGCCGACGGCGGGACCCGGACCGCCTCGATCACGGGTGCGTACGTCGCGCTGGCCGACGCGGTGGCGTGGGCGGTCGCCCAGGGCCACATCTCGAAGAACAAGGTCGTGCTGCGCGACTCGGTCGCCGCGGTGAGCGTCGGCATCGTCGACGGCCTGCCGGTGCTGGACCTGCCGTACGTCGAGGACGTCCGCGCGGAGACCGACATGAACGTCGTCGTCACGGGCTCCGGCACGTTCGTCGAGGTGCAGGGCACGGCCGAGCACGCGCCGTTCGACCGCGCCGAGCTGGACGCGCTGCTCGACCTCGCGGTCGCCGGAGCCGCTCGGCTGACCGCCCTGCAGGTCGCTGCCCTGGCCGAGGCCCCGAGCGACGGCTCGGCCACGCGCGCGACCCGATGAGCGCCGCGACCAGGCTGGTGCTCGCGACGCACAACGCGCACAAGGTCGGCGAGCTCCGCGCGATCCTGGCCCCCGTGCTGCCCGGCCTCGACCCGGCGTCGGTGGTCGGCGCGCGTGACGTCGGCGCACCCGAGCCAGTCGAGGACGGCCTGACGTTCGCGGAGAACGCGTTGATCAAGGCCCGTGCGCTCGCGGCGTTCACCGGGCGGCCGGCGGTGGCCGACGACTCCGGCCTGAGCGTCGACGTGCTCGGTGGCTCGCCCGGGATCTTCTCGGCGCGCTGGGCCGGGAGGCACGGCGACGACCAGGCCAACCTGGACCTGCTCCTGGCACAGCTGGCCGACATCGCGCCCGAGCACCGCGGTGCGCGGTTCGTCTGCGCAGCCGCCCTCGTCACGCCCGACGGCTTCGAGCACGTCGAGACGGGAGCGCTCGTCGGCACCCTCGCGACCGCTCCGCGCGGCTCCCACGGGTTCGGGTACGACCCGATCCTCGTGCCGACGGGGGATGCCCGGACGTGCGCCGAGCTGACACCGGACGAGAAGAACGCGATCAGCCACCGCGGCACGGCGTTCCGTGCCCTGGTGCCGGCGCTGGTCCGCGTGCTGGGCGGATGAGACGGGCCCGTGCCTGATCCCAGCGGACCGGAACCGACCCACGACGCGTCGACCGGCAGCATCGCCGACGTCGAGACGGCCGGCGTCGTCCAGCTCGTCGCGGAGTCGGTCACCTACGGGTACCCGGGCCGCGCCGTCCTCGACTCGGTCGACGTCGTCGTCAGCGCGGGCGACCGGCTGGGCGTGGTCGGCGAGAACGGCGCGGGCAAGACGACCCTCCTGCGCGTTCTCGCGGGCGCGTTGACGCCGCAGACCGGTCGGGTGCGCCGTTCGGGCACGCTCGCCGTCGTCGACCAGGAGCTGACCGTGCTGCCGGGCACGACCGTGGGGACGTTGGTCGCTGAAGCGCTGGCCGGGGTGCGTGCGGCGTCGGCGGAGCTCGAGGCGGCGATCGCGTCCTTCGACCACGAGAGCGGTGACCTGGGACGGCTGACGGCGGCCGTCGCACGGTACGAGCACCTGGCGGCCTGGGACGCGGACCGTCGGGTGGACGAGGCGCTGACCCGGTTCGGTGCACCGCGCGATCCGGAGCGGCTGCTCGACGAGCTGAGCGTGGGGGAGCGGTACCGCGTCCGGCTGGCCTGCCGGATCGGCGAGCGCGCGGAC
Source organism: Cellulomonas sp. P4_H4 (assembly GCF_056400865.1). Lineage (NCBI taxonomy): Bacteria > Bacillati > Actinomycetota > Actinomycetes > Micrococcales > Cellulomonadaceae > Cellulomonas > Cellulomonas sp. P4_H4. Next base: position 204,649 of record NZ_JBFUKL010000005.1, read on the forward strand.
CTCCTCCTGCTCGACGAGCCGACCAACCATCTCGACGCGGGCGGCATCGACTACCTCACGGCCCGGCTGCGCGACTGGCCGGGCGCGATCGTCATCGTGACTCACGACCGCCGCCTGCTCGACGACGTCATGACCGCGATCCTCGACCTCGACCCCGCGATGGACGGGCGGCCGGCGTTGTACGGCGCGACGCGGTACTCGGACTACCGGTTCCTGAAGAACCAGATGCTGCGCCGTTGGCGGGCCCGCTACCGGGCCGAGCGCAAGCGGGCGATCGCGCTCGCCGAGCGGCTCGACTCGACGTACGAGAACCTCTCCGACGAGTGGCGCCCGCCGAAGGGCTCGGAGAAGCACCGCCGTGCGACGCGTGCGCGGGGACACGTCAAGGCCGCGGACCGGCTGATCCAGAAGCTCGAGGTCGAGGCGGTCCAGGTGCCGACGCCCCCGCTCGAGCTGACGTTCCCCGACCTCCCGTCGCTGCCGGCCGTGCCGCGACCGGGACCTCTGCTCGAGCTGCGCGCACCGCGGGTGGGTGCCCGACTCGACCTGCCCGGCGTGCGCATCGAGGTGCCCGCGTGCGGCCGGCTGCTGGTCACCGGCCCGAACGGCTCCGGCAAGTCCACGCTGCTGGCTGCGCTCGCCGGGACGATCGACCTGGACCGGGGTGTGCGCACGATCGCCCCCGGGGTGCGCATCGGGGTGCTCGCGCAGGAGGGTCCGACCGAGCACGCGACGGCCGCTGCCCAGCGCGCCTACGTCGCGGGCGCGCCCGAGGAGCTCACCGGGTTCGAGGCGTACGCGCGGCACGCGCTGACGCTCCTCGAGGCGGACGTGCTCGATCCCGCACGGCTCGTGCCCGTCGCGGCCCAGGGGCTGCTGACGGAGGAGGACCTGGACCGCCCTCTGCGGGAGCTGTCGGTGGGTCAGCGCCGACGGTTCGACCTCGCGTGCGCGTTGCTGTCCGCACCGCAGGTGCTGATCTTCGACGAGCCGACGAACCACCTGTCCGTCGGGCTGGTCGACGAGCTCACGGCCGCGCTGCGGGTGACGTCGGCCGCCGTCGTCGTCGCGACCCACGACCGGCGGATGCGCGCCGACCTGTCGGACTGGCCCGAGCTCACGCTGGGGTGATCTCCCGAGGGCGCGCCGGGAGGATCTTCTCGAGGCCGAGCGCAGCGAACGCGAGCACCAGGAACACGACCGCCACGATCCCGGTGCGCAGCAGGGCGTCGGCCATGCCGATCACCGAGACGTCGAGGAACGGGTACGGGTACCAGTCGGTGACGGCGCCGCGCGCGAACGTGTAGGCGATCCATGCCAGCGGGTACGCGAGCGACCAGCCGACCGTCGCGACGGTGAAGCGCGGCCGCGGCCCGACCAGCAGCCAGGAGACCACGAAGCCGACCGGCACCAACGTGTGCAGCAGGAAGTTGGAGAAGGCGCCCGCCGCGGTGAGGTCCCGGAGGCCGCTCAAGGCCACGTGGAAGACGATCCCGGTCACCGCGATGCACAGCAGAGCATCGAGCAGGAGCACCTCGAACACCCGGCCCCGCCGGTCGGGACGCATCACCAGGAACGTCGACGCGATGCCCGCGAGCAGGTTCGACTGGATGGTGAAACGAGAAGACGTTGACCAGCTTGAAGCCGGGGTCGTCGGACGCCAGTGCCGTGACGACCTCCATCGCGATCCCGGTGAAGGCGGCCACGGCGACGATCCCGTAGAGCACGCGCGCGACGAGCGGCGCCCGGACATCACGGGCGGTGCTCGTCTCAGTGCTCACCGCACGCTCACTGCAGGCGGCCCACGTGCGCCATCGCCTGCCGGAGCAGCAGCCCCTGGCCCCCGTTCATCTCGACCTGCACGGGCTCGGCGACGGCCTGCTCGGGCGTCAGCCAGGCGAGGTCGATCGCGTCCTGCTGCGGCCGGCAGTCACCCAGCACCGGCACGACGTAGGCGAGCGACACCGCGTGCTGCCGGGGGTCGTGGTACGGCGTGACGCCGGGCGTCGGGAAGTACTCCGCGACCGTGAAGGGCTGCGGCGAGGCAGGGATCTGCGGCAGGGCGACGGGCCCGAGATCCTTCTCGATGTGCCGGACCAGGGCGTCGCGCACCCGCTCGTGGTACATCACGCGGCCCGACACCAGGGCCCGGGACATCACGCCCTCGGACGTCACCCGCAGCAGCAGGCCGACCTGCACGACGTCGCCGGAGTCGTCCACGCGCACGGGGATCGCGTCGATGTAGAGGATGGGCAGCTGGGTGCGGACGCGCGTGATGTCGTCGGCACTCATCCAGCCGGAGGGGCGTTCGGGTCCCCGGGGGAACTCGGCGGAAGCAGTCACCCCCCATGTCTACCTCGCGTGCGCCCACGCGGCCGCCTCGGCACGCTCAGCGGACACCCGGAGGTGTGCCACACCGAGGCGTCAGTCAGCTGTCTCGGCACGCTCTGCCGACACGCCGGGGTGCGCGACATCGGGGTCGCGGGGAATAGTGGGGAGCGACGGAACGCTCTAGCAGGCGGTATCCGAGGACTGGAGGAACGACATGGCGACCACCGAGCTCACTGGCTCGACGATCGGCCCCACGATCAAGGACAACGGGATCGTGCTCATCGACTTCTGGGCGGAGTGGTGCGGACCGTGCAAGCGGTTCGGCCCCGTCTTCGAGGACTCGAGCGAGAACCACCCCGACATCGTGCACGCCAAGGTGGACACCGAGGCGGAGCAGGAGCTGGCGGCGGAGCTGCAGATCTTCTCCATCCCGACGCTGATGGCCTTCCGCGACGGGATCCTGGTGTTCAACCAGGCCGGCGCTCTTCCTGCGGCCGCGCTGGAGCAGGTCGTCGAGGCCGTCAAGGCGCTGGACATGGACGAGGTGCGCGAGAAGATCGCTGCCGGCGCCACAGCCTGACGCGTGAACGACGAAGGACCGGTCCTGCGGGACCGGTCCTTCGTCATGTGTGCGGGAGACGGGATTTGAACCCGCACGCCCTCTCGGGCACCAGGACCTAAACCTGGCGTGGCTGCCGTTTCACCACTCCCGCTCTCACGAGGCTGGGGCCTCGCGCTCAAGACGCCGTCAGGCGACCTTGAGGTCCTTGCGTAGCTTCGCGACGTGACCCGTCGCCTTCACGTTGTACTGCGCGAGCTCGACGCGACCGTCGGGGTCCAGGACGACCGTCGAGCGGATCACGCCGGTGACCGTCTTGCCGTAGAGCTTCTTCTCGCCCCACGCACCCCAGGCCTCGAGCACCGAGCGGTCCGGGTCGGACGCGAGCGGGAACGTCAGGTGCTCGGCCTCGACGAACTTCGCCAGCGCGGGGATGTCGTCGGGGGAGACCCCGACCACGGCATAGCCGGCTGCCTGCAGCGAGGCCAGGTTGTCCCGGAAGTCGCACGCCTGGGTCGTGCAGCCCGGCGTCATGGCCGCGGGGTAGAAGTACACGATCACGTGCCGTCCGCGCAGGTCGGACAGGGTGACGCTGCCGCCGTCCGCGGTCTGCAGCGTGAAGTCGGGCGCGAGGTCGCCGACGGTGAGGCGGGGCACGTGATCTCCTGACGGGCGAGCGGGCTGGTGCGTCGTCATGGTACGTCGGACCGTGTCGAGGTCGCTGTGCGGAGCATCCGTCCGCGCGACCGTGCCGCGCGCGGCGGTTTGCACCCCGCCCGGTGCGGTGGTGCCATGGTCGAGAACGCAGGAGACGACGAAGGAGGTCGACCATGAGCCACGACGACGCCGTGCCGGAGGTGGACCCCTCTGCCGGTTCGGCTGGTCCGAGCGATGCTGACACCCAGCCGGCGAAGGACCTGCTCGCCGAGCACGTGCCGCTCGCGCTCATCGTCGACCTCGTGACCCCCGAGTCCACGTCGACCGAGATCCTCGAGTCGGAGGGTCTCCCGGACGTCGCATGGTGGGAGCCGACCGACGACTCGGACGCTCCAGCGGCGCCGCAGGAGCCCGCGGCCGACCCTCGGCCGTGACGGTCGTCACGACCGGTCCATCCGATTGGCAGTTCGGGCGCCTCGCCTGGTAACTTTCTCACCGCGCGCCATTAGCTCAATTGGCAGAGCAGCTGACTCTTAATCAGCGGGTTCGGGGTTCGAGTCCCTGATGGCGCACCACCCGAAGGCCCCTCGTCCGGTGACGAGGGGCCTTCGTCGCGTCGCGGTGCAGCACGGGTCGCGCGAGCCTGATCTCGGTCGTCGCGATCGATGCGCAACGCCCTGACCTGCACCGATCCGAACGAGTCGACGAACCGCCCATACACTCGGTCCGTGGCCATTTCGACGGAACAGCAGACGTGGGGCGAGGTGCAGTGCCTCCCGCCCCGCGTCGACGGGAGCACGATCGAGCTGCGCTACCGCGGCGTCGTCGCTGGCGGCCCGCCGGTCGAGCTCACCGAGACCATCGAGCTTCCCGGGAGCCTCGAAGGTGTCGACGCGTCCGCGCTGGACGGTGTCCTGCGGTTGCTGTCCATCGCTGCCTCGCTCAGCTACTTCAAGGCGTTCGCACCCGCCAGCCTCGCGGTCCCCGCCGGACTGACCGCGCAGGAGGTGCGGTTCGCGCGGGAGCTCCTGACCAACGGGCTGGGCGAGTTCGCCTACGTCAACGACCTGCCCTCGGTCTTCGAGACGCCCGTCATCGCGCCGGTGTCCGACGATCCGCCGCCGGCCGACCCGACGACCGAGCGCGCGCGACGCGTCCTGGTCGCGGTCGGCGGTGGCAAGGACTCGATCGTGTCGATCGAGGCGCTCAAGAGCGCCGGGTACGAGATCGGCCTCTACTCGGTCAACAGCTACGCCCCGATCGAGGACACCGCGAAGGTCGCGGGCATCCCGATGCTCACGGTGCGTCGTCGGCTCGACCCGACCTTGTTCAGGCTGAACGCCGAGGGTGCCCCGAACGGCCACGTGCCGGTCACCGCGGTCAACTCGCTGCTGGGTGTCCTGACCGCGATGGCGTGCGGCTTCGACACGGTGGCCTTCAGCAACGAGGCCAGCTCCTCGTACGGCAACGTGACGTGGCACGGGCGCTCGATCAACCACCAGTGGTCCAAGGGGCTCGAGTTCGAGCGCCTCCTTCGCGACTCCCTGCCGCCGGGCGCTCCGGGCTACGTCTCCGTCCTGCGTCCGCTGACCGAGCTCCGGATCGCTCGTCGGTTCGCGACCCACCGCGAGTACCACGGCGTGTTCACCAGCTGCAATCGAGCCTTCAAGCTGGCCGAGAAGGACCGGACCTCGTGGTGCGCGGACTGCCCCAAGTGCCGCTTCGTCTTCCTGTGCCTGGCTCCGTTCCTGCCGCGCGACGAGCTGCTCGGCATCTTCTCCGGACGCGACATGTTCGCCGACGAGACTCAGCTGTCCGGATTCCTGGAGCTCCTGGGCGCCGACGGGCTGCTGAAGCCCTTCGAGTGCGTCGGGGAGCCGGACGAGTGCCGCGTCGCGCTGGCTCTCGTGAGGGAGCACGACGACTGGAAGGACCACCCGTTCCTCGCCAGGCCGGAGCTCCGTGCACTGACCGCGTCTGCTGTCGAGCGCGTCGCCGTGTTTGCGTTCCGCGAGGACGAGCACTGCCTTGCCCCCGAGCTCGAGACGGTCGCTCGTGCGGTTTGACGACCTCCTCGGACGCGACGTCGTCATCTGGGGTGCAGGACGCGAGGGGCGTGCGGCTCAGTCCGAGCTCGCCCGACGGGGTATCGACGTCGAGTTCGTGATCACGGGCGACGGTGCGACGCCGACGGACCTGCCCGCACCGGTGACGGCCGGACCTGACGCCGTCGCCAGGCTCGAGGCGGCGGAGATCGTCATCAAGTCGCCGGGCGTGCCGCGGACATCGGCCGTCTACGGCCGCATCCTCGAGCTCGGCGTGACCGTGACGTCGCTCACCGATCTCTGGCTCTCCCAGAACGCCGGTCGGGTCCTCGCGGTGACCGGGACCAAGGGCAAGAGCACCACGGCCGCGTTGGCCCAGCACGTGCTGCTCTCGCTGGGCCGATCCGCCTCTCTCGTCGGCAACGGCGGGACGCCGGTGACCGCGGGCGACGACGACGGCACTGCCCTGGCCGTGACCGAGGTGTCCAGCTACCAGGCCGCCGACCTCACGACGTCGCCCCGCATCGTCGTCATCACCTCGCTCTACCCGGAGCACCTTCCGTGGCACGGGGGCTACGACGAGTACGTCCGGGACAAGCTCAACGTCGTCGCGCACGGCCCCGAGACGGTGGTCGTTCCTGACCTGCAGGGCGACATCGCGCGACTGGTCGAGGCGCGCGTGGGTGCGGACGTCCGTGTCGTCGACCCGGCATCCTTCGGGATCACGGTCTCGGACGACGGCATCGCCTGGGACGGTGCGGGACGGCTGGACCGGAGCGACGTCCCGCTGCACGGCGTGCACAACCTCTGGAACGTCGCGCTCGCACTGGCCGCAGTCTCAGCGCTCCTCGGTGCGCAGGACGGTTCGGTGGCTGCGCGCTCGCTCGAGTCCGTCCGGTCCTTCCGTCCGCTCGCACACCGCCTGGAGCGAGTGCCGTCGCTCGATCGTCGGGCCTGGATCGACGACAGCCTCGCCACAGCACCCGAAGCGGTGGTGGCGGCGCTCGAGACGTACCCGGACGACCGGGTGACGCTGATCCTCGGTGGCGCCGACCGCGGTCTCCCGTTCGAGCCGATCCGCAGGTACCTCGCCACGCGCAAGCCCGACGCCGCAGTCGATGTCGTGGCCGTGGGCCCGGCCGGGGCGCGCTGGGTGGCGGAGTCCGCCACGTCTACCGGGTCCCGGCCTTCGGTCAGCTTCGCCCAGGCCATGGAACGGGTGCGCAGCGACCCGAGCGCCTCGGACGTCGTCCTTCTGTCGCCCGGCGCACCCAGCTTCGACGAGTTCACCAGCTACGAGCAGCGCTCGGAGGCGTTCCGCGCCGCCGCCGCCGCCCCGGCCGGGCGGTAGCCTTCCGGGCGTGAAGCAACGCGCGCTCCGCACGCACCTGGCCACGTAGCGTGCACCAGCTGCACACGCTCGACGGCGACGTGGTGGTGGCGGTGCCCGCCGAGCTCGCGCTGTACCCGTTCGGCGTCTTCACGACGTTCGTCGCCGTCGACGGGCGTGTGCTGGGCTGGCGCGAGCACGTTGCGCGGCTCGCTCGCGATGCTCGGGCGTTGTGGGACCACGAGCTCGACGCGGCGCGCCTGGCCGGGATCGTGCGCTCGCACCTGGCCCGGCTCGACGGTCCGGCGACCGTGCGGGTCACGCTGTATCCCGACGACCTGACCATGGCGTCACCGGCGAACGCCCGGGGGTGCAGGACTCTCGTGTCGTCGGGACCCGCAGAGCTTCCCTTCAGGCCGCAGAGCGAGTTCTCGGTACGCACCGTCGAGTACGAACGGGAGCTGGCCGAGGTGAAGTCGACTGCGCTCTTCGGGCAGATCCGGTTGCGGCGCGAGGCCCAGCTGGCCGGGTACGACGACGTCCTCTTCCGTTCGGGGGACGAGGTTCTCGAGGGCGCGACCTGGACCGTGATGTCGTGGCGCGACGGCGAGATCGCCACGCCGGACGGTGCCGTGCTTGCGAGCATCACCGCGCAGCACGTGGGTCGCATCGGCGAGGCGATGGGCTGGCGATCCCGGCAGCGCCCCGTCCGCCTCGGGGAGCTGGGGCAGGCTCAGCTCGTCCTCGCGGTCAACGCCAACTCGCCTGCGCGGGCGATCCGAAGGATCGACGACGAGCTGATGAGGGTCGACGAAACGTTGCTGACCGCCGTCGCAGACGCGTACTCGTCGCTGCCGCGAGACCTCGTGGCCGTCGGCGGGGCACCCGGCGATGTGCAGCTCTGAGCCGCCCGAGCTGGAGACGACTCTCGTGGATCGTGCCTCCCCGACGTAGTTCTTCCAGGCAAACGACGTCGCCCGGTGAGCATGCAAACGAGGGTGACCCGGGCGACGATGGGCGCACCGGCGGCACGCGCCGGTGCGGCGGACGGGATGAGTGATGGCGGATCAGGAGCTCGAGTTCGACGTCGTGGTGCTGGGTGCGGGGGCCGTGGGGGAGAACGCCGCCGACCGGGCCGGACGGACGGGTCTGAGCGTGGCGATGGTCGAGCACGCGCTCGTCGGCGGTGAGTGCTCGTACTGGGCGTGCATGCCGTCGAAGGCGCTGCTGCGGCCGGGCACGGTTCTCGCGGCCGCCCGGTCCGTGCCCGGCGCGGGCGAGGTCGGCACGGTCGACGTCTCGGCGACGTTCGCCACGCGTGACGACGTGACGCACCACTGGGACGACGCGTCGCAGGCCGACTGGGCGCAGGGTGCCGGGATCACGGTGCTGCGCGGGCACGGCCGGCTGACCGGGCCTCGGCGGCTCGTCATCGAGGGCCCTGACGGCTCGACGACCGTGACCGCTCGGCACGCCGTCGTCGTCGCCACGGGGTCGGAGCCGGTGATCCCACCGATCGACGGGCTCGCGGACGCGCAGCCGTGGACGAGCCGTGAGGCGACCTCCGTGCAGCAGGTACCCGCACGGCTCGCGGTGCTCGGGGGCGGCGTCGTGGGCGTCGAGATGGCGACGGCGTTCGCGGACTTCGGGAGCAAGGTCACGCTGATCGTGCGCGGCGACAGGCTGCTGACCGTTGCGGAGCCGTTCGCCTCCGAGGCGGTGGCCGAGGCGCTGACCGGGCTGGGGATCGACGTCCGGTTCGACACCGAGGCGCAGTCCGTGCGGCGCGACGCGGACGGCGTGCACCTGACGATCGACGGCGCCGCGGACATCGTCGTCGACCAGGTGCTCGTCGCCACGGGGCGCCGACCGCGGACGTCCGACCTCGGCCTCGACACGATCGGGCTCACGCCGGGCCGTGCCATCGCGGTCGACGACCGGCTCCAGGCCACCGGCGCGGACGGTGGCTGGCTCTTCGCGGTCGGCGACGTGTCCGGTCGGACCGCGACCACGCACCAGGGCAAGTACGACGCCCGCGTCGTCGGCGACGTGATCGCCGCACGGTTCGATCCCGGCAAGGCGCCGAAGGATGCGACGTCGGGCGACGACGGACTGTCCGCGACCGACGAGGCGAGTGCCGAGCCCTGGAGCCGCTACCGGGCGACCGCCGACGATGCCGCGGTCCCGCAGGTCGTGTTCACGCGGCCCGAGGTCGCATGGGTCGGACTCACCGAGCGGACGGCACGCGCCAGGGGACTCGGCGTCCGGGTCGTCGGCTTCGACCTGGCGAACGTCGCAGGCGCCTACGTCCTGGCCCCGGACTACGGCGGCCGGGCGCAGATCCTCGTCGACGACGCGCGCGGCGTGATCGTCGGGGCGACCTTCGTCGGGCCCGAGGTCGCCGAGCTCCTGCACGCCGCGACGGTCGCGATCGTCGGCGAGGTCCCGCTGGACAGGCTGTGGCACGCCGTCCCGTCCTATCCGACGGTGAGCGAGATCTGGCTCAGGCTGCTCGAGACCGCGGGCCTGTAGGCCGTGCGGGGCGCTGCCGACGGGAGGCGTCCGCAGGCAGCGAGACGGCGGACCGGTTCAGCACCGGCCCGCCGTCTCGAACGTGGTCGGTGTCAGCCGGCCAGTGCGCCGTCGCTCGACAGGACGAGCCCGATCGCCGCGTCACCCTTGAGCACCGCGGACCCGATCAGTCCGAAGTCGTACGACTTGAACTCGGCGAAGTCGAGACCGTAGGTCTCCTCGAGGCCGATCTGGCAGAACGGGCGGTCGGGGCACTCGGCGGGCCCGGCGAGCACGAGGCCACCGCAGGTCGCGGCGAGGTCGCTGAGCGTCTTGACGCCGTGCTCGTCCGCGAACGCGGTGGTCACGGCGAACGCGTTCTGGTCCTGAGCGGCCGAGGCTGCGCCGACCGTGATCCCGGCTGCCTCTGCGAGCGGCGTCAGGGCCGCGACCGTCGCATCGACGTCGCCGGACGCGACCGAAGGCGCGTCCGCCCCGTTCGCCTGCCCGTTCAGGAAGTCGGCCAGCGTGGCGGCGTACTCCGGCACGGCTGCGAGCGTCCCGTCAGAGAGTGCAGGCAGGTAGGTCTCCCGGTTGCCGACCGTCTGCACGGTCGCGTCGAACCCGGCCGTGCGCAGCACCTCGGCGTAGATCTCGGCCAGGGTCGAGCTCTCCGAGAAGTTCGCGGCACCGATGGTCAGCGAGGTGCCCGACCCAGCGGTGGCGTCGCTCGCGGCCAGCTTCTCGGTCTCGACGAACTCCTTGGCGACCTCGCTCGACGTGCGGCGGTCGATGTCGACCGCCTTGTTGAGCTCGATGAGCTTCTCCGTGTCGAGGGCCGCCGAGACGGTGTCGAGCGACTCGATGATCGCCGGGTTCGCGTCGGCGGCGGCCTTGTTGACGGCCGGGATGATGTTGTCGGCGTTCTGGAGGCCCTTGTCGTCCGTGAGGACGACGAGCTTGTCGCCGGCGACCGGGTCGCAGGTGGCGAGGCCGGAGGAGCCAGACGACGTCGGTTCGGCCTCACCCCCGCCCGATCCAGGGTCGCCACAGGCGCTGAGCAGCAGGGTGGCTGCGGCGACCAGGGCAAGGGCGGCGGAGCGGGATGCTCGCATGATGCTCTCCTCGGGCTGTGGTGCGGGGGGAGGGAGGATTCCCGTACGGCGGACGGCGGCGCCGTCGCCGATGGATCAGGAGGATGGGCTGGGCCCATTCGAACCGGTGGTGACGGGCGCGGCAACCGGTGAGGGCCGGCGGAACCGGGTCCGGGTAGAGCTGGTCGCGCTCTGGCGGGCGAGCGAACGCAGCCCTGCAGGGGTGGAGAAGTGCTGGACGACGGCCAGGAGTCCCTCGACCACCAGACAGAGCGCCGCGACGAGCAGACCGCCCGCGAGCACCTGTCCGTAGTTCTGGGTCCCGAAGCCCTCGACGACGATCGAGCCGAGGCTGCGACCGCCGACGAGCGCGGCCAGCGGAACGGTCGCGACGACCTGCACGGACGCAGTCCGCAGCCCCGCGGCGATCAGCGGGATGGCGAGCGGGACCTCGACCGACCACAGGCTCCTGGCGCCCGACATGCCGACGCCCCGCGCCGCGTCCCGGATGTCCCGGTCGACGTCGCCGAGGCCCGTGACGGTGTTGGTGAGCAGCGGCGGGACGGCGAACACCGCGCAGGCCAGCACCGTGGCGGTGTTGCCGAAGAGGCCGCTCGCGGCCAGGAGCGTCAGCAGGGCCAGGGTCGGCAGGGCACGCGTCGTGTTGGCGACGACGACGCCGATCTTCGCGCCGCGGCGACGGTGTCCGAGCCACAGGGCCAGCGGCAGCGACGCGACCGCGCCGAGCATCACCGCGAGCACCGAGACCGTGATGTGGGCCTTGGTCAGGGCGATGACCCCGTTGCGGCCCGTCCAGTTCAACGGGTCGTTCAACCACGCGAGGGCTTCCTGGAAGACGTCCACGTCACACCGGGCTCTCGACGCGGGACCACGGTGTCAGGCGACGCCCGATCCCGGCGATGATCAGGTCGAGCACGAGCGCCAGCAGGAGGCACAGCACCGTGGCCGTCATGATCTCGGCGTGGTAGTTGCTCCGGAACCCGCGGAACATCAGCTGCCCCAGACCCCCGTACCCCACGACGACGCCGACCGTCACGAGTGCCACGGTCGTGACCGTCGCAAGGCGCAGACCTGCGACGATGCTCGGCAACGCCTGCGGAAGCTCCACGGAGACCAGCAACCGTCCGCGCCCGTATCCCATTCCGCGCGCGGCATCCGTGACCGCGGGGTCGACGCCCTGCAGGCCGACGAGCACGTTGCGCGTGAGGACCAGGAGCGCGTAGGAGACGAGCCCGATGAGCACGGTCGTGCGCCCGATCCCGGTGTACGGAGCGAGGACCGCGAAGAGCGCGAGCGACGGAATCGTGTACAGGACGCCGGCGACGCCCAGGACGGGCCCGGCGAGCCGCGGACGCAGGTGCGCGAGGGCCGCGAGGGGCAGCGCAAGGACGAACGCGAGGGCGACTGCCTCGAGCGTCAGGGAGACGTGCTGCTCCAGGTAACGCACGATGTCGGCGCTGTTGCGCTCGATGTACTGCCAGGAGAACCACGGGTTGGGTGGTGTCTCGGCGAAAAGCATGGTCAGAACCTTAGGCGGCCCCACCGACACCCGCAGGGGCGGACGCGGCCCTGCACGTGTCCCTGGCACCGACTAGCGTCCTGGACGTGGCCGACGAACCCGCGATCAGCTTCGAGCACGTGCGCAAGGTGTACGACGCGCGCTCGAAGGACGACAACCAGGGCTCCGCCGTCGAGGACCTGACCCTCGCGGTCAGGCCGCACGAGGTGCTCGTCCTCGTCGGGCCCTCGGGGTGCGGCAAGTCGACGACGCTGCGGATGGCCAACCGGCTGGTGGAACCGACGTCCGGCCGGATCCTGCTGGAGGGCGAGGACGTCACCCGCGTCGACCCCGTCAAGCTGCGTCGGCGCATGGGCTACGTGATCCAGAACGTCGGTCTCTTCCCGCACCGGACCGTCGCGCAGAACGTCGCGACCGTGCCCGGCCTGCTCGGCTGGGACAAGAAGCGCACCGCGGCGCGCGTGGACGAGCTGCTCGACCTCGTCGGTCTGGCCCCCGACAGGTACGCGCGCCGGTACCCGCACGAGCTCTCGGGTGGCGAGCGCCAGCGCGTCGGCGTGGCCCGCGCACTGGCCACCGACCCACCCGTGCTCCTGATGGACGAGCCGTTCGGCGCTGTCGACCCGGTCGGCCGGCGCCGGCTGCAGACCGAGTTCGCCCGCATCCAGCGCACGCTGGGCATCACGGTGATCCTCGTCACCCACGACATCGACGAAGCCGTGCGGATGGCCGACCGCGTCGCGGTGCTGAGCACGGGCGCCCACATCGAGCAGCTCGCCACACCGCTCGACATCGTGGCGCGTCCCGCCTCCGCGGCCGTCGCCGATCTCGTCGGCCGTGGGCGGACGGCCCGCCTGCTCGCTCTCGGCAGGCTGCAGCCCGAGGACCTGGACCCGGTCGTGGACGGTGCTGCGGGGGAGTCGATCGCGGTCGGCACCGAGCTGGGCGACGTCCTGCACTCGTTCGTCGGGTCGCACAGTCGGGCCGTCGTTCCCGTCGTGGACGACCAGGGCCGCGTGGTGGGCAGCGCCACGCCGGCGACGGTCGTGCGCGCCTTGGACCGCGTAACCGCCGACGAGACGCAGTCGCATCTGGAGCCTCCCGACGAGACGCAGGTCACTGACACCGACGAAGCCCCCCTCGGTACAGTGCGCTCGTGACGCCATCGACCCCCCGCCTCGCCCTCGCGACCTGCGGCGAGCTCCCTGACCTCGACCAGGACGACCACTTGCTGCGCGATGCTCTTGCGGCGCGGGGGATCGCGACCGAGGCGGTCGTCTGGGACGACCCGACCGTCGACTGGGGCACCTACCCGCACGTGGTGATCCGCTCGACGTGGGACTACACCGAGCGACCCACGCAGTTCGCCGACTGGACGCGGCGGGTCGAGCGCACCAGCACGCTGCTCAACCCCGCGTCGGTGGTCGGCTGGAACATCGACAAGCAGTACCTGCGCGACCTCGAGAAGGCAGGCGTGCCGATCGTCCCGACGATCTGGCTGGACCCGGAGCGCAACTTCGACTCCCGCGCGATCCACACGCGGTTCCCGGCGTTCGGTGACTTCGTCGTGAAGCCCACGGTCAGCGCCGGGTCGCGTGACACCGGCCGGTACGACGCGGGGGTCACCCAGCAGCGGTCCATGGCGATCACGCACGCGAAGAACCTGCTCGGGGTCGGCCGGCGCGTGATGCTCCAGCGCTACCTGAACCGGGTCGACACCGAGGGCGAGTCCGCCCTGGTCTACGTCGACGGCACGTTCAGCCACTCGGTCCGCAAGGGCGCGCTGCTCGAGGGCCCGTACCGCGAGCGGCTCGCCGACGAGCTGTACCGGCAAGAGATCATGACCCCGCGCGAGGCGACCGACGCCGAGCGCGCCCTGGCCGACCGTGTGGTCGAGACGCTGCCCAGCGTGGTCCCGGGCGTCGAGGGTCCGCTGCTCTACACGCGCGTCGACCTGATCCCCGACGACGACGGCGCGCCTGTCGTCCTCGAGGTCGAGCTGACCGAGCCGTCGCTGTTCTTCTCGCACGCGGAAGGTTCCGCCGAGCGGTTCGCGGACGCGATCGTCGCCCGACTCTGACCGCCCTCTGGGCGGATGCAGGAGTACGGCAACCGCTCAGGTACACTTCTGGACGCCCCGGCGTACGCGTCGGGGGATCGTGGTGGCTATAGCTCAGGTGGTAGAGCACCTGGTTGTGGTCCAGGGGGTCGCGGGTTCAAGTCCCGTTAGCCACCCCATCCGTCGGGCGTCGACCATCCGTGGTCGGCGCCCGACGCCGTTCCCGGCCGGCGCCAGCGCAGGAAGGCCGTCAGCCTTCCGAGAGCAGAGCGCCCTTGACGGTCGTCGCGACGATCTCGGCGGCGATCTTCTTCGCGGCGGCCGAGTCCGGGCCGGGCTGGGCGGGAAGCAGGGCCGCGCGGTAGTACCGCAGCTCGTCGATGCTCTCCAGGATGTCGGCGAGCGCGCGGTGGCCGCCGTTCTTGCGCGGCGACGCGAAGTAGACGCGCGGGTACCAGCGGCGGGCCAGCTCCTTGATCGAGGACACGTCGATGACCCGGTAGTGCAGGTAGTCGACCAGCTCGGACATGTCGCGGTCGAGGAACGTCTTGTCGGTTCCGACCGAGTTCCCGGCGAGCGGCGCCTTGCCCGGGTCCGGCACCCACTCGCGGATGTACGCGAGCACCTGCTCCTGCGCGTCGGCCAGCGTGGTGCCCTCCGCCAGCTCGTCGAGGAGGCCGGAGGTGGTGTGCATCGCGCGGACGAAGTCGTTCATCTGGACGAGCGACTCGGCGGGCGGCGCGATGATCACGTCGACGCCCTCGCCCAGCACCCGCAGCTCGGAGTCCGTGACCACGGCAGCGACCTCGACCAGCGCGTCGGCGCCGAGGTCGAGGCCCGTCATCTCGCAGTCGATCCAGACGATGCGGTCGGCACTCTCGTGTCCGGGGGAGGCGGGTGCGGGCGTCGTCGGGCTGGTCACGGTGGCCAGCCTAGGGCTCGCCGCAGACAAACGCGCCAAGGATCCCAGGTCGTGGCGTCGCGCGGGGGTCGCTACCCTCGTCTCGCATGACCGTCGACGAGGCCCGCGCGCAGCGCAGCAGGCCGTTCGTCTGGGCGGTGCTGCCGGGGCTGGTCCTCGTCGGGCTCGGGCTCACGGTGTTCTTCTCCGTGCTCGACGCGGTCCGTGAGCAGGACGATCTGTGGCACCTGGACGAGCCGCTGCTGGACTGGCTCGTCGCGCACCGGACCGATGCGTGGACGGCGGTGCTCGCCACGATCACCTTCATCTCGGGCCCGGTGGTCCTGCCGATCCTCGTGGGAGTCGGGACGCTCGTGTGGGGGCTCGTGCGGCGCGAGTGGTGGCGACAGGTGCTCCTGGTGGGCGCGATGCTCGCCTCCACGTTCCTCGGGCTGGCGGTCAAGGGGCTGGTCGACCGGCCGCGGCCGCCGAGCGAGACGATGGTCGTGCCTGGCGCCGAGACGACCGCGTCGTTCCCGTCGGGGCACACGCTCGGCACGGCGACGCTGCTCATGGTGCTGGGGTATCTCGTGTGCAGCCGACATCCGACGCCCGTGCGGATCGCTGCGTGGGTCGTCGCCACCGTCATCGGCACGGCGCTCGTCGCGCTCAGCAGGCTGTACCTGGGGTACCACTTCCTGACCGACGTGGTCGCCTCGGTCGCGCTCGCCGTGGTCGTGCTGGGTGTGGTGTCGATCATCGACCGCCGGCACACGGGTATGGAGCGTGTCTAGCGGTGGTGCTCCCGGCTCGGCACCGTGGAGGCGAGCCAGGCGGCCGCCGGGACGATGACCACGATCGCGACGGCGACCCACAGCGCGCCCGTCCACGGCGTACCCGCCCAGACCAGAACCCCGAAGATTCCCGCGCCTGCGGCGAGGCCCAGCAGGACGCGCTCGAGCCACACGACGACAGGGTGCGCGGTCTGCCGCGGCTCGGTCGGTTCGGGCTCGGGCTCGGGGGAGGCGTGCCGTCCCATCAGCGGGAGTCGGCTGACGTCGCGGCAGGCATGGCGTCATCGTGGCACGACAAGCCGACGAACATGGTGGGACGCAGCAAGGCGCGGACCCGACTGCGGGCCCGCGCCTTGCGTGGGGTCGATCAGCGCGCGGTGACCATGCCGGCGAAGGACGCCGGCAGGCTGACGACGCGCACGGTATCTGGAGGTCGCCGCGTGTTCTCGGACGGTTGTCTGGCCGCGTGCGCGGCCTCGACGACGCGCTCCCGGTGGGAGCGGGTCAGGCGCTGCTCGTACTCGTGACGGTGCAGCTCGAACGTGCTGGTGGGATGCACAGGAATCTCCTCAGGGCATGGCTCGGCCAGGGCGGATGCCCGGGTCGATGTTGTGGTGTGGGGATACTCGACCACGTCGTTGTGCTCTGGGTCACGGCATTTTCCGACGATGTCGGCGATGGCGGGATGTTGACGAACGGCGTCGGCCTGCCACCTGTCGGATGTCGGTGGCGCCGGGCACGCTGACCGCATGACGACGACCGCGCGGCCGGCCGAGGTGGCCGTAGATGCGCCGCGCGACGCGCCTTCAGGCGGCAGCATCGGCCTCGCACTCGGTTCGGCGCTCTACGTCGCGGCCGTGCTCGGCACGGGGATCCTGCTCCTGCCGACGCTCGCGGCCCGGGCGGCCGGTCCCGCGTCGCTCCTGGCCGTGGCCGGTGTGTTGGCCGCGTCGGTGCCGCTCGCTGCGGCGTTCGCTGCGCTGGCCACCCGCCACCCGGACTCGGGCGGCGTCGCCACCTACGTGCGGCTCGCGCTCGGCCCGACCGCCGCCCGCGCCACGGGCTACTGGTTCTTCTTCGGCGTGTGCGTCGGGGCACCGGTGGTGTCGCTCATCGGCGCGCAGTACGTGGTTGCGATGCTCGGCGGCTCGCAGACGCAGGTGTACGTCGTGGGTGCGCTCCTGCTCGTGCCACCGCTCGTCACCAACGCGGTCGGCGTCAAGCTCAGCGGACCCGTCCAGCTCGTGCTCACCGGCGCGCTCGTGGTGCTCGTGGTGCTGGTCGTGCTCGCGTCCCTGCCGTCGTCGGACCCGGCGGCCCTGACGCCGTTCCTCCCGCACGGATGGTCCGGGGTGGGCACGGCGGCAAGCCTGTTCGTCTGGGCGTTCGCGGGATGGGAGGCGGTGACGCACCTGGCGGGCGACTTCCGGGACCCGCGGCGCACGATCCCGCGCGCGACCGCGATCGCGCTCGTGGTGGTCGGCATCGCCTACCTCTCGCTGCAGTACGTCGCGGTGACCGTCCTGCCGGACTCGACCTCGCAGATCCCGCTCATGGACCTCGTCGACGTCGGGCTGCCGGGCTCCGGGCGGATCGCGGTGGCCGTCGTCGCGGGCATCGTGACGCTCGGCGTGCTCGGCGCCTACCTCGGGGCCTTCGCCAAGCTCGGCGCGTCTCTCGGTCGCGACGGCGACCTGCCGCGTTGGGTCGCCAGCGGCGCGCAGCCGGGCGGCGTGCCGCGTCGGGCGCTGCTCGTCGTGGCGGTCCTCGCCTTCCTCTACTTCGGGATCGCCGTGGCCACGGGTGGCGACCTCGAGCCGTTCGTCCTGGTGCACACCAGCTGCATGGTCGCGGTCTACGCGCTCGGCTCAGCCGCGGCGGTCCGCCTGCTCGAGCGCCGGAGCCCAGGCTGGTGGTGCGGCCTGGTGGCGTGCGCGCTCTCGCTCGTCCTCGCCGCGCTCGCGGGGTGGCATCTCGTCGTTCCCCTCGGGCTCGGGCTCGTCGCGGTCGCCGTCGGACGGGTCCGTCGATCCGTCCGGCGCCGTCGGCCGCGACCCGTCGAGAAGGTCGCGGCCGACGCAGTCCGCTCCGGTTAGCGCACGCGCGGACCGCCGGCGACGCTCACCAAGGGTCAGCTGCGGACCCGCACGGCGTCGGCCGTTCGCCGCGCAGGCATCCGGAGAACGGGGTAGAACCGGTCCCCATGACCATCGTCGGATTTCACAACTCGCACGAGCAGGTCCACCCCGCGGCGCTGCTGGCGGCCACCCAGCGCGCGGAGCAGGCGGGCTTCGACGCCGCCATGTGCTCGGACCACTGGGCGCCCTGGTCCGTCCGTCAGGGGCACTCCGGCTTCGCCTGGACCTGGCTCGGCGCCGCGATGGCGACGACGAGCCTGCCGTTCGGCGTTGTGAACGCCCCCGGCGAGCGGTACCACCCGGCCATCATCGCGCAGGCGGTCGCGAGCCTCGGGGCCATGTTCCCCGGACGTTTCTGGGTCGCGCTGGGCTCGGGAGAGAACGTCAACGAGCACATCACGGGTGGGCGCTGGCCGGCGAAGGCCGAGCGGGACGCACGGTTGCGGGAGTGCGTCGAGGTGATCCGCGCGCTGCTCGACGGCGAGGAGGTCACGCACGACGGGCTGGTGACGGTGGACCGGGCCAAGCTCTGGACGCTCCCCGACGAGCAGCCGTTGCTCATCGGGCCCGCCGTCACGCCCGCGACGGCGCGCGCGCACGCCGACTGGGCCGACGGGCTGGTCACCGTGAACCAGAGCCCCGAGGTCCTGCGTCAGGTCGTGCACGAATACCGGGTCGCCGGCGGTCGAGGTGAGATCGCGCTGCAGGTGCACGTCTCCTGGGCGCCCGACGAGACGACCGCGTTCGAGGTCGCCCGCGAGCAGTGGCGCAGCCAGGTGTTCGGCCCGCCGGTCGCGTGGGACCTCGACACCCCGGAGGCGTTCGACTCCGTCGGGGAGCACGTCAGCGATGAGGCTGTGCGCCGCAGCGTCCTGGTCGACCACGACCCGAAGCGCCTCGCCGACCGTCTGAGCGAGCTCGTCGCGATCGGTTTCGACGCTGTCTACCTCCACCAGGTGGCGACGGATCCGCGGCCGAGCGATGACAAGCACCCTGACGCAGCAGCGACGGCCACCCCGCGCAGCGCGACGCTCGAGGCCTTCGTCGACATGGCCGCGGAGCATCTGCTGCCTCAGCTGAAGCAGGTGACCGCGTGATGCGGACCGGTGCCCACTGGTCCGGGCCGTGCGGAGGCGCCCCCGGCAGGACTCGAACCTGCAACCGACGGATTAGAAGGCCGTTGCTCTATCCGTTGAGCTACGGGGGCATCGGGCACCAAGCGTAATGGGCGGCGCGGGGTGGCCGGACGGGTCACGAAGGATGCTGCGGGTTCGCCCTACGGTCCGGTCGCGTGCCCTCATCGGTGCAAGACCAGCTCCACAGGTCCGAGGTTGTTCTTGCCCGGAGCAAGGTTGAGCTCGGAGTTCGCGGGCGCCCAGTAGAACGGGTGGCTGCCGTTCACGAAGCCGTACGACTGTGCGGCGATGACGAGGCGTGCGGGGCCGGAGGGAATGGGGTAGTCCGACCTGTAGACGCCGTCCGCTCCGCGCAGCAGCCTCGTGTGCCCGTAGATCGTCCGGTTGGCCGACAAGATGCGGGGGTCGACGTCGACCGGCAGTCCGTCGTGGACGAACCGTGCCTGGACCTTGCTGAGCTGTGGACCGAGCGCGAGGTCGACGGTCTGCGACGAAGCGAGTCGTCGGACCACCGTCCCGGGCTCCCATCCGTACTCCGAGACGTAGATCGACGCCTGGGCCCACGGGATGACGTTCCGGAGCGTGTACCGGCCGTCCGGCCCGACCAGGTCTACCTTCGGGTACCCGTTGCACGCCATGTCGCACATCGAGACCGTCTTTGGGTGCGCAGAGTCGCCACCACTCACCGTGCCGCTCACCGTGATCGAGGACGAGGTGGCCCGCAGGACACCAGCGTCGGTCATATGGCCGGCCGTGATCTCGACGAGCTTGCGGGTCCAGCCCGACCGGTCCAGCGTGGCGCCGTACAACCAGTACGTGCCCGGGTCGACGGTGTAGACGTTCTCGCCAGACTGGGATTGGACGATCCCCTGCCCGTCCTCGTGGGCCATGGACGTATCCGGGATACCGCGCGAGAGCGTGAACGTGACCGAGCCCTGGCGTACGAGGCTCAGATCGCGGACGGTGGTGGCACCCGCCGTCGTCCGAACCGTGGCGACGCCGGTGGTCCAGCCGTCGTGCGCGCCCTGCTCGCTGATCTTGATGACCCCCGGTGTCAGGCCCGTAAAGCGGTAGCGCCCCTGCGCGTCGGTCGTCGCGGAAAGGGAGCCGTAGCCGAGCCGGATGACGATTCCGGCCTTGGGGACGCCGTGATACCGCACCACTCCCTCGATGGTCGCACCCACCGGTGCGGGCCTCGTGACCGTGACGGTCGAACCCGCGCTGACGGTGACGATCTCGGAGGTGTAGCGCGGGTTCGCGGTGGGCGAGCCCTGGACGCGGTAGCGGCCCGGCGTCAGCTTCTCGAAGCTGAAGGCCCCGTCCGCCCCGGCTGTCTTCACGTACATGCGCCCGTTTGCCGAGTAGACGGGCTGGAGGGCCGCGTTGAGCAGGTAGACGGTCAGGCCCGCCAACGCAGGCACGGTGCCTTGGACCTTCCCCCCGCGGGACAGGTCCACATCCACCGTGAGGTCCTCGCTCGGGGACGGGCGCGGCGTGAGCGCCTGCCACGCGTAGTCCATGACATCGTCCGCGCCGGAGAACAGGGTGGTGAACGTGCTGTTCGACGGCTGGAAGCTGGGTGCCGGTCCAGCGCCTCCGTTGAGGTCGTGGGCGTTGGCGAAGAGCACCCAGCCACCGAGGTCCAGCGGGACGTCGAGCGAGTACGCCCCGCCGACGGCGGTCTCGACCTCACCGACTCGTCCCGTCGCCGGCTCGAACCAGCCGACGCCGACCGGGGAGCCCGGCAGCGGCGCGCCGCTGACGGTCACAGTCCCGGTGACGGTCACGTTGTCGACGGCGAGGGCGGGAGCCGCGGCGAGCGGAACGACGAGAAGGGCCAGGCCGGCGACGAACGCGAGCGAACGTGTGCGGTCCATGGCATTGATGGTCGCATCACGCCGTGCGGCTTTTCATCCGCCGTTCAGGGCAGGATCTCGCTCCGATGTCGTCGAACCGTCCGGCTTCGGTGCCGCGTGGCGTTTTGCCAGGTCAGATCGCACCGGGACAATGGGCGCGTGAGCGCGCAGCCCGGCACGGCGCCAGTGCAGCCAGCGCAGTATGCGCAGCCACTGGTCGGCTCGGCGCGCCACGCCGCCTCGGACCCACGGGACATCCTCGCCAGGCCCCTCGCCCAGACCTCGTTGCTGGATGCGGTCAAGGATCTGCGTCGCGACGTCGAGAAGACCGGCTTCCCGCTGGAGATCGAGGGGATCGAGGTCGCGCGAGCGTCTCGTGACCGTCTCGTGGACCAGCTCGGGGAGCATCTTGTCCCGCGCATCACGGAGCTGTCGGCGCCCGCGGTCGTCGTCGTGTCGGGGTCGACCGGGGCAGGCAAGTCGACGATCGTGAACTCGTTGGTGGGCTCCGAGGTGAGCACCGCGGGCGTGCTGCGACCGACGACCCGCCGCCCGGTCCTGGTGCACCATCCGCTCGACACCGAGCTGCTCTCGCACCATCCCGTGCTGGAGTCCGTGACCGTCGTCGCCGACGAGAACATGGTCCGCGGGATCGCGCTCCTGGATGCACCGGACCTCGACTCGGTCCTCGAGTCGAACCGTGCGTCGGCGCACCGACTGCTCGAGGCAGCCGACCTGTGGCTGTTCGTGACGACCGCCGCCCGGTACGGCGACGCGCTGCCGTGGCAGGTGCTGCAGGGTGCGGTCGATCGCGGCGCGTCGATCGCGATGGTGCTCAACCGGGTCCCTCCGGACTCCCTGCCGACCGTGCGCGGCGACCTGCTCGGGCGGCTGCGCGAGAACGGGCTGCAGGGTTCGCCGCTGTTCGTGGTGCCGGACATGGGGCCGCACGACGGGCTGCTGTCCGCGTCGTCCGTGGCCCCGATCCAGCGCTGGCTCGCGATGCTGGCCGGCCCGGACAAGGCACGCACGGTCATCGGTCGCACCCTGCGCGGCTCGCTCGCGGCGTTGCGGGAGTGGGTCGACGAGCTCGCGGACGCGGTGCAGGCGCAGGCCGACGCAGCCTCGGCGATCGGGGTCGCTCTCGACGGGGCGATCGCAGCACCGGTCGCGCAGGCGAGCGCGTCGATCCGGGCAGGGACCGTCGCCGACGGGGCCGTGCGCGCCCGCTGGTCCGAGCTGACGACCGCGCGCGGTCCGCTCGACCGCGTGGTGTCCACCAAGGGCCGGATCCGCGGGTCGACGCGCGACGGCCGGGCACGCTCGGCCGGGGTCGCGCCGCTCGTCGACGACCTGGTGCACTCGGCGACCGCGACGCTGACGGCCGCCGGTGCGCAGGCCGAGAGGGCGCTGCGTGCGACGCTCACGGCGGCCGACGGGCCCGACGGGGGCGTGTCGGTCGACGCGGCGTGGGCGCCGTCGGTGGGCCGGAGGTCGGCCGCCGACCAGGCAGCACGCTCGTGGACGGCTCAGGGCGTCCGGGTCGTGCGGGCGGCGCTCGCCGGTGAGCCCGGCACCGACGCCGCACGGCGCGCTCGTCGGCGGCGCAAGGCCCAGCAGGCGCTGGGTGACGACGGGCTCGCCGCGATCGCCCTCGCGGCGGCCGCAGGGGTCGACGACGCGCGCGACCTGCTCGTGCAGCTCATCGACGAGGCGGGCGAACGTGCGGTCGACGAGCTGCGCTCCGGCCTCGTCGAGCGGGCGACCGCGCAGGCCGCGCTCGAACGCGCAGCGGTCGGTGAGGTACTCGCCGACCCCGATCTTGCCGACGACGCGGCGTCGCGCCTGCGCCTGCGGCTGGCCGTCCTCAAGGGGCTCACGTGACGACTGACGAGACCGCCGCCCTGAGCGCTCGCGTGGACGCGCTCGACCGGGCTCTCGCCATCGCCGACGGTCGGATCGCTCCCCAGGCCGTCGCGCGCGCCGCGGCGACGATCGGCGGCGTCCGCGAGCGTCTCGCGCTCGGGGTCGACCACACGGTCGTCGCGCTCGTCGGCGGCACCGGGTCGGGCAAGTCGAGCCTGTTCAACGCGATCAGCGGGCTGCAGTTCGCCGACGTCGGTGTCCGCAGGCCCACGACCTCGGAAATCACGGCGTGCGTCTGGGGCGACGGCGCCGCGGCCCTGCTGGACTGGCTCGGGGTGGTGCCGGAGCGTCGGATCGAGCGCGAGAGCCTGCTCGACGGCGAGTCCGAGGCGTCGCTGCGCGGGCTGGTGCTGCTGGACCTGCCCGACCACGACTCGGTCGCACCCGAGCACCGCGCCGTGGTCGACCGGCTGATCCCGCAGGCCGACCTGCTCGTCTGGGTCGTCGACCCGCAGAAGTACGCCGACGACGCGCTGCACAGCGGCTACCTGCGACAGCTCGTCGGGCATGAGTCGTCCATGGTCGTGGTGCTCAACCAGGTCGACACCGTCTCTCCCGAGGTCCGGCCCGCGCTGATCGCGGACATCGAGCGGCTGCTCGTCGACGACGGGCTCACCGGTGTGCCCGTGACGTCGGCGTCGGCGACCGCCGGCATCGGGATCAGCTCGCTGCGGCAGTCCCTGGCGACGGTGGTCGCGTCGCAGTCGCTGGCTGCCCGGCACGCGAGCTCCGAGCTGAACGACGCCGTGGCGGCGCTGGACCCGCAGTTCGCCACGCGTGAGCCCACCGGGCTGTCCGTGGCTGAGACGGTCGACACGCTCTCCCGCGCCGTGGGCCTGTCCGCCGTGGCGGGGTCGGTCGCCGCGGTGGTTCGCGGGGCGTCGCCCGCGGCGTCGGGCTTCGGCGCCGTGCAGGAGGACGTCGTCGATCTCGCGCGGGGGGCCTGGCTCGAGAACGTCACGCAGGGGCTGCCCAAGCGGTGGGCGAAGGACGTCGCCTCACGGATCGCCACGACGGCTGAGCTCCGACTCGCGGTGGCCGACGCGATGTCCGAGCTGAGCGTGACGGCGCGCCGGTCCGCGCTGGCGTTGTCGCTGGTCGTCGTGGCGGTGGTTCTCGCGGGGGTGGCACTCGTGGTCGGCTCGGTCGTGGTCGGGTCCGCGCTCGGCACCGGGACCGCGAACACGTGGGCGCCCTGGGTTGCCGGGGCAGCCGTCGTCGGAGCCGTCGTCGCACTCCTGGCCAGTCGCACGGCGCGGTCGGCTGCGGTTCGCCGGCGCTCCGAGCGGGTGCTGAGCGACGGGCGGTCCGTGCTCGAGAGCGTCGCCCGGGCGCGTCTCGCGGTGCCGACCGAACAGGTGCTGGCGGAGCACCGCACGGCGCGAGAGCTCGTCGCGTCCGCTCGCGGCTGACCCGCCCACAGCCCGCCTCGACCGAGCGTTCTCCACAGATCGCGACGCTCGTCGCCCCCGAGCCTCCCGCGAGCCGAGGCTGACCGCACGAGCCCCGCACTCGTCGGGGCGTTCGGCACTGGAGGCATCGATGAGCACGCAGTCCCTGGACCTGACCGTCGTCGGCTGGATCGGCACGGAGGTCCGCACGTTCCACGAGAACGACGGCGGCACCCCGTTCACCACGTTCCGGCTCGGCAGCACGCGCCGCTGGTTCGACAAGCAGACGGGCGCGTGGAAGGACGGGCAGACGGAGTGGTTCAACGTCAAGGTGTGGCGCACGACCGCGCTGAACGTCGCGCGCTCGCTGCGCAAGGGTGACCCCGTGATCGTGCAGGGTCGGCTGTCGACGGAGGAGTGGATCTCGGAGCAGGGTCCACGCACGTCCCTCGTCCTGGACGCGAGCGCACTCGGGCACGACCTGGCCTTCGGCAGCAGCCACTTCGCTCGGACCCTGAGCACCGCGGCCAGCGCCGCCGACGAGGCCAAGGAGCCGGTCGACGTCACAGGCTTCGCCGAGGCCGCGACCGAGGCCGTCGACGAGAACCTGGTGCCGGCGGAGCACGTCGCGGACGACGAGGAGGTGGGTCTCGCACTGGCCGCAGTCAGGTGATCGCCTAGGCTGGGCCACCGGCAGCCCGACGACGCTGGTCGGTCCGCGCCCTCACGGGTGGCGCGGCCGATCGCGTCGCGGCTGCCGGACAGCAGTGCCCGTCGACGGGCACCTCCACGAGCACCGAGGCGGACGAAGAGCCAGTGGCTGAGTTCATCTACTCCATGTACAAGACGCGCAAGGCGCACGGCGACAAGGTCATCCTCGACGACGTCACCCTGAACTTCCTGCCGGGCGCGAAGATCGGCGTCGTCGGGCCGAACGGAGCCGGCAAGTCGACGATCCTCAAGATCATGGCCGGCCTCGACCAGCCGTCCAACGGCGAGGCGCGACTGAGCCCCGGCTACACGGTCGGCATCCTGCAGCAGGAACCACCGCTGAACGAGGCCAAGACGGTCCTCGGCAACGTCGAGGAGGGCGTCGCCGAGATCAAGGGCAAGCTCGACCGGTACAACGAGATCTCCGTGCTGATGGGCGAGCCCGACGCGGACTTCGACGCGCTGCTGGCCGAGATGGGCGTGCTGCAGGAGGCGATCGACGCCGCCGACGCGTGGGACCTCGACGCCCAGCTCGAGCAGGCGATGGACGCGCTGCGCTGCCCGCCGCCGGACGCCGACGTCACCGTGCTGTCGGGTGGTGAGCGCCGCCGGGTCGCCCTGTGCAAGCTGCTCCTCGAGAAGCCCGACCTGCTGCTCCTCGACGAGCCCACCAACCACCTCGACGCCGAGAGCGTGCTCTGGTTGGAGCAGCACCTCAAGGACTACTCGGGCGCGATCCTGGCGGTCACCCACGACCGGTACTTCCTCGACCACGTCGCGGAGTGGATCTGTGAGGTCGACCGCGGCCGCCTGTATCCGTACGAGGGCAACTACTCCACCTACCTGGAGAAGAAGGGCGAGCGCCTGGCCATCCAGGGCAAGAAGGACCTCAAGCTCGCCAAGCGCCTCAAGGAGGAGCTGGAGTGGGTGCGGTCCAACGCCAAGGGCCGCCAGACCAAGTCCAAGTCGCGTCTCGCGCGCTACGAGGAGATGGCCGCGGAGGCGGACCGCACCAGGAAGCTGGACTTCGAGGAGATTCAGATCCCGCCGGGCCCGCGCCTGGGTGCGATCGTCCTCGAGGCCGCCAACCTGCAGAAGGGCTTCGACGGCCGCGTGCTCATCGACGGCCTGAGCTTCACGCTGCCGCGCAACGGCATCGTCGGCGTGATCGGCCCGAACGGCGTCGGCAAGACCACGCTGTTCAAGACGATCGTCGGGCTCGAGCCGCTCGACGCGGGCAGCCTCAAGGTCGGCGAGACGGTCAACATCTCGTACGTCGACCAGTCGCGCGGCGGGATCGACCCCAAGAAGACGCTCTTCGAGGTCGTGTCCGACGGGCTCGACTTCCTCAAGGTCGGCAACGTCGAGATGCCGTCCCGCGCCTACGTCGCAGCGTTCGGTTTCAAGGGTCCCGACCAGCAGAAGCCGGCCGGCGTCCTCTCGGGTGGTGAGCGGAACCGTCTCAACCTCGCGCTCACGCTCAAGCAGGGCGGCAACCTGCTGCTGCTCGACGAGCCCACCAACGACCTCGACGTCGAGACGCTCGGCTCGCTCGAGAACGCGCTCCTGGAGTTCCCCGGCTGCGCCGTCGTGGTCTCCCACGACCGGTGGTTCCTCGACCGGGTGGCGACGCACATCCTGGCGTACGAGGGCACCGAGGAGAACCCGGCCAGCTGGTACTGGTTCGAGGGGAACTTCGCCTCGTACGAGGAGAACAAGGTCGAGCGGCTGGGTGCGGACGCCGCCCGCCCGCACCGCGTGACGTACCGCAAGCTGCGCCGCGACTGATCACGCTCGACGGCCCGCTCGACCACGCGTCGGGCGGGCCGTTCGTGTACCTGCCGGGTAGCGGAGCCTCGCCCGTCACGACAGAGTCAGGGTCCGACGAGTGGTCGGACGAGTGGTCAGACGAGGTTGGTGAGCGGTTCCGACGGGTCAGGAGGTGGAGCGATGGCGCACGACGACCTCGCCGACGCCCTGCTGACCCTGCGCGGACGTGTCGCAGACGTGCGCCTTCCCCTGGAGACCGCCACCGCCGAGACCGGACGCGCCGACCGCGCGCGTGTGCTGGACCAGCTGGACGACTACCTGCTCCCGCGGCTGCGCGACCCGGGTGCCCCGGTCCTCGTCGTCGTCGGCGGATCGACGGGCGCCGGGAAGTCGACGGTCGTCAACTCGCTCGTCGGAGCCGAGGTCAGCGCACCCGGCGTGCTCCGGCCGACCACGCGCTGGCCGGTCCTGGTGCACCACCCGATCGACGCCCGCTGGTTCAGCACCGACCGCGTGCTGCCCTCGCTCGCACGGGTCATCGGCGGTGACGGCGCAGGTGCGGCTCCCGGGTTGCGACTCGTCGCCTCGGACGTCCTTCCCGCCGGTCTGGCGATCCTCGACGCGCCCGACGTCGACTCCGTCGAGGAGGCCAACCGCGTCCTGGCCGCACAGCTGCTCGCAGCGGCGGACGTCTGGCTGTTCGTCACGACGGCGGCGCGGTACGCCGACGCGGTCCCGTGGGAGCTCCTCGACGACGCGGCGCGCCGCGGCACGCATGTGGCGATCGTGCTGGACCGCGTGGACGCCGGAACCGAGCAAGCGGTGGGCGACGACCTGCGTCGGATGCTCGACGACGCGGGCCTCGCGGACGCGCGGGTGCTGCTGGTGCCGGAGACGGAGCTGGAGGGTGGACTGCTCCCGGAGCAGTCGATCGGCCCGATCGCGGACTTCCTGACGGTGACGGCGACCGATCCCGAGACCCGGTCGGCGGCGCTCGCGGCCACGTGGGACGGGGCGGTGGCGGACGTCGTGCGGCGCACGCTCGACGTCGCGGCGGTCGCGGACGAGCAGCGGGCGGCCGATCTGCGCCTCCGAGCCGCTGTCGCGAACGCCTACGCCGCCGCAGCACGGGACGTGGCGCGAGCGACGTCCGACGGGTCGCTGCTGCGGGGCGAGGTGCTGGCCCGCTGGCAGGACGTCGTCGGGACGAGCGAGCTGTTCCGCTCGCTGGAGCAGGGTGTCTCGCGGCTGCGCGACCGGGTCGTCAGCTTCGTGCGCGGGCAGCGGACGCCGGAGCCGGCACTCGTCGAGGCGGTCGCGCACGGGCTGTCCGCGGTGATCCAGGACGCGGCGGAGGCCGCCGCCGAGACCGCGCACGCTGCGTGGCGCCACGATCCGGCAGGCGCCCCGCTGCTCGACGGCCTGGCGCTGTCGCGTGCGTCGGCGGACCTGCGCTCACGGATCGCCGAGCAGGTGCGCGGCTGGCAGGGGGACGTGCTGGCGCTCGTCGAGACCGAGGGCTCGGGCAGGCGGACGACGGCACGCGCACTGTCCTACGGCGTGAACGCGCTGGGTGCGGTGCTCATGGTCGCGGTGTTCTCGACGACGGGTGGGGTCACCGGCGCCGAGATCGGCATCACGGCGGGTGCTGCGGTGCTCGCCCAGCGGCTGCTGGAGGCGGTCTTCGGCGACGACGCGGTGCGGCGCCTGACTCACGAGGCGCACGAGCACCTGGCCGTACGCGTCCAGGGGCTCCTGGACGAGGAGGCCGCACGGTTCACGGTCCAGCTCGACGCGACGGGCGCGGCGGGCCAGGACGGGACCGACCTGCGGTCCGCAGCAACGGCGGTCAGCGCCGGTGCCGCCGCACGAGACGCCGGCTGGTCGGTCCCGGAGCGCCCGGCGGGCGGCCGAGGGAGCCTGCGGGGCGCGGGCGCGCTCCGGAGCGAGGCGGTCGCGTCGGACCCCCCGACGGTTCCCTGGTGGAAGCGCTGGCGGCGGGGGTGAGCGCCATCGATCTCCGGGCGCGCGTGGCTGCGCTCGACGAGGCGGTCGGCCTCGCGCGCGGGCGCCTCGCCGATGCCGTGCTGGCTCCTGCCGACGAGGTGGTCGAGCGAGCCCAGCGACGGCTCGCGCTGTCCGGCGAGCACACGGTCGTCGCGCTCGCCGGTGCGACCGGGTCGGGCAAGTCGTCGTTGCTCAACGCCCTCGCGGACGCGCACGTCGCCGAGCCGGGCGTCACCCGACCCACCACCGGGCAGCCCGTGGCGGTGATCGTGCCGACGAAGGAGCGGGCCGGGGCGGACGACCTCCTGGACTGGCTCGACGTGCGCGAACGGCACGTCTCGTCCAGCCCGGCCCTCGGGTCCTCGGCCACCGGTCTGGTCCTGCTCGACCTGCCCGACCACGACTCCGTGGTCACCGAGCACCGGGCGATCGCGGAGCGTCTGTACGACCGCGTCGACCTGCTCGTCTGGGTGGTCGACCCGCAGAAGTACGCCGACGCGGCGCTGCACACGCGCTACCTGACGGGACTGCGCGACCACGCGAGCGTCGTCGTCCTGGTGCTCAACCAGGCCGACCGACTCACCCTCGACGAGCAGCGGGCCATGCTGGCGGACCTGCGCAGGCTCGCTGCGCAGGACGGCCTGGCGGCGTCGACGGTGCTGGCTGCGAGCGCGACGACGGGTGCCGGGATCGGCGAGCTGCGCGACCTCCTCGCCGAGGCGGCGCGGCGCCGGCTCGCCGCGACCCAGCGGCTGACCGCGGACGTCCGGGCATCGGCGAACGACCTGCTCACGGCGTGCGGGAACCCGCCCAGCTCGGGCCGAGAGGCCGCGGCCCGTGGGGAGCTCGTGCGGGCGTGGGGCTCGGCCGCGGGGCTCGACGAGGTGGCCGAGGCGGTGCGTCGCTCGACGCGGCGGTCGGCCCGCACGGCGACCGGGTGGCCGTTGACGAGGTGGTTCGCGCAGCTCCGCCCCGATCCGCTGCGCCGGCTGGGCCTCGGGCGCACCGGTGCCGGGGACGACCTCGTCCGGTCCTCGCGTCCGGCTCCCTCCGCCGGCGCGCGCGCGACGGCGGTGAGCACTCTGCGGGGCTACGTCGACGCCGCGACGACCGGCGCACCCGACGCCTGGGTGCTCGCGTCGCGGGTGCGCGCCGGTGCCGTCGACCTCGACGACGTGCTCGACCGAACGGTGGTCCGGGTGCCCGTCGGCACGCCCCGTGTCCCCTGGACCTGGCGGGTGCTGACGTTCGCGCAGTGGGTGCTGCTCGTTGTCGCGGGCGTCGGCCTCGTGTGGCTCCTGCTTCTGGCGGGCATGGGACTGCTCCAGCTCCCGCAGCCGGAGACGCCCATGCAGTGGGGCATGCCGGTCCCGACGCTCCTGCTGCTCGGGGGCGTCGTGGCGGGGCTGCTCGTGGCGGGCCTCGGTCGCCTGCTCGGTGGGCTCACGGGTCGTCGCCGCGCCGCCGCGGTGCGACGCCGGCTCGGGCAGTCGGTCGCGCGGGCCGTGGACGAGCACGTCGCCCGACCGATCGCGGCCGAGATGGACGCGCTCGCGCGGTGCAGGGCGGCCGCCGCCCGTGCCGCCTCCTAGGATCGAGGGATGGCGCGTCTCGAGGTCCCCGTCCTGCTCCGCTGGTCCGACCTCGACGCCTACCAGCACGTGAACAACGCGGCGATGCTCACGCTCCTCGAGGAGGCGCGGATCACCGCGTTCTGGAGGGCTCCGTCGGGCGACCAGGCACCCTGGCCCACGGCGGTCCTCGACGCCGGCCCCGCCGCCCAGATGTCCACCCTCGTCGCCCGGCAGGAGATCGAGTACCTGCGGCCACTCAGCTACCGTCGCACCCCCGTGATCGTCGAGATGTGGCTGGGTCACCTGGGCGGGGCGAGCCTGGACGTCTGCTACGAGATGCGCGACCCGCTGGTCGAGGGCGAGGCGCCGGTCGTGTACGCGCGTGCGGCGACGACGGTCGTGCTGGTCAGCACCGCGACGGGAAAGCCCGTCCGGATCGGCCCGGAGCAGCGCGCCGCGTGGGAGCCGTACGTCGAGGAGCCGGTGGTCATCCGTCGTCGGCGCTAGCGCCTGATGCGCGCTCGCTCCGCGGCCTGCGCCGCACGTCCGATGTTGCGCTGCATGCCCCCGAACACGATCCCGTGGAACGGGTAGACCGACCACCAGTAGAGCTGGCCGAGCAGGCCCTTCGGGTGGAACAGGGCCCGCTGGGTGAACGTGGTGGGGGCCCCGTCGTCCTCGTCGTCGACACGCAGCTCGAGCCAGGCCAGGCCTGGTACGCGCATCTCGGCCCGCAGCCGCAGGAGCCGTCCCTCCTCGATGGCCTCGACCCGCCAGAAGTCGACCGCGTCGTCCACGAGCAGCGTCATCGGGTCGCGACGACCCCGCCGCAGCCCGGGCCCGCCGACGAGGCGGTCGGCAAGGCCGCGGACGCGCCACGCGAGGCCCCACGAGTACCACCCGCGCTCGCCGCCGACCGCCTCGAGGACGCGCCACAGCGCCGCGGGAGAGGCGTCGACCGAGATGGACCGCTCGTCGACGTACAACGATCCGCCCGCCCAGTCGGGGTCGCTGGGCAGCGGGTCGCTCGGGGCTCCGGGCACGGCTGCCGACGACCACCGCGTGGTGACGGCGGCGTCGTGCACGCGTTGCAGCGCGAGGCGGACCGCGCGGTCGAAGCCGATCAGCCCGCCGGGCGGGTCGGGCACGTAGGCGGCGACGTCGTGCTCGTCGCACACCACCTCGTGCACGAGCGACTCGACCAGCGGCCGGGCCAGTCCGGCGGGGACAGGCGTCACGAGCGAGACCCACAGGCTCGACAGCTTCGGAGTGAGGACCTTCACGCCGACGATGATCCGAGGTCGCAGGCCGGCCGCGGCCGCATAGCCCTGCATCATCTGGCGGTAGGTCAGGACGTCCGGGCCGCCGATGTCGAACCCTCGGCTGACGTCGCCAGGCATCACGGCCGAGCCGACCAGGTAGCGCAGGACGTCGCGGATCGCGATCGGCTGGATGCGGTTCTCCACCCAGCGCGGCACCGTCATGGCCGGCAGTCGCTCGGTCAGGTACCGCATCATCTCGAACGACGCGGAGCCCGACCCGAGGATCACCGCGGCGCGCAGCACGGTCGTGGGCACACCGGACGCGAGCAGGATCTCGCCGACCTCGGTGCGCGAGGCGAGGTGCGGTGAGAGGTCCTCGCCCTCGGGGTAGAGGCCGCCGAGGTAGACGATCCGGCCGACGCCCTCCGAGCGCGCCGCCTGCGCGAACATCAGTGCTGTGCGACGGTCGGTCGACTCGAAGCTCCGGCCCGAGCCCAGCGAGTGGATGAGGTAGTAGGCGACGTGGGTGCCGGCGAGCGCGGCCCGGATCTGGCCGGGGTCGGAGGCGTCGGCGCGCGCGTGCTCGACCTGGTCGTACCAGGGCCGGCCCCTCAGGCGGTCGGGGTTCCGCGCGATCGCGCGCACGCGGTACCCCGCGGCGAGCAGCTCGGGCACCAGCCGGCCGCCGACGTACCCCGTGACGCCCGTGACCGCGACGAGCGGTGCGTCCGGGCGTGCGCGTCCGTCCGGTGCGAGCCCCGGGACGAGCCCCGGGAGCGTGTCGGCGACCGGGGCTGGCAGCAGGTCGTCCGGGGCGGTCATCTGGGCAGTCTGCGGTGTATCGCGGGGCCCCGCACCCGGGACGGCTGAGCGTGCCCTCAGGTCAGCAGTGCCAGCGTCTCGCGCTCGGCGACCGCCTGGGAGCGGGTCGGTGTGATCGCCTGCCCTTGCGCCCAGAGGTCGATGACGCGCGGGTCGATGTAGGAGCCGCGGCACACCGCCGGGGTGTTCCCGAGCTCGTCGGCGACGTCCCGGACCACCTGGGTGACCACGCGCTTGCGGGCACGCTCCGAGGCGGGCGGCGGTCCGGCGTCGGCGAGGCCGCGCGCGGTGAGCACGGTCGCGTGCCAGGTGCGGAAGTCCTTGGGCGTCGCGTCCGGTCCGAGCAGCTCCTTGACGTAGGCGCCGATGTCGGCGCTCGTGACGTCGTGCCATCGGTCGCCGTCGCGCCACGCCAGCAGCTCCGCGCCCTCGTCGGCGCGACGCTTGAGCGACCGGATCGCGGCCGCGGCCTCCTCGTCCTCGACGATCGCGTCGCGCACCTGGCCGGACTTTGCGGGGAAGAGCAGGTGCACGCGGTCGTCGGTCACGGTGACGTGCGACCGGAGGAGCGTCGCGAGCCCGTACGAGCCGTGCTTGGCCGCGTAGCCCTCGCCGCCGACGCGCAGGTACGCCAGGTCGAGCAGCCGGAACGCGAGGGCGAGGACGCGTTCGCGCGGCATGCCGTCGCGCCTCAGGTCCCGTCGGACGCGTCGCCTGGCGGCCGGCAGCCGGGCCGCGATCTCGAGCACCTTGTCGTGCTTGAGGCGGTCGCGACGCACACGCCACTGCTGGTGGTACAGGTACTGCCGTCGCTCGGCGTCGTCGAGCCCGGCCGCCTGGATGTGGCCGTTCGGCCACGGGCTGATCCAGACGTCCCGCCAGGCCGGCGGGATGGCGAGCGCGACGATCCGGCTCACCTCGTCGTCGTCGCAGATCCGCTCACGGCCGAGGTCGAGGTAAACGAAGCCCCGGCCGGCGCGACGTCGCGACCAGCCGGGGGAGTCGATGCTGACGCGGCGCAGTCGGACCATGCGGCAGTGTCACCCGGACCGCGACGGCCCGCCCGTTCAGTCGGGGAAGCGGACCATGCCCTCCTGCGCGATGGAGGCCACGAGGGTCCCGTCGCGGCTGAACACCCGGGCCGCACCGAGGCCGCGACCGCCTTGCGCGCTGGGCGACGACTGCACGTACAGGAGCCAGTCGTCGACTCGTACATCCCGGTGCCACCACATCGCGTGGTCCAGCGACGCGATCGACAGCCCGGGCGTGACCCACGACTTGCCCGAGCGCCGCAGGATCGGCTCGAGCATCACCTGGTCGCACGCGTACGCGAGGAGCGCGCGGTGCAGGAGCTGGTCGTCGGGCAGCGCGCCTCGGGACCGGAACCACACCGACTGCTGGCCGGTCACGTCGGGGGCGGCGCCGAGGTAGATCTGCCCGTTCACGTGCCGCACGTCGAACGCGGCCTCCTGCGTCCAGAACTTCGCGACCGGGTGGTCGATCGCACCGAGCACCTCGAGCGCGGACGGCACGTCCTCGGGCGCGGGGATCCCGGCGGGCATCGGGTCGGCGTAGTCGACGCCCGGCTGCTCTTCTTGGAACGATGTGATCATCGACAGGATCGCCGATCCGCCCTGCAACGCGTGCGTCCGGCGTGCCGTGAAGGACCGGCCGTCGCGGAGCCGCTCCACCGCGAACGTGGTGGGCTCGGCGACGTCCCCTGCGCGCAGGAAGTAGCCGTGCAGCGAGTGGGGGAGTCGGCCGTCGGGCACGGTCGCGCCGGCGGCGAGCAGTGCCTGGGCCAGCACCTGGCCGCCGAACACCCGACCGCTTGGCTGAGGCAGCGAACCGCCCGTGAAGACGTCGTCCGCGCCGCCCCCGAGTCGCAGGATGTCGAGCACGGGCCCCATCGGGTCAGTCGTCATCAGTCCTCGAAGGTGTTGAGCATCGAGTGGGCAGCACGTTCCAGGTAGTCCCACAGCTCTGCCTTGTGCAGGGGAGCCAGGTCGAGGCTGTCGACTGCGGCCCGCATGTGCACGAGCCAGCGGTCACGCGCGTCCGGGTTGACCTTGAAGGGCGCGTGCCGCATGCGCAGCCGTGGATGTCCGCGCTGGTCGGAGTAGGTGGTCGGTCCGCCCCAGTACTGCTCGAGGAACAGCGTCAACCGCTCGGCGGCGGGGCCGAGGTCCTCCTCGGGGTACATGGGCCGCAGCACCGGGTCTTCTGCCACGCCCCGGTAGAACTCGTCGACCAGCCGGACGAACGTCTCGTGCCCGCCCACCGCGGCATAGAAGGAGTCGGCTCTCACGGCGACCATCCTCACACGCTGGGTGAACGGCTCCGGTCGATCGCGCAGTGACGGGCGCTACAGGCCCAGCTCCTGCAGCACCGGCAGCTCGGCCCGGACGATCGCGCGTGCGTCCGCCGCCCCGGGCGCCGCCAGCGCCAGCTGCGCGAGGCGTCGGCACTCGTCGTAGGACGTGGCGGCGAGCAGCGCGGCGACGTCGGGCAGCGCACGCGGCGTCATCGACAGCGACGACACCCCGAGCCCGACGAGGACGGCCGCGAGCGCGGGGCTGGCTGCGGCCTCGCCGCAGACGCCGATCGGGCGTCCCTGCTGCGCGCCACCGGCGCACGCCGCGGCCACCAGGTGCAGCACTGCCGGCTGCCAGGGATCGGACAGCTCCGCGACGGCGCCGAGGAGCCGGTCGGCCGCCATCGTGTACTGCGTGAGGTCGTTCGTGCCGATGCTCGCGAACGCGGCGTGCGCCAGGATCGGTCCGGACAGCAGGGCCGCGGACGGCACCTCGATCATCACGCCTGCCACGTCGAGCCCGTGCTTGGTGCAGGACGCCACGAACTGCTCGGCCTCGTCGACGGTCGAGACCATCGGAGCCATGACCCACACCTCGGCCCGCTCCTGCTCGGCCGCGCGGGCGATCGCGGTGAGCTGGTCCTCCAGGACCTCGGGATGGCGGACCGCGGTCCGCAGACCACGCACGCCCAGTGCCGGGTTCACCTCGGGTTCGTCCGTGAGGAAGGGCAGCGGCTTGTCCGCGCCCGCATCGAGCGTCCGGATGACGACCTTGCGGTCGGGGAAGGCGCTGAGCACCTCGCGGTACGCGGCGACCTGCTCCTCGATCGTCGGAGCCTCGGCGCGACCGAGGAACCCGAACTCCGTGCGGAAGAGCCCGACGCCCTCGGCCCCGGCCGCGGCGGCGGGTGCGGCGTCGGACGGGTCTCCGACGTTCGCGAGCAGTGCGACGGCGTGGCCGTCGGAGGTGCGTCCGTGGCCGTCGAACGTCCGGACCGTGTCGGCTAGCGCCCGGGCCGCACGGACCTGCTCGTCCGTCGGGTCGACCGTCACGGTCCCGGCGGAGCCGTCGACGAGCACGAGCCCCTCGGCGTGCACGACCGCCTCGGCACCCCGGGCCGCGACGACGGTCGGGATGCCACGTGCTCGCGCGAGGATCGCGGTGTGCGAGGTGGGGCCGCCGGTGCCCGTGACGATCGCCAGCACGCGGGTCGTGTCCAGGGTCGCGACGATGGCAGGCGCCAGGTCGGCCGCGACGAGAACGAACGGCTCCTCGTGCGCGGGCACGCCCGGCGCCGGGCGCCCGGTCAGGTGCGCGACCAGCCGGTCGCGGACGTCGGCGATGTCCTGGATCCGCTCGGCGAAGTAGCCGCCGAGCGCCTCGAACTGCTCGGCCACCGCCTCGGCGGCCTCCCACACGGCGCGCTCGGGCACCAGCCTGTCGTTGACCACACGCTGCTCGGCGTCCTCGACGAGGCTCGGGTCGGCCGCGATGGCCGCGGTCGCGTGCAGCACGTCGGCACTGTCGCCCTCGGCGCGGTCCGCGGCGGCGTCGAGCGCGACGCGCACGACCTCGGAGGCCTGCGAGATCCGGGTCGCCTCGGCGGCGTAGTCCGTGCCGGGCGGCAGCCGGCGGCCCGACGGTGGCTCGGCGACGGGGTCCGGCATCAGCACGGCGGGCGCCACGACGCGTCCCGGGCTCACACCGATCCCGGTGATGACCGTGGGGTGTTCAGGCTGCACGGCACTCACCGGCGTGACCTCCTTGTCGACCTACCGCAGTCTGGGGCCTCGACCTCTCCCGACGCCAGTCCGGCCCGCCGCCCGCCAGTCGGGAGAAACCGGCACCGGCGCTCGTCCGAACGCCCCGCAGGGTTACTCTTGGCGTCGTGCGCTCGCAGACGCGCGCTCGCCAGACGAGTCCGAGGAGATTCATGAGCAAGGCAGAGCAGATCCTCGCGGCGCTGGGTGGGGACTCGAACGTGGTCGACCTCGAGCCGTGCATCACCCGGCTCCGCGTCGAGGTCACGGACGCCCACCTCGTCGACGAGGTCGCCCTGAAGGCGAGCGGCGCGTTCGGCGTCGTGCGCTCGGGCCGCATCGTCCAGGTGATCGTCGGCCCGGAGGCCGACAACCTGGCCGCCGAGCTCGACTCGCTGCGCTGAACCCCGGCCAGGGGCCCCGCGCATGGCCGTCCTGCGTCTGATCAGCCCGCTGTCCGGGGTCGTGCTGCCGCTCACCGCGGTGCCGGACCCGGTGTTCGCCGACGGCATGGTCGGCCCGGGCCTCGCGATCGAGCCGTTGCGCACCCAGACGCAGACCGTCCTCGCCCCGGCCGACGGCGTGGTCGGCGCGCTGCATCCGCACGCGTTCGCACTCGAGCTCACCGAAGGACGCACGATCCTGGTCCACCTCGGGATCGACACCGTCGGGCTCGCGGGCTCCGGCTTCACTCTGCACGTCCAGGGTGGGCAGCCGGTGCACGCCGGCGACCACCTCGTCACCTGGTCGCCGCTCGACGTGCACGCCGGCGGGCTCGCCACGATCTGCCCGGTCGTCGCGCTCCAGGCAGACGCGGACCTGCTCACGATGCTGGTGCCCGAGGGCACCAGCGTGCACGCGGGCGATCCGTTGCTCGACTGGGCCTGACGCTCAGTCGCCCGTCGAGCCCTCGGTCGCCGCGGCGCGGGCGTCCCGCTCGTTGACCAGGTCGTCCAGCGGGGTGTCGTGCGGGTCCGACGCCTCGCGCTCGGCCACGTGCGCCCGGTGCGTCGCCATGAGGTCCCGCTGCCCGGCCAGCGGCACGTGCGCCGCCTCGAGGGCCCCGCGCGTCGCGATCCGCAGCTCGCGCGCGACCTCCCACTGCTGCGCCGGTGACGTCTTGACCTTGAGCCGCAGCGTGACCGCCTCGGCGCTGAGCCGTTCGATGCCGGTGATCGTCGGCTCGCCCAGGATGTGCGAGCCGGTGATCGGGTCGGCGACCACGCGGGCCGCCGCCTCCGAGAGGAGCGAGCGGACCTGGTCCAGGTCGGCGAAGTAGTCGACGTCGATCTCGACGACCGCCGTGGCCCAGCCCTGCGTCTTGTTGCCCACCCGCAGCATGGTGCCGTTGGGGACGTACCAGAGGGTGCCGTCGGCGTCGCGGATCTTCGTGACCCGCAGCGACACGGCCTCGACCGTCCCGGTGGCCGGTCCCACGTCGATCACGTCGCCCACGCCGTACTGGTCCTCCATGAGCATGAACAGGCCGGTCAGGAAGTCCTTGACCAGGCTCTGCGCGCCGAAGCCGAGCGCGACGCCGACGATGCCGACCGAGGCGATGAACGGGGCGAGGTTGATGCCGAGCACGTCGAGGATCAGGAAGAACGCGATGCCGCCGATGACGATGGTCGCGCTCGATCGCAGGACGGAGCCGATGGTGCGGGCGCGCTGGGCTCGGCGGGCGTTGGCCAGCGGGTTGGCCTTGTCGAGCACGGCACCCACCGCTGTCTCGCCCAGGGGCTTGAGCACGCCGCGCTCGAGCCACGGGGTTCCGTCCGCGACGTGGTTCGTGATCGTACGGATCGAGCGCCGGACCAGCCAGAGCGTGATCGAGCTGATCCCGATGATGAGGATGATGCGCAGCGGGATGCCGACGAACCACTGGCCCCACGTCTCAGGCTTCGCCTGCCCGGTGAGCAGGTCGGCGATGCTGCTGCTGCTCGGCGACGGGGCCGGCTCGACCTCGCCTGCGACCGCCGGCATCACGCGCGGTTCCACAGGCCGGTGCGGTCCGCGACGAACTGGAGCTGCTCGACCGACAGCCCGATGCTGCGGGACAGCGACCGTCCTCCGTGCCCGACGCCGGTCTCACGGCGCACGAGGATCGGGTGCGTCGTCGGGTCGCCCGACGTCGCGGCCTGCAGGGCCGCAGCGAGCTTGCGCGCGTGCAGCGGGTCGACGCGGGTGTCGCCCTCGAACACGGTGAACAGGGTGGCCGGGTAGCTCGCGCCCTCGACGACGCGGTGGTAGGGCGAGTACCCGAGCAGCCAGCCGAGCTCGGTCGGGTCCGAGGCGTCGCCGTACTCCTCGGTCCACGTGACGCCGAGGCCGAACAGCTGGTAGCGGACCATGTCGAGCAGGGGCGCCGAGCAGACGGCCGCGGCGAACAGGTCGGGTCGCTGAGTCACCGCGGCGCCGACCAGCAGGCCGCCGTTCGAACCGCCCCAGCACGCGAGCTCGCCGGGCGTCGTCCAGCCGTGCTCGACCAGGTGCTCACCGACGGCGTGGAAGTCGTCGTACACGTTCTGCTTGCTGCCCCGCATGCCGTCGCGGTGCCACTGCTCGCCCTCCTCGCCGCCGCCGCGCAGGTTCGCGACGACGTAGACGCCGCCCGCCTCGACCCACGCGAGCGTCGACGCCGAGTACGCCGGCTCGAGCGAGATCTGGAAGCCGCCGTAGCCGTACAGGACCGCGGGTGCGGGGGCCAGCGGTGCACCGTCGGCCCCGAGCGCGTCGGCACGGGCGACCACGAACGCGCGCACGATCGTGCCGTCCTTGCTCGTGACCTCGATCTGCTGCGCCCGGACGTCGGGCAGGTCGGCGACCAGACCCGGGGGAGCCGCCCACAGCGTCGTCGTGCGTGTGGTCGCGTCGAGCCGGTGGACGCTGCTCGGCGACGTGTGGTCGGTGTACGAGAACCAGATCTCCTGGCCGCCCTCGGGCCTGGTGACCAGGCCGGAGATCGAGCCGAGCCCGGGCAGGGTGACCGCGTCGGTGCGCACGCCGGTGGCCGGGTCGTGGACGGTGACCTCGGAGACCGCGTGCCGACGCCACGATGCGAACAGGGCCGTGGGCGTGCGGTCGTCGCCGCCGCCGTCGACGAACGCCACGTCCTCGAGCACCGCGGTCGGGTCCTCGTCGAGAAGCGTGGTCCAGTGCTCGACGCCGGGCGTCGTCGGATCGGTCACCGCGATGCGACCGCGCGGCGCGTCGAGGTTGGTGTGCACGTAGAGGCGCCCGTCGCGGGCCACCCAGGCGCCGGTCTCGGCGTCGAGCCCGACGGCGACCTCCGCGAAGGTCGGGTCGTCGACCGGGGACGAGTCCAGGTCGGCGATCCAGACATCCGTCCGCGGCGCCGTTCCGGCCGACGCCGACACGATCAGCCAGCGACCGTCGCGGGACACCGAGACGCCGTAGTAGTTGGTCAGGTCGAGCCCGTCGCCGAACACCTCGACGTCCTGGTCCGCCGGGGTGCCCAGACGGTGCAGCCAGATGCGCCGGTGGTACTGGACCTCGTCCGCAGGCAGCCCGTCGGGCGACAGCCGCCGCACGTAGAAGAAGGCCTCGCCGCCGGGCAGCCAGGCGACCGGGGAGTAGCGCGCACGGTCGATCGGACCGTCGACCACCTCGCCCGTCTCGACGTCCAGCACGCGCAGGATGCTCTCCTCCGTCCCACCCGTCGACATCTGGTAGGCCACCAGGTGACCCTCCTTCGACGGCTGCCACGAGTCGAGCGTCGTCGTGCCGTCAGGGTCGATCTGCATCGGGTCGAGGAGCACGTGCTCGTCGTCACCGTCGGCGACGACGACCACCGCGTGCTCCTGGTCGCCCGATCGACGGGAGAAGAAGCGCCGGTCGCCGCGCCACGCGGGCGGGCTGACGAAGCCCGCGCCGAGCAGCTCGCGCAGGCGTTCGCCCAGGGCTGCGGAGGCCAGCGGGCCGTCCGTCGGCAGACCCGCGCGGTAGGCCTGGTAGCGCTCGTCCTGCACGCTCGACCACGCCTGCGTCTCGTCGGCGGACTCGTCCTCGAGCCAGCGGTACGGGTCGGCCACAGCGTGGCCGTGCAGATCCTCGACGAGATCGAGGCGTGTCGTCGGCGGGTAGGGGGGAAGGGCGCGTGCCGTCATGGTCCGCAAGGTTACGACGGCCACCCGTGAACGGACCGCGTGTGACGCATCCGTCGGCGCACCCGCCGACATACGTCCTGCGTGCGGCGGAGAGCCTCTGGCAGGATCGATGCGTGGCCGACGACCCGGTACCTGCGTCCGACGCCCTGCTACGCCTCGCTGCGGCCTACGGGGTGGTGCCCGACCACTGGGACTTCCACGGTCAGAACCGCCGTGCGAGCTCCGCGACGTTGCAGGGTGTGCTCGGTGCGCTCGGGGTGGACGCCTCGTCGCCCGAGCGCATCGACCTGGCGATCGCCCACGTCGACGACATGCCCTGGCGTCGCGTCCTGCCACCCGTGGTCGTGGTCCGGCAGGGCAGGCACGCGCGGGTCGCGGTGCACGTCCAGCACGGCGACCCGGTCGAGGTGTGGGTCGAGCTCGACCCCGAGGCCGGCGGCGGTCGGCGTGAGGTCGTGCAGGCAGACGTGCCGATCCCTCCACGGACGGTCGACGGACGGCTGGTCGGCCGCGCGACCTTCACGCTGCCCGACGACCTGCCGCTCGGCTGGCACGAGATCGTCGCGAGCGGTCCGTCCGCCGAAGCGCACAGCCCGCTCGTGGTGAC
Source organism: Cellulomonas sp. P4_H4 (assembly GCF_056400865.1). Classification (NCBI taxonomy): domain Bacteria; kingdom Bacillati; phylum Actinomycetota; class Actinomycetes; order Micrococcales; family Cellulomonadaceae; genus Cellulomonas; species Cellulomonas sp. P4_H4. Next base: position 245,872 of record NZ_JBFUKL010000005.1, read on the forward strand.
GCCGACCCATCTCGACGTGCCGGACTCGATCAGGACCCACCGGTCCTGGGGCCTCATGGCCCAGCTCTACTCGGTGCGGTCGAAGGCCTCGTGGGGCGTCGGGGACCTGGCAGACCTCGCCGAGATCGGGTGGCTCGCCGGACGTGAGCTGGGCGCCGACTTCCTGCTCATCAACCCGTTGCACGCGGCCGAGCCGACCGTCCCGATGACCCCGTCGCCGTACCTGCCGACGACCCGCCGCTTCGTGAACCCCCTGTACATCCGCGTCGAGGACGTCCGCGAGGCCGGCTACCTGTCCGCCGCCGACCGCACGCTCGTCGAGTGGGCGGCGGAGCCCGTGCTGGCCACCGTCGGCGACTCGGGCCCGATCGATCGCGACGCAGCCTGGACCGCCAAGCGAGCCGCGCTCGAGGTGGTGTTCGCGGCACCGCGCTCGACCGCGCGGCAGGCGGCCTTCGACGCCTACGTCGAGCTCGAGGGCGCCGGCCTGGAGAGCTTCGCGCTGTGGTGCGCGCTCGCCGAGAGGTACGAGGGTGCCGAGTGGCCGCTCGAGGCGCGCGACCCGGCGTCGGCCCTCGTCGCCGCTGCACGCGACGAGCTCGCGGACCGCGTCGAGTTCCACATGTGGCTCCAGTGGCTTGCCGACGAGCAGCTCGCCGCGGCGCAACGTGCGGCGCTCGACGGCGGCATGGCGTTGGGGATCATGCACGACCTCGCCGTCGGCGTGCACCCCGAGGGTGCGGACGTGTGGGCGCTCGGCGACGTGCTCGCCAGCGGCGCGACCGTGGGCGCACCGCCGGACATGTACAACCAGCAGGGCCAGAACTGGTCGCAGCCGCCGTGGCGCCCGGACGCCCTGGCCCGTGCCGCGTACAAGCCGTATCGCGACATGCTCCGCACGGTGCTGCGGCATGCCGGAGCCATCCGCATCGACCATGTGATCGGGCTGTTCCGCCTCTGGTGGATCCCCGAGGGGGCCGACGCCGGCGACGGCGCCTACGTGCGCTACGACCACGAGGCGCTCGTCGGGATCCTCGCGCTCGAGGCCCACCGTGCGGGCGCGGTCGTCATCGGGGAGGACCTCGGTGTCGTCGAGCCGTGGGTCCGCGACTACCTGTCCGACCGCGGGATCCTGGGCACGAGCGTGCTCTGGTTCGAGCGGGACATGTACGGCGCACCGCTGGCGCCCGAGCACTACCGCCCGCTGGTGCTCGCCACGGTCACCACGCACGACCTGCCGCCCAGCGCCGGCTACCTGGCGGGCGAGCACGTGTCGATCCGCGAACGCCTGGGGCTGCTGACCGAGCCGGTGCACGTCGTGCGCGCGGCGGCGCTCGCCGAGCGTGACCAGATGCTCGGCGTGCTGCGTGACCGCGGGCTGATCGGCGACGACGCGTCCGAGCGCGAGATCGTCGAGGCGCTGCACTCCTACGTGCTGGCGACCCCGTCGGTGCTGGTCGGCGTCTCCCTGGCCGACGCCGTGGGGGAGCGGCGCGCCCAGAACCAGCCCGGGACCGACCAGGAGTACCCGAACTGGAAGGTGCCGCTGGCCGACAGCTCGGGGCAGGTCGTCCTGGTGGAGGACCTGTTCACGAACGCGCGCCTGCGCTCGCTCGCTGCGGTGCTCAACAGCTGAAGGCGGTGCTCCGTCGCGAACGGCCCGCCTACCCGAAGGTGAGCGGGGCCGCCCCTGCGTGTGCCGTCAGCCTCGGCGGCGGTCTGCGGCCTGGGCGGCCAGAGCGCGGCGGACGCCGTCGCGCGACTCGAGGACCAGGCGGCGCAGCGCCGGCGGGGCGTCGGGGTGTGCGTCGAGCCACGCGTCGGTCAGGCCGAGGACGTCCACGCGGTCGTCGCCTGCGAGGTCCGACGGGTAGAGGCCCACGACGATGTTCTGCGCCATCTCGCTCGTCTTCGTCTCCCAGATCCGCTCGAGGCCCTCGAAGTACGGACCGACCCACGGCAGCAGCAGGCCGAGGTCGTGGACCCTGCCGAAGCCGGCGATCGTCGCGGCCTGGATCGCGTTCGGCAGACCTTCGCCCTCGGCCACGGCGGCCCAGGCGGTCGCCTTGGCATCCGCCGTCGGCACCGCGGCGCGTGCGGCCGACGCGGCGCGCTGTCCCGTGGCGGTCGGGTCCGCGGCGAGCTGTGCCGCGACGTCGGTCCCCACGGCGCGGCCACCCGCAACCAGCGACGTGAGCAGCTCCCAGCGCAGGTCCGTGTCGATCGAGAGCCCGTCGAGCGTGCTGCGCCCGTCGAGCAGGTCGCGGACCGCATCCAGCTGCTCGGGCGTCGCGGCCCGGCCCGCGAACGACTTGACCAGCTGCAGCTGGGTGTCGGACCCGGCCTCGGCGGCGCGCGCCAGCCCGAGGAGGGCATCCGCCGCGGCAATGTGGGATGCCGCCCGGCGTTCCGGAGCGACGAACAGGTCGAGCGTGGTCGACAGCTGCCGCAGGAGCACGAGCACGACCGACGAGTCGGTCTCGTGCGCCAGGTTGTGCAGCACGAGGTCGACGAAGTCGCCCGCGGGAGTCTCGCCGTCACGCGTGGCGTCCCAGGCGGCGGTCCACACGAGCGTGCGGGGCAGCGACGAGTCGAACTTGGCGAGGTGCTCGATCGCGGCGTCGAGCGACTGCGGGTCGAGGCGGATCTTGGCGTAGGCGAGGTCGTCGTCGTTGACCAGGACGAGCAACGGGCGCGGCACACCCACGAGAGCGGGCACCTCGGTCCGTGGGCCGTCCACGTCGAGCTCGACGTGTGCCGTCCGGACGAGGCGGCCGGTCGTGGCGTCCAGGTCGTACCCGCCGACAGCGAGGCGGTGCGGCCGCTGGACGGGGTAGTCGTCGGGAACCTCCTGCAGGACCGCGAACGAGGTGATGGCGCCCGCGTCGTCGACCGTGATCTCCGGGCGCAGCAGCGTCACGCCGGCCTTCTCGAGCCAGAGCCCCGACCATGCGGACAGGTCGCGGCCGCTCGTGGTCTCGAGCTCGGTCAGCAGGTCGCGCAGCTCGGTGTTGCCCCAGGCGTGCTTGGCGAAGTAGGCGCGCACCCCCGCGAAGAACTCGTCCTGCCCCACCCAGGAGACGAGCTGCTTGAGCACGCTCGCGCCCTTGGCGTAGGTGATGCCGTCGAAGTTGACCTCGACGTCCTCGAGGTCGCGCATGTCCGCGACGATCGGGTGCGTCGACGGCAGCTGGTCCTGGCGGTAGGCCCAGTTCTTCTCGAGCGAGGAGAAGGTGGTCCAGGAACTGGTCCACTGCGTCGCGTTCGCGGTGGCCAGCGTCGAGACGTACTCGGCGAACGACTCGTTCAGCCACAGGTCGTCCCACCAGCGCATGGTCACCAGGTCGCCGAACCACATGTGCGCGAGCTCGTGCAGGATCGTCACGGCGCGTCGCTCGATCGTGGCCTCGGGGACCTTGGACCGGAACACGTACGACTCGAGGAACGTCACCGCGCCCGCGTTCTCCATGGCACCGGCGTTGAACTCCGGGACGAAGAGCTGGTCGTACTTGGCGAACGGGTAGGGCACGCCGAACGTGCTCTCGAAGAACTCGAACCCGGCACGCGTCACGGCGAGGATGTTGTCGGTGTCCAGGTGCTCGGCCAGCGACCCGCGGCAGTAGACGCCGAGCGGGATGGTGCGGCCGTCCGAGCTCGTGAGCCGCTGGTGCTCGCCGTGGTAGGGCCCGGCGATGATCGCCGTGATGTACGACGCGATGCGCGGCGTCGGCTCGAAGGTCCAGGTCGCGGTGCCCTTGTCGGCGCCGCCGTTCCGGTTCGTGCCGTCCTCGACGGGCTCGGGCGCGCCGACCTGCGGGTAGTTGGACACCACGGTCCAGTGCGCCGGCGCGGTGACGGCGAACGCGAAGGTCGCCTTGAGATCGGGCTGCTCGAACACGGCGAACACGCGCCGGGAGTCGGCGACCTCGAACTGCGAGTACAGGTAGACCTCGTCGTCCACCGGGTCGACGAAGCGGTGCAGACCCTCGCCCGTGTTCATGTACGCGGCGTCGGCGACGACGACGAGCTCGTTGCTCTCGGCCAGCCCGTCCAGCGCTATCCGCGAGTCCGCGAACACGGCGGCGACGTCGAGTGGACGTCCGTTGAGCGTGACCTCGTGCACGGTCGGCGCGATCAGGTCGATGAAGGTGCTCGCCCCCGCGGTGGCGGCGAACCGCGCCACGGTGCGCGAGGTGAACGTCGTCGGACCGGTCGTCAGGTCGAGAGTGACCTCGTACGACTCGGTCCGGACGACGGACGCACGCTCGCGCGCCTCGGCTCGGGTGAGGTTCTCTCCAGGCACGCAGACTCCTTGGGTCGTGGTCGTCGCAGGTGGCGCCCTGGGGTGTGGGCGCGGGTCGGGCCTGCCCGATCATCGCACGCAAGGGCGAGCCGAGGCCGAGCCTGTGGACGCGCTGGCCTAGGGTCGTCGCGTGCATGCGACCTATGACGCGGTCGTGGTCGGCGGCGGCCACAACGGCCTGACCGCCGCCGCGTACCTGGCCCGGACGGGCCAGAGCGTCCTCGTCCTCGAACGGGGCGAGCACCTCGGGGGCGCGACGCGCTCGGAGCTGGCGTTCCCCGGCGTCGACGCCCGGGTCTCGCGCTACTCCTACCTCGTCTCGCTCCTGCCGCGACGCGTCCGCTCGGAGCTGGGACTGTCGGTCGAGCTGCGTCGACGGCGCATCTCGTCGTACACGCCGCTGCCCGACGACCCGTCCCGTGGCCTGCTCGTGGACACCGGCGACGACGCAGCGACAGCCCGCTCGTTCGAGGCGGTCGGCGCGGCCGGCGACCTCGCGGCGTGGCGCGGGCACGGTGCACGCACGGGCGCGCTGGCCGCACGTCTCTTCCCGACGATGACCGAGCCGCTCCTGTCGCGTGCCGAAGCGCGAGCGCTGCTGGGTGAGGACGACTGGCGCGACGTCGTCGAGAACCCTCTGCGAGACGTCGTCGACGCCACGTTCCGCGATGACCTCGTCCGGGGGGTCGTCCTGACGGACGCGCTCATCGGCACGTTCGCGAGCCCGCACGACGTCGGTCCGGCCAACCGGTGCTACCTCTACCACGTGATCGGCGGGGGGACCGGGGACTGGGACGTGCCCGTGGGAGGCATGGGGGCGGTCGAGGGCGCGCTCGAGGACGCCGCGCGTGCGTGGGGCACCGACGTGCGCACGTCGGCGACCGTGACGCACGTCGATCCGGGCAGCGCGCAGTCACCTGCCGAGGTCACGTGGAGCGATGCGAACGGCGTCGAGCACCGGGTGGGCGCCACGTTCGTGCTGGCCGCGTGCGCCCCGTCGGTGCTCGACCGTCTGCTCGGCATCCCGCCGAGCGAACCCGCGCCCGAGGGCTCGCAGCTCAAGGTCAACATGGTCCTGAGCCGGCTCCCGCGACTGCGTTCGGGCATCGACCCGGCGCTCGCGTTCGCCGGGACGTTCCACGTCAACGAGACCGCGACACAGCTCGAGCGGGCCTACGCCGAGGCCGCTGCCGGGCGCATCCCGACGCTGCCTCCCGTCGAGACGTACTGCCACTCACTGTCCGACGACACGATCCTCGGCCCCGAGCTGCGCGCCCGTGGCGCACACACGCTCACCGCGTTCGGTCTGCACATGCCCGCTCGCCTCTTCGTCGGGGATCCCGACGGTGCGCGTGCCGACGCGCTCGCGGCCACGCTCGCCTCCCTGAACAGCGTGCTGGCCGAGCCGATCGAGGACTGCCTGCTCCTCGACGCCGACGGTGCCCCCTGCCTCGAGGTGCGCAGCCCGGTCGACCTGGAGGCGGACGTGGCGCTGCCGGGCGGGCACATCTTCCACCGCGACCTGTCGTGGCCGTGGGCCGAGCGGGACGACGACGTCGGCGCCTGGGGCGTCGAGACCGAGCACCCGCGCGTCCTGCTGGCGGGTGCGGGCGCACGACGCGGTGGAGGTGTCAGCGCGATCCCCGGCCGCGCGGCAGCGATGGTCGTCGTCTCGCGCACCTGATCGGGAAGTTCTCCGAGGCAATCGGGGTTGTCGATGACGGCACGCCCTCGACAACCTCCTGGAGGACCCTGTGAGCACCCCTCGTCCCGTCGTCGATCTCTGGTTCGACCCGCTCTGCCCGTGGGCCTGGATGACGTCGCGCTGGATCGACGAGGTGAGCACGATCCGGGACATCGAGGTGCGTTGGCACGTCATGAGCCTGTCCGTGCTGAACGAGAAGAAGGACGACCTGCCGCAGCGGTACCGGGAGCTCATGGACGAGGGCTGGGGTTCGGTGCGCGTGATCGTCGCCGCCGCGCGCGACCACGGTGACGAGGTCATCAAGCCGCTCTACGACGCGATCGGCACCCGGCGCCACCCCGGCGGTCGCGACGACTGGTCGGCGATCCTCACGGAGTCGCTCGCCGAGGTCGGACTGCCCGAGTCGCTCGCGGACGTCGCCGGCACGGAGGAGGTCGACGCGCTGCTGCGCGAGTCCCACGGTGAGGGCATCTCGCTCGTCGGCGAGGAGGTCGGCACTCCGGTCGTCGCGATCGACGGTGTCGGGTTCTTCGGGCCGGTCGTCACGCCCTCGCCCACGGGTGACGCCGCCGGCCGGCTGTTCGACGGGCTCGCGCTCATGACGAGCGTGCCCGGCTTCTACGAGCTCAAGCGCACGCGGACCGCGGGCCCGTCGTTCTGACCCGGGCGTTCGCCTGTCCGGTTGCTCCCGTGTGATCCTGGTCGCCGGTCTGACAGACGACCGGGTCCGTGGGGGCCCGTGGAGGTGGCATGTCCCGGCGTTCGCTCATCATCGTCTTCGTCGTCGTGGACGTCCTGCTCGTGGTGCTGCTGGTCGGCATCGCACTGAGCCGTGGCGGCGACGGTGACGGAGGCGACGGGGCTGCGAGCACCCCCGGCGGCTCCGGGGCGGCGTCTGCGTCGGGAAACGCGTCGGAGCCGTCGACCGACGCCACGCAGTTCGCGCTACCCAGCGGGAACATCGCGTGCGCGATGTCGGTCGACGGTGTGACCTGCACGATCGCCAGCTACACCTACGCGCCGCCGGTGGTCGCCGGGTGCACCGAGGTCACCGGTCACGTGCTGGTCCTGAACGCCGACGGCGTCGCGTTCTCGTGCGTCAGCGGCCCGCCGCCTGCGGCGGCAGGTGACGACGTGTCCGTGCTCGAGTACGGGAGCTCGACGACGGTCGGCGACTACACGTGCACGAGCGCGACCGACGGCGTCCAGTGCGTCGACGGTTCGGGCAAGGGATTCCAGCTCGCCCGGGCCAGCTGGAAGGAGCTCCCCTGAGCGGCGCCTCTGTCGAGCACCGCTCAGGAGGGCGTCCTCACCAGATGCGGACCCGGTCCTCGGGTGCGAGGTACAGCTTGTCTCCCGGCTGGACGTCGAACGCCTCGTAGAACTCGTCGACGTTACTCACCACGCCGTTGCAGCGGAACTCGTTGGGGGAGTGCGGGTCCATCGCGAGGCGCCGGATGATCTCCTCGTCACGGCCCTTGGCCTGCCAGACCTGCGCCCAGCCGAGGAGCACGCGCTGCACCCCGGTGAGGCCGTCGATCACGGGAGCCTCGGACAGCGGCGTGCCGAGCGCGATGCGGTAGGCCTTCAAGGCGATGGACAGGCCGCCGAGGTCGCCGATGTTCTCGCCGATCGTGAGCTCGCCGTTGACGTGGTGGCTGCCGCCCAGCTGCTCGGGCGAGAACGCCGAGTACTGGTCGATCAAGGCCTTGGTCCGAGTCTCGAACTCCGCACGGTCGTCCGCGGTCCACCAGTCCTCGAGTAGGCCGTCACCGTCGTACTTGGAGCCCTGGTCGTCGAAGCCGTGACCGATCTCGTGACCGATCACCGCGCCGATGCCGCCGTAGTTCACCGCGGCGTCCGCCTCGGCGTCGAAGAACGGGGGCTGCAGGATCGCGGCCGGGAAGACGATCTCGTTCATGCCCGGGTTGTAGTAGGCGTTCACCGTCTGCGGCGTCATGAACCACTCGTCGCGGTCGATGGGCTTGCCGATCTTGGCGAGCTCGCGGTCCTGCTCCGCCGCGTAGGCGCGCTTGATGTTGCCGATCAGGTCGTCGGGCTCGACCACGAGTGCCGAGTAGTCGCGCCACCGCACGGGGTACCCGATCTTCGGCGTGAACGCGTCGAGCTTGGCCAGCGCCTTGGTGCGCGTGTCCTCGCCCATCCACTCCAGCCCGGTGATGGACTCGCGGTACGCCTCGACGAGGTGTCCGACGAGCTCCTCCATGCGCGCCTTGTGGCTGGGCGGGAAGTGCCGCTCGACGTAGACCTTGCCGACTGCCTCGCCGAGCACGCTCTGGACCACGGAGACGCCACGCTTCCAGCGGTCCCGCAGCTCCTGGGCGCCGGTGAGGGTGCGGCCGTAGAAGTCGAAGTTCGCCTCGACCAGCTCGTCCGTGAGGTACGACGCACGGCTGCTGACCAGGTGGAAGGACAGCCACGCCTGCCAGAACTCGAGCGGCTCGGACTGCCAGAGCGCAGCGAACGCCTCGGCGAACGAGGGCTCGCGCACGACGAGCCGGTCGAACGCGCCCGCCGGCGCGCCGAGCGCAAGGACCCACGAGCTCCAGTCGAAGCCCGGCGCACGCTCGACCAGCTCGGTCAGCGTCATCGCGTTGTAGGTCAGGTCCGCGTCGCGGTCCTTGACCACGTCCCAGTGCGCCGCGGCCAGCTTGGTCTCCAGGCCGACCACCCGGGCTGCGAGGGCGTCCGCGGCGGCCTGGTCCGCTGCAACGCCACCGAGCAGCAGCATGCGGGCCACGTGCGGACCGTAGGCCGCGAGGATGCCGGCGTACTGCTCGTCGCGGTAGTACGACTCGTCGGGAAGGCCGAGCCCGCCCTGCGCGAGCAGGACGACGTAGCGCGTCGGCTCCTTGGAGTCGTTGTCCACCCCGAAGTCGACGCCGCCTGCGCCGCCGGTGCGCTGCAGCGCGCCCAGCACGCCGGTCAGCTCGGCCTGCGACGTGGCGCCCTCGATCAGCGCGAGGTCGACGCGCAGCGGTGCGAGCCCGAGCGCGGCGATCGTGCCGGTGTCCATGAAGCTCGCGTACAGGGCACCCACCTTGGCCTCGACCGGGTCGGTGGACGTACCGTCCGCCGCCGAGGCGCCCGCGTCGACGATGATGTCCCGCACCTGCTCCTCGGCCTGGTCGTGCAGGGCGCGGAAGGAGCCGTCCATCGCGCGGTCCGCAGGGATCTCGTGCGCCGCGGCCCACAGGCCGTTCACGTGGGCGTAGAGGTCGTCCTGGGGACGGGTGCCGGGGTCGAGTGCGGTCAGGTCGATGCCACTGCGCGTCATGGTGACAGCGTACGGATCACCACCGACGTCGCCAGCGCCGACATCTCCGCTGATCGCGAACGCAGGAGCCGCCTGAGGTACGGCAGGATGACCCCATGCGGATCCATGTCGCCTCCGACCACGCCGGCTACGACCTGAAGGTGGCGGTGGTCGAGCATCTGCGCACCGCCGGCCACGACGTCGTGGACCACGGCGCGCACACGTACGACGAGCTCGACGACTACCCGCCGTTCTGCATCGAGGCGGGCGAGGCTGTCGTTGTCGACGCCGGCAGCCTCGGTGTGGTCATCGGAGGGTCAGGGAACGGCGAGCAGATCGCCGCGAACAAGGTCGACGGTGTCCGTGCGGCCCTCGCCTGGAACCTCGACACCGCCCGCCTCGCGCGTCAGCACAACGACGCGAACGTGGTCTCGATCGGCGCACGGCAGCACACCGTCGAGGAGGCGCTCTCGTTCGTCGACGCGTTCGTCGCCGAGCCGTTCAGCCAGGGTGAGCGCCACCAGCGCCGGATCGACCTCCTGACGGCCTACGAGCAGACCCGCTAGAACACCCAGCTGCACACGGGCGCGACCGACCAGGCGAAAGCCGCCGCGGTCGACTGCACCGCGCCGGGAGTCAGCTCGGCGACGAGCCCAGCGCGCGCCTGGGCCGCGATCGAGCGCCCACCGAGGTAGGCGGCCCCCAGCTCGCGCACGTCGAGCGTCAGGTCGGCGTCGTCGTCGGTCCGCTGCACCGAGGCCGGCCACGCGCCGTCGGAAGCACGCTCGCCCGTGGTGAGCCGCCAGCGTCCCGCGTTCGCGGGGAGCCGGGTGTCGGTCACGTCGAGCACCACGTCCAGAGGGGCGCTGTACCGGCGACCGGCCAGGGCGACGGGCAGGTCGAGCAGCCGCACCCACACGTTGTCGGTGATCCGGGGCGAGGTGCCTCGCTGGTCGACGAGCAGGAGCAGCAAGGTGTCGTCGGCCGGGAGCATCGGGCCCTCGACCGTCGCCATCAGGTCGAGGTCCAGCAGGAACGACCAGAGCCGGTGGGTAGCAGCGGCGTCGAGCGCCACCGCCTCCCGGACCTGCACGGTCCCCGCCGGGCCGCCGAGACCCCAGCTGCTCTTGCGACGGAACAGCGCGTAGCCGCGCACCGAACCGGCGCCGTCGAGCACGGTGACGATCCGCAGCGCCTCGCCACCCTCCCGCCAGGCGGGCGGGTCCGCGAGCGCGCGCTCGCGATGCTCCCGCGTGTCCCGCGTGATCCAGCCGGGACGACCTGCGCCTGCCGCCCGGTGCACGGCGTCGACGACCGGAGCGTGCCGCTCGACGTCGACGGTCTCGAAGGTCACCGTGAGGTCGGCCGAACCGGGCACGTCACGCAGAGCCGCGCCCCGGGGAGCCGTGACGCGGACGTCGTCCGACGCCGAGCCGTAGCCGAACCGCCCGTAGATCGCGTGCTCGGCGGCGAAGAGCGCCGAGACGGGCTCGCCGCGGCTGAGCGACCTCTCGAAGTGCGTGTCGATCATGCTGTTCAGCAGGCCGCGTCGCCGCTGGTCCGGGCGGGCGCCCACCCACGTCAGACCCGAGCAGTCGATCGTCGCGCCCGGCACGGGGAGCTCGAACTCGAAGGAGCCGTGCACGGAGGCGAGGGAGCCGTCGGGCGCCTCGACGCCCATCGTGCGGTCCCAGGTGAGGGTGATCGGGACGAGGGCGTCGGTCTCCGGGGTGCTCGTGAACGCGAACGCGAGACGGTCGAGCTCGAGGAACTCGTCCTTGCGGTCCTGCGTGACCTCGACGGTGCGGTAGCCGGACGGGAGTGGGTTCATGGGCCCCATCGTGCGACACGGAGTGGCGCTGGGTCACCCCCATAGTCGAGCGCTCGACCTGCGGATACGCTCACGACGTGCGGGAGAGCGGGTGGGCGCCGACGCAGGGGCTGCTGACGCGCGCCACGATCCTGCTGCGCCGGTGGAGCCTCCGGTCGCAGACCCGACTCACGGCGTCCTTCCTCGCGTGTGCCGGCCTGATCGTGGTCGGTGTCGTGAACTTCCCGGAGTGGGTCCCGCCGTCGACGTTCCTGCTGCTGGAGCTCGTCGCGGTGTTCCTCCTGCTGCTGCGGAGCCTGGTCATCCTCGGCGGGGCCGTCCTCGCGAGCACCTGGTGGCTCTGGTGGCAGGGTCCGGGCACCGTGATCCCCGGGCTCCTCGTCGTCATCACCGTCTCGGTCGTCGCGGTCATCGCGTTCGCGCGCGAGCGGGAGCGCCTCGGTCTGCAGGGCGCGCCCGGCGACCTCATGCTGGTCGACCTTCGGGACCGTCTGGCGGCCCACGGCCGCGTCCCGCGGCTGCCCGACGGGTGGCGCGTCGACAGCGAGATCCGGTCCGCCCACGCCGACGGGTTCTCGGGCGACTTCATGGTCGCGGGCAGCCGGGAGGGCGGGAAGTACCTCGAGCTCGTCCTGGTCGACGTGTCGGGCAAGGGGCTCGACGCCGGCGTGCGCTCGCTGCAGCTGTCGGGCGCGTTCGGCGGGCTCCTGGGGGCGATGCCGCGCGACGAGTTCCTGCGGGCGGCGAACGGCTACCTGCTCGACCAGGACTGGGAGGAAGGGTTCGCCACCGCGATCCACGTCGCGGTCGACCTGGCCAGCGGGGACTACTGGGTCTCCTCGGCGGGTCATCCACCCGCCGTCCAGCGGCACGCCGGCTCGGGCCGCCTCGACGTCGTCGACAGCATCGGCAGCCCCGCGCTGGGCGTCGTCCAGGACTTCGTCTGCGAGCCTCGGGCCGGGCGGCTCGACCGCGGCGACGTCCTCATGCTCTACACGGACGGTGTGATCGAGGGCGGCGCCGGCGACCTCGACCAGGGCATCGACCGTCTCATGGGCGTCGCTGACCGGGTGCTCTCCCCGGGCGGCGGCCGCGCTTCGCAGGTCCTGACCGGCGTCCGGGCCGGGGACGACGACGACCGTGCGGTCGTGCTGATCCGTCGGGACTGAGAACCGCCCTCACGACGGCTGGATCGACGCCAGGATCCAGGCCGCGTAGCCCTCGCGTCCGCCGCCCGGACGCAGGTGGATGTCGTCGTCGTAGAGCCACGGGCGGTTCGCCGTCGCCAACGTGGACCAGTCGAGGACGTGCACGTTCGGGTACTCAGGGGCGACGCGCGCGAACAGGTCGTCGTTGAAGCTCTGCCAGGTGCGCGGGACGTGCACGTTGACCAGGTACATCCGTCGGTCGCGCGTGCTGTCGAGCAGACGTCGCAGCGCTGCCTCGTCGATCGGGCCGTTCGTACCGCCGTGCACGATCACGGTGTGCCCGAGCGTTCCGGCCGCGGCGGCCGCGAGCACGAGGTCCGCCATGACGCCGAACTGCCGGGACTCGGCCGCGTCGACGCCGATGCCGCGCGCGTTGAGGTCGGCAGCCGCGCCGAGCATCACGGAGTCGCCGAACGCCGACGCCCCACCGATCGGGTCGGGCGGCGGCGGCGGGGCGGCGGCAGGTGCGGGCGCCGGGGACGGCGTCGTCGCGGGCAGGTGCGCCATCGGGTGCGGTCGCTCGGGGGCAGCGAGCGTGGGTGACGGAGTCAGGCGGACCGCGGGCGTGGTCCCGGGCTGCCACGTGTTGCCGGCGGCCGTCGCGGTGGGCACCTGCGCGAGCGCGACGGCGACGCTGACCGCGACGACCACGAGCCCGGTGGCGACGGCTCCGACCTGGAGGGTCGCCCGTCGGTGCACCGCGCCGGTACGGCGCGCACCGGCCATCGCCCTGCCCAGGGCCCCGCGCCGGATCGGCAGCTCGACGCACCGGTAGGAGACCTCGGCCAGGGCGAGGACGGCAGCGATGCGCACGGGGGTCGCGAGCCACGGCGACGCCTCCACGTCGATGCCCGGACGGCTGAGCACGAACACAGGCCAGTGCCACAGGTAGATGCCGTACGACCGCTCGCCCAGCCAGCGCAGCGGTTGGCGGCCGAGCTGGCGGCCGAGGACGCCCGCCGGGTCCGCGACCGCACCGATCAGGATCGCCGCGACCACCGAGAACGCGAGGAACCCGCCGCGGTAGAGAGCCGCGCTGAACTCGTCGACCCAGATGAAGGCCGACACGACGGCGAGCAGGGCGAGCACGCCGAGGACGTCCGTGACGCCCGCCTCGAACCGACGCACGGACATTCCGCGTTCCTGGGCCCAGGAGCCGGCACGCTGCCAGGTCCGCCACGGCATCCACACGGACGCCATGGCGGCGCCGACGAGCAGCCCCATCGAGTGGGTGTCGGTGCCGAAGTACACGCGGCTCGGGTCGTTCGGGACGGGCGTCGAGGTCCGGATCGCGATGGCGCCCATCGCGACCGTCGAGCCGATCGCGAGCACCGCGGCGAGCTGGCCGACCCTGGCGCGACCCCACCGGATCGCGAGCAGCGCGACCAGCGGGAACACGAGGTAGAACTGCTCCTCGATCGCGAGCGACCACAGGTGCTGCAGCAGCGGCGGACGGCTGACGAGCTCGAAGTACGAGCGGTCGGCCGCGATCTGCCACCAGTTCGAGGCGTAGCCGAGCGCGGCCACGATGTCCCCGCGCAGCTCGGCCGCCTCGCTGCGGAAGACCAACCCGACGCCCGCCACGACGAGGAGCAGGAGACCCAGCGCGGGCAGCAGGCGACGGGCGCGGCGCACGTAGAAGCTCCTGAAGGAGAACCGCCCGGTGCGCTCGACCTCGTCGAGGATCAGCGTCGTGATGAGGTAGCCGGAGAGGACGAAGAAGACGTCGACTCCCAGGAACCCCCCACGCATCCACGGCGCGCCGAGGTGGTAGATCACCACGCCGGCCACGGCCAGCGCGCGGATGCCGTCGAGTCCGCGGAGATGGGGCATCCGCGGTGGTGCCGGGGTACCGAGGGAGGCCGGACGCTCGAGCGTCGTGCCCTGCTCGGTCGTGATCATGGAACCCCCAGCTGTACCTCGCGCGGGCCGGGTCGCGGCCGTCGGCGCGCAGCCAGGCTACGTCGGGCGCTGGACGAGACCTCACACGACACGCTCAGTCGTCGGGGAACCAGACAGCCTGTCGCAGGGCGACCCGGGTGCCGTCGGCGGACAGGGGAGTGCGCTCGGCGCGCAGCTCCTCCAGAGCCCGCTGCAGGTGCCGCTCGGGCGGTCGACCGCTCGTGTTGACCACCCGCCACCAGGGCACGTCGGACCCCGTCCGGCCGAGCACGTTGCCCACCTGGCGCGGCCCGCCGCGACGTCGCCCTTCGACCGCCTCGAAACGGTCCCCGACGATCTCCGCGATCAGCCCGTAGGTCATCGCACGGCCCGGCGGGATCTGGGCGACGAGGTCGAGCACGGCCTCGGCGTAGTCGTCGTCCATCCGGGTCAGGGGGTCGACGACAGGACGGCGCCGATCGCGGGCAGCGTGCGCGGGTCGGCCTGGACGAGCATCGTCGTGATCGCCGTCGACTGCCACGCCGGCAGCTGCTCGCGGATGTCGTCCGCCGTGCCGACGAGCGCGATGTCGCGGACCAGCTCCAGGGGCACCGCGGCCGTCGCGCGGGCGCGGTCCCCGGCCAGGTAGTGCGCCTGGATCTCGTCGCACGCCTCGGCGTATCCCAGGCGGTCCAGCACGTCGCGGTGGAAGTTGGCCCCCTTGGCGCCCATGCCGCCGGCGTAGAGCGCGATGAAGGGCCGCACCGAGTCGGCAGCGGACTCGATGTCGTCGCCGAGCACGACCGGGACCGTCGCGACGACCTCGAAGCCGTCCGCCGGTCGCCCGCGCTTGGCGAACCCCTCGTCGAGCAGGTCACGGTACGAGCCGTCCATGCGCGGGGAGTAGAAGAGGGGGAGCCAGCCGTCGGCGATCTCGGCCGTCATCGCGATGTTGCGCGGACCCTCGGCAGCCAGGTGGATCGGTAGGTCGGCGCGCAGCGGGTGCACGGTCGAGCGCAACGCCTTGCCCAGGCCGGAGCCTTCGTCCGCGGGCAGGGGGAGCCGGTAGAACTGGCCGTCGAACGTCACGGGCGCCTCACGCGCGAGCACCTGGCGCACGATCGCGACGTACTCGCGCGTGCGGGCGAGCGGCCTGGGGTACGGCTGGCCGTACCAGCCCTCGACGACCTGCGGTCCAGAGGCACCCAGTCCGAGGACGAACCGGCCGCCTGAGAGGTGGTCGAGGGTCAGGGCGGCCATCGCGGTAGCCGTCGGCGTGCGCGCCGAGATCTGGGCGATCGCCGTGCCGAGCCGGATCCGTGACGTCCGCGAACCCCACCACGCGAGCGGGGTGAACGCGTCGGAGCCGTACGCCTCCGCCGTCCAGACGGAGTCGAACCCGAGCTGCTCCGCGCCGAGGACCGCCTCCTGCGCACCGGGCGGGGGACCCGCCGACCAGTAGCCCGTGTGATAGCCCAGCCGCATCGTCAGTCCTCTCGGTCCGGCGTCGCCGTCGACGCCTGCGTCAGGCTACCTGCTACCGCGGGTATCGCTTGTCGGGTCGACGCGGCCGCGCGCCGCGAGGGTGTTGAGCAGTGCGGCGCCCGTGGCGGCGTCGTCGACCGTGACGACGAACGCGCGTCCGCCGGTGCGCTCGACCTGCAGCGCGGGGCCGGAACGCAGGACGATGCCGACCCGGCCGCCGCGACCGACGCGGTAGCCCCAGCCGCCGAACTCGGGGAACGGTGACACGTCGACCACCTCGGCCTGCGTCACCTCGTCGAGCGGGACCGTGATGCGGGGCCAGCCGAGGGCGGAGCGCGCGGTGAGCCCGCGGCGGTCGACGACGACCGAGAACCTGGCCATGGCCAGCATCAGGACGGCCAGCGCGACGGCGACGAGCGCGAGCGCCCAGATCTCGACCAGGACGGCGACGGCCAGCACGAAGAGGGTCGCGGCGCCGCCGGCGACCAGCATCGACCGGCTCTGCGCGTGCGCGACCCAGGCGGCCGTCTCCTCGGCGCCGAGCGCGAGACGCGGTGCATCCGTGGGGACGGACTCGCTCGTCGGCTGGCGCGGGTCGCCCGGCATGAGCCATGCACCGATCGCCGCCGCGACGACACCGACGCCGATCGCGACCCCGGTCACCGTGCCGACGTCGCCGGCTTGCGCAGCGTCGGCGAGGCCACGCTGCAGGTCGAGGATGCCGATGACCAGCGCGGCCAGGAACGCCGCGAGACCGACCGCGGTGCCCGACGCGGTCCGCCGGACGATCGAGGCGCGACCCCAGAAGAACGCGAGCGCCCAGCAGCCGAGCGCGACGAGTGCGGTCGTGAGCGTCGAGGGCCAGAGCAGGCCGGCGAGCGACGAGAACCCGTCGGGCCCGTCGGTGCCGAAGTGCACGGCGACCGGGTCGGGCAGCTCGTCCGACCACGCCGCCGCGGCCGCGAGCGTCGTGCCGACGAACGCGGCGGGGAGCGCCAGGGTGAGGACGGTCGTCATGGCGCGGTGCGGGACGGTGCTCAACGGAGGGCCTCCTTGACGAGGGCGGTGGTGGTCTGGGGGGCGACGCCGAGCGAGCGCGACACCCGGACGAGCTCGCCGATCGCGGCGTGCAGCTCGGCGTTGTCCTGCGGCGCGGCGGTCACGACGGCTCCGCGGCCGCGGCGCAGCTCGATCAGCCCTTCGTCGCGCAGGTCCTGGTAGGCACGCAGCACCGTGTGCAGGTTGATGTCGAGCGAGGCAGCGAGCTCTCGCGCGCCCGGCAGGCGCTCGCCGACACCGAGCTCGCCGCGCGCGATGGCCGCCCGCACCTGTCCGGCCAGCTGGGCGAACAGCGGTTCGGTGGAGGTGGGGTCGATCCGCAGGAGCATGATCACAGCCTAGTTGTTTGATTACAACTAGAACAAGTCCGTCGGACAGACAGAAGATCCGCGCGGCTCCTGCCGCGCGGATCTCCCGAGTCTCGAGGCGGACCTCAGATGTAGATCGCCGGGTCGTCGATCTCGGCGTCGAAAGGGGCGGCGGTGGGCCGCAGCCGGATCTGGGCCGGAACCCCGACCGCGATCGCGCCAGCAGGAACGTCGTGGATGACCACCGCGTTCGCGCCCACCTGTGCCCCGGCGCCGACCCAGACCGGACCGAGGATCTTGGCGCCGGCACCGACGACGACTCCGTCGCCGATCGTCGGGTGACGCTTGCCGTGCCGCATGGACTTGCCGCCCAGCGTCGAGCCGTGGAACAGGACCACGTCGTCGCCCACCTCGGCGGTCTCGCCGATCACGACACCCATGCCGTGGTCGATGAAGAGCCGACGCCCGAGACGGGCCCCGGGGTGGATCTCGATGCCGGTGAGCGCCCGGGCGAGCTGTGAGACGAGACGGGCGGGGAGCTGCAGGCCCGGACGTTGCCACATCCGGTGGGCGAGCCGGTACACCCAGACCGCGTGCACGCCGGGGTAGCCCAGGGCGACCTCGGCGAGCGAGCGGGCCGCGGGATCGCGGTGCCGGGCGGCTTCGAGGTCTTCCTGGAGCGTCGCGAACAGGGAGTGTCGTGCGGACATCGGGGGGCTTCGTCCTGTGGGGATCGGAGGGGGGACACCGGTGCCCGCCGCGGACGGCGGGCACCGGGTGCGTGCAGGACGGTCAGTCGAGCAGGTCCGCGTAGAGCACGGTGGACAGGTAGCGCTCGCCGAACGACGGGATGATCGCGACGATCAGCTTGCCCGCGTTCTCGGGACGCTTGGCCAGCAGGGTCGCGGCGTGCAGCGCGGCGCCCGAGGAGATGCCGACGAGCAGTCCCTCCTCGGCGGCGGCGCGGCGGGCGACCGCGACGGCCGTCTCGGCGTCGACGTCGATGATCTCGTCGTAGATCGTGGTGTCGAGGATCTCGGGGACGAAGTTGGCGCCGATGCCCTGGATCTTGTGCGGGCCGGGTGCGCCACCGTTGAGGATGGGCGACTCGGCCGGCTCGACACCGACGACCTTGATGTTCGGGTTGCGCTCCTTGAGCACCTGACCGACGCCCGTGATGGTGCCGCCCGTGCCGATGCCCGCGACGAAGATGTCGATCTTGCCGTCGGTGTCGGCCCAGATCTCCTCGGCCGTCGTGCGGCGGTGGATCTCGGGGTTGGCCTCGTTGGCGAACTGACGAGCAAGGATGGCGCCCTCGCGCTCGGCGACGATCTCGTCGGCGCGGTTGACCGCACCCTTCATGCCCTCGGAGCCCGGCGTCAGGATGAGCTCGGCGCCGAACGCGCGCAGCAGGGCGCGGCGCTCCTTGGACATCGTCTCGGGCATGGTGAGCACGACGTCGTAGCCGCGGGCCGCGCCGACGAACGCGAGCGCGATGCCCGTGTTGCCCGAGGTGGCCTCGACGATCGTGCCACCGGGCTTCAGGGCGCCCGAGGCCTCGGCGGCGTCGATGATCGCGACACCGATGCGGTCCTTGACCGAGTTCGCCGGGTTGTAGAACTCGAGCTTTCCGACGACGGTGGCCGGCGCACCGTCGGTGATCTTGTTGATGCGGACCAGCGGGGTGTTGCCGATGAGCGCCGTCGCGTCGTCGTAGATGCGTGCCATGGTTCCTCTTCGGTCGAGCCGCCGCAGTCGCGGCGGGCGGGGGACTGGCGAACTTCGCCGGGGCACCGGGTGTCCCGGGTGGTGCACTGCAGGTGGCAGCTGAGTCTCAACGCGGGAAGTGAACGACAGGGCTGCCGTCGCTGACTCCGGGGGCGAGCGCTGGGGCGTGAGGAGAGCCCCGGATCAGGGCATCCTCGCGCTCGGGAAGAGCCAGCGCTCTACAGACAGCGACAACAGGCGGGCGCGCAGACGCGCAGGAGGGCGGCGGGGGCGGCAGTGTGCGCGCGCATCGCTTCCTCCGTAACCGAGCACTCGAGGCCGGCAGAGCCCCATGGACTCCTTCGGCGGGCGGCTCGAGCGCCCGGACAGGCGACGAGACCGCAATCGCGTTGACGTTAGCGCCAGGGCCCGGGCCAGCGCAAAGGGTCCCCACCAGGCGGACAGACGACCGCGGACTTCCGCACGCTCGCCGTCGCGCAGAGCCGCAGGCAACCCCGTTCGCACAGGTGTTCTGGACACCTGCCCGAATGTGTAGTACGGTCGTCACCGATCGATCTTCGGTCTGCGCGGCGGTGTCAGCATCCCGCCGCGAACGACCGACCCGAAGTGGAACGCGCCGCTACGAGAGTGGCAGACGGACACTGACCGGGTGGCTGGTCATCGACAGCCTCCAATGGCGCTGGAGGCGGTTCAAGCCGTGCGCAACAAGGACAAGCGGGCGCGGTGGGCGATGGCTCAAAGGTGCTGACAGACGAGCGGCCCCGGAACGGCACGCGACGAGAGTCGCGGAGCCGGACCGGGGCCGTTGTCGTTCCTGGGAGCGGGTCGGCGTCGCGTCCTCAGGCCGCAGGTGCGCCGGTCACGTTGACGAGCCAGCTCACGCCGAACTTGTCGACGAGCATCCCGAACGTGTCGCCCCACGGTGCGGGCTCGAGGGGGACGGTGATCGTGCCGCCGTCGGACAGCTTCTCCCAGTAGCCAGTGAGCTCGGTGAGGTCGTCACCGCTGAGCGAGACCGAGATGTTGCTCGTGTCCGCCACCTCCATGTGGCTCGGCGTGTCTGCGGCCATGATCACGAGCCCGTTCGGGCTGGTGATCTGGCCGTGCATCACCAGGTCGGTCTCGGTGGGTTCGACGCTCATGCCGAACTCGCCGAACGTGCTGATCGTGGGCTCTGCGCCGAGCACACCGCCGTAGAACTCGAGGGCGGCCCGGGCGCTGCTGCGGAAGTTGAGGTACGGGTTCAGGGTCGTGGGCACGGCTTCGGCTCCTTCGTCGACTGTCGGAAGTGACGAAATCACCCTGCCACGCCGGTCCGACACTGTGCAGTGGGGAGGCGGGGGAGCTCAGTCGATGATCGGCAGCACCAGGCGCGTCTCGTTCTGGCTCGGCTCGGCTGTCTCCGAGGGATCCGTGACGTAGACCTCGAGGAAGTCGCCCCGCATCTGGGCTGGGTGTTTCGAGAGCCACATCTGGACCTCACCCCACGCACCGGCGAGGCTGTCGTAGCTGCCGACGTGGACCCCGACCACCGCCCGGCCACCCGGAAGCTCGACGACCTCGACTCCGTCCCCGAGGACGTCCGCCGTGTCCGCGCCCACGAAGAAGCCGGCGGCCAGGTCGACGGAGTCCGTCGGCATGTCGCGGTACCAGCCGAATGCCGGACCCACGATGGCGAGCCCTGCAGCCGCGACCTCCTGGGCGACCGCCCGGTAGGCCCGGTCGTAGAAGGCGGCCAGGGCGTCCATGGCGACGCGCTCGCGCAGCACCGCGACGAACGCGGTCGGCTGGTCTTCCACGGTGAGGTCCACGTCTTCTCCTTCGGGTCGAGCGGCGACCCCAGGCGACCGCTGCGAGGGTTCTCGACTCAGGCGATGCCGTGGACCGGCCTCGCGACCACCTTCACCGTACGCGCGTCGCTCGCGTACTGGTCGAGCGTGTTCTCGTCCATGATCACGGCACTCACCTCGGCCGTGCCCGGTGTGAACGTCCCCGTGCCGTCGAGCGTGAGGTTCTCGATGTGCGGGCGTCCGTCGCAGACGAGTGGCAGCTCCCCCCAGGCGAAGACCCCGACCTGGGTCGCGTTGATGAAGCCTTCCCACTGGATGCCGTCGACCGGGCGGCACTGGACGAGCAGTCGCACGGTGATCGAGCGCCCGTCGCCGCTGAGATGTGTCGTCGAGATGATCGACACGTGAGCCGGTGGCCGACCTGTCGCCGCTGCGGCCGGTTGAGCTGCGAGCCCCGCTGTCGCGGCGACGAGCAGCGTGACGAGTCCGAAAAGCATCCTGCGCAACATCTGCCACTCCCTCTCTCGGTTTACCTGGGCTCGTCGTGTACGAGAGCCCTGGCACAGCGGTGAACGGAGCGTGCCTGGATCGGTTCCGCCGTGGCGTCGGCGCAGCAGCGGGCCGATCGTGGCCCGGAGGACGAGCGCGAGACTGCTGGCGAGCAGTGGCGCGGGGTCCACCCGTGGCTCCTCCCAGATGCAGCGTCTCGCCGGGCAGGGCGACCCGCTAGGGGCCAAAGACCCTAGGACGGTCGATGCCGGGAAGTGACGAATCCCCCACTGCACCACGGCGGTCCGACGCGGTGCAGTGGGGGAAGGCGGGTACGTCGCTCTCGCTACTTGATCGCGCCCTGCGTCACGCCGGCCATCACCCAGCGCTGCGTGAACAGGTAGACGATGATCGCGGGAGCCATCGCCATCAGGTAGGACGCGTACGCGACGTTGTAGTTGCTGCTGAACTGGGTCTGGAAGGTGTTCTGCAGCACCGGGAGGGTCTGCAGCGTGGAGTTCGCCGTGATGAGCGACGGCATCATGAAGTCGTTCCACGACGCGAGGAACGCGAAGATCGCCACCGTCGCGCTCATCGGCGCCATCGTCGGGAACACGACGTGCCGGAACACCATCCACGTCGTGGCGCCGTCGAGGCGCGCGCTCTCCTCGAGCTGTGGCGCGTCGACCATGAGGGCCTCGGCCGCCTGCTGCGCGGCGCCCACGGCGGCCTAGGGGAGATGCGCTACCTGGACTTCGTCGAGGGTGTCGGTTCAGCCGACGGCATCGCAGCGCTCGTGCGCGACGACGCCCGCGCTCGAGCTCGTGCCCGCCGACCTACGCTGACGGGGGCGGGCGCAGATGGCTGCTGTTCGCCTCGCACCACGCATGCCGAACGATCGCCATCGCCGGCCTGGGTGTGGGATCGGATGACGGGATTCGAACCCGCGCAGCCAGCTCTCGACGACCCGGAGCATTTCGCGCTGACCTGCACGGGGGACTCGACGGAGCGGCGGTGGTCACCCCGGGAGGCCGCGAGATCGCGCTCGTGACCGAGGCGCCCCGATCGCCCGCACGACCGAGCGGGGCATCGCCCGGGCCGCTCCGGACCCCATCCGGTACCTCAGGCTCGGCGTAGAGATGACCGCACCGCGGCGCACGTCGGCAAGGGCGGCGGCGACGACCTTGTCGGCGTGCAGCCAGGCGATCTCCGGGAGCCACGTCATGTCGATGCCGGCGCGGTTGTGGAACTCGGTGTGGACGAACCCGGGGCACACGACGGTCGCCGTGACCCCGGTGCCCCGCAGCTCGACCGCCAGGCCCTCGGTGAACGTCCGGACCCACGCCTTGTGCGCGGAGTAGGTGCCGAGTGTGATGAGCGCGGCGACCGACGCGACGTTGAGGACGGCGCCGCGCCCGCGCGCGGTCATCTGCCCGACGGCGGCGTGCGACAGCACCAGGACCGCGCGGACCATGACGTCGAAGACGGCCTCGTCGCGCTCGAGGTCGCCGCCCACGAACCGCTGCCCGGGAGCGGCTCCGGCGTTGTTGACCAGCAGCCCGACCGGGCGTTCCGTCGACCGGAGTCGTTCGGCGACGCGCTCCACGTCGCTGCGGACCGACAGGTCCGCGACGAGGACCTCGACGTCGACGCCCGCAGCGGCGTTCAGCTGGCCGGCCAGCCGCCCGAGCCGCTCGGAGTCCCGGTCGACGAGGACCAGGTCGTGGCGCGCGGCGGCCAGCTGCCAGGCGAACTCGGCCCCCAGCCCGGCGGCTGCCCCGGTGATCAGTGCGGTACCCACGGCACCACCGTAGAGCGGGCCGTCGCGGGGCCGGCGCGCCCGATCTTCTCCTCGAGCCGGGTCTGACTCGGAGGCGTCGACGAGCCGGGGTAGGGAACAGCGAGTGAGTGAGCGGACGACGGGAATCGAACCCGCGTAGCCAGTTTGGAAGACTGGGGCTCTACCATTGAGCTACGTCCGCACTGGTCCGGGCTCTGTGTGAGCAGTCCGGACCGCGGCACCTAGGGTACCGGGTGTGTGAGGGCGCAACGTGCACCCGTCGGCCCCCGGGCCCGATCGGGTGCGCCGGGATGTGGCGCAGGTTGGTAGCGCGTCCGCTTTGGGAGCGGAAGGTCGTGGGTTCGAATCCCGCCATCCCGACAGAGAGGCTCGGACCTCGTCGGTCTCGTCGGGTGCGTCACCCGCGGGTGTGTGCCGGCCACGTGGTCGGACGTCTGTCATGACGTGAGGTTCTGGAAGAACGTCGCGAAGCTCGCGAGTGCTGCGTAGACCACGTTCCTCAACGCCCGGACGACCTATCGCCGGGGGTGAGGCGGGCGGGCGTGGCGCGATCCGGTACGGAAACTCGATGGTCCGGGTATCACCAGCTGCGCCAGACTCCCCTCACGTGGGTACGTTTCCGACACCCGGGAGAACCCGAACGTGAGCAGGATCCTGATCGCCCTTACCCCCGTCGCGGGCCATGTGCGGCCGGCGCTCCCTCTGGCACGCGCACTCGTCGAGGCTGGGCACGAAGTCGTCGTGTACACGGGCCGGGCGTTCAGGGCGTCGATCTCGGAGGTCGGTGCCAAGGCGTCGCCGATGGTCGACGGTCGCGACATGGACCTCACCGGCGTGTGGGCGGCGGAGAACGGCGCTCCGAAGCCGGGCATCAGGCGACTGCAGTGGGACGTCCTGAACCTGTTCGTCGCGCCGGTGCCCGGGTACCTGACGGACCTCGAGGACGTCATCACGGCCGAGCGCCCGGACGTCATCGTCATGGACAACGCGTTCATCGCCGGTGGGATCGCCGCGCGCGTTCACGACATCCCGTCCCTGGTGTTCTCGGTCACGCCGCTGTCGCTCTCGAGCCGCGACACCGCCCCGTTCGGCCTGGGGCTGCAGCCGCCGACGACGCGCTCGCAGCGGATCCGCTACGCGGCGCTCGCGGCCCTGACGCGGCGGGTGCTCTTCCGCAGGGCGCAGCACGCGGCGCAGCGCGTCGTGCGGGACGCCGGGCTCGAGGTCCCGGCCGGGTTCTTCCTGGACTGGGCCCAGACCTCCGCGACGAAGGTCCTGCACACGTCGGTGCCCTCGTTCGAGTACCCGCGCAGCGACCTGCCGCAGAACGTCGAGCTGGTCGGTCCGTTCCTGCCGGCGGGGATCGACGACTTCGACCCGCCGGAGTGGTGGGGCGACGTCGTCACCGCGCGTCGGCTCGCCCGCCCGGTCGTGCTGGTCACGCAGGGGACGGTGGCGACGGACCCCGAGACGCTCGTGTGGCCGGCGGCGGAAGGACTGCAGTTCGAGGACGTCCTCGTCGTCGCGACCGCCGCGCCGGCCGCTGCGATGCCCGACAACATGCGTGCGGAGCCGTTCGTGCCCTTCGACCGGCTGCTGCCGCTGGTCGACGTCCTGGTCACCAACGGCGGGTTCGGTGGTGTCCAGCAGGCGCTCGCCGCGGGCGTCCCCGTGGTCGTCGCCGGGCGGACCGAGGACAAGGCCGAGGTCGGCGCGCGCGTCGTGTGGTCCGGCGTCGGCGTGGTCCTCAAGACGCACCGTGCGACCGACGCGACGACCGCGGGCGCGGTCCGTGCGGGTGTCCTCACGGTCCTCGACGACCCTGCGTACCGCAGCCGGGCCGCCGAGCTCGCCGACGAGTACGCACGTCACGACGGCGTCGCGCGGGCAACCGCCGTGGTCGAGGAGCTGGCTTTGGGCCACCGCGTGCCGTGACGTAGGATCGAGGGTCGCTATTGCGCGCCCGTCGATCGGGCCTGCGCGCGGCCTGCATCAACGGAGAACCACGGAGATCGCCGGAGTCACCGGCGCCGGACCCGATCAGTTGGAGACCATCGAAGTGAAGAGCGCCGTCG
Source organism: Cellulomonas sp. P4_H4 (assembly GCF_056400865.1). Classification (NCBI taxonomy): domain Bacteria; kingdom Bacillati; phylum Actinomycetota; class Actinomycetes; order Micrococcales; family Cellulomonadaceae; genus Cellulomonas; species Cellulomonas sp. P4_H4. The sequence goes on from NZ_JBFUKL010000005.1 coordinate 270,812, forward strand.
AGACCCTGGACCCCACCAAGGTCAAGTTGACCGTCGAGGTGACGTACGACGAGCTCAAGCCGAGCATCGCGCACGCCTACGAGCACATCGCGCAGGACGTCGTCGTCCCCGGCTTCCGCAAGGGCAAGGTCCCGCCCCGGATCATCGACCAGCGCGTCGGCCGCCCGGCCGTCCTGGAGCACGCGATCAACGAGGGTCTTTCCGGCTTCTACGCCGAGGCCGTCCGCGAGAACAAGCTGCGCCCGCTCGGTCAGCCCGAGGTCGAGGTCACCAAGGTTCCCGGCCTGACCGCCGCGCCCGCCGGCGAGGAGGGCGAGCTGCACTTCACCGCCGAGGTCGAGATCCGCCCCGAGATCACGGTCCCCGCGTTCGACGGCATCGCGGTGACGGTCGACGACGTCGAGGTCTCCGAGGAGGACCTGGCCGCTCGCCTCGACGCTCTGCGCGAGCGCTTCGGCACCCTCGTGGGCGTCGACCGCCCGGCCGCCGAGAAGGACTTCGTCGTCCTGGACCTCGTCGCCAAGATCGGTGACGAGGAGGTCGACCAGGTCAGCGGCGTCAGCTACGAGATCGGCTCGGGCAACATGCTCGAGGGCCTCGACGAGGCGCTCACGGGCCTGTCGGCCGGCGAGACCACGACGTTCGAGACGGCCCTCGCGGGCGGCGACCACGCGGGCGAGACCGCCCAGGTGACCGTCACGGCGACCACCGTCAAGGAGCGTCAGCTGCCCGAGGCCGACGACGACTTCGCCCAGCTGGCGAGCGAGTTCGACACGCTCGAGGAGCTGACGGCGGACCTGCGCGAGCAGGCGTCGAAGACGAAGATCTCGAACCAGGCCGTCCAGGCCCGCGACCTGCTGCTCGAGCAGCTGCTCGCCGGCACGGAGATCCCGATCCCGCAGGGCGTCGTCGAGGCCGAGGTGCACCGTCACCTCGAGGGCGAGGGTCGTCTCGAGGACGACGAGCACCGTGCCGAGGTGGGCGAGCAGGCCACGACCGCGCTGCGCAACCAGATCCTCCTGGACACCCTGGCGGAGCAGCTGGAGATCAAGGTCAGCCAGCCCGAGCTGCTCGACTACCTCGTCAGCGCCTCGCGCCAGTACGGCATGGACCCGAACACCTTCATCCAGACGATCGACCAGCAGGGCCAGATCGGCACCATGGTCGCCGAGGTCGCGCGCTCCAAGGCCCTCGCGGTCGCGCTGCGCCGCGTCGAGGTCAAGGACGCCGCGGGCAACGCGGTGGACCTGAGCGACTTCATCGGTACCGACGAGGACGACGCGGCCGAGGAGCTCGCCCAGCAGGCGGCCGTCCTGGCTGACGTCGAGTCCGAGGCGGACGCTGAAGGCGAGGCACAGCCGAACACGAGCGCGGCGGCCGACATCTCGGCGTTCACCGAGGACGCCAAGGCCTGACAGGCCTGGAACAGGCCCGTCCGAGGACCCCGCACCGGATGCTCGGTGCGGGGTCCTCGCGCATCCGGGCACGATCCAGGCGCCAGGCTCTGCCGTCAGCGAAAACACTCGCGGCGGGGACGTAGAGGGGTGTTGGTGCGCGTTAGGGTCACTGCATCGCACAGGTGGGACCGGTCGATCCGGGCGCCCCATCGGCGGTGCAGGACAGATGTCACCCGTCAGACGAGGGAGCCTTCGTGAACGAGCACGTGCCGACGCTGGCCAGGGCCGAGTCCCCGGCATTCGGCCTCAATGACTCCATCTACAACCGCCTCCTGCGTGAGCGCATCATCTGGCTGGGCTCGGAGGTTCGCGACGACAACGCGAACGCGATCTGCGCCCAGATGCTGCTTCTGGCTGCGGAGGACCCCGACAAGGACATCTGGCTGTACATCAACTCTCCCGGTGGCTCGATCACCGCGGGCATGGCGATCTACGACACGATGCAGTTCATCCAGCCCGACGTCGCGACGATCGCGATGGGCATGGCGGCGTCCATGGGCCAGTTCCTGCTGTCGTCGGGAGCCAAGGGCAAGCGGTACGCGACCCCGCACGCCCGCGTGATGATGCACCAGCCCTCGGGCGGCATCGGCGGCACGGCCACGGACGTGCGGATCAACGCCCAGCTGATCCTGCACATGAAGAACGTCCTCGCCGAGCTCACGGCCGCGCAGACGGGCAAGGACGTCGAGCAGATCAACAGCGACGCCGACCGTGACCGCTGGTTCACGGCCAGCGAGGCCCTGGAGTACGGGTTCATCGACCACGTCGTCGAGCGCGCCGACTCCGTCGCCGGCGGCGGCGGCACCAACTGAGCGAGTCGTCCGGGCGCCACGCGCCTGGTGCAGCCTTCACCATCTTGAGGAGAATCTCGTGAGCATGGAGTCCCAGTTCATGTCCCGCGCGGGGATGCTCGCCGGGCCTGGTGGCCTGGCGCCGTCCTCGCCCGCGGCCCGCTACGTGCTGCCGCAGTTCGAGGAGCGCACCGCCTACGGCTTCAAGCGCCAGGACCCGTACACCAAGCTGTTCGAGGACCGCATCATCTTCCTCGGCGTGCAGGTGGACGACGCCTCGGCCGACGACGTCATGGCGCAGCTCCTGGTGCTCGAGAGCACCGACCCGGACCGCGACATCACGCTGTACATCAACTCGCCGGGCGGATCGTTCACGGCCCTGACGGCGATCTACGACACGATGCAGTACATCAAGCCGCACATCACGACGGTCTGCCTCGGGCAGGCCGCCTCGGCCGCGGCCGTGCTGCTCGCGGCGGGCTCGCCGGGCAAGCGCCTGGCTCTGCCCAACGCGCGCGTGCTCATCCACCAGCCCGCGATGGAGGGCGGCGGCTACGCGCAGGCCTCCGACATCGAGATCCACGCCAACGAGCTCATCCGCATGCGCGAGTGGCTCGAGCTGACGATCGCGCACCACACGGGCCGCGACATCGACCTGGTTCGCAAGGACATCGAGCGCGACAAGATCCTCACGGCGCAGCAGGCGCAGGAGTACGGGATCGTCGACCAGGTTCTTGAGAGCCGAAAAGGTGTCATCGCGACGACGGTTCAGCCGAAGTAGTAGTCAGTAGAACGAGTGTCCAGGACCGGGCGGCTGTCGAGCTGCCCGGTCCGTGGACCATCCGGGGAGTTTTCCAACCCCGGCGCACCACGTCCCGTGTGTTCGGCTGACATCGCGGCCGGTGTGGTGTGCAATGGGGGAGGACGCGCTCCCTTCTGGATCGCGCCGCGCTGCTCGACCGCTCTGATGAACTGCACTGCTCGACTGCACGCTGGACTGCACTGATTGGCTGCACCGGTCGTTGGTGCGCTGACGCACCGCCCGTCGGGCGGAGGCGAGACGAGGAAGGGGATCGACGTGGCTCGTATCGGAGACGGGGCCGATCTCCTGAAGTGTTCGTTCTGCGGGAAGTCCCAGAAGCAGGTCAAGAAGCTGATCGCCGGCCCTGGCGTCTACATCTGCGACGAGTGCATCGAGCTGTGCAACGAGATCATCGAGGAAGAGCTCGCGGAGGCCACCGAGGTCGGCCTGGTCGAGCTGCCCAAGCCGAAGGAGATCTTCGAGTTCCTCGAGCAGTACATCATCGGCCAGGAGTCGGCCAAGCGAGCGCTGTCGGTGGCGGTCTACAACCACTACAAGCGCGTCCAGGCGGGCGAGGCCGGTCGCACGTCGACCGACGACCAGATCGAGATCGCGAAGTCGAACATCTTGCTCGTGGGCCCCACCGGCACCGGCAAGACGTACCTCGCGCAGACCCTGGCCCGCATGCTCAACGTCCCGTTCGCCATCGCGGACGCCACGGCACTGACCGAGGCCGGCTACGTCGGCGAGGACGTCGAGAACATCCTGCTCAAGCTCATCCAGGCCGCTGACTACGACGTCAAGAAGGCCGAGTCGGGCATCATCTACATCGACGAGATCGACAAGATCGCCCGCAAGAGCGAGAACCCGTCGATCACGCGTGACGTCTCCGGCGAGGGCGTCCAGCAGGCGCTGCTGAAGATCATCGAGGGCACCACCGCCTCGGTCCCGCCCCAGGGTGGCCGCAAGCACCCGCACCAGGAGTTCATCCAGATCGACACAACGAACGTGCTGTTCATCGTCGCGGGTGCGTTCTCGGGTCTCGACGACATCATCGCGGCACGCGCCCGCAAGCGCGTCGTCGGCTTCGGTGCCCCGCTGCTGGACCAGGTCGACGAGGGCGACCTGTTCTCCGAGGTCCGCCCCGAGGACCTGCAGAAGTACGGCCTGATCCCGGAGTTCATCGGCCGCCTGCCCGTGGTCGCCGCGGTCGCCCGGCTCGACCAGGACGCCCTGGTCCGCATCCTCACCGAGCCGAAGAACGCGCTCGTGAAGCAGTACCAGCGCATGTTCCAGATCGACGGTGTCGAGCTCGAGTTCGACGACGAGGCCGTGGCCTCGATCGCCGACCAGGCGCTGCTGCGCGGCACGGGCGCGCGTGGCCTGCGCGCGATCATGGAAGAGGTCCTGCAGCAGGTCATGTTCGAGGTCCCCAGCCGCGACGACGTCGCCCGCGTGGTCATCACGCGCGCTGTGGTCCTGGAGAACGTGAACCCGACGCTCATCCCGCGTGAGAGCCCGCGCGAGAAGCGCACGCCGCGTGAGAAGAGCGCCTGACCGTCGACGGTCCAGGGTGGACCACCGCCTAGGATCGCGTTCGTGAGCGACCTCCCCACCCCGATCCCGGCCGAGCTTGCGCGGCTGCGCGGCAGCATCGACAACATCGACGCCGCGCTCATCTACATGCTGGCCGAGCGCTTCAAGGCGACCCAGCAGGTCGGAATGCTCAAGGCCACCAGCGGGATGCCGCCGTCGGACCCGGGCCGCGAGGTCCAGCAGGTCGCCCGTCTGCGGCAGCTCGCGCACGAGGCGGACCTCGACCCGGTCTTCGCGGAGAAGTTCCTGGCGTTCATCGTCGAAGAGGTCATCCGGCACCACGAGGAGATCGCGCAGGACCACGCGACGCGATCCTGAGATGAATCGTTCGCCTGGGTAGCGCCGGGTCCGCAGGTGGCGGAAAGTAGGCAGCGTCAGCTCCGGCGGAACGCACGGGGGGATCCCGCGTTCGCTGGGGAGCGTCGATCCCGGAGGATCTGCCCATGGACCTGCACTGGCTCAAGCCCCTGCTCGGACGCCCGTCGCCGTTCACGACCGTCTACCTGGACGTGACCCGTGCTGACGCGGCAGGGGAGGCGGAGGCGGCCGATCGGTGGAAGGCCGTCCGACGCCAGCTCGAGCGCGACGGTGCGCCCGCCGGCGTGCTCGACGAGATCGGTGAGCTCGTCGCCACCCCGACCGGCGTGCGCGGCCCGCACGGTCGAGTCATCGTCTCGGACGCGCACTCGGTCGTCGTCGACCGGGTCCTTGCTGAGCCGCCCGCGCAGGCGCACGCCGTCTACGGTCCCGTCCCGGCGCTCCTGCCGGCGGTGCGCGCAGCCGACCAGACCGTCACGTACCTGCTCGTCGAGGTGGACCGCAACGGAGCGGACCTCACCTGGGCGTCGGGCGGGAGCGTGCGGACCTCGGGTGGCCCGGAGGTCGAGACGGTCGAGGGTGGGCATGACGACGTGCACAAGACCCGCGAGGGTGGGCTCGACCGGCGCAGCCAGACGCGGGCGGAGGACTCGTGGCAGCGCAACGCCGAGGCGGTCGCCGTCGTGCTCGACAAGCGGGTGGCCGAGCGCAGCCCGGACGTCGTGGTGCTGACCGGGGACGGCCGTGCCGTCGGGCTCGTCCGCGACGCGGTCGCGCAGCACGTGGGCGAGGTGCTCGTGGAGGTGCCCGGCGGAGCGCGCGGGGACGGTGTCAACCAGGACGCCTTCGATGTGCGGGTCGCGGGTGTTCTGAAGAGCTTCCGGACCCGACGCCGTGACGCGGTCCTGGATCGCTTCCGGGAGGCTCAGGGGCGCGGAGAGGGAGCTGTGACGACCCTGGACGACGTCATCGAGGTGCTGCGACGCGGGCAGGTGTCCGAGCTGGTGCTGCACGTCGACGCACTCGCGCAGGGGCTCTCCGAGCGGCAGCTCTGGGTCGGTGACGAGCCGCTGCAGCTGGCGTCGTCGTCGGCCGACCTCGCGGCGATCGGCGTGAGCGACGGAGCGCGCCAGCTCCCTGCGGACGTCGCTCTCGTCCGGGCGGCGATCGGTCAGGACGCGGGCCTCACGTTCGCGGAGAACGGCTCCGTGGACCTGGTCGACGGCATCGGCGCGGTCCTGCGCTGGTCGGACGGTTCGACCCCGAGCGAAGCGGTCCCCACCCAGTCAGCAGACCAGGCGCGTCTGCGCACGGTCGTCTAGCACCCGCCGAGGTCCGCACCCGTGGGACCCCACGGGTGCGGACGCTGCGGTTCTCAGAGGGCCGGCGTCGGGGGGACCAGGTCGGCGTTCGAGGCGACGACGGCGTCCGTGTCGCCCTCGACCAGGTCCAGCGTGCCCGTGACCCGTCCGGCGGAGCGCACGTCGTCGAGAGCGATCTCGACCCCGGCGCGCAGGCCGGCCGGCACGGCGAGCGTGACCGCGGCGATCTCGGTGCGCATCGACACCTTGGCCTCGGACTTCACCTTGCGCAGCGCGGCGAGCGCGGACCCGGCGGCCCCCACGACGTTCGCGTCGGCCGAGCCGGCGGCGGCTCGCAGGGGAGCGGCGTCCGGCCACGCGGCGCGGTGCACCGAGCCCTCGCGCCACCACGACCAGACCTCCTCCGTCGCGAACGGCAGCACCGGCGCGAACAGACGGAGCAGCACGTCGAGCGCGAGCGCGAGCGCCGTCCGGGCGGACCGGGCGTCGGCCCCGTCGGAGTACGCGCGGTCCTTCACCAGCTCGAGGTAGTCGTCGCAGAACGTCCAGAAGAACGTCTCCGAGAGCTCGAGCGCCCGCGTGTGGTCGTAGGCGACGAGGGCGGCGGTGGCCTTCTCGACGACGTCGGCGAGGCCGGCGAGCATCGCGCGGTCGATCTCGGCGGTCACGTCTGCCGGGTCGAGCGACAGCGGGGCGTCCTCGCCGCCGAAGGAGAGCGCGAACTTCGAGGCGTTGAGGATCTTGATCGCCAGACGGCGGCCGATCTTCATCTGCCCGATCTCGAACGCGGCGTCCGTGCCCAGGCGTGCGGACGCGGCCCAGTAGCGGACCGCGTCGGAGCCGTGCTCCTCGAGCAGGCCGAGCGGCGTGACCACGTTCCCGACGGACTTCGACATCTTCTTGCGGTCGGGGTCGAGGATCCAGCCGCTGATCGCGGCCGAGGACCACGGCAGCGAGCCGTGCTCGAGGTGGCTGCGCACCACGGTCGAGAAGAGCCAGGTGCGGATGATGTCCTGGCCCTGCGGGCGAAGGTCCATGGGGAAGACGCGCGCGAACAGGTCGGGGTCCGTGCGCCAGCCGCCCACGATCTGCGGGGTCAGCGAGCTGGTGGCCCACGTGTCCATGATGTCGGGGTCGCCCATGAAGCCGCCCGGGACGCCACGCTGCTCGGCTGTGTAGCCGGCGGGAACGTCGGAGGACGGGTCGATCGGCAGCTGGTCCTCGGTCGGCACCAGCGGGGCGTCGTAGTCGGGCTCACCGTCGGAGTCGAGCGCGTACCAGACCGGGAACGGCACGCCGAAGAACCGCTGCCGCGAGACGAGCCAGTCGCCGTTCAGGCCGCCGACCCAGTTCTCGTACCGCACGCGCATGAAGTCGGGGCTGAACCCGAGCTCGGCGCCGCGGGCGAGCAGAGCCTCGCGCAGCGACTCGTCGCGACCGCCGTTGCGGATGTACCACTGCCGGCTGGTCACGATCTCGAGGGGCTTGTCGCCCTTCTCGTAGAAGTTCGCCTTGCGCTGGGTGGGCACGGGCTCGCCATCGAGGTCGCCCGAGGAGCGCAGGCCCGAGACGACGGCCTCACGCGCGGAGAACGTCGTCTTGCCGGCGATCTCCTCGTAGGTGACCCGGCCCTCGGGAGCGACGATCCAGTCCGGCGTCTCGCGGAGCAGCCTGCCGTCGCGGCCCATGACCGAGCGCGTGGGCAGCTGGAGCTCGCGCCACCACTGCACGTCGGTCAGGTCGCCGAACGTGCAGCACATCGCGATGCCCGCGCCCTTGTCGGGCTCGGCGCCGGGGTGGGCCAGCACGGGCAGCTCGACGCCGAACAGGGGGGAGCGCACCGTGGTGCCGAACAGGTGCTGGTAGCGCTCGTCGTTGGGGTGCGCGATCAGGGCGACGCAGGCGGGCAGCAGCTCCGGACGCGTGGTCTCGATGAAGACGGGGCCGTCCGCACCGTGGAAGGCGACCCGGTGGAACGCACCCGGGTAGTCGCGAGCCTCGAGCTCGGCCTGCGCCACCGCCGTCTGGAACGTCACGTCCCACAGGCCGGGTGCCTCGGCCTGGTAGGCCTCGTCGCGCGCGAGGTTGCGCAGGAAGGCCTGCTGCGCGACCGCCCGGGACTCCGCGGACACGGTCTGGTAGGTCATGTCCCAGTCGACCGACAGGCCGAGCCGACGCCAGACGACCTCGAACTGGCGCTCGTCCTCGATCGTCAGCTTCTCGCAGAGATCGATGAAGTTCCGGCGGCTCACGGGCACCTGCTGGGCGCCCTTGGGGACGTCGCCCGCGAACGGCGGCTCGAACGTCGCGTCGTACTGGAGGGACGTGTCGCACCGGACGCCGTAGAAGTTCTGCACCCGGCGCTCGGTGGGCAGGCCGTTGTCGTCCCAGCCCATCGGGTAGAACACCTCGCGGCCGCGCATCCGCTGGAATCGCGCCACGACGTCGGTGTGCGTGTAGGAGAACACGTGGCCGACGTGCAGCGAGCCCGAGACGGTGGGCGGAGGGGTGTCGATCGAGTACACCTTCTCGCGCGTGGCAGTGCGGTCGAACGTGTGCAGACCCTGCTCGGTCCACGCCGCATCCCAGCGGTCCTCGACGCCGTCGAGGGAGACCTTGTCCGGAACGTGTCGCGGGGCCGTGATGCGCAGGGGGGACTCAGAGCTCATGGGGCCACATCTTCCCAGATCGGCGCGGTCGCGGCGTCCGCGTCCATGGCACGCGTGAACGGGAGGCGGCGACCACGTGAACGATGCCTCTCCTGGTACGCGGGGATGGCAGGATCACCGTTCGCCGGTCCTGGGGCCATGATCAGGAGACACACACGCGCGAAGAACACGAGGTGGCGATGACGACCGCGGGATTCCTCCGGTCCGGGTTCGCCGCCGACCCTCGCACCCTCCTCGACGTCCTGCGAGCCACGGTCGACGCCCACCCCGAGAGCCCCGCGCTCGACGACGGCAGCGTCAGCCTGTCGTACCGCCGGCTGTGGGAGTCCGTGCAACGGGCCGCAGGTGGGCTAGCCGCCGCCGGGATCGGTCCGGGCGACCGCGTCGGTGTGCGCATCCCGTCCGGCTCGGCGGAGCTCTACACGGCGATCCTCGGTGTCCTCGCAGCCGGTGCCGCGTACGTCCCCGTGGACGTCGACGACCCTGACGAGCGTGCCCGCACGGTCTTCCGCGAGGCGGGCGTCGCGCGGGTCCTCACCGAGGGCGACCTGGCGATCCTCACCAAGAGGTCGGCACCGCCTCGTGCGCCGGAGCTGACCGACGACGCCTGGATCATCTTCACGTCCGGCTCGACCGGCGCGCCGAAGGGCGTCGCGGTCACGCACCGGTCGGCTGCCGCGTTCGTCGACGCCGAGGCGCGCCTGTTCCTGCAGGACGCTCCGCTCGGACCGGGCGACCGGGTGCTCGCCGGCCTGTCGGTCGCGTTCGACGCGAGCTGCGAGGAGATGTGGCTCGCCTGGGCGCACGGCGCGTGCCTCGTCCCGGCACCGCGCGCCCTGGTGCGGACGGGCATGGACCTCGGCCCGTGGCTGGTCGCGCAGCGGATCACGGTCATCTCGACCGTCCCGACGCTCGCGGGGCTCTGGCGCCCCGAGGTGCTCGCGGGTGTGCGGCTGCTCATCTTCGGTGGCGAGGCGTGCCCGCCCGAGCTGGCCGCGCGGCTGGTCGGGGACGGTCGCGAGGTCTGGAACACGTACGGCCCGACCGAGGCGACCGTCGTCGCGTGCGGCGCGCTGCTGACGGGCGAGGGGCCGATCCGGATCGGGCACGCGCTCGACGGGTGGGACCTCGCTGTCGTCGGACCCGACGGGCTGCACGTGGCCGAGGGCGAGGTCGGCGAGCTGATCATCGGCGGCGTCGGGCTGGCGCGGTACCTCGACCCGGTCAAGGACGCCGAGAAGTACGCGGGTGTCGAGACCCTCGGCTGGGAGCGGGCCTACCGCAGCGGCGACCTCGTCCGGTTCGAGGCCGAGGGGCTGCTGTTCCAGGGTCGCGCCGACGACCAGGTCAAGGTCGGTGGCCGGCGCATCGAGCTCGGCGAGGTCGACGCTGCCCTGCTCGGCCTGCCCGGCGTGGCCAACGCCGCCGCGGCGGTCCGCCGCACCCCGGCCGGGACCGCGGTGCTCGTCGGCTACCTCCTGCCCGAGGCGGGCGTGGAGCTCGACCTTACGGCGAGCCGGGAGGTGCTGCGCGGCGTCCTGCCGGCCGCCCTGGTACCGCTGCTCGCGCCGGTCGAGGAGTTCCCGACCCGCGGCTCGGGCAAGGTCGACCGCGATGCGCTCCCGTGGCCGTTGGCGCGGGCCGACGACGACACTCCGCCTGCTGCCGGACTCTCCGAGACGGCGCAATGGGTCGCGCAGCGGTGGACCGCGACACTCGGCGTCGCCGTCGCGGGCCCCAAGGACGACTTCTTCGACGCGGGCGGCGGGAGCCTGGTCGCCGCGCAGCTCGTCTCCGCCCTGCGCGAGCGCTTCCCGACCGTCACGGTCGCCGACGTCTACGAGTACCCGCGGATCGGGGACCTCGCGCGCACGCTCGACGAGTTCGAGCCGGTGGGCGTCGCGGCGCAGCGGATCGTCCGCCCGACGCCTCTGCGGGCACAGGTGATCCAGACGATGCTCGCCTTGCCGCTCGCCCTGCTGGTCGGGCTCCGCTGGCTCACCTGGCTGCTGGCCGCCGACGCCGTCCTGCGCGCGACGACGGAGGTGGCCTGGGTCCCCGTCGTCCCGGGCGTCTGGTGGTGGGTCGCGCTCGGTTGGCTCGTGCTCATCAGTCCCTTCGGCCGGATGGGGACCACGGTGCTCATGGCGCGGTGGCTGCTGCGCGACCTGCGCCCCGGCTGGTTCGCCCGCGGCGGCTCCGTGCACCTGAGGATCTGGTTCACCGAGTCCTGGGCGGCCGCGGCCGGGTCCGAGAACCTGTCGTGCGCGCCGTGGACCGCCGCGTACGCCCGCGCGCTCGGGGCGACGGTCGGCAACGACGTCGACCTGCACACCCCACCGCCGGTCACCGGGATGCTGCGGCTGGGCAACGGCTGCTCGATCGAGCCCGAGGTCGACCTGCGCGGGCACTGGTTGGACGGGGACATCCTCAAGGTCGGGCGCATCCGCATCGACAAGCGGGCCACGGTCGGCACGCGCTCCACGCTCGGCCCGGGCGTCCGCATCGGGCAGGGCGCCGAGATCGCGCCGGGCTCCGCGGTGCTCACCTCGGTCCCGCCCGGCGAGCTCTGGACCGGCTCGCCGGCCGTGTTCGACGGTCCTGCTCCCGGGCAGTGGCCCGCCGAGCGGGCCCCACGCGGACGTCGGTGGGTGGCCGTCTACGGCTTCACCGCGGCGCTGCTCGCGGCGTTGCCCGTCGTCGCGGCCCTGTGCGGCCTGCTCGTCGTCGGCTGGTTCGTGCGTGACTCGGCGAGCTGGCGGGACGCGACGGGCGACGCACTGCGCGCGGTTCCGCTCGGCGCACTGGCGATGGTCGTCGTCCTGCTGCTGGTCACGCTCGTCTCGGTGCGGTTGCTCGGCATCGGGCTGCGCGAGGGCTACCACCCCGTGCGCAGCAGGCACGGTTGGCAGGTCTGGGCCACGCAACGCCTGATGGACGACGCCCGCACGACGCTCTTCCCGCTCTACTCGAGCACCGCGACGCCCCTCTGGCTCAGGGCGCTCGGCGCCGACATCGGCAAGGATGTCGAGGCCTCGACCGCGCTCATGATCCCGTCGCTGACCAGCGTCGGCGACGGTGCGTTCCTCGCCGACGACACCCTGATCGGCTCCTACGAGCTGGGCCGAGGGTGGCTCCGGGTCGAGCGGAGCAAGGTGGGCAAACGCGCGTTCCTGGGCAACTCGGGGATGATCGCACCGGGTCGTGCGGTGCCCAAGCGAGGTCTCGTCGCGGTGCTGTCGGCGACGCCCGAGGGCGCTCGCGCGGGCTCGTCATGGCTCGGCTCGCCTCCCGTGAAGCTGCGGCGGGTCGCCGGGGAGACCGACGACGCCCTGACGTTCGAGCCACCCACGCGGTTGCGCGTCGCGCGTGCGCTCGTCGAGCTGTGCCGGGTCGTACCCGTGATCTGCACGTTCGGGCTCGGGGTGCTGGTGCTCCTGGTGCTGCAGGCCGCGGTCGACTCGTGGGGTGTGGCCGCGGCGGCGGCCGTCTCCTGGCTCGTCGTGCTCGGCGCGGCGACAGTGGCGTGCGCGCTCGCGACGACGGCCAAGTGGTTGCTCGTCGGCAGGCTCAAGCCGGGGGACCACCCTCTGTGGAGCTCGTTCATCTGGCGCAACGAGCTCGCGGACACGTTCCTCGAGTCGGTCGCGGTGCCGTGGATCGGGCCGGCCACGATCGGCTCGCCGGCGCTGAACCTGTGGATGCGGACGCTCGGGGCCCGCATCGGCCGCGGCGTCTGGTGCGAGACGTACTGGCTCCCCGAGGCGGACCTGGTCACCCTCGGCGACGCGTCCACGGTGAACCGCGGTTGCGTGCTGCAGACGCATCTGTTCCATGATCGGGTGATGAGCATGGACACCGTGAAGCTGGGACGAGGGGCGAGCCTCGGCCCGCACGGCGTGGTGCTCCCCGCCGCGTCGCTCGACGACGGGGCGAGCGTGGGACCGGCGTCGCTGGTCCTGCGCGGGGACTCGATCCCCGCGGGCTCGCGCTGGACCGGCAACCCTGTCGCGCCGGTGCCCGCGTGACGGCGCCCGACGTCGCAGCCCCGGATCCTTACCTGCCGGGGCGTCTCGACGGTGACCTGGACGTCGACCGGTACGAGCTCGAGCTCGACTACCGCGTCTCGACGAACCGGCTCGAGGGCCGCGCCGTGGTGTACGCGACGACAGCCCGCCCGACGTACCGGGTGTCGCTCGGCCTGCGAGGGCTGCGCGTGAGCCAGGTGCTCGTCGACGGGTACCGGCCCGAGCGCTGGACGCAGCACGACCACCGGATCGTCGTGAAGCTCAAGCACGAGGTCCCTGCCGGTACCCGGCTCGTGCTCGACGTGCGGTACTCCGGTCAACCGGGACCGCTGCGCGGTCCGTGGGGCGACGTCGGCTGGGAGGAGCTGTCCGACGGTGTGATCGTCGCGGGCCAGCCGGACGGCGCCCCGAGCTGGTTCCCGTGCCACGACAGCCCGGCCGACAAGGCCACGTACAAGTTCACGGTGTCGGCCGAGGCGGGCTACGAGGTCGTCGCGAACGGGCGTCTCGTCTCCCGTACGCCGCGCGCCGGACGCGTGCGGTGGGTCTACGAGCAGTCCGAGCCGATGGCGTCGTACCTCGCGACGCTGCAGGTCGGGCGGTACCTGCGCTTCTCGACGGGCCCACGCGAGGAGGCGCTCGTCCCTGCCCGGCTCCGGGCGGCGGCGGTGCACGACCTCGCGCGGCAGAGCGAGATGGTCGCGCTGTTCGAGGACCTCTTCGGCCCGTACCCGTTCGACTCGTACACGGTCGTGGTCACGGACGACGACCTCGAGATCCCGCTCGAGGCGCAGGGGTTGTCGGTCTTCGGCGCGAACCACATGGACGGCGCTCGCGGGTCGGAGCGGCTCGTCGCGCACGAGCTCGCGCACCAGTGGTTCGGCAACAGCCTGACCGTGGGGCTGTGGCGAGACATCTGGCTGCACGAGGGGTTCGCCTGCTACGCCGAGTGGCTCTGGTCCGAGGAGTCCGGTGGGCGTACTGCCGACGAGCAGGCGCGCGCGGCGCACGCCCGGCTGGCCGGCCTGCCCCAGGACCTCGCCATCGGCGACCCGGGCCCGGACGCGATGTTCGACGACCGGTTGTACAAGCGTGGTGCCCTGACCCTGCACGCTCTGCGCGGCCACCTGGGCGACGCCACCTTCTTCGACGTCCTGCGCACGTGGACGGCCCGCTACCGGCACGGCACGGTCAGCACGGAGGAGTTCCTCGTCTGCGCCGAGGACGTCGGTGGACGCCCGTTGGCGTCCCTCGTGCACCGCTGGCTGTACCAGCGCGAGCTGCCGGCGCTGTAGTCGTCGGCATCGACCGGGCCGGTCGCTTGGTTAGGGTGGAAGTCATCTCGCTACACGACTGGAGCACGCATGTCATCGGTCACTGCCTCCGGCCTCACGGTCGGGTACGCAGCCATGCTGGAGCAGTTCCACCCCACCGAGGTCGTGGACCTGTCGGCGCACGCGGAGGCCCACGGGTTCTCCGGCGTGATGGCCGCCGACCACTTCCAGCCCTGGGTCCCGGCACAGGGTCAGGCGGCATTCGTGTGGAACGTGCTCTCGGCCCTGGGGGAGCGGACGACCGGTGACATCGGCCCCGGGGTGACGGCACCGACGTTCCGCTGGCACCCCGCGATGGTCGCGCAGGCCTCGGCCACGCTGGCCGCGATGTACCCCGGGCGGCACTGGCTCGGGCTGGGCTCGGGCGAGGCGCTCAACGAGCACATCATCGCGAACTACTGGCCCGAGGCACCCGAGCGGATCAACCGCATGTTCGAGGCCATCGAGATCATCAAGAAGCTGTTCGCGGCCTCGCTCGCGGGCAAGGACGTCAAGCACGCCGGCCCGTTCTACAAGCTCGAGTCCACCCGCCTGTGGACCATGCCCGAGGTCGCCCCGGAGATCCTCGTCGCGACCGCCGGCCCGGTGACCGCCAAGCGCGCGGGCCGCCTGGCCGACGGACTGATCACGGTCGGGGCACCGCTGGAGAAGATCAGCGGGCTGTTCGGCAAGTTCGATGAGGGTGCGCGCGAGGCAGGCAAGGACCCCGCGACGTTGCCCAAGGTCCTGCAGCTACACATGTCGTGGGCGGAGACCGACGAGCTCGCGCTCGCGTACGCGATGCACGAGTGGCCCAACGGCGGCATGAAGTTCCCGAAGGCGGACATCCGCTCGCCGTTCGACTTCGAGCAGATGGCCAAGCTCGTACGGCCCGAGGACTTCGAGGGCCGGATGGTCATCTCCGCCGACCCCGACGTGCACCGCGCCGAGATCCAGAAGTACGTCGACCTGGGCTTCGACCGCATCTACCTGCACAACGTGGGGCGCAACCAGCGCGAGTGGATCGAGACGTTCGGGGCGGACGTGCTGCCCAAGCTGGTCCGTTGACCGCGCGCCTGCAGGTCTGGGCGCCCGACGGCCTGCCCGAGGTCGCGCCGGGGGACGACCTCGTGGGTCTGTTGGCGGCGCTGCTGGCCGACGAGCCTCCGCAGGACGGCGACGTGCTCGTGCTGACGTCCAAGGTCGTCTCCAAGGCTGAGGGGCGCGTCGTGTCCGCCGACGACCGCGAGCAGGCGATCACCGACGAGACCGTGCGCGTCGTCGCGACGCGTGAGCACGCCTCGGGCGTGACCCGGATCGTCGAGAACCGCCTCGGGCTCGTCATGGCCGCCGCCGGCGTCGACGCGAGCAACACGCCCGAGGGCACCGTGCTGCTGCTCCCGGTGGACCCGGACGAGTCGGCGCGGCGCCTGCGGGCTGGCCTGCAGCAGGCGTTCGGCGTGCGCCTCGGCATCGTCATCACCGACACGGCCGGTCGTCCGTGGCGGCAGGGTGTGACCGACATCGCGATCGGTGCCGCCGGGCTCGTGGTGCTCGACGACCTGCGAGGTCAGGTGGACACGTTCGGCCGGCCGCTGATCATGACGCAGGCCGCCGTGGCCGACGAGATCGCGTCAGCAGGTGAGCTGGTCAAGGGCAAGGCCGAGGGACGACCCCTCGCGGTCGTGCGCGGCCTCGGGCACCTGGTCACCGACGAGGACGGACCCGGCGCTCGCGCGCTCGTGCGGCTCGGCGAGGAGGACATGTTCGCGCAGGGCAGCGCGGAGGCGTACTCGCAGGGCTGGAAGGACGCGCTCAGGGACCCGCCGTAGCCCTCGCTGCAGCCTTCGCGGCCTGCTTCGTGGCGCGGACCTCGCCCAGGGACGCGAGGTCGGTGACGTCGGCGATCGACCGCCGCGATCCTGGCTCGCCGTACGCGCCGGCCGCCTCGGCCCAGCCCGCAGGCTGCACGCCGATCTGCTTTCCCAGGAGTGCCAGGAAGATGCGCGCCTTCTGGTCGCCGAAGCCGGGCAGGGCCTTGAGCCGCTCGAGCACGGTCGGCCCGTCCGGGTCGCCGTCGGTCCACAGTCGTGTGACGTCGCCGTCGTACTGCTCGACGAGCGCCGCGGCGACGCCCTGGATGCGCCCGGCCATCGAGCCCGGGTAGCGGTGCACCGCGGGCGGTGTCGCGCACAGCGACGCGAACTCCGACGGGTCGGCCTCCGCGATGCGGTGCACGTCGAGGCCGCCCATCCGGTCGGCGATCTTGGCGGGTCCGGCGAACGCGGACTCCATGGTCACCTGCTGGTCCAGCAGCATGCCGATCAGCAGCGCGAACGGGTCGTCGGTCAGGAGCTGGTCGGCGGTCGGGTCGCCGGTGAGCCAGAGCGTCATGGGAGCATCCTCTCCCGGGGGCGTGCGGAGACGAAAGGACGGGCATGGACTGGGTGGTGGTCGTGCCCGTGAAGCCCGCGGCGGAGGGCAAGTCGCGGTTGGCCGGGTTCCTCGGGCCGACGGAGCGGGCCGCGCTGGCGCGTGCGATGGCGCTCGACACGATCGAGGCTGCCGCTGCGAC
The DNA here is from genome assembly GCF_056400865.1 of Cellulomonas sp. P4_H4. Lineage (NCBI taxonomy): Bacteria > Bacillati > Actinomycetota > Actinomycetes > Micrococcales > Cellulomonadaceae > Cellulomonas > Cellulomonas sp. P4_H4. The sequence goes on from NZ_JBFUKL010000005.1 coordinate 287,683, forward strand.
TCCCGGGGTCGTCCGGGTCCTCGTCGTGACGGCGGACGCCGAGATCCGTGCGTCCGTGCCGTTCGTCGTCGACGATCCCGGCGGAGGGCTGAACGCCGCGATCCGCGCGGGGCTCACCCAGGCATCGGGTCCCGTCGCCGTGCTCCTCGGGGACCTGCCGGCGCTGCGTCCCGACCACCTGCGCGCCGCGCTCGACCTGGCATCGGAGCACGAGCGGGCGTTCGTCCCGGACGCCGAGGGCACGGGCACGACCCTGCTCACCGGTCTGGACGGGCTGTCCCCGCGGTTCGGCGTGGGCTCGGCGGCGTCGCACGAGGCCCACGGGCACGTGCGGCTCGACCTCCCGGAGGACTCGACCCTGCGGCGGGACGTTGACCTGCCGGCCGACGTCGCGGCGGTGGCTCGCCTGGGTGTCGGACCGCGGACGGCGGCGGTGCTCTCAGGGGCGGCGGTCGACGAGGTCTAGTGCGTCCGCGGCGATCCGGGCCGCGGTCGGCACGTCGGTCATCAGGGCGGGAACCGCCCGCGCGGCCCAGCCGGCGTCCCGCAGCTCCTCGGCGGCGGCCGCGTCGACCTCGTCGACCAGCCACGCGTCGAGGACACCACCGTTCGCACGACGGCCGTAGTGCTCGGCGACCGCCCTCGCCGTGGTCTCGACGCCGATCGCGGCCAGGCACGCGTCGGCCATGCCGCGCACCGGGGCGCCGCCGACCACCGGGCTGACGCCGACGACGGGTGCGCTCGTGCTGGTCAGCGTCTCGCGGACCCCGGGGATCGTGAGGATCGTGCCGACGGACACGACCGGGTTGCTCGGCGGGATCACGACGACGTCGGCGTCCCGCAGGGCGTCGAGCACCCCGGGGGCGGGCGTGGCGGTCGCAAGGTTCGTCTGCACGAAGCCGCGCGCGGGCGTCGCGGCACGGTGCCGGACCCACCACTCCTCGAAGTGGATCTCGCGCCCGTCGTCGAGCACCACGTGGGTCTCGACCTCGTCGTCGGTCATCGGCAGGAGCGTGACGCCGAGGTTCCAGCGCTGCGCGAGGCGAGCCGTGACCTGCGACAACGGGTTGCCGGCACGCAGGAGCTCCGTGCGGGCGAGGTGCGTGGCCAGGTCGAGGTCGCCGAGCGTGAACCACTCCCAGCCGAGGTCGTACGCCGCGAGCTCGTCGCTCACACGCCTCGACTCGTCGCGTCGGCCCCAGCCTTGGTCCTCGTGGACGGCGCCACCGAGCGTGTACATGAGCGTGTCCAGGTCGGGGCAGACGCGCACGCCGTGGAGCCACATGTCGTCGCCGGTGTTCGCGATGACCGTGATGTCGTGGGCGTCGCCGACGAGGGAGAGCAGGCCGCGCGTGAAGCGGGCGCCGCCGACGCCCCCGGACAGGACGGTGATCTTCACAGCTGCTCCTTGGTGCTCGTCGGTCCGACGGGTTCGCTCGCCTCGTGGAAGGCGATGACGGGGCGACCCGTTCGCGGGTGCTCGAGGACGTCGGCCTCGACGCCGTAGACCTCACGCAGCAGGTCGGGGCGCAGGACGTCGCCGGGGTGGCCGGCCGCGGCGAGGTGGCCGTCCTTGAGCACCAGGACGTGCTCGCAGAACGCTGCGGCGAGGTTGAGGTCGTGCAGCGCCGCGACCGTCGTCGTACCCAGGTCGCGCACGAAGGCGAGGAGGCTGAGCTGCGCGCTGACGTCGAGGTGGTTGGTCGGCTCGTCGAGGAGCAGGAGGTCGGGCTCCTGCGCGAGGGCGCGGGCGATCTGCACGCGCTGCCGCTCACCGCCCGAGAGCGACCACCAGGCGCGTTCGGCGAGGTGCTCGGCGCGGGCGCTGACGAGTGCCCGGTCGACCGCTCCGTCGTCAGGGTCGTTCCCCCAGATCGTGCGGTACGGGATGCGGCCGAGGCCGACCACCTCGCGCACCGTGAGCGGGACCGAGCTCGTCGACTCCTGCTCCAGCAGGGCGATCCGGCGCGCGCGCTGCTTGCGGGGGAGGGCGGCGACGTCCTGGTCGTCGACGAGCACCGCGCCGGCCTCCGGGCCGATGAGGCCGGCGACCATGCGCAGGAGGGTCGTCTTGCCCGCGCCGTTCGGGCCGAGCAGCCCCGTCAGCGCGCCTGACGGGGGAGTCGCGTCGACTCCGTCGACCACCCACCGACCGCCCAGCCGGGTGCCGACGCCCTGGAGGATCAGGTCCATGCCGACCCCTTCCCGCGGCGCAGCAGGAACGCGAAGACGGGCACGCCGACGAGCGCGGTGACGATGCCGACGGGCAGCTCGCGCGGGTCGAAGAGGGTGCGCGCGATCGTGTCGGCCCAGATCAGGAACACGGCACCCGCCAGCGCCGAGACGGGCAGCAGCCGGCGGTGCGCCGGACCGGTCAACGACGAGACCGCGTGCGGCAGGATCAGGCCGACGAACCCGATCGCCCCGCTGACGGCGACCATCGCGCCCGTGAGCAGGGCGACGACGATCATCAGGGACCAGCGCGTGCGGTTCACGTCGATGCCGAGGGACGCCGCAGAGGTGTCACCGAAGGCGAACGAGTCGAGGCGCGTCGCGCTGAACAGCAGGACCGTTCCGATGATCACGACGGCGACGCCCGCGATCGCCACATCGCTCCAGGTCGAGCCCGCCAGGGAGCCGAGCAGCCAGTTGAGGATCTCGCGGTAGGAGTCGCCGGTCGCGGTCCAGAAGATGACGAACGACGTCCCCGCGGCGGCCATCTGGGACACCGCGAGCCCGGCCAGGACGGTCCGCCCGGGTGCGAGCGTGCCGCCCGTGCGGGCCAGGCTCAACGTCGCCAGCAGCGCGAGGATCGCGCCCGCGAACGCGGCCACGGGCAGCAGCAGGCTCACGCCCACGACGAGCACCGCGACCGCCCCGAGAGACGCTCCCGACGACAGCCCGAGCAGGTACGGGTCGGCCAGGGGGTTGCGCGTCAGGCTCTGCATCACCGCGCCGGCCAGCGCGAGGCCCGCCCCGACCGCGGCCGCCGTGATCACCCGCGGCAGCCGCAGGTCCCAGACGATCGCGTCGTGCAGCTTCGGGACGTCGCTGACCGCGAACCCCAGGTGGCCCGCGATGCTGCGGGCGACCTCGGCGACCTGCAAGTCCGCGGGCCCGATCGTGACCGCGACCAGGATCGTCGCGACGAGGGCGAGGACGCCTACCGAGACGAGAGCTGCGAGCGGAGCTGTCCGTTGTCGAGCCTTCACTTGTCGAGGGCCGCCAGCTGGTCGTCGAGCGACTTCACGGCCTCGGCGTTGCGGACGCCGGCCTCCGACGCCGCGAACGGGATGGTCAGGTAGCGGTGGTCCTTGACGGCGCTCAGCTGTGCGGTGGCCGGGTTGCTCTCGAGGAGCTCGATCTTCTTGGCGGCCGTGTTCCAGCTGGCGTCGACGAGGATGATCACGCTCGGGTCCGCCGCGACGATGCTCTCCCAGCCGGCCGACGTCCAGGTGTCGTGCACGTCCGCGAAGATGTTCGTCAGACCCGCGGCGTCCATCATCATCTGCGGCGCGCCGATCCCTGCCCCGACGTACGGGGTGTCCGTGCCCGAGCTGTACCAGAGGGCCGTCGTCTCGGCGACGGGCGGGGTCACGCTGGAGAGGGTCTCGTGCTCCTGCGCGATCAGCTCCTCGGCGCGGTCCTGCACGCCGAAGATGCCGGCCACCTCGCGGATCTCGTCGTCGACGTCGTCGAAGGTCAACGGGTCGGGCATGTACTCGGGTTCCTTGCACGCCGCCGGTGAGACGTACGTGCCGATGCCGAGCCCCTCGAGCGTCGCGCGGTCGCCTACGCCGTCCGCCGAGAAGTTGGACTCCCAGCCCCCGTAGACGAAGTCCGGCTCCAGCGCGAGCAGCGCCTCCTGGCCGGGGACCTTGTCCGAGGCGACCGGGAGGTTCGCCGCCGCTTCGGCCCACTGCTCGGGCACCGGCCCGTCCGCGAACGCCGTGCCGACGATGACGTCCTGCAGCCCGAGCGCGAGCAGCATCTCCGTGCTCGTCGACTTGATGGTGACCACGCGCGTCGGGGGAGTGTCGATCGTGACGTCGGTGCCGCAGTTGTCGAGGCTGACGCTCGTGAAGGTCGGCGCTCCGGTGGGGGTCGCGCTCGACTCCGGTGTGCTCTGCGCGGAGCAGCCGGCGAGCGTGAGCGTCGCGGCGGTGGTGACGACGAGGAGGCGCCAGGTGGTGGCGGGCATGGGGCTCCGGTTCTGAGATCTCGCGCCGTGCGGGCGGCTGCGCGTGTGGTGCGCTGACGGGGTGGGGCGCACGTCGCGCCTCCGGAGGGCCGCCCATGCCAGGCGGCGCGACCCGGGCCAGATCCGGCCGGGTTCCGCGCACAGAGTAGGCCTGTCGGGGCCGCGTCGTGCAAGTGCTGGACGTTCGTCGTCAGCGAACTGTCCGGCGTTGACCTGCGGGTCCGTCACGGCGCGGCGGCGAGGGCGAGCGCCCGGGCCACGTCGTCGATCTCGCGATCGAGCAGGCCGACGGTGATGCGCACGTGGTCGCCCGGCGCGGTGTCGGCGTGGAAGGGCGCGCCAGGGGCGACGCGGATGCCGGCGGCCTCCAGGCGGACCAGCGCTGTGCGCTCGTCGTGGACCGGGAGCCAGAGGTTGATGCCGTCGCCGGGGTCGACGTGGATGCCGTGCGCGGCCAGCGCCTCGCGCAGGGCGCGGCGGCGGGCGAAGTAGACGCGTCGGGCGTGGGCGACGGCCTCGATGGCCCCGGAGTCGGTGAGCAGGTCGACCAGGACGTGCTGGAGCAGGCGGCTGGTCCAGCCGGGTCCGAGCATGCGGCGGGCGACCAGGCCGTCGAGCACGGCCGCGGGGCCGCCGACCGCGGCGATGCGCAGGTCCGGACCGTGCGACTTGGAGTAGGAGCGCACGTGGACCACGCGGTCGGGCAGGAAGACGCCGAGGCTCACGTCCCTCGCCGACGCGATCTCGCCCGAGTGGTCGTCCTCGACGACGAGCGCCTCGTGCTTGCGCAGGACGCCGGCGAGCTCGCGGGCGCGGGTGCTGGTCATGCTCACCGAGGTGGGGTTCTGGGCGCGCGGTTGCAGGACGACGACGCGGGCGCCCGCGGACAGCGCCGCCTCGAGCTCGTCGGGGCGCATGCCCTGCCGGTCGAGGCCGACCGGGACGCGCTCGAGCCCCAGCTGGTCGAGGAGGTCGAACAGCGGGGGGAAGCCGGGGTCCTCGACCACGACGCGCGACCCGTAGCCCGCGGCGCGCTCGAGCGTCCGGCTGATCGCGTCCAGGGCGCCGTCGACGACCGTGATGCGCTGCGGTGCGAACGGCCAGGACTCGCGCAGCAGGACGTCGAGCGCGGGTATGACGGGGGCGGCGAGGTAGGCGCCCGTGTCCGCGGACGGCATCTGCAGGGCGACCCGTGCGAGCGCCGGACCGATCGACGGCAGGAGCTCGGGGTCGGGTGTTCCGCTCGACAGGTCGAGGCGTGCCGGCGCGCCGCCCGCGAGGTCGCGGTAGCGCGGTGGCAGCCAGCTGGCGGGCGGCGGGAGGACCACGGTCCCGGCGCGGCCGCGCGACGTGACGATGCCGACGGCGGCGAGCGCCTGCCACGCACCGCTGACGGTCGCGGGGCTCACGCCGAGCTCGGCGGACAGGACGCGGACGGTCGGCAGCCGGTCCCCGGGGCGCAGGTCGCCGCCCCGGACGAGCCGCGCGACGGTCGCCGCGATGCCCCGAGGGCTACGGTCGTCCACATGGGCGGCGAGATCCATGCGGGCCAGGATGCACGCCTTGACCTGCGCCTGGAGGCCTCCCGGCACCTCCGCAGGCGTCCGATTCGCACCTCGGCCAAGATGTTTACACGCTCGACATGAGCGTTCGCGGGGAAGAAACTCGCGGTAACACCGCAGAAATGTTCAACCCCGACAGTCACATTCCAGGCGAAGGCGCCCCGGAGCGAGCCGCCGGGGTCCACGATCGGCGAACGTTGACCGGAGGAACCCCATGACAGTCGTGCGCGTCGCATTCACGCAGGCCACCTGGACGGGCGACAGGGAGTCGATGACGGCCCTGCACGAGGCCTGGACGCGAGAGGCCGCCTCGCAGGGGGCGCAGATCATCGCCTTCCAGGAGCTGTTCTACGGCCCGTACTTCGGGATCACGCAGGACACCGCGTACTACAGCTACGCCGAGACCGTCCCCGGTCCGACGACCGAGCGGTTCTCGGCGCTGGCGAAGGAGCTCGGGATCGTCATTGTGCTCCCGGTGTACGAGGAGGAGCAGCCCGGTGTCCTGTACAACACGGCCGCCGTGATCGACGCCGACGGCAGCTACCTGGGCAAGTACCGCAAGCACCACATCCCGAACCTGCCCAAGTTCTGGGAGAAGTTCTACTTCCGCCCGGGCAACCTCGGATACCCCGTGTTCGAGACCGCGGTCGGCAAGATCGGCGTGAACATCTGCTACGACCGGCACTTCCCGGAGGGTTGGCGGGTGCTGGCGCTCAACGGCGCGGAGATCGTCTTCAACCCGAACGCGACGGCGCCCGGCATCTCGAACAAGCTCTGGGAGATCGAGCAGCCGGCCGCCGCCGTGGCCAACGGCTACTTCGTCGTCGCGAACAACCGCGTGGGCCTCGAGGACAACGAGTACGGCGACGAGGCCGTGAACTTCTACGGCACGTCCTACGCCGTGGCTCCTGACGGGAACTACGTGGGCGAGGTCGGGTCGTCGACCGAGAACCAGCTGCTGATCCGGGACCTCGACATGGAGCAGGTGCGGATCGTCCGTGAGCGGTGGCAGTTCTTCCGCGACCGCCGCCCGGAGGCGTACGGCCCGATCGTGGCGCCGTGAGGCAAGCGCTGTGACGAAGGAGATGCAGAGATGAAGACGCTCATCACGGGCGGGACGCTGGTCAGCGCGACGGGGCGGACGGCCGCCGACGTGCTCATCGACGGCGAGACGGTCGCGGCGGTGCTGAGCCCAGGCTCGACGCTGCTCGGCTTCGACCTGCCCGCGCACGTCGACCAGGTGATCGACGCGACGGGCAAGTACGTGATCCCGGGCGGCATCGACGCGCACACGCACATGGAGCTGCCGTTCGGTGGCACCAACGCGAGCGACACGTTCGAGACGGGCACGCGCGCCGCGGCGTGGGGCGGCACCACGACGATCATCGACTTCGCCGTGCAGCGCACGGGGGAGCGCGTCATGGACGGGCTCGCCGCGTGGCACGAGAAGGCCGCCGGCAACTGCGCGATCGACTACGGGTTCCACCAGATCATCGGCGGGGTCGACGACGACTCGCTGAAGGCGATGGAGGGTCTGGTCGCCGAGGGCATCACCAGCTACAAGCTGTTCATGGCGTACCCGGGCGTCTTCTACTCCGACGACGCCCAGATCCTGCGGGCCATGCAGAAGGCCGCGGACCTCGGGCTGCTGACCATGATGCACGCGGAGAACGGTCCGGCGATCGACGTGCTGGCCGCGCAGCTCGTCGAGCAGGGCAAGACGGACCCGTACTACCACGGCATCGCACGCGCCTGGCAGCTCGAGGAGGAGGCCACGCACCGCGCGATCATGCTGGCCGACGTCACCAACGCGCCCCTCTACGTGGTCCACGTGAGCGCCAAGCAGGCGGTCGCGCAGCTCGCGTGGGCCCGCGACAACGGCAAGAACGTGTTCGGCGAGACCTGCCCGCAGTATCTGTACCTCTCGCTGGAGGAGCAGCTCGGCGCCCCCGGGTTCGAGGGTGCGAAGTGGGTCTGCTCGACACCGCTGCGCTCGCGGGCGGAGGGGCACCAGCAGCACATGTGGCAGGCGTTGCGCACCAACGACCTCCAGATGGTCTCGACCGACCACTGCCCGTTCTGCATGAAGGGCCAGAAGGACCTGGGTGTGGGCGACTTCCGGGCCATCCCGAACGGGATCGGGTCGATCGAGCACCGGATGGACCTCATGTACCAGGGGGTCGTCACGGGTGAGATCACGCTCGAGCGCTGGGTCGAGCTCACCTCGACGACGCCGGCCCGGATGTTCGGGCTCTACGGCAAGAAGGGTGTCGTCGCCCCTGGGGCGGACGCCGACGTCGTGGTCTACGACCCGAACGGGCACACCTCGATCGGGGTGGGCAAGACGCACCACATGAACATGGACCACTCGGCCTGGGAGGGGTACGAGATCGACGGGCACGTCGACGTCGTCCTGTCCCGAGGGTCGGTCGTCGTCGACGAGACCGGCTATCGCGGCCGGGCCGGACACGGGCAGTACGTGCCGCGCGGGCTCACGCAGTACCTGCTCTGACCTGCTCTGACCTGCTCTGACCCCACACTCGAGAGGTGACGCATGGACTTCGGCGTCGTGCTGCAGACGAACCCGCCGGCCTCGCGCACGGTCGAGCTGGCCCGCCAGGCGGAGACGCACGGGTTCAGCCACGTGTGGACGTTCGACTCGCACCTGCTCTGGCAGGAGCCGTTCGTGATCTACTCCGCGATCCTCGCGGCGACCCGTCGCGTCATGGTCGGGCCCATGGTCACCAACCCCGCGACGCGGGACTGGACGGTCATCGCCTCGCTGTTCGCGACGCTCAACGAGATGTACGGCAACCGGACCATCTGCGGGATCGGTCGCGGCGACTCGGCGGTGCGGACCCTGCACGGGCGTCCGTCGAACCTGGCGACGCTGCGCGAGTCGGTGCACGTGATCCGGGAGCTCGCCAACAGCCGGGCGGTCGAGGTGAACGGCGCCAAGGTCCAGTTCCCGTGGTCCAAGGGGTCGGCGCTCGACATCTGGGTCGCCGCGTACGGGCCGCTCGCCCTCAAGCTGACGGGCGAGGTGGGCGACGGGTTCATCCTCCAGCTCGCGGACCCGGACATCGCCGCGTGGACGATCAAGGTGGTGCGCGACGCCGCCGAGCAGGCGGGACGTGACCCGGACGCGATCCAGTTCTGCGTCGCGGCTCCCATGTACGTCGACGGCGGGGCGGACCGGGCGCACATGCGCGAGCAGTGCCGGTGGTTCGGCGGCATGGTCGGCAACCACGTGGCCGACATCGTCGCCCGCTACGGCGCCGACTCGTCGGTCCCCAAGGCGCTCACCGACTACATCGCGGGCCGCGACGGGTACGACTACAACGAGCACGGCCGCGCGGGGAACACGCACGCGGCCTTCGTGCCGGACGAGATCGTCGAGCGGTTCTGCATCCTGGGCAGCGCGGACGAGCACGTCGAACGGCTCGAGGCGCTGCGCGCCCTCGGCGTCACCCAGTTCGCGGGGTACCTCCAGCACGACAACAAGGAAGAGACGCTCCGCCAGTACGGCGAGCACGTCATCCCCGGCATGGCGACGTCGGTCGTCGCCACCGGATGACGGCTCTCGCGACGAGCACGAGCACGCCGGTCGGCACGCCGGCGGCGGCTCCGCGTGCGCGCTCCGGCGTGGGGCGACGGATCGCCGTCGGGGTCTTCGCCGTGCTCCTGCTCGCGGCCCTCTGGGAGCTGGTCAAGCTTGTCGTACCGGACACGGGCGGGCACGTGCTCGGGGCGAGCGTGCTGCCGCGCACCGACGACGTGGCCATGCCGCACGTGTGGACGATCGTGGAGCGGATGCTCGAGCCCGAGACCTCTGCGGCGGGTTCGCCGATCGTGCTGAACGCGATGCTGCAGGCGTGCTGGTTCACGCTCCGGGTCGCGCTCGCGGGCTGGGTGCTCGGGTCGGTCGGCGGCTTCCTGATCGCTGCGCTGATGCAGCGGTGGCACGTCGCCGAGTCCGCCCTGCTGCCGTGGGTCGTGCTGAGCCAGACGGTCCCGCTGATCGCGCTCGCGCCCCTGGTGGTCGGCTGGGGCGGCAAGATCCACCTCGGCTCGTTCGAGTGGCAGCGCTGGATGTCGGTCGCGCTCATCGCGTCCTACCTCGCGTTCTTCCCGGTCGCGGTCGGCGCGCTGCGCGGCCTGCAGTCGCCACCCGCGGCGCAGGTCGAGCTGTTCCGGGCGCTCGCGGCGGGCTGGAGCCGCACGATGCTGGGCCTGCGGCTGCCTGCGAGCGTCCCGTACCTGCTGCCCGCGCTCCGGCTCGGTGCCGCCACCGCGGTGGTCGGTGCGATCGTCGCCGAGGTCTCCACGGGGACCAAGGGGGGCATCGGCCGCATGATCATCGCCTACGCCCAGGCCGCGAGCGGCGACCCCGCCAAGCCGTGGGGCGCCATCATCGGCGCCGCGATCCTCGGCCTGCTCGCGGCGGGTCTCGTCACCCTGCTCGGACTCGGACTCGGTCGCTACCGCCACGCGGAGGTCTCATGAGCACGCTCGACGTCGACACCGCTCCCGGCACGCCCCCGACGGGCCCGGCGCCGGCCGTCGTCGTCCGTGGCGTCGGCAAGACGTTCGCGTCCCGCTCGGGCGAGGTCGTCGCGCTCGATGGGATCGACCTGACCGTCGCGGCGGGCGAGTTCGTCTCGTTGATCGGTCCGTCGGGCTGCGGAAAGTCGACGCTCCTGCGGCTGATCGGCGACCTCGACCAGCCGACGACCGGCGAGCTGCGCGTGTTCGGCAAGTCGGCGCAGGCGGCCCGCGAGGCGCAGGACTACGGCATCGCGTTCCAGCAGGCCGGTCTGCTGCCCTGGCGGGACGTGTCGGGCAACGTGCAGCTCCCGCTCGAGCTGCACGGCATCGGCAAGAAGGAGCGTGCGGCGCGTGCGGCCGAGCTGCTCGCGCTCGTGGGTCTCGACGAGTTCGCCGGGCACTTCCCGCACCAGCTCTCGGGCGGCATGCAGCAGCGCGTCGCCATCGCTCGGGCGCTCGCCGAACGGCCGAGCCTCCTGCTCATGGACGAGCCGTTCGGAGCGCTCGACGAGATGACGCGCGAGCGGATGCAGACCGAGCTCGTGCGGATCTGCGGCGAGAGCGGCGCGGCGGTCGTGTTCGTCACGCACTCGATCCCGGAGGCCGTGTTCCTGTCGCAGCGGGTCGTGGTGATGTCACCCCGACCGGGGCGGATCACGGCGGTCGTCCCCGTGACCATCGGGGAGGACCGCACAGAAGGGCTGCGGGAGGACGCCTCGTTCTTCGGTGCGGTCACCGCGGTCCGTGAGGCTCTGCACAGCAGCGGCGCCATCCCCACGGACCCGGCGAAGCCCGGTGCCGCTCGCGGCGTGGACCTGCGATGACCCGGGCGACCGTGCGGAGAGGGCCACGATGACGACGACCAGCAGCGCGCGGCGCCGCTCGACCGTCCGCTGGCTCGCGCCCGTCCTCCTGGGACTGGTCGCGCTCGCGCTCTGGCAGGCGTTCGTCGTGGGCGCGGGCATCAAGCCGTACCTCCTGCCGAGCCCGACCGCGATCGTCGACCAGCTCCGGCAGGTCGTCCCGCTGGTCTGGTCCGCGGCCGTCGCGACCGGTCTGAACGTCCTCGTCGGGCTCCTGGTCGGCGGGACCGCGGCGGTGCTCGCCGCGATCGTGGCCGCGCGCAGCCGGATGGTCGACTCGCTGATGTCGCCGACCGCGGCAGCCCTCTCGGTCATGCCGATCGTCGCGCTCGCACCCGCGCTGAACACGATGTTCGGCACGACGTCGACCACGCCACGGCGGCTCGTCGTCTCGGTCGTCGTCTTCGCGCCGATCTTCGTCAACACGCTGCGTGGCCTGCGTCAGGTCCAGCCGGTGCACCGCGACCTGCTGCGCGCCTACGCGGCCACGCCACGGCAGATCACGCGCACGGTCACGATCCCTGGCGCGCTGCCCTACTTCTTCACCGGTCTGCGCATCGCGTCGTCGACCGGTGTCATCGCGGCAGTCGTCGCCGAGTACTTCGGCGGCCTGCAGAACGGGCTCGGCTCACGGATCACGTCGGCCGCGTCCAACAGTGCCTACGCGCGGGCGTGGGCGTTCGTGCTCGGGGCGATCGTGCTCGGGCTCGTCTTCTACCTGGCGACCCTCGCGCTCGAGCGCGCGGCGGCTCGTCGCACCGGGGGCTGAGCCCCCGAGAACACACACGTCCCGCCTGCCATCGACGCCAGGCCGGCCGATCGAGAAACGGTCCGAGGCAGCCAACGAAAGGGATGACGATGAGACACACCAGACGTACGGCGTGGAGCGTGACGGGGGCCGCCACCGTCGTTTTCATGCTCGCTCTGTCCGGGTGCGGCGGCAGCGACGACGGCAACAGCCCCGAGGCGAGCTCGGACATGTCCGTCGACCCGCTGACGCCCGTCAAGCTGCAGCTGCAGTGGTTCACCCAGGCGCAGTTCGCCGGCTACTACGCGGCCCTCGACCAGGGCTACTACGCCGACGAGGGCCTCGACGTGCAGATCCTCGAGGGCGGCGTCGACATCGTGCCGCAGTCGGTCCTCGCGGACGGCACGGTCGACTACGCGATCGCGTGGGTGCCCAAGGCGCTCGCGTCGCGCGAGCAGGGCGCGGAGATCACCGACGTCGCCCAGATCTTCCAGAAGTCGGGAACGCTCCAGGTCTCGTTCAAGGACAAGGACATCACCACCGCGGCCGACCTGGCCGGCAAGAAGGTGGGCAACTGGGGCTACGGCAACGAGTTCGAGCTGTTCGCGGGCATGACGAAGGCGGACCTCGACCCGGCGACCGACGTGACGCTCGTGCAGCAGCAGTTCGACATGAACGCGCTGCTGGGTAACGAGATCGACGCCGCCCAGGCCATGACCTACAACGAGTACGCACAGCTGCTCGAGTCCACCAACCCGGCCACGGGCGAGCTGTACACGGCCGACGACTTCAACACGATCAACTGGAACGACGAAGGCACCGCGATGCTCCAGGACGCCATCTGGGCGAACTCGGCGAAGCTCGCCGACGACGAGGAGTACCAGGCGACCACCGAGAAGTTCATCAAGGCCAGCCTCAAGGGCTGGATCTTCGCGCGTGACAACCCTGAGAAGGCGCGCGACATCGTCGTCGCCCAGGGCTCGCAGCTGGGCAACAGCCACCAGCTGTGGCAGACGAACGAGATCAACAAGCTGATCTGGCCCTCGCCGGACGGCATCGGCATGATCGACAAGACCGCATGGGACCAGACGGTCGACATCGCGCTGAACACCAAGAACGACCAGGGCGCCACCGTCATCACGACGGACCCGAGCGAGGACTCGTACACCAACGAGTACGTGGAGAAGGCGCTCGCAGCGCTCAAGGACGAGGGTGTCGACGTGACCGGTGCGGACTTCGCGCCGATCGACGTCACACTGGAGGCCGGAGGAAACTAGCGCGGAGGCAACTAGCGCGGCAACTGAGGCGTCCGTGGGTGGTGGTCGGCGACGGCCACCACCCACGCCGCACACGACGAAGGAGTGGGCTCGACATGACCTCGCAGGACGGCGCCATCGCGCTCCAGCTCGACCGTGACCACGTCTTCCACTCGTGGTCCGCGCAGGCGCACCTCGCCCCGCTCGTGATCGCGGGGGGACTGGCGTCGACCGTCTGGGACCACGACGGCCGGCAGTACCTCGACTTCTCGAGCCAGCTGGTCAACGTCAACATCGGGCACCAGCACCCGCGCGTGGTCGCCGCGATCCAGGAGCAGGCGGCGACGCTGACGACGATCGCGCCGGCGACCGCCAACCTCACGCGGGGCCAGGCGGCGCAGCGCATCCTGTCGCACGCGCCCGACGGCTTCTCGTCCGTGTTCTTCACCAACGGCGGCGCCGACGCCAACGAGAACGCGATCCGCATGGCCCGCCTGCACACGGGCCGCGACAAGGTCGTGTCCGCGTACCGCTCGTACCACGGCAACACCGGCGCGGCCGTGGTCGCGACGGGGGACTGGCGCCGCGTGCCCAACGAGTTCGCGCGCGGCCACGTGCACCACTTCGGCCCCTTCCTGTACCGGTCCGAGTTCTGGGCGACCACGCCCGAGCAGGAGTCGGAGCGCGCACTGCACCACCTCGAGCGCGTGATCCAGGCGGAGGGCCCGAGCTCCGTCGCGGCGATCCTGCTGGAGACCATCCCCGGCACGGCGGGCGTCCTGGTGCCGCCGCCCGGCTACCTCGCGGGCGTGCGCGCGATCGCCGACCGGTACGGGATCCTGCTGATCCTCGACGAGGTCATGTGCGGGTTCGGCCGCACCGGCAACTGGTTCGCGTTCGACGCCTTCGACGTGCGCCCCGACCTCATCACCTTCGCCAAGGGAGTCAACTCCGGCTACGTGCCGGCGGGTGGCGTCATCATCAGCGAGCCGATCGCCAAGACGTTCGACGACGCGGTCTTCCCGGGCGGCCTGACCTACTCCGGGCACCCGCTCGCCATGGCGTCGATCGTCGCGACCCTGGACGCGATGGCCGACGAGGGCATCGTCGTGAACGCCGCCGCGATCGGTGCCGACGTGCTCGGCCCGGGCCTGGCCGCGATCGCGGAGCGGAACCCGATCGTCGGCGAGGTCCGCGGCCTGGGGGTCTTCTGGGCCGTCGAGCTCGTCAGCGACAAGTCGACGCACCAGCCGGTCGACGCGTCGGTGGTCGGCAAGGTCAAGGCGGCCGCGCTGTCCCGAGGGCTGCTGCCGTTCCTCGCCGACAACCGGGTGCACGTCGTCCCGCCGTGCGTCATCACCGCCGACGAGGCCACCCACGGCCTCGAGCTGCTCTCCGACGCGCTCGACGAGGTCGCGGCGACCGTCGCCTGACTCGTTCCACCCCTGCAGAGAACCTAGGAGCACCACCGCATGAGTTCCACCACGCCTCGTCGCGCCCTGGTCACGGGCGCGTCGTCCGGCATCGGCGCCGCCACCGTGCGACGCCTGCGCGCGGACGGCTGGGACGTCGTCGCGACGGCTCGCCGTGCCGACCGGCTCGACGCGCTCGCGAACGAGACCGGCGCCGACACGTTCGTCGCGGACGTGACCGACGACGCCGACGTCGCGCGGCTCGCGGCGCACGTCGCCGCCGGCGGTCCGCTCGACGCGGTCGTGAACAACGCGGGCGGCGCGTTCGGCCTGGACCCGGTCGAGAAGGCGGACATCGACCAGTGGCGGCGCATGTACGAGCTCAACGTGCTGGGCACCCTGCGCGTGACGCAGGCCGTGCTGCCGCAGCTGCGCGCCGACGGCGGGGGAGACGTGGTCGTCGTGACCTCGACCGCCGCCTACGGCGCGTACGAGGGCGGTGCGGGCTACACGGGCGCCAAGGCCGCCGAGCGGATGCTGGCCACGACGCTGCGCTGGGAGATCGTCGGCGAGCCGATCCGCGTGCTCGAGATCGCGCCCGGTGCTGTGGCGACCGACGAGTTCGCGCTCGTGCGGTTCGACGGCGACGAGGCCCGGGCCGCTGCGGTGTACGACGGCTACCGACCGCTCGTCGCCGACGACGTCGCCGACGCCATCGCGTGGACGCTGTCCCGGCCGCCGCACGTGAACATCGACCTGCTGGTCGTCCGTCCCGTCGCGCAGGCGAGCAACACGAAGATCGCCCGCACCACCGCGTGACCTGGCTGCCCGTCGAGGTGTGCGCGGTGCTTCGGCCGATTCCGTAGCACTCGAGTTCGCCAAAGCAGAATCGTTACGTAAGGTAACGATGTGCCCATCGCTCCACCGCCGAAGCCCCCGCCTGCCGCGTCGACCACCCGCGTGCTGCTCCAGCTCCGCCGTTGGGCCCGCCCCGCGCTGCCACGGATCGCCCTCGGGGGGCTGACGGCGCTCGGCGCGAGCCTGCTCGCCCTCGCCGTGCCGCAGGTGCTCCGCGTGATCGTGAACGGACCGCTGCTGAGCGAGGGCTCGACGCGTGGCGTCGTCCTCGGCGCGCTCGTGGTCCTCGTCCTCGGACTCCTCGAGGCCGCGCTCGTGTGGTGCCGGCGGGCACTGATCCTCACGCCCGGCACCGGCGTCGAACGGGACATGCGGACCGACCTGTTCCGCCACCTGCTCGACCAGCCGGTCGAGTTCCACGACCGCTGGCCGGGCGGTCAGCTGCTGTCGCGGATCATGTCGGACCTGTCGACGATCCGGCGCTGGACCGTGTTCGGGCTCGTGATGCTCCTGGTCAGCGCCACGACCGTCGTCGTCGGCGTCGCGCTGATGATCTGGACCAGCCCTGTGCTCGGTGTCGTGTACCTGGCCGGCGCCGTGCCGATGGTCTGGCTCGGCTTCCGCTTCCGGGAGGACTACAAGGTCGTCGCTCGCCGCGCGCGCGACCAGGCGGGCGACCTGGCGACGACCGTCGAGGAGTCGGTGCACGGCATCCGGGTGCTCAAGGCGTTCGGTCGCGGTCAGGACGCCCTCGACGACTTCGCACGGCAGGCCGACGAGCTGCGGACCACCGAGGTGCACAAGGCACGGACCCTGTCCCGGGTGTCGTTCGCCTTGGGGGCGATCCCGGAGGCGGTCCTCGCGATCTCGTTGGCCGTCGGCGTGACGCTCGCGGCGGACGACCGGATCAGCGTCGGAGCCCTGGTCGCGTTCTTCGCCACGGCCGCCGTCGTCAACGCCCCCGTAGAGCGCCTGGGCATGCTGCTCGCGATGACGCTCGACGCCCGAGCTGCGACCGAGCGCTACATGCAGGTGATCGACACGGCGTCGACCGTGCAGGACCCGGACCAGCCCCTCGAGCTGCCGCACGCCCCCGCGGGCTCGGTCGTCGAGCTGGTCGGCGTCGGCTTCGCGCACCCCGGCACGTCGGGCACCGCGGTGCTCGACGGCGTCGACCTGCGCCTCGAGCCTGGGGAGACCCTGGCGCTCGTCGGCCTGACGGGGAGCGGCAAGACGACGCTGCTGCAGCTGGTGCCCCGGCTCTACGACGTCACGGCGGGGTCGGTCCGGATCGACGGCGTCGACGTGCGCGACTTGACGCGCAACGACCTGCGCCGCGCCGTGTCGGTCGCGTTCGAGGACCCGATCCTGTTCTCCGCGTCGGTCCGGGAGAACGTCCTGCTCGGCACGGACCTGGACGGGCCGGAGGCGGACGCCCTCGTCGACGAGGCCCTCGCGGTCGCTCGTGCAGGGTTCGCGTACGGGCTGCCCGACGGCCTCGACACCGTGATCGGGGAGGAGGGGCTGAGCCTGTCCGGCGGTCAGCGTCAGCGCATCGCGCTGGCCCGGGCGATCGCGGTCCGGCCCCGCGTGCTCGTCCTGGACGACCCGCTGTCGGCGCTCGACGTGACGACCGAGGCTGCAGTCACCGCACGGCTGCGGGCGATGCTCACCGGCACGACGACGCTCGTCGTCGCGCACCGACCGTCGACGGTCGCGCTCGCCGACCGGGTCGCGGTCCTCGAGGGCGGCCGCATCACGGGCGTCGGCAAGCACACCGAGCTGCTCGCGACGCACCCGCACTACCGCTACGTGCTCACGGCGCTCTCCGAGCAGGACGAGATCCAGCCCGAGCTGGAGGTGCAGCGATGAGCGACGCCGAGTCCCGCGACGACACCCCCACGCGCACCGAGTCGCGTCGGCTCCGCCGCCGTTCGCTCGCCCTGCTCGGCTCGCTCGTCCACCCGGTCGCCGGTGCAGCGCGGTGGACGGCGGCGCTCGTCGTCGGCTCCCAGGTCGCCGCTGTCGCCGGGCCGGCGCTGGTCGCCTACGGCATCGACCGCGCGCTCCCGGCGCTGCGCGGCGGCGACCCCGTGCCGCTCATGCTGGCCTCCGGCGCGTATCTCGTGGCCGCCCTCCTGGGTGGCGTGCTCACCGCCGCGACCGTCCGCGCGTCGGCGCGGGTCAGCCAGACGATGCTGCTCGACCTTCGGCGCAGGGTGTTCCGCCACACGCAGCGGCTCAGTCTCGAGTTCCACGAGAGCTACACGTCCGGGCGGATCATCTCTCGGCAGACGTCCGACGTGGAGGCGCTTCGCGAGCTGCTCGACGGCGGGGTGACCACGCTCGCCACGGGCGTGCTGGCGATGGTGCTGACCGCGGCGTCGCTCGTGCTGCTCGACTGGCGCAGCGGGCTGGTGCTCCTCGTCGCTGTCGTGCCCGGCATCCTGCTGACCCGCTGGTTCCAGAGGCGCTCGCAGGTGCAGTACCGCAAGAACCGCACCGCGGTGGCCCGGCTGATCGTCCGGTTCGTCGAGACGATGACCGGCATCCGCGCGGTCCAGGCGTTCCGTCGGGAGCGGGACGTGGAGTCCGTCTACGGCGAGCTTGCCGAGACGTATCGGGGCACGACCGCGGAGGCGATCCGGCTGAACGGGGTGTTCGACACCGGCCTCGTGCTGATCGGGAACGTCACGGTCGCGACCGTCCTGCTGGTGGGTGGCCTGCGTGCCCTGGACGGCGGTATCGAGGTCGGTGTGCTCGTCGCGTCCGTGCTCTATGCACGGCGGTTCTTCGTCCCGCTCGCGCAGATCGGCATGTTCTACAACTCGTTCCAGTCGGCCACGGCGGCGCTCGAGAAGCTCGCCGACCTGCTGGCCGAGGAGCCGACGGTGCCGGAGCCGACGCACCCCGAGAGTCTCGCGCAGGCGCGGGGCGACGTCAGGTTCGACGGTGTCGAGTTCGGCTACGGCTCGGGTCCCACGGTCCTGCCGCACGTGGACCTGCACGTGCCCGCCGGACAGTCGGTGGCGCTCGTCGGGGAGACGGGCGCCGGCAAGTCGACGGTCGCCAAGCTCCTCGCGCGGTTCTACGACGTGCGCGCGGGATCGGTGCGGCTCGACGGTCTGGACCTGCGCACGATCGACCCGACCGACCTGCGGCGCGCGGTCGTCATGGTGACGCAGGAGGCGTACCTCTTCTCGGGCTCGATCGGTGCGAACATCGCGCTCGGCAGGCCGGGGGCGTCGCGTGGCGAGATCGAGGCGGCGGCACGGGCCGTCGGCGTGCACGACCTCATCACGTCGATGCCGGACGGGTACGACACCGAGGTGGACAAGCGCGGCGTGCGCCTCTCGGCGGGCCAGCGTCAGCTCGTCTCGTTCGCTCGCGCGTTCCTCGCGGACCCGGCCCTGCTGATCCTCGACGAGGCGACCAGCTCGCTCGACGTGCCGGGGGAGGCCCTGGTGCAGGAAGGTCTGGCGACCCTGCTCGCCGACCGCACCTCTGTCGTCATCGCGCACCGGCTCTCGACGGTGATGGGCGTCGACCGGGTGCTGGTGGTCGACGGCGGTCGTGTCGTCGAGGACGGGTCACCGGCGGACCTCGTGGCGAGCGGCGGCCGCTTCGCCGAGCTGCACGCGGACTGGCAGCGCTCGCTCGAGCACTCGACGTCCGGCTGACGACGACCTGCACCGACGTTCGGGCCGGGTCGTCGTCAGCCGGTCAGAGGTGCCGGGCCGCGTACTCGTGCAGGGCGTCCCGCACGAACGTCGCGCCCTCGATGCCCCCGTAGCTCGCGGCGAACCGCTCGTCGGCCACGTACATGTCGGCCAGCCCGAGCACGTACTCGCGCACGGGCTCGCCGCCGTGCCCGGGGGTGCCGGGGATGCTCCCGAGCCACGCGACGTGGCGATGGGCGAGCGCCTGCGCGAGCTCACCCGCCGGGTCGTGCCCGGCCGTCGCGGCGTGCGCCCACTCGGTGGCGAGCTGGGCCGTCCGCGCCTTCCACGCGGACCGCTCGTCCTGCGTCATCGCACGCCACCAGGCGTCGCCCGTGGCGTACGCGTCGGCTCCCCAGCGTTGCGTGACCTCGTCCTTGTGGCTCGTGTGGTCGAACCCGTCGAACATCTCGTCGGCCATGACCGGACCTCCTTGCTCTCGTGCGGTGATGGTGGCCTCGACCGCGGTGATCTGGCGGTCGAGGCGGTGCTGCTCGGTGCGCAGCCAGTCCAGGTGGCGACGCAGGGCCGTCGTCTCGTCGTGCTCGCTGTCGAGCACACGGGCGATGTCGGGCAGGCCCAGGCCCAGGTCGCGCAGCAGCAGGATGCGCTGCAGCCGGACGAGCGCGTCGTCGTCGTACCAACGCGTCCCGGCGTTCGCGACGCGGCTCGGGACGAGCAGCCCGATGGCGTCGTAGTGCCGCAGCGCGCGGCTCGTCGTGCCCGTCAGACGGGCGATCTCCTGGATCGATGCCTCCATGACGTCGACAGTACGAGTTGACGCCGCGTCAACGTCAAGTCGTGGCGAAGCAGGCACACGCGGACGTTGTTCTACAACGATGTACAAACCGTGCACAACGTTGTAGATTTCCAGCCGGCGAGCCGTCGCGGCAGCCGCGTTCGGACGCCGCGTCGGGCGCCGTGTCCTGCGTCCGACGTCGCACCCAGGAGTCCTCATGGCCCGTCGCCCCGTGCGTGCCGCCCTCGCGGCCGCCTTCGTCCTCGTGCTCGCCACCGCGATCGCCCCCAACGCCCAGGCGCACCGCCGACCCGCCGAGCCGCCGCCACCGACCTTCCAGGACGTGTCGGTGCACGACCCGTCGGTCGTCGTCTCCGACGACGACATCTGGGTGTTCGGCAGCCACCTGGCGGCTGCCCGCACCGACGACCTCATGTCGTGGGAGAAGGTCGCGGACGGTGCGAACGCCGACAACCCGCTGTTCGACGACGTGCGCGAGAACCTGCGCGAGACGTTCGACTGGGCCCAGACCGACACGCTGTGGGCGGCCGACGTCATCCAGCTGCCCGACGGGCGCTTCGCCATGTACTACAACGCGTGCAAGGGCGACTCACCGCGCTCCGCGATGGGCGTCGCGACCAGCGACGACGTCGACGGCCCGTACGTGGACCAGGGGATCATCCTGCGCTCCGGCATGTGGGACCAGCCGTCGGAGGACGGCACGATCTACGACGCCCGGGTGCACCCGAACGTCGTCGACCCCGACGCGTTCGTCGACGCCCGCGGGCGCTGGTGGCTCGTGTACGGCTCGTACTCGGGCGGCATCTTCATCCTGCGCCTCGACAAGACGACCGGCCTGCCCGTCCCCGGCCAGGGCTACGGCAAGCACCTGGTCGGCGGCAACCACAGCCGCATCGAGGGCCCGACCGTCATGTACGACCCCGCGACGCGGTACTACTACCTGTTCCTGTCCTTCGGTGGCCTGACCGCCGACGGCGGCTACAACGTGCGGGTCGCGCGCTCGAAGAACCCGGACGGGCCGTACCTCGACGCCGCCGGCAACGACATGTCGAACGTCAAGGCCGACCCGACGCTCCCGTTGTTCGACGACGCCTCCATCGAACCGTTCGGCACCAAGATCCTGGGCAACCACCTGTTCGCGCGCGAGGTCGGCGACCCCGGCACCGGCCCCGGCACGGGGTACCTCTCGCCGGGTCACAACAGCTGGTACCGCGACCCGACGACGGGTGAGATGTTCCTCGTCTTCCACGCCCGGTTCCCCGAGCGCGGCGAGTACCACGAGGTCCGCGTGCACCAGATGTGGATGAACGCGCAGGGCTGGCCGGTGCTCGACCCGTACCGGTTCGGCGGTGGCGACGACCGGAGCATCGAGCAGAGTGACGTGGCGGGCGAGTACGCGCTGGTCGCGCACGACAAGGCGCTCACGGCGGACCCCCGCCGAGCCACGTCCGTCACGCTGGCGTCGAACGGCACGGTCTCCGGTGCGCTCACCGGCCGATGGTCGCTGCAGGGCAAGAACCAGGCTCGGATCGACGTCGGCGGGACGCGCTACGACGGCGTCTTCGCGCGGTCCTGGCAGCCGGACCTCGCGAGATGGGTCGTCACGTTCAGCGTGCTCTCCCGCGACGGCGTCACGCTGTGGGGCAGCCCGATCCCGCCGATGTCTGCCCGTCAGGCGGCCGACGCGGTCGTCGCGGACCTCGACCTCGGTGACACGTCGGGCGTCGTCGCCGACCTCACGCTCCCGACGACGGGGACGCACGGCACGACGATCACGTGGGCGACCTCCGACGCCGCCGTGGTGTCCGACACCGGTGAGGTGACGCGTCCCGAGGCCGGCGCAGGCGATGCGCACGTCACGCTCACCGCGCGGGTGGTCAACGGCACGGTCGTCCGCACCGCCACGTTCGGCGTCGTCGTGCTGCAGCGGGTCGCGGGCGGAGTCGTCGGCTCCTGGTCGTTCGAGGGGGACCTCGTCGACGGGACCGGCACGCACGCCCCGGCGACGACCACGGGGCCGCGGCTCGACCAGCCAGGTGGCCAGGTGACGTTCGTGGACGGCGTGCACGGCCAGGCGGTGCACCTCGACGGCACGTCCGGGGTCCGGCTGCCCGACGGTCTCGTCTCCGGGACGACGTACTCGGCCGCGATGTGGCTCCGCCCAGAGGCGCTGACGCAGTTCACGACCGCGTTCTTCGCGGCCCGTGACGGCGACCACTGGCTGAGCGTGGTCCCGTACGGGCACGGCGGCGTCGGGGGCGACACGATGCTCTGGTCGGGCTCGCAGTGGTACGACGCCGGCACCGGGACGCAGATCCCGGCGGGCGAGTGGAGCCACGTCGCGGTCACGGTCGACGGCGGGGACGTCGTCGTCTACGTCGACGGCGCGGCGGCGTTCACGGGGACGGCCTTCCCGGACGTCCTGACGACCACGAACGGCGTCTTCGCGCTGGGCGTCAACTGGTGGGACACGCCGTTCCAGGGCGACGTGGACGACGTGTCGGTCTGGAGCTCGACGCTCACCGCCGCACAGGTCGCCGCGCTCGCGACGCCCTGACACGGCAAGGGTCGTCACGCCTGCCTGGCGTGACGACCCTCGCCGTGCTCACGGCCGACGGGTCGCCATGACGTGCAGGTACCGCAGAACCTCGCTGCTCAGGTCCGCGACGTCGTCGACGAGCGCAACGGCGCCGGCGGCCAGCAGCTCGCCGTCGGCGGCGTAGCCCCACGTCACGCCGATCGTCTCGACGCCGCAGGCGCGCGCGCCGTGCACGTCGTGCTCACGGTCGCCCACCATGACCACCGGTGCGGCGTCCGGGAACGCGGCCAGTGCCGCGGCGACGACGTCCGCCTTCGAGGAGGTCTCGAGCGGGGCACCGAAGATCCCGTCGACCCGGGTCGTGATCCCGAACGCCTCGCAGATCGGGTGCGCGAACACCTCGGGCTTCGACGTCGCGACGGCAAGGAGCACACCCGCGGCGCGGAGCTCGTCGAGGACGTCGTCGATCCCGTCGAACACGGCGTTGTCGCTGATCATGCGCGTGACGAAGTCCGCGCGGTACGCCCGGACGGCCTCGTCGACCCGCGCGACGGGGACGCCGTGGGTCACGAAGCTGTCGGTGATAGGCGGACCGACGAACGACAGCAGCGCCTCGGCGTCCGGGACGTCGAGCCCCAGGGTGCGGTACGTGTGGGCCACCGAGGCCGTGATGCCGGGAGCCGAGTCCATCAGGGTGCCGTCGAGGTCGAGCAGGCACAGGGGTGTCGTCACGGGGACGAGTGTGCACGCAACCCGTCGGCAACGTGAGCGACCTACGCTGCGGGCATGACGACCGATCCGGCACGCGAGGTGCTGACCTGGGACCTGTTCGGCACGGCGGCCCGGGAGCTCGCGCAGGCGGTGGTCGACGACGGGTTCGTCCCGGACGTGGTCATCGCGGTCGCGCGCGGAGGGCTCCCGCCGGGTGGGGCGATCGCCTACGCGCTCGGCACCAAGGCGGTCGGCACGCTGAACGTCGAGTTCTACACCGGCGTCGACGAGCGGCTGCCGGACCCCGTCGTGCTCCCGCCGCTGCTCGACACCGACGCGATGAACGGGCTCAAGGCGCTGGTCGTCGACGACGTGGCCGACACGGGGGAGACCCTCGCGCTGGTGCAGAAGATCATGGCGCAGCACTGCGAAGAGGCGCGGACGGCGGTGCTGTACTCCAAGCCCCGCTCGATCGTCGAGCCGGACTACGTGTGGCGTCGCACCGACCGGTGGATCGTCTTCCCGTGGTCCGCCGAACCACCCGTGGTGGCCGCGCAGGCCTGAATCAGCGCGCAGCGGCTCGAGACTCTGGGCTACCCTGGGCGCACAGGCGTCGACCCGGCCATCACCGGCGAGCCTCCGGAAGAACAGACCTGGGCCGCGGCCCAGAAATGTCTCAGTAGAACCGGACGGGTAGGCCCGTCACAGCCCTCACGAAGTGGTCGACGTCCCTACCGGGAGGCCGGCAAGCGAGGTGGTACCGCGGTGGAGCCCGGCCGGTCCGGGTCCGATCGTCCTCGTAGCCGAGAGTGACGCACCACAGGAGATCCGTACGGTGGCCTACCCGCTGCACCGCCCCAACGCACCCGTTCCTGCCTCCCCGGACCTTCCGTCCCTGGAGAAGGACGTCCTGGCCCGCTGGGACTCCGACGGCACGTTCCAGGCGTCCATCGACGCGCGCCCGGCCGGCGAGAACGGCAGCAACGAGTACGTCTTCTACGACGGCCCGCCGTTCGCCAACGGCCTGCCGCACTACGGCCACCTGCTGACGGGGTACGCCAAGGACGTCGTGCCGCGCTACCAGACGATGCGCGGGCACCACGTCGAGCGCCGCTTCGGCTGGGACACGCACGGCCTGCCCGCCGAGCTCGAGGCGCAGCGGCTGCTCGGGATCACCGACACCTCGCAGATCGAGGAGATGGGGCTCGCGGCGTTCAACCAGGCGTGCCGCGAGTCGGTCCTGCGGTACACCGGCGAGTGGCGCGAGTACGTCACGCGGCAGGCGCGCTGGGTCGACTTCGACCACGACTACAAGACCCTCGACACCCCGTTCATGGAGTCGGTGATCTGGGCGTTCAAGCGCCTCTACGACAAGGGCCTCGCGTACGAGGGCTACCGCGTGCTGCCGTACTGCTGGCGCGACGAGACGCCGTTGTCCAACCACGAGCTGCGCATGGACGACGACGTCTACCAGTCCCGCCAGGACCCCGCGCTCACGGTCGGGCTCCGGCTCGAGACCGGCGAGCTCGCCCTGATCTGGACGACGACGCCGTGGACGCTGCCGAGCAACCTCGCGATCGCCGTCGGCCCGGACGTCGACTACGTGACCGTCGAGCCGGGACCGGGCTCCGCGCTCGAGGGCGAGCTCGTCGTGCTGGCCGCCGCGCGCGTCGGTGCCTACGCCAAGGAGCTCGGCGAGGCGACGGTCGTCGCGACCGTCAAGGGCCGCGAGCTCGCGGGCCGCCGGTACACGCCGCCGTTCGACTACTTCGCCGGCCACGAGAACGCGCACCAGGTCCTCCTCGGTGACTTCGTCACGACGGAGGACGGCTCGGGCATCGTCCACATGGCGCCCGCGTTCGGCGAGGACGACATGGTCGCGTGCGAGGCCGTGGGCATCGCGCCCGTGGTCCCCGTCGACTCGCGCGGCCGGTTCACCGCCGAGGTTCCGGACTACGTCGGCCAGCAGGTCTTCGACGCCAACAAGCCGATCACCGCGGACCTCAAGGCGGGCACCGGACCGCTCGCGCGGACGCCGCAGGACCAGCGCTCGGTCGTCGTGCGCCACGAGACGTACGAGCACTCCTACCCGCACTGCTGGCGCTGCCGGAACCCCCTGATCTACAAGGCGGTGTCCAGCTGGTTCGTGCGCGTCACCGAGTTCCGCGACCGCATGGTCGACCTCAACCAGGACATCTCCTGGATCCCGGACCACATCCAGGACGGGCAGTTCGGCAAGTGGCTGTCCAACGCGCGTGACTGGTCGATCAGCCGCAACCGCTACTGGGGCACGCCGATCCCGGTGTGGGTGAGCGACGACCCTGCGCACCCGCGCGTGGACGTGTACGGCTCGCTGGCCGAGCTGGAGGCGGACTTCGGCCGGGTCCCGACGAACGAGGTGGGCGAGCCCGACCTGCACCGACCGTTCATCGACGAGCTGACGCGCCCGAACCCGGACGACCCGACGGGTGCCTCGACGATGCGTCGCATCCCGGACGTGCTCGACGTGTGGTTCGACTCGGGGTCGATGCCGTTCGCCCAGGTGCACTACCCGTTCGAGAACGCCGACTGGTTCGAGCACCACTACCCGGGCGACTTCATCGTCGAGTACATCGGGCAGACGCGCGGCTGGTTCTACACGCTGCACGTGCTGGCCACGGCGATCTTCGACCGTCCGGCGTTCCGCAACGTGATGTGCCACGGCATCGTGCTGGGCGACGACGGCCGCAAGGCGTCCAAGAGCCTGCGCAACTTCCCTGACCCGGTCGAGATGTGGGACCTGTACGGCTCCGACGCGGTGCGCTGGTTCCTCATGTCGAGCTCGATCCTGCGCGGCGGCAACCTGATCGTCGGCGAGGAGGGCATCCGCGACGGCGTGCGCCAGGTGCTGCTCCCGCTGTGGAGCACGTACTACTTCTTCACGCTCTACGCGGGTGCTGCCGACTACACGGCCGAGCCGGTCGACGCGGAGCGTGCGGCGGGCCTCGCCCCGATGGACCGGTACGTGCTGTCGCGCACGGACGCCCTGGTCGCGACCGTGACGGCGCAGATGGACGCGTACGACATCGCGGCCGCCTGCGAGTCCGTCCGCGAGCACCTCGACGTGCTGACCAACTGGTACGTACGCACGCAGCGCGACCGGTTCTGGGCGGAGGACCCGGACGCGTTCGACACGCTCTGGACGTCGCTCGAGGTGCTGACCCGGGTCATGGCACCGCTCGCCCCGCTGGTCTCCGAGGAGGTCTGGCGCGGGCTCACCGGTGGGCGCAGCGTGCACCTGGCGGACTGGCCGACGGCCGGGGCGTCCGACGAGGCGCTCGTCGAGGCGATGGACCAGGTCCGCGCCGTGACGTCGACCGCGCTCGGGCTGCGCAAGGCCGCGAGCGTGCGAGTCCGCCAGCCGCTGCGCACCCTCACGGTGGCGGTCGACGACGCGGACGCGCTGGCGCCGTACACCGAGCTGCTCTCTGCGGAGCTGAACGTCAAGACGGTCGAGCTGGTGACCGCCGACGCGGGCGCGGCCGAGCGGTTCGGCATCACGCAGCGGCTCGCCGTGAACGCCCGTGCGGCAGGTCCGCGGCTCGGTCGCGGTGTTCAGGCGGTCATCCAGGCTGCGCGCGCCGGCGACTGGCAGGTCGTCGACGGCGGGGTCGTGGCCGGCGGTGTGGCCCTCGAACCCACGGAGTACGAGCTGACGACCGTGGTCGGGGAGGGCGGCGGCGCCGCTGCAGTGCTCCCGGGTGGCGGCTTCGTCGTGCTCGACCTCTCGCTCGACGAGGCGCT
The DNA here is from genome assembly GCF_056400865.1 of Cellulomonas sp. P4_H4. Taxonomy (NCBI): domain Bacteria; kingdom Bacillati; phylum Actinomycetota; class Actinomycetes; order Micrococcales; family Cellulomonadaceae; genus Cellulomonas; species Cellulomonas sp. P4_H4. The sequence goes on from NZ_JBFUKL010000005.1 coordinate 314,643, forward strand.
GCTCGCGGAGGGGTACGCCCGGGACGTCGTCCGGGCGGTCCAGGACGCCCGGAAGGCGGCGGGCCTGCAGGTGGGTGACCGCATCAAGCTCACGCTCGACGTGCCCTCGGAGCACCTGGCCGCCGTCGAGACGCACCGCGACACGATCGCCCGCGAGACGCTCGCCATCGCCGTCGAGGTCGAGAACGCGTCGCCGGAGCTGCGCGTGAGCGTCGTTGCCGTCGAGGGCGGGGGGTACGAGGCATGAGCAGCAGCGGAGCGGAGCACCTGCGCCGCGAGCAGGCGCGCGCGGCCCGTGTGGCCGCCGACGAGGTCTACCAGGCGATCCTCAGCCGCGCGCCCGAGCACGACATCGACCCGACGCTGGACCGTGTCCGCGCGGTCTGCGAGCTGCTCGGCGACCCGCAGAAGGCGTACCGCGTGGTGCACCTGACCGGCACCAACGGCAAGACGTCCACGTCGCGCATGGTCGAGCGCCTGCTGCGCGAGCACGGGCTGCGCACGGGCCGGTTCACCAGCCCGCACCTGTCGCGCGTCACGGAACGGATCGCGATCGACGGCGAGCCCCTCAGCGACGAGCGGTTCGTCGAGGTCTGGCAGGACGTCGCCCCCTACGTGCACCTCGTCGACCAGGGGTCCCTCGAGAAGGGCGAGCCTCGGCTGTCCTTCTTCGAGGTCTTCACGGTGATGGCGTTCGCGGCGTTCGCGGACGCCCCCGTGGACGTCGCCGTGATCGAGGTCGGGCTCGGCGGGAGCTGGGACTCCACCAACGTCGCCGACGGCGAGGTGTCGATCATCACCCCCATCGCGCTCGACCACGAGCGGTTCCTGGGGCACACGGTCGTCGAGATCGCCTCGGAGAAGTCCGGGATCATCAAGGACGGCGCCACGGTCGTGCTCGCCGAGCAGACCGAGGACGTCGAGGGCGTGCTGCTCGCGGTCGCCGCCGAGCACGGGGCGCGCGTCGTGCGCGAGGGCGTCGACATCCGCGTGGTCGAGCGGCAGGTCGCCGTGGGCGGCCAGCTGATCGCCCTGCAGGGGCTCGGTGGCACGTACACCGAGATCTTCCTGCCGCTGCACGGGCAGTTCCAGGCGCACAACGCGCTCCTGGCCCTCACGGCCGTCGAGGCGTTCATGACCGGCGGGCGTGCTCTCGACCCGGGCGTGGTCGAGGTCGCGTTCGCCGACATGGACTCGCCCGGCCGCCTCGAGGTGGTCCGCTCGAGCCCGACGATCCTCGTGGACGGTGCGCACAACCCCGCCGGCGCCGAGGCGCTGGTCGAGGCCGTGCAGGAGGCGTTCGACTTCGAGCGGCTCGTCGGCGTCGTCGGCGTGATGGCGGACAAAGACCCGGAGGGCATCCTGTCCGCCCTGGAGCCGCTGCTCGCCGAGGTGGTCGTCACGAGCGCGTCGACGGTCCGCGCGATGGACGCCGACGACCTGGCCGAGATCGCCATCGACATCTTCGGTGAGGACCGCGTGCACGTCGTCGAACGTCTCAATGACGCGATCGACACGGCCGTGCAGCGCGCCGAGAGCGAGGTCGAGCGCGGTGCCGGCGTCCTCGTCACCGGGTCGATCGTTCTCGTGGCCGAGGCCCGGATGCTGCTCGGTCGGCCCTGACCTGCGGTCACCCCTTCGAGTGTCCCTGCACGAACGTGCAGTGGTGGCGCACGTTCTCGCCTTGACGGCCCCGACCAGGACCCCAAGGGTGAACATGTCGGGACAAAGTGGTCGCCGGCAACGCTCTCGGAAGTGCGCGGTCGCCCACCGTGGGTGCCCGAAGGAGGGATGGCTGCAGTGAAGAAGCTCATCAACGACCCGCAGACCGTGGTGGCCGAATCGCTCGAGGGTTTCGCATCCGCACACGCTGACGTCGTCGCGGTGCACAGCGACCCGTGGTTCGTGACGCGGGCAGGCGGGGCCGTATCTGGAAAGGTCGGCCTGGTCAGCGGTGGAGGCAGCGGGCACGAGCCGTTGCACGGGGGCTTCGTCGGGCTCGGCATGCTGGACGCGGCCGTTCCTGGTGCCGTGTTCACCTCGCCGACGCCCGACCAGATCGCGCCCGCGATCCAGGCGGCCGACGCGGGCGCCGGCGTGCTCGCGATCGTCAAGAACTACACGGGCGACGTCCTGAACTTCGAGACCGCCGCCGAGCTCGCCGAGGCCGAGGGTGTCACCGTCCGCAGCGTCGTCGTGAACGACGACGTCGCCGTCGAGGACTCGCTGTGGACTGCCGGTCGTCGTGGCGTCGCGGGAACCGTCGCGGTCGAGAAGATCGCCGGCGCCGCTGCCGAGCGTGGCGACGACCTCGATGCGGTCACCGCGCTCGCGGAGAAGGTCATCGCGAACGTGCGGTCGATGGGCGTCGCGCTCACCGCCTGCACCGTCCCGCACGCCGGGAAGCCGAGCTTCGACCTTCCCGAGGACGAGATCGAGATCGGCATCGGGATCCACGGCGAGCCGGGTCGACGCCGCATCCCGCTGGCGGGCGCGGACGAGATCACCGAGATGCTGCTCACCCCGGTCGTCGAGGACCTGGGGCTGGCCTCCGGCGAGAGCGTGCTGCTGTTCGTCAACGGCATGGGTGGCACGCCTGCCTCCGAGCTCTACGTCGTCTATCGTCGGGCTCGCGCGTTGCTCGAGGAGCGTGGGGTCGTCGTGACCCGGTCGCTCGTCGGCAACTACGTGACATCTCTGGAGATGCAGGGAGCGTCGGTCACCGTGCTGCGGTTGGACGACGAGCTGACGGCCCTGTGGGACGCTCCGGTGCACACGACCGCGCTGCGCTGGTAGGCGCGGGGCAAGAACGTCACGTTGCGGGTACGGCGGGGGCCGCGGCTTCGGGAACTGTCGAGAGGAGCGTGGACATGACGTTGGACGTCGCGTGGGCGATCACCTGGGTGCGCCTGTCGGCGCAGACCGTCACCGAGTACCGATCAGAGCTCATCGAGCTCGACCGGCAGATCGGCGACGGGGACCACGGTGAGAATCTCTATCGTGGCTTCACCGCCGTGATCACGAAGCTCGATGCGCTCGAGGCGGAGCCGGCCGACATCGGCGAGGTGCTCAAGCTCGTCGCGACGACGCTCATGTCCACGGTCGGCGGTGCCGCAGGTCCGCTGTACGGAACGGCGTACCTGCGCGCCGCCAAGGCCACCGGCGTACCTGAGCTGGACAGCCACGGCGTCGTCGCCCTGCTCGAGGCCGGCCTCGAGGGCATCGTCGCGCGCGGCAAGGCGCACACGGGTGAGAAGACGATGGTCGACGCCTGGACGCCCGCCGTCGAGGCCGCCGTCGCCGCCGCGGACTCGGGCGCCACGCCGCCCGCAGTCCTCGAGGCCGCGGCGAAGGCGGCCGGCGACGGGGCCGAGGCGACGGTCGAGATGATCGCGACGAAGGGTCGTGCGAGCTACCTGGGTGAGCGATCGGCGCACCACATGGACCCGGGCGCGCGATCGACCGAGCTCCTCCTGCGTGCTGCCGCCCGGGCTGCCGAGTGAGCGAGGCGCCGACCGGGGCGGAGCTCGCGAACGTGCGTGCACGGGTCGCGCTCGTGCTCGTCTCGCACTCCCGCGCGCTCGCCGAGGGTGCGGCCGAGCTCGCCGGGCAGATGGCGCCCGGTGTCCTGATCCTGCCGGCCGGCGGCATGGACGACGGCGCCATCGGCACGAGCTACGACGCGATCGAGGCGGCGCTGACGACGGCGACGCAGGACGGCCGTGCGGCGGTCGTGCTGACCGACCTGGGATCGGCCGTGCTCACGGCAGAGGCGGTCCTGGACCTCGCCGAGCCGGAGCTGGTGGAGCGCGTGCTGCTCGCGGACGCCCCGTTCGTCGAGGGCGCCGTCGCGGCCGCGGTCACCGCGCACGGGGGAGCGGACCTGGTCGCCGTGCACGCGTCCGCCGTGGCGGCAGGCGGGATGTTCGCGGGGTCGGAGGGCGCCTCGACCGGTGGTCAGCCGTCTGCGGGCGGCGACGACGGTGTCGTGCGTGCGACGGTCACGGTGCGCAACCCGCTCGGGCTGCACGCACGGCCCGCGGCGGTACTCTCGCGGATGCTCGCGGCCTACGACGCCAAGGTGCAGGTCAACGGCGCCAACGGCGCGAGCGTGCTCGCCCTCATGAAGCTCGGCGCGACGCAGGGGCACGTGCTCGAGGTCGAGGCGGAGGGTGCACAGGCGGCCGACGCGGTGGCCGCACTGGTCGAGGCCGTCGAGGGCGGGTTCGGCGAGATCCCTGTGGCGTAACCCACACGCTCTGGGGCACGGAGAATCTTGCACGCTGTGTAAAGTTGCATCCCGTGCAGAACTCTACCCGTGACGATCCCCGTGGCCCTGGGCTGCGGGAGCGTCAGAAGGCGGCGCGCCGCGAGGCGCTGATCGACGCGACGCATCGGCTCGTCGCCGAGCACGGCCTCGACGCCGTGACGGTCGAGGCGATCTGCGACGAGGCGGGCGTCTCGACCAGGACGTTCTTCAACTACTTCGAGACGAAGGACGACGCCGTGCTGGGCCACACCCCGTGGCCCCTGGAGTCCGCCGCCGCCGACGAGTTCGTCGCGGGTGGCCCGACCGGTCACCTGCTCGACGACATGGAGACGCTCGCGGCCTCGTTCCTCCGTGACCCGCACCTGGACCACGCGCGGATGGCGCGGGCGTTCGAGCTGGCGGCCCACGAGCCGCGCCTGATCGCGCGCCACCTGGCCTGGCTCGAGAAGCACAAGGGGCAGCTCGGCGAGCTCGTCGAGAAGCGGCTCGGACCTGACACCACGACGTCGGGCTACTCGGCCCGGACGGTCTCGGCAGCGCTGATGTTCCTCGTGCACGCGACGTTCCTGCGTACCGAGTCCTCGCCTGCCGATGTGCCAGGGAGGGACCACCTTGCTGCGGTGGTCACCGAGCTGCGCGCGATCGTCTCCGACTGACCCGCACCCCCACACCCACCGCGTCCCACGGACGCGAGCACACAGTTGCCCGAACGCACCAACAGAACGAGGTTCCCCGCATGGCCATCGCCGCACCTGACGCCGAGGCGACAGACAAGCCGCTCATCGTCCTGACCCCCCGCACCGTCTGGCTCATCTTCGGTGCGCTCATGGCGGGCATGTTCATGTCGTCGCTCGACCAGTCGATCGTCGGCACCGCGATGCCCACGATCGTCGGCGAGCTCAACGGCGTCGAGCACCAGGGCTGGGTGGTGACCGCCTACATCCTGGCGATCGCGATCGTCATGCCCCTGTACGGCAAGTTCGGCGACCTCTGGGGCCGTCGCTGGCCCTTCCTCGTCGCGATCGGGCTCTTCACCGTGGCCTCCGCCGGCGCCGGGTTCGCCGACACGTTCGGGCAGCTCGTCTTCTGGCGGTTCCTGCAGGGCCTCGGCGGCGGCGGTCTGATGATCCTGTCGCAGGCGATCATCGCCGACATCGTGCCGGCCAAGGAGCGCGGCAAGTACATGGGCCCGATGGGCGCGCTCTTCGGCATCGCCGCCGTCATCGGCCCGCTGCTCGGTGGCCTGTTCACGCAGCACGCCGACTGGCGCTGGTGCTTCTGGATCAACATCCCGATCGGTGCCGCGGCGTTCGCGGTCGCGTGGTTCACGCTCAAGCTGCCGACGCACCGCTCCGGCAAGAAGATCGACGTCGCCGGCATCTTCTTCATGGTCGTCGCCACGTCGGGCCTGGTCCTGGCGACGAGCTGGGACAGCTGGACGGGCAACCGCGGCTACGACTGGTCCGACCCGGGGCTGCTGGCCCTCGTCGCGACCACCTTGTTCTCCATCGCTGCCTTCATCTTCGTCGAGCTCCGCGCACAGGAGCCGCTGCTCCCACTGCGCCTGTTCCGCAACCCGACCTTCACGATCGCCACAGCGATCGGCCTGATCCTCGGCATGGGCATGTTCTCCGCGATCGCGTTCCTGCCGACGTTCCTGCAGATGTCCACGGGCGCGGGCGTGACCGAGTCCGGGTTCCTCATGCTCCCGATGATGGTCGGCGTCATGATCACCGCCATCGGGTCGGGTATCGCGATCACCAGGACCGGTCGCTACAAGATCTTCCCGGTCGTCGGCCTCGCCATCACGGCCGGCGGTATCGCGTGGCTGACGCAGATCACGGGCGACATGTCGATGATCCTGTTCGGCGCGATGATCTTCGTCGTCGGTGCCGGCATGGGCCTCGTCATGCAGACGATCGTGCTCGCCGTGCAGAACTCGGTGGACCCGCACGAGATCGGCACCGCGACCAGCACGAACAACTTCTTCCGTGAGATCGGCGCGGCCGTCGGCACGGCGCTGTTCAGCACGCTGTTCACCACCAGGCTCGCGGACAACCTCACGGACGTGTTCGCGGACGCTCCTGCCGGGAGCGTCGACGGTGCTGCCGGCCTGACGCCGGCGGTCGTGCAGTCGCTCCCCGAGCCGTTCCGGACGGGTGTCGTCGACGCGTTCACGAACGCTCTCGCGCCGTCGTTCTGGTACCTCGTGCCGGTCGTGCTGGTCGGCTTCGTGCTGGCTCTCTTCCTGCGCGAGGTGAAGCTCTCCGACGTGGCCGGCATGGTCGCGCGCGGCGAGGCCCTGGCCGCCGACGGGTCGGGGACGGTCACCGACACGTTCGAGGGCTCCACGGTGCTCGACGAGCTGTCCGCCCCGGTCCACGCGGACATCCCGAGCCCGCACGGGGAGCCGGTCTCGGATGTCGAGGCCCCAGCCCGCCGGTAGCCTCTCCGCATGAGCACTACGACCGGTGACGGCTCCGCCGTACGCCGCAAGCGCCCCGCAAAGCCCCAGTTCACGCAGACGATCCTCGTGCTCGAAGCGGTCCTGGTGTTCTTCGCGACGCTCGTGGCGTACGGCCTGAAGCTCGCTCCGAGCTCGTCGATCTGGCTCGTGGGCGGTGGCTTGGCCCTGCTGCTGATCCTGCTGTCCGGGTTCGTGTCCCGGCCCGGCGGCTACGTCGCCGGGTCGGTGGCGCAGGTGCTCGTGCTCGCGGGCGGGATCTGGGTCCCGACGATGTTCGCCATCGGCGGGATCTTCGTGATCCTGTGGTGGGTCGCCCTCCGGCTGGGGGGACGCATCGACCGGGAGCGTGCCGAGTACGACGCCGCCCATCCCGGCGCTGTCGGCCCCTGAGCCGAATCTGGATCGGAGAGCTCCGGATCCAGTCGCCCGGTTAGGGTGACCGCCATGACTGACGCACCGAGCACGCAGCGCACCCTCGTCCTCGTCAAGCCGGACGGCGTCCGCCGCGGACTGACCGGCGAGATCCTGCGCCGCATCGAGGCCAAGGGCTACACCCTGGTGGCCGTCGAGCTGCGCGAGGCCTCCGAGGAGCTGCTCGCCGAGCACTACGCCGAGCACGCCGGCAAGCCGTTCCTGACACCGCTGGTCGAGTTCATGCGCTCGGGCCCGGTGCTCGCCGTCGTCGTCGAGGGACACCGGTCGATCGAGGGCTTCCGCTCGCTCGCAGGCGCGACCGACCCGACCGTCGCCACGCCGGGCACCATCCGCGGTGACCTGGGCCGCGACTGGGGCCTCAAGGTCATCCAGAACCTCGTGCACGGCTCCGACTCGCCCGAGTCGGCGGCCCGCGAGATCACGCTCTGGTTCCCGGCGCTCTGAGGCGGCTCGCCTAGCCTGCGGTCCCCGCGGGCGTCCGCCGTCTAGGCTTCGGGCGTGCACCTCAAGACCCTCACCCTGCGGGGGTTCAAGTCGTTCGCCTCGGCGACGACCCTGAACTTCGAGCCGGGCGTCACCTGCGTCGTCGGGCCCAACGGCTCGGGCAAGTCCAACGTCGTCGACGCGCTCGCCTGGGTCATGGGGGAGCAGGGCGCCAAGTCGCTGCGCGGCGGCAAGATGGAGGACGTCATCTTCGCCGGCACGACCGGCCGCCCGCCCCTGGGCCGCGCCGAGGTGTCGCTCACGATCGACAACGCCGACGGTGCGCTGCCGATCGAGTACTCCGAGGTCACGATCTCGCGCACGCTGTTCCGCAACGGCGGTTCCGAGTATGCGATCAACGGCCAGGGCTGCCGCCTCCTCGACATCCAGGACCTGCTCTCGGACTCGGGCCTGGGCCGCGAGATGCACGTCATCGTCGGCCAGGGACAGCTCGATGCCGTCCTGCGGGCCACGCCCGAGGAGCGGCGCGGCTTCATCGAGGAGGCCGCGGGCGTCCTCAAGCACCGCAAGCGCAAGGAGAAGGCGCTTCGCAAGCTCGAGGCCATGCAGGCCAACCTCACGCGGCTGGGCGACCTGACGGGCGAGATCCGACGACAGCTCGGACCGCTCGGTCGGCAGGCCGAGGTCGCGCGCAAGGCGCAGACGGTCCAGGCGGACCTGCGCGACGCGCGCGCTCGGTTGCTGGCTGACGACCTCGCGCAGCTGACGTCCACGCTCGAGCAGGAGATCGCCGACGAGAGCGCCCTGCGGGTACGCCGCGAGGAGGTCGAGCGGGCCCTCGCGGGTGTCCGCGCACGGCTCGCGACGCTCGAGCGGGAAGCCGCCGAGGCCGCCCCGGCGCTCAGCGAGGCGAGCGAGGTCTGGTACCGGCTCTCGTCGCTGCGCGAGCGCCTGCGCGGTACCGCGTCGCTGGCCGCCGACCGGGTCCGGCTGCTCGGCAGCGCGGGACCAGAGCGCTCCGGTGGAGCGGACCCCGACGACCTCGCAGCCCAGGCCGAGCGCGTCCGCTCCGCCGAGGCCGAGCTGGCCTCGGAGGTCGAGATCGCCCGCGTCGGCCTGGAGGCAGCCGTCACGGCCCGCCAGCAGGCCGAGGCCGAGGCGACGGCCGCCGAGAAGGAGGTGGCGACCGCGCTGCGAGGTGCCGCCGACCGCCGCGAGGGCGTGGCCCGGCTCGCCGGCCAGGTCGCCGCCCGGCGGAGCCGTGTCGAGGCCACGCAGGCGGAGATCGGCCGCCTGCGCGGGTCGCTGGCCGCTGCCGAGCTGCGCGCGCAGGAGGCGACCACCCAGTTCGCCGTCCTCGAGTCGCAGGTCGCCGGGGTCGAGGAGGGCGAGGAGGGGCTCGATGCCGAGCACGAGGCCGCGGTCGAGGCGCTCGAGACGGCGACCGAGCGTCTGGCCGCGCTGCAGGAACAGCTCGGTGCCGCGGACCGCGAGCGGGCCGCTCTGGAGTCCCGCGCCGAGACCCTCGAGCTCAGCCTGACGCGCAAGGACGGCGTCGGCGCGCTGCTCGCCGCGGACGGTCAGCCCGGTCTGGTCGGCTCCGTCGCTGCCCTGCTTGCCGTCGACCCGAAGGACGAGGAAGCGATCGTCGCGGCGCTCGGCTCGCTGGCCGACGCGGTCGCGGTCGACTCGGTCGACGCGGCCGTCGACGCGATCCGCTACCTGCGCACCGAGGACGCAGGCCGCGCGACGCTGCTGGTCAGCGGCGCGGACGCCCCCACCGCCGCGCCGGTCACCGACATCCCGGCCGGCGCCGACCGCGCGGTCGACCTCGTGCGCGCGCCGGCGCACGTGCGCGCCGCGGTCGAGACCCTGCTCGCCGACGTGGTCGTGGTCGACGATCTCGCGGCTGCTCGCGCCATCGTCGCGACCCGCCCGGACCTGGTCGTCGCGACCCGCTCCGGAGACGTCCTGTCCCAGCACCGCGCGTCGGGCGGCTCGGCGACCGCGCCGAGCGCCCTGCACCTGCAGGCCGCGCTCGAGCAGGCGCGCTCGGGCGCCGCGCAGGCGACCGCGGCGGGAGAGCGCGTCCGGTTCGAGCTCACGACCGCGACCGAAGCGCTCGCCGCCGCACGCACGGCCCACGAGCACACGCTCGACCGCCTGAACGAGTCCGACGCTGCCCTCGCGGCCGTCGCCGAGCAGCTGGGCCACCTCGGCTCGACAGCCCGAGCAGCGAACGCCGAGGCCGCGCGCCTGCAGACCTCGCTCGACGGGGCGTCGAACACGCTCGAGGCTGACACCGCCGAGCTCACCGAGCTGACCGAGCGGCTCGCCGCCGCCGAGGTCGAGCCCGCCGAGAGCGAGGCCGCGATCATGGAGGGCAGCGCCCGCCGGGACCGCCTCGCCGAGCTCGCGTCGGGCGCCCGCGCCCGTGAGACCGAGGCCCGACTGACGCTGCGGACGGGCGAGGAGCGCGCGCGTGCCCTGTCCGGACGCGCCGAGTCGCTCGAACGGGCCGCGCAGGCCGAGCGGGTCGCCCGCGAACGTGCTGCAGAGCGGGAGCGGTCGCGGGCCCGTCAGGCCGGTGTCGCCGAGGCCGTCCGTGACGGTGCCACGCGCGCCCTCGTCGTCCTCGACGAGTCCCTGCGTCGCGCGTCGGCCGAGCGTGACGCCGCCGAGGTCGCACGCGGTGACCGCGACCGTGCCGTCGTCGCCGCCCGTACCGAGGTCGACGTGCGTGCGGGTGAGCTGGCCCAGCTCACCGACGTCGCCCACCGTGACGAGATGGCTCGCACGCAGCAGCGGCTGCGCATCGAGGCCCTGCAGGCCCGCGCGGTCGACGACCTGGGCCTGGACCCCGCGGTCCTGATCGAGGAGTACGGCCCGCACCAGGACGTCCCGGTGGTCCCGGCTCCCGACCCGGACTCCGACGAGCCGACCGCCGTGCCGTACGTCCGCGAGCAGCAGGAGAAGCGCCTGCGGGCCGCCGAGCGCGCGCTGTCCCTCCTCGGACGGGTCAACCCGCTCGCGCTCGAGGAGTTCGCTGCGCTGGAGGAGCGCCACCAGTTCCTGGTCGAGCAGCTGGCTGACCTCAAGAAGTCGCGCGCCGACCTGTTGGAGATCGTCAAGGAGATCGACGAGCGCGTCGAGCAGGTGTTCGCCGACGCCTACCGCGACACTGCCGCCGCGTTCGACGTCGTCTTCCCGCGGCTGTTCCCCGGCGGCGAGGGACGGTTGGTCCTCACCGACCCCGACAACATGCTCACCACCGGCATCGAGGTCGAGGCCCGTCCCGCGGGCAAGAAGGTCAAGCGCCTGTCGCTGCTGTCCGGTGGCGAGCGGTCGCTGACGGCCGTGGCGCTGCTCGTCGCGATCTTCAAGGCCCGGCCCAGCCCGTTCTACGTCATGGACGAGGTCGAGGCCGCGCTCGACGACGCGAACCTGGGCCGGCTCCTGGAGATCTTCCGCGAGCTCCAGGAGGACTCCCAGCTCATCGTCGTGACGCACCAGAAGCGCACGATGGAGATCGCCGACGCGCTGTACGGCGTGACGATGCGCGGCGACGGCGTGACCACGGTCATCAGCCAGCGGATGCGCGAGGACGTCACGGTCTAGCGCTGTCGGTCCGGCCGTGCCGCTTACGCTCCGACCGAGTCCCACAGCTCGGGCTTGTGGAGATTGTGTGCGGTTGTGCCCAGGGCGCCGGTTCGGGACTGGTTCCGAGCGGATCGCCGCGGAGACTGGGAGCATGCCTCTCCTCGTCGCGGTCTTCGTCGCTCTCCTCGTCGCGAGTGGCGTGCTGCTCGCTGCCAGCGTCGCGAGCACCCGACGTGAGCGCCGCGAGTCGCCCTTGACGACGCTCCGCACGGGTTTGACCGGTCGTGACCACCCCGATGCCGCCGTCGGCGCTGCCGCCACGGCCGAGCCGGTCGACGTCTCGCTCGCCGACTTCCTGCGTGCCACGGTCGAAGAGGGCGACCCTTACCTGCACGTCGACGAGCTGGCAGCGACGCTGAGCGACGCACGTGCCAAGGCCGTGGGTGTGCTCCCGGGTCGTCGCCGCTGACCCACCGCGGCACGTGGGCGTGACCTACGTGACTCGCTTCGAGGTGTCGCAGCCGTACAGACTGTCCCGGTGACCAACGAGAGCCTCGAAGTCTTCCTGGCCGCCGGTATCCCGGTGGCCCTCCTCGTCGTCCTGGCGACCGCGCTCGTGCGCCGGCGCCGCCCACGGATCGACGAGGAGGAGCCGGTTGCCGTCGCGGAGCCGGCGCCCGTCGTCGAGCCGGCACCCGTCGAGACGCCCGACGTCGTGGAGCCCGTGGAGGCGCCGGCGGAGGTCTCTCCGGAGGAGGCTGCCGAGGCGCCCGTCCTCGAGGTCCCCGAGCCGGTGGCCGGTCGGCTGGCACGGCTGCGCTCCCGGCTCGCTCGGTCGGGCTCTCCGCTCGGCACGCGACTGCTCGCGGTCCTCTCGCGTGACCACCTCACCGAGGACGACTGGGACGAGCTCGAGGAGACCCTCCTCCTCGCCGACGTCGGTGCGGGTCCGAGCGCGGACCTGATCGACGCCCTGCGCACGCGCGTCCGGGTCGACGGCGTCAAGGATCCTGGCCAGGTGCGCGCCCTGCTGCGCGACCAGCTGATCGCGCTCGTGGACCCCACGCTCGACCGGTCGATCAACACGACTCCCGCGGTGGGCGCCGACGGCTCCGCCGTGCCCGCGGTCGTGCTCGTCGTCGGCGTCAACGGGACCGGCAAGACGACGACCGTCGGCAAGCTAGCCCGCGTCCTGGTCGCCGAGGGGCAGACGGTCGTGCTCGGCGCCGCCGACACGTTCCGTGCCGCAGCCGCCGACCAGCTCCAGACGTGGGGCTCCCGGGTCGGTGTGCACACCGTGCGCTCGGACCGGGACGGCGCCGACCCGGCCGCGGTCGCGTTCGACGCGGTGCGGACGGGCCGGGCGGAAGGTGTCGACGTCGTGCTCGTCGACACGGCGGGTCGCCTGCAGAACAAGGCGGGCCTGATGGACGAGCTGGGCAAGATCACGCGCGTCATCACCCGTGAGGCCCCGCTGTCCGAGGTGCTGCTCGTGCTCGACGCGACGACGGGCCAGAACGGCCTGAACCAGGCGCGCGTCTTCGGTGAGGTCGCGGGTGTCACGGGCATCGTCCTGACCAAGCTCGACGGCACCGCCAAGGGCGGGATCGTCGTGGCGGTCCAGCGTGAGCTCGGGGTTCCGGTCAAGCTGGTCGGTCTCGGAGAGGGTCCGGACGATCTCGCGCCGTTCGATGCGGCGTCCTTCGTCGACGGGCTGCTGGAGGGCTGATCCGCCCAGAGCGACGCCCAGTCCGTCCGACGCACGCCCGATCGACGCCCTGACCTGGTGCGACGCGGGGTGGGCGTCGCCGCGACGTGCTGGACACCCGCTCACCACGAAATCGAACGTTTACGCAGGATCGGCGCATGTCACACGGCTGTAACGCTGGTGGTGACCGAAGGAAACCGTCCTCCCCGAATGTTGACCCGTCCGGCCGCCAGGTCGGCGGAGGGAGAGACGCGTAATGGGCTCCACCTTGGTTTCCGAGGCGTTTGAACTGAACGAAGGCAACACCGCCTGGATGCTGACCTCGGCAGCGATCGTCCTGATGATGACGGTCCCTGGCCTGGCCTTCTTCTACGGTGGGATGGTCCGCAGCAAGTCGGTCCTGAACATGCTGATGATGAACTTCATCTCGGTCGGGACCGTGGGTTTCATCTGGGTGCTGTACGGCTACTCGATGGCGTTCGGCCCGAGCACGACCGGGATGGGCCAGTTCTTCAACAGCCCGTTCACGTACTTCGGGCTCAACGGACTGACCGACGAGAAGAGCCTGATGTTCGCCACGGGCGTCCCCGCGCTCGTCGCCGTGGGATTCCAGGCCACGTTCGCGGTGATCACCGTCGCGCTCATCTCGGGTGCGATCGCTGACCGCATGAAGTTCGGCAGCTGGGTCGCCTTCACGGTGGTCTGGGCCACGCTGGTCTACTTCCCGCTCGCACACATGGTGTGGGGCGGCGGCTTCCTGGGCTGGGGCGGGCAGGTCTCGCAGTGGCTCTCGACCCCCATCGACTTCGCCGGTGGCACGGTCGTCCACATCAACGCCGGTATCGCCGGCCTGGCGCTCGTGCTCCTGCTCGGCAAGCGCAAGGGCTGGCCGAAGGAGCCGATCCGGCCGCACAACCTGCCGTACACGATGCTCGGTGCCGGCCTGCTGTGGATCGGCTGGTTCGGGTTCAACGCAGGCTCCGAGTTCGGCGCGGACAGCGTCGCCGGTCGTGCCTGGATCAACACGTTCATCGCCACCTGCCTCGCGATGCTCACCTGGCTCCTCACGGAGAAGATCCGTGACGGTTCCGCGACGTCGCTCGGTGCCGCATCGGGCATCGTGGCTGGTCTGGTCGCCATCACCCCGGCCGCGGCCGCGGTTGACACGTGGGGCGCCATCGCGATCGGTGCGATCGCCGGTGCCGTGTGTGCGCTCGCAGTCGGCCTGAAGTTCAAGTTCGGTTTCGACGACGCGCTGGATGTCGTCGGTGTCCACCTCGTCGGTGGTATCACTGGAACCGTGCTGATCGGGTTGTTCGCCACGTCGGCCGAGGGGCAGAGCACGTTCCTCCCGCCTGACGCCCAGGAAGGCCTGTTCTACGGGGGCGGCTGGACCCAGCTGGCCACCCAGGTGGTCGTGGCGCTGTGCGCAGTCGTGTTCTCCTTCGTGCTGACGGCCATCATCGGCCTGGTCATCAAGGCGATCACCGGTCTGCGGCTCAGCGAGGACGACGAGGTGAACGGCATCGACCTGGCAGTGCATGGTGAGACGGCGTACGAGACCTTGGGTGGAACCCGGGTCCTGACGGAGGTGAACTGATGACCAAGCTCGTCACGGCTGTCATCCAGCCGCATCGGCTCGATGACGTGAAGTCGGCACTCGAGGCCGCCGGAGTCCGAGGGCTGACGGTGAGCGAGGCGAGCGGCTACGGCCGTCAGAAGGGCCACACCGAGGTCTACCGAGGCGCCGAGTACACCGTCGACCTCGTGCCGAAGGTGAAGATCGACGTCCTGGTGTCCGACGAGGACGTGGCGGGCGTGACCGAGGTCATCATCCGCGCCGCCCAGACCGGCAAGATCGGTGACGGCAAGGTCTGGGTCGTGCCGGTGGAGGACGTCGCTCGTGTCCGCACCGGTGAGCACGGCAACGATGCTCTTTAGCATCGCCGCTAGCAGGCCTCCTCACAGAATGGTCAGCTGCAGCACATGACACAGGAACGGCCGCCCGCGGGGGGCGCGGCCGCGAACGGGTCGCCCGAGGTCCCGCACCCCCCGGTTGGGGTGCGGGACCTCCGCAGTGAACGGCTCGATCTCGCGGCGAGCAGGACGGGCCCCGGCTCGGACGGCATCGGGCGACGACGAGCGATCGCCGACCTCGTCGTCAGCCGGCTCGGTGAGCAGTGGGCGCTGGCCACCGACGGCGAGGACGTCTCCGGCATCGCGCTCGGCGCGGTCGGAAGCATCGGCCGTGGCGACGCCAGCCCGGTGAGCGACCTCGACCTCCTTCTGGTGCACGAGGGTCGCGGACACTCGTCCGAGGAGCTCGCCGCGCTCTCGCAGCGCATCTGGTACCCGATCTGGGACGCCGGCCTCGATCTGGACCACTCGGTCCGCTCGCTCGCGCAGTGCCGTCAGGTGGCGTCCAAGGACCTGCCCGCCGCGGTGGGTCTGCTCGACCTGCAGCCGGTGTCCGGCGACGCGCTCGTGATCGCGCGCGCCAAGTCGGCCCTGCTGGAGGACTGGCGCTCCGCGGCCCGGCGCAGGCTGCCCGAGCTCCTGAGCTCGACCCGGCAGCGCGCCGAGCGGCACGGTGAGCTCGCGTACCTCATCGAGCCCGAGCTCAAGGAGGCGCGTGGCGGGATCCGGGACGCCGTCGTGCTCAGCGCGCTCGCCGCGACGTGGCTCACGGACCGCCCGCACGGCGCGGTGGACATGGCGTACGCGCACCTGCTCGACGTCCGGGACACGGTGCAGGTGGTGACGCGGCGGCACACCAACCGCCTGCTGCTCGCGGACCAGGACGAGGTCGCGGCTCTCGTGGGCTTCGACGACCGCGACGACCTGCTGGCCAGCATCGCCGAGGCCGGTCGCGTCATCTCGTACGCATTGGACACCACGGCGCGCAACGCCCGGCAGGCACTGCAGCGGCCGGCCCGGACGGCCATGCTCGTGCGTGGGCGACGCAGTGCGCCGCGTCTGCGCTCGATCGCCGAGGACCTCGTCGAGCACGACGGCGAGATCGTGCTGGCCGTCGACGCGCGCCCGGCCGCCGACCCCCTGCTGTCGCTGCGCGCGGCAGCGACTGCTGCGCGCACGGGCCTGAGCCTGTCGCCCGTGACGGTCGCGAGCCTGACGGCAACGCCGTCGCTGCCTGACCCGTGGCCGAAGGCGGCGCGCGGCTACCTGCTGCAGCTGCTCGGCTCCGGCCCCGCGCAGGTGCCCATCTGGGAGGCCCTCGACCTCGCGGGCGTCGTGACGACGTGGATCCCCGAGTGGGCGGGTGTCCGCAACCGGCCGCAGCGCTCCCAGGTCCACCGGCACACCGTCGACCGGCACCTGATCGAGACGGTCGCCCGCGCGAGCCGCGACAAGCGCGTCGTCGAGCACGGGGACACCCTTCTCGTGGCGGCGCTGCTGCACGACATCGGCAAGCGCGCGGGCGCAGGGGACCACTCGATCGAGGGCGCGCGGCTGGCGGGTCCGATCGTCGCGAGGATGGGTTTCGACGACCAGGTCGTCGCCGACGTGACGCGGCTCGTCCGTGAGCACCTGACGCTCTCGGAGCTCGCGACGACCGCCGACCCGGACGACCCGTCGACGATCGCGCGGCTGCTGGACGCCGTCGACCATCGCCCGGACATGCTCGTGCTGCTGCGCTCGCTCACCGAGGCGGACGCCGGCGCGGCGGGGCCGCTCGCGTGGAGCACGTGGCGCGCGACCCTCGTCGACGACCTGACGGCGCGGGCCACCCGGGCGCTGGCAGGTACGCTAGGACGTCCCTAAGAACCCCCGAAGCGTGAGGATCGCCAGGTGTTCGCCACCCTGTCCGACCGACTGACGTCGACCTTCAAGAACCTGCGCACCAAGGGACGTCTGTCCGAGGCGGACATCGACGCCACCGTGCGCGAGATCCGTCGTGCGCTGCTCGACGCCGACGTCGCGGTCCCCGTCGTCCGGTCGTTCACCGGCGCCGTGCGTGAACGCGCGCTGTCCGCCGAGGTCTCCGGTGCGCTGAACCCGGCGCAGCAGGTCGTCAAGATCGTCAACGAGGAGCTCGTCTCGATCCTCGGCGGCGAGACGCGCACCCTCCACCTCGCGAAGAACCCGCCGACGGTCATCCTGCTCGCGGGTCTGCAGGGTGCCGGCAAGACCACCCTGGCCGGAAAGCTCGCGCTGCACCTGAAGTCGCAGGGGCACACGCCGCTGCTCGTCGCGGCCGACCTCCAGCGCCCGAACGCGGTCACGCAGCTCCAGGTCGTCGGCGAGCGCGCCGGCGTGCCTGTGTTCGCGCCCCACAAGGGCAACCAGGGGCACGAGGACGTCCTACCGGCCGACGCCGACCCGGTCGCGGTCGCGCGTGAGGGCCTGGCCACGGCGAAGTCGAAGCAGCACGACGTCCTGATCGTCGACACCGCCGGCCGCCTCGGCGTCGACGCGGACCTGATGAAGCAGGCGTCGGACATCCGCGACGCGCTCGACCCCGACGAGATCCTGTTCGTCATCGACGCGATGATCGGCCAGGACGCGGTCACGACCGCGCAGGCGTTCCAGGACGGTGTCGGGTTCACCGGCGTCGTGCTCTCCAAGCTCGACGGTGACGCTCGCGGTGGAGCCGCGCTCTCGGTGGCCAGCGTGACCGGCCGCCCGATCCTGTACGCGTCCACCGGTGAGAAGCTCACCGAGTTCGAGGTGTTCCACCCCGACCGCATGGCCTCCCGCATCCTCGACATGGGTGACGTGCTCACCCTCATCGAGCAGGCCGAGAAGGCGTTCGAGGCGGGCGAGGCCGAGGCGCTCGCGGACAAGCTCGCGGCCGGTCAGGACCTCACGCTCGAGGACTTCCTGAGCCAGATGCAGCAGCTGCGCAAGGCCGGACCCCTCAAGAAGATGATGGGCATGCTCCCCGGCATGGGGCAGATGCGCGAGGCGCTCGACGCGTTCGACGAGCGCGAGGTGGACCGCATCGAGGCGATCATCCGCTCGATGACCCCGGGCGAGCGTCGCACCCCGAAGATCATCAACGGTTCGCGCCGCGCGCGCATCGCGAAGGGTTCGGGCACGCAGCCCAGCGACGTCAACCAGCTGCTCGAGCGGTTCGACGGTGCTCAGAAGATGATGAAGCAGATGGCCAAGGGCGGCGGGATGCCTCCGGGCATGCCGGGCAGCATGGGCAACCTGCCGGGCATGGGCGGCAAGAAGTCCAAGGGCCGCATGGCACCGCCTCCGCGCCGGACGAAGGCGAAGTCAGGCAACCCGGCCAAGCGCGCCGAGCAGGAGCGTGGCATCACGAGCCGGCCGGCGTCCGCGCCCGGTTCGGCATTCGGTGTTGCCGCACCGAAGGCGCCGGTCGACGTCGACCCCGCCGACCTGACGCTCCCCGCCGATCTCGACCGCTTCCTCGGCGGTCGCTGACTCGAACGGCCGGTCGAATGGTCCTGCACCTGCGTGGCACGGTCGTCGTCGACGACGAACGCGAGGTCGGTGAGGCCTGGGTCGTCGGCGGACGCCTGACGTTCGACCGGCCCCTCGCCGAGACCACCGCGGTCCTCGACGGCTGGGTGCTGCCCGGACTGGTCGACGTGCACTGTCACATCGGCCTCGCCGCCGACGGACCGGTCGACGCCGCGACGGCCGAGGTGCAGGCGATCGCCGACCGCGACTCGGGCGTCCTGCTCGTGCGCGACGCCGGCTCGCCTGCGGACACGGGCTGGGTCCACGACCGCGCCGACCTGCCCCGCCTCATCCGGGCCGGGCGCCACCTCGCGCGGCCCAAGCGGTACCTGCGGCACTACGGCCGCGAGCTCGCGGCGCCAGGTGACCTGCCGGGCGCGGTGCTCGAGGAGGTCGCGCGCGGCGACGGGTGGGTCAAGCTCGTCGCTGACTGGATCGACCGCGACCTGGGTGCCGAAGGTGACCTGACCCCCTTGTGGCCGGCCGACGTGCTCGCGGACGCCGTGGCCTGCGCGCACGCAGCGGGCGCCCGGGTCACGGCACACACGTTCGCCACCGAGTCCCTCGACCCGCTGCTCGACGCCGGCATCGACTGCCTCGAGCACGCCACGGGTGCCACCCCGGCGCAGATCGACCGCATCGCCGCCGCGGGCATCCCCGTCACGGCGACCCTGCTGCAGATCGCCCAGTTCCGGGCCATCGCGGCGCAGGGGGAGGAGCGGTACCCGCGGTTCGCCGCGCGCATGCGCTCGCTGTACGACCACCGCTACCAGCTGGTGCGGGACCTGCACGAGGCGGGGGTCCCGGTCCTCGTCGGGACGGACGCCGGTGGCACCCTCGGGCACGGCCGGATCGCCGACGAGGCCGCCGAGCTGGTCCGTGCGGGCCTGCCGGCCCAGGAGGTGGTCGCGGCCGCCAGCTGGCGCACCCGTGCGTGGCTGGGTGTGCCCGGCATCGCGGAGGGCGCGAGCGGCGACGTCGTCGTCTTCGCGGCGGATCCACGGGCGGACATCGGTGTGCTCGAGCACCCGCGCGCGGTCGTGCTCCGTGGGGCTGTGGTCGCCGGGGTGTGACGTCGGGCATCTGGTTGGGGGAGACGTTCCGCGTCTGGCACAATGGTCTGCTGTACCCGACGTCTGCAGCCCCTCTACCTGCGTTCGTCGTGTCCCCGACCGAACCGGCGCGCCCAACCCCACGGGCCATGCGCGGGAACGTCAACTCAGCAGACCTCAGGAGAAGACCACACCGTGGCCACGAAGATTCGTCTCAAGCGTTTCGGCAAGATCCGTCAGCCGTACTACCGCGTCGTCGTCGCCGACTCGCGCACCAAGCGTGACGGCCGCGTGATCGAGGAGATCGGCAAGTACCACCCCACCGAGGAGCCCTCGCTCATCGAGATCAACTCGGAGCGCGCGCAGTACTGGCTCGGCGTCGGCGCGCAGCCGACCGAGCAGGTCGCCGTGCTCCTCAAGATCACGGGTGACTGGCAGAAGTTCAAGAACCTCCCCGGCCAGGAGGGCACCCTGCGCACGAAGGCCGACAAGGTCGACCCGAAGGCTGCCATCGAGGCCGTCGGTCTCGACGCCGAGAAGGCCAAGGCCAAGGCGTCCGAGAAGAAGGCCGCCGAGAAGGCCGCCGCTGCCGAGGCTCCGGCCGAGGACGAGCAGGCCTGATGCTCGCGGAGGCGCTCGAGCACCTGGTGCGCGGCATCGTCGACCACCCGGACGACGTGCGGGTCAACGCCTCGACGCTGCGTCGAGGCGACCTGCTCGAGGTGCGCGTGCACCCCGACGACCTCGGTCGTGTCATCGGACGCGGCGGTCGTACGGCTCGTGCCCTGCGCACGGTCGTCGGCGCGCTCTCCACGGACGGAACGGTCCGGGTCGACGTCGTGGACGTCGACCGGCGCTGAGCCTCCAGCACGAACGTGCAAGGCCCGGTCCCCTAACCTGGGGGCCGGGCCTTTGCCTTGATCCCCGCTCCTACCTGCACCTCTCGGAAGGACTCCCATGCTGCTGACCGTCGCGCGCATCGGCCGTGCACACGGCCTGCGTGGAGAGGTCGCGCTCGACCTGCGCACCGACAACCCCGAGGACCGCTTCGGCGTCGGCGCCGAGCTGCAGACCGTGCCTGCCGCGCGCGGTCCGCTCACGGTGGTCAGCACCCGGTCCCAGCAGGGCCGCTGGTACGTGGCCTTCGCGCAGATCACGGACCGCACGATGGCCGAGGCCATGCGCGGGACCGAGCTCGTCGTCGAGGAGGACACCTCCGACGAGGACGACGCCTGGTACCCGCACGAGCTCGCCGGGCTGCGTGCCGAGCACGTGGACGGCACGCTGCTGGGGGAGATCATCGGCCTCGAGCACCTGCCCGCGCACGACATGCTCGTGCTGCGTGAGCCGGACGGGACGCGAACGCTCGTGCCGTTCGTGCGCGCGATCGTGCCGGTCGTGGACGTCGCGGGCGGTCGGGTCGTGCTGGACCCGCCGGGCGGCCTGCTGGCCTCCGACGCGGCGAACCTGGTCATCTCCGAGGAGACGGTCGGCCAGTCCGGGGACGACGACTGACGTGCGCATCGACGTCCTCTCGATCTTCCCGGAGTACCTGAGCCCGCTCGACCTCTCGCTCGTCGGCAGGGCACGGACGTCCGGTCTGCTCGACCTGCGCGTGCACGACCTCCGCGACTGGACGACCGACCGGCACCGCACGGTCGACGACACCCCGTTCGGCGGGGGAGCCGGCATGGTCATGCGCCCCGACGTGTGGGGCGCGGCGCTCGACGACGTGCTCACGCCCGGTGCGCACCTGCTGGTGCCCACGCCGGCGGGAGAGCCGTTCACGCAGCGGACCGCCGAGGCGCTGGCGGGTGAGTCCCACCTGGTGCTGGCCTGCGGTCGGTACGAGGGGATCGACGCGCGCGTCGCGGCGCACTACGCGGACCGGCCGGACGTGACGGTGACCGAGTTCTCGATCGGCGACTACGTGCTCAACGGCGGCGAGGTCGCGGCGCTCGTGGTCGTGGAGGCCGTCGGTCGCCTGCTGCCCGGAGTCGTCGGGAACCCCGAATCCCTCGTCGAGGAGTCGCACGGCGTGGCCGGTCTGCTCGAGTACCCGGTCTACACGAAGCCGCCGTCGTGGGCGGGCCTCGACGTCCCGGACGTGCTGCTGTCGGGCCACCACGCCAAGATCGCCCGGTGGCGTCGCGACACGGCCCTGGAGCGGACCGCCGCCCGCCGGCCGGACCTGATCGCCGCGCTGCCCCTGGAGGAGCTGGACGCGCACGACCTGCGCGTCCTCGCCGAGCAGGGCTGGGCCCCTTCTGACGGGCGGCTCCGAGCCGTCTGATTATCGGGACGAGCCGTCGATGTGGCAGACTTGCCCGTTGGTGCGCGCAGGCCGCGTCTCTGCCACAGGGGAGACGACCGACGGCCACCCGAGATTCGTACTCGGACTCGCACGACCTTTGAGCCCACGGACGCCGGTCCTGCCCGCAAGGGCGCCGAGACGTCCCGACGACGCTCCTGACCTGTGGCAGGGCGAGGAAGTGACATCACATGCACACGCTCGACTCGGTCGACGCAGCATCGCTGCGCTCCGACATCCCGGACTTCCGCGCCGGTGACACCCTGAAGGTCAACGTCAAGGTCGTCGAGGGCACCCGCTCCCGCATCCAGGCGTTCCAGGGCGTCGTCATCGCACGCCAGGGCAGCGGCGTCCGCGAGACGTTCACGGTTCGCAAGGTCAGCTTCCAGGTCGGCGTCGAGCGCACCTTCCCGGTGCACTCCCCGAGCCTGGAGTCGATCGAGGTCGTCACCCGCGGTGACGTCCGTCGCGCCAAGCTGTACTACCTGCGCAACCTTCGCGGCAAGAAGGCGAAGATCAAGGAGAAGCGCGACTTCGTCCCGGCCAAGAAGGCCTGAGACCTCGACGCTCTCTGCGTCGTCCGGACGGGCGGTCACCTCACGGTGGCCGCCCGTTCCGTCGTCCCGGCGCGGGCTGCGTCATCGCGTTCGGTCCACGTTCGTCGCCTGCCAGGCGCTGATCGTGTGCGCGGAACACACCTGCGCATGCGAGAGTGTGCGGGTGATCGACCGACCCGCCGACGAGCTCGACCCGGACACTGGGCCCGCCGCATGGCCCGGTCAGGTGGCGTCCGCGGTGCCGTCGACGTCGAACGCACCCACGCCGTCCCCCGAGCCCCAGCCGCCCTTCGAGGCCCTCGGCGGGGTGCCCGGTCCGACGAGCCCGCGTCGGCACGCGGCGGCCAAGCGACGCGGCGGCGCCGGCTCGCTGCTGCGCGAGACGGCGATCATCCTGGTCAGCGCGATCGTGCTGTCCCTCCTGGTCAAGACGTTCCTCGTGCAGGCGTTCTTCATCCCGAGCCAGTCGATGCACGACACGCTGATCGAGAACGACCGCATCCTGGTCAGCAAGCTCACGCCCGGCCCGCTGGACCTGCGGCGCGGCGACATCGTGGTGTTCAAGGACCCCGGCGGCTGGCTCAGCGGACAGGTCGTGCCCGACCCGGGCCCGGTCCGCGCGCGCCTCAACGAGGTGCTCACGTTCATCGGCCTGTACCCGGCCGACGCCAACGAGCACCTCGTCAAGCGCCTGATCGGCCTGCCAGGGGACCATGTCGCGTGCGCCGGGCCGGGCGAGCCGATCACGGTCAACGGCGTCGCCATCGACGAGCCGTACCTCGCCGATGGCGCGATCCCGAGCGAGCAGGCCTTCGACACCACGGTCCCCCCGAACAGCATCTGGGTGATGGGTGACAACCGGCAGAACTCTGCCGACTCCCGGTACCACACCGGCAATCCGGGGGGAGGCTCCGTGCCCATCGCGAACGTCGTCGGGACGGCCTTCGTGACGGTCTGGCCCCTCGAGCGGTTCGGTCTCCTGCGCAACCCGGGCAGCACGTTCGCGGACGTGCCAGACCCGTCGTGACGACCACCGAGCCCCTCGTGACGACGCAGCGAGCGCCGTCCAGGACTCCGGCGCCCCGCACTCCACCGCACCTGCGCAACGAGCGACTGCTCCTGCGTGACGGCGCGCGCCTGCTCGCAGGCATGGACGAGGTAGGCCGTGGGTCGCTCGCCGGGCCGGTCAGCGTCGGCGTCGTCGTGGTCGACGTGACGACCCGCTCTGCACCCCGGGGCGTCGCGGACTCGAAGCTCCTGGCACCGGCCGCGCGGACGGCCCTGCTGCCCGCTCTGCGCCGCTGGGGTGTCGCCCGCGCGGTCGGGCACGCGAGCGCGGCCGAGATCGACGAGATCGGGATCATCGCCGCCCTGCGGCTGGCAGGGCATCGCGCGCTCGCCACAGCGGCCCTCGAGGTGGGTCCGGTCGACGTCGTGCTCCTCGACGGCTCGCACGACTGGCTGAGCCGGCCCGCGCAGGGCGACCTGTTCGAGCTCGCCGACGAGCCTGCCGTCGTCGGTCCTCGCGTGCACATGAGGGTCAAGGCCGACCGGACGTGCGCGAGCGTGGCGGCCGCGAGCGTCCTGGCCAAGTGCGAGCGCGACTCGATGATGGTCGACCTCGCGGCCGAGCACCCGCAGTACCGGTGGGACGAGAACAAGGGTTACGCGTCGCCCGAGCACATGGCCGCGCTGCGAGAGCTCGGCCCGAGCGTGCTGCACCGGCGGTCGTGGCGGCTGCCCGGTGTGGACGGAGGGGCGGACGCGGACGTGTTCGCAGACATGCAGGACTCGACCGCCGGTTGAGTCGCGTCGTCGGGCGACCGGGCCTCGATGGGGGATGATGGGCGCGTGAGTGCCGAGGACCTGGAGAACTACGAGACCGACATGGAGCTCGCGCTCTACCGCGAGTACCGGGATGTCGTGGGGCTCTTCTCCTACGTCGTCGAGACCGAGCGCCGGTTCTACCTGGCCAACCAGGTCGACCTGCAGGTCCGCTCCGCGGCCGGCGAGGTCTACTTCGAGCTGTCGCTCGCGGACGCCTGGGTCTGGGACGTGTACCGGTCGGCGCGGTTCGTGAAGTCGGTCCGGGTCGTGACGTTCAAGGACGTCAACGTGGAGGAGCTGGCCAAGGCCGAGCTGGACCTCGGCGGCAGCGCCGGCTTCTCCCGCTGAGCGGGCGCCTCCTGCCGAGTCGACGCACTCGGGCCCAGCTCGTGTGAGCCGTCCACAGCCCGCCATGCGAGGCCGTCGCCACAGGTGCGCGCGAGCGCGCCGTGGGACAAGGATCGACTGGCACCGTCGTGCCCGGAGGTGGTCCGGTGCGCGCGAAGGACGCAGTGGGACGGTACGGCGAGGACGTCGCGGAGGCGCACGTACGCGGACGTGGTTGGCAGGTGCTCGAGCGCAACTGGCGGTGCCGCGACGGTGAGCTGGACCTCGTCGCGCTCGACGGCGACGAGCTGGTCGTGGTCGAGGTCAAGACGCGCCGGTCGACGACCTACGGGCATCCTGCCGAGGCGGTCACCGCCGTCAAGCTCGCTCGGGTGCGTCGCCTCGCGGCGCTCTGGTTGACGGCGCACGACGTGCATCCGCGCTCGGTCAGGGTGGACGTGATCGCCGTTCTCCTGCCTCGTCGGGGCGCCGCGCAGGTCGACCACCTCGTGGGAGTGGTCTAGATGGTGCTCGGGCGGACTCTCGGCGTGGCCCTCGTGGGTCTGACCGGGCACGTCGTGGATGTCGAGGCTCACCTCGCGGCGTCCTTGCCGGCCTTCACCCTCGTCGGGCTCCCCGACGCCTCGCTGGCCGAGTCCCGGGACCGGGTGCGTGCCGCGGTGACGTCGTCCGGCATGCCGTGGCCCAATCGCCGGATCACCGTGAACCTCTCACCGGCGACGCTGCCCAAGTCGGGCTCGGGATTCGACCTGGCGATCGCCGTGGCGACTCTCGCCGGCGCAGAGGTCATCGACCCGATCGCGCCCCAAGGGGTCGTCCACCTCGGTGAGCTCGGGCTCGACGGGAGGCTGCGTCCTGTGCGCGGGGTGCTTCCGGCGGTGGCCGCTGCTGTCGCCGCGGGCCGGTGCAGGGTCATCGTCGCCGACGCGAACGTCGCCGAGGCTCGGCTCGTCCCGGGGGCGCAGGTCGTCGGGGCGAGGTGCCTGGCCGAGGTGGCCGCGGGCTACGGCGCCGACGTGACCGTGCCGACGCTGCCGGCGGTCGCGTCGGAGTCGTTGCAGGTGCGCACCCGCCGAGCAGCGCTCGACCTCGCGGACGTCGTGGGCCAGGACGATGCGCGCACATGCCTCGAGGTCGCTGCGGCCGGCAGCCACCACCTGCTCATGGTCGGCCCGCCGGGCACGGGCAAGACCATGCTCGCGGCGCGACTGCCCGGGCTCCTGCCGGACCTGTCCGAGTCCGACGCGGTCGAGGTGACCGCGGTGCACTCGGTCGCGGGTGCGTTCGACCCGGGCGAGGGGCTGGTACGGCGCCCCCCGTTCGAGGACCCGCACCACACCGCGACGCCGGCGAGCGTGATCGGTGGCGGGTCGGGCATCCCGCGGCCCGGTGCGGCGTCCCGGGCGCACCGCGGGGTCCTGTTCCTCGACGAGGCACCCGAGTTCAGCACGGCGGTGCTGCAGACGCTGCGTCAGCCCCTCGAGCACGGCGAGCTCGTGCTGCACCGTGCTGCGGGGACGGCGCGCTATCCGGCTCGGTTCCAGCTCGTGCTCGCCGCCAACCCGTGCCCGTGCGGCCACGCAGTCGGCAAGGGGCTCGCGTGCACGTGTCGCAGCGAGCAGCGGCGCCGGTACTTCGGCAAGCTCTCGGGACCGCTGCTGGACCGGGTGGATCTGCAGGTCGAGCTCGAGCCTGCGCGCGCTGGAGCGGTGGCGGGGGAGTCCACCGACCGGGTGGCGCTCCGGGTGCTCGCCGCCCGTGCCGCGCAGGCGGAGCGCCTCGCCGGGACGACGTGGCGCACGAACGGCGAGGTGCCGGGTGGGTGGTTGCGGGACCGGCTCGGGCCCGACCGCGCCTTGACGAGAGACCTCGACCGGGCGCTCGACAGGGGCACGCTCAGCCTGCGCGGCGTCGATCGCGTGCTGCGGGTCGCGTGGACGCTCGCGGACCTTCGCGGCCGGACGGCGCCGAGCCAGTCGGAGGTCGGGCACGCCTTGCTGCTGCGCACACGGGGGAGCGGCGCATGAGTGACGCCCTCGCACGGGCCTCCTGGAGCGCACTCGTGGAGCCCGGCGACGTCGTTGCCGGGACGCTCGTCGAGCACCTGGGCGCATCGGACGCTCTGGACTGGGTACGTGCGTCCGTCGACGGGGTCACGGATGCGCACTGGGGGCGCCTGGAGGCGCGGTGCGGCGCTCTGGCCCCCGCCCTGCGCGGGCGAATCTCGCGCGCCGTGGAGCGGTGGTCCCTGCGGATGCCCGACATCGACCCCGAGCGCAGCCTGGACCAGCTCGATCTGATCGGCGGCGCGCTCCTGGTGCCTTCGGACCCGCGGTGGCCCGCCGAGCTCAATCGCCTCGGCGTCGAGACGCCGTTCTGCCTCTGGGTCCGCGGAACGGCGGACCTGCGAGGCCTCCTCCACCGTTCGGTGGCGGTCGTCGGGTCGCGGGCGGCGACCACCTACGGCGAGCGGGTGGCGTTCGACCTGGCCGACGGGCTGACCGGGCGCGGCGCCTGCGTAGTCTCCGGCGGCGCCTACGGGATCGACGCCGCCGTCCACCGCGGGGCCGTGTCCCGCGACGGGGCGACCCTTGTCGTGCTGGCCGGCGGTGTGGACCGTGCCTACCCGGCAGGCAACGCCCGACTCCTCGAGGCGGCCGTCTCGTCGGGCGGAGCGCTCGTGGCCGAGGTGCCGCCAGGCAGCCTGCCGACCAGGAGTCGGTTCCTGCAGCGCAACCGGCTGATCGCGGCGGCGGGTCGAGCGACCGTCGTGGTCGAGGCGGCGTGGCGATCCGGAGCGATGAGCACCGCGAATCACGCTGCCCGGTTGCTGCGGCCTGTCGGTGCGGTTCCGGGGCCGGTGACGTCGATGGCGTCCGCAGGATGCCACCGCCTGCTTCGCGAAGGCGTAGCCGTATGCGTCACCGACGTCGACGAGGTGGTAGAGCTCGCAGGGTGGTCCGGCGGGGACGTGTCACCCGCCGAGCTGGCCGCCGAGGCGACGGCCGTCCGGGCCAGGGACGACCTCGACCCACGGGCGCGCAGGGTGCTCGACGCCTTGCCGCGCCGGGTGCCCGCCGAGGTCGGTCGGGTGGCGGCAGGTGCCGGCCTCTCGACGTCGGAGGTGGTCGCCGCACTGGGGTTCCTGGAGCTCCGGGGATGGGCAGTTCGCCGGGGCAATCGATGGCGTCTGTCGGGGATGTCCGAATCGTGCTGATCACCGCATGTCCAGGAGGCGCGCCGTGATTCTGTGGAGAAGATGGGTGGGTGAGGGCCAGGCAGGGTGAAAAAAACGGACACCCCCGCAATTGTTGCCCCGAGAATCGGACATTGCACCTGGAATCGCCCAGCATTAGGCCATCGGTGTGACGTTGGTCCCTTGTTCTTGCAGGGCTTTCGCGACACCTTAGGGACATGAACGTGGCCGAGATCACCGCAGGGTCGCCCAGTCGGGCGAGCCTCCTTGGTGCATTCTCGGACCATCTGACCGCTCAGCGCGGATTGTCCGATCACTCGGTCCGGGCCTATATCGGCGACGTCGACCAGCTTCTCGGGTATTCCTCACGGCACGGCAGGAATGCACTCTCGGACATCGACCTGGCCACCCTGCGCGGCTGGCTCGCCTCCATGTCGACGTCGCACCGGAGCCGGGCCACCATCGCCCGTCGAGGCGCCGCAGCACGGACGTTCTTCGCCTGGGCCACCCGCACAGGGCTCGTCTCCACCGACCCGGCCCTGCGTCTGGCAACCGCGCGTGCAGCGTCACCGCTGCCGAACGTGCTCCGCGCCGAGCCTGTCGCGCAGCTGCTCGACTCCGCGGGCGAGCGTGCCGGCGACGACGACGCGATCCACCTGCGCGACTGGGCGCTGCTCGAGCTCCTGTACGCCACCGGCGTCCGCGTCGGTGAGGTCGTCGGCGCCGATCTGGCCGATGCCGACCCGGCCGAGCGCACGATCCGCGTCGTCGGAAAGGGCGACAAGGAGCGTGTCGTCCCGTTCGGTCGGCCCGCCGAGCTGGCCCTGCGCGCCTGGCTCGACCGCGGTCGCCCCCAGCTTGCCCAGCCCACCTCGCCGAAGGCCGTGTTCCTCGGCCGTCGCGGTGGGCGACTCGACCAGCGTCAGGCCCGCGCGGTCGTCCACCAGGCCGCCGCCCTCGCGGGCGTCGACGACGTCGCGCCCCACGCGCTCCGTCACACCGCTGCAACCCACCTTCTCGAGGGCGGGTCGGATCTACGCAGCGTCCAGGAGATCCTCGGTCACTCGAGCCTCGCCACGACGCAGCGCTACACCCATGTCTCAGCCGAGCGTTTGCGATCGGCGTTCCAGCAAGCGCACCCCCGAGCATGACGAACACGACGGAGCCCACCATGAGCACCCAGCTGGATGTCGCATACAACGTGCACACCCGGTTCGCCGGCACCGCGCCCGAGGGAGTCGTTCCTCAGCCGCGTCCCGCCGACGCCGAGGTGCACAACGAGGCGCTCGCCGAGGTCCTCACCGAGGTGCCCACCCAGCACGGGGTGAAGGCGACGACGGACGCCATCCTCGTCCTGTGGGAGGAGTACAAGGCCACCGGCTCCGCCGCTGCGCGTGAGCGCCTGATCCTGCACTTCGCGCCCCTGGTCAACGCCGTCGCCGGCCGGGTGGGCATGCGCCTGCCGAGCACCGTCGAGCAGGCCGACCTGGTCTCGTACGGCATGTTCGGGCTCATCGACGCCATCGAGAAGTACCAGACCGACCGCGCGGTGAAGTTCGAGTCCTACGCGTCGTCCCGCATCCGCGGCGCGATCATCGACGAGCTCCGCGCGATGGACTGGGTCCCGCGCTCGGTCCGCACGAAGGCCCGTTCCGTCGACCGCGCCTACGCCGACCTTGAGGCCAAGCTGCACCGCACGCCCAGCGAGGCCGAGGTCGCCGAGCACCTCGAGATGCCCGTCGAGGACCTGCGCGCCATCTACTCCCAGCTCTCCACGGTCAACGTGGCCGCGCTCGACGAGCTGCTCGGCGGAGGCGAGGACCGCCCCGGTGGCATCTCGCTGGGCGACACCCTCGGCGACGAGCGGTCGCAGGACCCGGCCGGCTCGCTGGAGGCCGCCGAGACCAAGTTCCTGCTGGCCCGTGCCATCGAGTGTCTTGGCGAGCGCGAGCGCATCGTCGTCGTCCTCTACTACTACGAGGGCATGACCCTCGCCGAGATCGGTCGCGTCCTGGGCGTCACCGAGTCGCGGATCTCGCAGATGCACACCGCCGCGATGGTGCGGCTGCGTACGCGGCTGGTCGACGCCGAGCGCGTCTGACCGACCACCTTCGCGCACTTGTCCCGACGACAGCAGCACGACGGGACCGGCCCCCGGCAGCAGCGCCCACGGGTCCTCGTAGTCCGCGCCCACGCGCACACCCCAGTGGAGGCACACCGCCGGCGCGCAGTGCGAGCCTGTCGCCTGGAGCGTGCCGACCTCCTGACCGCGCACGACAGTCGTCCCGACGACGACCGACGGGCTGATCGGTTCGAGACTCGAGCGCCGACCGTCCGGATGGACCACGGTGACGACACCACGACCGGCGACCGCCCCGGCGAACGCGACGACGCCGTCGGCCGGCGCCCGTGCGACTGCGCCCTCGAACGCACGCAGATCGACACCCCGATGCCCTGCGGCCCACCTCTGCGCCGGCGGCTCGAAGCGGCGAGCGAGCTCCGGGACGCCGTCCAGAGGGGCCGCATAGCTCACGCCTGACAGGACGGGTGCCTGTCCGCCCGACGCCGGCGGCCCGGATGCGACGACGGTCGCGACTGCGCAGAGAGCGAGCACGGCGAGCGCCGCGGCGACACGGACGCCGGCGACTCGGACGGCGACGCCTGGGATGCGGTGGGTGCGGGGGCGAGCGGGAGCCATCCGACCAGCCTGGGACACCGACCGCCACGCCGTACCGGCCCGGTGACAGGCGCTCCACTCTCACGAGCGGACGGGGGTTGTGGTCACGTCAGGCGCGCGCGCCGCCGCGGCGGCGACCGTGGGCGACCAGCCCGGTGACCATCGAGGCGGGCGCCGAGCCGACGACCCACGCGACGCCGGACGGTGGACCGACGCGGCACCGAGCGGACGGCCCATGCGGCACCGAACCGACCCCGGGCAAGGTGCCCGAGCGACCGGAGGCGGTTCGGCCGTCGGGTGGTTCGGACCTGGCGCCGACATCGGCTAAACTCGTGGTGCGACCGGTCCGTACCGGTCGACTTCGCGCGTCATCTTCCCGCTCCGGGAGCTTGTTCTCGCCCTCACGTTCGAGGGTTCGGCCGAGCACCAGGTCGGGGTCGATCTCCGCCGCGGTCCGGTATCTGCTCACTGCAGGTCCGGTGCGGACGACGACATGACGCCAGGGGTGACGACCACATCGGTCGGAGCCGACAACCGAGATGCGGATCCCTCGAGGGTCCGCCTTTGACGCGTGCACCTCGCGGTGCGCGCCGGAAGGACGTGCCATGGCCGTCGTGACCATGCGCCAGCTGCTCGAGAGCGGTGTCCACTTCGGACACCAGACCCGGCGCTGGAACCCCAAGATGAAGCGCTTCATCTTCACCGAGCGCAACGGCATCTACATCGTCGACCTGCAGCAGTCGCTGTCCTACATCGACCGCGCGTACGACTTCGTCAGCCAGACCGTCGCGCACGGCGGCACCATCCTGTTCGTCGGCACCAAGAAGCAGGCGCAGGAGCCGGTCGCTGACCAGGCCGCCCGCGTCGGCATGCCGTACGTGAACCAGCGCTGGCTCGGTGGCATGCTCACCAACTTCAGCACCGTGCACAAGCGTCTGCAGCGCCTCAAGGAGCTCGAGCAGATCGACTTCGACGACGTGGCGGGCTCCAACCTCACGAAGAAGGAGCTGCTCGTCCTGCGCCGCGAGAAGGACAAGCTCGCGAAGACGCTCGGCGGCATCCGTGACATGGCCAAGGTCCCCTCGGCCGTGTGGATCGTGGACACGAACAAGGAGCACCTCGCCGTCAACGAGGCGCGCAAGCTCGGTATCCCGGTCGTCGCGATCCTCGACACCAACTGCGACCCGGACGTCGTCGACTACCCGATCCCGGGCAACGACGACGCCATCCGCGCCGTGCAGCTGCTGACCCGCGTCATCGCGGACGCCGCGGCCGACGGTCTGCTCAAGCGCCACTCGGGTCGCACCGCGGCCGCCGAGGGCGCCGACGCCGAGCCGCTCGCCGAGTGGGAGCGCGAGCTGCTCGCCGGCGCCGAGGCCGGTCTGGCCGCGGAGTCCGCAGCCGAGGTCACTGAGGACGCTGCGGTCGAGGCCGCCGCCGCCGAGGTCGTCGAGGAGATCGCCGAGGCCGTCGCCGAGGCTGTCGCAGTCGAGGAGATCGTCGAGGAGACGGTCGTCGAGGCTGTCGCCGAGGAGCTCGTCGCCGAGGGCGTCGAGGCCGAGGTCGCCGTCGAGGTGGCCGAGGAGATCGTCGCCGAGGCTGTGGCCGAGGAGATCGCCGAGTCCGAGGGCGACGCCGACTCCAAGTGACCCTGGTGGTCCGCCGGCCGGKGCGGCCGGCGGACCCCGCACGAACATCACGACACAAGCAGAACGGACACGACTGATGGCGAACTACTCGCTCGCAGACATCAAGGCGCTGCGCGAGAAGACCGGTGCCGGAATGATGGACGTCAAGAGGGCGCTCGAGGAGGCCGACGGCGACTCTGACAAGGCGCTCGAGATCATCCGCGTGAAGGGCCTCAAGGGCGTCGGCAAGCGTGAGGGGCGCGCGGCCTCGGACGGCCTCGTCGTCGCTCACGTCGGTCCGACGGCCGACGGTGAGGGCCAGACGGGCGTGCTCGTCGAGATCAACTCGGAGACGGACTTCGTCGCCAAGAGCCCGAACTTCGTCGCCCTGGCCGACCGCGTCCTCGCGGTCGCGGTCACCTCCCCGGCCCGCGACGCGGACGCGCTGCTGGCCACCGAGGTCGACGGCTCGAGCGTGCAGAACATCGTCGACGAGACGGCCGCCACCCTGGGTGAGCGCGTGGTCGTGCGTCGTCTGGCCCGCGTGGCCGGCGAGCACGTCGAGGTCTACCTGCACAAGGTCAGCAAGGACCTGCCCCCGCAGGTCGGCGTCCTCGTCGCGACCGACGCGGCCGGTGCCGGTGTCGCTCGTGACATCGCCACGCACATCGCGGCGTTCTCGCCGACGTACCTGACGCGTGACGAGGTCTCCGCCGACGTCGTCGCCAACGAGCGTCACATCGCCGAGGAGACGGCCCGCAACGAGGGCAAGCCCGAGGCTGCGCTGCCGAAGATCATCGAGGGACGCCTCAACGGGTTCTTCAAGGAGAACGTCCTGCTCGAGCAGGCGTTCGCCAAGGACAACAAGAAGACGGTCGCCCAGGTCCTCACCGAGGCCGGCGGCACGCTGACAGGCTTCGTGCGCTACCGCGTGGGAGCCTGACACCTGTGTGAGCGCGACGGTGGCCCCGATCCGACTGGGTCGGGGCCACCGTCGCAACCGGGCTCCGGGCGGTCCCCGGTGAGCAGAGAACACCCTTCAGGAGGCGACGTGAGCCACAGCCCGAGCACCGCACGCGGGGCCGAGCCGGAGCGTCGCGTCCTGCTCAAGCTGTCGGGCGAGACGTTCGGCGGCGGCGACATCGGGCTCGCGGCGGACGTCGTGCAGCGTGTCGCGGCAGAGATCGCGGTCGCGGTGCGCGCGGGGGTCCAGGTGGCCATCGTCGTCGGCGGTGGCAACTTCTTCCGAGGCGCGGAGCTGTCGCAGCGTGGTCTGGACCGCGCGCGGGCCGACTACATGGGCATGCTCGGCACGGTGATGAACTGCCTGGCGCTGCAGGACTTCCTGGAGCAGGCCGGCGTGAGCACCCGAGTGCAGACGGCGATCACGATGGGCCAGGTGGCCGAGCCGTACATCCCGCTGCGCGCCATCCGCCACCTCGAGAAGGGCCGCGTCGTGATCTTCGGCGCCGGCGCCGGCATGCCGTACTTCTCGACCGACACGGTCAGTGTCCAGCGGGCCCTCGAGACGCACTGCCACGAGGTGCTCATGGGCAAGAACGGCGTGGACGGCGTCTACTCGGCTGACCCCCGGACGGACCCGACGGCCGTGAAGCTCGACCACCTGACCTACACCGACGCGCTGGTCAACGACCTCGGCGTCATGGACGGCTCGGCGCTCAGCCTCTGCCGCGACAACGACGTGCGCATGCGCGTGTTCGGCCTCGAGGAGGTCGGCAACGTCACGCGGGCGCTGCAGGGTGAGAAGATCGGCACGCTCATCACGGCGAGCTGACGATCTGTCCGCCAGCCGTTGGACCCCACGACACGCACGAAGGAGCTCCGGTGATCGACGAGACCCTCTTCGAGGCTGAAGAGAAGATGGACAAGGCCGTCGAGGTCGCCAAGGAGGACTTCTCGACGATTCGCACGGGCCGCGCGAACGCCGCGATGTTCTCCAAGATCTTCGTCGACTACTACGGCAGCCCCACACCGCTGCAGCAGCTCGCGTCGTTCAACGTGACCGAGGCGCGCACGATCCTCGTCTCGCCGTTCGACAAGTCGTCGACCGTCGCGGTCGAGAAGGCGCTGCGCGACTCCGACCTCGGGGTGAACCCCACCAACGACGGCAACGTCATCCGCGTCGTGCTGCCCGCGCTGACGCAGGAGCGCCGCAAGGACTTCGTGAAGCTGGCCCGCACCAAGGCGGAGGACGCGCGCATCTCGGTCCGCAACGTCCGTCGCCGCGCCAAGGAGGAGCTCGACCGCATCGTCAAGGACGGTGAGGCGGGCGAGGACGAGGTGGGCCGGGCCGAGAAGGAGCTCGAGTCGTTGACCAAGAAGCACGTCGACCTCATCGACCAGCTCCTCTCGTCCAAGGAGAACGAGCTGCTCGAGGTCTGATGACGGACACAGCCATCGCCACCACCCGCACGCCGCGCTCGGGTCGTGACCTCCCGGTCGCGATCGTCGTCGGCGTCGGTCTGCTCGTCCTCGTGGTGGCGTCGTTGTTCATCCGCAAGGAAGCGTTCGGCGTCCTCGCGATCGTCGCGGTCTGCGCGGGGCTGTGGGAGCTCGCCCAGGCGTTCACGCGTCGCGACATCCACCTGCCGCTGCTCCCGCTGCTGGTCGGCGCTATAGGCATCCTCGTGTCGGCGTACACCGCCGGTCCCGAGGCACTGTTCGTGTCGTTCATGCTCACCGTCGGTGGCGTCGTCGTCTGGCGCGTTCTCGACGGGAGCGGCCAGTCGGCGCTCAGGGACGTCACGGCGGGCGCGTTCGCCGCCGCCTACCTGCCGTTCCTGGCCGGTTTCGTCATGCTCATGCTCGCGGAGCCCGACGGCCCGTCGCGCGTCATGCTCTTCATCCTGCTCTGCGTGGCCAACGACACCGGCGGGTACACGGTCGGTGTCCTGCTGGGCAAGCACCCGCTCGCGCCGTCCGTCAGCCCGAAGAAGACTTGGGAGGGGCTGCTCGGGTCGATCGTGCTGGCCTGCGTGGTCGGCGTCGTCGGCGTGCAGGTGGCCTTCGGCGGGGAGCCTCTCGTCGGTGTGTTCCTGGGTCTGGCCACGGTGGTCACCGCGACGCTGGGCGACCTCAGCGAGTCCATGCTCAAGCGTGACCTCGAGCTCAAGGACATGGGCCGGCTCATCCCCGGGCACGGCGGCCTGCTCGATCGGCTCGACTCCCTCCTCCTGACCGTCCCGGCGGTCTACATCGTCCTGTCGGTCCTCCAGCCCGCCTGACGCTCCACCTTCTTCCTCGCACGGCCGCACCGGCCGCCAGCCCGACCCGAGAGGGGGTACCCATGACCGGTACACCCGTCCGCCTCGACCTGTCCTCGCCCAGCCGCGGACCGCGGGGCAAGCCGCCCAAGCACTTCGTCGACCTCACGCCCGAGCAGCGCATCGAGGCCGTCACGGAGCTGGGGGAGAAGCCGTTCCGCGCCAAGCAGCTCGCGACGCACTACTTCACGCACCTGTCCAACGACCCGGCGACGATGACCGACCTGCCGAAGGCCACGCGCGACAAGCTGGTCGAGGGTCTCTTCCCGCGCCTGCTGACGGCGCACAAGACGATGACGGCCGACCAGGGGACGACGGTCAAGACCCTCTGGCACCTGTTCGACGGCGCCAAGGTCGAGTCGGTCCTCATGCGGTACAAGAACCGCACCACGCTGTGCATCTCGAGCCAGGCCGGCTGCGGGCTCGCGTGCGCGTTCTGCGCCACGGGTCAGATGGGCCTGACGCGGAACCTGTCGACGGCCGAGATCGTGGAGCAGGTCAGGGCCGCGGGCCGCATGCTCGCGGACGGCGAGGTGCCCGGTGGGCCCACGCGCCTGACGAACGTCGTGTTCATGGGCATGGGCGAGCCGCTGGCCAACTACAAGTCGGTCATGGAGACGGTGCGTCGGCTCGTCGCACCGACGCCCGACGGCCTGGGGATGTCGGCGCGCAACGTCACCGTCTCTACCGTCGGCATGGTCCCGGCGATGAACAAGCTCGCGGGCGAGGGCATCCCGGTCACGCTGGCCCTGTCGCTGCACGCGCCTGACGACGAGCTGCGCAGCGAGCTGGTGCCGGTCAACACGCGCTGGTCGGTGGCGGAGGCGATCGACTCGGCCCACCGCTACTTCGTCGCGACGGGACGACGCGTCTCGATCGAGTACGCCATGATGCGGGACATCAACGACCAGGCCTGGCGCGCCGACCTGCTGGGCGAGCTGCTCAACCAGCGGGGTCGCGGCTGGGTGCACTGCAACCCGATCCCGCTGAACCCGGTGCCCGGATCGAAGTGGACGGCGAGCGATCCGCTGGTCGAGCAGGAGTTCGTGGCACGCTTGCGTGCGCACGGGATCCCGACCACGGTCCGGGACACTCGCGGCAGTGAGATCGACGGTGCCTGCGGCCAGCTCGCAGCAGAGGAGGACGAGTGAGCGACGGCATGTTCCGGACCGTCTCCGGTCTGAAGCAGGGCTACGACCCGGACGAGGTGGACGACTTCTTCGCCCACGCCCGGGCGGTGTACGAGCAGGGTCCCGCCGCGGCGCTGTCCAGCAAGGACGTGCGCGGTGTCGCCTTCGACATGATCCGGGGCGGCTACGTCACCGCGGCGGTCGACGCGGCGCTCGACCGGCTCGAGGCGGCATTCGTGGCCCGTGCCCGAGCCGAGTACGTCGCGACGCAGGGGCAGCAGGCGTGGATGACCAAGCTGAGCGAGCAGGCGCGCACGCTGTACGGCCGCCTCGGTCGTCCGGACGGCGACAGGTTCGCGGCACCCGAGCGTCGTCAGCAGGGCTACGAGCCCGCCGACGTCGACGAGCTGTGCCGCCGACTGGTCGCGTACTTCGACACCGGCGCACCTCTCGCGGCCGCCGAGGTGCGCGCCGCGACGTTCCGCCGCCGCAAGGGCCGCAACGCCTACGCCGAGGCGCCGGTGGACGCCTTCTTCGCACGCGCTGTCGAGGTCCTGCTCGGCGTCGAGTGACCTGACGAGAGGCCGCGCTCCTGATGAGGAGCGCGGCCTTCCGCATGCGTGGAGAGGTCAGCCGTCCTCGCGTCTAGGGCCCCGAACCGCACTCCCAGTGCCGCCAGCAAGCGTGTAGCGGACCCGTTGCCAGAGGCTGTGCACGTCAAAGGGCCGAGCGAGGGGGCGGGCATGCGGCGATCCCGCCACGACCCGCGATGATGGGGGCGTGAGCCAGCGCAGCGTCATCCTCCTCGGATCCACGGGCTCGATCGGCACCCAGGCCGTCGACGTCATCACCCGCAACCCGGACCGGTTCACGGTGACCGGACTGAGCGCCGGAGGGGGCGACATCCCCGCCCTGGTCCGTCAGGCGCGCCGGCTCGACGTGCAGACCGTCGCAGTCGCGGATCCTGCCGGCGAGGCGCCGCTGCGCGAGGCGTTGCCGGGGGTCGAGGTGCTGGCGGGGCCGCAGGCGTCGACCGAGCTCGCCGGGCGCGGAGCGGACGTGGTGCTCAACGGGGTCACGGGGAGCATCGGGCTCGGCCCGACGCTCGCGGCGCTGCGCGCGGGGAGCACGCTGGCGCTCGCCAACAAGGAGTCGCTCGTCGTCGGCGGCCGGCTCGTGCATGCCGCGCGGCAGCGCGCCGACCAGATCGTGCCCGTGGACTCGGAGCACTCGGCGATCGCGCAGGCGCTCCGGGGTGGCACCCACCCGGAGGTCCGTCGCCTGGTCCTCACCGCCAGCGGCGGTCCGTTCCGCGGGTGGTCGCACGACGACGTCACGTCGGTGTCGCCCGACCAGGCGCTCGCTCACCCGACCTGGTCGATGGGTCCCGTCGTGACGATCAACTCCGCGACCTTGATGAACAAGGGCCTCGAGCTCATCGAGGCGCATCTGCTGTTCGACGTGCCGGTCGAGGACATCGCCGTCGTCGTGCACCCTCAGTCGGTCGTGCACTCGATGGTCGAGTTCGTCGACGGCTCGACACTCGCGCAGGCCTCGCCGCCGGACATGCGCCTGCCGATCGCGCTCGGGCTGTCGTGGCCGGAGCGCGTGCCGGACGTCGCCGCGGGCTGCGACTGGACGCAGGCGACCGCCTGGACGTTCGAGCCGCTCGACGAGTCGGTGTTCGGGGCGGTCGCACTGGCCAGGACCGCGGTCGCCGCCTCGCCGACGCACCCGGCCGTCTACAACGCCGCGAACGAGGAGTGCGTCGAGGCGTTCCTCGCCGGTCGCATCGGGTTCCTGGACATCGTCGGCACGGTCGAGCGGGTGCTCGGCGAGCACGAGGGTGCCGACGACCTCACGCTGGACGCCGTCCTGGACGCCGAGACGTGGGCCCGGCGGCGCGCGCAGGAGCTGCTGGCGCGGGTCTGACCAGCGCCCACCGGAGGCTCAGCGCCCGAGCACCCGGTTCAGCACGGCCTCGACGCGGCTGGAGTGACCGGTCTTGAACTCGGTCCGGTCGGCCCACACCGCGGCCCGACGAGCCGCCGTGATCCCGGCCCAGCGCAGCGGCTCCGGCTCCCACCGTGGGGAGCGGTGACCGACCCACGGCAGCCGCACGAGCGGAGAGTCCGTGCCCG
The DNA here is from genome assembly GCF_056400865.1 of Cellulomonas sp. P4_H4. Classification (NCBI taxonomy): domain Bacteria; kingdom Bacillati; phylum Actinomycetota; class Actinomycetes; order Micrococcales; family Cellulomonadaceae; genus Cellulomonas; species Cellulomonas sp. P4_H4. The sequence goes on from NZ_JBFUKL010000005.1 coordinate 353,169, forward strand.
TGACCAGGTCGGCGAGCGTCCGGCCGGCGAGGTTGGTCGTGGAGACGCCGTCCCCGACATACCCGCCTGCCCAGCCGATCCCGGTCTCCGGGTCGAGCCCGACCGACGGCGACCAGTCGCGGGAGACGCCGAGCGGACCACCCCAGCGGTGCGTGATCTCGGCGCGGTCCAGGACGGGGAACAGCTCGACCAGCTCGCGACGCAGGTGCTCGGCCGTGGACTCGACCTGGTCGTACGTCGGCCGGATCGCCGAGCTCAGGTGGTACGGGGCGCCGCGGCCGCCGAACGCCAGCCGGTCGTCCGTGGTCCGTTGGCCGTAGACGATCAGGTGGCGGGCGTCGTGGAACGTCTGGGCGCGGTCCAGGCCGATGTGCGCCCACACCTCGGGCGGCAGCGGTTCGGTCGCGATCATGTGCGAGTAGACCGGGGCGACGTCCCGCTCCGAACCGGGCAGCTGCGAGGTCCAGGCCTCGGTCGCGCGGATGACCCAGCGAGCGCGGACGGTGCCGTGGTCCGTGACCACCGCGTGAGGGGACAGCCGCAGCGCGCGGGTGCCCTCGACGAGCCGGGCGCCACGCGACAGCAGCACCTCGACCAGCCCGTGGACCAGGCGCAGGGGCTGGATCCGCGCGCAGTCGGGTGTGAACGAGCCCCCGATCACGCCTTCTGCCCGCACGTGGTGGTCGACCTCGTCGGGACCGAGCAGGCGTGACTCGTCGCCCCAGCGGGCGTCGGCCTCGACCTCCGAGGCGATGCGCTCGAGCTGGGGGCGGTTGCGCGCCACGGTGACCGTGCCGCCGAACGCGAACCCGCAGTCGATCTGCTCGGCCGCGGCGACGCCGCCCACCTCGACGACCGTGTCCCGCATCGCCGCGCGCATGTCGGCGGCCGCGTCGTGCCCGTGCCGCCGCGCGAGCTCGTCCGCGGCCACGGGGAACAGAGCCGAGCACCAGCCGCCGTTGCGGCCGCTCGCCCCGAACCCGGCGACCTCGGCCTCGACGATCAGCACCTCGAGCGCAGGATCGTGCTCGAGCAGGTAGTACGCGGTCCACAGCCCGGTCAGGCCCGCGCCGACGATCACGACGTCGACGACCTCGTCCCCGTCGAGCGGTGCGCGAGCCACCAGCGCGTCCGGGTTCTCCGCCGCGACCTGGTCGAACCAGAGCGACAGCGGAGCTGTCACAGGTGCGTCCACGCCTCGGAGAGCACGCCTCGCAGGATCTGCTCGATCTCGTCGAACTGCTGCTGCCCGCAAGTCAGCGGGGGAGCGAGCTGGATGACGGGGTCGCCGCGGTCGTCGGCGCGGCAGTACAGGCCGGCCTCGAAGAGTGCGCCGGACAGGAACCCGCGCAGCAGGCGCTCGCTCTCGTCGTCGTCGAACGTCTCGCGCGTGACCTTGTCCTTGACCAGCTCGATGCCGTAGAAGAAGCCCTCGCCACGCACGTCGCCGACGATCGGCAGGTCGAGGAGCTTCTCCAGCGTGCGCCGGAAGGCCGGTGCGCTCTCCTTGACGTGGTTGGTGATGCCCTCCCGCTCGAACAGGTCGAGGTTCGCGTTGGCGACGGCCGCCGACACCGGGTGCCCGCCGAACGTGTAGCCGTGCGCGAACGACGCGTTCCCCTGGGCGAACGGCTCGTAGAGCTTGTCGGAGGCGATCAGCGCGCCGATCGGGGAGTAGCCCGACGTCATGCCCTTGGCGCACGTGATCATGTCGGGGACGTAGCCGAAGTCGTCGCACGCGAAGATCGAGCCGATCCGGCCGAACGCGCAGATCACCTCGTCGGAGACGAGCAGCACGTCGTACTGGTCGCAGATCTCGCGCACGCGCTCGAAGTAGCCGGGCGGCGGCGGGAAGCAGCCGCCGGCGTTCTGCACCGGCTCGAGGAACACGGCCGCGACCGTGTCCGGACCTTCGAACTCGATGGCCTCGCCGATGCGGTCGGCGGCCCACCGGCCGAACGCCTTCGGGTCGTCCCGGAGGTGCTCGGGCGCGCGGTACTCGTTCGTGTTGGGCACCTTGTGCGCACCCGGCACGAGCGGCTCGAACTGCGCCTTGAGCGTCGGCAGGCCGGTGATCGACAGAGCCCCGTGCGTCGTGCCGTGGTAGGCGATCGACCGCGAGATGACCTTGTACTTGTTGGGCTTGCCCGTGAGCTTGTAGTAGTTCTTCGCGAGCTTCCACGCGGTCTCGACGGCCTCTCCGCCGCCGGTGGTGAAGAACACGTGGTTCAGGTCGCCCGGGGCATACGCCGCGAGCCGCTCGGCGAGGTCGATGGCCTCGGGGTGCGCGTAGGACCACAGGGGGAAGAACGCGAGCTTCTCGGCCTGGGCCCGTGCGGCCTCGGCGAGCTCGGTGCGACCGTGCCCGGCCTGCACGACGAACAGGCCCGACAGGCCGTCGATGTACTTCCGGCCGGTGTCGTCGAAGATGTGGTGCCCCTCGCCCCGCACGATCGTCGGGACGCCGTTCTCCCACGCGCTCTGCCGCGTGAAGTGTCCCCAGAGGTGGTCGCGGGCGGCCTGTGACCTGTCGGTGCCGGCCCGGGTCTTCGAGCCGGTCGAGGATGCTGTGGTGCTCATCTGGTCCCCCAGTTGTAGAGCTGCTTGCGCAGCTTCAGGTACACGAACGCTTCGGTGGTCCGCACACCTGGGATCGTGCGGATCTTCTGGTTGAGGACTTCGAGCAGGTGGTCGTCGTCCTCGCACACGACCTCGCACAGCAGGTCGAAGCCGCCGGCCGTGACGACGACGTAGTCCACCTCGTCCAGGGCGGCCAGCGCGTCGGCGACGAGGCTGAGGTCGCCGTGGCAGCGCAGGCCGATCATCGCCTGCCGGGTGAACCCGACCTGGAGCGGGTCCGTGACGGCGACGATCTGCATCACGCCGGAGTCGGTCAGCCGCTGTACGCGCTGCCGAACGGCGGCCTCGGAGAGCCCGATGGCCTTGCCGATCGTCGCGTACGGCCGCCGGCCGTCTTCCTGGAGCTGTTCGACGATCGCCTTGGAGACGTCGTCGAGGGCCGGATGGCCGGGGATCGGTCTGCGTGTGCCCACCCGCCGATCGTGGTGTGCGAAGGCCTCGGATGCAAGGAATTCGTTGTGACAGGCCGTGTGAACTTCTGATTTCGAGGTCCAGAGCCCCTCAATTGGCCGAATGGGCCGTCCAGGGCTCCCGCAGCGAGCGCCAGCGGCGTACGGTGCGACCACCGAGCAACTGCCCGCGAAGGAGACACCGTGAGCCAGGCCCCCGACCAGTCCATCGAGCTGCTGAACGTCGTCGGGGGCGAGCTGCGACCCGCCGCCGACGGTCGCACGACCGCGGTCGTCGACCCGTCGACCGGGCTGGAGTACGCCCGCGCGCCGCTCAGCGGGGCGGCCGACGTCGACGCCGCCTATGCATCGGCGTCGCAGGCGTTCACCACGTGGGGCCGCACCACCCCGGCCGAGCGACAGCTCGCGCTGCTCAAGCTCGCTGACGCGGTCGAGGCCCGCGCCGACGAGTTCGTCGCGGTCGAGTCACGGAACACGGGCAAGCCGCTGCACCTCACGGCGACCGACGAGGTGCCGCCCTGCGTCGACCAGCTCCGGTTCTTCGCCGGCGCCGCACGAGTGCTCGACGGGCTGAGCGCAGGGGAGTACATGGCCGGCCACACGTCGTGGGTCCGGCGCGAGCCGGTGGGCGTCGTCGGCCAGGTCACGCCGTGGAACTACCCGTTGATGATGGCGATCTGGAAGATCGCCCCGGCGCTCGCGGCGGGGAACACGATCGTCCTCAAGCCGTCCGACACGACGCCGGCGTCGACCCTGCTGCTCGGGCAGGTCGCTGCCGAGGTGCTGCCGCCGGGCGTGCTCAACGTGATCTGCGGCGACCGTGACACCGGTCGCGCACTCGTCTCGCACCAGCGTCCCGACATGGTGGCCATCACGGGCTCGGTACGGGCCGGCTCCCAGGTGGCCGAGGCCGCCGCGGCGAACGTCAAGCGCGTGCACCTCGAGCTCGGCGGCAAGGCTCCCGTCATCGTGTTCGCCGACGCCGACCTCGCCGCGGCCGCCGAGGGGATCGCTGGTGCCGGCTACTACAACGCCGGGCAGGACTGCACGGCGGCCACCCGCGTGCTGGTGCACGCGTCGGTGCGCGCCGACTTCGTCGCGGCCCTCGCCGAGGCGGCCAAGGGCCAACGCACGGGCATGCCCGACGACCCGGACGTCGCGTTCGGCCCGGTCAACAACGCCCTCCAGCTCGAGCGCGTGACCGGCTTCCTCGAGCGGCTCCCCGACCACGCGTCGATCGTCGCCGGCGGTCATCGGGTGGGCGACGCGGGCTACTTCGTCGAGGCCACGGTGGTCGACGGCCTGCGCCAGGACGATGAGGCCGTGCAGGACGAGATCTTCGGCCCGGTCATCACCGTCCAGACGTTCACCGACGAGGACGAGGCGATCGCGCTGGCCAACGGGGTCCGGTACGGGCTCTCGAGCTCCGTGTGGACGCAGAACCACGGCAGGGCGCTGCGGATGTCACGGGCTCTCGACTTCGGCGTGGTGTGGATCAACACCCACATCCCGTTCGTCGCCGAGATGCCGCACGGTGGTTTCAAGCAGTCGGGCTACGGCAAGGACCTGTCGATGTACGGGTTCGAGGACTACACCCGGATCAAGCACGTGATGTCAGCGTTCGACGCGTAGGGCCACCGATCCGATGGTCTGTGCTTCCGGCTTGCAACAATTTCGTTGCGGCTGGGTGCTTTCGCAACGAATTCCTTGCTGGACGCCGGTCCGTTTGCGAAGATCCAGCGGACCGTGTTGTCCGGCGGCCAGCAACGCCACCTTAGGAGCCACATGACCTCCCAGCGCCGACCCGTACCGACCGACCCGCGCGTCAGGGCTCTCATCGCCCAGGCCAGACAGGGTCGTGGACGTTCGACCGACCTGGGTCGTCGTTCCTTCCTCCTCGGTGCGGTCGGCACCGTGGGCGCCGGAGCCCTGCTCGCTGCGTGCGGCACGGGCTCGCCGTCAGAGGCGTCGAACCCGGCCAAGGACCAGTCCGACGAGGACAAGCTGGTGCGCTGGGCCAACTGGACCCAGTACCTCGACCAGAACGAGGACGGCACGGAGTACCCGACGCTCGCCGCGTTCGAGGCGGCCTCCGGCATCAGCGTGACGTACGCCGAGGACATCGAGGACAACGACGCGTTCTACGGCAAGGTCTCCGGCCAGCTGAAGAACGGGCAGGACATCGGCTACGACATCGTCACGCTCACGGACTGGATGGCCGCGCGGATGATCCGCCTGGGCTACACGCAGGAGCTCGACCGTGCGTCGATGCCGAACACGGACAACATCCTGCCCAGCCTCGCGAACGTCGACTTCGACCCGGGACGCAAGCACTCGCTGACGTGGCAGTCCGGCTTCGCCGGGCTCGCCTGGGACAAGTCGAAGGTGCCGGGCGGCCTGCACTCGATCGAGGACCTGTGGAAGCCGGAGCTGGCCGGACGCGTCGAGGTCCTCTCCGAGATGCGCGACACGATGGGCCTGATCATGTTCAGCCAGGGCATCGACCCGGCGGGCGACTGGAGCGACGACGACTTCTACGGCTCGCTGGACATCCTGCGCGAGAAGATCGACTCCGGGCACATCCGCAAGGTGCTGGGCAACTCGTACACGCAGGACCTCGCCTCGGGCGACGCGATCGCGGTCATCGGGTGGTCGGGGGACATCACGTCGCTGAACTACGAGTCGGACGACCGATTCGAGTTCGCGATCCCGGACGCGGGCGGCACCCTTTGGAGCGACAACCTGATGGTGCCGATCGGCTCGCCTGCGAAGGCCAACGCCGAGAAGCTCATCGACTACTACTACGACCCAGAGGTCGCCGCCGAGGTCGCAGCGTGGGTCAACTACATCACCCCCGTGCAGGGCGCCCAGGAGGCCATGGTCGCCATCGACCCTGACCTGGCCGAGAACCCGATGATCTTCCCGACCGCGGAGATCCTGTCGAAGGTCAGCGTCTTCCGGACGCTCGACCCGGCTGAGGAGGCGCGCTACAACGGCGAGTTCCTCACCGTGATCGGCGCATGACGAGCACGTCCGCGACGACAGCGGCCGAGCAGGACGCCGCGGTCAGCGGCGCCGCGCTGCAGATCGCCGGCGTCACCAAGGAGTTCGGTTCGTTCGTCGCGGTCGACGACCTGACGCTCACTGTGCCGTCGGGCTCGTTCTTCGCGCTCCTGGGACCGTCCGGCTGCGGCAAGACGACGACGCTGCGCATGGTCGCGGGCCTGGAGCAGCCCACGAGCGGAACGATCTCGATCGGTGGGCGTGACGTCACAGGCACGCGCGCGCACCAACGGCCGGTCAACACCGTCTTCCAGAGCTACGCGCTGTTCCCGCACCTGACGGTCGGGGAGAACGTCGCCTTCGGGCTGCGCCGGACGGGCAAGAAGGAGATCGACCGACGAGTCACCGAGGGGCTCGAGCTCGTCGAGCTCGCACACCTCGCCGACCGCAGACCCGTGCAGCTCTCCGGTGGTCAGCAGCAGCGCGTCGCGCTCGCGCGCGCCCTGGTCAACAGGCCGTCGGTCCTGCTCCTCGACGAGCCGCTGGGCGCGCTCGACCTCAAGCTGCGGCGTCAGATGCAGCTCGAGCTCAAGCGCATCCAGATCGAGGTCGGCCTGACGTTCATCCACGTCACGCACGACCAGGAGGAGGCCATGACGATGGCCGACACGGTCGCGGTGATGAACCGCGGACGCATCGAGCAGATGGGCTCGCCCGCCGCGCTGTACGAGCTGCCGCGGACCGCGTTCGTCGCCAACTTCCTCGGCCAGTCCAACCTCGTCGCCGGCACGGTCGTGGAGGAGAGCTCGACGTCCGGCGTCCTGGGCGTCGAGGTCGCCGGGTCGCGCGTCCTTGTGCCCGTCGAGCGCTCGGTGCGCACGAGCGGCAAGGTGCTGGTCGGTGTGCGCCCGGAGAAGCTGCGTCTCCTCGTCGACGGGCAGGAGCCCGCGGCGGGGGAGAACGTGCTCGGTCCGGGAATCGTGTCCGACGTGTCGTTCATGGGGGTCAGCACGCAGTACCAGGTCGACGTCCCGGGTCTGGGCACGTTCGGGGTCTTCGCCCAGAACCTGCTCGGTGGCTCGACGGTGGCGCCCGGTGCCTCGGTGCGCCTCGCCTGGTCCGCCGACTTCACGTTCGCGCTCGACGGCGCGGACGCTCCGGACGAAGGCACCGTGGACCTGGACGACGAGCCGTGAGCATCACCGCCGCTCTCGGCGAGGGTGCCGCGACGCCGTCGGCCCCACCACGCAGAACCCGCTCACGAGCGCAGTGGGTCCTGCTCGGCCCGGGCCTGCTCTACCTGGGGCTGTTCTTCGTCGTGCCGGTCGCCGCGCTGCTGGCCACGTCGCTGTACGTGCCGGTGCCGGGCGGGGACATCGGGCAGTACCAGCCGGCGTTCCACTGGCAGAACTACACCGAGGCCCTGGCGCACTTCTGGCCGGCGATGCTGCGCTCGTTCTGGTTCGGCCTCCTGGCCACGGGTGCCGCACTGGTCATCGGCTACCCGATGGCGTACGCGATCGCGATCCGAGCGCGTGGTCGCAAGCTCCTGCAGGGCATGCTGCTGGTGCTGGTCGTCGCGCCGTTCTTCACCAGCTTCATCCTGCGCACGATCGCTTGGAAGCAGATCCTGTCCGACGACTCGCTGGTGGTCGCCATCCTGCACTGGCTCAACCTGCTCCCTGAGGACGCGCGGCTGACCGCCACCCCGTTCGCGGTGGTCTGCGGCCTGACCTACAACTTCCTGCCGTTCATGGTGCTGCCGATCTTCGCGAGCCTCGAGCGTCTCGACGCCCGGATGCTCGAGGCGGGAGCCGACCTGTACGCCTCGCCGTTCACGACGTTCCGCAAGGTGACCTGGCCGCTGTCGCTCCCGGGCGTCGTGGCCGGCACGCTCCTCACGTTCATCCCGGCCGTGGGTGACTACGTGAACGCGTCGCTGCTGGGCAACAACACCAACACCACGATGATCGGTCAGGTCATCGACGCCCGGTTCTTCAAGGTCCTCGACTACCCGACGGCGGCTGCGCTCTCGGTGGTCCTGATGACCGCGATCATGCTTCTGGTCGCGGGCTACATCCGCAAGGCCGGCACGGAGGAGCTCCTGTGAGCGTCGCGCAGAGCGTGGTCGACCGCAGCGACGGCAGACCGTCCGGCGGCGCCCCGGAGAAGCGGCGCACGTCGCCTCGGCGTCGGGTCGGCGACTCGATCGTGCCGATCTTCGCGGCGCTCGGGTTCGCCTTCCTGCTCGTGCCCGTCGCGTACACCGTCGTCTTCTCGTTCAACGACGCCGGCAAGACGAACCTCGTCTGGGAAGGCTTCACGCTCAAGAACTGGCAGAACCCCTGCGGAGCACCCCAGGTGTGCGAGTCGTTCGGGCACTCGCTCCAGGTCGGTCTGCTGTCGACGCTCATCGCGACGGCCCTGGGCACCCTGGTCGCGATCGGGCTCGTCCGCTTCCAGTTCCGTGGCCGGTCGTTGGCCAACCTGCTGATCTTCCTGCCGATGTCGACACCCGAGGTCGTTCTCGGTGCGGCTCTCCTGGCGCAGTACCTCTCGATCCGTGTGCCCCTCGGGTTCAGCACGGTCGTCGCGAGCCACGTGCTCTTCTGCATCAGCTTCGTCGTCGTCACGGTCAAGGCTCGCGTCGCCAGCCTCGACCCGGCGATCGAGGAGGCCGCCGCGGACCTCTACGCCTCGCCGCTGCAGGCCTTCTGGCGCGTCACCTTCCCGCTGCTGATCCCGGGGATCGCTGCCGCCGCGCTGCTCGCGTTCAGCCTGAGCTTCGACGACTTCATCGTCACCAACTTCACGTCCGGCTCGTACCAGACCTTCCCCAAGTTCGTGTACATCTCGGCCACGCGCGGGATCCCGCCGCAGGCCAACGTCATCAGCTCGTTCATGTTCGTGCTGGCCCTCGCGATCGTCGTGATCGTCCAGCTGCTCGGCTACTCCCGGAGCAAACGTCTCCGGCAAGGGTGAACGGCGACGGGGTGCGTCGACGCACCCCACGAAAGGTGGGACCTCGTGCGGATCCTGGTGATCGGTAGCGGAGGCGTGGGCGACGCGGTCTCGCGGATCGCAGCCCGGCGGGACTTCTTCGAGCTGCTGGTCGTCGCGGACGTGGACCTCGGTCGCGCTCAGCGCACCGTCGACGCGTCGAGCGCGCACGACGTGGTCGGCGGCCGGTTCGTCGCGGCTGTCGTCGACGCGTCGAGCCCAGCCGCCGTCGAGGCCCTGGTCCGTGAGCACCGCGCGACGCACGTGCTCAACGCGGTGGACCCGCGGTTCGTCATGCCGATCTTCGAGGGCGTGCGCGCCGCCGGAGCCGACTACCTCGACATGGCGATGTCGCTGTCGCACGCGCACCCGTCGCTGCCGTACGAGCTGCCCGGCGTCAAGCTCGGCGACGAGCAGTTCGCGGTGGCCGACGAGTGGGCCGATGCCGGGCGGCTGGCGCTGGTCGGCATCGGCGTCGAGCCGGGCCTGTCCGACGTCTTCGCGCGCTACGCGGCGGACCACCTGTTCGACGCGATCGACGAGCTCGGCGTGCGCGACGGAGCGAACCTCGTCGTGCTCGGCGACGACGGTGAGCCCGTCTTCGCGCCGTCGTTCTCGATCTGGACGACGATCGAGGAGTGCCTGAACCCGCCGGTGATCTGGTCGGCGGACCGCGCCGAGGCCGGTGCCGGGCTGGAGGACGGCTGGTTCACGACTCCGCCGTTCCACGAGCCGGAGGTGTTCCGGTTCCCGGACCCGATCGGTGACGTGGAGTGCGTGCACGTCGAGCACGAGGAGGTCCTCCTCATGCCGCGCTGGGTCGACGCCCGCAAGGTCACGTTCAAGTACGGGCTCGGCGAGGAGTTCATCGGGGTGCTGCGCACCCTGCACACGCTCGGGCTCGACAAGACCGAACCGGTCCTGGTGCGCGGTGTTCCCGTGAGCCCGCGCGACGTGGTCGCGGCGTCGCTGCCCGACCCGGCGACCATCGGCCCGCGGATGACGGGGTCCACGTGCGCCGGGCTGCTGGTCACGGGAACCGGCAAGGACGGCAACCCCCGCGAGGTCTACCTGCACCACATCGTCGACAACGCCTGGTCGATGGCCGAGTACGGCGCCCAGTGCGTCGTGTGGCAGACGGCCGTCAACCCGGTGGTCGCGCTCGAGCTCCTGGCGGCCGGCACGTGGGCCGGTGCGGGAGTGCTCGGCCCGGAGGCGTTCGACGCGGTCCCTTTCCTCGAGCTCCTCGCGGCGCCGACGCCTGCCGGTTACGGCTCGCCGTGGGGTCTCGACGAGCGCACGCCCTAGCCGGTCCGGTACACCGACACGTGCGATCGTGAGTCCTCGGTGAACGGCGCACCGTCCCAGTCCGCGTGCCTGCTCTCGAGCTCCAGGCCGGCCAGCTGTGCCATGAGGTCCAGCTCGGCCGGCCAGACGTACCGGTGCGGGCTGCGGGCCAGCCGGGCGTCCGTGCCCTCGTCGAACCGGACGTGGTGCGAGACGACCTGCTGGTGCAGCACGTCGTACGTGTCGATCCCCAGGTAGCCCGGTTCGACGGCCCACACCGTGGCCTGGCTGCCCGGCGGCAACGCGCGCAGCTCCGGGACCCACAGCTCGACCACGAACCGTCCGCCGGGGCGCAGATGACGCGCGGCGTTGCGGAAGCACGCGACCTGCTCCGCCTGCGTGAGCAGGTTCGAGATCGTGTTGTAGACGAGGTACACGAGGCTGAAGTCGCCCGGGGCGGTGGCGGACGCCATGTCGCCCAGGATGACGGGGATCGTCGCCTCGTCGACCTTGGTCCTCAGCTCGTCGAGCATCGGTTGGAACAGCTCGATGCCGACCACGGGCACGCCGCGCGCGGCCAGCGGGACGGCGACGCGCCCCGTGCCGATGGCGAGCTCGAGCGCCCTGCCCCCGTCCGCGAGCTCCACGAGCCGGTCGACGGTCGGGCCGAGCACCTCCGGCGCGAACATCCCCGTTCCGGGAGTGTCGTAGCGGCGCGCCGTCTCGGCGTCCCAGATCTGCTCCACCGCGCGACGATCGCATCGGCATCGTCGCGCCGTCCACGGATTTCAGAGGGCGCGCAGGGCGTCCTCGAGAACGGTCAGCGCGTCGTCGAGCAGGTCGTCACCGATGACCAGCGGCGGCAGGAGGCGCAGGACGTTGCCCCAGGTGCCGCAGGTGAGCACCAGCACGCCCTGCGCGGCGCACGCGGCGGCGACCTTCTGCGCCGCGGCCTTGTCGGGCTCGAGCGTGCCGGGCACGACGAGCTCGAGCGCCAGCATCGCGCCGCGCCCACGGATCTCGGCCACCGCAGCGACGTCCGCCAGGCTCGCGGTCAGGCGGGGGACCACGTGACCCTCGATCGCCCGTGCCGCACCGGCCAGGTCGGTCCGCTCGTAGAGGTCGATGCTCGCGAGCGCCGCGGCGCACGCGATCGGGTTGCCGCCGAACGTGCCGCCGAGGCCGCCCGCGTGCACGGCGTCGAGCAGCTCGGCACGCCCGGTCACCGCACCGAGCGGCAGCCCGCCGGCGATGCCCTTGGCCAGCGCGACCAGGTCGGGGACGACGCCCTCGTGGTCGCACGCGAACATCGCGCCCGTGCGCGCGAACCCCGTCTGCACCTCGTCGGCGACGAACACGATGCCCTTGTCCCGCGCCCACGCGGCCAGGGTCGGCAGGAAGCCGGGCGCCGGGACCACGAACCCGCCCTCCCCGAGGATGGGCTCGACGACGATGGCAGCCACCTGGTCGGCACCGACCTGCCGCTCGGCGACGTCGATGGCCCGTCGTGCGGCCTGCTCGCCGGTCATGCCCTCGGGGTCGCGCAGCGGGTACGACGCCGGCACGCGGTAGACCTCGCCCGCGAAGGGCCCGAATCCCGTCTTGTAGGGCATGGCCCGCGCGGTCATCGCCATCGTGAGGTTGGTTCGCCCGTGGTAGGCGTGGTCGAGGACGAGCACCGCTGGGCGACCGGTCGCACGACGCGCGATCTTCACGGCGTTCTCGACCGCCTCCGCACCCGAGTTCACCAGCACCGAGCGCTTCTCGTGGTCGCCGGGCGTGAGCCGCGCGAGCGCCTCGCACACGGCGACGTACTCCTCGTACGGGCTGATCATGAAGCAGGTGTGCGTGAAGTCGCGGGCCTGTGCGCCCACGGCGTCGGCCACCTCGGGCGCGCTCGCTCCGACCGACGTCACGGCGATGCCGGAGCCGAGGTCCACGAATACGTTGCCGTCGACGTCCTCGATGACCGCGCCCGACGCGCGGGCCACGTAGACGGGAAGGGTCGACGACACGCCCGCGGCGACGGCGGCGGCGCGTCGCGCTCCGAGGGCGACGGAGCGAGGTCCGGGGATGGCGGTCTGCACGGAGCGACGCTGCTCGAGGGGGGCGGAATCAGTGGCCATGCTCGGACCGTAGTGCGGATCTCGTCGGTGGGAAAGGATCAGACGACGAATTCCGGGAGAAGTCCGTTGCGCAAGGGTTGCCTCGCATGAGACCCGCCGAACGGGTGAGCCCAGTGGGCGTCCAGCGAGTTCCCAGGGTGTGGGGGGAGGATGTGCGAGCGGGGGCGTGGGTCCACGCTGGATGGTGCGCGCCCGTCGACGGAGCGCGGTCCTGACGGAGGGTCTTGATGGAGTACCTGATCGGCTTGCTGATCTTCATCGTCGTGCTGCTCGGATCGATCGCGCTGCACGAGGTCGGGCACATGGTGCCCGCCAAGCGCTTCGGCGTGCGGGTGAGCCACTACATGATCGGCTTCGGGCCCACGCTGTGGTCGCGCACGAAGGGTGAGACCGAGTACGGGTTCAAGGCGATCCCGGCGGGCGGCTACGTGCGCCTCGTCGGTATGTACCCGCCTGGCGACGCCGTCGGCAACCCGCCCGCCCGGACGTGGCTGGGCCGGCTCGCGCGCGACGCGCGGCAGGCGAGCGCCGACGAGATCCTGCCCGGCGAGGACGGCCGTGCGTTCTACCGGCTGTCGACGCCCAAGAAGCTGGTCGTCATGCTCGGCGGTCCGGTCATGAACCTCCTCATCGCCTTCGTGCTCATGACGATCGTGTTCGTCGGGATCGGCGTGCCCGGGCCCACCACGACCGTGAGCTCGGTGAGCGCCTGCGTGATCCCCACGGACGCGCCAGCCGACCGCGAGTGCATGTCGAGCGACCCGGTGGCCCCCGGCGCTGCAGCCGGCCTGCTCCCGGGCGACACGGTCGTCTCGTACGACGGAACCGCGATCGACTCGTGGGACCAGCTGACCACGCTGATCCGAGCGACCGGTGACGAGTCGGTGCCCGTGACCGTCGAGCGCAACGGGGAGACCGTCGAGGTGTCGGTCACGCCCGTCGTCGCCGACCGCCCCGTCTACGACCAGTACGACAACGCCGTCCTGAACGCGGACGGCACACCGAAGACCATCTCGGTCGGGTACATCGGCATCGGCCCGAAGCAGGAGCCGCAGCGCGAGGCGATCTGGCAGATGCCCGCACGCGTCGCGACGATGACGGCGCAGACCGCGTCGGTGGTCGGCACGTTCCCGTCCAAGATCGGCGACCTCTGGGCCTCGACGGTCAACAACACGCCGCGGGACACCACCAGCGTCGTCGGCGTCGTCGGCATCGGCCGGTTCGCGGGCGAGATCGCGTCGGAGAACGACATCGACTGGGGCCTCAAGCTCGCGGGCCTCCTGATCATGCTGGCCAGCCTGAACATCGCCCTGTTCGTGTTCAACCTGATCCCGCTGCCGCCGCTCGACGGCGGGCACGTCGCGGCGGCGTTGTGGGAGGGCGGACGGCGCCAGGTGGCCAGGCTCCGTGGCCTGCCCCGGCCGGGACCGTTCGACACCGCCAAGCTGGTCCCGGTCGCGTACAGCGTGTTCATCCTGCTCGGCGGCGTCGGCCTGCTGCTCGTGTATGCGGACCTCGTCAACCCGGTGCAGATCTGAGGAGATGTCGTGCACGCCACGCGTAGCGGCAGGCCTGGTCGCGCCGCGGATGCGATGATGGCGGCGTGAGCATCCCGATCAGTCTCGGTATGCCGGAGGCGCCCGCACCTGTGCTGGCACCGCGGCGTCCCACCCGTCAGATCCGCGTCGGCAAGGTGCTCGTGGGCGGCGACGCCCCGGTGAGCGTCCAGTCGATGTGCACGACCCAGACCACCGACATCAACGCCACCCTGCAGCAGATCGCGGCGCTGACCGCCGCGGGCTGCGACATCGTCCGGGTAGCCGTCCCCACGCAGGACGACGCCGACGCGTTGCCCGCCATCGCGCACAAGTCGCAGATCCCGGTGATCGCGGACATCCACTTCCAGCCGAAGTACGTGTTCGCCGCGATCGACGCCGGTTGCGCGGCCGTCCGGGTCAACCCGGGCAACATCCGCAAGTTCGACGACCAGGTCAAGGAGATCGCCCGAGCGGCGACGGACGCCGGCGTCTCGATCCGGATCGGGGTGAACGCCGGCTCGCTCGACCCGCGCCTGCTCGCGAAGTACGGCAAGGCCACGCCCGAGGCGCTCGTCGAGTCGGCTGTCTGGGAGGCGTCGCTGTTCGAGGAGCACGGCTTCCGCGACTTCAAGATCTCCGTCAAGCACAACGACCCGGTGGTCATGGTGCGCGCCTACGAGCTGCTGTCCGAGCGCGGCGACTGGCCTCTGCACCTCGGCGTGACCGAGGCGGGCCCGGCGTTCCAGGGCACGATCAAGTCTGCGACCGCGTTCGGCGCCCTGCTGAGCAAGGGCATCGGCGACACCATCCGCGTGTCCCTGTCCGCGCCGCCGGTCGAGGAGGTCAAGGTCGGCATCCAGATCCTGCAGTCGCTCAACCTGCGGCCCCGCAAGCTCGAGATCGTCTCCTGCCCGTCCTGCGGCCGGGCCCAGGTGGACGTCTACACGCTGGCCGAGCGGGTCACGGCCGGGCTCGAGGGCATGGACGTCCCGCTGCGGGTGGCCGTCATGGGCTGCGTCGTGAACGGCCCCGGCGAGGCGCGCGAGGCGGACCTCGGCGTCGCGTCCGGCAACGGCAAGGGGCAGATCTTCGTGCGCGGCGAGGTCATCAAGACCGTCCCCGAGGCGCTCATCGTCGAGACCCTGATCGAGGAGGCCATGCGTCTCGCCGAGACGATGGACCCGGTCGAGTCCGGAAACGGTGCGCCCGTGGTCTCGGTGGGCTGACCGAGGGAATTCCTTCACCGGTACCAGCAATTCATCACATCGACACTCTCAAGATGGGGTGAATCGGGCCGTGGTGGTGCAAGATCGCCTCATGGTGCAACGCCGCGCTGCTCTGCTCGACAACCGGGCTGGAGGTCGAGTCCTGTCGGATGTCGACCTCGAGAGCGCGCTCGCCGTCTGCGCCCGTGACGCCGTCGGCTCCGTGCTCGCGACCACCCGGCTGGAGCAGGCCGTCACTCGCGGTCTGCGCACGGCAGGAGGCAGCCTCTGGGGATTCGAGCAGGACGGTGAGCTCGTCGCCCTCTGCTTCGCAGGAGCGAACATGGTTCCCGTCGTCCCCGTCGACGACCCCCGGACGGCCTCTCTCGCGCTCGACGCGTTCGCCGGGTTCGCCCGCCTGCAGGGCCGTCGCTGCTCGTCGATCGTCGGACCCGCGGAAGCGGTGCTGGGCATGTGGAGCCGGCTGCGGCAGTTCTGGCCCGCCGCGCGCGAGGTCCGCGACAACCAGCCGTCGATGGTGATCGAACATGCGCCCCTCGTGTCGCCCGACGCCAAGGTCCGCCGGTCGCATGCCGAGGAGTTCGACATCGTCCTGCCGGCGTGCGTCCGGATGTTCACGGAGGAGGTCGGCTACTCACCCGTCAGCGGACCCGGTGGGCCCTACGAGACGCGGGTGCGCAACCTGATCGCCCAGGGCCGCTCGTTCGTACGCGTCGACCACAGGGCCGGACGCAGCCGGCCGGACGTTGTGTTCAAGGCAGAGCTCGGGGCCGTCGCCGGTGGCGTCGCGCAGGTCCAGGGCGTGTGGGTATCGCCCGACCGCCGAGGCGAGCGGCTCTCCGAGACGGGCATGGCTGCCGTCGTGCAGGCCGCCCGCGCCGAGGTCGCCCCGCTGGTCTCGCTGTACGTCAACAACTTCAACGCGCGAGCGCTCGCGACGTACCGCGCGGTCGGCTTCCGGCAGGTCGGCACCTACGCGACGGTGCTCTTCTAGCTCGTCCAGCTCTTCTGACCTGCTCTATCGGAGCAGGCGGGACATGCGTCGGTCCGCGAGCGGCTTGCCGCCGGTCTGGCACGTCGGGCAGTACTGCAGCGCCGAGTCGGCGAACGACACCTCGTGGACCGTGTCTCCGCACGGCTGGCCGTCCCAGCCCGGGCACGGCAGACCCGTACGCCCGTGCACCCGCATGCCCTGACGCTTCGCGTCCTTGAGCTCCGTCGCTGGTTTGCCCGACGCCGCGTCGACCGCCTCGGTCAGCACGTCCTGGATCGCGCGGTAGAGGGTGGCGGTCCGGTCCGCGTCGAGCGACGTCGTCATGGCGAACGGGCTCATCCGGGCGACCAGCAGGATCTCGTCCGAGTAGGCGTTGCCGATGCCCGCGATGGTGCCCTGGTCGCGCAGCAGGCCCTTGAGCTGCTGGTTGCGCGCCTTGAGCAGCTCGGTGAGGCGCTGCGGCGTGAACTCGGGCGAGAGAGGCTCGACGCCGAGCGTCGAGATCTGCGGCACGTCGGCCGGATCCTCGACGACGTGGACGGCGAGCCGTTTGCGGGTGCCCGCCTCGGTCAGGTCGAAGCCCGCGCCGTCGTCGAACCGCACGCGCAGGGCGATGGGGGACTTGCCGGGCCGGACCGGTCGTTCGGACAGCTGCTCGGACCAGCGCACCCAGCCCGCGCGCGACAGGTGCCAGATCAGGTGCAGGGGCTCGCCGGTCGTCGTGGCGACCATGAGGTCCAGCCACTTCCCGTGCCGCTGCACGTCGACGACGACCCCGCCCTTGAGCGCGTCCGGTGGCGGGCGGAACGTCTTGAGCGCGCTGATCGCGCCGATCTCGACAGACGTCACGACGTGGTCGACCGTGCGTCCGCGCAGGAACTGCGCGAGCGCTTCGACCTCGGGCAGCTCCGGCACAGGGTCATGCTCCCATCCCGAGATCGACCCGTCCCGGCGTTCGGCGTCCGGAGAATGCGCTCAGGACCGCACGTCGGAGCAACTAGGCTCGCGGTCATGCTTCTGCGCCTCTCCACGCTCTTCTTCCGCACGCTGCGCGAGGACCCCGCCGACGCCGAGGTCGCGAGCCACCGGCTCCTTGTGCGCGCCGGCTACATCCGCCGCGCCGCCCCGGGCATCTACAGCTGGCTCCCGCTCGGCCTGCGCGTGCTGGCCAAGGTGGAGGCGGTCGTCCGCGAGGAGATGGTCGCCGCGGGTGCGCAGGAGGTGCACTTCCCGGCGCTGCTGCCGCGCGAGCCCTACGAGGCGACCGGGCGCTGGACCGAGTACGGCCCGAACATCTTCCGGCTCAAGGACCGCAAGGGTGGGGACTACCTGCTGGCGCCCACGCACGAGGAGATGTTCACGCTCCTCGTCAAGGACCTGTACTCGTCGTACAAGGACCTGCCGCTCACGCTGTTCCAGATCCAGACCAAGTACCGCGATGAGGCCCGGCCGCGTGCCGGCCTGATCCGCGGGCGCGAGTTCATCATGAAGGACGCGTACTCGTTCGACATCGACGACGAAGGGCTCGACGCGTCGTACCAGGCGCAGCGCGCGGCCTACCAGCGCATCTTCGAGCGCCTCGGACTCGAGTACGTGATCGTCGCGGCAACCTCGGGTGCCATGGGGGGCTCCCGCTCCGAGGAGTTCCTGACCCCGACGCTCATCGGGGAGGACACGTTCGTGCGGTCAGCAGGCGGGTACGCCGCGAACGTCGAGGCCGTCACGACCGTCGTCCCCGACGCGCTGCCGTTCGACGACGCCCCCGCGGCGCACGTCGAGGACACCCCGGACACACCGACGATCGACACGCTCGTCGCCGTCGCCAACGAGCGCTTCCCGCGCCCGGACCGTGCCTGGACGGCGGCCGACACGCTCAAGAACGTCGTGCTCGCCCTCGTGCACCCGACGGGCGAGCGCGAGCTGCTCGTCGTCGGGCTGCCCGGCGACCGCGACGTCGACCTGAAGCGTCTGGAGGCGGGCGTGGCGCCGGCCGAGGTCGAGGCCGCGGGCGAGGCCGACTTCACCGCGCACCCTGAGCTGGTCAAGGGCTACATCGGGCCTGGCGCGCTCGGACCCAACGTGCCCGTCGCCGAGGGTGCCGAGCGGACCGCGGTGCGGTTCCTGCTCGACCCCCGTGTCGTGGCCGGCACGCGGTGGATCACCGGGGCGAACGAGCCCGGCCGGCACGTCTTCGACCTCGTCGCGGGTCGTGACTTCACCGCGGACGGCACGGTCGAGGCGGCCGAGGTACGCGCCGGCGACCCGGCGCCCGACGGCTCCGGTCCGCTCGAGCTCGCCCGAGGTATCGAGATCGGCCACATCTTCCAGCTGGGTCGCAAGTACGCGCAGGCGCTGGGCCTGACGGTGCTGGACCAGAACGGCAAGTCCCAGGTCGTGACCATGGGCTCGTACGGGGTCGGCGTCACCCGGGTGCTCGCTGCGCTCGCGGAGGCCAACAACGACGAGCGGGGACTCGCATGGCCCGCGCACGTCGCTCCCGCGCACGTCACGGTCGTCGCGACCGGCAAGGACCCGGCGATCTTCGAGGCGGCCGAGGCACTGGCCGCGGAGCTGTCGTCGCGCGGCATCGAGGTCGTGTACGACGACCGGCCGGGCCGAGTCTCGCCCGGCGTGAAGTTCGCCGATGCCGAGCTGCTCGGTGTCCCGCTCGTCGTCGTCGTCGGCCGCGGGCTGGCCGAGGGTGTCGTCGAGGTCCGCCCGCGCACGGGTGGCGCGACCGAGCAGGTCCCGGTCGACCAGGCGGTCGAGCACGTGGCGTCGCTCGTCGCGGCCCTGCTCGCGTCGTAGACCGCGCGGGTGGCCCCGTCAGCGGGATGCTCAGCTGACGGGTTGCTGGCTCTGCTCGGGGAGACCCGGGAACGGGATCGGGGTCGCGCCCCAGACGGCGGCCGCCGTCGTCGCCGCGCGCAGGCCGTCGACGAGCTGCTGGCGCTGGCCCGCCGGCGCGCCGGCCACCGCGTTGGCGTAGGCGTCGGCGACCGCGGTCTGCAGGGTGCGGCCCAGCGCGACCACGACGGCCGGGTCGTCGAGACCGACCGGCAGCGCGTACGAGGCGCGGCGCGGGTCGAGCGGGGTGCCCTCGCTCCCGGACGCGCGGGCCCAGCGGTCGCCCTCGGCGCGGTTGGCGGCGGCGGCGGCGCGCGCTGCCGCGCGCTGGTCGCCCGTGAGCCGGGCCGCGATGACCTCGAACCCGAAGCCCGCCTGGTCGTGGGCGAGCGCGAGGGCGTCGAGGTCGGTGACGGCTCCAGGGCTCGCGCTGGGCGCCGGTTCAGCCGTGGCCGACGGGTCCGCCGGGGGAGCGACGTCGCCCGGCGCCGGCCCGACCGGGGGAGCCGGGACGCCGGACGCCTGCGCGAGGCGGGTCGTCAGCTCGGCCCGTGAGGTCGCGATCGAGGCGACGAGCCGGGCCAGCGCTCCGTCGTCGACGGTGTCGGCGTCGGTCAGCGACGTGGTCGTGGCCGCGCCGAGGTCGGTGAGCAGGGACGCGGCGTCGGCGACGACCGGCGGTGGGGTCGTGGGTGCCGCGGTGGGCGTCGCGAGGCCGGAGTCGTAGACGCCGCCCGCCTGCTCGGCGTGCTGGTCCGAGAAGGAGGCGATGTCCGCCAGGACGCTCGCGAGCGGCTCTGCTGCCCCGGCGGGCGTGAGAGCGACGGCACGGGCGGCCTCCGCGAGGGCGACCGAGTCGGCCGCCGTGCGCGCCCGGACCTGCTCGATCGCGTCGGGCGTGGGCTCCACCGGGGGCGGCGTCTCGGCGCGCAGACCGCAGCCGGCCAGCACGACGAGGGCGAGAATTGTGGCGAGCGCGACACCGAATCGACGGACTCGGTCGGCGACATCCGGGTGCTGGTGCGGGCTCGGCGGGTGGTTCATCGCCGGTGATCCTGCCATGTGCCGGGCGCGCGGCCGTCGGGCACGCCCGGACTCGTTACGCTGGACCCACAACATCACAGGGTCGATCCGTTGCCTCGGCAGACCCGCTGGAGCCGACAGGAGACTGACATGGCCGCGCCAGCGCACCCAGCACACGCCGAGCGGGTCCGGCACGTCGTCGAGCCGGCCGTCGAGTCCGTGGGTTTGCTCCTCGAGGACGTCACCGTACGTCGTGCGGCAGGTCGTTCGGTGGTCGAGGTCGTGATCGACGTGCCCGAGGACGACGAGGGCTCCCTGGACCTCGACCGGGTCGCCGACGCGACGCGCGCCGTCTCGGACGCGCTGGATGCTGCGGATGCGATCACGGGGGAGTACACCCTCGAGGTGATGAGCCCCGGTGTGTCGCGGCCGCTGACCGAGCGCCGCCACTTCACCCGCGCCGTGGGGCACACGATCGTGGTGCACCGGCACGACGGCGGGACGCTGTCCGGACGGCTGACCGCCGTCGAGAGGACGGGGCCGGACGACGGCACCATCGTCGTCGTCCCCGTGACGCCGGGACTCAAGGGCCGCAAGCCGGTCATCGGGGAACCTGTCGAGGTTCCCCTGTCCGAGGTGCGCGCCGCGCACGTCGAGGTGGACCTGACAGGGGTCGGGCCCGTGGACGACGACGAGGCCGGCAGCGACGCCGACGCCGGACAGGAGAGCTGAGATGGACATCGACATGCAGACGCTGCGGATGCTTGAGCGGGAGCGTGAGATCAGCCTCGACGTCCTGGTCTCCGCGATCGAGCAGGCACTGCTGTCCGCCTACCACCGGACGCCCGGCGCACACACCCGGGCCCGGGTCGAGGTGGACCGCAAGAGCGGGCACGTCACCGTGTGGGCGCGCGAGGAGGCGGCTCCGTCGGAGGACGGCGAGCCCGCCTACACGCACCACGACGAGCCCGAGTTCGACCACACCCCGGACGGGTTCGGCCGGATCGCCACCGCGACGGCGCGCCAGGTCATCGTGCAGCGCCTGCGCGACGCCGAGGACGACCAGGTGCTCGGAGCGTTCCGCGGCAAGGAGGGCGAGGTCCTGGGTGGAGTCATCCAGCAGGGCCGCGACCCGCGGACGGTGCTCATCGACGTCGGTGGGACCGAGGCCGTCCTGCCCGCGCACGAGCAGGTGCCCGGCGAGGAGTACGTCCACGGCGACCGCATCCGCGGCTACGTGCTCGAGGTCGCGCGGGGTCCGAGGGGGCCGCAGGTCACGCTCTCGCGCACGCACCCGAACCTCGTGCGCAAGCTCTTCGAGCTGGAGGTTCCCGAGGTCGCCGACGGCACGGTCGAGATCACGGCGATGGCGCGCGAGGCCGGTCACCGCACCAAGATGGCTGTCCGCACGACCGTCCCGGGCGTGAACGCCAAGGGTGCCTGCATCGGCCCGATGGGTGGCCGCGTCCGTGCGGTCATGGCCGAGCTGCACGGCGAGAAGATCGACATCGTCGACCACGCGGACGACCCGGCCGAGATGATCGCCCACGCGCTGTCGCCCGCCCGGGTGCTCTCCGTGACGGTCGTCGACCCCGAGGCGCGCGCCGCACGTGTCGTCGTGCCGGACTACCAGCTGTCCCTCGCGATCGGCAAGGAGGGCCAGAACGCCCGCCTCGCCGCCAAGCTCACCGGCTGGCGTATCGACATCCGGTCCGACGCCGAGGTGCCGGGGGACCTGCAGGGCGCGAGCGCCGGTGAGTGACGCGCAGCACGGATCGGGCGGATGACGCGCGCTGTGACACGCGGAGTGGCCCGGCGCGGTAGACTTGCTGCGGCTGGGCCGGATGTCCGGCTCCTCCCGTCGAGCCGGCGGACCCCACAGACAGTGAGTGCGCTCTCTGGCATGGGTCCGATCCGGACCTGCGTGGGGTGTCGAACCACCGGCCCGAGGTCAGCCTTGCTGAGGGTGGTCGTCGCCACGGATGCCGCGGGAGTCTCCGCGATGGTCGTGGACGAGGGTCGTTCGATGCCGGGCAGGGGGGCGTGGCTGCACCCCGATCCTGGATGTCTCGAGACCGCCGAACGCCGACGTGCACTCGGGCGGGCACTGCGCAACGCGGGCATGTCCGACGTGAGCGACGTGCGTCGGTACATCGAGCAGCTGGGAATGGAAGGCGCCGGGCAGATCCCGGTGTCGTAGGCCGATCGTCGATGAGGGAAGCGGGTCTGGAAGCCGATGGCTACCCGATGAGAACGCTCCGATGAGTACCCAGCGATGAGTACCCAGAACTAACGACGGTCCGACCCTGTCCGGGCGGACCGAGACAGGAGAGATGTGGCCAAGGTCCGCGTCTACGAGCTCGCCAAAGAGCTCGGGGTCGACAGCAAGACCATCATGACCAAGCTGAACACCATGGGAGAGTTCGTCCGGTCGGCATCGTCGACCATCGAGCCCCCGGTCGTTCGCAAGCTGCGCGACGAGTACCCCGCAGGCAGTGCGGGAACGTCAGCGCCAGCCGCAGCAGCACCCAGGGCAGCCCCGCGTCCCGCGCCGGCACCTGCACCCGCTCCTGCGCCCGTCGTCGAGGCCCCGCGCCCGGCCGCGGCAGCTCCTGCTGCCCCCGCCGCGCCGGCTCCCGCGCGACCGGCTCCCGCCGCGGCTCCGGCCCCGGCCGCAGCAGCCCCCGCACCTGCCGCAGCCGCTGCTGCGACCGGCGCTCCCGTCCGTCCCGGTCCGCGTCAGGCGCCTGCGCCTGCAGCGCGTCCCGGCAACAACCCGTTCGCACCCTCGCAGGGCATGCCCCGCCAGGGTGAGCGTCCGGGCGCCAACCGTTCCGGCGGCCCGCGTCCCGGCAACAACCCGTTCGCGCCGTCGCAGGGCATGCCGCGTCCGGGTGACCGCGACCGTCGTCCCGCTCCGGCCGAGGGTGCTCCTGCTGCCTCGGCAGGCGAGCGTCCCGGCGGCCCGCGTCCCGGCGGTCCCCGCCCCGGTGGTCCGCGCCCGAACCCGGGCATGATGCCGGGCCGTACGGCCAGCGGTGTCGGTCGTCCGGGCGAGCGCCCGGCCGGTCCTGGTGGCGGTCGCGCAGGCGGCGGTCCTGGCGGTGCCCGTGGTGGCTACGCCGGTCGTCCCGGTGGTGCGCCTGGTGGCGCTCCCGGCGGTGCACCCGGTGGCGGCGGCGGTTTCGCCGGTCGTCCCGGTGGCGGCGGCGGTCGTCCCGGTGGTGCCGGGCGTGGCAGCACGCAGGGTGCCTTCGGTCGCGCGGGCGGTCGTCCCGTCCGTGGCCGCAAGTCGAAGCGTGCGAAGCGTCAAGAGTTCGAGCAGATGCAGGCCCCCTCGCTGGGTGGCGTGCAGGTTCCCCGCGGCAACGGCAAGACCGTCGTCCGGCTGCGCCACGGCTCGTCGCTCAACGACTTCGCCGACAAGATCGACGCCAACCCCGCCGCACTGGTCACCGTGCTGTTCCACCTCGGTGAGATGGCCACGGCGACCCAGTCGCTCGACGAGGACACGTTCGGCACCCTCGCGGTCGAGCTCGGCTACATCATCGAGATGGTGTCGGCCGAGGAGGAGGACCGCGAGCTGCTCGGGGCCTTCGACATCGACCTGGACGCCGAGCTCGAGGCCGAGGGCGACGACGACCTGACGGCGCGTCCGCCGGTCGTCACCGTCATGGGTCACGTCGACCACGGAAAGACCAAGCTCCTCGACGCCATCCGTCAGACGGACGTCGTCGCGGGCGAGGCCGGCGGGATCACGCAGCACATCGGTGCCTACCAGGTGCACACCACGCACGAGGGCATCGACCGTGCGGTCACGTTCATCGACACCCCGGGCCACGAGGCGTTCACCGCCATGCGTGCCCGTGGTGCGCAGGTGACCGACATCGCGATCCTCGTGGTCGCGGCCGACGACGGCGTGATGCCCCAGACGATCGAGGCGCTCAACCACGCCCAGGCGGCCGGCGTGCCGATCGTGGTCGCGGTCAACAAGGTGGACAAGGAGGGGGCCAACCCCGACAAGATCCGCCAGCAGCTCACCGAGTACAACCTGGTGGCCGAGGAGTACGGCGGCGACACGATGTTCGTCAACGTCTCCGCGAAGCAGAACCAGGGCATCGACCAGCTGCTCGAGGCGGTCCTCCTCACGGCGGACGCCGCGCTCGACCTGCGAGCCAACGCCGACAAGGACGCACGTGGTGTGGCCATCGAGGCGAACCTCGACAAGGGCCGTGGTGCCGTCGCGACGGTGCTCGTCCAGTCGGGAACCCTCGAGGTCGGCGACTCGATCGTCGCCGGTACGGCCTACGGCCGCGTCCGAGCGATGTTCGACGAGCACGGCGAGCCGGTCCTGGTGGCCGGACCGTCGCGTCCCGTCCAGGTGCTCGGCCTGACCTCGGTGCCTCGCGCCGGCGACACGTTCATCGTGGCCCCGGACGACCGCACCGCTCGTCAGATCGGCGAGAAGCGCGAGGCGGCCGAGCGTGCCGCCCTCCTGGCCAAGCGTCGCAAGCGCGTCAGCCTCGAGGACTTCACGCAGGCGCTGGCTCAGGGCAAGGTCGAGACCCTCAACCTGGTCCTCAAGGGCGATGTCTCGGGTGCCGTCGAGGCGCTCGAGGACGCACTGCTCAAGATCGACGTGGGCGAAGAGGTCGAGCTGCGGGTCATCCACCGCGGCGTCGGCGCGATCACGCAGAACGACGTCAACCTGGCGACCGTCGACTCGGCGATCATCATCGGGTTCAACGTCAAGTACGCGGAGCGCGTCGAGGAGCTGGCGGACCGCGAGGGCGTCGACGTGCGCTTCTACTCGGTCATCTACCAGGCGATCGACGACGTCGAGGCTGCTCTCAAGGGCATGCTCAAGCCGGAGTACGAGGAGGTGCAGCTCGGTTCCGCCGAGGTGCGCGAGGTCTTCCGGTCCTCGAAGTTCGGCAACATCGCCGGCTCGATCGTCCGGTCGGGCCTCATCCGACGCAACACGAAGGCGCGCGTCACGCGTGGCGGCAAGATCATCGGGGACAACCTGACGATCGAGTCGCTCAAGCGGTTCAAGGACGACGCCACCGAGGTCCGCGAGGGCTTCGAGTGCGGTATCGGCCTCGGCTCGTTCAACGACGTCGAGATCGGCGACACCATCGAGACCTGGGAGATGCGCGAGAAGCCTCGCGCCTGACCCCGGTGATCACCAGGCCATAGGCCAGCGGCACAGGGCGGGCGAGCATCTCGCCCGCCCTGTGCTCGTCCAGGCTCAGGCCTCCTCTACTAGACAAGGAGCGGTCCCATGGCCGACACCGCCCGCGCCCGAAAGCTCAGCGAGCGCATCCAGCAGGTCGTCGCGCAGATGCTCGACACGCGCATCAAGGACCCGCGTCTGGGGTTCGTCACCATCACGGACGTGCGCGTCACGGGTGACCTCCAGCACGCCGACATCTTCTACACGGTGCTCGGCGACGACGCCGCGCGCACGGACACGGCCGCCGCACTGGAGAGCGCCAAGGGCATCCTGCGCTCCGAGGTCGGCAAGCAGACCGGCATCCGGCTGACCCCGTCGCTCGACTTCCACCTCGACGCGCTGCCGGACACGTCCGCGCAGCTCGACGCGGCGCTTCTCGAGGCAGCTCGACGCGACGCCGAGGTGGCCGCTCTCGCGGCAGCCGCGACGTTCGCGGGCGACGCGGACCCGTACAAGAAATCCGACGAGGACGACGAGGACTGAGCACGCACGACGAGCGCTCCGATCGCGGTGACCGCTGCGGCGACGTACGCCGCGGGCTGCAGGCCGACCGCGTAGCCGTCGGGCGTCAGGGTGCCGTCGGACGCGGTGAACACGGCCACCAGCGTCGCGACGCCGAGCGCCCCGCCGATCTCCCGCAGGGTGGCGTTCACCGAGCTCGCCGTCCCGTGGTCGTCGGGCACCATGTCGGCGAGGACGGCCGTCGCGCTCGGCGCGAACGTCAGCCCCATCC
>NZ_JBFUKL010000006.1:0-228833 GCF_056400865.1 Cellulomonas sp. P4_H4
AACCTCGAAGGCGCCGACTTCACCGACGCCAACCTCACCGACGCGAACCTCGAAGGCGCCACCCTCAGGGGAGCAATCTTCACCAACACGAAGCTCGGCAACGCCACCCTCATAGACACCGACCTCAGAAACGCGCACTTCGAGGGAACGACCCTGTCCGACACCCGCGACGAAGGACCCCCAGCCCTAACAATCATGGCCACCCGAGGAGCGAACTTCGCTGGCGCGACCCTCGATGGCGCCACCCTGAACTTCGCCGGAGCCGACCTGCGGAAGGTCACCCTCGCCGGCGCGAACCTCGAAGGCGCCGACTTCACCGACGCCAAACTGCAGAACGTGAACTTCGCTGGCGCGAACCTCGAAGGCGCCGACTTCACCGACGCCAACCTCGCGGGCGCAAACCTGATTGGTGCGATCCTGCGGGGCGTCAACCTGAAGGGTGCCAACATTAGGGATGCGATGACCACCGACGTTCGGTGGACATGAGTCGCAAATCGAAGAGCACGCCAAGCGCGCGGCACCAGCTAGGCGACCCGAGCGTCCTCCGTCGTCCCACGACGGTCCGCGAAAGTCCAGGTCGAAGGGCAGCCGGACCGCCTTATCGAAGCCTGCGGGTATGCCTTGAGCCGCTCGATCTCGTCGGGCAGCTCGTCCACCCACAGCGGGTATCGGAGGGTCGGGACCGGCGCGAGCGGGTCGCCTGCATCGATGCTCTGCGTCCCCGCGACGAGCTCGTCCCAGCGCTCGCTGACCGCCTTGATGCGGGCGAGCGTCTCGTCCGGGGAGAAACGCACCGCGAGCGAGGGCTCGTCATTCTGCAGGCCCGAGTACACCTCGGGTCGTGAGGTCAACTCGAGGACGGACTTGAAGCCGATGCCCTTGTGACCGATGGCCTCGCCCTCAGACTTGGTCGAGGCGCCGATGTGTCCGAGCGACTCGATGACGACCTCAGGGGTCAGCACCGGTTCCTTGATTGGCGACGATCAACGCAGGCTCCGCGGTGAGGACCACCGCGACTCGCGATCGGGCGTCACCTGAGCGAGGGTCGTTGCGCCAGGCGTCAGCGGCGTTCTGGAGCAGCTCGATGAGAAACCGACCGTAGTACTCACCGCCAGCAGGCGCTCCGCGAGCGCGAACGAGCAGGTCGTCCGGACGGATTCCGCGGTCGTGTGCACGCAGCGCGCCGCGACCTCACGCTCGAGGTGCGTGCGCCCGTGCTCGGCGTCTGCTTCAGCCATGTCGCCCAGTCTCCCAACCGACGCTCGGTCGCGCGCGGCCCGGGCTGGCTCCCCACGACTACCTCACGGGCCGGACAGGTCGGACAGGATCGACACCGAGACCTTCCCACCCTCGGGGGTCGACCAGGTTGCCGACAATCCGACTCCACCCTGCCGTGCACCGATCCTGCCGAGGAGCTCCGCGATCGGCGCCGTGAGCCGATCCAGCTCTCGGCGAACCTCCGCCGCCGTGACTGCGAGGACCTCGGACCGCGTGATCCTGAGGTCCTTCAGGATCACAGGCTCTGTGCTCGGATCTCGGCGCTCCTGCGTGGTGTGCCGTTCGACGTAGTCGACGAGAGCCGAGATCCGCTCGTCCGACGTCTTGCCCTTCAAGCCTCGGCAGAAGCCTTGGAACTCCGCGGTCTTGAAGGACTGGCGGATTCCTCGGTAAGGGCTCGTCACAAAGGCGAACACAGACACGGGCCGGTCAAAGCTGCCGATCTCCAGCGTGGCCCAGGCGTCCTCGTCAGCCAGACCGAGCATCTCCCAAGCCGTCATCGACACACGCATGTTGGAGATCTGAGTCTTCCCGACACCGAATCGCTCGGCGATCTCCTTGCTGCTGATGCCCTGCCGGTCAAGCTCCAGGACCTGCTTGTGCCGCGCAAGGCTCGCCCTGGCCTCCGTCGAGACCCTGGCCTTTCGATTGATGATCAGCCGTGTGTCGTCGTCCACGCTTCGATTCCCATCGCTCTGACACGTCGATCTCGGGCGCCCTTGTGGGGAACTTCGTCTCCCGAGAAGGTCCCGTTAAGAGCACCACAGCCTCACGACCTGCGACTAGGCCGTCGTCGACTCATGCGCTCGTGTTCAAATTCCCGGCCCGGCGGGGCGCAGCGCGAGGTCCTCCGGAGCGTGCGCGCGCCGGACCCAGAGCTGGTTCACCTGGTTCGCATCGGGCTTGTACTGAGTCTCGACGCCCGGCACTTCGGCGGCGAGATGGCCAAGCTTCGCGTAGCCGAAGTTGCGCGAGTCGAAAGTCGGGTCGGTGTTCACGATGTAGTGACCCACGTTTGCGAGCAAGGCCCAGCCATCGTCGCGCGCGGCTGCGTCCACCCCGGCCAAGATCATCTCGACCGGCAGGGGCTGGACCGTCGCGAACAGGGCCGCCTCGACCGCGTCGAGCTGCGAAGCTTCAGGCGCCATAGGCGCCGCGGCGGTCGTACCCAAACCGCCGCCCTGAGACCCCACCTGCCGCACCCTCTCGTCATGCTGCACCTGAAGCACATCCAGGTAGGTGAAGCGGTCGCATGCGTTGCGGAAGGCCTCCGGCGCGTGACGGGCGCCGATGCCGTACACGGTTTTGCCCGATTCTCGCAGTCGCACCGCGAGGCGCGTGAAGTCGCTGTCGCTGGACACGAGGTAGAACACGTCCAGGTTGCCGGAGTACAGCAGGTCCATCGCGTCGATGATCAGGGCCGAGTCCGTCGAATTCTTGCCGGTAACCCAGGCGAACTGCTGGATCGGCTGGATCGCGTGGCGGGGAAGCTCCGGTCTCCATCCCGCCAAGTATTGGCTCGTCCAGTCGCCGTACCCACGCTTCACGCTTAGCGTGCCTTGCTTTGCAGCCTCGGCGAGGATCGCCGTCACCCATTGGCGACCGATGTTGTCGCAGTCGATGAGGACCGCGACCCGGGACATCTCCGGCATGATTCCCTCTCCGCAGTGCAAGCTGACTTGCGGTCAGCGTATCGATTTCTGTCTCTACCCTCCGCGAGGGGCGTCGCTCGAAGCGGTGCACGCATGCACACGGTCGCGCTCTCCACCCCGTGTCCCGGACGCTGGACGCACCCGACCCTCCCCGTGCGATGGTCGATGTCGCCCGAGCCGCCCAACGCCACGCGGTAGCCCGGTTGACGGGACGCACCCGACCACAGGTCGGGGAAGTTCGGCGGTGGCATCGATGTGTCCTTCGTCCGGGCGCTCGCCCGTCTCCCGCGGCCGCGGGAGACTCCAGTTTCCGCGGGGCTCGCGAAACCGAAGCCCTACCTCGCCACGCCCCCGCCATTGTTGCGGGAGCTATCTCTGTCCGCATGGACCTCGGATGTCCCGACGTGCGGAGGCCGAACCGCTCTCCGCGGCGGTTGCGCCGCCTCCGCTGCGCCTTCCCGGGCCGCTCGGTGTCGCCTTCGAGTGCAGGTGTCACGCGCCGACCCGTGCCGACTGCTTAAGAAGCAGACCACGTCAACCGATGGGCAGATTGCGATTGAGGAGGCAAAGTGTCGGAACTGGAGACGCGTCTCGTCGCCGTGCTCGCGAGCAGTCCTGGGCTGTCTGCCCGGGGCATCGCGGCTCGCTTGCGCAGGGATGGCTTGGCCGTCCATAAGCGCGCCCTTAACCCGCTGCTCTACAACGACCCGAGGTTCGAGAACGACCAGGGCCGGGTCCCCCGATGGCAGCTCGTCGGCAACGCTTCTGCCTCGTTCAACCGCACCGATCGCGCCTCGCACCGACGCGCCGACCGGCAGAATCTTGACGTGCGGCAGGACGCAGTCGCTGCGCTGCGTGCTGGGTCCTCGCAAACGAGCGAGGGCGACGCGCTGGAGGCGGCACTCGAGCTGCTGCGCAGCCGCGGCTTCACCGTCGATGCCCCCTCGGCGAAGGTCGAGAGAGATGCCGGGCCGCGTCGGCTGACGGCCGATATCGATGCCGTCGTCCCCGCTCAGCGCGACCGCGTCGCCCGAACGAGGCCCACCGATTCGAGCCGCCCGCCGACGTTTACGCCGGTGCACCGGGACCCGCTCTCCGTCCCGGTGCCGACGCTGGAGCTCCGACCGTGGCAGAGGCAAGCGTTGACAGCCTGGTACGACGCCGGCGGCGTAGGGATCTGCGAGGCGGTCACGGGTACCGGCAAGACGCATCTCGGGCTGGAGGCGGTGGCCCAGTGGATCCGCCGCGGGGAACGGGCGACCGTTCTGGTGCCGAGCCTGCTCCTGCAGCGGCAGTGGGAGCAGCGGATCGAGCAGTTCGTCCCCGAGGCCGTCATCGCGAAGGTCGGTGGGGTCCGACGCGGCGACGCGGCACGTGCCGACGTCGTGATCGCTGTCGTCAACAGCGCGATGACGACCGACCTGACCGGGCTCGGCTCCGGAATGACGCTGCTCGTCGCCGACGAGGTCCACCGATACGGGGGCGAGGGCTGGAGCACCGCCCTGCGCCTCGCCTACCCCTACCGGCTCGGTCTGACCGCCACCCTGGAACGGGGGGACGACGGCGTCGACGAGCTGCTACTGCCGTACTTCAACCGCATCGTGCATCGCTACACCTACAGCCGCGCCGTGCCTGAGCACGTCGTAGCCCCGTTCGACCTCGTCTTCCTCGGCGTCGCCCTCGAGGAAGACGAGCGCACGCAGTACGAGACCCTCAGCCGGAAGATCAGCCAGGCGCGCAAGGAGCTCGTCGCCGCAGGCGGGTCACCCGGGAAACTCCACCAGCAGCTCGGCGCACTCCGCTCGATGGGTGGTCGCGTGACCGCCGCCGTCAAGGTGTACGAGTCCTCCACTCGAGAACGGCGCCGTCTGCTCGCCGACACGAACGCCAAGCAGGTCGCGCTGCGCGAGCTGGCGGAAGTCATAGGCGAGAGCCGCGGGAGCGTACTGTTCACCCAGAGCAAGGAGACCGCGACCGCCGCCGCGGACATCCTGATGGACTGCGGCCTCAACGCTGCCGCCGTGTACTCAGACGGCATGACGCCCGCGCGACGCCAGGAACTCATCGACGCGCTCGACGACGGAACCCTGGACGCGCTCGCGGCACCCAAGATCCTCGACGAGGGCGTCGACATCCCGGACATCGATCTCGGCATCGTGCTCGGCGCCAGCAGCTCCCGGCGGCAGATGATCCAGCGGCTCGGCCGAGTGATCCGCCTGAAGACCGACAACCGGAGCGCGCGGTTCGTAATCATGTACGCCCTGGACTCGATCGAGGACCCAGAGACCGGCGGTCGCGACGAGTTCATGGACGAGGTGGAGGATGCTGCCGCGTCTGTGGTGCTGTTCCGTGAGTGGGACGACACCACGATCGACGACATCTGGAGCGGTCTGGCGCCGACGTGGGACCGGGACGCGCCCACACCGCTCGCAGCAGCCGAGCCGACCACGCTCACGGACCTGATTCCCGTTCGAGCCGCACCGGTCCGCCGCGTGTCCCGACCGCTACCAGCGCCCCGACGGCCTCACCGCCCGGACCCGACCGCCGCCGCCGACCTCCTCCAGCGCATCGACGAGACGATCGCTCTCGCCGAGTGGATCCGTGCCGAACGCGTCGACGCAGGGAGTCGGTGACGGCATGCTGGAACGCAACTGGCACCCGCTCGCCGACCCCGCGACGCCCGCCGAAGCGGAAGCGCTCAATACGGTCCGAAGCCTGATTCCCGATGATGCGATGTGGCACGCCTGGTCCAACCTGTCGTTCCCGGACAGATCGGGGCACATCAACGAGATCGACGTCATGCTGCTGGCGCCACGAGGCCTGTTCTTGATCGAGCTCAAGGGCTGGCACGGCGACGTCACCGGCCGGATCAACAAGTGGTCGGTGCGGCCGCGCGGCGGTCGCGAAGACGTGCGAACGAATCCGGTGAACGAGACCGACAAAAAAGCCAAGCGACTCAAGGGTCTGCTCGAGTCCGAGAAGCTGCCCGGACGCGACACCGTCCGCCTTCCCTACGTCGTGCCTGTGGTCGTCATGCACGGTCGCGGCTCCAGAGTCGAGCTCTCCGACTCGACCACCAGCGAGGTATATGGCCTCGACGGCTTCGACGTGACCGGCGTACCGCCCTTCAGTGAGCTCCTCAAGAGCCGCGGCCGGTTCGGCGATCTGATCAAGCCCGACATCGATGCACTGCTCCGACTGCTCGACAGGAGCGGTTTGGCCCCACGTCAGCAACACTCGCCCGCCACGCCAGCTCCGATCTCGCCGAGCACACCGGTCGAGAGCACCGATCTCGACGGACCGCGCGGACCCATCGAGGCGGTCAAGCCCGACGAGCCCATCGATCCCGTCCAGCTAGTCGACGACGATCGCCCCGTCTTCGACGAGCTCACCGAAGTGGAGCTGCGCGAGCTGGGAGTCGACGACGACTGCGTCGCCGCCGTGCGCGCAGCTTTCAGCATCGAGTCGCTGATCGGTGTGGTCGCCGACGCCCTGTGGGACGACCTCGAGGCGGTCGCCGGCGGTGAAGCCGTGGGCGACGTGGTCATCCGTCGGCGAGCCGCTCACGAGGTCCTTGCCTCTGTCGACGAGGAGGCAGCGCTGGTCGGATGGACCACGCCGATCACCGACGAGATTCCAGCCGGCGACCACTCGGAGCAGCCGTCCAGTGGGGAGACGACTCACGACGACGTACCTGCCGCTCTGCCGGCCGACCTCGTGCAGAAGCTGCTCAACGCGTACGGCGACAGCGTCACGGTCAGGACGCCCAAGAAGCGGCCCGCCGTGCCGCGACGCGCACCGAAGCCTTCACCGCAGGCTCGCACGACATCGAGCGACCCCACGGTCCCAGCAGAGGCGCTGCTCGGCATCGCGCGTACCGAGGCGATGGCGGGTCGGCTCGACGGGGCTACCCGCCTCCACGAACGCGTGCTGGCACGCCTCGACGACGCGTACACGCTGGACTGGACCCTGGACGAGGTTCTCGATCTGAGCCGGTCGCTCGGGCGCGACCTGATGCTCGCCCTGCGGCTCGAGCAGCTAGTCACCGACCTGCGAGAGGGCACACCCCGCGCACCCCAGTTGATGGGCAACCCGACCACCGAGGTCGGGGCGTTGTGGGACGGAGACACCCTCGGCCCGGCGTACTCGCTGCTCGTCAGGGTGCCCGACGTGCTCGATCGGCGGTCCGGGCTGTTCCTGAGTCAGGTCATCGGGCGCTCAGCCGCCGAGGAAGTCAACCAGCGACTCCGCGCCGGTCGTCCCGACGGCGGACGGATCCGCATCGCCGGTGACGGCACCGTCTTGTCTCGTCGGGACGCGAGCTCGCCGTGGTTCGTCGTCGGACACGTCTCCCCGCATGAGTGGTATCCCGCAGAACAAGTGCTGGACCGCTCCGCGGGGCGCATGACTTCTCACGAAGGGATCAGACGGCAGCTGGAGTCAGCCCGCTAAGCGCCCCCTACACCTTCGTAGCGCCTCGCACGCCGCCCTGCCGATCTGGACGCACCCCAGCCAGCGTTGACTCCCGGCCTTGCGGGAAGAGCCGCGCGGAGATCGCCCCCTGGGAGGGCGAGCGATCTGGGTAGGCGGGCGAGACCACCTTGCTGATCTCAAGGATCGTCAGGAACGTGCCGCTCGGCATCCCGGCGAAAGCGAAGTCGATGTGCGCAGCGATGTCGCCGCGCGACGAAGACTTGGCCACGCCGTTCGCCGACCAGTCGACCGAGCCGGCGAGCTCATCGGCCGTGGCGCGCTCGTCCCGGGGCACGACGCCCATCGACTCGCCCTCGACTTCCGGGCGTGGCCATACGGCGCAGATCACGCGGCTCAGGGTGGCGGTGCGAGCCCGGATCTCGTCGACGTCCCAGTGGCCAGGCAGGCTGCGGTTGAGCGTCAGTGCAGAGTGCTCCAGCAGGTGCCCGCGCTTGATCCCCCACGGCGCGTTCGAGAGCGTGCTATTCAGCGAGCCGGTAACGAGTGTGAGATTGCCGATCGTGTGGAGAATGCCGTTTCGGGCGTCCCGCAGGGCCTGCGCCTCGAGCGCTGTGCTGCCGTCAGGCAACGCCCAGTTCGTTTCCCAGCTCCGCGGCAGCAGGTGTTCGATCGAGAGCCTGCGATCGGCGAGTGGTTCGGTGAGGCGGCTACTCGATGACGCCTCGAGGGTCTCCAGTAGCAACCGGAGAGGCTCCCGGTTCATCCGCAGGTAGATCTGGCGACCGGCGAGCTCGTCGGCAACGTCGGAGTCGGTCGGCCAATACCCGGAGCCCGACGTCATCGACGCGAGGTACCGCTCGACGACGTCGTCGACCGGTCGCTCACCCGCGCCGAGCCGACGCACAAGCTCAAGGAAGATGCGGTTGTAGTTTGCTGTCGACCATCCGCAGATCGAGCGCCGGACGATGAACGACTCGAGCGCTCTCAGCGCCCCAGACCGCTCGGCGCCGCGGGTGTGCGAGAACAACCAGAGCAACAGCGGCGTCACCGTCTGCGAGTCGGCGATGCGCAGCCGGGCGAGCATCGCCTGCTCCTCCACCGTGCCCGCAGTGCCTGTCTCGATTGCCAAGTACACCTCGGCATACCCGCTGATCGCCTCGAGCATCTCGGTCGCCCTGTCCGCGTCACCGCGCACATAGCGCCTGGCCGTCGAGAACAGATCGTGGGCGAGCACCTCTTCTTGCAGGAACGTCATCAGGAAGTAGTTCATGAACGCGTCGAGCCGCGGACGCTTGAGCCGCCCTTGCCGGACGCTCTCCTCCCACACGCTCGCTTCCAGCGGGCTCCAAAGGCGCTGGTACAGCGACTCGACGGGCCGCCTGGCGGTCTCGAGCGTCCGGAACAGAAGGTTCTTGATCAGGTCCGATGCCAGCAGGGGCGTCCCGCGGGCGTTGAGGGTCTCAAAGATGACCTGCGCATCGTCGTCGGCTGTGAGGTCGATGACCACGGTGATCAAGCCATCGGTGATCACGTCCGTCAGGCTGCCCAGCGACTCGCTCGGGCTCCTAGGACGCCGCGACTCGACCCAGTCTGCAATGTGCTCGCGGAACCAGGCGTACGCCTGAACGGGCCGAGCAGGCTTCGTCCCGTAGACCGTGTCGACGTGTGCACCGTCGAGGACCGCCCGATAGGCGTCGCGGTCGCGGTTGGTTGGCCAGAGCTTGAGTGCATCTTCGGACTTCTCAACGAGGTCCCGGTCGTTTTCCACCAGCTTCGTCAGCCGACGAGCCAGCCGAGCATCGTCGTACCGGTGCTCAGCCAAGTCGCGCACTGCGGCAATGAAGAGCTGAAGCGTCGTCAGTCGTTGCTGACCATCAATGACCTCACGAACCTCCAGACTTCCCAGCCCGGATGGCTTCTGCTGCAGGACCACGGCACCAAGGAAGTGCGGCGTGAGGTCGCCATCCGCAAAGCGTCGCTCGGTCGTCACGATGTCTTGCCACAAGGGCAGCCACTGGTCGGCGACGTTCCAAACGTACGCGCGTTGGAACAGCGGAACAGTCAGGCGGACGTCGGTTCGGAATACGGACTTCAACGGCCGCGGGTGTGCTTCCACAGGTCAGACACTAGATCCTCGACCCGCGACAGGAGTCGAACGAGCACGCTCGCGCAATTCCTGCGTGTCGATCCGCGATTGTCGTCGGCTGACGCTTCAGTCTGTCCTTTCGCACGACGATACGTGTGGAGGAGGTAGGCGCGATCGCCGGTGGCCTGAAGGGGCCGCTCTGCACGTTCCACGCGCCATGAACATGCCGCTGCCGAGCAGTGCCGCCACGGCCATCCGGATCATTCTGCGCGAGCGCCCCCACAACCTCACGGAGCTGCGCGGCGTGATGGCCGCGCGAGGCTGGGGCGACCACTCGGAGGACGAGTACGCACAGATCATCGCGGGCATGTCCGACGTAGCCCGGGCGGCTACAGGATTCGTCGTTCGTCGGAAAGAGCCAGAGCCAAGAGATCGACAAAGAGACCTTCGGAAGCGTGAATCCGGCCGAGAACCGGCTCAGCCGAACCTCAATCCGGGGCTGCCCACTCCGACCGCACGCATCAGGCTCGAACGCCTCCCCCCTCCGGTGGCGTCACCGCCACCTGGACGGGTCCCAGCGCTTGTACGCCCCGACACTCGTTCACTCACTGAGCAGCTGGCCGACCGCTCGGTGACCTCAAGAGTCGCGACGCTGCTTTCTCCCGAAGCGCTTGATGGCCTCCTCTGTGGCCATTGCAACGCCCGCTACCGTCACGGCAGTTGCGAATGCGCGACCTAAGCCTTTTGGGCGACCTCGACGGGATGCGACAGGCGCTCGACGACGAGGTCGCGGCCGTCGCCACCCAGCGTCGCCGATTCGTACTCGTCGACGGTATCGACCGCAATCGGAGCGCCGGGCACGCCATCGTCGAATTTCCGTCTGTCGACGTCGAGGGGGTCGAGGAAGGGCAAGAGGCCGACCTCTTCGTCGGTAGGCAGCAATACCAAGCGGAGATACTCGAGCTCCGTCGCACGTCGCTTGTCCTACTCGTCCGCGCGTCGATCTCGGTCGTCGGAGTCGTGTGCAGGCTCGAAGTCGACAACGCAGCACTCGTCCGGCAGCTCCGCCGACGACTGGACGCCATCGCGGCCGATGAGTGGTTCGACGGCGCACGCGCCGACAACCTCCTCAATCAGCCCGCCCAAGTTCAGGCACCGCAGTCACTCGGCACACTGAACGATCGCCAAGCCCAGGCTGTCTCGACCGCGCTCACTCCAGGAACGACGTTCCTGTGGGGTCCGCCAGGGACCGGGAAGACGACGACTGTCGCTCACACGGTTGTGGAGCTCGTCAAAGCCGGACTAAGCGTCCTCGTGGTGAGCCACACCAATGCGGCCGTCGACCTTGCTCTAATTCGGGCCGCTGACGCTCTGAAGGCGCGGGAACTCTTGAGCCCCGGTGTCATTGTCCGGTCTGGCAGCTACTCATCTGCGATCTCGGACGCACACAGCGCCCTCCTGACGGTCGCCGGCACACTCACCGCCCAGGGGTCGACCCACACGAGCGATCTGGTTCGCGTGCGTCAGGCGATAGAACAGTGCCGCGAGAAGCGCTCTCTCCTCGACCCACAGCACCAACGCGACGACGTGAAGCGCTGGGACCAACGACTCGTCGAGCTCGAGGACGCCGCCGAGTCACTCCGGCTGTCCATCCGGCACCTCGAGTCCGCCGTCTTGCGCGAGGCACAGGTCCTAGGCACGACCGCACACCGCGCGGCCTGCGGGCGTCTCGAACGTACCTTCGAAGCGGTCGTGATCGACGAAGCCTCGATGGTGTCGATCCCGACAGCTTGGCTTTGCCTCGGGCTCGCGCGAACGCACGCACTCATCGCGGGCGACTTCAGGCAACTCCCACCGATAGTCGTCGCAGAAACCGCCCGCGCTGAGAAGTTCCTTGGCCGGAGCCTGTTCGAGCACGCGTCCACCGCAAGAAACGCCGCCTCACCCTCAGCTCCCGGCCTCGTTGCCCTGACGGTCCAGCACCGCATGACCCAAGCCGTAGCGAGACTCGTCGACGCCTCCTTCTACCCCGAAATCCAGCTGCAGACCGCCCCGGACGTACTCACCCGAACGAGCGCAGCATTCTTCAGCGACCTTCCCGTCGTCGCCGCATTGAACATCTCGTTCGCACGGTCGTTCCGAGCGAAGCGCGGAAGCCAGTTCAACCCCGTCAGCGCCCAGCTCTTCGCGGGCCTCGTTCTCGCCGCCGAACGCGATCGGCCCATCACCCGCCAGTCCCTCCTGGCCGTAAGTCCGTACCGAGCGCAATCCGCGCTTCTGCAGAAGGTCGCTCATGATCTTGCTGGCACGGCGCTACGGGAACCAATTGGCTCGACCGTGCATCGCGCCCAGGGCGACGAAGCCAGTTCCGTCTACTTCGACGTCACCGAAGCGCGGGCGGTCCAACAGGTCGGTCGATGGTTCCAGGGCACCGATGTAAACGATGACACGAGTCGGCTAATGAACGTGGCGTTCAGTCGGGCCAAAGACCAACTGGTCGTCGCAGGCGCTGTGCGCGACCTCATCAGAAAGATGCCAGCCGGGAGGCCGAAGGAGGCACTCGCGGCCGTTTCGCACCACGCATCCGACAACTTCATGGATCATCTGCAGGCCGTGGACGACCCACGGTTCGAGATCCTGTCGTCAGACATCGCCGAGCGCGTCGCATCCGACCTCACTCAATCGTCGACATCAGTCGCGTTCTATCTCAGTCACCTCGACGAAGCCGTCGTTGACGAGGTCCGTGCGCTGCGCCACGACGTCCCCTCTGGCGTTCTCCGGCGCGTCACGGCGGGTATCTCTGCTGGCCAATCGTGGCGCAACTGGTCGCTGCACGCCGAAGAGTTGCGGATCGTCGGGTACGAGGTCGACCTTCGCTCCCCCATGGAGCTCGATGCCGTCGTTGTCGACGAGACCGTGCTGTGGACTTTTGACCGTGTGCCGTTCGCTCGCGCGGTCCGGGGCATCCGCACCGCGCTCCGCTCCTTTGCCTCCGAAACGGTTTCGCTGCTACGCACCAAACCGCCGACCGTCGCGCAACCCGGTCGGCAGTCTGACGAGTGCCGTCAGTGCGGTCGGACACGAGCGCTCGTCGACACGTTCTTCGGCGGCGTGCCCGACGTCCGGCTCTTCTGCCCGGTGTGCGATCGAGCAATGGAGCGAGCCTTCGCGTGAAGAGCCAACTGCTCAATCCAAGCGGACAACCGCGACCGGTCATGAGACCGGCATGGGCGTCGCTGGCCCTCACCGGTCGGTGCGTGGGTGCCGCACGGCACGATGTGCAGTCGAACTATTTTCACAAGTGGGTGGAGGGGATGTGCCCGGCAACGCCGCAGCGGATCGGGTTCTCGCGGGCCTAGATGAACAACAGGCCGATGCGGTTCTTGCCCCAACCGGTCCGCTCCGGATCATGGCGGGCGCCGGAACGGGAAAGACTCGGACTGTCACGCATCGGATCGCCTACCAGCACCTCACGAACGCCGTGCCAGCGAACCTGTTGCTCGCCGTGACTCACTCGAACAAGGCCGCAGGAGAGATGCGCGATCGGCTCGACCGCCTCGGGGTCGGCAACGTCCAGGCGCGCACCTTCCACGCCGCAGCGCTCCGTCAGTTGCGCTACTTCTGGCGGGCGACAGACCTGCCAGGAGACGGGCCGGTGCTCCTTGACGCAAACGGGAAGGGCACCTACTACCGGTACCTCCGCGCGGCGCTTGGTGCGACGCTCGCTACGCCTGGCAAGAACGTGGATGCGGCGCTGGTCACCGACCTCGGGACCGAGCTCGCGTGGGCTGCTGCACGCGACCTGACCGCCGAGCAGTACCTGCGCCAGGCGAAGGCCGCCGGCCGGCGGCCCGGGATGGACATCGCCGTCGTTGCCGATGCGATCAAGAGGTACACCACCGCGAAGCGAGACAACGGGGTGCTGGACTTCGCTGATCTGCTCACGTTCTGCGCCCGGATGATCGAGCAAGACGACCGGGTCGCCACAACGGTCCGCAACCAGTACATCGCCTTTGTGGTCGACGAGTACCAGGACACCGACCAGGCGCAGCAACGGCTGCTCGACGCGTGGCTGGGCTCACGCGACAACGTCGCCGTCGTCGGTGACGCCCGGCAGGCGATCTACGCCTTCAAGGGCTCAGAGACGTCGCTAATCCGCGACTTCACCATCAGGTTTCCCCACGCAGTCACGGTGGACTTGGTCAAGGACTACCGCTCGACTACCCCGGTGGTCGACGCCGCGAACCGTCTGATGTCGGGCACACCGGAGGCGGTCGGCCCGCCGCTAGTGGGGATGCTCGGGGACGGCCCGGTTCCGGTCGTAGTTCGGTGCGACGACGAAGATGATGAAGACGGGAGGATTGTCGACACGGTCCGTCGATGGTTGCGGCAGGGTGTGCCCGCCGCTGAGATCGCGATCCTGCACAGGTTCAACGTCCAGGCTGTGAAGATCACCGCGGCGCTCCGGGACGCCGGCATCCCCGTCATTGGTGGTGACGGGTCCGCGTACTTCGACCGCCGCGAGATCAGCCAAGTGCTCGCGCTGCTTCGTGAGCACGCGAACCAGGCGCCCGACGACGACGCGCTTGGCGTTCTCGAACGCACCTTGACTCGAGTCGGATTCGATGCGAGCCGCCCACCGGACGGCACCGGCGCGGCCCGCGAACGGTGGGACGCCCTGGACACATTGCGCACCCTGGTCCAGTCCTTGCCGGAGCAACTGAGACGCACGTCGCGGACCCTGTCGACAGACCTGGACCGACGGGCCGCCGAGGACCACGTCCCGCGCGGCCGCGGCGCGGTCATGGTCACCACGATCCACAAGGCCAAGGGTCTTGAGTGGGAGGCATGCCTCATCGCGCGCGCCACCGAAGGCTCTCTACCGTCCGTTTATGCGACGACGTCAGCTCAGCTAGCCGAGGAGCGGCGTCTCGCCTACGTCGCTGCCACGCGCGCCAAGCGGCACTTGGTACTCACGTGGGCCGCAGGACGACCCGGGGGCCGCTCCAGTCGCCCTTCTCCGTTCCTCTCCGAGTTGCTCCCGCCGCGACCCGGGCCGTCGCCGACTCCTCGAGTGCGCGAGACGCGCACAAGAGTCGGCATGGCTGCTGCCCGCAGTGGGGACCCCGCCCGCGCGGCACGCTTCGCAACGGGGCAGCGCGTCACGCACGACAAGTTCGGAATGGGTCGGGTCGTCGCCGTCAGCGGTGGCAACGTGACGATCAACTTCGGTGCCAGCGGCAAGAAGACCGTGCGTCCAGATAACAAGCTCACCGGGTTGTGATTTGGGGAGGAGCTTCATGGGTGTGCGGCGCCACGGTTCGAGAGTCGCCCGGACCCGCAAGACCTACCCGTAGAGACCCCCGCTGAACATCCGCGAGACCGCCTGTCGTACCGAGATCCCGTCAGTACCGACGAACCGCGCAGACCCGGCCGTCCCAAGTCTGGCATGGGCCCGCGCGTCGGTGCCGACCTCGCCGCCCCTCGGCATCGGTACTTCCCAGCGTTCGAACGGGCTGCGAGTCTCCTCGACCGACACCGCCACCGTTCGGGTCCAGTGCCCGTCCGGGCACCGAGACGCGAACCGCACCTTCTCGCCCGCCAGCACTAGCCCGCCGGCCCCGTACGCGTAGAAGTCGCCAATCTTTGCGTTGCACGCCGGGCAGTGGTGCATGAGGTAGCGCCGGCCGACCGTCTTGCTGAACGAGTCCGCGAGCTTCACCCCAGTGCCGTTCAGGATTGTGGTCACGCCGGCTACCTCCTGGTCAGAGGCACTGAATGACGCGCCGTCTGCCACTCGGGACAACTCGAGAATGGGCACGTCCCTATCGCATTTCCAGCAGTCCAGACGTTCCCGGACCACCTCCAGCCGGAACACGTCCGCAGTTTGCGAACACGTCCCGCATGGCGCGATCGGTTCGACGTGCGTAAGCGATGCGCATCGGACGGCGCCCGCCGTGGTGAACTTTGGAGCCCCCTGCTCAAGCACGAAGCCTGAACGCAGCGACGATAAGTCCTCCCAGGTTGGCCAGACTCGGATCACCGCGATGCCCGCCTGGTCGTAGTACGTGGCCGTCGCGTCCTCGACGTCGTGCGTGACGATGACCTCGACCGCGACGACCGGGCGTCCGGCAGCAAGCACGGCGACGTCCGGCCGATATCGGACCCCAGGCAAGGCCGAATCGACCGTGACAGTTCTGCCCTCGCCGCGGGCAAGATTGCCGTCGTTCCTGCTGGCGCAGGTTCCGCACCACCATTGGACGGGGTATGGGCTACCGGCTGATATCGCTTCCGAGAGCGCGGTAGCGATGACCCGCACCGCGGTCGAGTGCAGCACAGTCTCCGGCGCGGCACAGACCGCCCCGGGCCGATGCCCGAAATGAGGCCGAACCTTCTTTCCGGCGCGTAGCGACACCGGTTGGCTGCAGCCGACACAGGAAATGCCTCCCGGCCGCAGCTGGTGACGCGCCAGTTCGGTAGCCCATACGAGCTCATCCCCCGCGCGGGCAACCGGGTACAGCACGTTCGTCATGGGCGGCACCGTCTCACACGGGACTGACGGCCCCGACAGCCGTTCACTCGGACGTCGTACTGGCTGAGCGCATGATCTCGCTGACCAGCGCAGCCACAAACCATCTGACTGCGCTTTGCCACGATTACCAGTCGTCTCGATATACGTGGAGCGTCGAGCGAGTGCGGCGGCTCGCCGCGAGCGATAGTGACTGAACGTACGGTCTCGCGACCGTTGCACGCCCGCCCGCCGCCGTCAGTGGGCGCTCCAGGCGCGAAGAAGACAGGACCTGCGCGCCGCTCCTGTCAGGAGCTGCGCGCAGGTCGCTCGGTCGATTGGCGCCTGCGCACGAGACCGCCGACCGTCGCGCAACCCGGTCGACAGTCAGACGAGCCGTCAGTGTGGTCGAACACGGGCGCTCGTCGACACGTTCTTCGGTGGCGTGCCCGACATCCGGCTTTTCTGCCCAGGATGCGATCGAGCAATGGAGCGAGCTTTCGCATGACGAACGCAATCGGCTCCAACCATGCGGAGAAGCGCGACGGTCCCTAGAACTACAGCCGCGTCGCTTGCCTCCCCCGACCCATCTCCAACATGCCTCCGATCGTTAGTCCAGGGGCGGCAGGTTGTAGGCGAACTTTCGGGCGCTCAGGTCGTCGTCGCTCGGCGTCCAGTCGGTCCACGCACGCAACGTCCCACCCGTGGCGTTGACGGATCCGTCTTCCTGACGCTTCCACTCGATCCCGTCGACGACGACGAGATCGCAGGCGCCGTGAGCGCGCCCGTGTTCGACTTCGTTGATGGTGAGCTCGACAGTGGAGACGAGCATCGAGCTCCCCTTGACCTCAACGTGGCGTTCGACGCCGTCCAACTGGACGCGCAGGTCGTAGGGCTTGCCAAGCTCGACGACGTCCTCTTCGCGCGCACCAAGGCCGAAGTAGTGAGCCTTCGCCACGTCCACGGAACGACGCTCTATGGCGAGACGGAGCACAGGATCTTGTACGCGCGTTACGCGCCCACGCGGAGCGGGTTTCCTTCGCGGCTGTCCGTCCTCGGGTAGCTCATCATCTGGATCTGGCACGACACGCTCTCGTGCCGCGTCGAGTCCGGGGATCACGTCGAAGAGCTCGACAGGGAACTTCACGAGATAACCCTGCTGAGCCCGCACCTGCCTACCCCCGTAGAGATAGAACGGGAAATACGTCGGCTCTCCGTGCGACCGGTCGAGAGCGCGATCTAGTTCAAAGATCTTCGCGCTTAGCCGTTGGATGTCGTCCGACGTGAGCGTCGTTGGGAACGGGTGCAGCCCACCGAGCGGAGCCACCCATCCCTCAGTCGTTCGAGGGCCGGGCAGCGCGCGGCCGGCGGTGCCCCGCGGCTGCCACGTGTATTGCGGAACGACGCGCACGTCGCCGACGACTTCGCTCCATCCGACGAATCCGCGACCCACACCGGATCGCCAGTGCAGTACTCGATCACCGAGCCGCACTTGACCGACCAGGTCGTAAGACCACGTCGCACCCGGAAACTTCGGCGCTTGGAGGAGCTCGCCCGTTTCGCCGGTGGCGATCTCCATCCAGTACCTCTGACCGGCGTCCGCATCCCACCACGTATTGAGAGCCATAGTCGGAAGCTTCCCATCGCTGCGGCGATGCGTTGTGGGCAAATCACTCGCTGATCTCCGCCGACGACGACAAGCGCCCGTCCGATGCGAGCATCGGGGACAGGAATCCCATGCCAGTGAGGCGACGACGACCTCGAGAACTCAGTCGCTTCGCCAGCCGCCGTCATCCAAGAGGGACTTCGGAACCCGCCCTCAACCATTCCGGTCTAGGCGCGTAGATCCCCTTCAACACGCGACGGTCGTCCTTGGCCCACACGAACCACCTCGGCTGCTTTCCGGGGTTGCTGACGTGTTGGAACGCGATGAGCCGGCCGGCCGGGGCGGCGACCTTGGTCGCACCACGAGCAGCTCCAACGCCAAGGACCACGCCGGGAAGATCTGCTGAACCGCCCACGGGCTCGTGCCGACGAGCCGACTCGAGTCGGC
Organism: Cellulomonas sp. P4_H4; assembly: GCF_056400865.1. Classification (NCBI taxonomy): domain Bacteria; kingdom Bacillati; phylum Actinomycetota; class Actinomycetes; order Micrococcales; family Cellulomonadaceae; genus Cellulomonas; species Cellulomonas sp. P4_H4. Next base: position 18,012 of record NZ_JBFUKL010000006.1, read on the forward strand.
CTCAACCAGAAGATGCATGCCGGAAAGTGAACCCCCAGGGTCAGAAGACCCGTCGAGCGGCGTTCACGAAGGCTTCTCTGACCTCGTCGGGGAGGTGGCCCCGCAGCGCCTAGAGCTGGAACCTGGCTGGACGGGCGACGACCTGTGAGCCCGCGACCAGTTCACCCGCAGTCGCGGCGATGCGAGGCTTCCCCGTCGCGGCGATGCGATAGACAGTCGCCATGCCACGCCTGCTGCCCACGGACCCGGACTTCAGGGACGGCGGCGTCGCCGAGCGCGCGGTCTGGGAGGCGCTGCGAGACCAGTTGCCCGACGACGCGGTGGTCTTTTCGAACGTCGGTTTGCAGGACGGAGCCACCGAGCGCGAGATCGATGTGCTCGTCGCGTGGCCCGGCGTGGGGCTGGCCGCCATCGAGGTCAAGGGCGGCCACGTCACCCGCAGGGATGGTCACTGGTGGCAGGGTTCGCGCGATGCCCAGCACGCATTCGACCCAGTGCACCAGGTCCAGGAGGCCCGTCACGTCCTGACCGGACTTCTCCTCCAACACGGCCTCGGAGCGGCGCACGCACGCATCGCGCACATCGTCGCACTCCCACACACGCCGGTCTCCCGGACCTTGAATGCACCCGACCTACCCCGCGCGATGCTCATCGACCGCGACGACCTCACGCACGTCGCGTTCCTGATCAAGCGTGCGATCGAAGACCACGGCACCGGTCATGCCGGACTCGACGCCGGGGCGCTCGAAGCCCTGGTCACCTACCTCACGGGCTCGTTCCCTTCGCAGGTGGACGCTCTCTCGCGCGCCTTCGAGCACGAGGACCACCTCGACCAGCTCACCAGGGACCAGGCGCGTCTCCTCGACGCCCTACGCACGTTCCGGCGCTTCCAGGTCGTCGGCGGTGCCGGCACCGGCAAGACCTGGCTCGCGCTCGAACAGGCGCGGCGCCGCGCCAAGGACGGCGACCGCGTCGCGCTCCTTTGCTACTCGCGTGGTCTCGCCCGGTACCTCGTTCGCGTCACCCAGACCTGGCGACCGGCTGAACGGCCGACTTTCGTCGGCCTCTTCCACGACCTTCCGATCCGCTGGGGCGCACCGACGGGTTCCGACGACAACAGCGCCTACTGGGAGTCCGAGCTGCCCGCGCACCTGGGCCGCCTCGCTGCGTCGCGCCCGCGCCAGGACCTGTTCGACACCGTCGTCGTCGACGAGGCACAGGACTTCGGCGAGGAGTGGTGGCAGTCGCTGCTGCAGTGCCTCCGCGATCCGGACCAGGGCCGGCTCTACGTCTTCCTCGACGAGGCCCAACGCGTCTTTGCACGCGACGGCGTCGCACCGATCAGCGTCGACCCCGTCGTGCTGGACGAGAACCTTCGCTCCACCAAGCAGATCGCGCAGCTCTGCGGGTCGTTGCGCGACGGCATCACCCGTCCGAGGGGATGGGACGGGTCACCGATTCGGATCGTCGACGTTCCGCCGGAAGACGCGATCGGGGCCGCCGACGACATGGTCGAGCAGCTCCTGGCCGAAGGCTGGAACCCCGGCCAGATCGCCCTGCTCGCCACCGGCCGCCGACACCCCCTCCAGGTCGAGTTCACGGCGTCCGGCCACGACGGGTACTGGGACGCGTTCTTCGCCGAGGAGGACGTCTTCTACGGGCACGTCCTCGGGTTCAAGGGCCTGGAACGCAGCGCCGTGGTCCTCGCGGTCAACGGCTTCCGCGAGGAGGAACGTGCGCGGTCCTTGCTCTACACCGGCATGTCGCGCGCCCGCACGCTCCTGGTGGTCGTCGGGCCGCGCGACACGATTGAACGACTCGGAGGAGAGTCGACCCGCAAGCGCCTGGCTGACGCCGAACCGTGGTCCACCGACGTGACCGGCGCGGGGTGAACCCAGTTCCGCGGGACCGTCAGGGGTGGACGTCCCGTCGATGATCGAAAAGCCGGCTTCCGGGATCAGTCGCCGCGCACCTACAGCTCGGCAGGTGGGGTCTCGACTGCGAGTGTGCCGCGACTCAGCGGTTGTCGATGTCGTAGACCCGCGGCGTGGGGCCGAGCAGCTCGAGGACGTCCGCCCGATCGGGGAAGGCGACTCGCAGCTTGCGTCGGATTCGGGTGAGCGTCGTAGCGACGGACGCGGCGTCGGCGAGGCCGAAGTCGCGCGCGAGGTCCGCGTTGGACGCACCGTCTGCGTGGGCGAGCAGCATCTCTCGATCACGGTCGGACAGCGTCGCCAAGAGGTCCCGTTGCACCGAGCTCCAGATGCCGGCCGCGCTGCCTCCGAGTTCGCGCAACGCCCTCGGTGGCGCAGACGTCCCGTTGTCGTCGGGCAGACCGCTCGCATCCCTGCCTGCACGCACAACATCAATGGCGCGGTTGCGGGCGACGTGGTTCACCCAGGCGCGCCAGTTCTCTAGGTTGTCGACATCCTGGCGCAGGAAGGCGATGAGGACGTCCTGCGCGATGTCGTCCGGGGCTACCGCCTCGCCGCGTCGGTCTGTCATCAGGTAGCGCCGAGCGACGCGGGTCGCGATCGTCGCGGCCTCGCGCAGCATGGCGTCGTCGGGGCGGGTCACGGCGGCTAACTCCGTCCCTTGTCGTGTCAGTGGTTGCCGGTAGAACTGTTCTTGGCCCGACCATCACACCAGTTTTTGCAGCGGTGTTCATGGTTTGGCCTCCGTCACGTCGTACTCAGTGTGAGCGACCGAGCGGTCGCCCACGAGAGGAGAGCGACATGACCGACACTGCGCTGTACGCACCGTCCTGGGTTGACAAGAGCCTGCTGCCGACCGAGCTCGTGACGATGATCGCGCCCGGTCTGTTCCAGGGCGGCACCGATGATGAAGCGTGGATCGACACGGCCACCGAGTTGCGTCAGGGCGACGACGCGAGCGGTTTCGACGCCGTCGTCACGCTGTTCGCCTGGGCGCTGCCGTGCAGCTGGGGGGTCGAGGAGCTGCGGTACGGGTTCCCCGACGCACACCCCGACCTGGCCGACATGACCCGGGTCGTCGCTGCGGCCCGGTGGGCGCACGAACGCTGGTCGTCGGGCGACCGCGTGCTGATCAGGTGCCAGGCGGGCCTCAACCGCTCCGGGCTCGTCGCGGTCCTCGTGCTGATGCTCTCCGGCCGCACCGCGCAGGACGCGATCCGTCTGGTCCGTGAGCGTCGCTCCGCGTACGCGCTGTTCAACCCCGACTTCGTCGACTGGCTGATCGACCGTGCGCCGGCCGCGCTCGGGCTGGACGTGGTCCCCGGGTGACGGGATCCGCCCCGCACGTCCGCGCCAGGCACGTCATCTCCCGTCACTTCGCACTCCCCAGGAGCACCCATGCATCTGTCCGCCCATCTCGATGTGGATGTCGTCGCCCTCGAGGCCGACGACACCGTCACTGTCCTGCTTGAGCTCGTCGCGCCGACCCCCGCCGCCGAGGACACCCGTGCCGAGCACACGGTCGTGGTCGTCCTAGACCGCTCCGGCTCGATGGGCGGTGGCCGCCTGGAGCACGCCCAGGGCGCGCTGCTGCGCCTGGTGGACCGGCTCGCCGACACCGACCGGTTCGGCTTGGTCGCGTTCGATGACCAGGCGCAGGTCGTGGTCCCGGCGGGGACTGTCAGCGCCGGCGGGCGCGACGAGATCCGCCACCGCATCGCCGCCCTCGACACCGGAGGCTCGACCGACCTGTCGTCCGGATACCTGCGCGGCCTGCAGGAAGCCCGACGCGTGTGCACGGAGACGGGCGCCACGATCGTGCTGCTCTCCGACGGTCACGCCAACGCCGGCGTCACCGACCCCGACGCACTCGGTGGGGTCGCCCGCAAGGCGGCCCAGCAGGCAATCACCACCTCGACCATCGGCATCGGCCTGGGCTACGACGAGACCCTGCTCGCCGCCGTCGCCCGGGGCGGATCGGGCAACCACGCCTTCGCCGAGCACGCCGACGCCGCAGCCGCCGCGGTCGCAGCCGAGATCGACGGGCTCCTGTCGAAGACCGCGCAGGCCGCGAGCCTGCACGTGGCACCCACAGCGGACGTCCGGTCCGTCTCGGTGCTCAACGACCTGCCCTCGACCGCGGTCGAGGACGGCGTCCTGGTCGAGCTCGGTGACTTCTACGCCGCCGAGACCCGCCGGGTCGTCCTGACCTTCGCCGTCCCGGCGATGGCGGCACTCGGCCTCGCTCAGGTCGCCACGGTCACGCTGACCTGGGTGGTGATCCCCACGCTCGAGGAGCACACCGTGACGATCCCGATCTCGGTGAACGTCGTGCCGGCGGACGTCGCCAAGGGACGCGTGCCCGCCCCGATCGTCGAACGGGAGAAGCTGTTCCTGGCCACGCAGCGAGCCAAGAAGGAGGCCGAGGGTGCCCTCAACCGCGGTGACCTTGCGGGCGCGCGAGCCTTCCTTGACGACGCTATGAGCGCCTTTGCCGATGCGACGCCTGAGTCACTTTCGAAACGCGAGGCGGACGAGTTGAGCTGGCTCGGCACGACACGAGAGGTGCTCGATCGCCGCGGGTCCGAGTACACGAGCAAACGGCTGAACGCCGACCACGCCCACAAGTCCAGGTACGCGGGCCGGGTCCAGGGCGGCGAGATCGACAGTAGCGCCACCGACCCGTCCTCTGAGCACTGACCGAACCGAGACCTCACGCGTCGCTCCGCCGGGCGACCATCCCGGCGGAGCTGCTCGACGCGTGAGGACCGTCGGGACCGCGCAGAGCAATGCCGCCGAGCGCATGGACGGTCATTCGTCGTGCGCGTGGGGAAGCTGACTACCCACTGTCGACGGGCCGCCATGCGTCGCCGCGGGCGACCCGGCGCCATCGGGTGGTCCTCTTCGACTGCCACCGAAGAGTTTCCTCTACCGACCACCCGATTCACGCCGATGTGAAGGGCAGGGCGGTCTCTTCGGCCGCACAACGACCGTACGTCGCGTTCCGCCAGCGCCTGCCCCAGCCAGCATGGCGGCGCCGGCCTCACGACCGAAGCCGCTGCCGCCGATCAAACTGCCAAGACGAAAGGTCCGCCATGCCGAAGAGCAACCCTCGTCCCGCGCCTCTCACCATGCCCGAGCGACTGGCCCTCGGCGGCGCTCGCGTCGAGGTGCGTCAGTCGCGCACGTGGGTCAACCAGGCCGAACTTGGACAACGCACGACCGTGTTGCCCCGGGATCCGTTGTTTGTCGGGCGGGAGGGACTTAGCGACTCACTGCTCGCCGAATTAGCGGATGGTGGCCCCACCGCTGAGGCGCGCCTAGCCATCAACAGGTCGACGTTCACGGCGATTGCGGTATTCGGAATGACCCGCAAGAGTGCCTGGGCCGCGGTGCACAACGAGAATCTCGGCGCCGCGTGGAGGTCGACATCGCGTGGCGTCGACGTCATGACGTCGGACCGCAGCGGTCTGCCCGAGCGTGAATCGGAAGGTTCGATAGTCGGCGGCGGCCGACTGGCCGAGGCTATTAGGCACAGCGGTCTCGACGCATCGGTCACGCCTACATGGGCTAGCGCTCGAGAGAGCGGTTGGGTACAGGGCGGAGAACTCGGAGCGGCTTGCCCACGGTGCAGTCGCCCGCTCGTGTGGTTTGACTGGCAGCATGCCGACGCCGTTGCACGCCGCAATACAGCGTTCGTCCTCTGCGACGCGCATGGACCGGTTCGACTGCCGGCGTCGGACAAGCTTCTTGCGACTCGCCGTGACCTCGACACGGGACTCGCTTGTGCCCGTTCCGAAGAACTTCGCCAGGTGTACGTCTTTGACGTCACCGGCCCGGGACTCGCGAACGCCGTGTATGTCGGCGAAAGTTGGCACCACCCACTCGTCCGTCGTCAGAAGCACATCGACGGCGACATGCGCGCAGCTGCCCTCAGCAAGCCCGGTCTCGTGATTGGCGACCTGCGGCCCGACCTCGTGCCAGACTTCCCGCCCCTCCTTGGTGCGGTATCGCTCTACGCAGAGCGGTGGCTCGCTGAAGTCCTTCGCGGACGTGGCATACACGTGCTCGGGGGTCATTGAGCGGGCGATTGTGGCCCGCTCTTGAACGGGGATCCCGTCGGTGCGTACAGGTTCGAGGGGCGACGGACCAGCAAGCCTCGGTCGTCCGGGGGCAGTGGCATCGAGACCCAAATGTTTTGGGGGGCATCCATCGTGTCCAACCCAGCACAGCAGCAGCCCGTGAGCACGGCGAGGTTTGTCCGTGCAACGCCGCCCGGCGTCGGTTGGGCATGGCGACGAAGTGGGTCGATAGGGCGTCTACGGAGCCGGCAGCGGCCGCCCTCGAACGGGCTGGCTAGGTGGCGGTCCTCGGCAACTACAGCCGGTCGATCCAAGTGTCCTCGTCGCGGCTGTCCCAACTGGAGCCGTGACTCTCTTGCTTGCTCGACGACGACGCCCGCCGATGCAAATCCGACAGAAGGTCTTGTGCCTCCGACGTGGTCAGATCACGCAGGGAGAGCAATGGCCGTCCAACCAGGCTTTCGACCAACCGTTGCCGTTCGGCCATCTCGTCCACTCCGCATGCGTCAAGTGATCGTCGAAGTTGGGCTACGAGCCAATCAGGAACACCTGGTGGCGGGGCCGGCACGGGTCCCACTGACGTCGAGAACAGTTCGTCGTCATCCCCGAAGAGGGTGCCATCCAAAGACATGGACGAGATCGTAGGTGCCGACCTGGAACTGGGGCCTCTGTGAGGGTCGCGAGCTGGAGACTTCGATGCGATAGGCGTTGACAAGGTCGCGCGACCGCAGCAAGAGACGCCGGCCAAACGACACGTAGCCCGGCGATCGTCCGGCTCTGACGAGCTCAAAGCGCGTCGCCCGACACATGTGGTCGACGCTGATGTGCCACGACGGACCTCGAAGTCGCACCAAGTGCCCGAATGTCGACTGGTCTCGGGGCTGGTGGTTCGTCGCTAGTCCCGTGGCCCTGCACCGTCACCATCCGAACAAGAAGTTCGATGTGCTCGGGCAGGAAACGGATCCTGCCGCGACCCAGTCGGAGATGCGGGACTCGGCCGCGCCGCGCCTGCTCACGCACCCACCACGGGGATGCGCCGAGCCGCTCTGCAACCTCTTCAGGCGTGAGAGTGCTGTAATCGGCGGACATGTCGCGGCTCCCCTCCTCGTCGCGATGCTGCCGTCGGCCGACGGCAGCGGGATGAGCGTGACCCTCACGACGATCCGCGGCATCGATAGACCGATCGATCACACCCGGCTCGACTCACAGCAGTTGGTGTTCGCGGCCCCTCACGTCGACGAGGCGCCGAACGCGTTGGTGGCGTGCGGTTCGAACCGGGCCCACCCCTGGCGGAGGTACGCTATCGAACATGTGTTCGACCGGGATGGTGATCCTTGCCTCTTGAGCGCGTCCCTCTTCGAGACGCCGCCCGAGATGTGCCCACATCGGTCCGGATCGCGGCGGTGGTTGAGCCTGAGACGCCGCTGCCGATACGGGCATGGATCGTCGACGGCCGAGGCCGCGACCTCGAGGTCGACGGAATCGCCGTCGCCTGGACAAGTCGCGCAGTCCGGGTCCGCTACTTGGATGCTGGCGGTCGCGAGGGCCATGTGTGGGTCTGGGCCTCAGCCGTCTCACGTCGGTAGCTGCCCTGCGCCGCCGTCGCTCCCCCGCCTCGCGAGTGCGACGCCGCTCAGCGCGTGTGATCGATCTCTGCGCCCGTGTGATCGATTGTCGTGATCGATAGACAACCGGATCACATCGCAGTGTGCGCGATCGTGTGATCGATCCGTCTATCGCGTCTGAGCAGCCTCGGTGCCGTTGACCCACGGCACCGGAGGCGAGCATGAAGACGACACCGAATCCTGCGCGCGACGGCGGACCCGAAGACGACACCCGCATCGTTCGGGACCGCGCGACCCTACTGAGGATGCTCGACGCGATCGACAGCGAGGGCTGGGACAGCCCGACGGCCACGGTGCTCCTGACGTACCTGCGCGAACGCGTCGTGCGGCCACTCGCCATCAGCGTCGGCCTCCGCGGAGCTGCCGCATCGCAGGCAGAGGCCACAGCGTGGCAGGCCATGTGGATGGAACTGACCAAGCCTGCGTTCCGCACCGTCGCCTCACCCTGGGGTGTGCTCGGACAGGTCGCCCGGCGACAGCTGCTCGGGGAGATCGTCGCAGCACGGTTCGCGACGAACGACCGTCGCGGATGGAAGCTCGAGGTCGCCTCGCGTGACGACGCGATCGGGCCGGCCGTGAGTCTCGATGCGCTCCTGGAGGTCGGCTGGGAGCCGGAGAGCTGCGACCTGTATCTCGGCGAACCACCCGAGGCGACTGGGTTTACGGACGCTGCACGCAGCGCCCTCTGCCTCGTCGGGTGGAGCGACACGGAGGCGACGGCGATCCTCGCGGCGGTGCTCGATCCGCCAGCTCCGAGGCTCGATGACCGCACGCAGTTCCCGGGCTGGCGGCTCATGGCAACCGCGCTCGACATCCCACCGTGGCAAGCGCGTCGACTGACCATCGCACTGCGCGGAACGAGCGACTGGCCCGGCGTGCTGGCGCGGATCGTCGCCGAAGGGCCGTCGGTGATCGACTCCCCGATCGTGCGAACAGCGTTGATGGCCACCCGCCGCCGTTCAGACCGCTCCCCGGTCCTCGCAGCACGTCGCGCCGAGACGGAACTCAGCAACGCGTGTCCACAGCGCCATGCGAGTTGAGCACTGTCCACAGATTCGCCGAACCTTGCTCGCGTGTTACGCACTCTGTGGCACACCTATGGGCATGGAAGACGATCAAGTCACGAATCACCTGACCGCTAGGACTTTCGCGGTTCACTGGTTCGGGTATGGAATGGGCGTTCTGACGCTGTCGTCGAGCGGTCCCCGCGCTTGCGGGTTCCGCGCAGGGGCGGGTGTTTGCCGATGAGAAGTCGACAGATCACCAAGGGGGCCGCGGCGGCCACAGCACTGATCATCGTCGCGGCTCTTCTCGCCGCGTGCACCGACCCGGCGCCGGCGCCCACACCGAGTCCGTCGGTCTCGCGAACGGCCACGCCGTCTCCGACGCCCAGCCCCACGCCCACGATCGACCCGACTATCTCGCAGGCCGAAGCTGCGATTCTCGAGGCCTACCAGGGCTACTGGGACGCGAAGGTGGCGGCCTTCGCCGATCCGACGAAGGACCCCGGCCCAGAACTCCAGACCTTCGCGGTCGACAAGGCGTTCGCGGACGTCGCGTCGAGCGTCTTCACGTTCCGCGACTCTGGCGTCTCGGTTACCGGCCGACCCATCCTGAGTCCGACCGTCTCCGACGTGGTGACAGGCGACAGTGGATCGGCCACCATCGTCGACTGCGTCGACGGAACAGGGTGGCAGCCCATCTACACCGCGAGTGGGGAATCGGCCGCAGTACCCGGACAGGCTGTGAGGCTGCTGACGACGTCGACGGCTTACTACTACGTGGACCACTGGACGATTCGAACGTCCAACGTCGATCGCGAAGCGCCATGCTGACGGCCGTCATCGGAGTTGCCGCAGTAATCGCCAGCATGAGTGTCGCCCTCATGCCGGCGGGCGTGACGTGTGCACCGAACACGACGTTCTGCATCATCGAGGTTGATCAGCCGGGTCAGCCGGCCCCGCCCCCAGACAGCACTGGGCACGACGTGGTCGTACGAGAGTGCACCGTGTCCAGCACCGGCCGAGTCGTCCCGTGCCAAGGGCCGCTCGGCTGGTTCAACGACAGGGACGACTGCTACTGGCGAAAGCTCGAACAGCAGCCGCCGGACACCGACGTGATCTGGGGCGGGCACTACCCCGACGGCGCCATCTACGCGGTCTCGTGCGCGGCAACTCATCCCGGCGGCACCGATGGGTGGGTTTGGGCTCCGACTGACCCGCCGGGCTATGGAGGGACCGGCGTGACGCCGGCGCAGCTAGCGCAGCAGGCGCTGGCCAGAATGACGCTCACCGGACCCGCGATCCGGATGACGATCGAGGGCGACGAAATGGGCCTGGTCGGCCTGCCGCTGTGGTTGTGGACCGAGGTGGGGCCGACGACGTGGGGTCCGAACTCCGCGACGGCGGCGGTTCCGGGGCTATCTGTGACCGCTTCGGCGCAGGCGCGGCAGATCACCTGGGACATGGGCGACGGACGCACCGAGACGTGCAAGAACCCGGGAACGCCGTACTACACCGGTGGTGTCACGTCACCGACGTGCCAGCACATCTACGAGCAGTCTTCCGCCGGGCAGGCCAATGAGGCGTTCCCGGTCACCGCGACGACGACGTGGGACGTGACGTGGACGGGCGGTGGCGCTTCGGGCGCGCTGACAGTCACGCGGCGGGCCACGGCGAGCGTGCGCATCGGTGAGATGCAGGTGCTCATCACCCAGGAGTAGTCACCCGGCGGCTTGCCCGCCTGCAGGGGAGGTTGCCATGACGGCAACGAGTCAGAAGGCCACGCTGAACGGTGCGCCTGCCCGCGCGGCGATTCATGCGCCGAGCATCGCGCCCCCGCGGGGTCGGCGACGGCCGATGCTCGTGATCGCCGGGATCGTCATGGTGGTGATCGGGGCACTGGCCGCGGTGTGGTTGGTGTCCAGCAGTGGCCATCGCACACACGTCGTCGTGATGGCCAAGGACGTCGCCTACGGCACACCTATCAGCGCGACCGACCTCACGACGACCGCGGTCGCGGTCGACCCCAGTGTCGCCACGATCCCTGCCGCAGATGCGCGCGACCTCGTGGGTCAGGTCGCGGCGACGTCTCTGCCCAAGGGGGCACTGCTCGCCCGTGCAGACCTGACATCGGACGGCGTCGTGGGCGCCGACGAGGTGCTCGTGCCACTGCCACTGAGCGCTGAGCGCGTCCCTGCCGGTGGCCTGGCCGGCGGCGACCGGGTGCTCGTGGTGGATGCACCTGCACAGGGTGAAGACCCCTTCCAAGGCACCCCGCAGTCATTCTCAGCGACGGTGGTTCGAGTCGGTGCACCGGACATCAACGGCATGGTCGTGGCGGACGTGGTCACGAAGGCCGAGGACGGCCCAGTCTTGGCGACGCGCGCGGCGACGGGACGGTTCGCCCTCGTGGTCCTTCCGCCGCAGGGGTCGAAGTGAGCGTCGTGGCGTTGTGCTCGGCCCATGGGGCGCCAGGGGTCACGACGACGGCGCTCGCGCTGACCTGGATGTGGCGCGTCGTGCACCGAGACCGGCGGGTGCTCTTGGTAGATGCCGACCCGGCGGGCTCCGGGCTGCTGACCGGGTACCTGCGGTCCGGTGTGCCGGACACGAGCGGGGTGTTGGCCCTGGCCGCGCAACGGGCGCCGCTGTCCGTCGAGCAGGTGATCGAGTGCGCGGTCGCGATCGACCCTGACTCGGCGCGCATGATCCTGCCCGGTCTGGCCGACACGGTGCAGGCACGTCCTCTGGCCCCGACCTGGGCGGCGCTGGCCCAGACCAGCCACGAGCTGGGCGGCCTCGGGGTCGACGTGGTGGTCGATCTCGGCCGGCTCGGGCATCGGTCCGAAGCGGCTCCCCTGCTGGACGCGGCCGACATCGCGGCCGTGACGTCTCGTAGCGACCTCGCCTCCCTCGTGCCGGCGGCCGCCGCAGTGCGAAGGCTGCGAGCAGAGCGGGCGAGCCGGACGGGGCCGGTGGCGTTGGTGATCGGCGATGGCTACTCACCCAGCGAGACCACGACCGCGCTCGGTGTGACGGATGTACTGCCGATGGCGCTGGATGTCTGGGCCGCGTCGCGGTTCGAGACGGGTGGGGCACTGGGCTGGCGATTCGACCGGTCCCCGCTGTTGCGCACGGCACGTGCCGTTGTCGAACGTCTCGCGCAGCTGGCTCCCAGCCCGAACCTGGCGGTGACGTCGTGACCGGCATCGAGGAGACCATTTGGACTGACCCCACGATGCCGGCTAGCACTCACGGCATTGGTGCAACCTCCACCCGTCTTGCCAACGGCGTCGGGCCCGTGATGCCGACGCCGGATGTCGCCGTGGTGCACGACGTGCGACGGCTGGTCGCCGAGCGTCTGGCCGAGCGGTTGCAGAAGCAGACCGTCGACTCCCCCGATGCCCGCCGCGAGCTGGCACGCTCGCTGGTCGCGGCCGAACTGGCCGAGCGGGGTCGCGACCGGGTGCGTCGCGGGCAGGACCCCTGGCCGCTCGAGGTGGAGATGGTGACCTCGCGGGCCGTAATGGCCGCGCTGTTCGGGCTCGGCCGGTTGCAGCCACTGATCGAGGACCCCGCGGTAGAGAACATCGAGGTCGACGGGCACGACAACGTCTGGGTGTCCTACGCCGACGGACACGACCAGCGGATGCCGCCCATCGCGGAGTCCGACGCCGAGCTGATCGAGATCCTGCAGCTGCTCGCCGCACGGACCGGAAATGCTGAACGCACGTTCTCCTCGGCCCACCCGGCGTTGCACCTGCGGCTCGAGGACGGGTCCCGGCTCGCTGCCGTCGCGTGGACCACCCCGAAGCCGCACGTAGTGATCCGCCGCCACCGCGTCCGTGACGTCGACCTGGACGACCTGATCGACCTGGGGACGCTCGACACCGTCCTCGCCGAGTTCCTGCGGGCTGCCGTTCGGGCCGGGAAGAACATCGTGGTGACCGGGCTACAGAACGCCGGCAAGACGACCCTGATCAGGGCGTTGGCCAACGAGTTTGCCCCTATGGAGCGGTTCGCCACGATCGAGAAGGAGTACGAGCTGCACCTGCACGACTTACCCCACCGCCACCCCCGCGTTGTCGCCCTCGAAGCACGCGAAGGCTCCGCAGAGAAGGACGTGACCGGGCGACGGGCCGGCGAGATCACGTTGTCGGACCTCGTGGTCGACGCGCTGCGGCTGAACCTGCGCCGGATCATCGTCGGTGAGGTCCGCGGCCCCGAGGTGCTACCGATGCTCGAGGCCATGTCGACCGGCGACGGGTCCCTGTGCACCCTGCACTCACGCTCGGCCCAGCATGCCGTCGACCGCATCGTGACCCTCTGCCTGTCCGCCGGCGTCTCGATGACCGACGCGTTCGCCTACCGGCTGCTCGCCGGGTCGGTCGACCTGTTCGTGCACATCGAGCTCTTCGACCACACCACGACCGGAGGCGCGCGGCGCCGGTTCGTGTCCCAGGTCGTCGAGATCGTCGGCCTGGGCGAAACCAACCGTCCCGCAACGACAACCGTGTTCGGGCCCGGCAGCGACGGACGGGCCATTCCCCTGCACCGTCCGCAGTGCCTGCCCGAGCTCGTGCGCGCCGGGTTCGATTCGAGCCTGCTGGACCGTCGAGCCGGTACCTGGGCCGAACCCGTCGTTGGGGGCCAACCATGACCGCGCTCCTGGCGGCTCTGGTGGGTGCCCTGGTCGTCGCCGGACTGCTCGTGACGGTGGCCGGTCTGCGCCGCACCGAACCGCGCCCCGAACGTCCGACGCGTGTGGGCATGCGGCGGCCGGCGGTCGGGTGGTGGGGCCGCTGGCGGTGGGTCGTGGCCGCGGCGTCAGGGCTGTTGGCGTTGGCGATCACGCGGTGGCCGGTAGCCGCGTTGGTCGTGGTGGTGGCCGTCGTCGGACTGCCGTACCTGCTGGGTTCGGCCAAGGTCGCCGCCACGGCCATCAACCGGGTCGAGGCCATCGAGGAATGGACGCGGCGGCTGGCTGACGTCTTGGCCACGGGTGTCGGCCTCGAACAAGGCATCCTCGCGTCCCTCTCCACTTGCCCCGCACCGTTGACCACCGAGGTGGGCGCACTCGCGGCACGCCTTTCGGCGCGATGGCCCACCGAGCAAGCGCTGCGCGCATTCGCCGACGACCTGGACGACGCCGCTGGTGACTTCGTCGTCGCGTCTTTGCTGCTGGCCTCCCGACGGCGGGGCCCTGGCCTTTCGGGCGTCCTCACAGCAGTTGCCGGCTCGGTGGCCGACGATGTCGCGGTCCGGCGCAGGGTCGAAGCCGAACGTGCCCGACCGCGCTCCACAGCCCGTCTGGTCACGCTGATCACCCTGGGCGTCGCGACTTTGCTCATGCTCAACGGCGCCTATTTGCAGCCCTACGGCGATGGGCTCGGTCAGTTGGTGCTGGCCGGGATCGCGGCTGCGTTTGCCGGATGCCTGCTGTGGATCCGAGCGCTGACCCTGACCTCGCCCGAGCCGCGCTTCTTGACCTCACCCACCACCGGGGGTGCGCCATGACGCTGGGGACCGTGCTGCTCGTCGGCGCGCTCGTCGGAGCCGGAGTCGTCGTCACCCTCGCCGGCCTCGCCCCAGCCCGACCGGACCTCGCGGCGACCATCGACCGCCTCCTGCCCACCTCAGCAGCACCGCGGCCCGCAATCCCGGTACCGCCGGCGGGGCGGTGGGACGAGGTCCGGAGATCCGTGCTGCCTCAGGCTGTCAGCAGCTTCGGCTTGCGCCGATACGCCGCGGACCTGCACATGCTCGACCAGCAGCCCGAAGACCTGGCAGCCCGCAAAATCGGCTACGGCCTGCTCGGGCTCACGTTCCCCGCCCTGATGTCCGCCCTCATGCTCGTCGCTGGCGTCCCGCTCCCGTTCGCCATCCCCACCGTGGCCGGGCTCGTCCTGGGCGCGATGTTCTTCTGGCTGCCGGACTTGACGCTGCGCACCCAGGCAAGCGCAGCTCGGGCGTCGATGCGCGCTGCGACGTGCGTGTTCCTTGAGCTGGTCGCGATGGAACGCCTCGCCGACGCCGGACCAACCGAAGCCCTCGACCGGGCCGCAGCAATCGGAGGATCGGCTGAGTTCGCCCGAATCCGCGACGCCCTCCTACACGCCGAGCTCGCCGGACAACCCTCCTGGACCGGTCTGTCCGACCTGGCCGCATCCACCGGAGTCACCGAGCTTGGGGACCTGGCCGACATCATGCGCATCGCCGGCCACGACGGCGCCGCGATCTACGCCACGCTGCGCGCCCGAGCCGCGTCGCTACGCACCCAGCTGCTCGCCACCTCAACTGCCAGGGCGAACGCCTCCTCCGAACACATGGTCGTCCCCGTCTCCCTGCTCGGCCTGTGCTTCATGGCCCTGCTCGGCTACCCCGCCTTCGTGCGGATCCTGCTCAGCTGAAACCCAACACGCGAAGGGAGCACTCGCCATGAACACCCTCGTGATCCTGGCCATCCTGAACAGCTACCTGATCACCGCCCGTCACCGCATCCGCGAGCGTGTGCACGACGAGGTCGGGGCCTCCACCCTTGAGCTCGTCATCATCATCCTGGGACTGATCGGGGTCGCCGGGGTCCTCGTCGTGGCCATCGCGGCCGCCGTCCAGCGCCGCGTCGACCAGATCACCTGACCATGCCCACCCCGCACCGGCGGGAGGACGGGTCGGCCAGCATCGAGTTGGTCATCCTCTTCCCGGCCCTGCTTCTCGTGGTGACCGCACTCGTGCAGTACGGCCTGTGGTTCCACGCCCGCTCCTTGGCCCTGGCCGCAGCCCAGGAAGGCGTCGCCGTGGCCCGCGCCTACGGGTCGAGCCCGCAAGCCGGCCACGACACCGCGCTCGCGTTCGTCCGCGACCACGGTGCCGACACCCTCACCGGCACCACCGTCGTCGCCACCACACCCGATCCCCAGACCGTGCAAGTCGTCGTCACCGGGCGCTCCCTGTCCGTCCTGCCCGGTGCACCGGGCATCGAGATCTCCCAGTCCGCCGACGGGCCGCTCGAACGGTTTACCACCACGGAGGCCCCATGAGAACGCGACTGCGCCCCGGCGGCGATCGCGGGTCCATCACCGTCGAGCTGGCCATCTTGACCCCCGCACTGATCCTGCTGCTCGGCGCCCTCGTGCTGGCTGGACGCGTCCAGACCTCCGCCAGCGCCGTCGAGCAAGCCGCCCGCTCCGCCGCCAGGGACGCTTCACTGGCCCGCACCCCCAACGCAGCCCGCACCGCCGCGCAAACTGCCGCGGCCCGCGAACTCGCCACGACGTCCTGCGCGGCCACCACCGTCACCATCGACACCGCCGGATTCTCCGCACGCGTCGGACAAGACGGGACTGTTACGGCCACCGTGACCTGCACCGTGAGCATGGCCGACCTGGCCATCCCCGGCCTGCCCGGCGTCCGCACGATCACCGCCCACGCAACCTCACCGCTGGACAGGTACCGCACCCGATGACCACGCACACGCGCCACCTGCGCACCGCCGCCGCGAAAGACCCGGAGGCTGGCTCGGTCACGGTCTTTCTCGCTATCAGCGTGCTCGGGCTCCTGCTGCTGGTCGGACTTGTCGCCGACGGCGGGGCCAAACTGCGCGCCACTCAACGCGCAGATGCGGTCGCCGCAGAAGCCGCGCGAGCCGGTGGTCAAGCCCTCGATGTGCCAGGCGGCATCGCCGGCTCCGGCACCCGCGTCGACCGCAGCACGGCCGTTGTGGCAGCCACCTCCTACCTGCGCCAGGCCGGGCATACCGGCACCGTCACGATCAGCGACGACCGCACCCGACTCGAGGTCGACGTCACCGACACCCAACCCACCGCGTTCCTGTCCCTGATCGGCATCAGCGCCCTGACGGTCACCGGGCACGCCGAAGCGAACCTCGTCGAAGGCATCACCGGAGGTGGCACATGACAACGACCCTGCACCGCACTCACCGCAGCACTGAGGTCATACACGCGCTCGCTGCTTTGCTCGCGCTGCTCGCGTTCGGCGTCGGCGCACCGGTGGCAATGGTCGCGTTGGCGCCGATGTACCTGCCCGACGACCTTCCGAAGTGGAACCAGATCGGGACGGTCCTGTCCTCACCCGATGACGGTTCGCTGCTGCTCGCCACACTCGCGCTGATCGGATGGGTCGCGTGGGCGGCCTTCACCACCAGCGTCGTGGTCGAGGTCGTCGCCGGGCTGCGTCGCGTCTCCACACCATCAATCCCACTGCTGGGGTCAGCACAGTGGGCGGCCGCCCGGCTCGTCGCCTCGGCAGGGATCCTGCTCGCGGTGTCCTCCACCGTCGCCAACCCGACTCCCGCAGCGGCGGCATCCGTCACGGCCACGCCCGCAGCCTCCGACCCTCCAGCCGCCGCGGCGCCGGCTGCACGCCACGCCGCCCCACCGGCACCCACACCGCTGACCGCACCCACCACAGCACCGCCGCTGCCCACCACGCTCGTCCAACGCGGCGACACGTTGTGGGACATCGCCGAGCAGCACTTGGGCGACGGCGCCCGGTTTAGCGAGATCAGCACCCTGAACCTCGGCCGGACCCAACCCGACGGGCGCGCCCTGAACGACTCCCACTGGATCTACCCCGGCTGGACCCTTCTGCTCCCCGCAGACGCCACCGACCTCGCACCCTCCTCCACGCCCTCAGATCCCAGCGCGCTCTCGCCGGAACCTCCCGATGAGGTCGTGGTCGAACCCGGCGACAGCCTGTGGAAGCTCGCCGACGAACACCTGGGCGACGGCGCGCGCTACACCGAGATCTACGCCATCAACGCTGGCCAGCCCCAGCCCGACGGCTCCGCGCTCACCAACCCGAATGTGCTCGACCCCGGGTGGCGACTCGACCTGCCGACGAACGACACCACCGTTCTCGAACCCCCCGCTCTCGATGTCGCACAGCCAGAACCCGTCCCTGCTCCGCAACACGCAACACCCACGCAACGACCGACCAGCGACATCGCGGAACCGGCAGCAGCCCCGCCCAGCGCCTCCCCGCGTACGCAGCCCGCTTCCGAGGCGGCCTCAGCCTCGAGCGCCGACGGCAGTACTACGGACATCGGGAGCCACGCACCGCTGTTCGTCGGTCTGACCGCTCTGGCGGCCGCGGGTGTGGTCGGTGAGCTCAGTCGCCGCCGCCACCTGCAACACCGCGCACGACGCGTCGGCGAATCGATCCCCATGCCCGAGTCCGGCACAGAAGCCGCCGCCGTCGAGCGAGAACTACGTCGGGCGGCCACACCCCTGACCGCGACCCAGCTCAAGAACGCGCTGCAGAACATCGACACCCGCTGCTACACCGCCGAACGCGACCTGCCCCGGATCGCAGCCGTCAGCCTCGACGAGCAAACACTCACCCTGCACCTGCTGGACGACCACACCGAGCCCGTGCCGCCCTTCACCGGGGATCGCGACCGGTGGACGGCCGCGACGAGCGACCTCACCGCCGACGAACTGATCGAGGACCTCGGTCGCTCCGAGCCGTACCCCGCACTCGTCCCCCTGGGCCACACCGCCGACGCCACCGTCCTGCTCAACCTGGAAGCCGCCGGCACCCTCTGCATCGTGGGCAACGACCATGCGGCAGACGACGTACTGCGCGCCCTGGCCGTCGAAGTCGTGACGAGTGACCTGACAGGGCGCATCGCCCTTGTCGCCGACGGATCCTTCGCCGACATCGCCGAGGCCTTCGAACCCGCCCGCATGCACAGCGCACCCGACCACACTCGCCCACGAACCGTCCGCACCCACGCGATCGCCCAGGCCCTTGATGACGCCGGACTGGCCGACACTCTCGAAGCCCGCTCCGATCGCATCCTCGAGGACACCTGGCTCCCGGTCGTCTACCTCGAACGCTCACCGAGCACCGCGCCACCTTGCGAACCCTGGACCGGGTCCGTCCTGATCACGCGTGAACCGGCTGAGGGATGGACGCTCACTGTCAGCCCGGACGGCGCAACTACACTCGACTCCCTCGACCTCGCCGTCCAGGCGCAACGACTCAGCGAGGCTGACCTCGAGCACGTGAAATCCCTCCTGCAGACCGCCCAACCACCGGTCGTCGCACCACTGGGCTCAATCCAGAACCAGGACTCGTCGGCCCAACACTCGACCAGCGCCAAACAGATCGCACAGACCATGCGCACCGCGACACAGACTCGAGCGGCGGTTCGTGGAGCCCACGAGGGACGGATCCGCGTCAACGTCCTCGGCCCTATCCAGATCGACGGTCTAACCAAACCAAACTCGACGCCACCACAACGCGCCACTGAACTGCTCGTCTACCTCGCCCTACGACGCTCCGCGAGCGGGCACGAACTCGACGAAATCTTCTGGCCCGGCAAACGCGAAGTCACCGGCACCCGCAACACCTTCGTCTACCGCACCCGACAACTCATCGGCGACGACGCCCTGCCCCCCATCCGACGCGGAGAACCACTGAGGGTCACCGATGACGTCGTCACCGACTGGGCAATCTTCCAGACCCTGACCGAAGCGGCGTTGGAGTCCGAGGACGAGCGGGTGGAGAATCTCACCTCCGCCCTAGAACTCGTACGAAATCGACCCTTCTTCGGCATCGACGACGCAAACTACGCTTGGGCCGAGAGCGACATCCAGAACATGATCAGCGCCATCACGGACGCCGCCCACCTCCTGGCCCGCACCCACCACGAAGCCGGCCGCTACGCGGACGCCATCCAAGTCGCAGCCCACGGCCTCGATGTGGAGCCGCACTCGGCCCTCCTGCAACACGACGCGCTGGCCGCCGCCGCAGCACGCGGCGATGAGACTGAGTACCAGCGGCTTCGCCACAGGTTCCAAGTGCGACTCGAGGCACTGGACCCGGACCTCGACCTGTGACGGTGGTATCCAACCAGCGGTTTCTGTCGGCGCATCTCACTCGAATGAGAAGGTCACGAGTTCGATTGTCTAAGGCGACTCAGACAAGAGAGGCCCGTGACCAGTGGAAACGCTGTCGTGGGGCCTTGTCGCCTCCCGAGCGTCCGCGCGGGCCTTACGCCCCCTCACGGCCGCGATCGGTGACTTCACATCCTGCCGAGTACTTCTTGCTGCTTCGCCGCATACTGCTCTTGGGTGATGAGCCCCTGGTCCAACATCGTCTTGAGCTGGCTCAGCACAGCTACGGGGTCGGCTGTTGGTGCCGCCGGAGCCGTCGGCTGCGTGAGTCCCGAGATGGTTCCGCCCATGGCGCCCAGGCCCATGGCCAAGCCCATCATCCCTGTGGCCCCTCCGCCGCCCTCGGCCATTGCCATGGCCGAATCGGCGACTGTGGCTTGGGCGTAGGAGTTTCCGATGCCACCGCCGAGCAGCAGTCCCTTGTTGTACTTGTCCATGAGTTCACGCGACGCCTGGTCGTACTCGATGGCCGCGATGCTTACCCCAACGACCTCGAGGCCGAACCGCTGGATCCACGAGCCGTCCGGACCGCCCTCGCTCCTCAGGGCGGCCGCAAGCTCCGGGCCGTGCGATTGGAGCGACGCAATCTCGGTCGTCCGTGACAACGATTGCAGCGCAGCTTGGAACGCAGTGATGAACTCTTGGGTCAGTTGGGCGGCCGCTGCGTTGTCAGCCAGCGTGTATGACCGGACGTTCGCCGGCAGGAAGTTGCGGAAGAAGCGGATCGGATCGACGATCCGGATGGTGTACTGGCCGCGGGCCTTGAGGCGCAGGACCGGCGCTTGTGCGGATCCCGGGGAGACGAGGGAGAAGTCTTTGTATGGCAGCGGGCCCGGCGTACCAAACTTCTGATTCCGGAGCTCGCGCAGGTTGACGTAGTAGACGAGCTGTTGCTGGCCGGGCTGTCCACCAAACTTGAACCGCTCCCACGACTGGGCGATGAGGGACTTGGACAGCCCCGAGCCGGTGAAGAGCGACGGCTGCCCGTCGTTGCGGAACACGAAGTATCCAGGCTCCGTCGACACACTCACGATGCCGCCACCATCGGTGATGATCACGGCGGTGTTCTCAGGGACCGCGACACGCGAGCCGTCAGTCACGATGTTCGTCGATCCACGCGTGTTCGACCCTCGACCGTTGTTGCGCTCTCGGAAGATCCCGGGGGCAACCAAGGTCTGCTCGTCGAAGGCGGGCGCGGTGAAGAAGTCGACCCACTGATCTGCGAGTGTGCCGCCGACGGCCGCGGCGGCCGCGCTGATCAGTCCCATCTGGTCCCTACCTTCGATCATTCATGGTGGAGTCCGGTCGCGAGTCGCTGTCCGCCCCTTGAGTTTGCCAGTCTTGGTCACCGAGCGTTCAGGACCAACGGTTCCCCGCAGAAACTGCAGTGCTTCGTGATGCCGACGATCAACTCGTTGTTGCCACCGCAGCCAGAACACGTGACAACCGTCTTGTGTGAGCGCTTGGGGATATACCTCGTACTGAAGACCTGTTCTGACTCATAGTCGATGTAGAAGTCCTTGATAGTTCCCGAGTTGATCAAGGATTCGAGGTCCCGATAGACCTTCGCCGTGCGGGCGCCGGTGATGTCCGCGATCTTCTGGATCCTCATCGACTCAACACCCACGAGGATCGGGGGGTACTTCTTCAGGCCACCCTGCATCGTGATCAGCTTCAGGGCGAGACCGGCGCACAGGACGGCCACGGCGAGCAGGCCGATCCCGACGAGCACGCCCGTCAGTCGCTCGGTATCGGCATGGACGTTCTCCGTGGTCTTCTTCCACCACAGGTGACCTGACGTCGTCGTGTCCTCCACCTCCGAAGACGCCCCCACGGCGATAGCGCCGAACGCGACAGCCATCATCGCGACGTAGGCCAACCCTGCGGCAAAGGGCTTCAGCATCTTGAGTGGGATTCTGGACAGAAGCCCCGACATGTTCGTGCACCTCGCGTTCATCTGCAGCATCGGTCCGTGGTCCGCGCGCCTGGACTTGCACCGCCGCCACTGTACGAAGAATCGGCATTGCGAAGCGAGAGTTGAGCCTTGGGGCGGGGCGATGACGCAGGTGGACTGTCGTGCGGGGTCAGCGAGTCGCGATCACCACTCGGTGAACCAGTGAACGTCATCGTGACACCGCCCCAGGATTCCGTCGAAGGGCGCGCTGAACGTCCATCGGTGAGGGGGGCCGTGCTCGTTCCCACAACTGCGCGAACCCATTCGCAAGGAGCGGCCAGAGGAACCCCTGCGCGTCCTCGACCGTTTGGATGTCCCGTGCCAGTGGTGCGAGCACAACGAGGTCGTGCGGGATGAGGCGGCCAGAGTTGTCGCGGCGATTGTCCGGATCGGCGAATCGGACGGCTACAAGTGACCCGGTCTGTCGGAAAACGCTCCGTTCACCCTCTGTGCCCGCGAACGCGCTGTCGTATGTCGGCAGGGGGTCGGCGCATCCGCCGTCGAGGAGGAATCGAAAGCCCCAGATCCGCCCACGTGTAGCCCAGATGAGGTTCACTTGCGGCTCTTGACGAGAAGTCCGTCCTTCACACCCTGGTCGAGGTCCATCTTGAACTGAGTCAGTACAGCCGTGAGGTAGTCGTGGCTCAACCTCGCCTGTCGGTTCCTCTCCTTAACAGCTGGCGCGCCGTCCTTGATCCCCTCTGCGATGAATGGCAGGGCGAGTGCCAGGAATGGGCCAACGACAGGGATCCTCCGAATCCAGAGTCCCGCACCGACGAGGACGCGCCCAATGACATCGGCATTGTCCACAAGCTTGTCCAGCAACTTCCGGGGGATCTCGAACCTCCCAGCCCACTGGACAAGCCGCTCAAGTGGCAGGATGCACGCCACGGGCAGGAGGAGGTCGACGCCCTTCCGTTCGCTCACCTCGATCCTGCCGGGCTCGAACTTGGCGGAGGAGAGCAGCATGAAGTCCTCACCGAGTGAAAGCGCCTCGGGGAGCTTGACCATAGTCTTGAGCTCGGCGTGTAGCGAACTGATATCGCCGGCGGCCTTCTCGACAACGAGGTCCTGAAACCCTCGGGCGTCGAGGTCAGGGTGCAGATCGGCCTTAGAGAGCGCGAGAATCCAGATCCGTGGGAATTCAACGAGTGGCTCGCCGCCGTCAAGAAGGCGGCCTTTCAGTCTCCGAATGCCGTCCCGCAGATTCCAGAGCATCGACTTCAGGTACTTCTCCTCCTCGCCTGCGTAATCCAGAAGTTTCTGGCCATCAACAAGGATGACTGCGACATCGGACCGCAGCAGGTTTCGGAAAGCCTCGAGGCGACGCGCAGCTTCAGAAAGGCTGCTGGGTTCCTCGTCGAACCACTCGCCTGGGTAGTCGTGCCACACCAGCCGCAACTCGTCAAACTGTCGACCTTTCGCCGCCCTGGCGTCGTCGCCCGCCTTCAATTTCACGTTGAAGGTATAGGACGTCGCTGCAAACCGCGTCGGCTCCGGCGCGAGTGCGCTCTTCTTCATACCCAGATAGTTCTGGCGAAGATGGTTGCCCTGGCTGGTGTCATCGGCGATGAGATCGAAGAGGCTGTCCTTGTCGAACGCTGGCTCTTGCGTTGCCCCGAAGAACGACGAGACCAGAACGGTTTTGCCGCTACCGCTGCCGCCGAAGACTGCAATGCTCTGTTCTCTCACACGAAGAGTCGACTTAGACATCATGGGTCCCTTCTGCCGGGCCGGACGCTTGCCGACCTCGACGGAGTCGCTGGCGGCGCGGTCGTGTGTTGCGGGCCGGTACCGACACTCTGTAGATCGGCACCGAACGCCAACACATGAGCGGGACCGACGTGGGCATCGTGCAGCTCGGAGCGCCGACTGCAAAGCGCGCGCGACTTACGGGAGTCAGTCGGCGCGCATGGACGCTTGCGACGTCCCTCGAGCAAACGCGGTTCTTGAGCATGACCCCGGCCAAGGCTGATGATCAGGGTATGGGCAAACCCGGGCGTCGCCCGGCCGGCACCCAGGGCCGCTGCCTGGGGTGCGGCCGCATCGTGGCTTTGAGCGCGGGGACACTCGTGAGGCACGTGGTTCGCAAGACCGGGCAGCAGTGCGAATGGTCGGGCACCAGTCCCAAACCAGCCGAGATCGTGCCGCCCACCCCACCCAAGCAACCGCAGGTCGATCCACAGCGGCCGAGCGCGCGCAGCGCTCGCCGCAAAGCCGCGAGCATCCCGCAAACCGAGCCGTCCTCGAGCCACGAGGTTGACGAGCGAGGCACCAACGCTGCTGCAGCCACCGACCCCAAGGCGCCCCGCAAGGGGAAAGCCCGCGCGGACAAGGAGCGGATGCTCGAACTTGAGAAGCGCGCTTCGGAGCGCGGAGAACCCGGTGGTCTCATCGCGCGCCGGATCCTCGGCACCGGTGTGCCCTGGACCGTGGCGGTGGACCAGTTCGAGCAGCTCACCGGTGTTCGTGTCACACACCAGGAGCTCGCCGTCATCTCGTCCATCCGTCAGCGGCGCCCGCCCGTTCAGGCACCACCGCCGGCTCCCTCACCGGCTGCACCGACCTTTCGCGGTGGCCCGCGTCCTGAGCGTGGCTCGACGTCCATCCGTACCGTGTCAGGTGGCCTACCCGGACAGGGTGGCAGGAGGTAAGCCGGATCGGCGGTGTGCGGCGAGGCTCGCACCGCGCCGCCGGTAGCTCCCGGCGGCGCGGTGCGAGCAAACCCCGCGCAACTCCACGACAGTGGTCCGTGGGTCGCTTGCCTGCCGCGACAATGCCGCCGGAACACCATCCGGGATCACTGGCCGGCGCATCGGTTCCCGTTCGCACCGAGTTCCTAGTTGTGCTCGCGTGTTACGCACTTCCTGGCGCACCTACTCCCGAAGCCGTCGGCACATCGTCGACGCAAACGGAGTTCGGAGGTCGCCATGCGTCATGCCGTCGAGTTGAGTCGGCTCATCTCCGAAGATCCGGGCATCACCGCGAATCAGGACGGCCTGCCGGGACTAGCTGTGATCAAGCAGATCGTCGGGGCCCTGCTGACGTGGGGTCTAGTGGCGTGCGTCGCCGGCCTCGTGATCTCGGTCATCGTGTGGGCCGTGGGCCGCCAGCAGGGCAACTACGGCGCCGCGTCGGGCGGTAAGACGGGCGTTCTGGTGGCGGCAGGCGGCGCACTGCTGATTGGTGGAGCGAACGCGATCGTGGCGTTCTTCTCTGGGCTCGGCGGGTCGATCTGAGATGCCGGTCGCCACGCTCGATGCCTGCCTCGGCCCAGTGGCCATCGCATGCGAGACCGCCGGCTCGGTTCAGGGCGCGGCGTCGGACTACATGCTCGGGGGGCTCGGTTCCGCATTCTTGGCCGGCGCAGAGCAGGTCGGTCAGTTGTCCCTGGCTGCGCTGGACTCGAGCACGTCGGTGGACTTGGGTGTCGGTTGGTTCCGCAGCAATGTGGCGGTCATCGCGGCGATTGCGCTGCCGGTCGTGGTGGGTCTGTTTGTGGTCCAGGTGCTGACCTCGGTGCTACGCCGGGAGCCGGGCGGGCTGCTGCGCGGGGTGCTCGGGGTCGGCAAGGCAATGCTCGGTGCAGCGCTGGCGTTGGGCGGCACGCAGCTCGCGTTGACCGCGGTTGATGGGATCTGCGAGTACATCGCGACGGCGGCCGGACTGACGGTGACGGCCGCCGCGGCGCAGTTCTTCGAGTTCTCGGCGCTCGCGTCGATCTCACCGGCCCTGCAAATCCTGATCGGGCTCGCGCTCATGCTCGGGTTCGTCTTGATGTGGGGCGTGCTGCTGTTCCGCAAGGCGGCCCTCGTGCTGGTGGCGGTGTTCGCGCCGATCGCGTTCGCCGGATCGGCGTGGGACCAGACTCGGGTCTGGACGCGGCGGTGGATCGAGATCGTCGCCGCCTTGGTGTTCTCCAAGATCGTGATCGTCGTCGCGTTCGTCGTCGGCGCGTCGGCGTTCACCGGTATCGGCCCGACCACTCCCGGAGAGCCGGCATCGACGACGCGCGCTTCGGGTGTGGCTGGACTCTCGGATGCGCTGATCGGAATCTTGCTGCTGGCGATCGCGGTCTGGGCGCCGTGGCTGACATGGCGGTTTGTGCACTGGTCCGGGATGGAAGCCGCCGGGATAATGCACGCCAACGTGGCGGCGAACCCACTGAGCAAGGTCGCTCGCAGCTCGGCGAACACGACCCGCTACGCCGCCCAACAGGCCGTGATGACCAGCGTGACCGGCGGCGTCGGGGCCGCCGCGCGGTCCGCGACCACCGCTAAGGCCGCGTCCGGGGCCTCACGGCCACCGAGCCCGTTGCCGCCTCGGGTGCCGGGCCCCGGTCGAGCGACACCGGGTGGTGAGGTCACGTGAGCGCGCCGATCGACGCGAACGGTCCGACGGCACGGTTCGGCCGATTGGAGCGTCGCGGCGTGCTGCTTGGCCTGACCGCCGCACAGCTCACCCTGGTATCGGGCGCCGCCGTCGTCGCGGTCGCCGCCGTCTACTCGGCAGGTGCGGACGGACTGCTGGCGGCCGCCCCCGTGTGGGTCCTCCTGCTCATCGCGGGCACCGTGAGCTTCGGTGGTCGTTCGGTGGCGAGCTGGGTGCCGCTCCTGGCGCAGTGGAGGGTGCGCCAACTCATCAGTGCCACGACCGCGGTCGCCTCGCCCAGGAGCCCGCGGGAACGGCTGCGGCTGCCGGGCATGGCGAACCCGGTGGATCTGGTGGTGTGCGAGGGCCTGGGTAGCGTGCTGATGGTCGACCGCCGGGCCGGGACGGTCACCGCTGTCGTGCGGACGTTCGGCTCGGGATTTGTGCTGGACGACTCGGGGTCGCAGGAGCACAAGGTCGCCGGGTGGGGTCGAGTTCTAGCTGGGGTGTGCGAGCAGCCGTCGCTCGTGCGGGTGCAGTTGCTGGTGCGCACGACACCGGGCGGGCTGGCTCCGGCGCGGGCGTGGTGGCGCCAGCACTGCGGTGCACCGACCGGCGAACTCGCCACTGCACTCGCGGGCATCCTCGACGCCGGGTTCTGGCGTCCGCATGTCCGCGACACCCTGCTCGCCGTAGCCGTTCGCCTGCCGCACACTCGCCGCCGCCTTTCGGACGCCGATGTCGCGGTGGTCGCAAGGCAGCTCGAGTCGGTCGCGGCGTCGCTAGCTGCCGCCGGCGTTGCGACGGATGGCTGGCTCGACCGGACCGACCTAGCGGGCGTGGTGCGGTCCGCGTACGACCCCGATGCCGCCGGTCGCGCGGACTTCACTTGCGCCAGCGGGTTGGTGGGGCCGGTCGGGATCCGTGAGCAGTGGTCGCGGTTGCACACCGACACCGCCGTGCACGCGACCTACTGGATTGCGGAGTGGCCACGCCAGGAGGTGCACCCCGCGTTCCTGCAGCCTCTGCTGCTGGGTGAGGCCAGCGCGCGGACGCTGACCGTGATCGCCGAGCCGGTGGGGACTGGCAAGGCGTTGCGGGAGATCCGACGGGCCAAGGCCGAGCATGTGGCCGATGCAGCGCAACGCGCACGGATCGGGCAGATCGAGTCCGAGGCGACCCGGGCCGAAGTCGCGGATCTGGACCGGCGCGAATCCGAGCTGGTCGCCGGGCACGGTGACCTGCGGTTCACCGGCCTGATCACGGTCTCCGCCCCCGACGTCGCGACCCTGGACGAGCGGACGTCGGCGATGGAGAGCGCCGCGGCGCAGGCGATGTGCGATGTGCGACGCCTGGTCGGCCAGCAAGGCCATGCGCACCTGGCGGCGATGATCCCACTCGCGCGAGGTGTCCTGTGAAGGGCGGCGTCGACACCCGGCTGCGCACCCGCCCGGGGCGCTATCTGGCCGGGCCTCGGCTGCGGCTACCGGCGCACCGGGCGTCTTCGGCGACGCTCGCTGGCGCGTACCCGTTCCTGACGGCCGGGCCGTGCGACCTGGGGGTGCCGGTCGGGTTGGATGCGCTGACGGGTGCGCCGTTCTGCTTCGACCCGTGGGCGCTGTACGGGTCCGGGGAGCTGACCAACCCGAACGTGCTGCTGGCGGGGGTCATCGGGCAGGGCAAGTCCTCGCTGGCCAAGTCGATCGCGATGCGTTCGATCAGGGCAGGGCGCACCGTGTACGTGCCGGGCGACCCGAAGGGCGAGTGGGCACCGGTCGCGCAGGCTGTTGGCGGCACCGTGCTGCGACTCGGGCCCGGCCAGACCACCCGGCTGAACCCGTTGGACGTCACCGCCGGCACGGAACCACACGGTCCTCGGGTCCGTCTGCTGGCTGCGGTGGCGGCGTTGACGCTGCATCACGAGCTCGGCGCCGCCGAACACGGTGCGCTGGACGCCGCCTTGTCTATGGCCGAACGTCAGCGGCCCGCACCGACGCTCGCCGACGTGCTCGAGGCCCTGGTGACTCCGGACGTGCGGGCCTCGCACGACGACCATGTCCGGGTCGATGACCGAGCCGACGACGGCCGTGAGATCAGCCATGGGCTGCGGCGCCTGGTCCGTGGCGACCTGGCCGGCCTGTTCGACGGGCCGACTACCGAACGGCTGAATCCGAGCGCACCGATGGTCGTGCTCGATCTGTCCCTGTTGGGGTCCGACGAGGACGCCCTCGCGCTGGCCATGACGTGCGGGTCAGCCTGGCTCGAGGGCGCACTCGCAGGGAGCACCCTGCCGCGGTGGGTCGTCTACGACGAGGCCTGGCGCGTCTTGCGGCACGTTCCTTTGGTGCGGCGCATGCAGTCGCAGTGGAAGCTGTCGCGCGCGCACGGCATCGCCAACCTCATGGTGTTGCACCGGTTGTCCGACCTGGACGCCATCGGGCATCGCGGCTCGGAGGCCCGCGCCTTGGCCGAGGGGTTGTTGGCCGACTGCTCGACCCGCGTGATCTACCGCCAGGAGGCCGACCAGTTGGCCGGCACCGCAGCTCTGCTCGGGCTGACCAGACCGGAGCAGGACCTGCTCCCAGTCCTGCCGCGGGGCACCGGGTTGTGGAAGATGCCGCGCCGCACCCACGTGGTGCACCACCTCCTGCACCCCCTCGAAGCGCAGGTGGTCGACACGGACGCCGCCATGCGAGACGACACCAACCAGCTGGGCGGGTGGTCCGGGTGAACGACGACATTCAGCGGCTCGCCGAGCAAGCCACACTCGGCGCGCTCCTGCTGCACCCGAACGCCCTGGCGGAGATCCAGCGTTGGTTGCGGGCCAGCGACTTCGCCGACACCTGGCACGCCCAGGTCTTCACCGCCTTGCTCGAGCGCCGAGTCGCCCGCCAATCGATCGACCCCCACCACCTGGCGGACGCGCTCGTGGAACGCCTCGGGGTCCGACGAGCGAATCTGCCGCGACTGGCGGACCTGCTGCATGTCACCCCACCCAACCCCGATGCGGTCACCTACGCGCGCATGGTTGCCGACGGTGGCCTGCGCCGCGAGATCGCCGGCACGAGTGTCCTGTTGCGGGCGGCCGCCGTCCAGTGCGCCGCCGACCGGATGTCCCGCCCGATCACCGCCACCTGCGCCATCGTGGAGGCCGCCCTGGACTGCGCCGACGCACGCTGGGCCAAAGCCACGGGCCAACCGCACGACGAGGTCGTCGTCCCTCTCGCCCTGCGAGCCTCACTGCCGACGACCGAGGCCCGATCGGGTGCCGACAAGTATCTGAGCGCCCACCCCGGACGCGACGCCGCCAGCGAACGTCGCAACGTCACCGCACTGATCGGGGCCCTGATCGCTCAACCTGACCGGGCGCCGGCGGTCGCCGAGTGGCTGCCGCCGACTCGGATCACCGACCCTGGATGGCGCCTCGTCTACGGCACCCTGCTCGACCAGGTCGAGCTCGGGCAACACGTCGACGTCGTGACGATCGCCTGGGCGACCCGCGTCCACGCCCATCACGAACAGCCCGTCCCCGGCCTGCACGACCTGCGCGCCGCCGTCGACGAGGGCTGGTCCAGGCAGCTCGGACCAGCGATCCAGGCCGTCGCCGGCGACCAGGTACGCCACCTCGCCGACGCCGGTGCCGCCCAGCTGTTCGCCGGTGCGAACAACCCCGGCGTCCTGGTCAGCGACCTCGTCGACACCGGCCACCTGCTCACCGGAGCTCTGACCCGCACCGCCACGGCCATGCCGATCCAACCGGCCCACACCGCCGCCATTCCGCTCCAGCCTGCCCCACAGATCGACGCGGTCTCCCGATGAACAGCTCACACCGACCACGACCCGGCCCCACCGGTGCACCCGACATGACGACATGGGCCTTCACCGCCGGGGCAGCCGTTCTGATATTCGCCGGCGTGCTGTGGTGCGGTGCAGCGCTCGCGTGCGCCCTGACCGCGCGCGACTTGCCCGAGGCCGGGCTGCTGACCGCGTTGCGCGCCGCAACCCACCCGCACGACCCTGCCTCGGTCTGGCCGCAACCATCGGAGATGCCCGGGCCTGTCGCGTACTGGGCTGGGACGGCGATGGCCATCGCCGCGATCGCAGCCGCGACGGCAGGCATCTGGTGGGCGTCGCGGCGCCTCACACGACCCGACGCAACCAGCGCTCGTGCGCTTCGGGACCTGCCCGGGATGGCAGCGCCGCGTGACGTGTTCACCGTGGCCGGACATCGCAGCCTTCGGGCCCGCGCCCACGTCGTCCGACCCTCGTTGGATCGCTCCGCCGGACCCCACGAAGTCGGCTACCGGCTCGGGCGACTACGCGGGGCCGACCTGTGGTGCACGGTCGAAGACTCGGCCCTGCTGGTCGGGCCACCCCGAATGGGCAAGGGCCTGCACGTCGTCATCCCGTGGGTGCTCGACGCCCCCGGCCCGGTCGTGGCGACCTCTACCCGCCCCGACACCCTCGCGGTCACGATGCGGGCACGTCGAGCCCGCGGGCCGGTCGCGATCTTCGACCCGCAACGCCTGGCCGGTCTGCCCGGTGGGCTGACCTGGTCACCCGTACGCGGCTGTGAGACCCCCCGCACTGCGTTGGTCCGTGCCCGCGGCCTGGCCGCCGGCGCCGGGTTCGGGCGCACCGTCTCGGACTCCGACTTCTGGGCCGGACAGACCGAGACCGCTCTGCGATGCCTACTGCACGCCGCCGCCCTGGATCACCGCCGGGCCGTGGATCTGTACCGGTGGTCGCTGAACCCGGCCCTGGCCGAAGACGCCATCACCATCCTGAACCGCAGCCCGGCCGCTGCCGACGGCTGGGCGGATGCCCTGGAGGCCTCCATACACTCCGACCCGCGCACCCGCGACTCCATCTGGCTCGGCGTCCGCCAATCGCTCGCAGCCCTGGCCGACCCGGACGTCCTGGCCGCGGTCGACCCCAAACCCGGCGAGACCTTCGACCCCGTCGCGTTCCTGCACGAGTCCGGAACGCTGTACCTACTGGCCTCCGCTGTTGCGTCGGGGTCCTGCGCACCACTGGTGGCCGCGTTCGTCGAAGACATCACCGAGACCGCCCGTGCGCTGGCAGCCCGCTCCCCCGGTGCACGTCTCGACCCGCCGCTGCTGCTGGCCCTCGACGAGATCGCCAACCTCACCCCGCTGCCCTCACTGCCCTCCCTGATGGCCGAAGGCGGAGGTTCCGGGATCACGACCCTGGCGGTCTTGCAGTCCTTGGCTCAGGCCCGCGCCCGCTGGGGTGAACACGCAGCCGACGCCATCTGGGACGCCGCCACCGTCAAGCTCGTCCTGGGCGGCCTGGCCAAGTACCGCGACCTGGACGACGTCGCCCGCCTCGTGGGCGAGATCGATGAGCTCACTGAAACCCGAAGCCGTGGCCGCGCCGGAGACCACTCCTCCTCGACGTCCGTGCGCACGGTCCCGGTAATGCCCGCCTCGGTGCTGCGCACCCTGCCGTTCGGCACCGGCGTCCTGCTGCTGCGGCAAACCAAACCCACCGTCATCGACCTGGCTGCCTGGACCGCACGACGCGATGCCAACGACCTTCGAGCCGACCAATGCGCCGTCGAGCACGCGACCGCCACCGGGTCGGCGGTGCCCGCATGATCAAGCTCGCACTCGGCGCGCTCGGCTTCCTGGCCATGCCTGCTGTCGCGATCCTGACCGCCGTCGCCGTGGGTGGCGCGGCCAATGCCTGCATCGCCACATCCGCTGGCGGACCCTTGGCCCAAGATGCCCCCATCCCGGCCGTCGCCCGGACCTGGATTGCCGAGACCAAGGCCGCGTGCCCCGACCTGCCCGAGCCGTGGATCGCTGCAGTCATCGCCCAGGAGTCAGGGTTCCGCCCCGACGCCCACGCCAACGACTCCAACGGCGGCACTTGGGGCCTCCTACAGATGAACGCTGCCATCTGGCAGACCCACTACGGGCACCCCTGGGACGCCGACCTCGACCACAACGGCACCCCGGATATCGAAGATCCGAAGACTCATGCCGCTGTCGGCGGCCGGTACCTGTGCGCCCGACTCGACGGCGTCCGGCAAATCCGCGCTCGACACCCCGACTGGGCCTCCTCGAGCATCCCCATCCTGGATGCCCTGGTCATCGCCCACAACGCCGGTGAATCCCGACTGCGCACCTACCCGAGCATCCCCGCCATGACCGCCCAGTTCATCATCGACGTCGACCAGCGCGGGACGGCCTGGACGGGCGACGACACCTCCGGCGCCCAGCCCGAGACCGCAAACCCCGACCCGTCGGCGCCATCCCCATCGTCCGGCCTGCCGGCCACGCGCGGCTGCCTACCGGACCTCGGCGACGGCCAGGTTGCTGTCCCGGCCGGCACATCGACCGACGTTGCCGCCGCAGTGAACAACGCCATGGCCTACGTCGGAGTCACCTCCGGATGGCACCAACTCTGCGACCGGCTCGCATGCCGCGCGTACGGGTACGTGGGATCCGGATTCCCATCCGCGAAGGCGCACTGGACCCAGATGGTCGCCACCGGATACGCCCACCCCGCAGACGCCTGCCCACCGCTGGGCGCGTTCACGTTCTGGAACAGCGGACGACCGTTCGGTCACGCCTCCGTGGTCGTGCAAGCCGACCCCGGGTGCGACCCCAGCAAGATCCTGCTCACCGCCAACGGGGTCTTCGACTCCGCCACCGGAAACCACGGCGGTGTCTACCTGATCAGCTTCGCCCGCCTGTCCGCGATGTACCTGCACGGCCACGGCTACCTCGGCTGGTCCGACCCCATCTGCAAAGGAGCCCTGCTCCCCGCCGGAACAACCCACCCCGCACCCTCAGGACGTTGACCATGACCGATCGCACCGCATCCGACGAACGCCTGGCCGCGCTGCACGACCAGCTCGTCGCAGCCGTCGCCAACCTGGTCCACTCCGAGCAATGGCGAGCCATGCTGACTGCGGCAGCCCGCTTTCCGACCTACTCACCATCCAACGTGCTGCTCATCGCAGCGCAACGGCCCGACGCCACCCGAGTCGCAGGCATCCGCACCTGGAACACCCTGGGCCGCCACGTCAACAAGGGCGAACACGGCATCGCCATCCTGGCCCCCTGCACGTACCGATCCACCCGCGACGACACCGCCGCCACCCGCGCGCGCAGCTCATCAATGCCCGGCAACCCCGTCGAGGGCGCGTCGATCACGACGCGCGAGCTACGCGGCTTCCGGGTCGCCCATGTCTTCGACATCAGCCAGACCGACGGTGCACCCTTGCCGGAGGTAGAACCACACTTGCTGACTGGTGACGCACCCAACCACCTGTGGGACCACCTCGCCACACTCGCCGCCGCAGAGTCCTATGCCTTGAAGCGAGGCCGATGCGCGCCTGGCGTCAACGGCTACGCCTCATATCGCTCGCGGACGATATATGTCCGAGACGACGTCGAACCAGCCCAGGCGGCCAAGACCCTCGCCCACGAGCTCGGGCACATCCGAGCCGACCACGAGCACCGATTCACCCACTACGCAAGCAGCGAGTATTGCCACGGACAAGCCGAAGTCGAAGCAGAGTCAATCGCCTACCTCGTCGCCGCCAGCGCCGGACTCGACACGATGAAGTACTCCCTGCCGTACCTGGCCGGCTGGTCCAACGGTCACCCGGAGAGACTGCGCGAGTCCGCCACCCAAGTCCTCACCGTGGCCCGCGCCATAGGCGTCCCCGACGCCACGGGCGACTGGGCCGCGCCAGCCAGTGTTGTACCGGCGTACGACACACAACCAGACCTCACGAGTGGAGTCAGCTTCGCACAGCAGCCCCGCTGAGCGTGAAGTCCTCGATGCGACGACGTCGGTAGTAGTCATTATCCGGGACCAGCCAGGGTCGCCAATCGCGTGAGGCTTTCACGGAACGGTCGGCAACGGCGCGATGACCGTCACGACTGGAGCTGGAGCGATGACGGTGGGGTGCGGGTACATCGACGTTGACGTCAGGTGGTCGGCTGATCGCGGCAGCGATGACGGTGCCCAGCGTTGCGATGACGACGGCTCAGGCTGCGACGTTTGCGGATCGTGCGGCGCGAACACTGGCGTCGGTTTGGCGCTCGGCGACGTGCTGGGCGATACCTTGCCGGATCTGGGCCTCCGAGTTTCTCGAACGCCAAGACGGCTCTGATTGCACCCTCATTGAGCGAGTTGGCCGCGTTCAGATCTCGCTGCGCGTCACCAACCTCTTTCGCCGTGGCCTCCCCCGGGAAGCTGCCTTCGCGATGGCCGCTCCCTCCGACATTCGCTGGGCGAGCAGGTTTCGGGTGTTCGTCGCGAGTTCGTCGAACACGGGCCGCTTCTCTTCGAGGCCGGCCAGCCGGGCGCGAGGTAGTTCTCGTCGGCGATCGGCGCGACCGACCAAGGCGATCTCATGCTCGGGAGCGTGACATGCCCGGCCGTCTGGCGGTAATGGGACCTGCGGCGTTGGGCGGTCTGCGTCACTCCGACCTCACAGAGCATCCACAGGTTACTGCTGGAAGTCGTCCCGGTGCTTCAGCGGACTACTCAATGTGGCCCAGTAGGCGGACCGGTGCCGCCGCCGTCTTGCGCTGGGCATCCCAGTTCAGGAACTCGTCCCGGACGCCCCTGTCGATTCCACGCGACACTGCCCCGGACGACCCGTCGATCCTGCTCAGGTTTCAGCCGTCGTTGACATAAGCCCGGCGCGGGCGTGTACAACGCGAACCTGACCGCTCGACCCGAGGCTTCAGCCGTTCTCCTTCCTGATCATGACCCGACTACTGGGCGCTGCATGACGACGCCGACCAGGACAAGCACAGGGCGGCCTCAGAAGGGCAGAGGACAACTGCGCGGCACCGAGGCGCTGTCCTACTTGCTCTATGTCACGGCGCTACCGTCGGAGGCGGACGCTCCACCTCGTTTGTCCAGAATGCGCAGCAGGCGACACGGGCAGCCACAGTCGTTCCGCCCCCGGATGCGGGGCGTAGTCAGTTCGAGACGGACGGGCTCCCCATCGGCAAGGAATACCGTGGCGGTTTGGTCGATAACGAGCGCCGGCAAGCGGCATCCTCGAACCAGAGCTGCGGCTACGAATCAGATCCACCTCCGGAGGTGAGCTTTGGCGATCGAGGAGCGCGGAGTTAGCGCCGTGAACGTAGGCGATCTGCTAGCGCAGAACTTGCAGATTCCGCATTACCAGCGCCCGTACAGCTGGGAACAAGCGACAGCGTTGCGGTTGGTGGACGACATCACCGAAGCGCTCGATGATCCTGAGCGACGGCATCTGCCCTACGTGCTGGGTGCCGTGATCCTGCACGAGTCGGGCGATCGGTTCGACGTGGTGGACGGCCAGCAACGGTTGCTGACGTTGCGGATGATCCTGGCGATCATCGATCAGGGCGACCCGTTCATTATCGTGAGCGATGCCGATCAGCCGGTCGTACGTGTCTGGGGTGCACTGCGTAGACGACTCGAGCCTCTGCGTGACGAGTGGAGCCAGCTCCTCGACTTCGTACGCCTGCGGTGTCAGGTCGTTCGGATCGTGACCGACGACGTCGACGAAGCCTTTCGGGTGTTCGACTCGCAGAACTACCGCGGCATGCCATTAGCACCGCACGACCTGCTCAAGGCGCACCACCTGCGCGAGATGCGGGAGGAGAGCGCCACGGCGAAGGCTGCGGTCGTGGAAGCGTGGGAGTCGGTTGGGGACCGCGAGCTCGCCAGGCTGTTCTCGGTGTACCTGTATCGCATCGCGCGGTGGACGCGGGGCGAGAGTGCGCCCGGCTTCACCGTGGGCGACATCGACCTATGGAAGGGCATCTCGCCAAGGCGCGCCTCTACGCCGAGTGCTCGATACCACCTCGCTGCCCAGGCGGCGATCCCGATGCTCAGTGCGTGGGGTGCCGCAACATCCGACGCCGACGTCAGGCAGGTGGGGCGCAGCCGGTTCCAGTTGGATGCGCCGCCGATGGCCGGACGCCAGTTCTTCGAGATGGTCACCTTCATGCTGGCCGAGGTGAAGAGGCTGGCGCGCGAGGCGTTCGATGGCGACCGCGGCGACTTCGCCGTCTATGACCTCGACATGCTCGAGGAGCAAGACCTCCTGGAAGAACGACCTTCACGGGGCCGGTACCGCTACGTCGCCGAGTTGTACCTCGCCGCGGTGCTGTACTGCACAAACAAATTCGGGGACGACGACCTGCCGGAGGTCAGCGACCGCCTTTTCGCGTGGGCGTACTCGCTGCGCACACAGATGCTGCGGGTGCAGTTCCGGTCCGTCGACAACCGCGCATACAAGCCTTCGTCGGCCTTCGTGCTGCTGCGTAACGCCGGGTCGGTACGCGTCGTGCACCAACTGGCTGCGCCGGCCGCGGGACGGCAGGACAACCACGAGGCGAAGCTCGCCGCGATCCTGAGAGGCCCTGGAGCATGACGACAACAGATCAGCTCGATCCGCGCCTCCGGACCATCGGTGAACTCTTCGACGACGACGGTGCTATCTACACCGTGCCGGTCTACCAGCGGAACTACTCGTGGCAGGCCGAGCAGATCGAGCAACTCATCAGCGACATCCAGGACGCGATCGACGAGAAAGAAGCTGGCTACTTCCTCGGCAACCTCATCGTCACCGAGCGCGGGTCCTCCACTACTCCCGACTTTGAGGTGATCGATGGGCAGCAGCGACTGACGACGCTGTATCTGCTCCTGACGGTCCTGGCCGACACCGAGGCGCGAACCTACACCGCGCACAAAGAGCGGCTTCGGTTCGAGTCGCGACCCCGAGCAACCGAGGCCCTGCGGCACATCACGGTCGGGTCCTCGCGACGACACGCGACGCCGGCCGCCGATGGGCCGAGCGGGGAGGACGCGGGGATCCACCAAGGACTCAATGTCATCCGCCAGTTCATGGACCAGCACGCCATCCTGCGTGACGCGCCAGCCCGCGACGTCTTCGCCGACTACCTGCGCACGAAGGTCACCGTCGTGCGGGCATCACTGCCCGCAGGAACCGATCTCAACCGGTACTTCGAAATCATGAACACTCGCGGGCAGCAGCTCCGGCAAGTCGACATCGTCAAAGCACGCCTGATGAGTCACCTACCAGACGAAGCGCAGCGAGCATGCTTCGCGTGGATCTGGGACGCGTGTTCCGAAATGGACTCCTACGTCCAGATGTCACTGACCCGCGGGCGGACCGAGCTGCGGCAAGCCGCCTTCGGGGCAGACTGGAGTTGGCTCGTCCCGACCACGTTCGACCAGCTCGTCGAGTTGCGCGGGAGAGACCAACCCAGTAACGCGACACTCGGCAGTACCGGGACGTCGCTGACGATCGAGGCGGTCTTGGCGACCTACGCGGCAGATGGGACGCCGGAGCCGGGCCAGGACGACGACAACGTCCGCTTTCGTTCGACGATCGAGTTCCCCGCGCTCCTGCTTCACGTCCTGAAGATCGTCGACCGCGATAGTGGCGAGGATGAGGGCAAACTCGACGACAAGCGCCTCGTCAAACGGTTCGACCAGGCCGTCCGCGGTGACAAGTCGGCATGGGTCCAGGACTTCGCGTTCCAGCTCCTTCGGTGCAGGAACCTGTTCGATGCCTTCGTCGTCAAGCGGCAGTACACGGCGAGCGACACCGAAGGTGACTGGTCGCTCCAGAAATTGATCCGTGGGGTCTCCAACGGAAAAGTCACGCCCCGCTACGTCCACTCCTTCTCAACCGTCAGAGCAGCGGTCGAAGACGACGGTGAAGAGGATTCGACGACGAGCGACGTTCTACTCCTCGAGTCGATGCTGCGGGTCACCTACACCTCGCCGCGCACGATGCACTGGATCACCCAACTCCTGCGGCTGCTGGCCGAGCGCCAACTCGGAACCGTGTCAGGACCGCAAGTCGTCGAGCTCCTCCAGGGGCACGCCCGCGAGAAAGTCGATGTGGCGTTCAGTGGAGAGGAGCCGACCGGCTTTGGCCTAGCGCGGATCGTGTTCACCTACCTCGACTACCTCCTGCTCCAGCGGGAGCCAAGGCCCGGTTTCCGGTTCGCCTTCCGCAACTCAATCGAGCACTTCTACCCCCAGCACCCCGACGAACAGCAAGTCGGTGAGGTCGTGTCCTCGATCAACCTCAACCTTCTCGGCAACCTCGCCCTCGTCAGCGTCGGCACGAACTCGAAGTTCAGCAACAGCCTCCCGCTAGCGAAGGCCGTGAACTTCCGAAGCACGATTGAGACCCAGAGCCCCAAGCTCCACCTCATGGCCGAGATCACGCGCCTTGAAGGATGGGGCGACGCGCAGGTGCAGCGCCACCACGACGATGTGGTTGCGACGCTACGCGCCGACATCGCCATGAGAACCCAACCGCCAGTTCGCTAGCTGCGGCAGAGGCGTGGCTGCTCGCAGGGCGCGGGCGATGAAGACCCTCGGGGTGAACGCCGTCGGCACGGTGCTGTGGCTTGCGTGCGAGGAGGGTGTATGAGCAGCGTGATGTCGGACGCGACTCGTACCCTGAGTCGCGGCTGCGGTCCGCACAGTGATGATCCAAGGATGGAGACCATGAACCCGCCCGACGTCGACCGCATGGCGCGCCTCGATACTGAGTTCCGGGCGGCGTCGGGGCTCACCGACCGCCGCTTCTACAAGATCTTCTACTCGGCGATTGCCCCCGCACCGCTTCTTGTCATTGGGTTTAACCCGGGCGGAGAGACCGACGGTACTGACCTGAACGCCTCGGAGTCGTTCTACGAGAATTGGGAGCACGACTACGTCGACTTCCGCAGCTACGGCAATGCGTACAAGCTCGCCGGCCGCGCCTATGACACGCTTGTGGAGGTACTCCAGACTTCGTCCGACGACGTCATCCGGCGCATCCCGGCTACGAACGTCATCTTCCGGCGCTCGCGACGTTCCTCGGATCTCAACCTCACGACGCGTGCCGCGGCGCACGAGAGTGGACCCGTACTTGCCGAGATCCTGCGCGCTGTCGACCCGGTGGCGATCCTCATCATCGGCTCGACGGCGTTCGACGCATTTGTTGTCGAACACTGCGTGCGGGGCTCCCTCGTCGTGAATGCGCAGCCGCCGGAACTCTTCAAGCCGAACGGGGCATCCGACGCCTGCATGTTTCGCTCCGCGCGCGCCCACGTCGCCGCGCTCGGACGCGACACCCCTCTCCTCATGGTCGGTCACCTCTCGAAGTACTACGCCCGCCACGGCGTCTGGCGTGATGTCATCGCCTCGCTCCGCGACGAGCTGGTACGCCTCGGAGTCTCACCGCTGGGAGGCGGCGACCGCGATGAGGTTGCCCGCCCGACGCTCGCGCTGACGGCGGGGGCCGCCGACGCAGCCACGCCGAGTAACCCGCAGCCCGTGCCCGCGCCTCCAGCCGACGCCGCGCCGCGGTTGCCCGTCGCGGCGTCGTCGACGCCCATGTCTCAGGTCCGTCAGTCCGAAGTTGGAACGCTCCGCGCCGTGTGTGCCCTTCTCCGGCTCGCCCTCGAGGAACCCGACGCTCCCTATCCAGGCCGCGGCAAAGTCGTCCGCCTCGCCGGCGACCGACGGGTCTACATCAACGCAGGGCACGTCGACGTCAAGGCACCCGCCCACGAGATCGCAGCCTGGGACGCCGACGGCCTCGGCAACACCAGGCCCGACAACGCCCTCTACCTCCGCGTCATGCTCGATTCGAACGGCAACCCGCTCACGCCCAAGCCACCGTCATGATTTACCGCACTCGGCGCGTGGTCATACCAATCACGACGTAGACCTGGCTCGCCAAGGGACTTGACCATTCCCGCGGACCACTCCACGATGCAGACCCCTCGCGCCGCCAACGCCGGCGACGAGGGGCTTCCGACACCTGCTTCTGACATCGGGGACAACCGTTCCGTACATTGACCGGACCTGGCCAGACCAGCCCGACCGGGCAAAGTACGACGCTCAGCAGCGGTCAATCTGCCATGCATCTCGACACTTTCTCGTGGATGCTGGCCAACGCGAGGTGCGCTGTGCTTGGTCCACGTAGAACGCCTTGGCGCAGGTCCGCACCGCGCCAGTTTCCCACTGACCTACGGGGCCATGCGTGGAACCATCTTCGAGGATTCGGACAAGAAGGTGCGATGACCGTCCTCTCACTCAGTGTCCGCATGCAGGTCACCGCCATGCCGCGCGGACAACTTCGATGAGTCCCTACACCGCTGAGGGCGTGGGTTCGCGTTGGCTGTGTGCCGTTGGACCGTAGCGGCGATCGAACGATTACTCGCCTTAGCGCCGGTCGGGCGACCTCGTTTCGCCACTGGACACTGTCCAGAAGTGCACAAGCGAGCTCGCACCTCTTCGAACGTCCGGACCTAAACGGGGGATCCTTACGCTCAAACCGCGACAGGCACAGGCGCGCTGAACCGGACCGCCAGCTGGAATCACGACCTGGGGCGCTCCCACACTGCTAGGGAGCATCCGGATGTACCTCGCCGGTGGATACGGATGCGCATGGGCCAAGTAGAAGAGCGGACACCGCTCCACCGAGGGTCTCAGGTCTGGCCACCTTGTCGCACACAACCATGGGCAGAGGGGTCAAGGCTCGCGGTGTGCGTCAGGCCGACACCCCGTCCGAGATACCCAGTCGACGATCCGCTGGCGCGCGATCGCGAAGCGCTCGTGCCAGTTCAGTGGCGCATCTGCGACGGCACTTGCGGAGAATGCGCCCTGCCATGCCAGCTGCAGCGCGGACAGCTCCTCAATGAGTTCCCCATGCTGGCTCCAGCACGGAGGCACGACGCGGTGGTCGAGGCGGTAGCGCTCAGCAAGCCAGGTCACCCACAGGTCGAGGTCTTCGAGCAGGAGCTCCTGGTCTGCTGGCGTGAATGCGGACCAGACGACCGGGGTGGGTGGTCCGATCGGCGCCATGAGCACCCGCTTGGGGAAGAACGCCTGATTCTGCGCCGTCTGTCGGCGTCGGGGGCGGGTCATCGGATCAACGTTCCTTGCGCGAGGAGGCTCACGGCGTCGAGGTACGACTGGCGTGCACTGGTGGGCAGGTGTTGGGGTCGTTGTTGGTCGAGGTGAGTGATCGTGGCGGTGATCTCCGCGAGCCAGGCTGCTCGCGCGTTCGGGTCGCGTGGTTCGGGTCCGAGGCGGTCGAGCCAGGTCGGATGGTCGTCGAGTACGGCGCTGGTCAGAGCTGCGGCGCGTTGAGCGATGAGCTCATCGATCGTGGTGATCAGGGAGATGCCGTCTTCGTCGAGGCCCTCGCTGCTCCGGGTGATGGGCACGTCTCGCGGCTGCTCGGCGTGGGCGCGGAGCCACCTGGTTGCCTCGCTCGTCAACTCGGCGATGGTGCCGTACTCGCCAGTCGCGTCAACGATCTCGCGCATGACCGTTGTGGTCTGCGGGGTGAGGGTGGCGATGCGGTCCAAGGTCGTGAACAGGCCAGTCGCCTCGACGGATGCCAGGTCTTGCACGGCGCGGTCGTCCAGTCCGGCACGGGTCAACGCTGCGGTCCACCGGGTGCGGGACGCCTCGGCGAGCAGGGTGCGTCGGATTGGCTCGAGGCGGTGCATTGACCCGGCTGCGTTCTGCTCGGTGGCGATCTGCGCGGTGGCGGACTGCTCGGCGTTCGGTGTGGCGATGATCGTGGCTAGGACCTCGTGGCCGGCGCTGCTGGTCGGGACGTCAGGTAGGTCGTCGCACTCGGGGTCGACGGCGTCGAGTGCGACGTAGACGTGGTTGGCGTGTCGCCCGCGGGACATGGCGACGTAGAGGTTCTCGCGGGCCATGCCAGGGTGGGCCAGCACATGCGCCCGGTCCACCGTCGTGCCCTGGGCGCGGTGGGTGGTGGACGCGTAGCCGAGCTCGATGTCGTGGGCGACGTAGTGCGACGGCAGCAGGATTGAGACAGGTGCGGTGCCTGTGGCGGATCGCGTCCGCGTCGCAGAGATCGACCCGTCGGGGTAGGTCAGGGTGACGGTCCAGAGGTCCCCATTGCGCACGTAGGCGTGGGGGCCAGCTCCGTCGGGATGAAGGGTGCGGTCGTTGCGGCGGGTCACGATCCGGTCCCCCGGCCCTATCTGTTCCCCGGCCACAGTTGTCACCCCGGCTGGTGCGACGAGCCCGTCGGCGACGCGGTCTCGGTGGGCGCGGGCGTTCAGCGCCACCACGGTTCGGGCGTCGGGGGCGAGCAGGATCGCGTCGGCGCCGTCGTCGATGTCGGCGGCCCAGGCGGCGTAGGCGTCCTCGAGCATCGCTTCTGCCGCACCGGCGTGCACCCGGTCGTGCTCGATGTACTCGCCTAGGACGGTGGGGTCGCCGTCGCGCAGCCCGAGGCTGGCCATGGCCTCCCAAGGGTGGCTGAATCGCCACAGGGAGGTAAGTCGGGCGGGTCTGGTGCGCTCGGCGAGCAGCGCGAACGCGCCGCCGGCCTCGACGGCGGAGAGCTGCCCGTGGTCACCGACCAGCAGCACCTTGGCCCCGGCCAGTCCCGACTGGGTGACGATCGAGTCCAGGGTGAGTGTTCCGGCCAGGGATGCTTCGTCGACGATCACGAGTTGCCCGGACCGCATCGCCCATCGCGCTTCCTGCCGGTCCAACCCGGTCAACGCGGTCTCGATCGTGCGCACCGCTCGAATGTCCCCCCGTCGCGCGGCGAGTGCTCGGGCACTGGCCAGCCGTGCGCGGATGAGGTTGCGCCGCTGGGCGCCCTTTCCGGTCGACTCGAAGTTCCATTTGGCTGTGTTCTCGCACGTGATCCCCAACGCTCGAGCTAGCTCGGCCGCGGCCGCCGCCGACGGCGCCAGCCCGATCACCGATCCGCGTCCGTAGGTGTGTTCCCAAGCTCGGCGAACGCCGCGCAGGGTGGTCGTCTTGCCTGACCCCGCGGGCCCGACGAGCACGTCCATGCGACGCCCGGAGGTCACGACGTGCCGCACGACCTCGACCTGATCCGACGCAAGCATCGTCCGATGCTCACCAGCGGCGGCGACAAGTGCGGCAGGCGAGGTCACCGGTGCGTCCAGAAAGCTGGCCGAGTCCAGGAGCCGGGCCTCGGCGGCCAGGACTTGGCGATTGGTGAACCGTTCCTCGTCAGGACGGTCAAACACCGACGACCCATTGGGCCGCTCATAGGTCGGTCCCGGAACGAACAACGCTGGTGGTGCGGTCGTACTTGCTCCCGCCAAGACCGTGGTTGTGACGACGTCGAGAAGCGCCAGCCGGTCGTTCGGGCTGGCCATGACGAACCCACGGGTGACCCGGGCGGCCTCGGCCAGCACGTTCCACCGCGTCCACGTTGAGCGCCGCTCCATCACTCCCGCCAGCACGACCTCGGCCAAGTTCTCAATCACGGCCGCTGGCACCGCGTCCGCGCGCAGCGGCACCGCTCGTCCGCGGGCCAGGACCGTCTCAGTGAGCTCCTGCGGTGACCGGCCGGTCAGAACCGATGCTCGTCGACGCCAAGCCGACAGAAGCTCGCCGAGCGGGCGGACGTGCTTGGCCGGTCGGGTCGCCCGGGTCACCGTCTGGCGCAGCCTGGTGATCTCGACCCGGTTCGGGGTGCGTCCGTGGGCCCCAGCGAACCTGGCGACCTCGTCGGTCATCGCCTCATCGATCCGGGTCGAACGCGAGGAGAACTCCCCCATCAGCGCATCGCCGATGCCCTCGACCTCCAGGCGCGGGCTGCGCCGCTCACCGCGGTGCCGCCACCCCCACCGCACGGGCAGCCGCCGGGCGAGCTCGTCGGCCATCAATGCGTCGTAGACCTCGGAGATCGCCACCGTCGCGTGGTGCAGTGCCCGCGAGTCCAGCGACCGCCACGCGCCATCAAGACCCTGCACCTTGTTCGCGACCACCAGGTGGGTGTGCAGGTTCGGATCGCCCGCCCGGGAATCCCAGTGGTCGAATGCGACCGCGACCGCACCGCGGGTGCGCTCCTGGCGGCACCCGGCATGCCCGGTCCGCGTGAACACGGCGCGGTCCTCCAAAAACGCCAACGTCTGACCCACGGCCGCGCGATGCGCCCCAAGAACCGTCGCCTGTGTGCGGTCATCGGCCACCGCCCAAAGGGCAGAGACGGACTTCGGCGGCGTGAAGGTCAGATCGAACCCCGCCACCGCCTTCGGTGCACCTCGCGCGAGCTCGACCCGAGTGATCACCGCGACCGCCGAATGCCTTTCCGCCGCGTCCATCTCCGGCGGAAGTGCTCGCACCTGCGCTTCGACACGCATCGCGACAGGCTCACAGCCTGGATAGACCCGCCCGAGCGGACCACCGGTCAGCGGATCGCAGCCCCGACCGAACAACCGAGCCATCGGCTCCTGCTCCACCTGCGCACCCACTGCGAGCTCGACCGCTTCGCCCCCCCCGACACCTGCCAGGCCCGAGCCGAGCCACCGACCAGGCGGGTTCCCCGACTCGGTGTAGTACGCCGTCAACGACGTCGCACCGGCGCGATCGCAGTCGCCGGTCGCGGTGTGCCGCAGCAGGTACTGGTAGCCGGCGCCGGCGGTCAGCCGGTGCAACGTCATCACCATCGCGTCGACCGCGCCGACGCCCGTGCCCTGTCGCTCATGCGTAGTAGTGCGCCGGAGAACGTGTAACACGCGATCTGAACCTCGCGTGATCAATCCGGTGGTGCCAGAGGTGTCATGGCCCTCGTCCGTCCCGACGACCCCGGTCGAAACCGACCTCGCGTCTTACACACCGTCGGGCGCACTTACTCCTGTGACCGCGCTTCATCCACACATCCGGCCGATCGATCACGAGGGTCGGGGCACGGTGGATGAATCGGGCAGGGCGACGAGAAAGGCAGCAGCGATGAGCACGACATGGGACACCCCGGCCGCGGCACTCATCGA
Organism: Cellulomonas sp. P4_H4; assembly: GCF_056400865.1. Taxonomy (NCBI): domain Bacteria; kingdom Bacillati; phylum Actinomycetota; class Actinomycetes; order Micrococcales; family Cellulomonadaceae; genus Cellulomonas; species Cellulomonas sp. P4_H4. The sequence continues at coordinate 62,728 of NZ_JBFUKL010000006.1, forward strand.
GCATGTTGCGGACGGGTGGGAAGGGCTGTGGTCGCTTCTCTACGCGGCCAGCCACGCCACCGTGAAGCTGAGCCTGAGCGTCCCGTTGACCGCCAGCCTCGACCTGACGTTCGCGGCCATGGACATCCGCGAAGCTCGCGACGAGCTCGAATGGCTACGCGAACACCTCACCACCGGCGCGGTCGCCGTCGACCTCGGCCCACTTCGCCCCACCGACCAACACGTCGACGCCCGCCAAATCCTCGGCCGGCTCACCGACGCGATCCTGCAGCGCACCTACTCGCTCATCGACGCCGGCACCACCCCCGCCGAGACCGCCTGTCTTCGCCGCGTCGCCGGGAAGGTCTACACGGCACGCACCGCCATCCTGGGGCCACTGTCGTGACGACCTACGGCGACCTCGTCGGCCAGGCAGCCGCCGACCTACACACCGGATTCCTGCAGTTCATGATCAACGGGTTCGACTCACCCGACCACGCGCGCAACGTCATCGGCGCCTACTACGACACGCTGTGCACCCTACGGTCACACACCTGGACTCTGATCGACCCTCAGCACGTCCGAACGAACCTCCTGATCGAACAGGCCGACGCGCCGGACGACATCGACCGGACCGCGGCAGGAGTGTTCACCTCCATCCAAGCGATTAACCCGCGCCGGATCGAGGCCCCCTACCCCGACTTCGACTTCACCCACCCCTGGCTCGACGCCAACCAAAAACTGAATGCCGCCGCGGACCTGCTCGCGACCCACATCGGCCCGCACCTTTCTCCGCGTAGCGAATACGCCCGACTCGTCCTAGAGGACGAACGCCGCCAGTCAGCGCTAGCGACGGTCGCCGAACTGACCGAGCTCCAGCTCGCCGCGCAGCAACCCCTCGGCCACCGCGCGATCCAAGCCGGCATCCCCTGGACGACCCTGCACGACTGGCTTCCCGGAATCCAGGAACCTTTGCGCCGCGCAAGGCAGCTCCGCCAGCTCGTCGACACGACAACCCCCGGCCACGGACTGTGGGACATCCCGCTCAACCAGCACACCGTGCGCGTCGGCCAACCCATCGACGAACTCACCGACCGTCTCGCACGACTGCGGCACGCAGCCTGGTCACTGAGCACCCACCCCGAGCACGCTATGGCCACCCTGCGGGACCTGGCCGGCCTGGGTGTCGCCGTGCACGCTCACGCCGCCACGCTCTACGGCATCGACGTGACGGCCCGCTCAAGCCGAACCGAGCCGCGCCTCGAGGACGTCACCGTCGACGTCTCCCCGGCACCCGTCGACACCAACTGGATCCGCGCCGGCGGACGAGCGTGGCAAGACGTCGGCGCCGACCTGCACCGCTACCTCGCCCCCGCTGCACCGGATCCCGGCATCCGTGAAGACGTCATGGAAGTGCGCCGACTGCTCAACGACCTCCTGCCACTGCAGACACCGATCCGACTCACGGGCTTTCACGACGCGGTCACACGTCGCCTCGCCGCGGTGGTGAACGGCGCCGTTGCCAGCATGGCCCGAGTCGCCGAGTGGAACGCAACCACCTTCTCCGCGATGGCCAGATCCGGGGCCGTGCAAGTCCGCATCAGCGACATCACCCGCGACGAGATCACCGACAACCCAGAACTCGCTGCGACGAAACTTCAACTTCCGCCGGCCACGCGAGTCGATATCCCGTCCGGTACTAGCGCCAGCACCGTTGCCCTTTATCGGGCCATCCAAGCCGCCACGGCCAGGCCCACGTCGACTCGGCCCGCGCCAGCGCAACCTCCCGTCGAGCACCGTCCAACGCTCGCTCGTTCATAGCTCCGCGGTGGCCGGCCGGACTCAGATCCGACGAACCAGTCCTGCAACGCAGCTGTCGGCACTCATGTCGTCGCCCGCTGATCTCATAACTCTGTTGTCTAGTCGAGGTAGCGGCTTCCGCCGCGCCAGTCATTGTCGTCGTCCGTCGATTCACCCAGGTACTCGTCGTGATTCTGACCGTACGATGCGATCCCCCATCCTGCGCGCGATTGATTCGAGAAGCGGAGATCGTCGGCGTCGGTTGGTGCGCCGTACGGCAGATCAGGATCGCTAGCAGTCTCGAACGGCGTGCCGCGCTGGCCGGTCTTCGACGAAGGCATGTCCGGTGCGATCGATCGGAGTCTCGGCATCGGCAGACGCCGACGCTCGCCACTCGGGACCGAGCCGAGCTCAGCGCGAAGCTCTTCGATTAGCGCTTTGGTGCACGCGGAGCACGGTGACAGGCGGGAGCGATAAGCGGTGACCGCCGAGCAGGTCTCCGTAGCCAGGTATCGCCCGCGGATGCTGCGGCGGCCGGCCGAACAGTCACGGACGGTGTGGAAGGCTTCCTCGCCCCGAAACACGTAGACCATCGTCGTTGCGCCTCGTATCGACTCCTGGGCTACTGCATTACGTCCCGCCCGCCGTGCGGACGGTAGTGGGGTCGTACCTGGCGTAGGGGTCGCACTCGAGCGCGCGACAATGGCTGGTTCGGACCACAGGTCCATCCAGACGGTGCGATGTGGCCCGGCGTGGCCCTCTCGATCGGTGCATGGGATCAAGAGACCGTCACGGAGGAAGCCTGACGAACACCCGCCGATCGGCCGAGTTGCTGGGGGCGCCGGCACAAGTAATTCCGGCTCTCCGATCGGCGGGGCGACGGCCCGTGATCCGCCGCCGGCCTCCAGAATGTCGCGGAAGCGACGGGCAACACGGCGTTCGACCGCGGTCCCATCCGCGAGCTCGGTCATGAGGGTGAGAATCGCCCGCCGCAGCGCAATTAGCTCCCGTGCTGCCGCAGGGGGTGCGTCCCGGCGGGTATTGCGTCGGTCCGTGCCCTGGCTGCCCGAGTCGCTCGCGGTCCGCACTTCCTGCACCATCCCGAGTAGTCGTGCCCGTCCTCACCGGACTTCTCTCGATCTCGGCATTGACCAGGCCGGTCTTGAGCGAGATCCGATCGTGACTTGCTCGACGCAATCGCCCCTGGCCTGCGGATCAGGCTCGCCGAGGGTGAGACTCGCGCAGGATGCCGCGACAACTGCCTAGACGGTCCGCTCGCCGGTATGGTCATGAGAGGTTCTGATGCACGTCAGAGCCGTTAAACGTAGTTTCTGGGGGAAAGCGAAGTGGCGTGCCTCTGAAGGCCGTAGGCGGCGGGTCCAGCGCTGTCGCATCATCTGCCCATGCTGCCTGCTCACGTTTCCGCGGTACCGACCCCCTAATCACTGGACTAACCCGCCGCCACCTAGCCGAGGCTGTCGGCTTCCGAGACAACTCTGGCGGCATCCCGCAGGCACGGTGGATGCGCGCGATGACGTTCGAGCGCCTGGTCCGCCACGAGAACTTCGCGAGCCGTGTCGCCACCCGGACCGTCGGCGATCTTGGACTGAAGCGACCCGACGAGGTCATCACTGTCGACGCCCACGTCAGCGTCGACACGACGGCGCACCTCCTCGCCGAAGCGCACACCCGCGCCACCGCCAAGAACCATGTAACGCTGCTGTACCAGCTCGCGGTCCCGTTCGTCGGCTTCGAGAACACTCGCGCGACCGACGTGAAGCCCGACTTCGCCGTCGTCGCCCCGAAGGCAGATGCACCCGGTTCCTGGCTGATCATGGGCGACGCCAAGGACTACGAGCGTGTCCGCTCCCGCATCGACGACTCTCGAATGCTCAAGGGGTTCCTTCAGGTCGCAGTTGGCGCCGCGTCCGCCCGCAGCTGGTCGAAGCTCCCTGACGGCATGAACGTTCACCACTACGGCGTCCTGGCGGTCCCCCGGAACTCGTTCCTGCAACCCGAACCAGTGATCGAGCACCTTCACGACTACCAGGAGGAGGTACTGCTCCGGATCGAGGAACGCCTCCGCGAGGCCGAGGAGACCTCATACGAGGCTGCCACCGACCCGGTCAAAGAACTGGTCGCCCACCTGGAGGCGACGTTCGATCCGACCGCCTGCACCACCTGCACCCTCTTCTCGTACTGCCGGTCCGAGCTGCGTCGCTCGACTAATCCCGCCGATCTGCTGATCGAGCTGGGGCTGAGCCGCGACCTGCGCCGCCAGGCGCTCGGTTTGGTCGACGGCACCACCAAGCTTGGCCGCGTCCCCGCCTCGGTCGCGGCGAACATCAGCGCGACGCTCGACGGCGTTGCCAAGCCGACGGGTCAGCGTCGTGTCGACCAAGCGGGTGCCCCCGGCACCGTGAACCTCGTCCTCGCCAAGTCCGACGCCGCGGCACTCGGAGTCCACGGGATCGGCATCCAGCGGGTGTCCGACGACGGCCGCGGCACGTGGGAGTTCCACGTGTACGAGGATCCGCAGTCCCCGGATACCCGACGCGACGTCATGCGCCGCGTCGGCCGTGCGGTCAACGCCGCGATGCGTGATCGACGTCAGGCCGCAGCTGATGGACAGGTGCCCGACGCCGTCCACCTCGTCGTCCCCGACTCGACAACGGCAGACGTGCTGGCGTCGATCGCCGACAACCTCGCGGGCATCGAGATCAGCCGCCTGGGGTGGCAGCGCGACAAGGAGATGGGCCGACCCGCTCTAACATTCGACGGCGAACCCGCGAACGTCCCGCAGAGGATCAGCGAGACCGAGCGCACGGCCATCGCATTGCTCCTCGAAGACGACCGAGCCCGCGCCTTCTCGCTGCGCGACCCGGTGATCGACGTGCGCACTGTTCTGGCCAGACACATCGTTGCCGGTGGTCCCCCCAGCAGCGCGGGCCGTCTCGACTACCTCGTCGGATGGGCAGAGGCCGATCCCGGAACATCGCTAAACCACCGCGAGTTCGCTGACGCCATTGAGCAGAGCGAGCACACGCCGGGTGCTCGGCTCACGAACCGGAAGTCGGACGAGCTCCACCAGGCCCTCGTAGGCGAGCGCGGCCGAGCGCCCGGCGGTGGCGCCGCTGACCCGGCGGCGTACCAGGCCGTCACGGCGGAGGAACTCGAGTACAAGGCAGACATCCTCAGCCGCGCGATCGATGTCCTTAACGGGTTGCCTGACTCGAAGCTTCGCCCTGCATACCGCGCGATCGAATCCGACGCGCAGGTGGTCTGGCGGCGACGGCTCGAGCTCCACGCCTCTGACCTCGTGCGCTTCGGCCGCACGTACCGGCACTGGCGCAATGGCCTGGTCCCGATGATCGAGAGCGACAAGACGACTGCCACTCACCTTCTCGCGCTCGCGAACCCGCAGGCAGCACACGACCTCGCCACCGACGCAGGCAATCGGTTCGTCGCGTTCGCGGAGGTTGTCTCTCTCGAGCCACTGATCATCGACGTCGACTCCCGTCGCATCGCAGACGAGTCGCGCATCGTACTGCTCACGCTCAACGACCAGACCGTCGTCGACGCACCCACGACCAACGTCGACACGGCCCCGAAGGGTGCGTTCAAGATCGATGGCCTCGCGATCGGACAACTACAGCGCACCGGCGTCGACGAGACAGCGCCCGAGACCCACCTGATCTGGACCCCTCAGGTCCGGCCGCCACTCGGTGTCGGCGACGCGCTAGTGATCGCCGACTTCTCATGGTTCTCGAAGCTGAAGGGCAACCGATACCTCAGCGTCGACAAGCCCAAGCCCGACCAAACCTGGGCACCCAAGATCGACTGTGATCAGAACTCGTATGAGGAAGCGCCGGCCAGCCACCAGTGGTGCTGCCGATCGCACGAGAGCCGCGAGGCCGGGTGGTCTGACCAGCTCGCCGCACGCCGTGCACGCGGCGAGCTCAACCCCCAGACGTGGCCTCCGGTCCGCGACGGTGACGCCTTCGAGGTTTCTCCCGCGGGCGCGGCCACCGGCAATCCGTATGAAGGCGTGCAGTCCGTAGCACCTGGCGACCAGACGATCGACGACCTCGAGTGACCATGGACCAGGCCGCCTCCGATCACTTCGACCCTCCCGTCCGGTTCGAGACCAGCGACGCCCACCACGAGCTGGCGGCTGCCCTCAACGCCCGCGTCGCCGACGACGCCTCCAACGAACTGCATGACATTCTCTCCGGCGTCTCGCCCATACAGCGGATCCTGCTCAAGGCCGCCGCGGGCGCGGGTAAGTCGTACGCGATCAAGCGCCTCGTCGCCGAGGCCGCCGCACACCCAAACTGCGCCCGCGTCGCAATCACGGCGTTCAAGAACCGGCAGGTGTGGCCGCTCACGGTGGCGCTCGGGAAAGCTCTCGGCAAAGAGTCCGTGTGCCTGCTCGCGAGCAAGGACGCTTGGGCGGACGTCCCCGACGACGCCCACGAGCACGCCACGGTCGTGACGACGACGAGCCAGATCCCGGCCCTAGCCACGGTGGTGCTTGCGACGGTCTCCCGCCTCTCGTTCGAACGCACCCGGTTCCGTGACCACCTCGGCGCCGGCGCCAACGGCACAGCGCCATTCGACGTCCTCTTCGTTGACGAAGCCTGGGAGATCGCCCACCACCTGTTCGACCAGGTCACCTGGCTCGCCCCGACGTGGGTCGGCGTCGGCGACGTCGGCCAGCTTCCCCCACTCGAGATAGGCGAGAACCCCTGGCGGGGCGACCCGGGATACAACCCGTACCGCGCCTGGCCGACCGACTACAACGACGACCCGCGCACTTGGACACGAGAGCTGCCGTCCGTATGGCGCCCCGCGGCTGGGCACCTGGGGCTGTGGCGCGCCTTCTACCCTGAGTGGAGCTCGCTCGACTGCGTCACCGCACCGGGCGACCGACGAATCGACCTCGGTACCATGGACGGACCCGTCGCAGAAATCTGGCGCCAGGTCGGGAGCGGCGTGCCCACTCTCCTCGAGGTCGACGGGCTCCCGGAACCCGAGGCCGCCGACGTCGATCTCCCCCTCACCCGGTTCGTCGAGGAACTCCTAGACGAGTTCTTCGCAGCGTCACCAGCCCTCGTCGAGGCCGTTTACGACGAGGAAGTCCCTGGGCGGGCGGCAGGAACTTGGACCGAGAAACGACCTGGCGGTGACCACGCCGATCCCTTGATCGCGATCCTCGCGACCCGCAACCAATCCGTCGACGACGCTGAGGACGCCGTCGAACGCCTACGCGAGAAGTACGACCTGACTGAGCACGACCTTGTCGCCTCAACGGTCGACAAATGGCAAGGCCAGACCAACGGCATCACGATCGCCGTCCACCCGCTCAACGGCGCCGCTGAGCTCGACGCGTTCAACTCGGCCTTCGGACGGCTGGCCGTCGCATGTACGCGAGCCACTCACGGCCTTCTCATGGTCGCCCGCCCAGGCCTTGACGACCTCCTCGGCGAGGCGCCCGCGCGACCGGGAACGCCGTTCGGCGAACCCGGCAATCGGCAGCTTCCTCGACAGACCCACCAACGCATTCTCGCCACCTTTGCCCGCGGCCGAATTGACGTGTCTGACGACTGAAGAGCCAACTTAGGCGGCTGCCCGTCCGCACCGTAAATGGCAGGATCTTCTGCAATACTCGCCCCCGCTACCAAAGCACTCCGACAAGGAAGTTCCGTGTCCCGCATAAACGACCTCCTGAGACGACTCGAGAACAACGACCCAGGCTTGGCGAAGGACCTTCGCCGCGAGGTGGACGCTCTCGCCGATCGCCGCTCCTTCGGCCTCAACTTCGAGCGGCATGTCCCGGAAGCGGTCGAGCTCCCCGGTCGACCGGTGCGCAAGGGTGACAAGGTCCGGATCCTGCCCCCGCGCGGCCATCGGCCGAACGACAGCGATCAGCGCCTGTGGCGCGTGACGGACATCGCCAAGGACGAAGTCGGTGCTCGGCTCGCAACCATCGAGCTCATCGATGGCGATGAACTCAGCGACGCCGATGTCGACGACCTCGTCGTCGTCGCCGAGTTCCGCGACCCCATCTACCCCGGCCTCCTCTCGACAGGCACGGTCGAGCGCGGGGGGGACAAGCCGTTCCACACGGTTATTAATGCCGAGAACTTCCACGCGCTCCAAACGCTGCTCTTCGCACACCGCGGCAAGGTCGACTGCATCTACATCGATCCCCCATACAACACCGGCGCGAAGGACTGGAAGTACAACAACGACTACGTCGAAGGCGACGATCTGTACCGCCATTCGAAATGGTTGGCATTCATGGAGCGACGACTCGACCTTGCAAAGGATCTTCTCAACCCGAATGACGGAATTCTGATCGTCACGATTGACGAGAAGGAGTATCTCAGGCTCGGACTTCTGCTCGAGCAGATGTTTCCCGAAGCATCGATCCAGATGGTCTCCAATGTCATAAATCGAGCCGGGTCGCCCCGCGCGGGCCGATTCTCGCGAGTTGATGAATACATCTTCTATGTGCTAATGGGCGACGCCAAGATTACCCCTTGGACCTCGACGATGCTATCCGATGGTTCGGAGGTTTCGACGACCACCATTCCGACCGTCTGGTTTACCGCAGTAAGGCGAGGATCGGGGGCATCGCGCGAGGAGTCGAAGAACCTTTTCTACCCTCTGGTAATCGACAGAAGCACGGGCAGGTATATTCGTGTTGGGGACCCAATTCCCCGAAACGTTGATCGGAACACGATTCCGTTCGGCCCGGGCGAACTGCCGATCTGGCCCCTCGCAACCGACGGCAGAGAAAACCGCTGGCGATTCTCCGCCGAGCTCATGCGGAAGTACTTCGCGGACGGCACGGCACGCCTGGGTAAACGTGACCCCGCGACCGGGCTGCGCCCCGTGACATACCTGCAGCCAGGAACCATCACGAACATCGAGAACGGGACCTTTGTAGTAGAAGGCAGGACGCCCGAAGGTGCAGTTGAACTGACGATGGCTGCCGGTGGCGCGAAAACGGTTGCGCCACGCTCCGTTTGGAGCCAAACGAGCCACTTTGCGCGCGACCACGGGTCTCACCTTATCAACTCTCTGTTGGGCGGCAAACGATTCGATTTTCCGAAGTCCTTATATGCTGTCGAAGATTCCCTGAGATTCGCAGTCGGCAACAAGCGTGACGCCTTGGTGGTGGACTTCTTTGCCGGATCGGGCACCACGGCGCACGCCGTCCTCCGCCTTAACAAGCAGGATGGCGGTCGAAGGCGTTCAATTTCGATCACCAACAACGAGGTATCCGCCGACGAGCAAGTCGCGCTTCGCGCTAAGGGGCACAGACCGGGCGACCCCGAATGGGAGCGGTTGGGAATCTGCGACTATGCGACGAAGCCGCGCATTCGGGCAGCGATCGAGGGAGTAACCCCAGGCGGCATTCCGATCGCGGGCGACTATAAGTTCACGGACGAGTTCCCGATTGCGGATGGATTTGATGCCAATGCGGAGTTCTTCACACTTACCTACGAATCGCCACTCCGCGTGGCGACGGATCGGGATTTCGACCGAATCGCGGCCATTCTGTGGCTTCGGGCAGGGTCGCAGGGGAGGCGTATCTCCGCGTCCGATCTGGAAGAGGGCTGGGCTGTCGTAGACCAATACGGGGTTATTCGCGATCTGAACCAAGCGGGCGCCTTCGTCGACGCAATGCGTAAGTCTGAGTCCGCGGCCGCGGCGTTCATCGTTACGGACGAAGACCGCCTTTTCGAGGCCGTGGTTCGGGAGTTGCCAGCACACGTGGAGCCGGTCCGCCTTTACGAGGCGTACCTACGAAACTTCGAGATCGAGACGGGTAGGAGCACGCGGTGAAGTTCACGCTCAAGGACTACCAGGAGGACGCGGTCGCGGATGTGCTGTCAGCTCTCGAGAGCGGCAAGACCGTCTGGGAGCGCGATGGCAAGGTCTCGTCACTCGCCTTAACCGCGGCTACCGGAGCAGGCAAGACCGTGATGGCGGCTGCCGCCATCGAGGCGCTCTTTTACGGCTCGGAGAAGTTTGAATTCGAGGCGGACCCCGGAGCGGTCGTCATCTGGTTCTCCGACGACCCGAACCTCAACGACCAGACTCGAACCCGTCTGATGGACGCCTCGGAGAAGTTTACGTCGTCGGACTTGGTGACGATCCAGCCTCCGTTCTCGCGACCGAAGCTCGACCCTGGCAAGGTGTACTTCCTCAATACGGGCAAACTCACCAAGAACTCCTTGCTGACGCGTGGCCACGTCGACGATGCCCTGAACCAGCTCGACGTGGTCGCGACACCCGACATGCAGGGGTACACGATCTGGGAAACGATCGCGAACACGATCCAGGACAAGGACCGGACGCTCTACCTCGTTCTGGACGAGGCGCACCGTGGGTTCAATCAGACCGTCACGCGTGATAAGCCGACGATCGTGCGTCGGCTCGTCCAGGGCCACGCCGGCTACCCCGCGATCCCCGTCGTCTGGGGAATCTCCGCGACGATCGAGCGCTTCGAGTCGGCAATGAAGGAGGCTGACGAGTCCAAGGCACGTCTTCGCTTCCAGCCCGTGAATGTAGACCCTGGCCGCGTCCAGGAGTCGGGCCTCGTGAAGGACGTAGTCAGCCTCAAGATCCCGAACGAGGCCGGCAACTTCGAATCTGCCCTGGTGAAGCTCGGCGCTCAGGAGCTCGTCGACTCGACTAGGCGTTGGGCCGACTACTCGCAAGCGCAGGCCCTCTCTGAGACTGTTGTTCCGCTGCTCGTGCTCCAGACACCAAACACGCCCGACCCGGACGACATCGGTCGTGCCCTCGACGCGATCGCCGAGGTGTACCCCGACCTCTATGGCCACAACGTCGCGCACGTATTTGGTGAACACTCAACGCAGCGGTTCGGCGCGTGGGAGGTCGACTGGATCGAGCCGCAGCGCGTTCAGGACGAGACCAAGATCCGTGTCCTCCTGGCAAAAGACGCCATTTCGACCGGCTGGGACTGCCCCCGCGCCGAGGTCATGGTGTCTTTCCGGCCCGCGCGTGAGAACACGCACATCACTCAGCTTCTCGGCCGCATGGTGCGCAACCCACTCGCACGCCGTGTCCCCGGCGACGAGCGCCTGAACGCCGTTGAGTGCATCTTGCCGTTCTTCGACCGGACCACTGCCGTTCAGGTCGTTCGGTACCTGACCGGGCACCTCGAGGAGATGCCGGGAACGGACACGAAGAAGGTTTTGCTCGACGGCAAGGCACTGTTGCCCAACCCGAGCATCCCGGAGGCTGTCTGGGATGTGTGGGACTCCCTACCCACGCAGACGATCCCAAAGCGGGGTGCGCGCCCGGTCAAGAGGCTCGTTTCCCTGGCGCACGAGCTCGCGGCCGACGGCGTCCGCCCCGGCGCCCTCGCCCAGGCTGAGTCCGAGATGCACGCGGTGTTGGACAGTTACGCCATCCGCTACCGGGACCTCTTCGATGCCGAGGTGTCCGAGGTTCTGCGCGTTGACGTCCAGGAGATCCAAGGGCGTGCCGGCTCGGCCAAGCTCTCCTACCGCGAGTTCTCGGTCCGAGCGGACGACCGCGCTATCCGCTCGGCCTTCGAGGACGCGAAGAAGGCATTCGGTGCCGACATCGCGCAGTCGTACGTCAACCACCTCGCTGGCGCGGACGACGAGGATGCGGATGATGACGGTCTCCGTGACGCGTTCGTGAAGGCCGCGGCGCTCGCCACCATCAAGGAGGTGCGGGAGAAGGTCGATCAGGAGGCCAACGAGCTCGTTTCGAGGTGGTTCGCCGAGCACCGCGTCGCGATCAAGTCCCTCCCGGACGTACGCCAGGCGCTTTACGAAGAGATCCGAGCGTTGGCCATCGATCCACAGCTTGGCAGCCTCGGGCGCCCACGCTCACGGATGGAGGACTTCGCCGAGATCGATGGACACGGGCAGCAGTCAATCGCACCAATCGAGCGCCTTCACCTCATGTCGGACGAACACGGGGAGTTCCCGCTGTCATCGCTCAACAACTGGGAGCGCCGCGTCGTCGCGGCCGAGCTCGCCCGATCCGGCATCGTCGGCTGGTACCGCAACCCGCCGCGAGGCGCGACGGACTCGTTGGCGATCGCCTACCGGAACGTGCAAGGAAACTGGGCATCCATGTACCCGGACTTTGTGTTCTTCCACGAGGTCAACGGCGTCGTGCGGGCGTCGATCGTCGACCCGCACGGCCATCACCTAGACGACGCCACGATCAAGCTCAAGGCGCTGGCGGACTTCGCCGAGACATTCGGTGCCGCGTTCCATCGCATCGAGGCCCTGTCCGCCAACCCAGATGCACCGCACTCGATGTACGTGCTCGACATGACCGATCCGGAGGTCCGCAACGAGGTCCGGAACGGGGTCAAGTCGGCGGTCGAGCTGTATCGGTCTGATCTGGCGATCGAGTTCGACGACGTCGACAAGCTCCATCACGGCGGGCGCAACCCGGAGTCCGGCGGCTTCTAGGACCGGAGCTGGTGGTGCGGTAGTCGGCTACCGCACCACCGCCGCGTTGCACACCTTCCGCACATCGCACGCCCGGCACTTGGCCCGCTCCGGCCGCGGCTCGAACTTGCGCCGGCGCAGGTCCTCCACGGTGGCGATGACCTGCGTTTCGGCCTTCGAGATGGTCCCGGGATCGACGGCCACGCTGTGCCGCTGTGTCGTTCCCATGTCGTGGATGAACGCCGCGGCGACGTCGAGTCCCTCGCGGCGGCCGGCGTCGGTGTAGATCTGCAGCTGGAGCGGTTCGATCTTGCCGCCCGTCGACGTCTTGTAGTCGACGATGGCGAGCTTGCCGATCTGGCCGTCGTGCTCGTCGTAGATGACGTCCGCACGGCCGGACACCACCGCACCGTCGAGATAGAGCTCGAAGGGGCGCTCTGTCGCCCAGGTGCGAAGCAGGTCTCCGGGTTGATCGTTGACGTAACGCTGGACGAGTTTGCGCGCCTTCTCCCGCATCTCCTTGTGCCCCGGCTTGTTCGCATACGGCAGGAAGAACTCCGAGTCCAGCAGCTGGTCGATGTCCGACGGCGTCGGAAGGGCACCCGTCGCCTTGGTGCGTTCGGCGAGCACCCGCATCGTGTGGTGCACGGCGTTGCCGTAGCCGAGCTCAGCCTGGATGGTCGGCATGAAGCCCAGCTCGTTCTTAAGTAGGTAGCTGCGCGGACACGTCTCGAAAGCGGCCAGGTCGCTATACGTGATCGCGAGCTCGGAATCCGTGCCGGCGCCCTTGCTTGAGATCGCCGTCGGAACCGCGTCGCGTGTGAACTCCTTGACGAGGTAGTCGTAGTACCGCGATGCTCCGCGGTTCTTGTTGCCGCCAATCTTGGAGAAGCCCGAGAGGAGCACAGCGTCGCGTGCCCGGGTGATGGCAACGTAGAAGAGCCGACGCTCGTCGGCATCCGTCCCCTCGTAGCGGGTCCGGTCGAATCGGCCGATCAGCGAAGACGGCCAGTCCTGCTTCGTACCGTTCCTACTCGACGGGAACCGGGTCGTGACCAGCGACGGCATGAACACGACGGGCCACTCGAGGCCCTTCGACCCGTGAACCGTGCCGAGCGCGACACCATCCTGGATCAGGTCTTCCTCGCCGGCGAAGTCGTCGTAGCTACCTACCGCATAGTTCGCGAGCAGGATCGCGAAGTTCTTGTAGAACCATTCGCCGCCGCTCCGCGCGGCAACCTGCTCCCCGGGCGCGTTCGGGTCACGTCGCGACCGCCATCCGATCCCCTCGTAGTCGGCGAGGACATTCGTGAACCGTGCGATGGTCCCGAGTCTGTTGCGTGTGAGGTCGTCCGAGAGGTCCCAGGTGTTGACGCCGAGGATCGCCATCAGGTCGTAGAAGTCCCCGACGAGGCTCTCGTTGAACGTGCTCGCGAGCGCCTTCGCCTTCCACGCCGGCAGGTGCAGGGCGAGACGCGAGCGGTGCTCGGAGGTCAGTCCGAAGACTCGCGTGTAGTCCGCGAGGAGGCGGTCGATCGTGACCGTCTCGCGGTTGTAGGAGTACTGGTGGGGCGACCAGTCAACGCCGCTGATCCAGGCGTACGTCGCCGCGAACACCTCCGGCTCTGGCTGCGCGAACAGGCCGGTGCGGCCGCCCGGCTGCACGGGGATCCGCAGCGACGCTAGCGCCGCCAGGATGGCGGGATAGGCCGCCTTACCGCGCACCAGGATCGCGATGTCCTTGTACGCAACACCCTGCCCGTGGAACGTGTGGATCTGCTGCGCGAGCGCCGCCGCCTCGTCTTGCTCAGTTCCCGGGTCACGGGCGAACGCGACCGCGGGCCCCTCTGCTGGGCGGAAGGGGCGCATCTCCTTGTCGATCCGGCCTGGGATCGTCTTCGCGAAGGTGTTGGCAAGTTCGACGACGTCGGGCCGCGAGCGCCGGTTGGTCAGAAGCTTGAACTGCGTGACATCCGGGTATCGCTGTTCGAACGTCACGATGTTCTCGACCGCGGAGCCGCGCCACTGGTAGATCGCCTGGTCGTCGTCGCCGACCACAACGACATCGGCGGTGCCGTGCGGCTTGGCGAGCAGTTCGATCAGGCGCTCCTGGGCGGGGTTGACGTCCTGGTACTCGTCCACGACCAGGTGCCGCAGCGGTGCAGTGACCATCGCGTGGATCTCTGGGTTCTCGAGTGCCGCGACGGCGTGGACGATCTGGGTGCCAAACGACATGAACTGGTGCCTGTCGAGCATCGCGTGGTACTCGGTGGCCGCGTGCTTGAACTCGTCGTCTGGCAGGCTCCCAAGCGGGATGAGCTCGTTCTCGATGACGTCGATGCCACGCTGGAACATGGCGATGGTGCGGAACGTGCCTTGGTCCGGTGCGACGTGCTTGACCCCGAGCAGGTAGTTGTCGCGATAGACGAGGTTCGTGAGCTGGTTGGCATCGAGCGGCGTGTAGGTCTCGTACCGCGGCACGTACGTCTGGAGCATCCGAAAGCAGTACGCGTGGATTGTCCCGACGAACAGTCGGCCAAGCTGGTCGCTCGCTTGTGGGCCCTGCAGCGCGGTGACGCGCTCGCGGATGCGCTCCTTGAGCTCGCTCGCGGCCTTCTCGGTGAAGGTGAACGCGACGATCGACTCGGGCGGCGCCCCGGTCGACAACAGGGACGCGACCCGCTGGGAGACCACCTCGGTCTTGCCAGAACCTGCGGCGGCGATGATCTGAATGTGGCCGCCGCGGTGAACCACTGCGGCTGCCGCGTCCCCATCTAGCTCCGGAATGTCAGCGGCGACCGGTTCGGGACGCCGAGGCGGTGTTCTTGGGGACTGGGGCGACGGAACGTCGAAGTCAGGTGGCACCGGTGCTGGGGGTGTTGGTGGCGTGGCTGGGGCGGTGGCCACAGGCACAGGCCGTTCGGCCGGTGTGTCCGTGGCTGGCGCAACCGAGTCCGACTTCACGACGAACGGCGCAGGCTGTCGAGCACTTTTCGTGCCGGGCGCCGGCACCCACTTGAACTTCAACACTGGCCTCCAATCCCCTCGATCGCAGCGTACGCACGGCACGCGGCCCGGCGGCGTATAACGGAGGTTGTCTCGCGCGATACTTTGGGGAAATCACCAGGCGAGTGTCATCCCACCTGTGGTCCGCCTGGCCTGGCAGCCTCAAACCAGGGTCGGCCGATCGTTCGCGCACGCGACTATGGGAGACCCGTGAAGGGTTCGCGTACGCACTGTCAAATCTTTCGTACGCAAATTCGGTACGTCAACGGTTTGCCCGACCACGCCAAGTCCTGAGTTGGCACAAACCGACCCCGCTCAGGCCGGTAGAAGCACGCTGAGCGACCCGCGCAGGCCGCTATTTTGAGGCTTATGGACAACGAGGTTCTCCGGGTCAGGGACTACGCCATCGACGGGCGTCTCGGCCCGAGGGACGCCTGGGTGCAACCAGGCGCGTACCGAAATTCGTCGGCGCTGGCCGCCGTCAACTCGGTATTCTCCCTCGCGGTGCGCTTCGGCACCGTGCTCAAGGTGATCGAGAGGTACCGAAGCGTGCGCCGCGCTACGGGCGCGGACCCGGAGCGGGACTCGTTCTCCGATCTCATCGCCGCGATCGACGCTCAGGGAGGGCCTGTCGACGCCTCCCGGGAGGTGATGTTCGACTGCCTCCACAGAGTCCCGAACCTCCGGCCACCGTTCCTAAAGACCCAGGTCCTCTACTCGGCCGCGGGGCGAATGGTGGCGGCCGGGCTGGACACGGCTCAGGAGTTACGCGACGAGGACCCGAAGACGGTCTATGCGGCCTGGCGGGGTACCGGGCTCAAGTGGGTCTCGTGCCGTTATCTGCTTATGCGCGTAGGGGCCGATGGCGTCAAGGCAGATCGGATGATCATCCTCGTGACCGCCGCGCTCGAACTGAATCGCGACAGCGCGCAGCGTGCGGAGACGCTGTTGTCTGCGGCGGCCAGAGAGCTCGGGGTGAGTGCCAGCACGCTGGACCATCGCGCATGGCTGTACCAATCGGGCCGGCTCAAGCCGGGCGGGTAGCCGGTGCCGCCACACGTCCCAGGGCCCCGCAGATCTTCGCACCCGTTCGCTGAAGACTCCGGTGTCTTGGGTCTCGGCGAACATTCGTGCGCGATGACGGCCCGTCCGTACCTGTGGTGCACGGACATCACCGAGCACCCCCACGCGCACCGGGAAGGTCTACTGCGCCGCGGTGCTGGACGCGTTCACGCGCAAGGTCGTGGGCCCCGCTCGATGTGCAGCGGGCCGTCCTGCGAGCGGTGCTACGCGTCACGGTCCAGGAGTCCGAGAAGGGTGGCGGCGGCGCCTGGAAGGCGGCGCGCCTCTAGCTCACGCCGGTCGCCTGAGCCGCCTCGTTGCGGGCGGCCGGCTGACGCAGAACCGCGTCTAGGAATCTTCGGGGGCGGTCTCGCGCACCTCGTCGAGGCACAGCGAGCGCGTCTCGAGGTCGACGTAGTACGTGGTGTGTGCGTGGTCCGTTCGACTACTTCTTCGGCTTGCAGGTGTGGGGCTGCAGGACCGGAAACCCGCCCGGTCCGCAGCGGCAGGGCGGCTTCGGCTTGCGGAAGCCGAGTAGCCACCAGGCCGCGCCGATGACGACGATCCCGATCCAGGCGTAGTTCAGCAGGTCGACGGTGCCACTGGTCGCGGGGTCCATCACATGCCACCCTTCGCGATCGGACGCGACGCCCACGGCCGACCGGACCGCGCCGGGCTGTAGGCCCCGCGACGCACGACCGGCGGCCCCAGGGCCACCGTGCGGACCCCGCCCTGCCGGGTGGTCTTGTAGGCCGACCCCTTGGACACCTGGGGCTTGCCCGCCGCGCGCCACGCGGCGCCGATCTCCTGACGGGCCTTGCAGGCCTCACGGTCCTGGCGCTTGGTGCTCATCAGAACCCCACCTTCGCGATCGGGCGGGTCTTCCACGGCGTGCCCGCCGATTTCGACGGCCACTTCGACTGACGGCCCTTGCGGTTGGGGCCGTTCGGCGCACCGGTCGGGGTAGGGACCCGGCGCTTCGTGTACGGCGGCGTGACGGCCAGCGTGGGCAGCGGGCGCTTCTTCTTGCCGACCCGCACCGTCGCCTGGTTGGCCGGGGTCACGGCGATGCTCATGCGTGCGACCCGCCCCGCTGAGTGAGGACCCTCAGCAGCCGGTTCGTCTCGCGCTGCTCCTCGAGGAGCATGACAAGCAACGCGCTCTGCTCGAACGTGCGCATTGCCATCGTGCTCTCCTCTCATCCGATTCAGTGGTCTCCGAATCCCAACTGATCAGGCTATGGGGCGAACAGCGGGCGTTGCCGGGACGTACGTCCCAGGCGCGGTGGCACGCCGCGCCCTGAGGCCGCCAGCGGCCTCGCCGACGCGCGGCCGTTTCAATTGTTGCAGCTCACCCGCAGGCTGTTCGATCGCCGGACTCCGTAGGCCAAGTCTCTGCCCGGTCCGTCTGATCAGCACCAACGATCGTCCCGGCCACGCTCGCGCCTGCGGCTTCGACTCCATCGATTCGAGCCCCAGTCAGGTCGGCACCGTCGAGACATGCGCCAGCCAAGTCAGCTCCACGCAAGTCAGCACGGATAAGAAGGGCACCGGACAGATCCGCATGGCTCAAGTCCGCACCCGCAAGGTCTGCACCAGACAGGTCGGAGCCGGAAAGGTCGAGTCCATGCGGACTAGCCGACTCACTTGGTCCGGGACGGACTGAAGCTCGTGCGCTAGGCAGAGCAGAGTCGACCTCGTTCGAATGCACCCAAAAGTAAGCGAGAGCAAGGATCACGAGTGCGACAACTGTCGAAAGGGGCGCTGCCGCAGTGCGCCATCGGGCTTGCAATCCAATGTAGAGGACTTGCGCGGAGGCGATCGCTATCAGGGCAGCAGTGACGAGAACCGCTGCGACGGCACCCGCGATCTGGCCTGCAACTGCGATCGTGACGATAGAGACGACTGGCCAGAGCCATAGACCGATCGCAGGGCGGCCGGCGTCGATGGTCGACTCGACCTGCGCTTCAGCAAGTTGAGGCGCCGTCGATGCGCCTGAATGCTCAGTCGACGGGTGGTCATCGCCCACTCGGTAAGCATCGCATTCCGACCTCAGGGTGCTGGTTTGCCGCGCCGCTGCCCTCGACGCCGAACCTGCCCTCACCTACTCTTGAGAGTCACTGCGCGTGGTCTGCACGCCATAGGAGCAGAAATGGGCGACACTCCGGCGGCTCCCCCTCCGGGAAACCCGAAGGGGGAGTCAGCGATGTGCCCGAAACACCACCGCAAAGGGCTTTTCGTCTCGCAGCACGTGTGGAGGTGTCCGGAGGGGGGACGCCACTTGTTCACTGCCGAACAGATCCGACGGGCGAACGCCGCGCCAGTCGGGCAGGACGATACGGCCTAACCGATGGCAATGGCGGCCGTTGCCGACATCACGAGCGGTGCCAGCCGAACGATCGGCCGGTACTTCACAGTCGTATCGGTCGTGCCGTCGTTTGTTCTCGTCGGTTGGACGTTCCTGATTTCCGCAACGGGTGCATGGACTGGGGAACCTGAACTCGAAGAGATTCCTACGGCATTCGGCAAGTTGGGAATCGGCGGCGCTGTCGCGTTGGCGGGCGTCGCGATCATCATCGCCCTCGCCGTGCATCCCATCCAGTTCGCGCTCGTTCAGCTGCTAGAAGGCTACTGGGGTCCGTCGCGCGTGGGTCGCCTTCTGCGCGCACGTCGAACGATGACTCATCTGCGCATCCGGGCCCGGTTAGAAGAGGACAGTACGAGTGTTGCCGACCCAGAGGCGACGCTGGCGAAGGAGGGCGTGACCGATGCCCAGGTTCGCGTCGCTCTCGATGAAGCCATCCGCGTAGAGACCGACTCCACCTTGCAAGCCGGATACCCGGATGCCCTGGCCGCGACGTTGCCAACCCGGCTCGGCAACGTGTTGCGACGCTATGAGCTCCGGACCGGGAGCGGTTACGGCCTGTCTCTCCTCGAAAGCGCCACCGCCCTCGTCCTCGTCGCCGAACCATCGCATGTCGCATACCTCAACGACCGCCGTAGCGACCTCGACTTGGCGGTCCGGATGTCAGCCACTTTCCTTGTCGCCACCGCCGTCACCTTCGCAGCGTACGTACCCCATGGGCTATGGCTGATTGCAGCACTCGTTCCCTATCTCGGCGCCTGGCTGTGCTATCGGGGTGCAGTGACCGTGGCAGCGGACTACGGCCGTGCACTTGTGGCGCTGAGCGACCTCAACAGGTTCCGTTTGTATCAACAACTACACCTGCCCCAACCGATCGACACTGACGCCGAGCGGACGCTCAACGAGCAGTGGGGGTACGTGGCCTCCGCTGTGCCTGACAGCAGCGTCGGGTACAAACATCCACAGTGACACCGCCTGCGCTGGGCAATAGCCGGATCTCCACTTGCAGTGCATGGGGTCCTCGCCTACTCGGCGCCGCTCGCACCGTCGCCGAGCCCGAAGTACCTCTCGAAGAAGGCCGAGAGCTTGTCGAGCACGCGCTGCTTCTTCTCCCCGTGGTCGCCGCCGGGAGCGAATCGGGAGACGGGTGGAAGGATTCGGGTGACGGCGGTGCCGCACCCCTAGCTGCCGGTCGTACGCCAACTGCGTACGCCAACCAACTTCGGTCCGGGTGTGTCCCGCGACATCCATCGACGGCCGCGCAACGCTCTGACCTGCACAGATGGACGATGCGGGACGCTAGCGGACCTCGCTCCGATCACTGAACGGAAGGGGTCAACGCTTCCTCCGCGTCACGCCCGGAGGCTCCTCACGTCCGAGGCGTGAGTGTGAGCCCGCCGAGCGCCCGTCCTGCTGCCGCCGCGGCCGCGGCCTGCTGGTCCGGTAAGAGGTGGGCATAGGTCTCCGTTGTAGTGGTAATTGACTCGTGACCTAGTCGGCGCTGTAGGACGAACAAGTCCGTGCCCGCCGCGATCATCCACGACGCGTGCGTGTGCCGCAGGTCGTGCACTCGCGGACGTTTCGTAAGCCGTGGAGCGTCGAGGTCCGGCGTGCCGTCGGCCCGCAGCGGGCGGGTCGCCGCATCCAATGCTGGCGTCCACGTCGTAGTCCAGAACCGCGACGAAGAAATCTGCTGACCCACGGTGTTTGTGAAAAGGAGCGCGTCCGCAGACTTTCCAACGGCCAAGGGCATAAGTACGTCAACCAATTCGTCCGGAAGTGAAACTGTCCGACGTGCTCGTTTGGTCTTCGGCGGCCCCACGTACCAGTGACGGTCGCCGTCACGCTTCCAGGCCTTAGTGACGCGCAACGTCGGTGGACTCACGAAGAGGTCGAGGTCCCCGGGCGTCAGAGCTGTTGCTTCGCCCCACCGCAGGCCGGTGGCCACGAGCAGCAGAACTAATGGCTGGTAGTGAGGCTGGACATGAGACAGCAGTAGGGCGAACTCGCCTCGAGTCAGCACGGTCATCTCGTCCTGCGTTAGCTGCGACTTGGGGAGTTGCACACCGACGCAAGGGTTGTCTGTGCGGTACCCAAGCCGGACCGCCGTCGACATCGACGCAGAGAGCAGTCCGTGGATGTTCGCGATCGTCTTAGGCGACAGGCCACTGTCGCTCAGCGAGCGAACCCATCCGGCGACGTGCCGGTAGGAGATCACGGGAACCGGATACGACCCGAGCGTCGGCGCGATGTGGCGGCGAAGCTGGGTGCGGTAGCTCGCGCGGGTATCCGGACCCACCGCGGTCAGAAGGTCGATGTGCTCCGAGACGACTTCGGCGACAGACGGGCCGTGGTGGCGAACAGCATCGGCGATCTGGGCGGCCTCGTCAGTGTGCCCACCGGTCACCTCGAGGAGGTGTTTCGCGACGCGGGCGTCGTTCTCGTCGTCGTACGTCAGCGAGCTCTGCCGCTTCGTGTCCGGGTCGCGCCACAGCACCGCGAACGACCGCGTCCCATCGGCCCGTACCCGCTCCCGAATGGAGGCCATAGATACGAAAATAGCCCCTCGTGTCAACGAGGGGCTACTTCCTGTCAACATGACCTTGCGTATCCGCAGGTCAGATGGGTGGAGGTGGCGGGAATCGAACCCGCGTCCGGTGACGCAGTACCAGGGATTCTCCGGGTGCAGCCTGCTGTGAATTTCTCGGCCCCCACGCTCACACAGGCATGTACGTGGACGGGCTCAGTTGGCTAAAAGTCCCGGAAACCCCACCAACGAGGATTTCCAGCAGTGGCTCTCTAGATGACGCTGGTTACTGAGTCGAGAGCGTACTCAGGCCAACGGACTTCGGGGCTCGCTCAGGCGGCGAGGGCGAAGTCGGTGCGGTTGGAATCGGCACCTATGGTTTTGCACGGAGCGTTGACGAGATAACCGTGCGTCCTCGACCCGCTTCTCCTGGTTCGACGATCACCGTCGAAACCGATCACCCCCATGTTCAGTTATCAAACTGCTAGCCGAGGCCAGCCCCGTCAGCCTACCTCCCAACTGGGCCAGCCTCGCGCTCATTCCCCCGTCAGGCGGCCGGGCCCTCGATGAGCGTCACGGAGGCCGACGACGACGTTCCGTCTGGAGACGTCCAGGTCAGCGCCACCGCGTCGCCCGGGGCGTGCGCCGCGAGCTCGGACGAGAGCGTCGCCGCAGTCGACACCGCCACGCCGTCGACGGACGTGATCGTGTCGCCCGCCACCAGCCCGGCCGACGCGGCGGGCGTGCCCTCCAACACGCCCGCCAGCGTCGACGAGCCGTCCTGCGACAGGGACACCCCAAGGAACGGCGGGTAGCCCAGCACGATGTCGGCGTTGTCCACGCCCTGCTCGATCTGGATCGCGATGGCCAGGGCGTCCTCGATGCTGATCGCGTAGGCGACCACCGAGCCATTGCCGGTCGAGGCGGCGGTCGTCATACCGACCACCTCGCCCTCGTCGTCCACCAGGGCTCCCCCGGAGTCGCCGCCGACGACGGACGCGGCGAACTCGATCAGACCCGTGAGCGTCTCGGGGTTCGAGCCGGACGAGTCCGAGGCGGTCATCGACTGCTCGGTTGCGAGCACCGATCCGGCCGCGGCGACCAGCGTGCCGGTGCCGTCGGCGTTCCCGATCGCGGTCACCGTGTCACCAGTCGTGACGCCGTTGTCGTCGTCCAACGCCACCGGCGTCAGGCCGCTCGCGTCCTCGAGCTGGAGGACGGCGACGTCGTGGGTGGCGTCGGTCCCGACGACCTTCGCGACGTAGGTCTTGCCGGTCGACTCGTCGGTGACCTGGATGGCCGTCGAACCCTCGACCACGTGGTTGTTGGTGAGGATCAGGCCGTCCGACGTCAGGATCATGCCGGTGCCGGCCGCGGCGGCGCCCTGGTAGCCCAGGACCGTGTCGACGGTGACGACGCCGACCTGCTGGTCCGCGGACGCCGCGACCGCGGGGTCCTGGACGGTGGCGGTCGAGCCGGACGAGCCGGAGCCCACCGAGCCCGAGCCCGAGCCTGTGCGCGGGTCGTATCCCGGCGGGAAGAAGGACGCGCCCTCCACCGAAGCGCTCGCGGGCGAGGCCGTCGAGGACGAGCCCCGGCCGTCCAGGGCGTAGGCGGTGCCAGCTCCGGCGGCGAGGCCGAGCACGAGGGTGCCGCCCGCCAGCCCGAAGAGCAGACGGTGGCGACGCAGCCCGGTCGACGCAGCCGCAGGCTCGGCCGGTGCGGCGGAAGTCGTGATCTCGTCCATGGTCCTTGCCCTCCCGATCGCCACCTCGGTGGTGGCTACTGGGAACAGACAACTGCGCGAACCGGGGAGGGCCCTGGACCGAACCCGTGAGGGACCTGTGGGTGTCAGCGCGTCCAGTGCGGGTCGCGCCCGAGGTAGCGCAGGAGCTCGTCGGCGGCTCCGTCGGCGGCCCCCGGCACGATCGCGGCGTAGGCGCCCCACTGGCGCAGCGGCTCGACGAGGGCGTGGGCGGTCGGCAGGATCAGCGCAGCGAGACCGTCGTCGAGCGGCGACTCCTGACCGGTCGCCATGGCGATGTCCCAGGCGTGCACGGCGGCATCCAACGCCGCGGCGCCGGCCGCGGTACGCGCCGGCAGGACGCCCTGCGGGAGCGGCGTCGGGGCCTCGCCGTCCGGGTCCACGTCGGCGTAGGCAAGACCACTGGCATCCAGGGCAGGGCCGACGAGCTCCAGCGGCGTGCCGTCCAGGGCACCGTCGGGGGCGAACGGGTCTCCCGACGGACCGTCGGCGCCCGTGAGGAAGTACGCGTACGCGCGCTGGTCCCCCGCCGCGTGCTGGAGGACCTGGGCCACGGTCCACTGCTCGCACGGGGTGGCGAGCGTCAGGTCGGACACCGAGACGGCGGAAGCGACGGTGCGCAGGGCGGCGTGGGCGCGGTCGAGGACATCGAAGCAGGTGCTCATCGAAAGAACCTCCAGAGTCAGGAACGGAACGCTTCATTCCGTTCTAAATCACCGTAGCGGAATGATCCGTTCCGTTCAAGTGCTATCGTCGGCCCCATGGAGGCACTCAGCGGACGACGAGGACAGGCGGCACGCAACGACGTCACCATCCTCGACGCAGCCCGCACGGTCTTGACGGCCGACCCCACCGCGCCGGTCTCGGCGGTCGCGCAAGCAGCAGGAGTCGGGATCAGCGCGCTCTACCGCCGCTACCCCAGCAAGGAGGCACTGCTCGCGCAGCTCTGCCTCGACGGGCTTCGTGAGTACCTCGTGATCGCCGACGAGGCGCAGCAACGTCCCGATCCGTGGGACGCGTTCGCGACCTTCGTGCGGAAGATCGTCGCCGCCGACGTCCACGGCCTCACCGTCAATCTCGCGGGCACCTTCGTCCCGTCCGACGAGCACCGGCAGCTGGCGGCCGAGTCTGGCCAGCGGGCCGCGGAGATCCTCGCGAAGGCCCAGGAGGCCGGCGTCGTGCGGGCCGACCTCGACCCGCTGGACCTCGCGATGATCTGGGAACAGCTCACCGCGATCCGGCTTGGCGACGCCGACCGCACCGCCGCGCTCCGCCGTCGTTACGTCGACATCCAGCTCGAAGGCCTGCGCCCCTCCCCCACGACGCTTCCCGAGACCCCGCCGACCCCGGCCGAGCTCGGTGTCCGGTGGGTGCCGCGTCAGCCCGCCGACAGGACGTCGGCCAGGTCGTAGCTCACCGGCTCCTCGAGCTGGGCATAGGTGCACGACGAGGGGTCACGGTCCGGACGCCAGCGCCGGAACTGCGCGGTGTGCCGGAAGCGGTCGCCCTCCATGTGGTCGTAGGCGACCTCCACCACCAGCGACGGCTCCAGCGGCACGAACGACAGGTCCTTGCCCCGCGACCAGCGGCTGCCCTCGGCCTCGCGCGGGGTGCGCCCCTCGGCCGCGTAGTTCCAGGGGTGGTCGTCCAACGACGTCACCAGCGGCGCCAGCTCTTCGACCAAGGAACGGCGACGAGCCATCGGGAACGACGCCGCCACCCCGACGGAGGCGAGCACGCCCTCGGAGGTGTACAGCCCGAGCAGCAGCGACCCGACGGCATCCGGCCCGGACGCGTGCGGCCGGTACCCCGCGACCACGCAGTCGGCGGTCCGCTCGTGCTTGATCTTCTGCATGGTCCGCTTGCCGGGCTCGTACAGGCCGGCGGGGTCCTTCGCGACGATCCCGTCGAGCCCTGCGCCCTCGAACTGCGAGAACCACCGCTCAGCCACCTCGAGGTCGGAGGTCTGGGCGGTCACCGACACCGGACCGTCACCAGAGACGATCCCTTCCAGCCGCGCTCGTCGTGAGGCGAACGGCAGCCCCGTCAGGTCCTCGTCGTCGAGGGCGAGCAGATCGAACAGCACCAGCCGCGCGGGCGTCT
This sequence comes from Cellulomonas sp. P4_H4, assembly GCF_056400865.1. NCBI lineage: Bacteria > Bacillati > Actinomycetota > Actinomycetes > Micrococcales > Cellulomonadaceae > Cellulomonas > Cellulomonas sp. P4_H4. The sequence continues at coordinate 87,812 of NZ_JBFUKL010000006.1, forward strand.
CCACCGACAACAGCTTCACGCGCGATGCCGCCGGGTGCACCCGCTGCAGCAGCGCCTCGAAGTCCAGGCCGGTGTGGCGAGACGACGGCACGATGATCTCGCCATCCACGACACAACGTGAAGGCAGGTGCGCGAGGACGGCCTCGACGACCTCCGGGAAGTACCGCTGCATCGGCTTCGTGTTGCGCGACCCGATCTCCACGGAGTCCCCGTCGCGGAACACGATGGCCCGGAAGCCGTCCCACTTGGGCTCGTACAGCTTGCCCGCGGGGATCATGGGGACCGACTTGGCGAGCATGGGATCCACGGGCGGCATCACGGGGAGCGTCATGGAACCCAGTCTTACCAGCCGCCGCCCCCACCGCCGCCGACGCCGCCGCCGGAGAACCCACCGCTGAACCCGGAGCCGCCGGACGAGCCGGGTGTCGGGGCGGAGATGGACTCGGTGGCGACGCTGGCGAAGCGGTCGAGCGAGCTGGCGAAGGCCGAGGCCCAGTAGATGTTGGCACCCGGGTAGTAGCCGCCCACGTACCAGCCGGGCTGCGCGACGGCACGCCCCTGGGCGGCGAGCTCGCTGAACACGCGGGCCCAGCGGTCGGCGAGGCCGAACACGATCGCGTACGGGAGGTACCGGCTGAAGATGTCCTCGCCCTCCTCGAACTTCAGCTGGTTGGCCTCGGCGGTGGCGAGGTACCGGCGGAAGCCCATCGACTGCGCGAGGGCGGCCGTGCCGTCGGCGGTGCGAGCGGGGGCGGCGTTGGACATCGTGAACACCGCGATCCCGATGATCCCGATCGCGATGGGGATCAGCAGGCTGCCGCGGACGTCGGAGAGCACGCTGAACGCGACGAAGCCGAGGATGCCGGCCAGCACCAGCAGGCCGATGCCGGCGGCCTTCCAGGCGGACCGCACCGAACGAGGGTTGGCGCGGAACCAGCCGCGCGACGTGACCTCGTCGTAGAGCCCGGTCTGCACCTTGGCCATCGACGACGCGAACGTCGTCCGCAGGTCCGAGAGCCTCACAGACGTGCGGCCGGAGAAGATCTCCAGGAGCAGCGTGTCCTCGAACGGCAGCAGGGTGCCGTCGCGGTTCTTGAGCTGCACCAGGGTCCAGTCCTTGGCCTTCTTGTTGGGGTTGGACCGCGGCACCTCCTCGATGCGCAGCCACCCTCGCACGGCCAGGTCCACGAGCGTGGCGGTGACGTCGACGGGGTCGGCCTTCTCGTCGATGAGCGTGCCCATCTCCCCCGGCACCATCCCGGTCGGCGGCTGGAACTGCACCGACACCGGGCCGCGCTTGTCGCGGAAGCCCGTGTTGCCGGGCTGGCCGTCGGCGGGCCGCAGACCGGGGGTCAGTCCGAGGTACGCGATGTCCCGCCCTGCCCGGCGGACTCGTCGGACAGCGAGGACCGTGCCCAGGACCAGGACGACCAGCGCGACGATGCCGAGCGGCGAGACGGGCTGTACGGGGGCCAGCGGGTCGGGCTTGGCGACGAGGATCGGCTCCACCCCGGGGAACGTCCCGCCCGGCCAGCCGGTGACGGTGGTGAGCGGGTCGCCCGGCGAGAGCAGGTCCTGCGTGTAGCTGGCGGAGTCGCCGTTCATCGCGGCGGACGTGCACGGCGTCGTCGACCCCTGAGGGCCGGCGAAGCACGCCGCGCCTTGGACCGCCGAAGGGCCGGTGACCTGCGCGGTGATCGCACCGACCGGCACCTCGAAGCCAACCCCGATGACATCCCAGTACAGCTCGTCGCCCGAGTGCTGGGCGTTGGCCGGGTTGAGCCAGCCGTCCACGGTGTACGACACGTGGTAGGTCTGCACGCCCGAGACGTCGTCGACGTCCGGGTCGCCGATGCGCAGGATCAGCGCGGTGTCGGTGTTCTCCTGGTTGACCTGCGCGGGAGCGCCCGTCGAGCTCGACGCCGAGATGTCGGAGAAGTGGAACTCCCGGTCGTGCTGGTCGTCGTAGTACACGCGCGTCGGGTAGCTCAGGTACGGGCCGTGACCGGGGTCGTTGCCGAAGTCGAAGTCGAAGTCGATGTCCACCCGCGCGACGCCGTCGGCACCGAGGACGGTCGTGACGTCGTACCGCGTGATCTCACGGCCGCTCGTCTGGTCGACGGCGGCGAACGCCGGCGCCCCCACAGAGAGCAGAAGGCCCAGGGCCAGCAGGATGCCGGCGAGACGCGCCCTCACAGGTCGCGCTTCTCGCGGATCGCCCGCGTGGCCTCCATGTTGTCCTGCCTCTCGCGCAGTGCCTGGCGCTTGTCGTACTCGCGCTTGCCGCGGGCCAGGGCGATCTCCACCTTGGCGCGTCCATCGAGAAAGTACAGGGACAGCGGGATGATCGTCTGCCCCTTCTCCCGTGTCTTGGACTCCAGGCGGTCGATCTCGTCGCGGTGCAGCAGGAGCTTGCGCTTGCGACGCGGCGCGTGGTTGGTCCAGGTGCCCTGGCTGTACTCGGGGATGTGCACGCCTTCGAGCCACAGCTCGTGGTTGGTCACCTCGCACCAGCCGTCGACCAGCGACGCCCGACCCATGCGCAGCGCCTTGACCTCGGTGCCCGCGAGCACCAGCCCCGCCTCGAACACGTCCTCGATGACGTAGTCGTGGCGTGCCTTGCGGTTCGAGGCGATCAGCTTGCGCCCGGACTCCTTGGCCACAGTGATCGAACCCCGCCTTCTGAACGTCGTCGGCACCCGATGTACCGCCGCCCGAGCCTACCTGTGCAAGGCCAGCGGTTTGAGGCGCCCCCACAGCGCCGCGACGCCGATCGACGCACCGAGCAGCACCGCGCTCCCGACGACGTCGAGCACGAAGTGGTTTCCGGTGGTGAGCACGACCGCTGTCATCAGGAGGGGGAACAGCCAGGCGAGGAGCGCCAGCCGGGGGTGCGCGGGCCGCAGGGCGAGCCAGACCGCGTACGCGCACCAGGCGGACAGGGCGACGTGGTTGCTGGGCATGGCCGTGTAGCCGGTCGCTCGGTGGCCGTCGACGAGGTCGTTCTCGGCGACGATGTCGACCACCCCCGGCAGCGCGAACCTCGGCGGCGACAGGGGGAACGCCCAGTACACGGGCAGGATCAGGACGAGCATCGCGACCAGGGTCCGACGGACGACGAGGTAGACGTCGGCGTGCCGCACGTACACCCAGACCAGGACGCCGAGGACGGCCAGGTAGTAGGACCGATAGACGAGCACCGCCACGGTGATCAGCACCGGCTGCCCGGCCAGCCATCCGTTGACCGCGAGCTCGACGTCCACACCGAGCGCTCGCTCGATCGTCTGCAGCGTCGTGGCGTGGATCTCGGCGGCGGAGATGTCGTGACCCGCCGCGGCATGCAGGCGCAGGAACGCCAGGAGTACCACAGCGAGGAGGGCCAGCTCGACCAGCACGACGGGACGCCTGCGCTGTTCGGGCCGCGTCACCACGCGGTCACGTTAGCGCCTCGCCGAGAGCTCCGAGCGGGCTCAGAGACCGAGCAGCGGCCTCGGGTTCGTCGTCGCGCCGTTCACGTAGACCTCGAAGTGCAGGTGGCACGCGGCCGACGTCCCGGTGTTGCCCGAGCGCCCGATGAGCTGCCCCTGCTCGACGTGCTGCCCCGCCCCCACCGCGAAGCTGGTGAGGTGGTTGTAGCTGGCCGACAGGGCGTTGCCGTTCACGAAGCCGCTGTTGATCATGATCTGGTTGCCGTAGCCGGAGCGCGGCCTGGCCCACTGCACCGTCCCTGCGCGGCCCGCGTAGACAGGCGTGTTGCAGTAGGTGCGCAGGTCGATCCCGGCGTGCAGTCGCACGTAGTGCAGGATCGGGTGGAAGCGCATGCCGTACTCGGACGTCACGTAGATCGGGTTGACGCTGGTCGGGTTGGCGAACAGCGCCCGTCCGATCGGGCCGGCCGGTCCGTGCGGGGTGCCCGCCGCGGCGTCCCGCGCCTTCTGTGCCGCGATCGCCGCCTGCAGCTCGCGCTCCACGGCAGCCGCCTCGGCATCCGCCGCCGCGTACTGCGCCTCGAGCGCCGCCTTCTGGGCGTCCAGCTTCTGCTGCTGGCTGACCTGCTGGGCCAGGAGCGTGTCGAGGGCGGCCTTGGCTGCGGCAGCCTCCTGCTTGGCGGCGTCCGCCTCGACGACCTTCTGGTCGGCGGCGGCCTTGAGCTCGGTGATCTTGTTCTTGACGGCGTCGAGCCGAGCCTCGGCGTTCTTGTTGAGCGCGTCGCTGGCCTTGAGGGCGTCGAGGATCTGGGACTGCGTCCGCAGAGCGGTGCTCAGCAGGCCGTAGCGCTCCACGAAGTCGTCGGTGCTCTGCGAGTCGAGGATCACGTCGAACCCCGAGACGCTGCCGCCGCCGCCCTTGTACGCCTCGCGCGCCATCTGGCCGATCGCCGCGCGCATCGCGTCGGCGTTCGCGGCGTCCTGCGTGATCGTCGTCGTGATCGCCGCCTGCTGGTCCTTCGCGTCGACGAGCCGGGCCGCGATGATCGCCGCCTCGCGCTGGGCCTTCTCCAGGGCAGCCTTCGCGGCGTCCACCTTGGCCTGCGCGGCGGGGATCTTCGACTGCGTGTCGGCGAGCTGTCCGGCGAGCACCTGCAGGCTCGCCGTCACCCCCTCCATCGCGGCCTCGGTGTCGCCCTTGAGCTTCTCCGCGGCCGCGGCACGCTGCTCGGCAGCCTTGCGACGGTCGTCGATGCTGTCCGCCTGGGCGGGGCCGATGAAGAGTGCCGTGACGAGAAGAACCAGCGTCACGACGATCGCCGAGAACCGGACCCTCTGGATCTTCTGCATCGTCAGACCTTGGTGTAGCGGGACAGGGTGACCAGCGACGAGATCGCGGCCAGCAGGATGGCGATGACGATGAGGATCGGCGCGATGGCGAGCACGTCGGCCGTGTCGACGTACGGGATCCAGTTGACCGACTCGGAGAGCCAGTCGCTCACCAGGTACTCGACGCCGAGCCAGAGCCCGCCGACCGCGAGCAGCGCACCCACGGTCGCCGCGATGGCGCCCTCGAGCATGAACGGCAGCTGGATGAAGAAGGTCGAGGCGCCGACGAGGCGCATGATCCCCGTCTCGCGTCGTCGGCTCAGGGCCGACAGCCGGATCGTGGTCGTGATGAGCAGCACGGCCGCGAGCAGCATGACCGCGGCCAGCCCGCCCGCGAGCAGCGTCGCCTTGTTGAGCACCGAGAACAGCTTGTCGAACAGCCGCTGCTGGTCCTGCACGTCCTCGACGCCGGGCCGGCCCGACACGACGTCTGCCACGAGCTGGTACTTCTGCGGGTCGGTGAGCTTGATGCGGAACGACGAGTTCATGTCGTCCTCCGTCACCGCGGCCGTCCACGCCTGGTCCTTGAACTGCTTCTGGAACGCCTTGAAGGCGTCCTCCTTGGACTCGGTGTAGATGTGCTCGATGTACGGCTTGATCTCCGGGGACGCGAGCGCCGCCTCGATGTCGGCGCGCTGGTCCTCGGTCACCTCACCGCTGGCGCAGGTGGGCTCGCTCGAACCGCGCGGGCACAGGAAGACCGAGACCTCGACCTTGTCGTACCAGTCGTCCTTCATCTTGCCGATCTGCACCTGCAGGAGGGCAGCGGAGCCGACGAAGGTGAGCGACACGAACGTCACGAGAATGACCGAGATGGTCATCGACAGGTTCCGACGAAGACCGAGCCCGATCTCGGAGAGGATGAACTGGAGTCGCATCAGCGGTCCGAGCCGTAGACGCCGCGGGACTGGTCGCGCACGAGCTCACCGGTGGACAGCTCGATGACGCGCTTGCGCATCTGGTCCACGATCTCGTCGTCGTGCGTCGCCATGACGACCGTGGTGCCCGTGCGGTTGATCCGGTCGAGCAGGCGCATGATCCCCAGGCTGGTCGTCGGGTCGAGGTTTCCCGTCGGCTCGTCGCAGAGCAGGATGTTGGGCCGGTTGACGAACGCGCGCGCGATGGCCACGCGCTGCTGCTCACCGCCGGACAGCTCGTGCGGGCGACGCTTCTCCTTGCCGGCCAGGCCGACCATCTCGAGCGTGTCCGGCACGGTGGTCAGGATGTGGTGCCGCGGCTTGCCGATGACCTGCAGCGCGAACGCCACGTTCTCGAACACCGTCTTGTTGGGCAGCAGCCGGAAGTCCTGGAACACCGCACCGATCTGGCGGCGCAGCTGCGGGACCTTCCACGACGAGAGCGTGCCCAGCTCCTTGCCCGCGACGAACACCCGGCCCGCCGACGCCCGCTCCTCGCGCAGCACGAGGCGCAGGAAGGTGGACTTGCCGGAGCCTGAGGCGCCGACGAGGAACACGAACTCCCCGCGCTCGACGTCGAGGGACACGCGGTCGAGTGCGGGTCGCGCGCCTCGCGCGTAGACCTTGGTGACGTTCTCGAATCTGATCACAGTGCTCGCGGCCAGGATTCGGGGACGACGGAGGGGGTACAGCGCTGGCCTTGTCGAGGGTAGGCAGGCACCCGGGTGCTACCCGGTGGTGACACGCCGACCGTTGCCTGTGAGAACCGGGGCCGGTGGGCGGTATGCCCCAAGTGTCCCGTCGGTCAGCTGCCGTGGGCCCGGATCCGGTGCACCTCGCCGAGCTCCACGGGCCGCGGGTCGAGCTGCTCGCGTCGCGCCTCCAGGGTGCCTGCGGGATCCTCCAGGACGTCCGCGAACGCGACCTCCGCCGCCCCCACGAGCTGCGCGTCCGACGCGAGCTCGGAGCGCACCAGCCTCGCCTGCTCCCGGTTGGGACCGAGCGTGCGGGCGTACGCCTGGACGAGCGTCGCCTCCATCGTCGGGAAGAGCGCGCCGAGCGTCCCACCCAGCACGACGACCCGCGGGTTGAACAGGTTCACCAGGCTGGCCAGGCCGAGGCCCACCCACTCCCCCGTCTTGCGGACCCCGGCGATCGCGCGCCTGTTGCCGACGGCGACGTCGCTGATGACGTCCTCGATGTCCGACTCCCGAGGGTCACGCCCGACCGCCCGGATGATCGCGGCGTCGCCGATCTCGGCCTCCCAGCACCCGCGGGCGCCGCACGAGCAGACCCGGCCGCCGGGCTTGACCAGCAGGTGCCCGACCTCGCCGGCGTACCCACCGGAGCCCTTGAGGAGCTCCCCGTCGACCACGACCCCGCCGCCGACGCCGACCTCGCCGCGGACGTAGAGGACGTCGAGCTCGCCACGCGCCGAACCCCGCAGGTACTCGCCGACGACTCCGAGGTCGCCGTCGTTGCCTACGGCGATCGGGTAGTCGTCGCCGATGGCCTCGCGCAGCAGGTCGGCCAGGTGCACCTCGTACCAGCCGAGCGGAGGTGAGCGCCGCACGAGCCCGTCGGGCTGGCGCACGCTTCCGGGCACCGACACGACGATGCCCAGGCACACGGACCCGGGCGTCGCACGGGCCTGCATCTCCGAGACGAGGGTGGCGATCAGGGCCACGACCCCGGGCACGTCGTGCGGTGACGTGCTGTGCAGCCGGCGCCGCACCTGGAGCATGTAGCCGCCGAGACCCACCCGCGCGGCTCCGACCGTGGACGGGGTGACGTCGAACGCCAGGACGTGCGCGCTGGTGCTGACCGGCTCGACCACGTTGGACGGGCGGCCCTTGCCACGCACGACGCCGGGTCGCTCACGGACGAGCCCGAGCTTGACGAGCTCGGAGGTGAGCGACCCGACGGTCGAGCGGTTGAAGCCGGTGCTGGCGACGAGGTCGGACCGTGTGGCGGGCCCGTCGAAGTGCAGCAGCCGCAGGATCGCCGAGAGGTTGGCGCGCCGGACGTCGTCCTGTGCCGACGCGTCCGCACGACGGACCGGCGGACCAGCACCCAGACGCACGTGCGCCTCCCTCGATGGTCGAGCCGATGGACTAACCGCGGCCGGTGGACCGCGCCCGTCGCCGAGAGATCGCGTCGACTGCCGCAGCGGCTGCCAGCACGGCGCCGGTGACAACGTACTTGACGCCGGACGAGTAACCCAGCAGTGCCATCCCGTTGTCGATCACGGCGATCACCGCGGCACCGATGAGGGCGTCGATGATCCGACCGCGACCACCGAACAGCGACGTACCGCCGATGACCGCCGCACCGACCGCGTACAGCAGCACGTTCGAGCCGCCTGCGTTCGGGTCGACGGACGTGGCCCGCGACGCTGCGAACACGCCTGCCACAGCCGCCATCGACGAGCAGATCATGAAGCACGCCATGCGGACGCTGGCCACCTTGATACCGGCCCGGCGGGTCGCCTCGGCGTTGCCGCCGACCGCATAGATGTGCCGTCCGAACGCCGTCCGCGTGAGCACGAACCCGAGCACGAGTGCGAGCGTGACGATCACAGGGACCACGATCGGGACGCCGATGATGGACGTCCGCAGCGGGTTCAGGCTGCGCTCCTGGTTGAGGATCGCGACCATGCCGAGGACGAGCACGGCGAGCGCGCCGATCTTGATGGCGATCACCCCGATGGGCACGGCGAGCAGGCCACGCTTGCGGCGCAGCTGCCACGTGCGAAGGCTTGACACGCCGTACGCGACGACGGCCAGGATCCCGATCGCCCAGCCGAGCAGCGGCGGGACGTTCTTGTTCTGGATCGCGAGGATCACCGGGTCGTTGATCGAGATGTTGCCGCCACTCCCGATGATGAGGAGCACGACGCCCTGCAGCGCGAGGAACGCCGCCAGCGTCGCGATGAACGACGGGATGCCGATCCGGGCCACGAGGATGCCGTTGATCAGACCGATCACCAGGCCGGCGACCAGTGCGCCGCCCAGTGCGGCGTACCAGGGCCACCCGTACGAGATGAGCGCGGTGGCCAGGACGGCTCCGCAGACGCCCGACGTGAAGCCGGCCGACAGGTCGATCTCGCCGAGCAGCAGGACGAACACGAGCCCCATGCCGATCGTCGCGACGACCGCGCCCTGCTGGAACAGGTTGGCGATGTTCAGCGTCGACGGGAACGTCTCAGGCTTCATGATCACGAAGATCGCGAGCAGGACGAGCAGCGCCAGGACGGCCGGGAGCGACCCCATGTCGCCGCCGCGGACCCTGCTGACGTAGTTGTTGACGGCCTCGCTGAACGTCGGCTGCTCGACCGAACCGGCCAGGAGCGACGGGGGCGCGTCGTTGCGGGAAGCGGTGGGCGTGCTCATGCGGGGGTGCTCCCGTTCGATGCGTCGGTGGTGGTGGTGGCGGGCGCGGGGGCGATCCCTGGGGCGGACCCGTTCGGGGCCGAACCGCTCGTGATCAGCTCGATGACCTCGCTGCGGGTGACGTCCTTGGTGCGGACCTGCGCGGCCGTCTGGCCCAGGTAGAGGACGTTGATGGAGTCCGCGACCTCGAAGACGTCGTTCATGTTGTGCGAGACCAGCACGACCGCGAGGCCGGCGTCGGCCAGGCGGCGGACGAGCTGCAGGACCTGCTCGGTTTGGGCGACGCCCAGGGCTGCGGTCGGCTCGTCGAGGATGACCAGCTTGGAGTTCCACAGGACGGCGCGCGCGATGGCGACCGTCTGACGCTGGCCGCCCGACAGGCTGGCGACGTGCTGACGGATCGACCGCACGGTGCGCACGGACAGCGAGGCGAGCACCTCGGCGGCCCGCGTCTCCATGGCCGACTCGTCCAGGCGGAAGCCCTTCTTGAGCTCCCGGCCCAGGAACATGTTGTGGACGATGTCCAGGTTGTCGCACAGCGCGAGGTCCTGGTAGACGACCTCGATTCCCAGGTCGTTCGAGTCGGCCGGGGACGCGATGTGCGTGAGGTTGCCCTCGAAGAAGACCTCGCCGGCGTCGAACGGGAAGATCCCCGCGATGCCCTTGATCATCGTCGACTTGCCGGCGCCGTTGTCGCCGACGAGCGCCGTCACCTCACCGGCCCGGGCGATCAGGTCGACGCCGCGCAGCGCGTGCACCGCGCCGAAGTTCTTGCGGCCTCCGCGCACCTCGAGGGTCGGGGGCGGGGCCAGGTCGGGTGCGGCATGCGCTGCTTGGGTCATCGTCCACCTCGTCGTGTCACTCGGTTCACCCCGCGTCACTGCGGGTCTGTGCGTTCACGCTCGTGGGGCGAGCGCGTTCGTGCGCCAGGCACCAGGCCGGGGCCGGTCGCTCTCGCGGACCGGCCCCGCCTGGAACCGGGGTGGCCAGTGCTGCGGCCACCCCGGTGTCGTGATCAGGAGATGCCGGCCTCGGCGCACTTGGCGGCGTAGTCGGCGGTGCAGACGTTCTCCTTGGTGGTGTACCCGTCGGCGATGACGTCCTTGACGTTGTCGAAGTAGATCGCCTGCGGGTCCAGCAGGACCGCCGCAACCTTCTTCTTCGTGTCGGTGTCCTCGACCTCGCCCGTCGCCAGGCTGCCGGTGTCGTCGCCGTTGGCGGCTGCGATGGCGAGCGCCGCGGCGGCGTCCGCCTCCTTCTTGACGGCCTTGTAGACGGTCATGCACTGGTCGCCCGCAAGGATGTTCTGCAGGCCCTGGTCCGTCGCGTCCTGACCGGTCACGGGAACGACGCCGTTCACGCCGTTCTTCTTCAGGATGGCGATCGCGGCGTTGCCGAGACCGTCGTTGGCGGCGAGGACGCCGTCGATCTTGCCGCCGGCCTCGGTGTACATCTGCTCGAAGATCGTGCCGGCCTGCTGGTTGTCCCAGTCCGGAACGGCCTGGTCAGCGACGCGCGTGTAGTCGCCGCTGTCCTCCTTCGCCTTGAGCGCCTTCTCGGCGCCCGCCTTGAACAGCGTGGCGTTGTTGTCGGTCGGCGAGCCGTTCAGGTACGCGATGTTCGCCGTCGTCTTGCCGGCGTCGGTGAGGCACTTCTCGAGGCCCTCACCCTGGAGCTCGCCGACCTTGGTGTTGTCGAACGAGACGTAGTAGTCCGCGCCCCCGCCCAGCGTGAGCCGGTCGTAGTCGATCGTGGCGATGCCCTGGGCCTGCGCCTTCTGCAGCACAGCCTTGCCCGACCCGGAGTCCAGGTTGACGATCATGAGGACGTTGACGCCGCTCGTGATCATGCCGTCCGCGATCGTCTGGAACGCCTGCTTGTCACCCTGGGCGTTCTGGATGTCGTAGTCCACGCCGGCGGCCTCGAAGGCCTCCGCCAGGTACTTCGCGTCAGCGGTCTCCCACCGGGCGGAGGACTTGGTGTCCGGGAGGATCACGCCGACCTTCGCCTTGGGTGCTGCGTTGTCGCTGCTGCTCGCCGTGTCATCGCTGCTGGGCGTGTCGCTGCTGCCACAACCGGCCAGCAGGAGTCCGGTGGCCATCACGGCCGCCGACGCCAGGATCATGCTCCGTCGCATTGTGCTCCCTTTCGTGACGACGCCTCGTTGCGCTCGTCTCCACCCGGCGCTTACGGGCGCTCGGACTATGTTGCGGGCCACAACATATGAGCCCGGCGCCGCGAAGGACAAGGTCAGCGGCTGTATTCGTGGTCAAACCGTGACCTTAGGCCCTATACAGGTCGCCCGAACGGGTTGTTCTGTGCGGCCGTGACGGAAAATGTGCGAGCCCACAACAATTCGGGCTCGCACTCGTTCCGTGCCGTTCCCGGTCTCCGACGGTGCGGCGACCGAGCTCGGCAGATCAGGACGCGGACTTCTCCGCGGACCGGCGCCAGCGGATGCCGGCCTCGATGAAGTCGTCGATGTCGCCGTCGAAGACGGCCGCCGGGTTGCCCACCTCGTGCTCCGTACGGAGGTCCTTGACCATCTGGTACGGCTGCAGGACGTACGAGCGCATCTGGTCGCCCCAGCTGGCCTTCACGTCGCCGGCGAGCTCCTTCTTCTTGGCGTCCTGCTCGGCCTTCTTCACGAGGAGCAGCCGGGACTGCAGGACGCGCAGCGCGGCCGCGCGGTTCTGGATCTGCGACTTCTCGTTCTGCATCGAGACGACGATGCCCGTCGGGATGTGTGTCATGCGCACCGCGGAGTCGGTCGTGTTGACGGACTGGCCGCCCGGGCCCGACGAGCGGAACACGTCGACCTTGATCTCGGACTCGGGGATGTCGATGGAGTCGTTCGACTCGATCAGCGGGATCACCTCGACGGCCGCGAAGCTCGTCTGGCGTCGGCCCTGGTTGTCGAACGGCGAGATGCGGACCAGGCGGTGCGTGCCGGCCTCGACCGACAGGTTCCCGAACGCGTACGGCACCTTGACCTCGAAGGTCGCCGACTTCAGGCCTGCCTCCTCCGCGTAGGAGGTGTCGAGCACCGTCGTCGGGTAGCCGTGCCGCTCCGCCCAGCGCAGGTACATCCGCAGCAGCATCTCGGCGAAGTCGGCGGCGTCCACGCCACCTGCGCCCGAGCGGATGGTGACGACGGCCTCGCGCTGGTCGTACTCCCCCGACAGCAGCGTGCGGACCTCGAGCTCACCGAGGTCCTTCTTGATCTTGAGCAGGTCCGCCTCGGCTTCGGCGAGCGTGTCCTCGTCGTTCTCCTCCGCGGCCATCTCGACCAGCGTCTCGAGGTCGTCGATCCGGCCGCTCAGCTTGCTCATGCGGTCCAGCTCGGCCTGCGTGGCCGACAGCGCGCTGGTGATCTTCTGCGCCGCGTCCGGGTCGTCCCACAGGTCCGGCGCCGACGCCTGCTCCGAGAGCGTCTCGACCTTCGCCTGGAGCGCCGTCGGGTCGCTCACCGCCTCGATCGTGCCGAGCGTGGTGCGCAGGTCGTGGATCGCAGTGCTGAAGTCGGTGGTGGCCACAACCGTCCAGGCTACCGGAGCGGCACCGGGCGTCGAGCCGCCCACTGCAGCCGGGGCGCCGTCGCGGTCGTCGACGACTTCCACGCGTACGGACGAGCGCTCACCCGGACCTCAGTCACTGCCCCGCTTCACCGGCTAGCTCAGTGCGACCAGAGAAGCGGGCCTGGGGAGACAGTCTCCGGGCCCGTTTCTCAGGTGGCGGCGACGCTCGCGGCAATGGCCGGTACCCGACCCAGTCAGCGGCGGTTCCCTCTGACGAGCCGTGCAGAATGGCCGACGTGACGCGACGGCGGTGGGCGATCGGTGCAGTCGTCGGGGTCGGCGCGATCGTCGCGGCGCTGCGCAGCCCGTGGCCCTCGGCCCTGGTGATCCGGGCGGCGTTCACCAAGGGCGGCCGCGAGACTGACGCCAGGCTGCGTGAACGGGCTCCGTCGACCGTCACGCGCACTGCCGACATCATGTACGCGCCTGGCGACCGGGACGCCAGGCTCGACGTCTACCGGCCGACGGCTGCGACCGGGGACCTGCCGACCGTCGTCTGGGTGCACGGCGGCGGGTTCGTCGCCGGGAGCAAGGACGAGCTGGTGGGGTACCTGACGACCCTCGCCTCGCTGGGGTACACGGTCGTCGGCGTCGACTACACGCGTGCTCCCGAGGCCACGTACCCGACGCCCGTGCGTCAGGTCATGGCGGCTCTCGGACACCTCGCGGAGCATGCCGGCTCGCTCGGTATCGACCTGTCCCGGGTGGTCCTGGCGGGCGACTCGGCGGGCGCGCAGATCGCCGCTCAGACCGCGAACATCCTGGCCGATCCCGCGTATGCGCGGGCGGTCGGGGTCAAACCGACCATCGGACCCGTCGTCGGCACGGTCCTGTTCTGCGGTGCGTACGACCTGTCGCTCACAAGGGGCTCGTCGCGCACCGGCGACTGGTTCATCGCCACCGTCCTGCGCGCCTACCTGGGCACGCGGCACTGGGACCGGTTGCCGGGCGCCGAGCACTTCTCGCTCGTCGACCACCTCACCGCAGACTTCCCTCCCGTCTTCGTCTCGGCGGGCGACGCCGACCCGCTGCTGCCGCACTCGTCGTCGCTCGTCGCCCACCTCACCGACGCCGGCGTCGAGGTCGACGCGCTCTTCTTCGAGCGCGGGCGGGGTCTCGGCCACGAGTACCAGTTCGCACTCGACACCGATGCGGGCGCCGAGTCGTTCGATCGGATGACGGCGTTTCTGCGCCGCCGGATCGGCTGACCCGGTCCCACCGGTCGGAACTGGTCGGCCCGTCCGGGTGACGCATCGGGTCGCCGCTCATCGCGAGGCGGTCGTCGTCGTACCAGGCAATCGTCGTACCCAGGCAGTCACTGTTGGTCTGGCGCCACGCAGGTATGCCGCCCAGTTCCCGACGCGTCAACTGCGCAGCCCGCCGTACCCCTGTACTCCGAGGGACGGCCATGAGGCGGCGTCGGATCGACATGGACGCGTTCCCCCGGAGCTACGCGTGCTCGAGTGGCAGCGCCGGGGCACGTCTCCCCGCGATGCGATGTAGGCATGGCGTAACGCACGAAGGGAATTCGCGGGCGTGAATGCCAGAGCGTGGGGCAGCGACCCTGGCGGCTGGCTGTGGGGTTAAGCGAGCGTGCGTGCAAAGCTCGCCGGCCATCGTCCGCAGTTTCCCCGTGGCGACGGTTGCGATGACGCTCGGTAGTGCTCCAGACACTCAATTCCGCGCGGCGCATCGTCCCTTTCGGCCAGGGATCCGGGCCTGTCGGGTGGCCGGGGTGGGGTGTAGCGTCCGAGCAGATCGGATTGCGGTGAAGCGTTCCGAGGGCTTTAGGGGCCTCGCGCCGATCACTAGTGACGGGTGATTGGTGCGCACCATGCGACCAGCAGAACGAACGTCGAAGATGTCGGTGTGGGGCGCAGTCGCGGCCCTCACTGTGGCGATTGTCGGATTCGGCGGTCCTGCGAATGCGGCACCCCCCGCGTTCAGCCGCGCGCCGGTGGCCACGGCAACGGCCAGCGAGCCGGTGGACGACTCGGTGACCATCAACTATTCGGTCAACCGTGCGCTGAAGCAGGTGCGCCCGTCGGTCATGTGCACCCTGGAAACCGTCACCATTCCCTGTGGCAGAGCGACCGAGTCGACGAAGAAGCTCACGTCGTACGCACTGAGCCTTAGCGGTCTCCCCGACGGTGTCCACGTGTTCGCCGTCAGGTTCACGTTGACCGATGGGGGCACTGCGACCGCTACCGCACTGTTCACGATCGATACGGTGCCAACGCTGGAAGAGGCCTGCACCGAGCTGGGCGGCATCCTGACCGAGAACACCGCCGACGGTGCGATCTGGACTTGTCTGGATGATCCGTACGGCGGCCAGCAGCCGGCGCCCGGCCTGGATGTATTCGACCTCATGGACAACTGGGTGGAGCATCTCTTCGCCTACTGCTCGCAAACACTTGTCCCCAGTGCGACCTTCACGGACGAGTTCCTCGGCGAGGTGGCCTCCATGAGCGTGGATTGTCGTCCGAACGGGGGCTGACGACGGGATCGTGATGCGCGGCGTCGGCGTCCGCGCTCGCACGTGCTGCCGTACAGCAGGCGCAGGTATGCGGACCAGGTGCGCCCAACAAACCCCGTCGCGTCAGCTCCCTCGGGCCGTCGACTCCGCCTCGAGCGCGATCCCGCCCTGCCACGGTGCGCGCACCCAGCTGATCAGCACGGGATAGTCCCGGTGCCCAGGTGCACCTCGGCCGAGCGTCCGTCGGGCGTCGTCGCCGACAGCACCGTGAGCTGGTCCCACCCCGCAGCGGCGTCGAGTTGTCACGCAGGAACTGCTCGATCCCCCGCTGGACCGCCGCATCCGTGAGCGGCAGACCCTGCTCCTGGTCGGAGCCCCGCGCGTAGTACCGGTCGTCGCCGACCGCGTCCGCTCCCTCCAACGCCAGGCCGTCCGCGAGCGCGAGCAGCCCTTCGTTGCGCGCCGAGGACGCTTCGTCGGGGTACCAGAGCCGGGCGGCGAGGAGCGCACCGAGCATCAACCCGATGAACAGCACGCCCAGCCCTGCTTGAGCGCGAAGACGACGAACGCGGCGAGCACCGCGCGCGGGCCGCCGGAGGGGGCGTCGACGAGCCGGCGGTTGGCCCACGCGTCGACGCGCTGCTCGACCGTCGTCAGGCCATCTTCGGCTCCGGGCGGGCCGATGAACCCCAGGCGTCGCAGCACGGGCTCAACCCACCAACGGCGGGGCGCGCTCCGGGCGGCTTCCCCTGCGGCCCTGGGCGGGCGTTGTGCAGATCGCGCGTCAGACAGGCCGGGCGGTCCCCTGATCAGGCGTCGCGTTGTCGGTGCAACCACGCACGACGGCCCGGGTGCCGAAGCACCCGGACCGTCGTTCTGCGCGACCGGAGTCACGCGGGGAGATCAGTCGATCACCCGGCGACCTTCACCGACGCGACGGCCTTGACGGTCCGCTCGACCGAGTGGACCACGCCCTTCGAGTCCGTGTACGACCGCGTGCTCACGACGGAGACAGACTGACCCACCGCCGACTTCGGGAGCAGGTACGTGGACTTGGTGGCGCCTGCAACCTTCTTGCTGCCAACGAACCACTGGTAGTGGTAGGTCACGGCGGCGTACTTGGTGCCGGAGACCGAGACCAGCGAGCCGACCTTGGTGGTACCTGAAATCCAGGGCATCAAGCTCGCCTTGAACGCGAGCACCTGGTCCGCGGTCGCCGCGAAGGCGGCGTCCGTGTGGGAGTGCGTGCTCTTGTACGCATTGAGCGTCGCGACCTGAGCGGTCAGAGCCTCGACCTTAGCGGTCAGGGCCGCGTTCGCGTCGGTGAGCGGCGCCGTGGCGCCGTCGATGTCGGCCTGGTCGAACGGCGTGGCGTCGGGGGTGCCGAGCGCGACGTCGTGGCCGTTGAAGGACACCTTGGTGACGAGGCTCGCGACGTCAGACGTGCTGCCCTGGTGGACGTCGATCGCACCGACCACGACGTTGCTCCAGCCGGCGCCGGCGCCGTCGCCGAAGAACGAGAGCGGCTGCGGGGAGCTCTGCGAGCCCGGCGCGGGGTTGGCGATCTTGCTCGTCCACCACAGGCCGTCCTGCAGGTTGGTGTACTCGCCCTTCTCGGGGTCGAGGCCGCTGTTCTGCATGTACGGCTCCCACACGAGACGCGCGTACTTGCTGGTCGTCCCGGGCGCCACGCGGTTCATCACGAGCTGGAACGACGGGGCGTAGGCCGTCTGCGTGATGTCGGAGTGCCGGCTCGACTCGACCGTGTAGTCGATGTCGGCGACGTCGGCGATCGGGGTGCTCACGACCCAGCCGAGGTCAGCGTTCTTGAAGAACACCAGGCCGTCGATGGCCGGCAGCGGGTTGGGGTTCTCCTCGTCGTACGGGGCGAAGGAGGGGACCGTGTCGGCGTTCGCGGCGGCGACGCCGACGAGGGAGAGGCCGGCAACGGCCAGGGCAGTAGCGCACGCGGTAAGTCTGCGGTTCACGAAGCATCCTTGTTTTCGATGAAGGGTCGGAGCTCGTGCCCCGATGTGGTTCCGCATCAGTCATCGGTACACGGTCCTAGAACGTTGAGGCACATCGACGCCGTTCACTCGTTTGGCCCTTGTGCACTGCGGGCGAACCCGTCAAACTGCACGCCGCACTCCGGCGGTGTGTCCGGGATGACCGGAATGGGGGTCGCGGAGGCCCATCGGCCGGCGTCTGCGCAGGTCGGGCGCATTGTCCTGATCTGCGCGGTCTGGCCGGCCCGGCCTTGCGCGGCAGGGTGTCGGTCAGCGTTGTTGCGGTCGTACCCGTGAACGGCATCCCGGCGCGGGCGTCCGCGACACGAGCCGGGTGACCAGGCGGACGGCGTTCGTCTACGAGCCGCGGGCCGTCGACTCCGCCTCGAGCGCGATCCCGTCCTGCCATGGTGCGAGCACCCAGCTGATCAGCACGGGATGGGTCACGGCCCCCAGACGCACCTCGGCCGAGCGACCGTCGGGCGTCGTCGCCGACAGCACCGTGAACTGGTCCCACCCCGCCGCAGCGTCCGGGTTGTCACGCAGGTACTCCGCGATCCCCCGCTGGACCGCCTCATCCGTGAGCGGCAGACCCTGCTCCTGGCCGGAGCCCCGCGCGTAGTAGCGGTCGTCGCCGACGGCATCGGCCCCCTCCAAGGCCAGGACGTCCGCGAGCGCGAGCAACCGCTTGCGCTCGAGGTGCATGCCCGCTGCCGACCCGACGACCGTGATCAGGAGCAACGCGACGACCACGAACCCGAGCGTCAGGAGCATGATCTGCCCTTCGTCCCGGGGCGCGTCCAGCCGGGCCCTCATCCGTGCACCCGGTACGCGTCGACCGGCGCCACGCGCTCCGCGCTCACCGGGACCTCCAACGGCACGACGTCGCGCACGAACCCCGGGACGAACGGCAGCGGAACCCGCAGGTCCACGCGCGCAGCCACGTCGCTGCCCGGCTCCAGGCAGGGCATCGACGAGCAGCTCAACGTCAGCGCGTCCACCGGGTCGTCGTCGAAGCCCTGGTCACGTAGCGCGATTCCCGCAGCCGCCACCGCCCGCGCAGAGCCCTCCGCCGACGTGTCCGCCACGACGTACGTTCGCGCTGCCTCGCGCGCCGCACCCTCGGCGGCGAAGGTCGCCGCCTCCAGCCGTCCGAGCACGAGGACCAGGTAGATCAGCGGCACCAGGAGCACGAGCGCGAGGCCGAGGAACTCGACGATCGCGTTGCCACTGTCGTCGCCGAGGTCGCGGAACCGCCTCATGGTGCCTCCACCAGCGCGTGCCCGTGCACCGTCAGCGAGCCTGCCGGCCCCAGCAGACCCAGCAGCGGCAAGGGCGCGACGACCTCGACCTCGATCATGTCGAGCCCGTCGATGCGGGTCGTCCGCGCACTCACGTCCTGGGCGTAGCCGTCGGACAGCGACTGCCCGATCAACAGCCGCGTCCGTGCCGCGCCGTCCCCGGGCTGATGCCCGAGGAGTGCGGCGTAGCGGGCACCCTCGGACGCGGAGTCGATCAGCGTGTTGCGCACATGCAGCACGATCGTCAGCTGCAGCACTCCGACGAACAGCACCGTGACCAGCGCACCGATCAGGGTGAAGTCGACGATCGCTGACCCCTTCTGCCCCGTCAGGGTGTGCCCTTGACACCCTTGATCGCGTCGGTGAAGACGTCCCTCAGAGCCGGCCCGGCGACCAGCCAGAGCGCCGTGACCAGACCCGCCGTCATCAGCGTGACGAGCACCCAGCCGGGCACGTCGCCGCGCTCCCGGTCGGTACCCTCGACCCGTTGCAGCACGGCCCCGACCAGGCGATGACGCCAGGCGCCCGAGCCGCCCCCTGCGTTGGTGCTCATCCGTCGTCCTCTCGTCGTACTCGATCCGCTCGTCGCGGTTGTCCTCGTGCGGACGGCTCACAGGCCGACCCGCAGCACCACCATGCTCGGGAAGACGGCGAAGACGACGGTGATGGGCAAGATGAGAAACACCACCGGAACCATCATCGCGACCTCCTTGCGCCCACCCGTCTCCATGAGCTCGCGGCGCCCTTCCTCACGCACGTCCTGCGCCTGTGCGCGAAGCACGTCCGCCAGCGGCGTGCCCCGCTCGACCGCAACCGCGACACCTTCCGCGAACCGTGCGAGCGCGGAGAGCCCGGTGCGGTCCGCGAGCCCGTCGAGAGCACCCGTGAGCGGCATCCCGGCGCGGGCGTCCGCGAGCGTCTGGGCGAGCTCCCCGGTGAGTTCCCCGTGCGCGCTGCGGACGACTCGCTCGAGCGCGCCGATCGCCCCCTCGCCGGCGCCGACCGCGAGCGCCAGCAGCTCCGCGACGGTCGGCAGCTCGGCCAGCATCCGCGACTCGCGCTTCGTGATCTCGCGTGACAGCAACCAGTCACGCACCAGCACCCCGGCAACTCCGCACAGGCCGACGAGCAGGGCCAGCGCGATCGGGCTGGCGCCACGCGTCGCGGCGATCAGGAGGGCCAGCGCGAGGCCCGCGGCGAGCGACAGCACACCCCACACCACCTGTCCGGCGCGGAACTGCTCCACGGTCTCGGCTCGGCCGGCGCGCACGAGGCGTCGACGCAGCTCGGAGGTGGGCGACCCGAGCCGGGTGACCAGGCGGACGGCGTCGGACATCAGAGGTGAGACGAGCCGCTCGATCGTCGCGAACGGGCCTCGGACTGTCGGTGAGCGCAGGAGGCCTGACGAGGTCCGCTGCGGCCGGAGGTACGGCGCGAGCCGTTGATCGAGGCTGACGCGCCGTGCACGCAGCCGCGCCACCACGAGAAGGAGCCCGAGGCCGCCCAGAAGCCCGATCAGCGCGCCCTGCAGCACCGGGCTCATCGCAGCACCCGAGGATCGTCGGGGAGCCGGGCGATCCGGAGCATGAGCAGGTAGGCGACGACGGTGCACACCCCGCCGCCCACCAGCACGACGAAGCCCGCCGGGGTGTTGTAGGCGGCGGCCGCCTCGGGGCGCGTGGACAGGAGCGCGAGCACGATCCACGGTGCGGCGACCGCGAGCCGGGCCGCATTGACGGTCCAGCTCTGCCGCGCCTCCAGCTCGCCGCGCGTCCGGACGTCGTCGCGCAGGAAGCTCGCGAGCGTGCGCAGGAGACGCCCGAGATCGGTACCTCCGACGTCGCGGGTCAGCCGCAACGCCTCGACGATCCGGTCCGCGACGGGGTCGGCGAGACGTGACTTGAGCGCGTCGAGGCAGTCGCCGAACCGCCCGGTCGCGCGGTAGTCCTCGGCGAACGCCGTGAACGCCGGGCGCAGCTCGACCGGCCCACGCTCCCCGATCTGCGCGACGGCCTCAGGCAGCGCGAGGCCCGCACGGATGCCCGAACCCAGGTGGTCGACCACCTCGGGCCAGAGTTGACGCAGCCGCGTGACGCGCCGACGAGCCCGGCCCCGGACGAGCGCCCACGGGCCGGCTGCGGCGAACGCCGCGAAGCACACGGCGATCGACGGCGTGCGCGTGAACGCCAGCGCTAGGACGAGGACGAGCAGTGACACCACCACGCACGCCGCCACGAGCCCGCCCGGCGTGGCGCCGGTGACCCCGGCCTGCACGAGCATGTCCTGCGTCCGGGCGTGCCACCCGTCGCGCGTGCGCACCTCGGGCGCCGACGGCCGCACCCAGAACGACCACCAGACGCACGCGACCCCGGCGCCCAGCAGGAGCCCGACGACGACGCCCATCAGCCGCGCACGCGCAGCAGAGCCGCGAGGTCGGTTCCGGTGCGCGCGAAGCGCTCGGCATGAGGCGGGAACCCGTCGGCGCGGACCAGGTGCCCCTCACGCGCGACGAAGACGTCCGCCGTCTCCACGATCCCCTGCTCGACGCGCCCGGGGACAGCGACGATCTCGCGTACGTGCCGGCGTCCGGTCACGTCCACGCCCAAGTGCACCACCAGGTCGACCGCGGAGGCGACCGTCGGGACGACGAACCGGTCGGAGATGTTCTCGCCCGCGAGCAACGGGAGCGTGCAGAGCTTGGTCAACGCCTCGCGAGCGGTGTTCGCGTGGATCGTGCACATCGCGGGAACGCCCGCGTTCAGAGCGATCAGCAGGTCGAGCGCCTCGGCCTCGCGCACCTCGCCGACCAGCAGCCGGCTCGGCCGCATGCGCAGCGCCTCCTTGACCAGCCTGCGCAGCGGGATCTCGCCGGTGCCCTCGAGGCTCGGTTGCCGGCACTGCATGGCCACCCAGTCACGCGCGACGAGCTGCAGCTCGAAGACCTCTTCGCAGGTGATGATCCGCTCGCGCGCGGGAATGGCCCCGGCGAGCGCGTTCAACATCGTCGTCTTTCCCGCCTGAGTCGCGCCAGAGACCAGCACGTTCAGACCAGCCCGGACCGCCGCGTGCAGGAACGCCGCGGCGTGCGGCGTGATCGACCCCAGACCGACCAGGTCGTCCAGGTTCGTCGCGCGCACCACGTACTTGCGGATGTTCACGGACCAGTGCCGGCGCGTGACGTCGGGGATCACCGCGTGAAGCCGCTCGCCACCGGGCAGCGAGGCGTCGACGAACGGACTGCTGAGGTCCAGCCGCCGGCCCGAGATCTTGAGCATCTGCTCGACGAGGTCCCGCACCTGCCCGTCCGTGAGGATCGTGGTCGTCAGCTCGGGCTCACCGCGCCGGGCGACGAACACCTGCGTCGGCGCGTTGATCCAGATCTCCTCGACCTCGGGGTCGTCGAGGTACCGCTGCAGCGGACCCAGGCCGGCGACCGCGTCGAGCACGGCCTTGTGCGCCTCGGCGTGGTCGATCAGCGGTGGGACGGCGCCGACCACCGACCGCTCGTCGTAGTCCGCGATCACGTCCGCGACGAGCGCCACGACTCCCGGCCGGTCCCGCACGGGGTCCATCCCCCGCCGACGGATCAGCTCCCGGACCTCGGACTCCAGGATCGCCACACTGTCCAACGGCGCAGCCCCCCAGCTCGTCATCACGATGCGCGATTCGTCCGACATGTCCGAATCCGTGTCCGCGGAACGATAGGCGATGGGGCACGTATCTGCAGCCCGTTGTCCACAGACCGAGCCCGTTCACCCGTCGGTGGACCTCGCACGGGCACCGGTTCACCCTGTCGAGCACGGACCGTCCCACGAACATCGGCGCGGGCACTAGCGTGGTCCGGTGACTTCGACACTCCCTACCCCCTTGCCGACCGGACGTCAGCACGTCCTGGAGCTCGGCGACCAGCGCGCCACCGTCGCCGCAGTCGGTGCCAGCCTGCGTCAGTACTCCGTCGGCGGGCGCGACGTCGTCCTGCCCTACGGCGAGGACCAGATGGCCCCCGCGTTCTCCGGCACGGTGCTCGCCCCCTGGCCCAACCGCCTGCGCGACGGCGCCTTCCGGTTCGAGGGCGCCAACTACGACGTGCCGCTGAACGAGCACGACCGCCAGACCGCTCTGCACGGCCTCGTCGCGCACGCGACGTTCAGCACGGTCGACGAGAGCACGGACTCCGTCACGCTCGAGCACGTCGTCGTGCCCACGCACGGCTACCCGTGGCCGGTCCGCCTGCGCCTCACCTACAGCCTGAGCGCGACGGGCCTTCGGGTGCAGACCGACGTGACCAACCTCGGGACGACGACCGCGCCGTTCGGTCTCGGCTTCCACCCGTGGCTCTCGCCCGGCGACGGGATCGTCGACGACACGACGCTGCAGGTCGACGCGGCACGGCACGTCACCGTCGACACGCGGCTGCTGCCCACCGGCAACGAGGCCCTCGTCGGCCCGTTCGACCTGCGCACCGTGACGCCGTTGCGCGGGATCGCGCTCGACGACGCGTGGGTCCAGCCGACCCGCGACGAGGACGGCCTCACGTGGGTGCGGTTCGGGGGCACCGACGGACGCACCGCCGCGATGTGGGCGGACGAGAGCTTCCGGGCCTGGCAGGTGTGCACGGGCGACTTCGTCGAGGCGATCAAGCGCCGCGGTGTCGCCGTCGAGCCCATGACCTGCATCGCGGACGCGTTCCGCACCGGCGACGACCTGATCCGGCTGGAGCCGGGCGAGAGCCGCGAGCTCGTGTGGGGTCTTCAGCTCGTCTGACGACGAGGCTCGGCGGCCCGCTGCAACGGCGGGCCGTCGGGTCGACGAGCACGTGCTCGTCCGGCCCGGTCAGCCGTCGTAGTACTCGCCGTCGGCCATGACGCCCTTGATGAACTCCCAGTGCCACTTCTCGTGGGGACCGCTGCCGCCCGGCTTGGCCCACTCCGGGTTGACCCATCCGTAGGCCGGACCGTTCTCGTTGAGCCAGGTCCACTTCGCGCCGGAGGTCTGGTCGCTGCACAGGTCGACGGCGAGACCCCAGCCGTGGTTGCTCTTGCCGGGCGCCGCTGCGAGCCCACCCTTGGTCGCCTTGAGCACGCGCTGCTGCGCGAGCGTGCGGTAGCCCGAGCTCAGGCAGAGGTCGGCGCCGAACTGGGCCGCGAACGCCTGGCTGAACTCGGCGAGCGACTGAGCTGCGTCGATCCGCAGCTGCGTGTGGTTGTCCCAGAGGGTGCACAGGTTCGCGGCCGTGAGCTGGCCGTTCAGGCCCGCGCTCTGCACCGTGCCCTCGCACCCCGGCAGGGCCGAGCGGGCGTCGCTGCGGCTGGCGCTGGCGACCTCGCGTGCGGCGCGCGATCCGTCGGCCGAGACCAGGGAGGCCGGCGGCAGCGCGGACAGGTCCGACCCGGCGAGCGCCGTGACCGTGCTCGGGAGCGTGGAGTCCGCGAGAGCGTCGGAGCCGAACGCGACCGAGTCGGGGACGATGCCCTGCGTCACGGGGACCGCGACGGTGACGGCGGCGAGCACCCCGAGCACGCCCAGACGTGCGACGAGCCGGGTGGAACGCCCGGCTCGCTTGCGAGACGTTCCGTGCGGGACGTTGTCGTGCGACGCGCTCTCCGGGCGGGGTGTCAGGGCGACCTCGCCGGTGTCCGCGAGCTCCCACGGCTTCGCCTCGGGCGCCGAGATCGTCGCCGTCGACTCGCTTGCGCGTGCCGTCCGGATCGCCCGGGCGGGCTGGTGCGGGACCGCCTCCGGGGCGACGGCCGTGACGGGCTCGACGACCAGCTCGGGTTCGTGCTCGATGACGGGCGCGGAGTGGACGGCCGAAGCGGCGGCCGCGGGTACCTCAGCGGCGATCCCGGGTGCCGGGGCCGCGGCCGTCCACGCCGGCACGGGCCGCACGGCCGCGGGCTCGGCGGGTGCTGCAGCCGGCGACGCCCGCACGAGGACGCTGGTCGGGCGTGGCGCCGGCTCGAGGACCGGCGCGGTGGCGGACGGCGAGACGTGGTCCGGCAGAACCGGGATCGCGACGGTGGACTGCGCTCGCGGCCGCACGCGGCGCACGGGCGACGACGAGGCTTCAGCGGTCGGCGCCTGGCGCGCTGCCCGACGCGACGGGGTCGATCCGTCGTCGACGGGCTGCTTCGCGGGTACGGCAACGGGACGGGCTTCGACGGACGGTGCCGGCGCGGAGGACGTCGCGGCGCGGGCAGCCCTGCGACCGGTCGGCCTCGTCGTGGGATCGGCCGGAGTCGAGTGACCGGGCGGCGTCGACTCCGGACGAGCGTCCGTCGAGGCGGGAGTCCGCGGGGCGACGGACGGCTGCACGACCATCGGCCGGACCGGGGTGGCGACAGCTGGCTCGGCGGTCGGACGTGACACGTACCGCGAGACCGGTTCGCTCGTGGCGGCTCGAACGGAACCGCTGATCTCCGGGGTGGGATCCGTGCTGCGCTCGACCTCACGCATGCGGCGACGCGTCTGCGGGGTGGCGGACGGCTCGGCGCTGTGCGATCCCACGACACCTCCCGTCCATCCGTGCGTTGCTGAACCGTCGCGCGGGAGACACCCCGGGACTCTTGCGGTCACGAAACCATAACGGGTGAAGGCGAGGCTTCCAAGTCCCTGGACGGGCGTCCAGTCCGGGTATCGGGACAATTCGGGCAACACGCTGCGCGACCCGCCCGAATTGCCTGCGATCAGGTGAGCTGCTCACGCTGCATCGCGTCCCGGACCTCCCCGACCAGCTCCTCGAGGATGTCCTCGAGGAACACCACCCCGACGGTCGTGCCGTCGTCCTCGACCCGCGCGACGTGCGAGCCCGAACGCTGCATGGCGGTCAGCGCGTCCTCCACCTCGTCCCCCGGCGCGACGACGGCGAGCGGCCGGACGCGCCACCCGGGCACGGGGAGTGAACGCTCGCCCTCCTGCGCGTACAGGACGTCCTTGAGGTGCACGTACCCGGTCGGGACACCGTCGGGGTCGAGCACCGGGAACCGGCTGAACCCCGTCTTGGCCACGAGCCGCTCGATCTCCTCGGGCGTGCTCCCCTGGCTCACGGTGATCAGCGCGTCAGGCGCGAGCATCACGTCGCCGGCGGTCCGGTCCGAGAACTCGATCGCACCCGTGAGCAGCCCCTGCGCGTCGTCCAGCAGCCCCTCGGCCCGCGAGCGCTCGACGATCGAGTGCACCTCCTGGGCGGTGAACGCCGACGACACCTCGTCCTTGGGCTCGACGCCGAAGAGGCGCAGGGTGTGGTTCGCGATCCAGTTGAGCGCCGCGATGACGGGCCGGACCACACGGGCGACCCACACCAGCGGCGGGCCGAACATGAGCACGGCGCGTTCGGGACCGGCGACCGCGAGGTTCTTCGGCACCATCTCGCCGAGCACCACGTGCAGGTAGACGACGATCCCCAGGGCGACGACGAACGCGATCGCGTGGGTCATCTCCGGGCTCACGCCCCACGACTCGAGGGGCTCGGCGATGAGGTGCGCGATCGCCGGCTCGGCGACGACGCCGAGGCTCGTCGAGCAGACGGTGATGCCGAGCTGCGCGCACGCGAGCATGAGCGACACGTGCTCCATCGCCCACAGGACCGTGCTCGCACGGCGGTTTCCCGCGCGCGCCAAAGGCTCGATCGACGAGCGTCGCGCGGAGATGATGGCGAACTCCGCGCCGACGAAGAACGCGTTGGCCGCCAGGAGCAGGACCGCGAGCGCGAAGGCCACCCCGGCGCTCATCGGTCGTCCTCCTCGTCAGCGACGGGGGCCGCCTCGGTGACGCGGACGCGTTCGACGCGCCGGCCCGCCATGGCGTCGACCTGGAGCCGCACGCCGTCGACGACGATCTCGTCGCCCTCCTCGGGGATGCGGCCGAGCACGTACATCAGCAGCCCGCCGAGCGTCTCGTAGGGCCCCTCGGCCGGGACCTCCAAGCCGGTGGTCTCCGCCAGCTCGTCGGGTCGCGTCACGCCCGGCAGGAGCCACGAGCCGTCCTCGGTGCGAGCGGCGCCGGCCCGGCGCCGGTCGTGCTCGTCCGAGACCTCGCCGACGAGCTCCTCGACGACGTCCTCGAGTGTGACGACTCCCGACGTGCCGCCGTACTCGTCGACCACGACGGCCATCTGCAGCCCCTGCTCGCGCAGGCCGACGAGCAGGGGGCCGAGGTGCACGGTCTCGGGGACCTGGGGCGCCTCGACCATGAGCGCGCCCGCGGGGACGTCGGCCCGGCGCTCGTACGGCACCGCGATCGCTCGACGCAGGTGAACGAGCCCGACGATGTCGTCGCTGTCGTCGCCGATGACCGGGAAGCGCGAGTGACCCGTGCGCCGGGAGAGGTCGATCACGTCGGCGGCGGAGTCACCGCGCCCGACCACGACGAGCCGCAGCCGGTCGGTCATGACGTCGACGGCGGTCAGGGTGGTGAAGTCGATCGAGTTGGTCAGCAGGGTGGCCGTCGACTCGTCCAGCGTGCCCACCTCGGCGGACCGCCGGACGAGGGCGGCCAGCTCCTGCGGCGACCTGCCGCCGGACAGCTCCTCGCGCGGCTCGACGCCGACCCGGCGCAGGAGGGCGTTGGCGCTGCCGTTGAAAAACGTGATGAGCGGCCGCAGCGCGCTCGTGAACGCCCGCTGCAGGGGTGCGACCGCGCGCGCGGTGCTGAGCGGCTTGCTGATCGCGAGGTTCTTCGGGATCAGCTCGCCGACGACCATCGAGAACCCGTTCACCACGATGATCGCCAGGAGCGCCGCAACCACACCGCCGACCGCCTGCCCGAGCGCCGAGTCCTGCAGCGGGAGCCGCAGGAGGCGTGCCACGGCCGGCTGGGTGGTGTAGCCGAGCAGGACCGTGGTCAGCGTGATGCCCACCTGGGCGCCCGACAGCTCGGTCGACAACCGTCGCAACGCCTTGAGCACGGACTGGCTGCGGCGGTCGTCGGGGGACGTCTGCTTCTCGACGACGCCGGGGTCGAGCGTCACCAGGGAGAACTCGCTGGCGACGAACACGGCCGTGCCCAGGGTGAGCAGGATGCCCAGGCCGACCAGGAGCCACTCGCCGATCACGCGGCGGTCCGTGGAGTACGGGCAACGCCGACCCGCAGGTCGGCGTTGGGATGACAGGGGGGAAGACGGGAGAGGTGGCCGGCATGGTCTTCGACGGGTCTGAGCCGATGGAGACGCCGGCAGCTACTTGAGCTGCTCATGGTGCGCCACATCATACGGGGGCACTCTCGGGTCACGCAGGGCCGGGAGCGCAGGTCGTGCAGGTCGCGCAGGTTTTTCCTGCCACCCTGTGCCACGCTGGCGACATGGTGAACCTGAGCGGTGGGCCGACGACGGCGCCCGGTGCTGGTGGCGGGACGACCGTCCTCGTCGTCGAGGACGAACCGGCGATCGCCCAGGCGATCGTGCACCGACTCTCTGCCGAGGGCTGGACGGTCGAGTCGGCCGGTGACGGGCTCGCGGGAGTCGCGGCCGCGTCGCGCCTCCGACCCGACGTCGTCGTCCTCGACGTGATGCTGCCCGGCATCGACGGGCTCGAGGTCTGCCGGCGGATCCAGGCGGAGCGGCCGGTGCCCGTCCTCATGCTCACGGCCCGCGACGACGAGACCGACATGCTGATCGGGCTGGGCGTCGGCGCCGACGACTACATGACGAAGCCGTTCTCCATGCGCGAGCTGGTGGCGCGGACGAAGGCGCTGCTGCGACGGACCGAGCGCGCCGCACGCGCCGTCGAGATGGCCGCTGCCGACCAGCCCGAGCCCCCGCTGGAGTTCGGCGACGTCACCGTCGACCGTGCCCAGCGACGCGTCACGCGCGGCGACACCGAGGTGCACCTGACGCCTACCGAGTTCGACCTGCTGCTCGCGCTCGCCGCCTCGCCGCGCACGGTCCTGACCCGCGAGCGCCTGCTCGCCGAGGTCTGGGACTGGGTGGACGCGAGCGGCACCCGCACCGTCGACTCGCACATCAAGGCGCTGCGCCGCAAGCTCGGCCCGGACCTGATCCGCACCGTGCACGGCGTCGGGTACGCGTTCGAGCCGATCGAGCAGGGCTCCAGCGACACCGGCCCCGCGACCCAGGGCGCGTGAGCGCACCGCGGCACGTGCGGGGCGAGCTCAGTCGCTCGCGGATCCCCGACGTCCGACCGCTCGACCGGTTCCGCTCGATCAAGATCAAGCTCGGGATCCTCGTCGCGGCCACGGTCGCGCTGGCCGCGTTCGTGACCTGGATCGGCCTGACCTACTTCGCGCTCGGCCCGTCGCGCACCCTGCCTCTGGCGATCATCGTCTCTCTCGTCGTGACGCAGTTCCTGGCTCGCGGGATGACCTCGCCGCTGCGGGAGATGACGTACGCGACGCGGAGGATGGCCTCGGGCGACTACAGCCAGCGCGTGCAGGCGACGAGCATGGACGAGGTCGGCCAGCTCGCGAACGCCTTCAACACGATGGCCGACGACCTGGAGCAGGCGGACACGTTCCGTCGCGAGCTCGTCGCCAACGTCTCGCACGAGCTGCGCACCCCGGTGACGGCGCTGCAGGCGCAGCTGGAGAACATCGTCGACGGCGTCAGCGAGGCGGACCCGGTGACGATGCAGGCCGCGCTCGCCCAGACCGAGCGCCTCGGCCGGCTCGTGACGTACCTGCTCGACCTCTCGCGGCTCGAGGCCGGCGACGTGACGCTGGAGATCACCGACCTGCCCCTGCGCGAGTTCCTCGAGGAGGCCGCCGAGGGCGCCATGCTCGTCGGCGCGGCCAAGCACCTGCGGTTCCCGGTCGTCGTCGTACCGGACGACCTGCGGGTCCCCGCCGACCCGGACCGGCTGCACCAGGTCGTCGCGAACCTGCTGCACAACGCGGTCCGCCACTCCCCCGAGAACGCCGAGGTCCGTCTCGAGGCCTCGCTGGTCGGGGGCGACGTCAGGATCGACGTGATCGACCATGGCCCGGGCATCGCACGGGACCAGCGGGCCCACGTGTTCGAGCGGTTCGTGCGTGGGAACAGCCCTGCCCTGACCGGTCAGGGGTCTACGGGCGGGACCGGGCTGGGCCTCGCGATCGTGCGCTGGGCGGTCGACCTGCACGGCGGGCGCATCGAGGTCGCCGACTCCGACGTCGGCTGCACGATGCGGGTCACGCTGCCCGGCAAGCAGGGGTGATCCGTCCCGGTTCGCGTCCTTCGTGCGGACCAGCACAACCATGACCTCGCAGGGCCGCCGACAACCTCGCCTTGAGGTCCCCCGAACTGCCCCGTTGCCCCACGTTGACCCGGCTGTGTCGGCGAGGTGAAGACAGCTGCGGATCCGGTCCAGAAGGGCCTCCTGAAGCAGGTCGCGAGGCGTGCAGGCCGTAGTGTTGTTATCGACAGAATGAGCATCTGAACCAGCAAAGTCGCGGTCTCGGACCGCAGCGGAAGTGGGCGATCCCAGCGTGACCCAGAAGGCCGATCCGGACTCGGCGCGCGCCGTCTTCGGTGCGAACGAGTGGCTCGTCGACGAGCTGTACGAGCAGTACCTGCAGGACAAGAACGCGGTGGACCCCGCGTGGTGGGACTTCTTCGAGGGCTACAAGCCTGACGAGACCGCCACGAACGGCGCGACCCCGCCCACCAACGGCCGGCCGCAGGCCCAGCAGCCGGCACCGACCAACGGCACAGCTGCACCCGCCGCGCGGCCCATGACGACCCGGCCCAACCCGCTCGTCGCACCTGCGCAGATCCCGCCGGCCCGACCGCAGGGCGCGCACGCTGCACCGGCCAGCCCGGCGCCCGCGGCCCCCGCCGCGTCTGCGGCGCCCGTGTCGTTCGTCGAGCCCCCCGCCACGACCTCCCCGATCGCGACGGCCCAGCCGTCGACCGCGCCGTACGCGCAGGTCGCTCGGCGCGCGCACTCCGAGGACGACGCAGCCGAGGCGACCGACGACATCCAGAAGCTCCGCGGCCCGGCCGCCCGCGTCGTCACCAACATGGAGGCCTCGCTCGAGGTGCCGACGGCAACCTCGGTCCGCGCGGTGCCGGCGAAGCTGATGGTCGACAACCGGATCGTCATCAACAACCACCTCGCCCGCGGGCGCGGCGGCAAGATCTCGTTCACGCACCTGATCGGCTACGCGATGGTCGAGGCGCTGGCCGAGATGCCGGCGATGAACGCCTCCTACACGCAGATCGACGGTGACAAGCCCGGCATCCTGACCCCGGCGCACGTCAACGTCGGCATCGCGATCGACCTGGCCAAGCCGGACGGCACGCGTCAGCTGCTGGTCCCGGCGATCAAGAAGTGCGAGACGCTCGACTTCGCCGGCTTCTGGGCCGCGTACGAGGACGTCGTGCGCCGTGCGCGCGGCAACAAGCTCGCGGTCGACGACTTCGCGGGCACGACGATCTCGCTGACGAACCCGGGCACCATCGGCACCGTGCACTCGGTCCCCCGCCTGATGCAGGGGCAGGGCACGATCGTCGGCGTCGGTGCCATGGACTACCCGGCGGAGTTCGCGGGCACCTCCGAGGAGGCGCTGAACAAGATGGGCGTCTCCAAGGTGCTGACGCTCACCTCGACGTACGACCACCGGATCATCCAGGGCGCCCAGTCGGGCGACTTCCTGCGCATCATCGGCCGCAAGCTGCTCGGCGAGGACGGGTTCTACGACCGCGTGTTCGCGGCGATCCGCGTGCCGTACGAGCCCGTGCGCTGGGTGCGCGAGTCCGCCGACGCGGACGCCGAGGCCATCAAGCCGGCCCGCATCGCCGAGCTCATCCACTCCTACCGGTCGCGCGGCCACCTCATGGCCGACACCGACCCGCTGGCCTACCGCCAGCGCAAGCACCCCGACCTGGACGTGCAGACTCACGGCCTGACGCTGTGGGACCTGGACCGCACGTTCCCCGTCGGCGGCTTCGGCGGCAAGCCCCGCGCCAAGCTGCGCGAGGTCCTCGGTCTGCTGCGCGACTCCTACTGCCGCACGGTCGGCAGCGAGTACATGCACCTGCAGGACCCGCGGCAGCGCCGCTGGCTGCAGGAGCGCCTGGAGTCCGGGTACACGCGCACGCCCCGTGAGGACCAGCTGCGCATCCTGCGCCGCCTCAACGCGGCCGAGGCGTTCGAGACGTTCCTGCAGACCAAGTACGTCGGTCAGAAGCGGTTCTCGCTCGAGGGTGGCGAGTCCGTCATCGCGCTGCTCGACGCGATCCTGTCGAAGGCGGCCGACAACGGTCTCGACGAGGTCGGCATCGGCATGGCGCACCGCGGCCGTCTGAACATCCTGGCCAACATCGCCGGCAAGTCCTACGCGCAGATCTTCCGCGAGTTCGAGGGCAACCAGGACCCCAAGTCGGTCCAGGGCTCGGGCGACGTGAAGTACCACCTGGGCACCGAGGGCACGTTCACTGCGGAGTCCGGCGCGACCACGTCGGTGTACCTCGCCGCGAATCCGTCGCACCTCGAGGCCGTGAACCCGGTGCTCGAGGGCATCGTGCGCGCCAAGCAGGACCGCATCGACCTGGGTGGCGACGGCTTCTCCGTGCTGCCGATCCTCATCCACGGTGACGCGGCGTTCGCGGGCCAGGGCGTCGTGTTCGAGACGCTCAACCTCGCGCAGCTGCGCGGGTACCGCACCGGCGGCACGATCCACGTGATCATCAACAACCAGGTCGGCTTCACCACCGGTCCGTCGTCGTCGCGCTCCTCGCAGTACGCGACCGACGTGGCCAAGGGCCTGCAGGTGCCGATCTTCCACGTGAACGGCGACGACCCCGAGGCGTGCGTCCGGGTGGCCGAGCTCGCGTTCGAGTACCGCGAGCAGTTCGACCGCGACGTCATCATCGACATGGTCTGCTACCGCCGACGCGGTCACAACGAGGGCGACGACCCGTCGATGACGCAGCCGCTCATGTACAACCTGATCGAGGCCAAGCGCTCGGTGCGCAAGCTCTACACCGAGACCCTCGTCGCACGCGGTGACCTCACGATCG
The DNA here is from genome assembly GCF_056400865.1 of Cellulomonas sp. P4_H4. Lineage (NCBI taxonomy): Bacteria > Bacillati > Actinomycetota > Actinomycetes > Micrococcales > Cellulomonadaceae > Cellulomonas > Cellulomonas sp. P4_H4. Next base: position 120,253 of record NZ_JBFUKL010000006.1, read on the forward strand.
CCGACGCCGAGCAGGCGCTGCAGGACTACCAGAACCAGCTCGAGCGGGTGTTCGCCGAGACGCGGGACGACGGCTACGCGCCGCCTGCCGAGGCCGTCAAGGGCCTCGAGCGTCCGGAGTCGCAGCTCGAGGACGCCGGCGTCATGGTCGGTTGGAAGACCGCCGTCGACGCCCGCACCCTGGAGCGCATCGGGCGGGCGCACACGCGTCCGCCGGAGGGCTTCACCGTCCACCCGAAGCTCGCGCAGCTGCTGGCCAAGCGCGAGCAGATGACGCGCGACGGTGGCATCGACTGGGGCTACGGCGAGCTGCTCGCCTTCGGTTCGCTGCTGCTCGAGGGCACCCCCGTCCGGCTGGCCGGCCAGGACTCGCGTCGCGGGACGTTCGTGCAGCGCCACGCGGTGATGCACGACCGCGAGACCGGTGCCGAGTGGACGCCCCTGCTCTACCTGTCCGCCGACCAGGCGAAGTTCTGGGTCTACGACTCCTCGCTGTCCGAGTACGCGTGCCTCGGCTTCGAGTACGGCTACTCGGTCGAGCGCCCCGACGCGCTGGTCATCTGGGAGGCCCAGTTCGGCGACTTCGTCAACGGCGCCCAGACGATCACCGACGAGTTCATCTCGTCCGCCGAGCAGAAGTGGGCACAGAGCTCGTCGGTCGTCCTGCTCCTCCCGCACGGCTACGAGGGCCAGGGACCCGACCACTCGTCGGCCCGCATCGAGCGGTTCCTGCAGCTCGCGGCCGAGGACAACATGGTCATCGCGCAGCCGTCGACCCCGGCGTCGCACTTCCACCTGCTGCGTCGCCAGGCCTACGACCGCCCGCGCAAGCCGCTCGTGGTGTTCACCCCGAAGTCGATGCTGCGCCTCAAGGCCGCGTCGTCGGCGATCGAGGACTTCACCTCGGGCACGTTCCGCACCGTGATCGGCGACGACCTCGCCGCCGCGAAGGCCGGGCAGGTCGACCGGGTGCTGTTCTGCTCGGGCAAGGTCTACTGGGACCTGCTCGCCGAGCGCGTGAAGTCGGGCGACGAGAGCACCGCGATCGTCCGGCTCGAGCAGCTCTACCCGCTCGACGGTGCGGCCGCCCGCGCGGCGATCGCGCCGTACGAGAACGCCGAGCTGGTCTGGGTGCAGGACGAGCCGGGCAACCAGGGCCCGTGGACGTTCCTGTCGATGCACCTGCCGCAGCTGCTCGGCAGGACCCTGCGCGTCATCTCGCGCAAGGAGTCGGCGTCGCCGGCCGCCGGGTCCGCCAAGAAGCACCAGGCGCAGCAGGCCGCGCTCGTCGAGGCCGCCTTCCAGCGCTGACGCACGATGTGAACGGCCGCACCCGACGGGTGCGGCCGTTCTCGCGTCTTCAGCCGACCGGGCTGAGCGCGAAGGTGCGCCGGTAGGCCTGCGGGCTCGTGCCCAGCGTGCGGGCGAAGTGGTGCCGGAGCACGGCGGCGGTCCCGAAGCCGCACAGCCGGGCGATCTCCTCGATGCTCGCGTCCGAGCGCTCGAGCATCTCCTGCGCACGGACCACGCGCTGCCGCGTGACCCACGCGGCGGGCGTCGTGCCCGTCTCCGCGCGGAACCGGCGGGCGAACGTGCGTTCCGAGACGAACGCCCGCGCGGCCAGGTCCGGCACCGCCAGCTCCGTCTCGAGGTTGTCCATCATCCAGGCCAGCAGCGGTGCGAGGGTGTCGGCGTCGCACGGCAGGGGCGTGTCGACGAACTGCGCCTGCCCGCCGTCGCGGTGCGGCGGGACGACCATCCGTCGGGCGACCGCCGAGGCGGCCGCGGCGCCGAGCTCGCGACGCACGAGGTGCAGGCACGCGTCGATCCCGGCGGCCGTTCCCGCGCTGGTGATCACGCGGTCGTCGTCGACGTAGAGCACCGACGGGTCGACCCGAGCAGCCGGGAAGTGCCGCGTGAGGTTCGCGCTGTGCATCCAGTGCGTGGTGCACCGGCGGCCGTCCAGCAGCCCTGCCTCACCGAGCGCGAACGCGCCGCTGCAGATGCTCAGCACCCACGCACCCCGGGCGTGCGCGGCGCGCAGGGCCTCGAGCACAGGTTCGGGCACGGGACGGTCGTCCCCGTACGCCGGCACGATCACGAGGTCGACGTCTGCGGTGGCCTCCAGGCCGTGGTCGACCGTGATGGAGTACTGGCCCCCCTTGGTCGAGACCGTGCCGGGCTCCACGCCGCACACCACGAAGTCGAACGTCGGGCCGCCGGTGTCCGAGCGGTCGATCCCGAAGACCTCGCAGGCGACCCCGAGCTCGAAGGGGGCGACGTTCGGCAGGACGATGGCGGCGACGGATCGGAGCATGTCACCAGCATCCGAAAGCTGTGGCAGAAAGTCAACGATGTGAGGCACTTCTGCCACTCGTGGCACGAAGTACCCGGGCGGAGACTTTCTGCCATGACCACCTTCTGGATCGTCCTCGCACTCATCGCCGCAGCCTGGCTGGTCAGCCGTCTCGTCGTCACGCTCCGACGCGACGGCATCGGGACCAACCCGCCGCCGTCGTCGCACGCCGACTGGGCAGACGCCTCGTCCGGCCTGCCCAGCCACCCGTTCTCCGCCTCGCACTGACTGCCACCAGTCACCGAGGTCGGCTCACCGCTCACCCGCGACAGGCCCGGCGATGAACCGGGCCTCGTCGCGGTCCCCTGAGACACTGGGGACGCGGTCGTCGGCGACGGTCGCGCGACCGGTCGGGCGACGAGAGGTGACACACGTGGGCGAGCTGCCGCTGAGGTTGGCGGTGGTCGGCGACGAGCTGGTGGCCGGCGCAGGCGACCCGAAGGGGCTCGGCTGGCTGGGCAGGGTCGCCGCTCGCACACCGACCGCCGACCCGATGATCACCATGGCCCTCGCGGTTCCCGGCGAGACCTCCACCGCCCTCGGCGCCCGGTGGGACGACGAGGTCACGCGCCGCTTCTCCCCCGAGGCCGACAACCGCCTCGTCATCGCGCTCGGGCGGGCCGACGTCGCCGCGGGACTCTCGCTCGCGCGGAGCCGGCTCAACCTCGCGAACATCCTCGACGTGGCCGACCAGCGCCGGATCCCGGCGTTCGTCGTCGGCCCGCCGCCCGGCAGCACGGCCGACGGCGAGAAGCTCGGCGACCTGTCAGCGGCTTTCGCCGACGTCGCCACCCGACGACGCGTGCCGTTCGTCGACACGTTCACCCCGCTCGCCGCGCACGACCAGTGGCTCGGCGACCTGGCCGCCGGCGACGGGACGCTGCCCGGGCAGGCCGGCTACGGACTCATGGCGTGGCTGGTGCTGCACACCGGGTGGCACTCCTGGCTGGGACTGCCGGACGACAACGCCTGACCACCAGCGGTCCCAGAGGCTCACCGCAGCGTCCCCCGGACCGCCGTCAGGGCGGTGTCGAGCACGGTCCGCAGAGTGTCGACGGTGAGCTGCTCGACCTTGCCCAGCGCGTCCGCCTTGCGGAGCTCGGTGCGGACCTCGTCGCGGAACCGCTGCACCAGCACCTCGGCGTCGGCCCACCGGACGTGGGACGCCGTGCGGTTGTCGGTCGGCACGGGACCCGTGTGCGGGACCGCCTCGGCGCGGGCGCGCTGGGCGGCCGCCGCAAGGTCCGCACGCAGCCCACGCATCGAGCCGCTGACGTCGTCGCGCACCTGCGCAGCCCGCTCACGGACCGACTCGGCGATGCCCTCCTCGAGCGAGGCCAGGTCCCCCCGGCGCGCCTCGAGCTCCGCGCGGCCGGCGTCGGTGAGCGCGTACGTGCTCTTACGCTCCTCGTCGACACGCACGACGAGGCCCTCCTCCTCCAACCGGGCCAGACGCGGGTAGACCGTGCCGGGGCTCGGCCGGTAGGTGCCCCCGAACCGGTCGGACAGATCGGTGATCAGCTCGTAGCCGTGCTTGGGGCCGGACTCGAGCAGCGACAGCAGGTACAGCCGCAGCTGACCGTGAGCGAACACCGGCGCCATCATCAGGAGACCCCGTCCGCGACGCCCGAGCCGCGCAGCACGGTCACGTGGCCGGACACGGTGGTGGCCGAGACGAAGCAGGCGCCGTCCCCGTTGCGCAGGTCGACCCTGCGCTGACCCGGTGACGAGCCCTTGTACTCCTCGCCGTCGACGACGAAGCGCCCGGACACCGACTGCGCCTTGACCTGCACACCCTTGCCCTGCGGCAGCCGGACGGTCACGTCGCCCGAGACGGTCGACGCGGTGACGCTCGACGTGCCGGAGTGGATGTCCAGCGTCACGGCGCCGGACACGGAGTTGGCCTGCACGAGGCTCAGCTCACCGGAGGCGGCGAGCTCCCCCGAGACCGAGTTCAGCTTGAGGTCGCCGCGGTGGTCCCGGACGACGATCTCGCCCGACACCGTCTTGGCACCCAGGCGGCCGCTGGTGCCGTCGGTGATGAGCGTGCCGGACACGGTCGACACCGAGGCGTCTTCCACGACACCCGCGAGCAGACCGTCGGCGCTCACCGTGCCCAGCCTGGCCCGCACCTCGCGCGGGACGGCGATGTGCACGTCGGCCTTGTCCTTGCCGCCGAAGTTGCGGAACTTCTCGATGAAGCCCTCCCATCCGCCGAGCGTGAACTGGTAGCCGACACGCAGCTCCCCGTCCGACAGCGTGATCTCGAGCGGTCGCCCGTCGACCGCGTGCACCTCGACGCGTGCACCCGGTCCGTCGTGCGCGACGACGTCCACTCGCCCGCCGACGAGCTGGACCTGCAGCTTGGTGATGGCCTCGATCTCGATGATCTGCGGCCCGGCGACGACCCAGGACTCTGTTGCCATGATGCCTCTCCATTCGCGATATATCTCGTTCTGAGAAACACGTTATATCGCGTCTGGTCGTCTGGCAAGCGGAAGCATCCCGGGCTCACGGAAGGAGCCCGGGACCGATAGGGTCCCGGGCTCCTCCTGGAAGTCAGACGGTCAGCTGACCAGGCCGGCCTGGCGCAGCTCGACCGTGAGGTCGTGCGGGCTGGTCGACGCGCCCATGGCCTCTTCGAGGGTGATGACGTTGTCGCGGACCAGCTGGAACAGGTGCTGGTCGAACGTCTGCATCTTGTAGAAGTCGCCGTCGCGGATGAGGTCGATGAGCGGGGGCGCCTCGGACGGGTCGAGGATCGCTTCCTTGGTGCGCCCGGTGTTGACCATGACCTCGATGGCGGGGCGGCGCCCGGCACCGTCGGCCAGTCGCACCAGACGCTGCGAGACGATCCCGCGCAGAGACTGCGCGAGAGCGATGCGGACCTGCTTCTGCTCGTGCGGCGGGAAGAAGTCGATGATGCGGTTGATCGTCTCGGCGGCGTCGATGGTGTGCAGCGTCGAGAGGACGAGGTGACCGGTCTCGGCGGCGGACAGGGCCGCACGGACGGTCTCCACGTCACGCATCTCACCGACGAGGATGACGTCGGGGTCCTGCCGCATCGCGGCACGCAGCGCCACGGTGAAGTCGGCGGTGTCCTGGCGGACCTCACGCTGGGAGACGATCGCCTTCTTGTCCTGGTGCAGGATCTCGATCGGGTCCTCGATCGTGACGATGTTGACCTCTTTGTAGGTGTTGATGAGGTCGACCATCGACGCGAGCGTCGTCGTCTTGCCCGAACCGGTGGGTCCCGTCACGAGCACCAGACCGCGGGGCTCGAGGGCCAGCTGACCGACGACCTCGGGGAGCGCCAGGTCGCCGAGCGACTGAGCGCCGACGGCGACGCGTCGGAACACCATGCCGTACGTGCCACGGGCCTGGTACGCGTTGACCCGGAACCGGCCGACGCCGGGGATCGAGTACGCGAAGTCCGCCTCGTGGTTCGTGCGGAAGTGGTCCACCAGGTCGTCGGGGATGACCTCCTCGAGCATGCGCTCGGTGTCTGCCGGCTTCAGGTCAGGGACCTGCAGCTTGCGCAGTCGGCCGTCCACGCGGACGCGGGGCGCGGAGCCGACCTTGCAGTGCAGGTCGGATCCGCCCGTGCTCGCAAGGGCGTGCAGGAACGGGATCACGGACTGTGTCGGCTGGCTCACCCGGGAGATATCGGCCGAGTCGTCCTCGGACTTGAGGATCCGGCGTCCACCGTACGAGCTCGTGCACGACATGTGGGATCATGGAGCGAGTCCGGCGTGCAGCACGCTCTACGTACCACCTCGCCGACACCCAGCATTCTTTTCGACGAAGGAAGATCCCATGAGCAAGCGAGGCCGCAAGCGCCGTTCCCGCAAGGGCAGCGCCGCGAACCACGGCAACCGTCCGAACGCCTGACGGTTCACACATGAAAGGCCCGGTGCGACGCACCGGGCCTTTTCTGTGTTCGGGTCAGTCGAGCGTGCTCGTCACCCGCATGACCGTCAGCTGCTCGTGGATCCGTACGCGCAGCGTGTCCGGCGCGATCTCCTGGCAGCCGCGGCGCACGAGGTTCTTCACGACGACCTCGACGTCGTACTCCTCGAGGCAGCCTTGGCACTCTGCGAGGTGCGCACGCACGACCTCGGAGTCGGGGGCTTCCAGCTCGGCGTCCAGGTACTCCCACAGCCTGTCGAGCGCGTCGTTGCAGTTGTTCCCGCACGCGCCCGACTGTGCAGAGGCCGGCAGCGTCGCCGGCTCTTCCCACTCGCTCATCGTCCACCCTCCGGCGTGGTAGGGGCCGCGGCCACGAGGCCGCGCCCACGCGCGTAGTCCGACAGCATCTCGCGGAGCTGGGCTCGCCCACGGTGCAGCCGGGACATCACGGTCCCGATCGGCGTTCCCATGATCTCCGCGATCTCCTTGTACGCAAAGCCCTCGACGTCCGCCAGGTACACGGCGATGCGGAACTCCTCGGGGATGCGCTGCAGCGCGTCCTTCACGTCGGAGTCCGGCAGGTGGTCGAGCGCCTCCGCCTCGGCGGAACGCAGCCCCGCCGACGTGTGCGACTCGGCACGCGCCAGCTGCCAGTCCTCGATCTCCTCCGAGCGGGACTGCTGCGGCTCGCGCTGCTTCTTGCGGTACGAGTTGATGTACGTGTTGGTCAGGATCCGGTACAGCCACGCCTTGAGGTTGGTGCCCGGGCGGTACTGGTGGAACGCGGCGAACGCCTTGGCGAACGTCTCCTGCACGAGGTCCTCGGCATCCGCCGGGTTGCGCGTCATGCGCAGGGCAGCGCCGTACAGCTGGTCCAGGTAGACCAGCGCTTCGGCCTCGAACCGCTCGGTGCGGGCCGCGTCGTCCTCGGCCTCTGGGGCGCGATTGGTGTCCTCGCTCATCGCGGTCGAGCCTAGCCCCGCGAGGGTCGGCACACCGACCGGCGTGGGCCACGCCACAGGGGCCGTCTGAGGGGTCTCGACGTTCCAGCCGGTCGGGGTCGCCGTGGCAGGACGCGTCTCGAGGGTGGCGCAGGTCATGCGAGGCACAACGGCCCAGGCCGGCGCGTCATTCCCCACCCCTCCCACCTGCGGTCCTGTGCTGCGAACACGTCGCCAAGGAGCGTGAGCGGCACTAGCGTGGCGGCATGACGAGCATCTCGGACGACTCCACCTACCTGCGGCTGCTGCGCGAGCAGATCGGCCACGAGTTCGACGCCCACCAGCAGTACGTCGCGATCGCGGTCTGGTTCGACGGCCAGGACCTGCCGCAGCTGGCCAGGCACTACTACCGACAGGCCCTCGAGGAGCGCAACCACGCGCTGATGATCGTGCGCTACCTCCTCGACCGAGACCTCGCTGTCGAGATCCCGGCCGGCAGTGCCGTGCGCAACGCGTTCGACAAGGTGACCGAGCCGATCGCCCTGGCGCTCGCGCAGGAGCAGCAGGTGACCTCCCAGATCGAGGCGATCTTCCGGGCCGCCCGCGCCGAGAACGATGCGCTGGGCGAGCAGTTCCTGCTCTGGTTCCTCAAGGAGCAGGTGGAGGAGGTCGCGTCGGCGACCACGCTGCTGACCGTCGCCACGCGTGCCGGCGACAACCTGTTCGACCTCGAGAACTACGTCGCCCGTGAGCAGATCGGTGACGGCGGCGAGTCCGCCGACGCACCGGCCGCCGCCGGCGGCGCTGTCTAAGGAGTCCCCCGTGCTGCTGCGCCGTGCCGCCCGTCCGCTGTTCGCCTCGTGGTTCATCTCCGAGGGCCTCGACGTCGTGCGGCATCCGTCCGCGCACGCCGACGAGGCTCGCGGCGCCCTGACCACGCTGCTCGGTCGCCTGCCCTCCTCGGTCCGCCAGGGGCCGGCAGGCGAGGTGATCGGGTACGAGCTCACCGACCGCCAGCTGACCACCGTGGTCCAGGTGCACGGCGCAGCGCTCGCGGGGGCGGGCATCCTGCTCGCCCTCAACAAGGCCCCCCGCACGGCCGCCCTGGCGCTGGCCGCGCTCACGGCGCCGCTGGTCCTCGTGAACCTGCCCCGCAAGCGGGGCACGGAGAGCAAGACCGAGAGGGCCGCACGGCGCGAGCGGTTCGTCCGTGCGCTCGCGTTCACGGCGGGAGCCGTGCTGGCGGCGGCCGACTACGAGGGGCGGCCGGGCATCGCCTGGAGGGTGCAGCGAGCGCGTCTGGAGCGGTCGGAGGGCCAGTAACCTGAGGCCATGACTTCCGCACCCTCCTCCGCAGACCTCTGGTCTGCGCCGGTCACGGCCGGACCTCTCGACGCGCTGGTCGAGGTTCCCGGATCGAAGTCCCTGACCAACCGCTACCTCGTGCTCGCGGCCCTCGCGGACTCCCCCGGACGCCTGCGTGGTGCGCTGCGGTCGAGGGACACGAAGCTCATGGCGGCGGCGCTGGGCGCGGTGGGCACGCGTGTCGACGAGGACGGCAGCGACTGGGTGGTCACGCCCGGCGCGCTGACCGGTGGTACGACGATCCACTGCGGCCTGGCCGGGACGGTCATGCGGTTCCTGCCGGCGGTGGCCGCGCTCGCCGACGGGCCGGTCCGGTTCGAGGGTGACACCGCGGCGCTGGCCCGGCCGATGGGCCCGGTGCTGACCGCCCTGACAGCCCTGGGCGTCCGCGTCGAGGAGCACGGCGAGCCGGGTCACCTGCCGTTCACGGTGCACGGCCGCGGCCGGCTCGCCGGGGGCCAGGTCGACATCGACGCGTCGGAGTCCAGCCAGTTCGTGTCCGGGTTGCTGCTCGCGGCCGCACGGTTCGAGCGCGGCCTGACGCTCCGGCACGTCGGCCGAACGCTGCCGAGCCTGCCGCACATCGAGATGACCGTCGCCCTGCTGCGCGAGGCCGGGGTCACGGTCGACGACTCGCGGCCCGCCATCTGGCAGATCGCGCCGGGTCCGGTCGGGGGCCGCGACGTGCGCGTCGAGCCGGACCTGTCGAACGCGGCCCCGTTCCTGTGCGCGGCGCTCGTGTCCGGCGGCTCGGTGAGCGTCCCCGGCTGGCCGACGCACACCACGCAGCCCGGCGGTCTGCTGCCGGGGATCCTCGAGCGCATGGGCGCCACGACGAGCCTGGACGGCGACGTGCTCACCGTCCGCGGGACCGGCGCGATCCACGGCGTCGATCTCGACCTGCACGCCGCGGGCGAGATCGCCCCGACCATCGCCGCGCTCGCCGCGCTGGCCGACTCCCCCACCCGACTGCGCGGCATCGCGCACCTGCGCGGCCACGAGACCGACCGGCTCGCGGCTCTGGCGGCCGAGATCACGCGCGTGGGCGGGCAGGCCGAGCAGACGTCGGACGGTCTCGTCATCACGCCGCGGCCGCTGTCCGGCACCGTGTGGCGCACGTACGAGGACCACCGGATGGCCACGGCGGGCGCCCTGATCGGGCTGCGGGTCCCGGGCATCGAGGTCGAGGACGTCGCGACGACCGCCAAGACGATCCCCGACTTCGTCGGACTCTGGTCGGACATGCTCCTGGGGACCCGGGCGCCGGTCTGATGGATCAACCGCGGACACGACGCTACGACGAGCGGGACGTCCGCATCCGTCCGGGCAAGGGTTCGCGACCACGCACCAAGCAGCGCCCCGAGCATGCGGACGCCGAGGTCGCCCTCGTCACCGCCGTCGACCGCGGGCGGTACGCGATCCTCGTCGACCCCGACGGTCCCGACGAGCGCGTCGCGATCGCGATGAAGGCCCGTGAGCTGGGCCGGGACCGCGTCGTGCCGGGCGACCGGGTCGACATCGTCGGCGACACGTCCGGCGCCGAGGGGTCGCTGTCCCGGATCGTGCGGATCGGTGAGCGCCGGACGGTGCTGCGCCGCACGGCCGACGACACCGACCCCGTCGAGCGGATCATCGTCGCCAACGCCGACCAGCTCGTGATCGTGACCGCCCTGGCGGACCCGGAGCCACGCACCCGCATGATCGACCGCTGCGTCGCCGCCGCGTACGACGCCCGCATGGACGCGCTGCTCGCGCTCACCAAGGCGGACCTGGCCGACCCCGCGACGCTCGTCGACATGTATGCGCCGATCGGGGTCCAGGTGGTCGTCAGCAGCCGCGGGGACGGCCGCGTGATCGACGGGCTCGACGCGGTCCGCGAGGCGCTCGACGGGCGGACGTCCGTGCTCGTCGGCCACTCGGGAGTCGGCAAGTCGACGCTGGTCAACGCCCTGGTGCCGGGCACCGGACGGGCGGTCGGCGTCGTCAACGACGTCACCGGTCGTGGGCGGCACACGTCCAGCTCCGCGGTCGCGCTCCGGGTGCCCGGGACGCGCGAACCCACGTGGGTCATCGACACTCCCGGTGTGCGCTCCTTCGGGCTCGCGCACGTGGACCCGCAGCACCTGCTCGGCGCGTTCGCCGACCTGGCCGAGGTCGCGCAGGAGTGTCCGCGCGGCTGCACGCACGCGGACGACGCGCCCGACTGTGCGCTCGACGAGTGGGTGCAGGGCGCGCCGGACGAGGTCACGCAGACCGCACGGGCCGCCCGCGTCGAGTCGTTCCGGCGCCTGCTCGCCAGCCGACTGGGCTCCGCTGAACCCGAGCAGCGGGAGACCGCGCGCCCCTGACGTGCGCGGATGGCCGAGCGGATAGCGTGTCGGCCATGAGTATTCGCCCCGGGTACGACGACGACCTGCGCCTCGCTCACGTCATCGCGGACCAGGTGGACTCGGTCACGATGTCCCGGTTCAAGGCTCTCGACCTGCACGTCGAGACGAAGCCCGACCTGACCCCGGTCTCGGACGCGGACAAGACGGCCGAGGAGGTCATCCGCGGGCAGCTCTCCCGTGCGCGCCCGCGCGACGCGGTGCACGGCGAGGAGATGGGCGACACCGGCCACGGGCCGCGCCGATGGGTGGTCGACCCGATCGACGGCACCAAGAACTTCGTCCGCGGGGTCCCCGTGTGGGCCACGCTCATCGGGCTGCTCGACGGCGACCAGGTGGTCCTGGGCCTGGTCAGCGCGCCGGCACTGGGTCGCCGCTGGTGGGCAGCGCAGGGCTCGGGCGCCTGGACGGGCAAGTCCCTCGCCGCCGCGAGCCGCCTCCAGGTGTCGGCGGTGGACCGGCTCTCCGACGCGTCGCTGTCCTACTCGAGCCTCTCCGGGTGGGAGGAGCGCGGGCTGTTGAACCCGTTCCTCGACCTCACGCGTCGCACCTGGCGCACCCGTGCGTACGGCGACTTCTGGTCGCACGTGCTCGTCGCGGAGGGGGCCGTGGACCTGTCCGCCGAGCCGGAGCTGGCGTTGCACGACATGGCCGCCCTGGTCCCGATCGTCACCGAGGCGGGCGGTACGTTCACCTCGATCCGAGGCGTTCCGGGACCGTTCGGCGGCTCCGCGCTGGTGTCCAACGGCCGGCTGCACCAGGCAGCGCTCGACGTGCTGGACCCGTTGCCCCAGGCTTGAGCGTGTGAGCACCGACGACCGCAGCGCCCGCGCCTCGTCCTTCGAGTCCGGCGCGGCGGTCTACCGCGCGACGCGGCCGAGCTATCCCGACGAGGCAGTGCGATGGTCCGTCCCGCCCGGTGCGCGCGACGTGCTCGACCTGGCCGCCGGCACCGGCAAGCTCACCGAGCGCCTCGTCGCGCTCGGGTACGCCGTGGTCGCCGTCGAACCGTCCGACGCGATGCGCGCGGAGCTGGTCGGCCTCCTGCCGGGGGTGGACGCGCACGCCGGGACCGCGGAGGACATGGACCTGCCCGACAGCTGCGTCGACGCCGTGACGATCGCGCAGGCCTGGCACTGGGTCGACGAGCCCGCAGCCGCCGCCGAGATCGGTCGCGTGCTGCGGCCCGGCGGACAGGTCGCCCCGATCTGGAACATCCGCGACAGCACGGTCGACTGGGTCGGCCGCTGGACGGACGTCGTGCACCGCGGCGACGCGCTCGGCCCCGCGCTCAAGTACGGGGACCCGGTCCTCGGCGAGCTGTTCACCGAGGTGGAGCACGCGACGTTCCACTGGGCACAGCCGATGCGCCCGGCCGATCTGCGCCTGCTGGCCAACAGCCGCAGCCACCTCCTGCTGCTTCCCGACGACGAACGCGAGGCGCTGCTCAGCGAGATCGACGAGCTCGTCGCGACCCATCCCGACCTGCGCGGGCGCGACGTGATCGACGTGCCGTACCGCACGGAGTGCTACCGGGCGCGCCTGCGGTAGCACTGCCCGCCGACGGCCGCTAGACCCCGAGCAGCCCGGGCAGCTCGGCGAGCGACGAGATGACGTGCACCCCGGCCGCCGCGATGTCGGCCTCGCTCACAGGCAGGCGTCTGGCCCCCGGCCGGTCCAGCCAGATGCCGACGAGGCCCGCGCCGGACGCCGCCCGCGCGTCGACGTCCAGCTCGTCGCCGACGTAGGCGGTGGTCTCGGGTGCGGTGCCCAGTCGGCGACACGCCTCGACGAAGACGCGCGGGTCGGGCTTGCCGAAGCCGAGGGTGTCGACGCCGACCAGCAGCGGGACGCGGTCGGCCAGGCCCGTGCGCTCGAGCTTGTCGGTCTGGTACGCGCGCGCCGCGTTCGTCAGGGCGCCGAGGTGCAGGCCCGCGTCGAGCAGGCGCTCCAGCACGGCGTCGACGTCCTCGTGCGCGGACCAGGCGGCGCGGAAGCTGGCGTCGAACACGTCGTCCCAGGCGGCGAAGCCGGCATCGTCCAGGGCGGGCCCGCCGAACTGCTCGTGCAGCTCGTTGGCCCGGGCCATCCGCTGCTCGACGTGACCGACCTCGCCGCGCGTGTACCGCGCGAAGTGCTCGTTCGCGTCGGCGCGCCAGAACGTGACCACGTCGACGTCCTGGTCGGGCGTGACGTCGGGCAGGTAGCGCCGGGCGATCGTCGCCAGCGCGGTGCCGAACGCCCCCTTGGTGTCCACCAGGGTGTCGTCGATGTCGAAGAGGACGGCGTCGATCCGGTCGGTGGGTCGCAGGCTCACGGCCGGCTCAGACGACGGCGCGCAGAGCCGCCAGGCGCGCCAGCGTCGAGTCGCGGCCGAGGATCTGCATCGACTCGAACAGCGGCGGCGAGATGCGTCGTCCGCTCAGTGCGACGCGCAGCGGCGTGAACGCGAACCGCGGCTTGAGCGCCAGGCCACCCTCGTCGACCAGCGCGGCCTGCAGGGCGGCCTGCGTGGCCTCCGTCGTGAACGCGTCCGCGGGGACCGCCTCGAGCGCCGCGATGGACGCGTCCAGGACCGCCGGGGTCTCCTCCCGCAGGGCCGCGCGCGCGTCGTCGGCGATCTCGAGCGCGTCGTCCGCGACGAACAGGAAGCCCAGCATGCCCACGGCCTCGCCGAGCAGCGTGATGCGCTCCTGGATGAGCGGGGCGCCCGCGTCGAGCAGAGCGCGGTGCGCGGGCTCGAGGTCCGCGTACGAGTCCGCCGGGACGATCCCCGCGCGGTGCAGGTACGGCACCAGCCGGTCGCGGAAGTCGTCGGGCGCCAGCAGCCGGACGTGTGCCGAGTTGATGGCCTCGGCCTTCTTCTGGTCGAAGCGCGCCGGGTTCGGGTTGACGTCCGCCACGTCGAACGCCGCGGTCATCTCCGCCATCGTGAAGATGTCGCGGTCCGGGCCGATCGACCAGCCGAGCAGCGCCAGGTAGTTGAGCAGCCCTTCGGGCGTGAAGCCCCGGTCGCGGTGCAGGAAGAGGTTCGCCTCCGGCTCGCGCTTCGACAGCTTCTTGTTGCCCTCACCCAGCACGGACGGCAGGTGCCCGAACGTGGGCATGACCGTGGCGACGCCCAGCTCGAGGAGAGCGCGGTACAGCGCGATCTGGCGCGGGGTCGACGAGAGCAGGTCCTCGCCGCGCAGGACGTGCGTGATGCCCATGAGAGCGTCGTCGACCGGGTTGACCAGCGTGTAGAGCGGCTGACCGTTGGCACGCACGATGACGAAGTCCGGGACAGAGCCCGGCTGGAACGTGATCTCGCCGCGGACCAGGTCGGTGAAGGTGATGTCGTCGTCGGGCATCCGCAGGCGCAGCGTGGGCTCGCGCCCCTCCGAGCGGAAGGACGCCTTCTGCTCGTCGGTGAGGTCGCGGTCGGCGCCGTCGTAGCCGAGCTTGGGGTCGCGACCGGCGGCCCTGTGACGTGCCTCGATCTCCTCCGGCGTCGAGAACGACTCGTACGCGTACCCACCCTCGACCAGGCGACGCACCACGTCCTGGTACAGGTCCGAACGCTGCGACTGCCGGTACGGCTCGTGCGGTCCGCCGACCTCGACGCCCTCGTCCCAGTCGAGACCGAGCCAGCGCAGCGCGTCGAGCAGCTGCAGGTAGGACTCCTGCGAGTCGCGCGCGGCATCGGTGTCCTCGATGCGGAAGACGAACGTGCCGCCCGTGTGGCGCGCGTACGCCCAGTTGAACAGAGCCGTGCGGATCAGGCCGACGTGCGGCGTTCCGGTGGGCGAGGGACAGAAGCGGACGCGGACAGCACCGGGCGAGTTCACCGCCTCAGCCTACCGAGCGGACGACCGTGCTCCGCCGTCGCGCTACGGGACGTGCGCGGGCACCTCGTCGCTCGTCTCGGCCGCCCAGATGTCGCCCGGCAGGTCGCCCGGGAGCAGGGGGTTGCCCACCCCCACGAACCGGTCGTCACGGCCGGCGGCGCGCATCGCGGTGAAGTCCGCGAGCGCGGCGAAGGCCCACCGCCCGAGCAGCAGGATCGCGACGAGGTTCACCGTCGCCATGAGCGCCATCGCGATGTCGGCGACCGCCCACACCGTGTCCAGCGCGAGCAGGGCCCCGATGCCGACGGCCGCGAGCACGAGCGTACGCAGCGCGGTCAGCCCTCTGCCGTGCACGCCCAGGAAGGTGAGGTTGACCTCCGCGTAGGAGTAGTTGCCGATCACGGAGCTGAACGCGAAGACGAAGATGAGCACCGTCATCGGCCAGATCGTCCAGGCGCCCAGCGTGCTGGACAGTGCCTGGCCCGTGAGCACCGCGCCCGACGCGGCCGACGTCTCGCCCGGCGAGTACACCTCGGGGCCGGCGACGAGGATGACGAAGGCGGTCGAGGAACAGACGAGCATCGTGTCGACGAAGACGCCGAGCGACTGCACGAGCCCCTGCTTGACGGGGTGGGACACCGTCGCGGTCGCCGCGGCGTTCGGCGCCGACCCCATCCCCGCCTCGTTGGAGAACAGTCCGCGCTTCGTGCCGTTGAGGATCGCCGCGGTCACGCCGCCCGCGACGCCGGCGAGCGCCGGGTCCAGCCCGAACGCACCGCGGAAGATGTCCGAGAGAACCTGCGGGAGCTGGTCGAGGTTCAGCAGGACGACGACCAGCGCAAGCAGGATGTACAGGCCCGCCATGGGCGGCAGCACGGCCTCGGCGACCCGCGCGACCCGCCGCACACCGCCGTACAGCACGGGCGCGGCCAGCACCATGAGCACCACGGCCGACAGTCCGGGCGACACGCCATGCGCGACCGCCAGGGTGTCCGAGATCGTGTTCGCCTGGACCATGTTGAAGGCGAACCCGAACGCGAAGATCAGGAGAACCGCGAACACGACGCCCCAACGCCGCGTGCCGAGCCCACGTTCGAGGTAGTAGGCAGGCCCGCCGCGGTACGCCCCGTCGTCTCCGCGCACCTTGAACATCTGGGCGAGCGTCGCCTCGACGAGGGCGGTCGCCATTCCGACCGCGGCGACGACCCACATCCAGAAGATGGCGCCAGGTCCGCCGAGGGTCAGCGCGATCGCGACACCCGCGATGTTGCCGGTGCCGACGCGAGAGGCGAGACCCACCGCGAACGCCTGGAACGAGGAGATGCCGCCCTGGGATCCCTCACGCGAGCCCACGATGGTCCGCACCATCAGCCCGAACAGCCGGACCTGCACGAACCTCGTGCGGATGGTGAACCACAGGCCGGCTCCGACGAGCACATAGATCAGCCAGTAGGAGTAGAGCGCGTTGGTCAACCAGTCGATGCCGACCTGCAAGTCCACGTCGGCTCCCGCCGCTCGCGCCGTCTCGTCGAGGACGAGGCTAGGGCATGCGCCACTTCGCGAGGGGTGTTTTCGGGGTCAGTGGCGGCGCAGCACCGGGTTGCGCAGCGTGCTCGTCCTTCCGCGACCTTCCGCGGTGGTCGTCAGTGGCGGCGCAGCACCGGGTTGCGCAGTCTGCCGATCTCCTCCACCTCGACCTCGACGATGTCGCGGTCCACGATCGGGCCGACGCCCGCGGGGGTGCCCGTCAGGATGATGTCGCCGGGCAGGAGCGTGAAGACCTCCGACACGTACGAGACCAGGTACGCCGCGTCGAACACCATCTGCGACGTCCGGCCGTCCTGCTTCAGCTCGCCGTTGACGCGCGCGCGGACGTAGAGGTCGTCGACGTCGAGGCCCGGCACGATCCAGGGGCCGATCGGGCAGGAGCCGTCGAAGCCCTTGCCACGGGTCCACTGGCTGTCGGCGCGCTGGACGTCGCGCGCGGTGACGTCGTTGGCCACCGTGTACCCGAACACGTAGTCCAGGGCGCGGTCGGCGGGGACGTCCTTGGTGACCTTGCCGATGACGATGGCCAGCTCGGCCTCGTGCTCGACGTGCTCGGTCCAGTCCGGCAGGACGATCGGGTCGTCGGGGCCGATCACCGAGGTGTTGGGCTTGAGGAACAGCAGTGGCGCCGGCGGGATCTCGTTGCCCATCTCGGCGGCGTGCTCGGCGTAGTTGCGGCCGACGCCGACGATCTTGGAGCGCGGGATGACCGGGGCCAGCAGGCGGACGCTGTCGTCGTCGAGCCGGATCTGCTCGCCGGTGGGCTGCACCGGCGTATAGAGCGGGTCACCCGTGATGACCACGAGCTCCTCGGCTCCGGCAGGACCGTCGACCAGGGCGTAGCGGGGGTCTCCCCCGGTGGTGAATCTCGCGATGCGCACCGGAGCAGCCTACGTGGAGTCGTCGATGCGTCGCCCGTGCGAGCGTCCAGGGTCTACGCGGTGGAGCCGCGCAGGATCGACGTCATCTTCTTTCCCCGCGCCACCTCGTCGACGAGCTTGTCCATGTAGCGGATCTGCTGCATCAACGGGTCGTCGATCTCCTCCACGCGGATACCGCAGATGATGCCTGTGATGAGCGAGGCATCAGGATTCATGTGCGGCGCCTGGGCGAAGAACGTCTCCATGTCGATCTCGTCGGCGATCGCCTTGTCGAGCCCGTCGTCGTCGTAACCCGTGAGCCAGGTGATCACCTGGTCCACCTCGGCGGCGGAGTGGTCCTTCCGCTCGACCTTCTTGACGTAGAGCGGGTAGATGCTGGCAAAGCTCATGGCGAAGATGCGGTGTCCGGCCATACGCGACCTCCTAGGCTCGCGCCAGGATCTCACCGTGCAGGACCGCGAACCACCCCTCTGGCTGCTCTCCCCACTCACGCCAGGAGTCGGCCAACAGCTCGAGGCCGACCTCGTCGGCGAGACCGTGCTCGATGGCCTGCGCGGCGAAGTTCGACGCGACCGACCGGTCGGCCCACAGGCTGGCCCACCACGTGCGGTCCTCGGGGGTCGCGTAGCACCAGACGCCCGCGCTGGGCACGATTCCCGCGGGGTCGAAGCCCGCCTCCCGCACCCACGACAGCAGCCGGCGACCCGCGTTGGCCTCAGCACCGTTGGCCTGCGTGACCTCGTGGTAGAGCGCGAGCCACTCGTCCAGGCCCGCGGACGGCGGGTACCAGGTCATGCCCGTGTAGTCGGCGTCCCGGACGGCGACGATCCCGCCCGGACGCGCGACGCGACGCATCTCGCGCAGCGCGGCGATCGGGTCCGTGAGGTGCTGCAGCACCTGGTGGGCGTGCACGACGTCGAAAGAGTCGTCCTCGAACGGCAGCTCGTAGGCGTCGGCGACCTGGAAGGTCGCATTCGCGGCCCCGGCGTCCGCGGCGGCCTTCTGCGCGATCTCGACGACGGCCGACGAGGTGTCGACGCCGACCACCTCTCCAGCGCTCAGCCGCACGGCGAGGTCGATCGTCACGGACCCCGGACCGCAGCCCACGTCGAGGAGCCGCGCGTTCGGCACGAGCGCCGGCAGCAGGTATGCCGCGGAGTTCTCGGCGGTGCGCCAGCGGTGCGAACGCAGCACGGACTCGTGGTGCCCGTGGGTGTAGACGTCGGGGTGCGTCGGAGTGTTCACATGGAACTCTAATCATCCGACCCCGGATAGTTTCAACACACGGAACGATCCGTTTCGACATGCGAGATCCAGCGCCCGTGCGCCCGTCTACGATCCACGCATGCGACGGATCGTCGGGATCGACGTGGCCAGAGGCCTCGCCGTGCTCGGGATGATGACCGCGCACGTCGGGCCGGACGACCACGGTCCTGTCCCTCCGGGCGGGTTCGCGCAGCTCGCCGACGGCCGTCCGTCGGCCCTGTTCGTCGTGCTCGCCGGCGTCTCTCTCGCACTGCTCTCCGGCGGGACGTCCCCCGCGACCGGACGCGCGATGACGCGGGCCAGGACGCGGATCGTCGTGCGCGCGTTCCTCGTCCTCGTGCTCGGTCTCGCTCTGATCCTGCTGGGCACGCCGGTCGTCGTGATCCTGCCGACCTACGCGGTGCTCTTCGTCGCGGGCAGCCTGGTCCTCGGCTGGTCCCGCCGTGCGTTGCTGGTCGCGTCGGCCGCGTTCGCCGTGGTCGGCCCGCCGGTGGCGCTCGCGATCGTCCGCGCCGAGGGTCCGTTCGACCAGAACACGCTGCCCGGCCTGTTCGTCGGGCCGCACTACCCCGCCCTGATCTGGATGTCGTACCTGCTCACGGGCCTCGCGGTCGGACGCAGCGACGTGCGCGACCCGCGACTGCGGCAGCTCGGCGTGCTCGTCGGGCTCGGGCTCGTGCTCGCCGGGCACGGCGGCGCGTGGCTCGCCGGCCGCGCGACGACGTGGCCCACCGAGCTGACCAGCAGCGCTCCGCACGCGTCGAGCACGTTCGAGCTGATGGGGAACACGGGCGTCGCGTTCCTGGTGCTCGTGGCGTCGCTCGTCGCGGCCGAACGGTGGCCACGGGCGTTGGCACCCCTGGCCGCCGTCGGCAGCCTCGCGCTCACTGCCTACACCGTGCACATCGTCGTCATCGCGATGCTCGGCACCTCGGTGGTCTGGCAACCGACCGTGGTGAGCTGGCTGGCGTTCCTCGGCATCACGACCCTGGCCTGCTGGCTCTGGGCACGGTTCCTCGGGCGCGGTCCGCTGGAGCGCGTCCTGCACGACCTCTCGACCCGGATGGCGGCCGCCCCGCAGCCGCGATCCGACGCATCGAACCCCGTGGCGTGACCAGCTACGCGCACTCGTAGACGAGCTGTCGGGCGTTCCCCCGCTGCACGAGCAGCCACTCACCGGCCGGTCCCTCTACCGCGTAGAGCGCGTTGGCCGCCAGGTACGACTCGTCGGTCGCGTACCGGTAGCCCGCGTCCGCGCCGTAGACCATCGACCCCGCCGCCTCGGAGTAGGTCCACGAGTTCGCCTCGTGCCACGCCCGCGCCGCTCGCGAGACGGTGTTCCCGACCTCGACCGGCAGGTAGACCGGCCGACCGTCGGCGGTCGCGCCTGCTCGCCGCCACTGGGCCGGGTCGTGCGAGCCGTCGATCGCGTACCTCGCGGCGGAGCAGGTCGACGCACCCGGTGACAGGCCGACCTCCGGGTTGCCGCTCTCGTCCGTCTCACCCCTGGCGACGCCGTCGTCCCAGCGGAGAGCGGAGAAGTCCCCGGCCGGAACGTCGGGCGCCTCGAGCCGCACCTGCGTGCCCAGCGGCGTCGTGAAGGCGTACGAGAGGTTGGTCAGGCCCGACACCTCGGACGGCCAGGTCACGGCCACCAGGTCGACGGCTCCCAGTTCCCGCACCAGGTCCACCTGAGGTGCGTCGAGCGCCGGGTCCGGCACGCTCCCGTAGACCCCGCCGTAGAGGTTCATCTGCTGCCGCGTCGCCGCGGTCGAGACGTCGAAGCCGCCACCCAGCGGGACCGCCGTCGGGAGCGTGAGCGAGTCGTAGAACGTCGACTCGTCGCGCGGGACCGTGCTCAGCGCGTACTGGGCGGGCAGGCAGGGGTCGCCTTCCCGGGCGCTCGGGCACGCGATCAGCCGGACGCCCGAGCCGTCGCGCTCGTACAGGCCGGTGACGGTCAGGCCCCAGCTGTACATCGGGTCCGCCACGGTGATGTAGATCTCGGCGTCGCCACGCGTACCCACGCGATACGGGTTGTCGAAGACCCCGAGCTGCTCCTTGAGCTCGGGGACGGCGACCGGCGTCTGCCACACCTCCCCCGTGCGCGGGGCGAGCAGGTGCGCGAGCACGTCGTCGTCGCTGAGGTCGGCGGCACGTGCCGGCGGACCGGTCGGCGTCGACGTCGGTGTCTCGCTCGGAGTCGGCGTGGGTGTCGGTGTCGTTGTCGGCGCTTCCGTGGGGCTCGGGGTCGGCGTCGTGGTCTTCGTGACCGCCGGCGGCACCGGCGTCGGATCCGTCCGGTACTCCGCACCGAGCGTGATGACGAGGCCGAGGACCGCGGCCGCAGCGACACCAGCGAACGACTGCGTCGTGCGCCGCTGCACCCGGTGGCGCCGCGCGATGGTCCGGACGCGCTGCACGGACACGGCGTCCAGCGGTGCCGCGCCGTCCTCGATGTCGCGCGCCGCCCCGAAGAGGCGCGCCTGCAGGTCATCGCTCATTGCGCACCTCCGTGGGGCTCTGCTGCACCGGGATCCGCTCGACCGGCGCCGAGGTCGTGGTGCCGAGGGCCAGGTTCAGTCGGCCGATGCCGTCCGACGTGTACCGCTTGACCGCGCCCTCGCTCAGTCCGAGCGCCGACGCGGTGTCCACGACGGAGAGGTCCTCCATCATGCGGAGCACCACGCACGCCCTCTCCCTGGGGCTCAGCGCCGCGAGCGCCTTGATCACGTCAGCACCGGGGAGACGGTCTTCGACGACGACCGACGGCGGGACGTGACCGGCGGCCCGCTCCATCAGTCGGTGCTCCCGTGTGCGCTGCCGGGAGGCGTCGACTGCTCGCGAGACGATGGCCTTGCGGACGTACGCCTCCGCCTGCTCGACGGAACCGAACCGGGCCTTCCCGGAGAACGCAGCGATCAGCGACTCCTGGACCAGGTCCTGGGCGTCGGAACGAGAGGCCGCGACGAGCGTGGCGTGCGCGAGCAACCGTGGGTAGCGCTCGCGCACGACCTGCTCGAGCAGGTCCTCCCAGTGCTTCGCCACGATGCCCCTCGCACGATTCTCGACGTCTCACACATACAACGTCCGTCGAGCCGTCCCGCGTTGGGGGTCCGCGCGGGTGAGGTCTCAGGCGGTGAGTGCCACGATCGCGAAGAGCACCGCGAGCGCGGGGAACAGTCCTTGGGTCAGCGCGGCCCGAGCCATGCGTCGGTCGGTCGCGACCAGGACCAGTGCCGCGGCCAGCATCGAGCCGCAGCCGAACAGGATCAGTGCCAGGCCGACGTCCTCGGTCCCGGCGAGGACCGCCACCCCGACCAGCGTGCCCAGAGCCAGGAACAGGTTGTAGAAGCCCTGGTTGTACGCCCACGGCTTCACCGCCGGGACGTCCTGCGTGGCCGTGCGGAACCGCGCGTGGACCTCGGGCCGCTCGAACAGCAAGGACTCGTACGCGAAGAACAGGACGTGCAGAAGGGCGGCGAGCACGGCGAACACGGCAGCAGCGATGAGCATCAGGCCAGTCTGCCTACCCTTGTGGCATGACCACCACAACGCCGAGCCGAGGAACCGTCCTCGACCTGGCGACGTGGCAGTCGCTCGCGGACGCGCACGCCGCCCGGGCCGACGAATTCACGGCGGGCCGACGGGAGCGGCGGTCGCGGCACGAGAAGCACGCGATCGAGGACTTCCTGTTCGAGTACTACCCGGTCTCCCCCTCGGCGCTGCGCCGTTGGCACCCCGGAGCGGGCGTCGTCCTGGCTCCGGGACCTGTCCCGCACGGCGACTGGCGCTGGTACGAGACGCACCCCGACGGCTCCGTCAGCCTGGACGTCGAGGCCTACCTCGCCGAGCGTGGCGAGTCGCTGCGGTTCATCGTGGGGCTGCTCGGCAACACCCTCTCGCGGCCGGCGTTCACGGGCTGCTTCGGCCTGCACGAGTGGGCGATGGTCTACCGCGAGGGCGACGAGCACCGGCACCCTCTGCCGCTGCGTCTCGGCTCCGCCGGGACGGACGAGGTCGTCGAGACGCACCGCATCCGCTGCACCCACTTCGACGCCTACCGCTTCTTCACGCCCGACGCGGTCGACCGCAACACGCTGCGCCCCACGCGCGCCAACCAGGTGGACATGGAGCAGCCCGGCTGCCTGCACGCGGGGATGGACGTCTACAAGTGGGCCACCAAGCTCGGTCCCGTGGTGCCTGGCGACATGCTGCTCGACTGCTTCGAGCTGGCGCGGGACATCCGGACGCTCGACATGCAGGCCTCGCCGTACGACGTGACGTCGTACGGGCTCGACCCGGTCGCGATCGAGACGCCCGACGGCAAGGCGACGTACGCCGCAGCCCAGAAGCGCTTCGCCGAGCGGGGCAACGCGCTGCGCGTCCGACTGCTGGAGGTCTGCGACGACGCGCAGACGGTCGCACGACACTCCTAGCGGTTCGCCCCCGCGACCCGTCGCGCGTCGTCCGGACCCAGCATCCAGCGGATCAGGCGCGTGACGGTGCCGCCCGCGACGTGGGCGCCTGCGCGGCCGACCGGCCCGGGGTGCCGGACGTCGAGCTGCTCGCACGCCCACTGCGGCAGCGACGCCACCGCGGCGCGCGCAAGGGCCGTGTACGCGGGGCGCAGGGTCCAGGGCACCGGCGGCTCGTGCAGCAGGAATTCCGCGGCCTCGTGGGCCGCCTGCGACGGCCGGAGTGCGGGCCGGAACTCGCGCAGGGCGATCGCCAGCTCGGTCACCGACGTCGGCACCCGTTCGGCACCGAGCGCGACCGCGACGCGCGCAGCCTGCTCGACGTACCGGTCGGCGTCGACCCGGGGCATCGGCCGCTGCCCGTACGACCGGTACGCGCGCAGAAAGCTGTCGACCTCCGCGACGTGCACCCAACGCAGCAGCGTCGGGTCGGCCGCGGCGTACGAGATGCCGTCGGGCGTCACGCCGCTGATCCGCTCGTGCACCGAGCGGACCTGGTCGATCGCCGCCTGCGCGTCGTCAGCCGTCCCGAAGGTAGTGACGGCCAGGAACGTGCTGGTGCGTGCCAGGCGGCCCCACGGGTCACCCTTGTAGCCCGAGTGCGCAGCGACGGCCGCCATCGCCGCGGGGTGCAGCGACTGCAGGAGCAGGGCGCGCATGCCGCCGACGAACATCGAGGCGTCGCCGTGCACGGTGCGGATCGGCGAGCCCGGCAGGTACCAGCGCGGGCCGGGCGTGAGGTGGATCCGGTCCCGCTCGGCCAGGCCGTCGGGGCCCGCGACGCGCAGGAACAGCTCGGTGCCCGCGCGGTCACGCAGGCTCGAGAGACTGTGCAGCACCGGCTCACCGCCTCTCTCGTCCCGGGCTCGGAGCGGCTGGCGCGGTCCGAGGGCACGATGCTAGGTCGCCGTCTGTCGATGCGCGCACGGGGCGGCGCACCGGGAGAGGTCTCGGGCGAACGTCGACCCCAGGGGTCTGTCGGTTTCCTCCGTCCACCTGCGACGATGCGGCCATGCCAGCACCTACCCTCACGCACATCGGCGGTCCGACGCTCCTGATCGAGCTCGAGGGTTGGCGCCTGCTCGTCGACCCGACGTTCGACCCGCCCGGTCGCACCTACTCGTTCGGCTGGGGCTCGCGTTCGCGCAAGGTCACCGGCCCGGCGATCCCGCCGTCCGACATCGGCACGGTCGACGCCGTCCTGCTCTCGCACGACCACCACGCCGACAACCTCGACGACTCGGGCCGCGCGTTCCTGCCGTCTGCCGGCCGCGTGCTCACCACCGTCTCCGGTGCGGGCCGCCTCGGTGCGGGCGCCGTAGGGCTCGCGGCGGGTGACACGAACGTCCTGGAGGCCTCCGGCCGACCGACGCTGACCGTCACGGCGACCCCGGCGCGGCACGGCCCGCGGTTCAGCCACCCGATCGTGGGGGACGCGATCGGCTTCGCCATCCGGGTCGAGGGTTCCGACGAGGTCGCCGTGTGGGTGTCCGGGGACACCGTGCTGTACGACGGACTGCGCGAGGCGATCGACCGGATGGACGTCGACGTCGCCGTCCTGCACCTGGGCGCCGTGAAGTTCCCGGTCTCGGGACCGGTGCGTTTCACGTTCAACACGACCGAGGCTGTGGGAGTCGTGGACCTGCTCAAGCCGCGCGTCGTCGTCCCGGTGCACTACGAGGGCTGGTCGCACTTCCGCGAGAACCGGGACGTGTTCGAGCCCGCGCTCGCCGCCACCGGCGCGGACGTCCGATGGCTCACCCCTGGTGAGGCGACGCTCGTCGAGTGACACGCTGGGCCTAACGAGAGCTGTCCCGTTCCGGCTCGGGTGGACGCGCCGCACCGACGACGACACGTGGCGCCCGACCGCCGCGGCCATGATCGCCTCGTGGCGCTGGACCTGACCGGACCCGACGTCGACCGTGGGACCATCGACGCACGATGAGCACCCCGACGCTGGCCGACCGCATCCCGGCCGATCCGACCGACCCCGACGCGCTGTACGAGGCCTTCACCGGCTGGGCCGACGACCAGGGCCTGGCGCTGTACCCGCACCAGGACGAGGCTCTCCTCGAGCTGGTGACCGGCGCGCACGTGATCCTGTCGACGCCGACGGGCTCCGGGAAGTCGCTGGTCGCGGTGGCCGCGCACTTCGTCGCGCTGGCCCAGGGCCGTCGCACCTACTACACGGCCCCGCTCAAGGCGCTGGTCAGCGAGAAGTTCTTCGCCCTGGTCGACGCGTTCGGATCGGCCAACGTCGGCATGATGACGGGCGACTCGGCCGTCAACCCGGGCGCGCCGATCATCTGCTGCACGGCGGAGATCCTGGCCAACGTGGCGCTGCGCGACGGGGACGACGCGGACGTCGGTCAGGTCGTCATGGACGAGTTCCACTTCTACTCCGACCCGCAGCGCGGCTGGGCGTGGCAGGTGCCGCTGCTGGAGCTCAGCAAGGTCCAGTTCGTGCTCATGTCAGCGACCCTGGGCGACGTCGGGTTCTTCGCGGAGGACCTGACGCGGCGGACGCACCAGCCCGTGGCCGTCATCGCGAACGCCGAGCGGCCCGTGCCGCTGACCTTCACGTACGCGATCGAGCCGCTGCACGAGCTGCTGGACGAGCTCGTGAAGACCCGGCGCGCACCCGTCTACGTCGTCCACTTCACGCAGAAGGAGGCCGTCGAGCGCGCGCAGTCGCTGCTCTCGACCCCGTTGGCGAGCCGCGAGCAGCGGGACCGCATCGGTGACGAGATCGCGGGCTTCCGGTTCGGGCCGGGTTTCGGGAAGACCCTGAATCGGCTGCTGCGGCACGGCGTCGGCGTGCACCACGCGGGGATGCTCCCCAAGTACCGGCGTGTGGTCGAGCGGCTGACGCAGAAGGGTCTGCTGCCCGTCGTCTGCGGCACCGACACGCTCGGCGTCGGCATCAACGTGCCGATCCGCACGGTGCTGCTCACGAGCCTGGTGAAGTACGACGGCGTCCGGATGCGGCACCTGTCGGCACGCGAGTTCCACCAGATCGCGGGGCGCGCGGGCCGGGCGGGGTTCGACACCGTCGGCGAGGTCATCATCCTGGCGCCCGAGCACGTCATCGAGAACCGCAAGCTGCTCGAGCGCGCCGGCGACGACCCGAAGAAGCTCAAGAAGATCGTCCGCAAGAAGGCGCCCGAGGGGCACGTCAACTGGACGGACAAGACGTTCGAGCGCCTGCGCGACGCACCACCGGAGCCGCTGACCAGCAGCTTCGCCGTCTCGCACGCCATGGTCCTGAACGTGCTGGCCCGGCAGGAGCGCGGCGTCGACTCGGTAGCCGCCATGACCAGGCTCCTCACCGACAACCATGAACCGCCGGGCGCGCAGGGCCGGCACGTTCGTCGTGCCATCGCCGTCTACCGGTCCCTGAAGGCGGCCGGCGTGATCGAGCGACCGTGGATCGACGACGGCAACGGCCATCGGCACCGGGGTCTGAACCTCACCACCGACCTGCCCCCCAACTTCGCGCTCAACCAGGCCCTCTCGCCGTTTGCGTACGCGGCCCTGGACCTGCTCGACCAGCAGGACCCGGCCTACGCGCACGACGTGGTCTCCGTGCTGGAGTCGACCCTCGACGACCCCCGCCAGGTGCTCGCGGCACAGGAGAACAAGGCCCGGGGCGAGGCGGTCGCCGCGATGAAGGCCGACGGGATCGAGTACGACCAGCGCATGGCCATGCTCGAGGACGTCAGCTACCCCAAGCCGCTCGCGGAGCTGCTCGAGGCCATGTTCGTGACCTACCGGCAGACCAACCCGTGGGTGGCCGACCTGGCCCTGTCCCCCAAGTCGGTCGTCCGGGACATGCACGAGCGCGCGATGAGCTTCGCCGAGTACGTCGCCTACTACCAGCTGGACCGCACCGAGGGCGTCCTGCTGCGCTACCTCGCCGACGCGTACCGCGCGCTGCGCCAGACCGTCCCCGAGGACGCCCGCACCGAGGAGCTCTGGGAGCTCATCGAGTGGCTGGGCGACCTTGTCCGGCGCACCGACTCCAGCCTGCTGGACGAGTGGGAGCGCCTGAGCAACCCGCTCGACGAGCACGGCGCGGATGCGCACTCAGGAAGTGGCAGCGGTATCGACGTGGACACTCCCGAGCCGATCACGGCGAACCCGCGGGTGTTCCGAGCCCTCGTCCGAGGTGCGATGTTCCGCCGCGTCGAGCTGGCGGCCCGTGAGTACTACGGCGGGCTCGCACAGCTCGGCGACCACGACGCCGACGGCGAGCCGTGGACCGTCGACCGCTGGCGCGACGCCCTGGACCCGTTCTACGACGACCACGACGAGATCCTCACGGGTTCGCCGGCCCGCGGACCGGCACTGTTCCAGGTCTCGCCGGGTCGTGGCACGTGGACGGTCCGTCAGCTGCTCGACGACCCCGAGGGCGACCATGACTGGCGGATCGACGCGGTGGTGGACCTGGCAGGTTCCGACGAGACGAGCGAGGTCCAGCTGCGGGTCACCGCCGTCGGACCGCTCTAGAAATAGGCTGAGGCCGTGGCCAAGCACGCACCGACCGGCACGCCGGCCCTCGTCGCCCTGACCGCGGCGGGCGTCGAGCACACCGCGCACGCCTACGAGCACGACCCGGCGAGCGACCTCGGCTACGGCCTGGAGGCGGCCGCCGCGATCGGCGTACCGCCCGAGCAGGTGTTCAAGACGCTCATGACGAGCGTGGACGGGACGCTCACCGTCGCGGTCGTCCCCGTGACGGGCCAGCTCGACCTAAAAGCCCTCGCGCACGCCGCGGGCGGGAAGAAGGCCGCGATGGCGGACAAGAACGCTGCCGAGCGGGCCACCGGGTACGTCGTCGGCGGCATCTCCCCGCTGGGACAGCGCGCCGCGCACCCGACCGTGATCGACGAGACGGCGTGGCTCTTCGACACGGTGTTCGTCTCGGGGGGCCGACGCGGACTCGACGTCGAGCTCTCCCCCGACGACCTCGTCCGCCTCACGGACGCCACCGTCGCGGACATCGCGCGCGACTGATGGCCACCTGGGAGGACGTCGAGGCGGTGGCCCTCGCGCTGCCCGAGACCACCCAGGACCAGCTGACGTGGTTGGTGCGGGGCAAGCTCGTCGTCAAGGAGCGACCGCTCCGGCCCGCCGACCTCAAGGCGCTCGGCGACGCGGTCCCGGACGGGCCGATCGTGATGGTGCACACCGGGGACCTCGTCACCAAGGACGAGATGCTGGCCCGGCGCCCCGACGCGTACTTCGTGACGCCGCACTTCAACGGGTATCCCGCGGTGCTCGTCCGGCTGGCGGTCATCGACGTCGAGGAGCTGTCCGACGCGATCGTCGAGGCGTGGTTGCGCGCGGCCCCCCGCCAGCTCGCCGAGCAGTGGCTCGCGGAGCACCCAGAAGGGCTCTAGTGCCCGTAGGCGGCCATCGTCCGGTCCGACGGCACGATCTCCTTGCCGAGCGGCACCAACGAGATCGGCACCATCTTCCAGTTGGCCAGCGCCAGCGGGATCCCGATGATCGTGATCGCCTCGAGGATGCCGGTGACGATGTGCATCAGGGCGAGCCACCAGCCCGCCACCAGGATCCAGATGATGTTGCCGATGACCGACCAGACCCCGGCCGTGGGCTTGTCGACGACGGTCCGCCCGAACGGCCACAGCGCGTAGCTCGCCATCCGGAACGAGGCGATGCCGAACGGGATGGTGACGATGAGGATGCAGCAGAGGATGCCTGCGAGCACGTAGCCGATGGCGAGCCAGAGACCCGCGAACACGAGCCAGATGATGTTGAGCAGCGTCTTCACAGGTCAAGAGTGCCGCACGATTCGCCGCTATGGTGCGTTCCATGACCGTCGACCCCGCCGCGGTGGCCGACAGGCTCGCACGTCTGCGGGCCCGGATCGCCGCCGCCGAGAGCGCCGCCGGCCGTTCCCCCGGGTCCGTGCGGCTCCTGCTGGCCACCAAGACGCAGGACGCCGAGACCATCCGGGCTGCCGTCGCGGCCGACGACGGTGTGCCGCACCCGGTGCTCGTCGGCGAGAACCGCGTGCAGGAGCTCGTTGCCAAGGGCCCGGCGCTGCGGGACCTCGGTGTGACGACGCACCTGATCGGGCCCCTGCAGTCCAACAAGGTCAACGCGGCGCTGCGGTGGGCGTCGTGCATCGAGTCCGTCGCGTCGCTGGACCTCGCCGAGCGGCTGGCTGCACGTGCGACCGATCTGGACGTGTACGTGCAGGTCAACGTCTCCGGAGAGCCGACCAAGCACGGCGTCGCCCCGTCGGAGGCCGCCGACCTGGCCCGTGCGATCGGCGCGCTCGGCGGGATCCGGCTGGCCGGCTGGATGACGGTCGGCGCGAACTCGCTCGACCCGCACGTGGTGCGCGCGGGGTACGCGGTCCTGCGGGAGCTTCGCGACGAGGTCGTCGGCTCGGGGTCTCCGGGCACTGCCGACGCCCGTGAGCTGTCGATGGGCATGAGCGGCGACCTCGAGCTCGCGATCGCCGAGGGCGCGACGATCGTGCGTGTCGGCAGCGCGCTGTTCGGGGCGCGGCCCGCGGCCTGAAGCGGGTCCCAGGAGCTAGGCGCGGCGTCTCGACGTCGCCCGAGCGCCTCCGCGCAGCACGACCACGGCAGCCGCGCGGGTCCTCGCGCTGCTCGTGCGTCGGCGCACGCTCGCCAGCTCGCGCGCGTGCAGCACGCACATGCGGCGGATCTCGCGGTCGAGGGTGGTGTCGGTGGTCATCGTGTCCTCCTTCGTCGCCAGGAGGAGTTGCGGGCACCTGTCCAGATACGTCGAGATCGGGCCGTTCGCGGGGTTCGTCGGCGCGTTCGTGGTGCTCCGCCGCGGCTCCTGACGCGAAGATGGGTCCCGTGGCCGACGACAAGAGGTTCCCGCGCTGGGTCTACCGCGTCGGCGACGAGCCCGATGCCCGGTTCTCGCTGGCCAACGAGCGCACGTTCCTCGCCTGGATCCGGACCTCGCTGGCGCTGCTCGCGGGCGGCGTCGCGCTCGAGGCGCTCAACCTGCCGATCGAGCCGCACCTGCGGTTCTCCGCGGCCCTCGTGCTCGTGGTCGTCGGGCTCGTCGCACCGCTGACCGCGTGGATCGGGTGGGCGCAGGCGGAGCGTGCTGTCCGGCTCGGCACCCCGCTCCCCTCGCCGTCCGCGTTCGGGCTCCTGGTGGTCGGTGTGTGCCTCGCCGGCCTGCTCGTCCTCATCGGTCTCGTGATCTCATGACCGCACCCCAGGCGACCCTCGCGGCCGAGCGCACCCACCTCGCCTGGCGACGCACCGCGCTCGCACTGACGGGCTCGGCGGTCGTCGCGGCACACCTGCTGCAGGCGTACGCGGGTGCCGCCGCGTGGGTGGTCGCGATCGTCGCTGCCGTCGCCGCGACGGCGCTCGCGATCAGCTCCCGACGCCGCAACATCGACCAGACCGAGGGCACCGCGTCGTTCGACGGGCGGCTCGTCGCCGTCTGCGCGAGCGGGCTCCTGGTGCTCGGCGTCGGCGCGCTCGCGCTCGTCCTGCTCAAGGGCCTCTAGGGAACGCGGGCCGTCCAGGACGCCCGCGAGAACTTCGTCTCCACGAGCTCGCCGGCGCGCGCGAGCTCCTCCGGCCGCAGCTCGCCGTCCACCGTCGGGTAGAGCCGACGGAAGTGCGCGACGAACGCGTCGATGACCGACTCCCGCGGCAGCTGGGACTGGGAGCGCACCGGGTCGACGCGCTTGTTCGCGCTCGCGGTGCCCTTGTCCGAGAGCTTCTCGCGTCCGATGCGCAGCACCTGCAGCATCTTGTCCGCGTCGATGTCGTACGACATGGTCACGTGGTGCAGCACCGCGCCGCCGACCACGCGCTTCTGCGCCGAGCCGGCGAGCTTGCCCACAGGGGACGAGATGTCGTTGAGGCCCGTCAGCGAGGCCTGCACGCCGACGTCGGCGAGCGCGCCGAGCACCCACTGGTTGAGGAACGCGTAGGACTCCTCGAACGTCATGCCATCGACCAGAGAGGCGGGCACCACCATCGAGAACGTGATGCAGTTGCCCGCCTCCATGAACATGGCCCCGCCGCCCGAGATCCGCCGGACCACCGTGATGCCGTAGTGCTCCGCGGCTGCGAGGTCGACCTCGTTGCGCAGCGACTGGAACGACCCGATGATCACGGCCGGCTCCACCCACTCCCAGAACCGCAGCGTCGGCCCGCGGCGCCCTGAGGCGAGCTCCTCGGTGAGCACCTGGTCGAGGGCGGCGTGCACTGCCGGGGGCAGCGGACCCGGGTGGATCAGCTCGAACGTGTGGTCGGCCCAGACCGTCGACCAGCCGAGCGCGCGCCGCACCGCGGTCGCCACCGCGCGGGCGTCGAAGCCGACCATGGTCACGGGGAGCCCGAACCGGTCCACGGCCTGCGTGACGGCCTCCGCGAGGCGCGTCGTGCCCGCGTCGTACGGCAGTCCGTCGAGCGCCGTCGAGATGACCTCGAGGGCCTCGTCGGGCTCGAGGAAGAAGTCGCCGCTGACGCTCACGTCCCGTAGGAGCCCGTCCACCACCTCGAGGTCGACCGCGACGAGCTTTCCGCCGGGGACCTTGTACTCACCGTGCACGCGGCCAGCCTAGGTGGAGTGTCAGCCGAGAGCGCGAACGGCCAGCTGCGCCCGGTCCTGGACCATCGCCGAGAGCGACTCGGGGTCGCCGAGCGTGGCCAGCGCGACGTCCGTGTCGGCCGTCGTCAGGGCGTCCGCGGTCCACGAGACGATCGTGTTCCCGACGAGCATGTGGCCGGTGTACTGCGGCACGGTGACGCCGTCCGACCGCTCCTGCTGCAGGACGATGGACGGGTAGACCCCCTGCCCCTCGATCGCCGGCTCCGCGGTCCAGGTCGGTCCGTCCCCGTCCACGACGACCTGGCGGTACTCGGGGCAGGCGTCGACGGTCGTGACGAGCTCGCGGAACGCCTCGCTCGCTTCCTCCGGAGTCCCGAGCAGGACGACGTCCTGCTGGAAGTGGAGCGCGTCGTTGCCCCAGCTACGGCTGTCGAACCACGCCGGTGGCGCGTCGACGACGGTGCGCGCGAGGGTGCACGACACCGGTTCGATCGTCGTGCCCGCGGGCAGCCCCCACTGGCTCTCGCCGGCGAGGATCATCGGGTCGACGCCCGGCTCGGCCGCCGGCACGTCCGCGACGAGGTCCGCTGCGGTCACGAAGAGGCCAGGAGCCGTGTTTGCGTCGAACACCGCATCGGCCCCGGGCGGCGCGACCGAGACGGACGGTGTCGCGGACGGCACGGGAGGGACCGTCGGGGTCTGCGGGGAGGTCGCCGTGGGGGTCGGCTCGGTCTCGACCGGCGTCCACGGCTCCGCGACCAGGAGCGTCACGAGGGCGATCGCACCGACGGCCACGAGCAGCCACCACCAGCCGATTCCACCCCGAGGCGGGCGGGCCCGTTCCGCGGGTGCCGGATCGTGCGGCGCGGGGGCGGAGCCGGACACCAACGCTCCCTCTCTCGACGCGTCGACCGCCGTCGCGGTCGTCAGGTCCCGAGATTAGCCGCGCGCGCGGCGGCTGCAGGGATGAACTTCAGCGCGGCGAGATGCCGTGGTGGTACAGCCCCCAGATGGCCGAGTCCGTGAGCGCCTCCCACGACGCCTCGAGCAGGTTCGGGCCCACCCCGACCGTGCTCCAGGCGTCCTTGCCGTCGCTCATCTCGATCAGCACGCGTGTGATCGCGTCGGTGCCGTAGTTCGAGTCGAGGATGCGCACCTTGAAGTCGATCAGCTCGAACTCCTCGAGCTCCGGGTACACGCGCACCAGCGCCTGGCGCAGCGCGTGGTCGAGGGCGTTCACCGGTCCGACGCCCTCGCCGGTGCTCACGATGCGCTCGCCGCCCGCGTGCAGCTTGACGGTGGCCTCGGCGGTGGCCGGCGTCCCGCGGGGTCCGCGACGCTCGACGATCGCCCGCCACGACTCGACGGTGAAGTACTGCGTCCGCTGCCCGTTGAGCTCCTCGAGCAGCAGCAGCTCGAACGACGCGTCGGCGGCCTCGTACGTGTACCCGTTGGCCTCGGCGTCCTTCACGCGGTCCGTCACCCGACCGAGCACGTCCGGGCGGTCGGCCAGGTCGAAGCCGAGCTCGCGCCCCTTGAGCTCGATCGACGCGCGACCGGCCATATCCGAGATCAGCATCCTCATGTCGTTGCCCACGTTGGCCGGGTCGGTGTGCTGGTACAGGTCCGGGTCCACCCGGATCGCCGACGCGTGCAGACCGGCCTTGTGCGCGAACGCACTGGCGCCCACGTACGGCGAACGAGCGAACGGCGAGATGTTCGTGATCTCGCTGATCGCGTGCGCGATGCGCGTCAGGTCGCGCAGGCCGCCGGGACGGCCCTCCTGCGTCGCGAGCACCGGCAGGTCGTACTTGAGCTCGAGGTTCGCGACGACGGCCAGCAGGTCGGCGTTGCCCGTGCGCTCGCCGTACCCGTTCACGGTGCCCTGCACGTGCGTGCACCCGGCCTCGACGGCGGCGAGCGTGTTGGCTACGGCGCAGCCCGAGTCGTTGTGCGCGTGCATCCCGAGGATCGCCTCCGGGCCCACCGCGTCACGGATCTCGTGCACGATCTCCGCGACCCAGGCCGGCACCATGCCGCCGTTGGTGTCGCAGAGCGCGACCACCTCGGCGCCGGCCTCGAACCCTGCCAGGACCGCGGCCCGCGAGTACGCCGGGTCGAACCGGTAGCCGTCGAAGAAGTGCTCGGCGTCGACGACGACGCGGCGGCCCTCCCGCACGAGGAACGCGACGGTGTCGGCGATCATCGCGATGTTCTCCTCGCCCGTCGTGCGCAGGGCCCGCTCGGCGTGCCGCAGGTCGTGCTTGGCGACGATGGCGACCACCGGTGCCTCGGAGTCGACGAGCGCCCGGACCTGGGGGTCGTCGACCGCGCGGGCGCCCGCCTTGCGGGTGCTGCCGAACGCCGCGAGCTCCGCGTTGCGGAAGTCCAGCTCCTTGGCGGCCCGCTTGAAGAACTCCGTGTCCTTCGGCACTGCGCCCGGCCAGCCACCCTCGATGAAGCCGACGCCGAGCTCGTCGAGCAGCGGCGCGATCAGCAGCTTGTCGGCGACCGAGAGATTCATGCCCTCCTGCTGGGCGCCGTCGCGCAGGGTCGTGTCGTAGACCTGGAACGAGGGGGTGGGCAGTGCGTGGACGGACACGGTGTGCTCTCTTCGGTGCTGGAACAGGTGCGTGATGCTTCAGAGACGACGTCGATGCTGCGGTGCTGCGTTCCTTGCGTCCGGCGGGGGTGTGCCGGTGCAGTCGACGGTAGCCGGGGCGGGGGTGGTGCCTCGACCAACAAAAAGACCCCCCGGGGTACGGGAGGTCTGCGCGTCAGCGGGTGGGCCGACGCGCTACTCGATAATGAGGGTGGCGCTGTTCACACTCGCATGGTGGCACACGTCACGTCTGGCGGTCACCCGTTCCACCCCTTGGACACGTTGTCCGCAGGCGAGTTGCGCGAGTGTGCGCACGCACGCCCGGTCCTCGCTAGCGTGGATGTGTGCGGCTGCCCGGCCACACGTGGGACGAGTCCCGAGGAGACCGCATGTCGATCCCCAACCCGCCGCCCGAACGGCAGTCGGCCTACCAGCACCCCGGTGAGGTGCCGCCGCCGACCACTCCAGCACCGGTCGTCCAGCCGGTCGTCCAGCCCGTCGTCGTGCCGGTCGCCGCGACGCAGCCGCCGGGGATCTTCCCGCCCACCGCTGCGGCAGCGCCCCCGCCGCAGCCCAGCGGCCCGACCATCGACAACGGTCGCTACTGGGCAGGTGTCGTCGCGACCGCGATGGTCGCGGCACTGGTCGGTGTCGTCGGCGTCATCATCCTCGACCAGATCTTCGAGATCGACCTCATCGTGAAGGACGTCTTCGGCACCGACTCCGTCGGCGCGGCCTACGTCGTCGGCGGCGTCCTGGCCGCTGTGGTGGCCGGTGCGCTGCTGCAGCTGCTGGTCCTGTCCACGCCGAAGCCGCGGGCGTTCTTCGGCTGGCTCATGTTCCTGGGCATCGTCGTCGCAGCCGTCATCCCGTTCACGTGGACGGACTCCACCGAGTCGGCAGCCTGGTCAGGCTTCGTGAACCTGCTCGTCGGCATCGCCATCTGGTCGCTGCTGACCGGCGTGCTCTCGCGCACCTTGCGGCCCGGCACCGTCGTCGAGTAGTCCGCACACACCGACGGCCGGCCMCCCCTCGGGTGGCCGGCCGTCGGTGTACCTGTTGAGAGCGGGACTCAGGCTAGCCGGTGCAGCCAGCCGTGCCGATCGGTCGCGCGGCCGTACTGGATGTCCGTCAGCTCGGCCCGGATGCGGGTGGTGACCGGTCCGGCCGTGCCGTCGCCGACCGTCAGGTCGAACCCTTCGCCGGCCATCCGGCCGATCGGGGTCATCACCGCCGCAGTCCCGCACGCGAACACCTCGCTCACAGATCCGTCGGCCAGCCCGGTCTTGAGCTCGGTCAGCGTGATCGGGCGCTCGGAGATCTCGTGGCCCGCATCCGTGAGCAGGCGCAGGATCGACGATCGCGTGACGCCCTCGAGGATCGA
The DNA here is from genome assembly GCF_056400865.1 of Cellulomonas sp. P4_H4. Classification (NCBI taxonomy): domain Bacteria; kingdom Bacillati; phylum Actinomycetota; class Actinomycetes; order Micrococcales; family Cellulomonadaceae; genus Cellulomonas; species Cellulomonas sp. P4_H4. The sequence continues at coordinate 155,788 of NZ_JBFUKL010000006.1, forward strand.
GCCCGAGACAGGAGGCGTGGCCACGCTGCCGTCCGCGTACACGACGCAGACGTTCATGCCGCCGAGCTCCTCGAGGTACGTGTTGGTCGACGCGTCGAGGAAGCAGACCTGCTCGAAGCCCTTGGCGTAGGCCTCCTGCTGCGGCAGCAGGCTGGCGGCGTAGTTGCCGCCGCACTTGGCGTCGCCGGTGCCCCCCGCGCCTGCGCGGTGGTAGTCCTCGGCGACCCAGATGGACACCGGGCGCACCCCGCCCGCGAAGTACGGGCCGACGGGAGAGGCGATCACGAGGAACTCGGCCTCGAGCGAGGGACGCACCCCGAGGAACGTCTCGGACGCGTACATGAACGGCCGCAGGTACAGGCTCGTCTCCTCGCCGCCCGGGACCCAGGCCACGTCGGTCGCGACGAGGGCCTGGATCGCCCCGAGGAAGTCGGCCTCCGACAGCGGGGGCAGCGCGAGCCGGTGCGCGGACCTGGCGAATCGCGCCGCGTTGGCCTGCGGGCGGAACGTCCAGACCGACCCGTCGGGGTGCCGGTACGCCTTGAGGCCCTCGAAGATCTCCTGCGCGTAGTGCAGCACGGCGGTCGCCGGGTCCATCTGCAGAGGGCCGTACTTCTCGACGCGCCGGTTCGACCAGCCGGTCTCCTGCGAGTACGAGATGCGGGCCATGTGCTCGGTGAACACGGTGCCGAACTTCGGCGCGGCGAGCGCAGCCTCGCGCCGGGCGTCGGGGACGGGTGTGTCTGTCCGCGTGATCTCGAAGAGGTCTGCGGAGGTGGATGTCGCGAGGGTGCTCATGATCGGGGGCCTTTCACCAGAGTCGGAAACGACGGTACCGGTGAGGACGGCCGGGGGACAGACGGGGACAGCTCAGCCCGCGATGCGCGCAGCTAGGTCCTTGCCCACCTCGGCCGTCGACCGTACTCGCTCGGCGTTCCCGCGCGACTCGATGTCGTCGGCGACGGCCTTCTCGACGGAGGCGGCGGCGTCGGTCAGACCGAGGTGCTCGAGCAGCAGGGCGACCGACAGCACCGTGGCCGTCGGGTCCGCCTTGCCCTGGCCGGCGATGTCCGGGGCCGAGCCGTGCACGGGCTCGAACATGCTCGGGGCGGTGCGGTCCGGGTTGATGTTCGCCGACGCCGCCAGGCCGATGCCACCGGTGATGGCCGCGGCGAGGTCGGTGAGGATGTCGCCGAACAGGTTGTCGGTCACGATGACGTCGAACCGCGACGGGTTGGTGACCAGGAAGATCGTGGCCGCGTCCACGTGCAGGTAGTCCACCGTCACGTCCGGGAACTCGGCGTTCACGGCCTCGACCGTGCGGCGCCACAGGTGGCCGGCGTGCACGAGCACGTTGTGCTTGTGAACGAGCGTCAGCTTCTTGCGCGGGCGGGCCGCGGCACGGGCGAACGCGTCACGCACCACGCGCTCCACGCCGAACGCCGTGTTCACGCTGACCTCGTTGGCCACCTCGTGCGGTGTGCCGACGCGGATCGCGCCGCCGTTGCCGACGTACGGGCCCTCGGTGCCCTCGCGGACCACGGCGAAGTCGATCTCGCCCGGGTTGCCCAGCGGCGAGGCCACGCCCGGGTACAGCCGGCTCGGGCGCAGGTTGACGTAGTGGTCCAGCGCGAAGCGCAGCCTGAGCAGCAGCCCGCGCTCCAGCACACCCGACGGGACGCTCGGGTCACCGATCGCCCCCAGCAGGATCGCGTCGTGCGCGCGGATCGCCTCGAGGTCCGTGTCGGTCAGCGTCTCGCCGGTCGCGTGCCAGCGGCGCGCACCCAGGTCGAAGTCCGTCGTCGACACCGTGACCTGACCGGCGTTCGGCCCGGTGTTCAGCACCGTGTCGAGCGCCAGGAGACCCTGCTCGACCACCTCGGTACCGATGCCGTCACCGGCGACGACGGCGAGGTTGATGTGCTGGGCAGCGGTGGTGTCGACCATGTGACGAGCCTAACCCCCGTCCCACCGGTCGGGACGGCTGTCTCAGACTGTGATCCGGTTGGGGCGGCGGCTCAGTCGACCGCGGGCGTCGGACCGCTCGTCGGGTAGATGATCTCGAACCGCTCGAGCACGACCTCGGACTCCGGCGTGAACGCGTCCCCGAGGACCTCGGCGAAGGACACCTCGTGCTCGGCGACCCAGGCGTCGAGCGTCGCGTCGGAGCCGTCCTCGGCCACCGCGTGCTCGGCGGTCACCTGGTCGAACGCGACGACCTCGACCTCGGCGGTCCGCAGGACGGCCTTGGGCTCACCGGTCGCGTCGGTGACGATCGACAGGTCGCCGACCCGGGGCACGTCGAGGTTCGCGGCGACGAGCTGGGCCAGCAGCGTCGCGGTCCCGGTCCGGCTGCCGTCGAGCACCCGGCTCAGGAGCGACTCGGCCTCAGGTCCCTCGCCGTACGACCAGGAGGGCGGCGGGACGACGTCGTCCGGGGTGCCACCCATCACGGAGTCCATCTTGCCGAGACCGACGTGACCGCGAGCCGCCTGCCAGAACGCCGTGATCCGCAGGTCCTCGACCTCTCCCGCCGTGGGCTGCATCAGTTCCTGCTCGTCGGTCATCGTCGTCCCTCCGTCGGCCCTGCGCTCATCGTCGCGCACGTCTGTGCCGACCCTAACGGCCCCGGCCGCAGCCCGCGCACACCTCCGGCGTCCAACGCCGAACGGCACCGCAGACGGGTGCCTGCGGTGCCGTTCGAGGTGAGGAAGGTCAGGTGCCACCCTTCGGGCGGCCCCTACCTTCGGTCAGCGCGCCGCGCTGCCCTCGACGTAGTCGGTCTCCGACGGCTTGACCCAGGCGAACAGCTTGCGCAGCTCGCGGCCCACCGGCTCGATCGGGTGGTTCTGGCCCTTCTCGCGCAGGGCCTTGAACTCGGGGGCGCCGGCGTCCTGGTCGTTGATGAAGCGCTCGGCGAAGGCGCCGGACTGGATGTCGGCCAGGACGGCCTGCATGTTGGCCTTCACGTCGGGCGTGATGACGCGGGGGCCGGAGACGTAGTCGCCGTACTCGGCCGTGTCGGACACCGACCAGCGCTGCTTGGTGATGCCACCCTCGAAGATGAGGTCGACGATCAGCTTCAGCTCGTGCAGGACCTCGAAGTACGCGACCTCGGGCTGGTAGCCCGCCTCGGTCAGGGTCTCGAAGCCGTACTGGATGAGCTGCGAGACGCCACCGCACAGGACGGCCTGCTCACCGAACAGGTCGGTCTCGGTCTCCTCGGTGAAGGTCGTCTTGATGCCGGCGGCGCGCAGGCCACCGATCGCCTTGGCGTAGGACAGGGCCAGCGGCCAGGCGGCACCGGACGCGTCCTGCTCGACGGCGACGATGACGGGCACGCCGCGACCGTCGACGTACTCGCGGCGGACCAGGTGACCCGGGCCCTTGGGCGCGACCATGAGGACGTCGTGGCCCGCGGACGGCTTGATGTAGCCGAAGCGGATGTTGAACCCGTGGCCGAAGACGAGCGCGGCGCCGTCCTTCAGGTTGGGCTCGATCTCGTCGCGGTAGACGATCCGCTGGACCTGGTCGGGCGCCAGGATGACTACGACGTCGGCCTCGCGGACCGCGTCGGCGACGGAGGCCACCTTGAGGCCCTGGTTCTCGGCCTTGGCGCGGGACGCTGAGCCCTCGCGCAGGCCGACGGTCACGTCGACGCCGGAGTCGCGCAGGTTGAGGCTGTGCGCGTGCCCCTGGCTGCCGTAGCCGATGACGGCGACCTTCTTGTTGGCGATGATCGACAGGTCGGCATCGTCGTCGTAGAACAGCTCGGCCACGGTGAAATCTCCTTGGTGTGTGGATCTTCGGACGGACTGGGGAATGCTCAGGCGGAGCGGTTGACCCGCTCCAGGGCACGGTCGGTGATGGAGCGCGACCCGCGCCCGATCGCGACGGTGCCGGACTGCACGATCTCGCGGATCCCGAAGGGCTCCAGGGCTGCGAGCAGGGCGTCGAGCTTGCCCGGCCCACCGGTCGCCTCGATGACGACGGTGTCCGGCACGACGTCGACGACGTGTGCGCGGAAGAGCTGCACGACCTCGAGCACGCTCGTGCGCTGCGCGGTGTCGGCCTTGACCTTGACCAGCAGCAGCTCGCGCTGCACGGACGCCGCGTCCTCGAGCTCGACGATCTTGATCACGTTGATCAGCTTGTTCAGCTGCTTGGTCACCTGCTCGAGCGGGAGGGCGTCGACGTCGACGACGACCGTGATGCGCGAGATCTCGTCGTGCTCGGTGGGGCCCACCGCGAGCGAGTGGATGTTGAAGGACCGTCGCGCGAACAGGCCGGCGACGCGCGTGAGCACGCCAGGCTTGTTCTCGACGAGGACCGACAGCGTGTGGCGGCTCATGGCTCAGTCCTCTCGGTCCCACGCGGGGCTGATCCCACGCGCGTACTGGATCATGTCGTTGCTCACGCCGGCCGCGACCATCGGCCACACCATCGCGTCGCGCGACACGGTGAAGTCGATGACCACGGGCTGGTCGTTGATCTCGAGTGCACGCTTGATGGTCGCGTCCACGTCGGCGGCCGTCTCGCAGCGCAGGCCGGCGCACCCGTAGGCGTCGGCCATCTTGACGAAGTCGGGGATCCGCACGGTGCCGTGCCCGGTGTTCAGGTCGGTGTGGGAGTAGCGGGACTCGTAGAAGAGCGTCTGCCACTGCCGCACCATGCCGAGCGACGAGTTGTTGATGATCGCGACCTTGATCGGGATGTCGTTGATCGTGCAGGTGGCGAGCTCCTGGTTGGTCATCTGGAAGCAGCCGTCACCGTCGATCGCCCAGACGGTCCGCGACGGGTCCCCCACCTTCGCGCCCATGGCGGCCGGCACCGAGTAGCCCATGGTGCCCAGGCCACCGGAGTTCAGCCACGAGTTCGGACGCTGGTACTTGATGAACTGCGCAGCCCACATCTGGTGCTGGCCGACGCCCGCCGCGAAGATCGACTCGGGTCCCGACAGCTCGCCGATGCGCGAGATGACGTACTGCGGCGACAGGTGGCCGTCCTGCGGCTCGTCGTACCCGAGCGGGAACGTCGAGCGCCACTCGTCGAGCTGACGCCACCACCCCTCGAGGTCCGGCTTGCCGTGCTGGACGTGCTCGCGGGCGAGCTCGGGCAGCAGGTCCGCCATGACCTCCTTGAGGTCCCCGACGATCGGGACGTCCGCGTGTCGGTTCTTGCCGATCTCCGCCGGGTCGATGTCTGCGTGCACGATCGTGGCGCCGGGCGCGAAGCTCGACAGCAGCCCCGTCACCCGGTCGTCGAACCGGGCGCCGAGAGCGACGATCAGGTCGGCCTTCTGCAGCGAGGCGACGGCGGCGACCGTGCCGTGCATGCCGGGCATCCCCAGGTGCTGCGGGTGCGAGTCGGGCAGCGCCCCGCGGGCCATGAGCGTGGTGACGACGGGAGCACCGGCGGCCTCGGTCAGCGCCTTGAGCTCGGCCGAGGCCCGCGCCCGGATCACGCCGCCACCCACGTAGAAGACGGGCCTGCGCGCGGTGGCGATGAGCCGTGCGGCCTCGCGGATCTGCTTGGCGTGCGGCTTGGTCACCGGGTGGTAGCCGGGAAGGTTCAGCTCCTGCGGCCACGAGAACGTGGTGCGCGCCTGCATCGCGGACTTCGCGATGTCGACGAGCACCGGGCCGGGGCGACCGGTGCTCGCGATGTGGAACGCCTCGGCGATCACGCGCGGGATGTCGTCCGGGTCGGTGACCAGGTAGTTGTGCTTGGTCACCGGCAGCGTGATGCCGACGATGTCGGCCTCCTGGAACGCATCGGTGCCGATCAGCGCCGCGCCGACCTGCCCGGTGATCGCGACGAGCGGCACGGAGTCCATGTGCGCGTCGGCGATGGGCGTCACGAGGTTCGTCGCGCCCGGGCCCGAGGTCGCCATGCAGACGCCCACGCGACCGGTCGCGGCCGCGTAGCCGGCGGCCGCGTGGCCACCGCCCTGCTCGTGCCGCACCAGGATGTGCCGCAGGCGCGTCGAGTCCATCAGAGGGTCGTACGTCGGCAGGATCGCGCCGCCCGGGATGCCGAACACGACCTCGGCGCCGGCCTCCTCGAGGGAGCGGACGATCGACTGCGCGCCGGTGACCTGCTCCGGGCCGATCGCCGTGGCGACCGGTACGCGCGGGCTGGACACGGGGGTCGTCACGCTCGCGGTCGGTGCGGGCGTGGGCGTTCGCGGCGGTGCCGGGTGTGGACCCTGGACCATCGATGTCTCCCTGGAGGCGGTGCTACGTGAGTGGTGCTTGGTGCCGGACACAGAAAAGCCCCTCGAGCCACGGAACGGGCTGGACGAGGGGCGAGCGCGCTGACGAGGCCTGTGCGGGGTGGCTTCAGCCGGCGCGCTCAGGAAGTACTACGAGGATCATCTGCACGGGGACGACCCTACGCCCACGTTTCGTCCGTGTCACGCCGCGCCCTTCCTGTCTCACATCGTGGTTCACGTGACCAGTGGGCGGACGAACTCCGGCGTCGACGCATCGGGTGCCGGCTCCGGGTCCATGTCGAACGCGGGCAGGCCGTCGATGCTCGTGCGGTTCTTGAGCCGTCGGTACTCGGCCTGGCCGTCGGGTCCCTTGCGCTCCATGTACGGCGGCAGCAGGTCCCGCTCCCCCTCGTTGCTCATCAGCGGGACGCCGTAGCCGCAGGAGTCGGAGACGCGCTCGACGTCGACGAGGATGACGGCGCGAGCCCCGGCCGTCGGGGGGAACAGCGCCGACAGCTCGTCGAAGCCCTCGTCGTAGATCGTCACGAAGGTGCCGCGCCCGTGCAGCCGGACGATGTTGGGCGGGCCCTGGAACGCGCAGAACATGATCGTGATCCGGCCGTTCTCGCGCAGGTGCGCGATCGTCTCCGAGCCGCTGGCGGTGATGTCGAGGTAGGCGACACGGTGCTCGTCCAGCACGACGAACGTCCCGCCGATGCCCTTGGGCGAGACGTTGACGTGCCCGTCGGGGCCGCTCGGGGCGGTCGCGACGAAGAACATCGGCTGCGCCTCGATGAACGCGCGCAGCCGGCCGTCGATCTTCTCGTGCACCTTGCCCACGACAGCTCCTCCCGCTCGCGTCGAGCCTATCGATCGGCTGAGGCGGCTTCTTCGAGTGTTCGCCTGACGGTCAGAGCCGCACGGCGTCGCGGGACCGGTCGTCGGCGCGGACCGCGCCGGAGGGCGTCGGTGACGTCACGCGGAGCGTCGGCAGGTTGCGACGCCGGACCAGCCACTCCGCGACGACGAGGTTGGGCAGCCAGCACAGGAAGGGCACGGCTGCGTAGGCGTTGGCGAAGGCGGCGTCCGCGGACGCGTCCGAGGTGATCCAGGGCACCTGGACGCCCATCAGCACACCGACCCAGAGCCGCAGCATCACGGCCGCGTACGTGAGCGCGACGTTGCGGATCATCCACGCCTGGTGCGATGGGACGTCGCCGCCGCGGATCGCGCGATACCCACGCCAGCCGGTCCACAGCCACAGGACGGCCAGCATGCCGAACCCGAAGAAGCCGACCATGCCGGCCGAGTTCACGGGTGCCAGCGCGAGCGCCGCGACGCCCGCGACCAGGACTGCGGTCAGGTAGGTCCGCCCGAGCGTCCGGTGCACGGCGCGCGCCCGGTTGCGCAGCGCCGCCCAGAACTGGAACGGGGCGAGCACCAGCGCGGTCCCGCCGGCCACGATGTGCGTAGAGAAGACCACGTGCACCCACGACGGCTGCCCCTCGTAGGCGGCGGCCAGCCCGACCTTGTCACCCGCGAGCTCGTGCAGCGGTGTCGTGACGTACGGGGTGACCGCGTAGACGGCGATCGCGAGCGACGAGAGCAGGATCCAGGTCCAGCCGATGCGGTTGCGGCGCGGCGTCGAGGGCATGCTCCGACGCTAGGGAGCCGCTCGGTCCGGGTCTCTGGAGCGCGCCCACGGGTCAGTGGGGTGGCAGACCCACGCGTCGGTGGACCCTGGCCTCCCACGGACGCAGGCCCGCGGCCGGCGCGGCGTAGTTCGACAGGATCAGCTCGCCCGGGTCGTCGGCCAGCTCGATCTCCTGCAGCGAGCCCGAGAAGTTGCCCAGGACCGTGAGCGTCACGTCGCCGAGCGTGCGTGTGAACGCGTACACGTGCTCGTCGTCCGGCAGCAGCATCGTGAAATCGCCGAGCGCCACCACGGGGTCGTCGTGCCGCAGCGCGATCAGGCGGCGGTAGTGGTGGAACACGGACTCGGGCTCGGCGCGCTCGGCGGCCGCGTTGATCATGCGGAAGTTCTCGTTGACGTCGATCCACGGGACGCCCGTCGTGAAGCCCGCGTTCGGCGAGGAGTCCCACTGCATCGGGGTGCGCGCGTTGTCGCGGCCCATCTCGGCGACGCCCGCCAGGCTGCCGGAGTCCGCCACGTGGCGCAGCGTCTCGATGTCCCGGTACTGCTCGAGCCGCGTGAAGTGCGCGTTCGTCATCCCGAGCTCCTCGCCCTGGTAGACGTACGGCGTTCCCCGGTGCAGGTGCAGGACGGTCGCCAGCATGGTCGCCGACTCGCGACGGAAGTGTCCGTCGTCGCCGAACCGGGAGACGATCCGTGGCTGGTCGTGGTTGTCCCAGTACAGGCTGTTCCAGCCGACCTCGGCGAGACCAGTCTGCCAGCGTCCGAGCGACGTCTTGAGGTCGGTGAGCCGCAACGGGCGGGCGTCGAACTTGCCGCCCGGGCCGTGGTCGAGGCCGACGTGCTCGAACTGGAACACCATGTCCACCTCCGCGCGTGCGGGGTCGGTGAAGTCCCGGGCCTGGTCGACGGTCACGCCCGGCATCTCCCCTACCACCAGCAGCTGCTCGGCACGGCCGGCGAACACCGCAGCGTGCATCTCGGCCATGAACTCGTGGATGCGCGGCCCGCACAGGTAGGAGGCCGAGCCGTCCGCCCAGAGACCGTCGTGCACCGGGCCGTCGGGCAGCGCGGCGTCCTTCGAGATCGCGTTGATGACGTCCATCCGGAAGCCGTCGACGCCGCGGTCCAGCCACCAGCGCATCATCGAGTAGATCGCCTGCCGGACGTCCTCGTTCTCCCAGTTGAGGTCCGGCTGCTTGCGGCTGAAGAGGTGCAGGTAGTACTCACCGCTGACCTCGTCGAGCTCCCAGACCGGGCCGGAGAAGAACGAGCCCCAGTTGGTCGGCTCCGCACCGCGCGCACCAGCGGCAAACCCGGGGCGCGGCGGCCGCCACCAGTACCAGTCGCGCTTGGGGCTCGTCGGGTCACGCGACTCGACGAACCAGGGGTGCTCGTCCGACGTGTGGTTGACGACGAGGTCCATCAGCAGCTTCATGCCGCGCTCGTGCAGGGCGGCCACCAGCTCGTCGAAGTCGTCGAGCGTCCCGAACACGGGGTCGACGGCCTGGTAGTCGCTGATGTCGTAGCCGTTGTCGTCCTGCGGGGAGGCGTAGATCGGCGAGAGCCAGACGACGTCGACACCCAGCTCGACCAGGTGGTCCAGCCTCTGCAGGATCCCTCTGATGTCCCCGATGCCGTCGCCGTCCGAGTCCGAGAACGACCGCGGGTACACCTGATAGACGACGGCACGGGTCCACCACGGCGCATCCTCCACACTCCAGCCCACACGCCCATCGTGGCCCGGACCGCCGCGGACCGCGCGGTCAGGTCCCCGCAGCCCGTCGCGCCGTCGCATCGTCAGCCGATGTCGCGTCGCCGGAACACGAGCAGGGCTGCGACGACCAGAAGGGCCGTCAGTCCGCCGACGACGAGCGCGCCGTGCGTCTGCGAGATCTCCTTGGCGATCGAGGTGCACACCTGCCCGGACGCCGAGCCGGTGCACGAGTCGACGTAGTACTCCGTCCCCCCGTTGACCCACGCGGTGATGTTGTTGATCACCGACCAGGGCTTCAGCGAGCCGACGATGTTGACCAGGATGGCCTCGACGAGCACGACCCAACCGAGCATGATCCCGAGCGCGCCCGCGGTGTGCCGCGACAGCGTGCCGAGCGCGGCACCGAGGAGCGAGACCGTCACAGCGAGCGCCAGAACCCGCCCGGCCACGACCCAGGTGTCGCCGAACCCGCCGTCGGTCTCGCCGAAGTGGTCGTAGACCAGCCAGGAGCCGCCGATCACGATCGCCAGCCCGACGGCCGCGTACGGGATCGTCGCCACTCCTGCGGCGAGCAGCTTGCTGACCAGGACCCGGGTCCGACGCGGCGCGAACGTGAGCCAGTTGCCGATCGCCCCCGTCGAGAACTCCGCCGCGACGAAGCTCACGGCGAGCAGCACCGGGACCAGCACGTAGAGGGAGGACAGGGTGCTCAGCAGGCTCGTCGTGTCCGGCGCGAACGACGGGGTGCTGCCGAGGTAGTTCTCGAGCTTGGGCTCCATCTCGTCGCACATGTACGAGACCGAGTCGGGATCGCCGCCGTTCGCCTCAACGCTCTCGCGCTCGCTCTGCTCCTGGGCCTTGCAGGAGGCGACCTGGTCCGCACCGCTGCGCTCCCACTCGGCGGCCGCGTCGTCGTACCACTGCTGTGCCTCGGCCAGCTGGGCCGCGGACGGCGGTTGTGCGGTCTGGTAGGCGCCGATCAGCGTCAGCGAGGTCAGGATCAGCAGTCCGACGACTCCGAGGCGGATGAGCAGCCGCGACGAGAACCGGTCGATCTCGATGCCGAGCAGCCGGGTCACGGGGCCACCACCTCCTCGGCGGCGTGCGTGCCGGGACCTCGGCCGGCGGTGAGCTCGAGGAACACCGACTCGAGGTCGGCACGCACCGGCACCAGCTCGTCGAGGTACTGGCCGTGCGCGGCGAGCGCCTGCGTGATGTGCGCGGGCGGGACGGAGCCGCTCACGACGAGGTGGGCGCCGTCGCGCGCGACCTGCCAGCCCTGTGCCTGGAGGACGTGCGTGGCGCGGTCCGGGTCGGCGATGCCCACGCGGACGGTCGTCGCTGCCGCGCCGGCCCCGATCAGGTCGGCGACCCGCCCGCTCGCGATCAGCTCACCGCGCGCGATGATCGAGACGGTGTCGGCCACCTGCTCGACCTCGGCCAGGATGTGGCTCGAGACGAGCACGGTCTTGCCGCGGTCGGCGAGCCCGCGCATCGTGCCGCGGATCTCGCGGATGCCCGCCGGGTCGAGGCCGTTGGTCGGCTCGTCGAAGATCAGCAGGTCGGGATCCTTCAGCAGGGTCGCCGCGATGGCGAGCCGCTGCTTCATGCCGAGCGAGTAGCCCTTGTACCGGTCCTTCGCGCGGTCGGAGAGCCCGACCTCCTCGAGCACGCCGTCGACCAGGCTCACGGGCGCGTCGATCGCACGGGCGAGCAGCGTGAGGTTCTTGCGGCCGGAGAAGCTGGGGAAGAACTTGGGCTGCTCGACGATCGCACCGACACGTCCCACGACGTGCGGCAGGCGCTCGGGGACCGGCTCACCGAACAGCGTCATGGTGCCCGCGTCCGGGCGGATCAGCCCGAGCAGCATCCGGATCGTCGTCGTCTTGCCGGCGCCGTTCGGGCCGAGGAACCCGTGCACGCCGCCGATCGGGACGTCGAGGTCGAGTCCTCCCACGGCGACAGCGCGCTGGCCGTTGAGCCGGCGGTAGGTCTTGCGCAGCCCGCGGGTCGAGATCGCGGTCGGCGGCGCGGTGTCGGTGGTCACGGCACTCCCAGGCGGATCGGTCCGCCGGTGGTGCACCGGCCGGGAGCGACGCTACCGGTGCAGGTGGCAGCGCATGTGGACGTCGTGCGCAACTGCTCTTGGTGGTGTCGACGCGAACGGCCCGCACCCCTGTCGAGGTACGGGCCGCTCGCAGAACGACTCAGATCAGGACTGCGCCCGTCGACGCGGACTGCACGAGCTTGGCGTACTTGGCCAGGACCCCACGCGTGTACTTGGCGGGCAGCGGGGCCCAGCCGACCTTGCGCGCCTCGAGCTCCTCGTCGGAGACGAGCACCTCGAGCAGCTCGTTGGACATGTCGAGACGGATGCGGTCGCCGTCCTTGACGAACGCGATGGGGCCACCGTCGACAGCCTCGGGGGCCACGTGGCCGACGCACAGGCCGGTGGTGCCGCCCGAGAAGCGGCCGTCGGTCAGCAGGAGCACGTCCTTGCCCAGGCCCGCGCCCTTGATCGCGCCCGTGATGGCGAGCATCTCGCGCATGCCCGGGCCGCCCTTGGGGCCCTCGTAGCGGATCACGACGACGTCACCGGCGACGATCGTGCCGTCCTCGAGCGCATCCAGCGCTGCGCGCTCGCGCTCGAACACGCGGGCGGTGCCCTCGAACACGTCCGAGTCGAAGCCGGCCGACTTCACGACAGCACCCTCGGGCGCCAGCGAGCCGTGCAGGATCGTGATGCCACCGGTCTTGTGGATCGGGTTGCTCAGCGCGCGCAGGATCTTGCCGTCCGGGTCCGGCGGGTTCACGTCGGCCAGGTTCTCGGCGACGGTCTTGCCGGTCACGGTCAGGCAGTCACCGTGCAGCAGGCCCGCGTCGAGCAGCGCCTTCATGACGACGGGGACGCCGCCGATGCGGTCGATGTCGTTCATGACGTAACGGCCGAACGGCTTGAGGTCGCCCAGGTGCGGCACCTTGGCGGCGACGCGCGAGAAGTCCGCGAGCGTGAGGTCGACCTCGGCCTCGTGCGCGATCGCGAGCAGGTGCAGGACCGCGTTGGTCGAGCCGCCGAACGCCATGACCACGGCGATCGCGTTCTCGAACGCCTCCTTGGTCATGATCTGCCGGGCCGTGATCCCCCGCCGCAGCAGCTCGACGACGGCCTCGCCGGACTTGTGCGCGTACGCGTCACGGCGACGGTCGGCGCTCGGCGGAGCGGCCGAGCCGGGCAGCGACATGCCCATGGCCTCGGCCACCGACGCCATGGTGTTGGCGGTGTACATGCCGCCACAGGCACCCTCGCCGGGACAGATGGCACGCTCGATGCGGTCCACGTCCTCGCGGCTCATGAGCCCACGCGCGCAGGCGCCGACGGCCTCGAAGGCGTCGATGATCGTGACGTCCTTCTCGGTGCCGTCCGAGAGCTTGACCCAGCCCGGCGCGATCGACCCGGCGTAGAGGAACACGCTCGAGAGGTCGAGGCGCGCGGCCGCCATGAGCATGCCCGGCAGCGACTTGTCGCACCCGGCCAGCAGGACGGAGCCGTCGAGGCGCTCGGCCATCATGACCGTCTCCACGGAGTCGGCGATGATGTCGCGGCTCACCAGGGAGAAGTGCATGCCCTCGTGGCCCATCGAGATGCCGTCCGAGACCGAGATCGTGCCGAACTCCAGCGGGTAGCCGCCACCCGCGTGCACGCCGCTCTTGACGGCCTGCGCGAGCCGCTGGAGCGACAGGTTGCAGGGCGTGATCTCGTTCCACGAGCTCGCGACGCCGATCTGCGGCTTCGCGAAGTCGTCGTCACCGAGCCCGACCGCGCGGAGCATGCCGCGTGCGGCCGTCGCCTCGAGACCGTCGGTGACGGTGCGCGAGCGGGGCTTGATGTCGACTGGAGGTGCAGCTGAGGAGGGAGCGTTGTCCGACGTCACGGTCATGCACGCGAGTGTATGACTGCCCTTCGAACGCGCCGCTCGAGGGTCACCCTGCGGACGACCGGGCCACGCACCGAGGACACGTCAGCGAGGAGGAGCGGTCGATCCTCGCTCGACGAGGGACGTCACGAGCTGGATGTGGGTCTGCTCGACAGGCTGCCCGGCCATGAGCCGGATGAGCAGAGCGATCGCTGCGGCACCCATCTGCTGGATCGGCTGGTGCACGGTGCTGAGCGCTGGGGTGGTCAGTGCGGACTCGGGGATGTCGTCGAACCCGATGATCGACAGCTCGGACGGGACGTCCAGACCCAGCTCCTGCGCGATCTCGAGCGTGCCGATGGCCGAGAGGTCGTTGGCGGCGAACACCGCGGTCGGCCGTTCCGGCAGCGTCAAGAGCTCGCGCGCCGGCTCGTGGGTCGAGTCCTTGCGGTAGTCGCCCTCTCGCATGAGGCCCGGGTCCACCGCGATCCCGGCGTCGGTGAGCGCCTTGCAGTACCCGGCCTCGCGCAGACGCGAGGACTCGAGGTCGGAGCGGCCGCCGATGAAGCCGATCCGGCGGTGGCCGAGACCCAGGAGGTGCTCGACGGCCTGGACCGCGCCGGTGAAGTTGTCGGAGTCCACGGTCGGGAGCCCGGACGGCCCTGCGTGCGGGTCGATCGCGACGACGGGGATGCTGGCGTCGGTCTCCAGGACGGTCGGGGTGACGAGAACGGCACCGTCGATCAGGGTTCCGCTGAGCCGGGAGAGATAGCGCCGCTCCCAGCCGACGCCACCGGTCAGCTGGCCGCCGGTGTAGGCGAGGAGTGCGTACCCGGAGTCACCCAGCCCGATCGACGCACCCTTGAGGATCTCGGCGCTGAACGGCTCGAACTCGGCGACGAGGATGCCGATCACGTTGGTCTTGTGCGATCGCAGGCTGCGCGCGACGAGACTCGACTCGTACCCGAGCTCCTCGATCACGGCCTGCACGTGCGACGTCGTGCCGCTCGCCACCCCGTAGCGCTCGTTGATCACCTTCGAGACGGTCGCGGTCGAGACCCCCGCCCTTCGTGCGACATCTGTGATCGTCACCCGTTGACCCATGCGGCGAGCGTACTGCAACTAAAACGTTATCGATAACGTTTGACACGCGCGGTTCTGGGCTTCAGGAGCCGAGATCGGGCGGTGGCGTCGGCAAAACCGTCTGCAGTGCCCCTCCGCGTACCTCCGCGGTCAGAGCGCCGGAAGGTACTCCAGCCGCTCCACCTGCACGATCGTCGCAGACGGGCGCCCGTTGCTGGTGGCGTACACGCCGATCCACAGGCCCAGGAACCCTCCGGTCGCGACGGAGTCCAGCAAGCGGCCATCGGCCACCGCGACCGTGACAGGCGCCTGGTCACCGTCCGCGGCGAGCAAGGAGTACTCCTGGCCACGCGCGCGCACCGTCAGGGCCACCGGACCGTCGGTCGACGCCAGCGAGTGCCGACCCAGGACGGACTCGACGCCTCCCCGCCGGTGCACGGCGACCACCGTCCGCTCGGGCCCGTCGCCCGCGCGGGTGACGAACAGGCGCACGTGGTCGCTCTCCGACTGGCGAACCGTGACGCCGACGTCCTCCCCCGGTTGCAGGGCGGCGCGGACGACGGCCCGCACGTCGACGTCCCGGTGCTGCTGACGGACACCGAGGAACGTCGGCGTCGCAGCGTCGCTGAGGGTGCTCGGTCGCACAGTCAGGTCCCACCCGTCCCCGCGCGCCACCGCGAACTCGCCGGCGGGACGGCGCAACGACGTCCACCGCAGGTCGTCGGGCCGGACCGTGCCGCGCTCACCGCCCTGGGCGACTCCGGGGCGCGGCGGCCCGGCGAAGGGGACGTCGACCTCGGCGGGGACCTGCCCGATGCCGGGGGCGAACACCGGCCACCCGTCCTCCCAGACGACCGGCACCAGGAACGTCTCCCGGCCGAGGTTGTAGTGGTAGCCGCCGTACGGCCGCATGCCCAGCAGGACGGCCCACCAGGTTCCGTCCGCAGCCTCCACGAGGTCGGCGTGGCCGACGCCGACGACCTCGGACCCTCTGCCGAGGTGCCGGTGGGTGAGGACCGGGTTGCCCTTGTTGCCGACGTAGGGGCCGGTCACCGAGTCGGAGCGCGCGACCGAGACGGCGTGGTGGAACTCCGTTCCCCCCTCCGCGGCCAGGAGGTAGTACGTGCCGTCGACCTTGTACAGGTGCGGTGCCTCTGCCCAGACGACGTCGAGCAGCGCCCCGT
Organism: Cellulomonas sp. P4_H4; assembly: GCF_056400865.1. NCBI lineage: Bacteria > Bacillati > Actinomycetota > Actinomycetes > Micrococcales > Cellulomonadaceae > Cellulomonas > Cellulomonas sp. P4_H4. The sequence continues at coordinate 171,554 of NZ_JBFUKL010000006.1, forward strand.
TCCAGATGACGTGCTCGAACCCGACGAGCGACATGGTCGAGGGGTCGAGCTCACGCACCCAGACCTCGGTCTGGTCGTGCCACTCGGGCACGCGGGCCAACCGGGTGCCGTGCACCCACACGCGGCCGTCGTCGTCGAAGAAGATCGAGGGGTCGATGCCGTCCGCGTCGAGCCACACCGGGTCGGACCACGGTCCCGCGGGATCGGTGGCCGTCATCACGAAGTTTCCGCCCCGCGTCGGGTCGGACTGGTCGACGAGGGTGCACACGAGCCAGAACGTGCCGTCGTGGTGCCGGAGCGTGGGTGCGTAGAGCCCCCCCGAGGACGCGATGCCGTCGAAGTCGAGCTGGCCCGGCCGGTCGACGACGTGACCGATCTGCTCCCAGCTCGCCAGGTCCTCGCTGCGGAACACCGGTAGGCCGGGGAAGTACTCGAAGGTCGAGGTGACGAGGTAGTAGACGTCTCCGACCCGGCAGATCGTCGGGTCCGGGTAGCAGCCAGGCAGCACCGGGTTGGGGACCACGGTCACGAAGCGACGACCTTGACCTCGACAGAACGAGGGTCGGTCGTCGTGACGTCGTGCACGTCGCCGGTGATCGTCAGGCGTGCGCGTGCCGTCGCCGTGCCTGGCAGCTCGCGAGCCTCGGTCACCCTGCCGTTGGTGATGACGCCACCCGTGGACTCCTTCGTGCTGGTGGGCGCGAGCGAGGCGGCGGCATGAGAGCCGATCCACACCTCGACGTCCCCGGGCTCGACGATCCGGACGAGGCGACGATCGGAGAACGCGAACCGCGTCGTCGGGACCGAGAACGTCACGCGGCTGGAGGCACCGGGGGCGAGGTCGACCCGCGCGTAGCCCAGCAACGCGGCCACCGGTCGGGCGATCGTGGCCTGCACGTCGCGCCCGTAGAGCTGGACGGTGTCGGCACCCGCCAGGGCTCCCGAGTTCGTCACCGTCACCGAAGCAGTGAAGGTGCCGCTCGAGCGCACGGACGCGTCGACCACGAGGTCCGAGTACGAGAACTGCGTGTACGAGAGGCCGAAGCCGAAGGGGCGCAGCGGCGTGGAGTCCGTCGACGTGACGTCCGAAGGACCACCGAGGATCGGGTGGAGGTAGGAGTACGGCTGCGCGCCGGCCGAGCGCGGCATGGAGACCGGCAGTCGACCGGACGGGTTCACCGCGCCCGTGACGACCTCGGCGATCGCCAACCCGCCACCCTCGCCGGGGAAGAACGCCTGGAGCACCGCGTTCGGGCGAGCACCCGGGCCGTCGAGCGCCCAGCCGACCGCGTACGGGCGACCGGTGAGCAGCACCATGACCACCGGGGTGCCGGTCGCGACCAGCGTCTCGACGAGCTGGCGCTGGACACCCGGCAGGTCGAGCGACTCGGAGTCGTTCCCCTCCCCCACGGTGCCCCGGCCGAACAGGCCCGCCTGGTCACCCACGACCACGACGACGAGGTCGGAACCCTCGGCGGCTGCGACGGCCTCGGGGAACCCCGCGGTGTCGTCGCCCTCGACCGCACAGCCCTCGGCGAACACCAGCTCTGCTCGTGCCAGGCCGGCCCGGTCGAACGCCGGGCCGAACGCCTCGAGCACCGTCGGGATCTCGAAGCCCATCGGCAGCTCGGGATGGTGCGCCAGCACGTGGTTGGCGAACGAGTAGCAGCCCATGAGCGCCTCCGCGCGGTGCGCGTTCGGGCCGACGACGGCCACGCGCGCGGGCGCGGTCGTCCACCCGTTCAGAGGCAGCACGCCGCTGTTCGACAGCAGGACGACCGACTCCTCGGCGAGCCGGCGGGCCAGCTCCTGGTGCCGCGGCGAGTTGAGGTCGACGTCGGTCGGCGGCTCGTCCTCGAACGCGTCGGGCTCGAGCAGCCCGAGCTCCTCCTTCTGCGCGAGCACGCGCAGCACCGCACGGTCGACGAAGCGCTCGTCGAACGCGCCCGCGCGGATCCGGTCCGCCAGCGGCGTCAGGTAGGCGTCGCCCGTGGGCAGCTCGACGTCGATGCCGGCTTCGAGCGCGAGAGCAGCGGCCTCGCCCCGGTCGGCGGCGACCGCGTGCATGACCTGCAGGAACGCGACCGCGAAGTAGTCGGCCACGACGACGCCGTCGAAGCCCCACCGTTCACGCAGGAGGGACGTCAGGTACTCGGAGTTAGCCGCCACGGGGACGCCGTCGATGTCGGTGTAGGAGTTCATCACCGACCGGGCACCGCCCTCGAGGATCGCCATCTCGAACGGCGGGAGGAACGTGTCCGCGATCTCGCGGGGACCTGCGCTCACCGGGGCGTGGTTGCGCCCCGACTTCGAGCCCGAGTAGCCGACGAAGTGCTTGAGCGTGGCGTGCACGCCCGCCTCCTGCAGACCCCGGACGTAGGCCGTGCCGATGGTGCCGACGAGGTATGGGTCCTCGCCGATGCACTCGTCGACGCGCCCCCACCGCGGGTCGCGCACGACGTCGAGGACGGGGGCGAGGCCCTGGTGGATACCCAGCTCGCGCATCGAGTCACCGATCGCCAGGGCGGCGTCGTGCACGAGCTCGGGGTCGAAGGACGCTCCCCAGGCGAGCGGCGTCGGGTAGGTGGCTGCCTGCCACGCGGCGAGGCCGGTGAGGCACTCCTCGTGGACGAGCGCGGGGATGCCCAGCCGCGTCTCACGCTTGAGCCTGCGCTGCTCGGCCCACAACCAGGCTGCACGCTCGGCCGGGTCGACCGGTCGGGTTCCGTACACGCGCGTGTAGTGGCCGAGACCGTGCCGGGTCGTCTCGCTGAGCTTGCTCGACGCCTGCTGACCGGCCGCCATCTCCGACTGCATGGGCGCGACCGTGCCCTCCTGGTCGAGCCAGTAGCCGACGAGCTGGGCCAGCTTCTCCTCGAGCGTCATCTGCGCGTGCAGCGCACGCACACGATCGGACACCTGGGGCATGGCGGGTACGGGGTCGACCACAGGCCCTTCTCCTTCGTCGATGAAGTACGGGGTGCGTCCACTGGGGACTGCACGGACAGGCGACCGCAGGGTGGCGTGCCTCGGCGCGCCACCATCGGCTCGGGCCGGTGTCAGCCCTTCACCGCGCCGGTGAGACCACCGACGATGCGGCGTTCGAAGATCGTGAAGAACAGGAGCGCGGGGATCATCGACAGCGACGTGAACGCGAGCACCCTGGCGGTGTCCACCGAGTACTGCGACGCGAAGGCCTGGACCCCGAGCGGCAGGGTGTACGAGTCCTCGTTGTTGAGGATGAACAGAGGGAGGAGGTAGCTGTTCCAGCTGGCGATGAAGGCGAGGATCCCGACGGTCACGACACCCGGGATCGACAGCGGGATCACCATCCGGAAGAAGAACCCGAGCCGGCTTGCGCCGTCGATCGCCGCAGCCTCCTCGAGCTCCTTGGGGATGGCTCGTAGGAACGGCACCAGGATGATGATCGTCGTCGGCAGCGCGAAGGCGATCTGCGGGAGGATGATGCCGGCCAGGCTGTCGCTGAGACCGAGCCCGCGGATCATGATGTAGAGCGGTGTGATCGCCACGGTGATGGGGAACATCAGCCCGGCCGCGAAGAGCGCATACAGGGCCGCGCGCCCGTTGAAGTTGTAGCGGGCGAGCACGAAGCTGGCGGCCACGCCCAGGATGACGACCCCGAGGGTCGTGAAGAGCCCACAGATCACGGAGTTCCCCACCTGGCGCCAGAAGATCGGGCTGCTCAGGACCTCGGAGTAGTTGACGAACTGCCACTTGGTCGGGAAACCGGAGGGGTCCACCGTGATCTCGGCGTTCGTCCGGAAGCCGCCGATGATGATGTACAGCACCGGGGCGATGCAGAGGCCGACCAGCGTCCATGCGATGACGTAGGTCGCCCACCCCGCCCGGCTCAGGCTCGGCCGCTTGCGACCGGCCAGCGGGCGCGGGGCCGTCGGGCTCAGCGGTGGCGCGGTGGTCGCCGTCATCACTTCTTTCCTTCCGTGAGTGCGCCCTCGGTGTCGCGCCGCAGCACGAACCGCTGGTAGGTCAAGGCGACGACGAGCGAGATGATGAACAGGACCACGGCGACCGCGCTCCCGTAGCCGTAGTTCGCGGCGTTGCGACCGTTGACCACCATGTACGTGGCCATGGTCGAGGTGCCGGCCGTCGCAGCCACGTACTGCCCCCAGATGATGTAGACGAGGTCGAACAGCTGCAGCGCTCCGATGATCGACAGGAACGCCCAGATCCGGATCGTCGGGCCGAGCAGCGGCAGCGTGATCCGCCGCTGGCTCTGCCAGTAGCTCGCCCCGTCGATCGCCGCGGCCTCGAAGAGCTCCTCGGGGATGCTCTGCAGCCCGGCCAGGAACAGGATCACGGCGAACCCGATGTACTTCCACGTGATGATGATCATCAGTGACGCCATCGCGACCTTCGGGTCGGACAGCCAGTCGACGGTCCAGTTCGGCAGCCCGATCTTGACGAGCACGTCGTTGACCGCGCCGTTGGTCTGGAGCATGAGGCTCCAGCCGGTGCCGACGATCACCTCGGAGATGACGTAGGGCACGAAGATCAGGACGCGCACGATCGAGCGCCCGCGCATCTTCTGGTTGAGCAGAAGAGCGAGCAGGATCGCGGCGGGCCCCTGGAGCACCAGGGACAGGATCACGATCACGAAGTTGTGCCGCACGGCGTCCTGGAACGTCGAGTCGGACAGGATCGTGACGTAGTTCTGCAGCCCCACGAAGTTGGTGGGTTTGCCAAAGCCCTTCCACTTGAAGAATCCGTAGTAGGCGCCCAGGACGATCGGGAAGATGACGAACGCCAGGAACATCACCACGGCGGGACCAGCGAGAAGGCTGATCTCGAGACGCTGGCGCCAGGGGGAGCCCCCGGCCCGGCGGACCGGGGACGAGGCCACGTCGGCCCCGTCCCCGTCCACCGAGGAACCCTCGGGCGAGGTCACGGCGAGCTTGCCCTCGCCCAAAGAGTCGCTCATGTTGTCGATTACTCCTTCGCCGCCGCGTCCTTGACGCCCTGGACGATCGCCGCCGAGTCACCCTGGCCCGCGAGCAGGTTCACGACGCCGGCGTTGAGGGCGTTCCCGACGTTCTGGCCGTAGAGCGTGTCGAGCCAGAGCGAGACGTACGGCGCCTCGTTGTACGACGCGAGCACGTCCAGCAGTGCGGGCTCGGTGACGACGCCCTGCGCCTCCTGGCTGGCAGGGAGCGTGTGGAACGCGTTGGCGTAGCCCTCCTGGTACTTCTTCTGCATCGCGAAGTTGAGGAACTTCGAGCACTCCGCGGGAGCGTCCTTCGAGCAGGAGAAGCCGTCGAGGCCGCCCATCATGGCGCCGTCGGCACCGTCACCGCCGTCGATGGCCGGGAAGGGGAACCAGGCCAGGTCCGCGAGCGGCTTCTTGTCGGGAGTCAGGGACGCGATCACGCCCGGGTCCCAGGCGCCCATGAGCTCCATCGCCGCCTGGTGGTTCGCCAGCAGACCTGCCGACGAGCCTGCGCCCTGCTGGGCCGAGGTGGTCAGGAAGCCCTCGTTGAACGGATCGGTCTCGGAGAACGCCGCGAGCTCGTCGCCCGCCTTCTCCCAGCACGGGTCGTCGAACGTCATGTCCGCGGCGGCCTTGTCGAGGGTCTCCTGCGAGCAGGCGCGCAGCGCGAAGAAGTAGTACCAGTGGGCCGCCGGCCAGGCGTCCTTGGCGCCGAGGGCGATCGGGGAGATACCGGCCGCCTTGAGCTTGTCGACCGCACCCTCGAGGTCCTCGATGGTCTTGGGGGTGTCGGTGATGCCGGCCTGCTCGAACAGGTCCTTGCTGTAGTAGATGCCGCCCGGGAGGATCGACATCGGCATGCCGTAGACGGTGTCGTCGATGGTGAACGCGTTGAATGCCGCGTCCCCGACCGCCGTGCGCGTCGCGTCGTCGACCACGACCTCCTGCGCCTGACCTGCCTCGACGACATCGGCCAGCTTGCCGCCGCCGCGGGCCATGAAGATGTCGGGCGCGTCGCCGGAGTTCAGCGCGGTCTGCAGCTTGCCGTCCATGTCTTCGTTCTGGATGGCCTGGATCTTGATGGTCACGCCCGGGTTCGCGGCCTCGAAGTCCGCCACGGTGGACTCCCAGTAGGCCTTGCCCTCACCGGTCGTGGAGTTGTGCCAGAAGGTCATCTCGGTGTCGCCGCCGGTTGATTCGCCGCTACCGCCGTCGTCCCCGCCGCTGCAGGCGCTGAGCCCCGCGGCACTCATCACCAAGGCGGCTGAGACCGCCAGGAGCTTGCGAGCAATCATGAGATCTGTCCTCTTCGTCGAGTTACACAGAGTGAAAGCTGGCCCTTGCTGGGCGGACCGCCGCTGCCACCCGAGCCTCAGCCCGCGCGCCGTGCTGTCCGCACTGCCTGTCACCGCCGCAGGTCGGCATCCGTGCCGATCTGCGTCCGCCTTGCAAGGGCGGCACCACCGTCACAGTGGTGCAGTCTCCTTCTCCAACATGCGCTCCCGTCCCCACTGACGGTGGGCGCAGACCCACTGTCGCAGCGGCGACGCGACCAAGTCAAACGTTATCGATAACGTTTTACTAACGGACGCACCCTACCCGGGTCGAGCGCCGGCGCGCGATCCGCCGGTGGCGGCGGGGGGCCGGCGCGACCCACACCTGGCGCGTGGCCTCGCGAATGGATAACGTTATCTAAATCGATGTCGAGTTTCGCGCCTCGGACCAGCGGCATCGGCGCCTCGAGACCCGTTCCTACCTCCCCGCCGACGACGTCGTGGTCACGCGCTGAGCGGCTCGACCGACGCCCCCGGAGGCGCCATGAACCCCGTCACCACCCCGGTGACCGCGGCACGCGGCAGAGGCGCCGTCACCGCGCTGACGTTCGACGACGGCCCGAACGGCGCCACCACGTCCGCGCTGCTGGACTTCCTCGGTGAGCACGGCATCCACGCGACGTTCTGCGTCATCGGCCAGAACATCCAGGCGCCCGGCGGGGCGGCGATCCTCCGGCGGATCGTCGACGACGGTCACACCCTGGGCAACCACTCCACGTCCTACGCGGACATGGGCACCTGGACGCCGGAGCGGGTCGGGGCCGACCTCGTCGAGAACCTGCGGATCATCCGGGACGCCCTGGGCGATCCGACGGCTCCGGTGCCGTACTTCCGCGCCCCGAACGGCAGCTGGGGCCAGACCGCGGCGGTCGCCGTGTCGCTCGGGATGCAGCCGCTCGGCGTGGTCAACACCATCGACGACTGGTCCACCCAGGACGTCCCGACGCTCACCGCGAACCTGCGCGCCGCGATGAAGCCCGGCGAGCTCGTCCTGGCGCACGACGGTGGCGGTGACCGCTCGGGCACCCTCGCAGCGGTGCAGACGGTCGTCACCGAGCGCCTCGCGGCAGGCTGGACGTTCAGTCTGCCGACGGGCGACTAGCGCCGAGCGTCCCCCGAGACGCCGAGGGCCCCGGATCCTCCTCCTCCACACCGATCCGGGGCCTTCGGTCTGCCCTCTCAGCTGCGATGGCGCGCCTGCCAGGTGCACACGCACACCTCGTTGCCCTCCGGGTCCGCGACGATCCAGAACGCCGGGGCTCGGGTGTCGCTGACCAGGTGCCCTCCGGCCGCGATCGCCGACGCGACCCTCGCCTCGGCCTGGTCGTGCGGGACCACGATGTCGAAGTGGATCCTGTTGCGCTGCGGCCTGGGCTCGTCCATCTGCTGGAACCAGATCGTCGGCCCGATCCCCGCGGGGTCCACCAGGTCGAGCTCTTGGTGCGGGCTCACCTGGTACCCCATCACCGCGGTCCAGAACGGCTTGACCCCCGGGATGTCGAGCGCGTCGACCGCGATCTCGAGCGTCTCGCTGCGCGGCACGTCACCGGTCAGGCCCAGCTCGTCGGCGAGCGCGCTCAGCGTCGCCGCCAGGTCGACGTCCCGCTGCGTCAGTCCGCCGGCATCGTGACTCGTCGTGGTGACCGTGACCTGGCCCCAGCGCAGGACCACGTCCGGGTGATGGTTCGCGGTGTCGGCGGCCTCCGCGACGCGGGCGACGAACGCGGCAGCGGTCGAGAAGTCGGGCGCCGAGAACGTCGCCCGGAGGGTCTGCAGCAGCACGCGCCAGTGTCGGTCGTCGACCGCCGCGGTGACCTCGGAGTGGCGCAGGAGAGTGGTGTCGGTCATGCGCCCCACCCTGCCACCGGGGGCCGACAGACGCTTCCGCTGCCTCAGTGCTGGAGCGCGGCCTCGGACTCGGTGTCGGCGCCCGCCTTGATGTGTCGTGTGACCCAGGGCGCGAGCGCGAACATCCCTCCGGCGAACGCCAGGGCGACGAGACCGATGACGCCGAAGTACGCGGCGGGGCGACGTCGGGCGTCCCGCACCACCCCCGCGGTGCTCACGGGGCGCCACGTCCCCCGTCGGGCTACCGTCGCCGGGTGCCGACGATCCACTGGTTCCGCCGCGACCTGCGGCTGGCGGACAACCCCGCGCTGCTGGCCGCAGTCGAGGAGGCTCGCGCACTCGACGACGAGGTCGTGCCCCTGTTCGTCGTCGACCCGAGCCTCTGGCGCTCCGCCGGCTCACCCCGGCTCGCCTATCTCGCCCGGTCCCTGCGTGCCCTTGAGGAGGCGACGGACGGACGCCTCGTCCTTCGCCACGGGCAGCCCGAGCAGGTCGTCCCCGAGGTCGTGCGAGCAGTCCAGGCTCCGTCCGTCCACGTGACGGCGGCGACCGAACCGTACGGGCGCCGTCGGGACGACGGGGTGGAACGGTCGCTGGGCGTCCCGCTGGTGCGTACAGGCTCCCCATACGCCGTCGCGCCGGGCCGCCTCACCACGCAGGGAGGGACGCCCTTCCAGGTGTTCACGCCGTTCCGCGGCGCCTGGCTCGACCACGGCTGGGCCGCCCCGGCCCGTCTGCCGTCGACGGTGCCCTGGGCGACGATGCGGTCCGACGGGCTGCCGGGGACGCCGACCACGGACGTCCGTCTGCCCGAGGCGGGCGAGCTCGCGGCGCGCGAGCGCTGGGCGGCGTTCGTCCGCGACGACCTCGCCGACTACGCCACGCAGCGCGACCGGCCCGACCTCGACACGACGTCGAGGCTCTCGATCCCCCTGAAGTACGGCGAGCTGCACCCGCGGACGCTCCTCGCCGACCTGGCGCGGGTACCGGTCGACGTGACCACGTTCCGCTCCGAGCTCGCCTGGCGCGAGTTCCACGCCGACGTGCTCTGGCACCACCCCGGCGCCGCACGGCGCTCGCTGCGGACGGTCGTGCCCGAGGACTCGTGGGACACCGGGGACGCCGCGTTCGAGGCCTGGGCGGCCGGTCGCACCGGCTACCCGATCGTCGACGCGGGCATGCGGCAGCTGCGATCGCTCGGCTGGATGCACAACCGGGTCCGGATGGTTGTCGCGTCGTTCCTGGTCAAGGACCTGCACGTGCGCTGGCAGCGGGGCGCTGAGCACTTCATGGCGTGGCTGGTCGACGGGGACGTGTCACAGAACCAGCTGAACTGGCAGTGGGTCGCCGGCACCGGACGCGACGCGGCACCGTACTTCCGGGTGTTCAACCCGACGACGCAGGGCAAGAAGTTCGACCCGGACGGCGCGTACGTGCGCGAGTGGGTGCCCGAGCTGCGCGGCGTCGAGGGCGCCGCGGTGCACGAACCGTGGAAGCTGCGCACCCAGCCGACGGAATATCCGGCCCCGATCGTCGACCACGCGGCCGAACGGAAGGTCGCGCTCGACGACTTCCACCGGGCACGAGGTCAGTCGAGCTGAGCCGCCCGGTACTCGTCCTCGAGGATCGCCATGATGATCGCGTCGCACCAGCCGTCGCCGTCGCGGTAGGCGTCGCGCTTGCGCCCCTCGATGCGGAAGCCGATGTTCTCGTACAGCGACTTGGCCCGCGCGTTGATGCTCAGCACGTCGAGCTCGACCCGGTGCAGACCGAGGCCGTCGAACGCCATGCCGAGGACGAGCTGGATGCCCTCGGTGCCGTAGCCACGCCCGCGGTACTGCGGCCCCATGGACAGGCGCAGGTTGGCGGAGCCGACGAACTCGTCGACCTCGTTCAGCACGATCTCGCCGCGGAACGTGTCGTCGCCGTCCACGGTCACCGCGAAGTCGTACCGGTCCTCGGCCGTGGCACGGCTCGCGCACCAGGCGTCGATCTGCTGGCGCGTGAACGTCGCCGTCGTGCCCGTCAGGCGGTTGCCCTCGGGGTCGGCCAGCATCTCCCACATCGCGTCCGCGTCGCTCGCGCGGATCGGTCGGAGCACGATCATCTCGCCCTGCAGCGTGGGCTTCTCCATCGTCCGCTCCTCTCGGTGAGCCGACCCTACGGCCGGCATGTGCCCGGGGTGTTACGAGCCGATGCGCTCCAGGAGCAGCTCACGCACACGTCCGGCGTCGGCCTGTCCGCGCGTCGCCTTCATGACCGCGCCGATGATCGCGCCGACCGGTCCGAGGTTGCCCGACCGAATCTTCTCGGCGATGTCCGGCTGCGCCGCCAGCGCCGCATCGATCGCGTCGAGCAGCGGCCCGTCGTCCGACACGACACCCAGGCCGCGCGCGGCCACGACGTCGGCCGGGTCGCCCTCGCCCGCGAGCACGCCCTCGAGCACCTGGCGGGCCAGCTTGTCGTTGATCAGGCCGTCGTCGACGAGCTTCTGCAGCTGGCCGATCTGCGTCGGCGTCACCGGGAGGGCCTCGAGCTCGACCTCCTGCTGCTTGGCCGTGCGGGCCAGCTCGCCCATCCACCACTTGCGTGCGGCGGCCGGGCTGGCGCCCGCGGCGATCGTCGTCTCGATGAGCTCGACGGCCCCGGCGTTGACCACGTCGCGCATCTCGGCGTCGGCGTACTCCCACTCGGCCTGCAGCCGGCGTCGGCGCGCGGCGGGCATCTCCGGAAGACCCGCACGGATCTCCTCGACCCACGCGCGGTCGGGAGCGATCGGCACCAGGTCGGGCTCCGGGAAGTACCGGTAGTCCTCGGCGTCCGACTTCACGCGACCGGACGCGGTGGTCCCGGTGTCCTCGTGCCAGTGGCGCGTCTCCTGGATGATCGCGACGCCGTCGTCGAGCACGCCCGCCTGCCGGCTGACCTCGTACCGCACGGCCCGCTCGACCGACCGGAACGAGTTGACGTTCTTGGTCTCGGTGCGCGTGCCGAGCGCCGACTCCGGCGTGGGACGGATCGACACGTTGACGTCGGCGCGCACGTTGCCGCGCTCCATCTTCGCCTCGGAGACGCCCAGCGCACGGAAGATGTCGCGCAGGGTCTGCACGTAGGCGCGCGCGACCTCGGGAGCACGAGCACCGGCACCCTCGATCGGCTTGGTGACGATCTCCACCAGCGGGATGCCCGCGCGGTTGTAGTCCACCAGCGAGTACTCGGCGCCGTGGATGCGGCCGTCGGACCCACCGATGTGGGTGTTCTTGCCGGCGTCCTCCTCCATGTGCGCGCGCTCGATCTCGACGCGGAAGATGCTCCCGTCGTCCAGCTCGACGTCGACCCAGCCCTCGAAGGCGATGGGCTCGTCGTACTGCGACGTCTGGAAGTTCTTGGGCACGTCCGGGTAGAAGTAGTTCTTCCGGGCGAACCGGCAGCTCTCGGCGATCGAGCAGTTCAGCGCGAGGCCGATGCGGATCGCGTACTCGACGGCGGTCGCGTTCACGGCGGGCAGCGCGCCAGGCAGGCCCAGCGAGACGGGCGTGACCTGCGTGTTCGGCTCCGCACCGAACGTGACCTCGGCGCCGTCGAACATCTTGGTGCGCGTGCCCAGCTCGACGTGCACCTCGATCCCGATGACCGTGTCGTAGCGCGCGACGGCGTCGTCGTAGTCGACCAGGGCGCTCATCGCGCGACCTCCAGCTCCGGAGCCTTCAACAGCAGCGGCCCTTCCCACTCCGTCTCGAGCAGCATCTCGAGCGCCGCCCCGACGCGGTACAGCCGGTCGTCCGCCTTGGCGGGCGCCAGGATCTGGAACCCGACCGGGAGGCCGTCGTCGGACAGTCCCGACGGCAGCGACATCCCGGGGACGCCGGCCAGGTTCGCGGGGATCGTCGCGACGTCGTTCAGGTACATCGCGAGCGGGTCGTCGAGCTTCTCGCCGAGCTTGAACGCCGTCGTCGGTGCCGTCGGGGAGACGAGCACGTCGGCCTTCTCGAACGCGGCGTTGAAGTCACGCTGGATGAGCGTGCGGACCTTCTGCGCCGAGCCGTAGTAGGCGTCGTAGTAGCCCGCGGAGAGCGCGTAGGTGCCCAGGATGATCCGGCGCTTGACCTCGTCGCCGAAGCCCTGGCCACGGGTGGCGGCCATGACGCGCTCTGCCGTCGGGTTGTCCTCCGGGACGACCCGCAGGCCGAACCGCATGCCGTCGAACTTGGCCAGGTTGCTCGACGCCTCGCTCGGCATGATCAGGTAGTACGCGCCCAGGGCGTACTCGAAGTGCGGGCAGGACACCTCGACGATCTCCGCACCCGCGCCGCGCAGGATCTCGAGGGACTCCTGGAACCGCGCGAGCACGCCGGGCTGGTAGCCCTCGCCCTGCAGCTCGGTGATGACGCCGACGCGCAGGCCGGACAGGTCACCGGACGCCCCCGCGAGGGCCGCGGCGACGAGGCCGGGCAGGGGCTCGTCGATCGACGTGCTGTCGCGCGGGTCGTGACCCCCGATGAGCTCGTGCAGCAGCGCGGAGTCGAGCACCGTGCGCGTGACGGGACCGGCCTGGTCCAGCGACGACGCCATCGCGATGAGCCCGTAGCGGGAGACCGAGCCGTACGTCGGCTTGACGCCGACGGTGCCCGTGACGGCGCCCGGCTGACGGATCGAGCCGCCGGTGTCGGTGCCGATCGCCAAGGGAGCCTCGTACGCGGCGACCGCGGCCGCCGAGCCGCCGCCCGAACCGCCCGGGATCCGGTCGAGGTCCCACGGGTTGTGCGTGTTGCCGTAGGCGGAGTGCTCCGTCGAGGAACCCATCGCGAACTCGTCCATGTTCGTCTTGCCCAGGATCGGCAGACCGGCGGCCTTGATCCGCTCGACGAGGGTCGCGTCGTACGGCGGCACCCAGCCGTCGAGGATCTTCGACCCGGCCGTCGTCGGCAGACCCTTGGTCACGACGACGTCCTTGACCGCGATCGGGACGCCCGCGAGCGCGTGCAGCGGCTCCCCCGCGGCCCGGCGCGCGTCGACGTCGGCGGCGACCGCCAGCGCCTCCTTGCCGCTCACGTGCAGGAACGCGTGCACCGCGTGCTCGACGTCGGCGATCCGGTCGAGGTGCGCCTGCGTCGCCTCGACGCTGGACACGTCCTTCTTGGTGAGGGCGTCCGCGAGCGCGGAGGCCGAGATCCGCGTCAGGTCGGTCACGCGTCCTCCCCCAGGATCTGCGGGACCGCGAACTTGCCGTCGATCGACGCCGGCGCGGACGCCAGGACCAGGTCCCGGTCGACCGGGGCCTCGGGCACGTCGGCACGGAACACGTTGGTCAGCGGCAGGGGGTGGCTGGTGGCCGGCACGTCGGACGTGGCGATCTCGCTCACGCGGGCGACCGACTCGACGATGACGTCGAGCTCGCCCGCGAGGCGGTCGAGCTCCGCCGGCGTCAGGTCGATCCGTGCCAGGCCCGCCACGCGCGCGACCTCGTCGCGAGAGAGGGTGGACATGGCTGGGAGTCTAGTCGGGCTCGGTCGCCGCACCGCGAACGAGCCCGCGCCCGGTCCCGTCAGGCGGCAGCGGCGACCAGCGCGAGCAGCGCCTGCGCGTAGGCGTCCGCCGCGTCGTCGGCGCTGAACACCTGCTCGGGGCGGCCCGCAAGCTCGACGAGCACCTGGTAGCCGCCGAACGTCGAGCGGGCCAGGCTGCGGAAGGTGCCGCCCAGGAGCTCACGCAGCTGGTCCTCGCGCGGCAGCCACAGGGCGTCCTCCTGGCGCACCGAGTCGAGCGCCCACTCGGTGGTCCCGTTGAACCCCAGGACGGTGCCGCTCGGGTACTCGCGCGGCTCGACCACCATGTCCGCGATCGTGAAGACCTGGTCCTCGAGCACCCGGACCGCGAACGAGTCCCCCGGGCGCGGGACCCAGCGCACCCCGGCGGCGCTCAGCTGCTCGGCGCGAGCGACGCTGATCATGTGACCTGCCTCCGTCGGGCGACGACCACGAGCAGGACGCCGCCTCCGAGCAGCAGGAACGCGAGGACCGCCCACGCGACGGCGTCCGTCCCTGTCGCCGAGAGCGAGGTGTCCGGGGCGACGACCGTCGCGTCGTCCTGGACGTACACGGGGTCGCACACCGGGCACAGCGGCTGCCCGCCGGTCGCCGTGGCGACGTTCGTGACCTTGGTGCCCGGTGCCACGTTCAAGGTCGCCGACACCCGGACGGGCGGCGCCGCCTGGTTGACCGCGAGCGTCGGCGTGTACGTGCAGGTCACGACGTTCGCGACCGCGTTGCAGGTCCAGCCCGCGCCCGCGGCGCTCGCGTAGGTCATCCCTGCCGGCAGCTCGTCGGTCACGATCACCGGGGTGGTCGTCGCGTTGGGTCCGAGGTTGGTGACGACGACGTCGAACACCGCCGGCGCACCCGGGAGGCCGACCGCGGTCTTCTCGATCGCCAGGTCGGACTGCCCGGTCACGGCGACGTCGTCGGTCGCCGTGTTGTTGTCGGGGTCGACGTCCTCGTTCGGCGTCGTGACGACCACCGCGTTGCTCACCGACGGCGCGGCCGCGGCCTGGACGGAGACCACCAGGGTGATCGGCACGGGCGTCGTCATCGTCACGCCGTCCGCGATCGTGCACGTCACGACCTGCCCGGCGGCGGCGCACGTCACGCCCGGGCCGGTGCCCGACACGAACGTGGTGCCCACCGGCAGGGTGTCGGTCACCGTCACCGGACCCGGGTCGTCGGTCGGCCCGGCATTCGCGACCTCGAGGTTCCAGGTGCCGTCGTGGCCCACCCCGAAGTCCACGTCATGGGTCTTGGTGACCGACAGGTCGACCTGCGGCGGTATCGCGAGGTCGTCCGTCGAGACGTTGTCGCCGCGGTTGTCGCCCTCGGTGCTGGTCTCCACGTCGGCCGTGTTCTTCACCGTCGGGAACGCCTCGGGTCCGACCGTGACGACGAGGTCGATCTGCGGTGCGAAGCCGTTCGCGCGCAACGGCAGGTCGTAGGTGCAGCGGACCACGAACAGCACGGTGGAGCAGGTCCAGTCGGTGCCTGCTGCCGAGACGTACGTCAGGCCCCGTGGCAGCGGGTCGGTCACCACGACGTCCCGCGCGTCCGACGGGCCGGCATTGAACACCGTGAGGTGGAACGTCACGTCGTCGCCCACCCGGACGGGACCCGTGTGGGTCTTCAGGATCCTGACGTCGGCGAGCTGCTGGACCAGGACCTCGTCCTCCGTCGCGTTGTTCGCCGGGACCGGGTCGGTCGTCGGGGACGTGACCGCCGCGGTGTTGACCACCGGGCCGGCGGGCGCCGCCGGGTCGACCGCCGTCGTGAGCACCAGGTCAGGCGCCGTCGCACCGGCGGCCAGCGACGTCACACCGTCGAGGTCGCACACGACGGTGGTGCCCGGACCGTCCGGCACGCAGGTCCACGGTCCCGACGACGAGACGTAGGTGAACCCGGACGGCAGCGTGTCGGTGACCTCGACGGGGGCGAGCGCGTCCGACGGGCCGTTGTTGGTGACGGCGATCGTGAAGTCGAGCTCGTCGCCTGCGAACACGCCGCCCGCCGGGTGCGTCTTGGTGATCGCGAGGTCGGCCTCGGTGCTCGCGGTGATGGTCGCGTCGTCGGTGTTGTTGCTCGGGTCGGCGTCGGTGGTGGAGGTCCCGACGACGACGGTGTTGGTCAACGTGGTGCCGTCGGCCACCTCCGAGCCGATGCGGGCGGTCACCGTGATCACGCTCGTGGTGATCGCGTCGGGCGCGACGGGTGCCACGAGAGTGGCCCGGTCGCAGACGACCTCGGTCGCCGAGACCGTGCACGTCCAGCCGGTTCCGGCCGCGCTCACCCCGGACATGCCCGGCGGCAGGGTGTCGACGACGTGCACGTCGTCCGCGTCCGACGGACCCGCGTTCCCGACCGTGAGCGAGTACGTGACCTCGTCGCCCGCCAGGTACGGCGCCTGGCCGGTGACGTCCTTCACCACGCTGACGTCGGCCTCGTCGCGGACGATCACCGGGTCGGCTGCGTCGTTGTTGGTGAGGTCGGAGTCCTCCTGCGGCCCGTCCACCGACGCCTGGTTGAGGATGATCGACGGCCCGGCGTCGGCGTGGACGAACGCGGTGAGCGTGATGGGCTCGGCGAGCGCCGGCGATCCCGGCGTGCCGGCGGCAATGCCGTCAGCGCTCGTGCAGGTGACCACCTGGTCGACCGCCGAGCACACCCAGCCGACACCGGTCGCCGAGACGTACGTGACGTCGTCGGGCAGGCCGTCGGCGACCGTGATCGGGCCGATCGTGGCCGACGGGCCGAGGTTCGAGACCTGCAGGGTCCACACGACGTTCTCACCGGCGTCCACCGGGCCGGTGTGCGACTTGTCGAGCGCGAGGTCCGAGATCGAGCTGAACGAGGTGTTGTCGGTGTCGGTGTTGTTCACCGGGTTCGGGTCCGGCGTCGGTGAGTCGACCGTCGCCGTGTTGGTGAACGAGCCCGCGCCGGCCGTCGGGTCGACGTCGACCACGATGCTCACCGTCGTCGACGCGCCCAGCGGCAGGGACCCGGCCAAGGTGCACGTGACCAGCTGACCGGCGGCCGAGCAGGTCCAGGTGCCCGTCGGGTCGACCGTCGAGACGAAGGTGAGGTAGTCGGGCAGGGTGTCGGTGATCGTGACGTCCGCGGCCGCGTCCGACGGCCCGTTGTTCACCACGTCGAACGTGTAGGTACCCGACGTGCCGGGCGTGAACGCCCCGCTGTGGGTCTTCTGGATCGCGAGGTCGGCGGACGTGGTGACCGTCAGCGGGCTCGTCGCCGTGTTGTTGCCCGGCACCGGGTCGGGCGTGGTACCGGAGACGGTCGCCGAGTTGGTCAGGGTGCCGGTCACGCCGGGGGCGATGTGGGCGATGACGAGGATCTGCGGTGCGACCGCACCCGCGGCCAGCACCGTGGACCGGGTGCAGGAGAACGTCTGCCCGGCCGGCGGGGCGCAGCTCCACCCGATGCCGACCGCCGAGACGAACGTCGTCCCGGCCGGCAGGGTGTCGCTGACCGTGATCGTGGGCTGGGAGTCCGACGGCCCGTTGTTGCGGACGCCGATGGTCCACGCGGTGTCCTGGCCCGCGACGCCCGGCCCCGCGTGGGCCTTGCTGCTCGCGAGGTCGGCACTGGTCGTGATCGTCACCGAGTCGGTCGTCGAGTTGTTCGCGGTGCTCGGGTCGTACGTGCGCGCGTTGGCGGTCGCCGCGTTGGTGAACGTCGTCCCGCTCGGCGTCGCGGCCGGGATCGAGGTCACGACCGTGATCACGGGGAACGACGCCCCCGACGCGAGCGTCCCGGGCGGCGTGGTCCTCGCGCAGCTGACGACGCCCGAGACGGGGGCGCCGCACGTCCAGCCGGTCCCCGACGCCGAGACGAAGCCCGCGCCCGGAGGCAGGGTGTCGGTCACGACGAACGGGCCGACGGCGGCGTCGGCCCCGTTGTTGCGGACCGTCAGGGTCCAGGTCGCGTTGCCGCCCGCGACGACCGGCGACGCATGGGTCTTGGTGACCCGGACGTCGGCGGAGTCGATGCGGGTCTGGGCGGACGCCTCGGGGTTGTCGTACGGGCCGTCCGCGTTCCCCGTCTCACCGGTCGCGTCCTCACCGACGGCACGGGCACGGTTGACCTGCGGGACGGTCGAGCCGACGTTCGGCAGGACGGCGCTCGTCGGTCGGAGCTGGAACGTCATGCTCGCGGTCTGTCCCGGCTGCAGCGTGCCCAGGTCGGACCACACCGCGACGCCGGCGCTGACGACCGGATCGGCGTGCGCCGCCGCCGTCACCGCGGGGGTCGTGAGCTGCGAGGTGCCCGGCACGTACTCCCAGCCGGAGGGGATGGTGTCGGTCAGGTCGATGCCGTACGAGGGTGCGCCCCCCGTGTTCGTCACGCCGATACGCCAGGTGAACGGCGACCCGATGTATGCGGGCGCCGCCGAGACCGCGGTCTTCGCCGTCGTCAGCTGCGGGAACGCGGGCGTGACCTGCGCCGTCGCCGTCGGGCCGACGTACACGCGGCCCCCCGACTCGAGCGACTCGTAGTTGGTCACCTGGACGGAGTTCTCCAACGGCGTCGCGTCGATGTCCTCCGACGGTGCGAGCGTGGCCTCGTAGGTGACCGTGACCTCAGCACCGGGCGGGTAGGCGATGGCCAGGCCGCGCGTGTCCCAGGTGATCGTGCCGCCGCCGCGCACCGGGTCGTCACCGGTGAGCACGCCACCGAAGGCGATGCTGTCGGGGTCCACCACGACCCCGAGAGGAACGGTGTCCACCAGGACGCCGTTCCACGAGTCGCTCGACGTCGGGTCCGCGGAGTTGCGCGCCGTGATCGTGTACTCGAACCGGTCGGCCGGCCCGGGCGTCGGGTCGCCGACGACCTTGTCGATCGTCACGTCCGGCTCGATGACGGTCACGGTCGCGCTCGCCGAGTCACCCGTCGCGTCGAACGGTCCGGCCGCCGACTCGGGGTCGTCGTTGGGGCTGTCCGCGGTCTGGTTCCACGCGGTTCTGGCCGTGTTGGTGAGCGTCACTCCGGCCACGTTCTCCGGCACGTCGGCGATGGTTCCGATGTAGGTCACGGACACCAGGCGACGGTTCGGGCTCGGCGCGAGATCGCCGAAGTTCCAGCCGACGATCGTCGAGCCGCCGGGTCCGTCCGCGTCGTCGAGCCGCACCGGGACGGCCGTGCAGGGCGTGAGCGGGACGGTGAGGATCGCGCAGCGGTAGTCCGTGATCGCGGTGTCGACCACGCCGGACGGGACCTGGTCGATCAGGGAGGCGTCGTAGTAGGTCGTGTTCGCGGCGATCAACACGTTCACGTCCCAGGTGACCTCCTGGCCGATCGTCGCGCGGTCGGGTGTGACCGACTTGACGATGCTCGCCCCGACGATCGGGACGGTCGAGAAGGCGGTGTCGGTGCCGACGCGCTCGTCGTCGTTGTCGGGCTCTGTCGGACTCGTCTTGCCGTCGTCGAGCGTCGAGCCCGAGAGCGTCACGTTGTTGACGTAGGACGTTCCCGCGACGGCGTCGAGGGGGACGTCGGCCGTGTACGTGCGCGTCACAGTCGCGCCCGGTTCGATCGTGCCGACGTCCCACACGAGGGCGGTGGTGCCCGCGGCGCAGCCGTTCGCGGTGCCGCCCGGTGCGGGTGCGTCGCCCGGGTCGGGGCCGTAGGCGTCGAAGATCATCCCCGCGGGCAGGCAGTCGACCAGGAACGTGTCGTGCAGCGGCGTGCGGGCGGTGCCCGAGCCGTCGGTGTTCACGTTCCGCGCCGTCACCGTGTACGCGATCGTCGTCCCGCCCGGCACGGGCCCGCCCGCGTCGTTCGCCTTCGCGACGTCCGGACGCGGCTGACGCATCGTGATGGTCCACGAGGCCGTCGCCGGCGGGAGCGCCGAGCCGCCGAGCGTGGCCAGGCTGTCGAACCGAGCGGTGTTGATCGCCTGCAGGTTGTTCTGCGTCGTGCTCATGGCTGCCGCGGTGACCCGGGCCGTGAGCACCACCTCGAAGCGCTGGTCGAGCGCGGTGGCGTTGTTGTACGTCGGCGGGAACGTCACCGTCCCCGTGCCCGGGTCGACCGAGACGCCTGCCGGGACGGGCGCCGTCGCGGCGCTGTCGGCGTCCGGGTGATAGGTCAGCGTGGCGGCGCCGACCTGGTCGAACCCCGTGGGCAACGGATCGCGCAGCGTCCCGTCAAAGGCCGCCGTCCCCGCGAGGATCCGCACGCCGTAGGTGTAGGTGACGAGCTCGCCGATCGTCGCCTCGTTCTCGAGGTCGTTGTTCGTCTCCACGATCGACGTCGTACCGGCCTTGTCGACCTCGGGACCGGGCACCCTCACGTTCGACGGGTCGGAGGCGGCCGGCGCGTCCCACTGCGTCGGCAGCACGGTGAGGTCGACGTTCTGCCGGGGGTAGAACGTCACCGTCCCACCGCCGGGCACGTTGGTCAGCGCCTCGTAGCTGCGCACGTAGGCGGTGTCCGTGTACACGGTGCCCACGCCCGCCGGGTCGGGGATCGTCGTGTCGTAGAGGATCGACTGGGTCGCCCCCGGGCCGATGCCCTGCCCCGAGAGGTCCGGCTGCGTGCCGTCGATCGGGAACGTCACGCGCAGGAGGCTCAGGTCCGCGGAACCGAGGAACGCGGGGTGCCCCGGCTCTCCGGGGTCGGTGCACACGACCGTCGGGGCCACCGTCTGCGGTGGCTCGAACCGCACCGTGCTCTCGTCGACGTCGTCGCACGTGAGCTGGACCGGCAGCTTGTCCCAGACGTCGAGCGCGCCCACCTCGTAGCCGTTCGCGGTACCCGCGGTGCCGGCGTTGGTGACGTCGATGCGGAACGTCGCGACGGAGCTCGCCCGCACCTCGGAGCCGTCGACGTTGCTGTTCACGGGGTTCGGGCCGCTCGCGGGGGCGTCGACCGACTCGACGCCCTTGACCACCTGCACCGGCGGGACGGGCGCTCCCTGCATGACGAGGCTGTCCCGGAGCGTCTGGGCGATCCCGGCGGAGTTCTCGGCGCGCAGCTTCATCAGGTTCGACCTGGTCAGCGCCGTCGTGCCCGGAGCCGCCCTGGTCACGTTCGCCTGGATCACGGCCGCGAACACGGCGCCCGGCGCGACGAACCGGTTCCCCGCCGGTCCGGCGTCGCCGATCAGGAACCGCACGGCGGTCGTCGTCGAGCTCACGCTGAACGGTGCATCGGAGCTGGTGCTCGCCGCGGTCGCCGACCCGTTCACGTACGTCATGGACGGCGGCAGGAAGTCGGTGACCTGGGCGTTGCGGGTCTCGGTCAGGGGCGAGAAGCTGACGGTCAGGAGGTAGCAGACGCGGTCACCCTTGCGGAACAGGGTCTCGTCGGGCGCGAACGCGGACGGCTCGCCGTAGACGCTCGCGTCCGTCGGGCACGTCCCGCCCGAGAGCGACCGCGGCGCGATCAGCTTGTCGATCGACTCCGAGCCCGTGGTCAGGGTCCACTCGGACTGGTCGTCGACCTGGACCGTCCCGGTCTCCCCCGTTCCAGCGACCGGCGTCGTGGTGGCCGTGAGCGACGCGTGGTTGGTGAACGTGTCGCCGGTCGAGGTCGCCTGTCCGACCAGCGTGCCGCCGAGGTAGGTCGGGAGCATCGCCGCCGAGTAGGAGACGGTCGTCGTCGCGTCCGGACCCTCGGCCAACGGGTCGAACGTGAGGTCGAAGGTGCCGTCGGCGTTGAAGTCGACCGTTGCGAACGGCACCGACGGCACCGTGGCCAGCGCGCCCGCGCAGGACGGGTTGGCGGCCGGTGTGTAGTTGGTTCCCGGGCCCCCCAGCGGGCACGTCCCGTTCGGCAGCGTGTCTGCCAGCACGATGCCGGACGCGCTCACGTACTCGCTCGACTCGACCGTGAGGGTGTACCGCACGGTCCCACCCGAGCTGAACTGGGTGCGGTCGGCGCTCTTGCGCATCCGCACGTCCTCGACCGACACGGTGAGCGTGTCCGAGGCGGAGACGGTCGGCGGGACACCCGGCGCGGTCGTCCCCGCGAACGTCCCGGTGACCTGCGCGACGTTCGTGGCGGACTGCTCGGTGGCGGTCTCGCGCGTCGAGGCACCCGTGTTGTTGTCGAGGTTGGCGGTCTGGAGCAGCCCGCCCGGTGCCGGGTCGGGGAACAGGACGTTCGCGCGCAGCGGGACACCGGCCGCGTAGCGGAGCGTGAAGCTGCTCGACGCCGCGAGGTCCGGGACCGTCCACTGCACGCGCGTGTAGACCCCGGCCGGGTAGGTCGTCGTCCCGTTCGGCGGCGGGTCCTGGACCGTCGTGACCGAGGTCGGGGTCAGGCAGTCGGCGGGCACGGGAGTCGCGTCGAGCGACGCGGCACCCGGGTACTCGGGGGCGGCCGAGTTGTCCACGCCGCCGCAGCCCAGGTACTCGAGCCGCGCCGGGATGTAGTCGGTCACGACGAGCCCGCTGCTGCCGCCCGCCGGTGCCGTCTCGACGGTGAGCGAGTAGACCGTGTCGTTGTCGTGCACCCCTCGGAGCAGCTCGCCCTCGGGGCTCGGCTCGGACTTCGTGATCTGCAGGGCCGAGATGACGGTCGTGGTCGGGTTCGACGTCGCGCTCTCCGTGGCCGTGTCCGGCACGATCACGCCGAGCTCGTCGAACTCCGGGGCGACGAACGGGTCGGTGCTGCTGTAGACGTCGGCAGTGTTCTCGACGGTCGTCCCGACGGGGTACACCGCCGGGTCGGGCAGCACCTGGAACGTCAGGACCGTCGTGCCATTGACCGACAGGTCGGTCACGTTCGACCAGGTCAGGGTCGTCTGGCCGGTGTCCGGATCCACCACCTCGACGGGGTCGCCCGCGCCGGCCGGGGTCGTCGAGCCGCCCACGTAGCTGACGTCCGGGGGGATGACGTCGCGGAACGCGAGGTTGTACTCGGGGGCGGCGTCCGGGTTGCTCGGCGGGTTGGTCACCGTGAGCGTGTAGGTGATCGGCTCGCCCGCCAGCACCTCTCCTGGTGCGTCCTTGGACAGCTGGATCCCGGGCGCCGCGACGGCCACCGTGATCGGCCCGAAGAGCACGCCCACCAGGGCGAGCACGCAGGCCAGCACCGACGTACGCATCCACCGGGCACGCACGTCCTGGACCGCGTGGGTGCCAGTCATCCTCGTATGCTGCCTGATTTCTCAAGGTTTGGCCCGAAATGCCGGCGTCTCACCTGTCACTCCTGACCCATCCGGTGGGCTAGCACCTACACGCAGGTCGAGCGTCGTCCGCTGCCGTGGCCCCTCAACCACGGCGCGGACGACGCTCGTCCTTTCCCCCGGACGCGCACGCTCTCCCGCGCGTGCGCGCCCCCTCAGCGCGTGCTGAACGCCGCGTCGAACGAGGCAGCAGGCGGGTCGAACGCGTTGCGACGGACGAACTCCAGGGCCTGCGGAGCCCCCACGAGCCGGTCCATCCCCGCGTCCTCCCACTCCACCGAGATCGGCCCCGCGTAGCCGATCGAGTTGAGCACCCGGAAGGAGTCCTGCCAGGGCACGTCCCCGTTGCCGGTCGACACGAAGTCCCAGCCGCGCCGCGGGTCGCCCCACGGCAGGTGGCTGGAGAGCCGGCCGTTGCGGCCGTTCCCCAGACGCTTCTTCGTGTCCTTGCAGTCGACGTGGTAGATCCGGTCCCGGAACTCCCACAGGAAGCCGACCGGGTCCAGGTCCTGCCAGACGAAGTGGCTGGGGTCCCAGTTGAGCCCGAAGGCCGGCCGGTGCCCGATCGCCTCGAGCGTGCGCACGGTCGTCCAGTAGTCGTACGCGATCTCGCTCGGGTGCACCTCGTGAGCGAACCGGACGCCGACCTCGTCGAACACGTCGAGGATCGGGTTCCAGCGGTCGGCGAAGTCCTGGTAGCCCGCCTCGATCGTGTCCGCGCCGACCGGCGGGAACATCGCGACGTACTTCCAGATGCTCGACCCCGTGAAGCCGACGACCGTGTCGACACCGAGCTTCGCGGCCAGGCGCGCGGTGTGCTTCATCTCCTCGGCCGCGCGCTGCCGGACGCCCTCGGGGTCACCGTCGCCCCAGACGCGGTCCGAGACGATGTCCCGGTGTCGCTGGTCGATGGGGTCGTCGCACACGGCCTGGCCCTTGAGGTGGTTCGAGATCGCCCAGACCTTCAGGTTGTACTTCTCGAGCAGCGCGAGCTTGCCCGCGACGTACTCGTCGTCGTCCCAGCGCCACGGGTCCAGGTGGTCGCCCCAGCAGGCGATCTCCAGGCCGTCGTAGCCCCAGCCGCTGGCCAGGCGAGCGACCTCCTCGAACGGCAGGTCGGCCCACTGGCCGGTGAACAGGGTGATCGGTCGTGCCATCGTCAGTCCCCCTCCACGGGTGTCCACGTGCTGTTCGAGTCCGCCGACCGCTCGACCGCGTCCAGCACACGCTGGATCCGCAGCCCGTCGGCGAAGCTGGGTTCCGGCTGCCGCTTCTCTGCGATCGCCGTCACCAGGTCCACGGCCTGGTGCGTGAACGCGTGCTCGTACCCGAGCCCGTGTCCCGCCGGCCACCACGCTCCCACGAAGGGGTGCTCGGGCTCCGTGACGACGATGCGCCGGAAGCCGGCCTCGACAGCGGGCTGCGCCACGTCGAAGAAGTGCAGGACGTTCATGTCCTCGAAGTCGAACGCCAGCGAGCCCGCCGAGCCGTTGATCTCGAGCCGGATCGCGTTCTTGCGGCCCCACGCGAACCGGGTCGCCTCGAACGTGGCCAGTCCCCCGCCGGACATCCGGCCGAGGAAGATCGCCGCGTCGTCCACGGTGACCGGACCCGTCGACGTGCCGGCCGTGCCGTGCAGCCCGCTCGACGACTCGGCCACCGGCCGCTCGTGCACGAACGTCTCCAGGATCGCCGAGACACCGGTCACCGACTCGCCCGTCACGAACTGCGCGAGGTCGATGATGTGCGCACCGATGTCGCCGAGCGCTCCGGAGCCCGCCTTCTGCTTGTCCAGGCGCCACGACAGCGGCGCGTTCGCGTCCGCGATCCAGTCCTGCAGGTACTGCGCGCGCACGTGCCGCACGGCACCGATCCGGCCGTCCGCCACGAGCTGACGGGCGAGCTGGATGGCGGGCACGCGCCGGTAGGTGAACCCGACCATCGCGAGCTGCCCGTTCGCGCGAGCCTGCTCGGCGGCCTCCGCCATCGCGACGGCCTCGGCCACCGAGTTGGCGAGCGGCTTCTCGCACAGGACGTGCTTGCCCGCCGCGAGCGCCGCGATGGCGATCTCGGCGTGCGTGTCGCCGGGCGTGCAGATGTCGACCAGGTCGATGTCGTCGCGTGTGACGAGCGCCTTCCAGTCCGTCTCCACGCTCGACCAGCCGAGCCGCGTCGCCGCAGCGGTCACGGCAGCCTCGTCGCGACCCGCGATCGCCGCCATGTCCGGACGCAGCGGCAGGTCGAAGAAGTGCGGTGCGTTGCGCCAGGCCTGCGAGTGCGCGACGCCCATGAATGCGTAGCCGACCATGCCGACGCCGAGACGGTCTGTCATGCCTCTTGCCTTTCTGTCGGTGCTGCCGGGTGCTGCCGGGTGCCGCCGCGGACGGCCCACCCGGCAGCACCGGCGTGGTCGGAGGTCAGGACGCGAAGCCGATGGGCAGGTACTGGTCCACGTTCTCCTTGGTGACGATGGGCGCGTACAGCTGGACGGTGCGGGGAACCTCGCTGTCCACCAGGTCGCTCATGCCCTTGCCCTGCGCGAGCAGCCGAGCGAGCTTGACGCCGTCGGCTCCCTGCGTGGACGGGTAGATGACCGTCGCCTTGAGCACCGTGTCGTCGGCCTTGATGGCGTCCATGGCGTTCTTCGAGCCGGCGCCGCCGACCATGAAGAACTCGTCGCGACCCGCGGCGTCGATGGCCGCCAGCACGCCGATGCCCTGGTCGTCGTCGTGGTTCCAGATGGCGTCGAGCTTCGGCTGAGCCTGCAGCAGCTCGGCGGCCGCCTCCTCGCCGCCCTGGACGGTGAAGTCCGCGGCGACACGGGCGTCGACCTTGAGACCACACTTGGTCAGCGCGTCCTTGAAGCCCCGGCTGCGGTCCTGCGTCAGCGGCAGCGAGTCGATGCCCGCGATCTCGGCGACCTTGGCACCGGCGGTGCCGCCGATCTGCTCGCAGATGTACTCGCCGGCGCTCACACCCATGCCGTAGTTGTCGCCGAGCACCGTGGTGCGGGCCGCATTCGGGTCGCTGAACTCACGGTCGACGTTGACCACGGGGATTCCCGCGTTCATCGCCTTCGTGGCGACCTCGGTCAGTGCCGCGCCGTCGCTCGGCAGGAGCACGATCGCGTCGACGCCGTCGTTGATGAACTGCTCGATCTGGCTGATCTGCACGCTGACGTCGTTGGTGCCCTCAGCCATCTTGAACTCGACGTCGGAGTACTTCTCAGCCTCGGCCTTGGCGGCAGAGTTGATCGCGCCCAGCCAGCCGTGGTCGGCGGCGGGGCCCGAGAAGGCGATGGTGACCGTGTCGCCCGGCTCGTCGTTCCCGCCCGCGGCTGCGGCCGGCGCCTCGGCGGCGGGGGTGTCCTCCGGCTCCGGGGTGTTGGACGTGCAGCCGGCGGCGATGAGGGCGAAGGCTGCGGTGGCGCCGGCGACGGCGAGCCACTTGCGGCGCAGAGGTGCGGACATGACTGATCCTCCTTGATCGGACGTGCGGGGTGAGGTGCTGCTTGTCGACGACGTGGTGTCGTCAGGTTCTTGCGGGGGAGCGACCTGCGATGCGCTGCTGGAGCAGCACGGCGCCGACGATGATCACGCCCTTGGCCACGGCCTGCGCCGAGCTGGACAAGTTGTTCTGCGTGAACACGTTGGAGAGCGTGGTGAAGATCAGGACGCCTAGGACGGTGCCGACGATCGTGCCGCGGCCGCCGATCAGGAGCGTGCCGCCGACGACGACAGCGGCGATGACGTCGAGCTCGAGGAACAAGCCGTTCGTGGAGCTGCCGGCTGTGGTGCGGCCGAGCATCATCACGCCGCCGATGCCCGCCGTCAGGCCGGACAGCGCGTACAGGTACATCGTGTGGCGCTTGACCTTGATGCCCGCGAGACGGGCCGCCTCGGGGTTTCCGCCGACCGCGATGGTGCGCCGGCCGAACGTGGTGCGGTTGAGCAGGATCCACCCGGCCAGCGAGACGAGAGCGAAGATCCAGACGAGCGTCGGGATCCCGATCAGGTCGCCGCGGAAGAAGTCGAGGAACCCCTGGACCGAGACCACCTGGGTCTTGCGCTGGGCGATGATCTCGGCCAGGCCGCGGGCGGAGACCATCATGGCGAGGGTCGCGATGAACGCGACGACCTTGCCGTAGGCGATGAGCACCCCGTTGACCAGGCCCGCGGCGAGACCCACCGCGAGCGCGGTCACGACCATCACGCCCCAGTTGAGGTCCTGCGCCATCGTCTGGGTCGCCAGCGTGGACGCCCAGACGGACGCGAGCCCGATCACCGAGCCGACCGAGAGGTCGATCCCGGCGCCGATGATGACGAACGTCATCCCGATGCTCACCACCCCGGTCACCGAGGCGAGACGGAGGATGGTGAGCGCGTTGTCGATGCTCGCGAAACGCTCTCCGGCCGTCGCCACGCCGAAGATGCAGATGGCGAGGAGGGCGATCACCAGGCCGAGGTTCCGTCCGGCCGGGCCGTGCAGGATCCCCCTGCGGGGCGCTCTCGCGGGACCGTTGGCCTGGACAGGCTCGGCCACGGCGGCGTCGGTCATGGACTGGCCGGGTACGGCTGCTCCCGGGGTCGTCTGCTCACTCACGCGGCACTTCCTTCCATGACGAGGTCGAGCACGCGGTGCTCGTCGATGTTGGTCGCGGGCCCGTCGTGGACCACGCGACCCTCGGAGACCACGAGGATCCGGTCGGACAGCCCGATCACCTCGGCGATCTCGCTGGACACCACGACGACCGCGGCGCCGCCCTTCGCGAGCTCCGCGATGAGGGCGTAGATCTCGGACCGGGCGCCGACGTCGACGCCTCGGGTGGGCTCGTCCAGGAGCAGGACCCGGCAGCCGTGCACCAGCCAGCGCGCGAGGAGCACCTTCTGCTGGTTGCCGCCGGACAGCGTCCGTGCAGCGCGAGCGGGGTCGGACGGTCGGACGTCGAGCGCGTCGATCTGCTCCTTGGCGACGCGGCGCTCAGCGCCCTCGTCCAGGAACGACGCGGATGCGGTTCGCGCGAAGGTGGAGAGTGTGATGTTCCGGTAGACCGGTTCGTCGAGGATCAGGCCCTGGCTCTTGCGCTCCTCGGGGCACAGCCCGATGCCTGCCTTGACCGCCCCGCTCACGGAGCCGGCGCGCAGCGTCTCGTTCCCGACCGCCACCGTGCCCGCGGTCCGCTTGCGAGCGCCGAAGATCGTCTCGAGGATCTCCGTGCGGCCCGATCCGACGAGCCCGGCGAGGCCGACGACCTCGCCCGCGCGCACGTCGAACGAGACGTCGCTGAACGAGCCCGCCAGGCCCAGACCCTCGACGTGCAGGAGCGTCGCTGCGTCGTCGGAGACCCGCGGGCGCGGGGGGATCGCGTACTCGACGTTGCGGCCGGTCATCAACCGGATGAGGTCGGCCGTCGGGGTCTCGGCCACGGCGAGGCTCGTCGCGACCGTCCGGCCGTCCTTGAGCACCGTGATCCGGTCGCCGATCTGCCGGATCTCGTCGAGCCGGTGGGAGATGTAGACGATGGCGACGCCCGAGCTCGTGAGCTCGCGGACCACCCGGAACAGGTTCTCGACCTCTTCGGAGTCGAGCACCGCCGACGGCTCGTCCATCACGATGACGCGGGCGTCGTGCGACAGGGCCCGAGCCATGCTGACGATCTGCTTGCCGGCGGCGGACAGCTGGCCCACCTCACGGTGCGGCGAGATGTCGCCGTGGCCGAGTCGCTTGAGGATCGCCCGCGTGTGCGCCGTCGCCGCCCGCCGCTGAGAGAAGCCACCGACCGCGAGCTCGTGCCCGAGGTAGATGTTCTCCGCGACCGTCAGGCCGTCGACGACGTCGAGCTCTTGGTACATCGTCGCGATGCCGAGCTTCAGGCCCGCGACCGGGTGCGGGATGGTGACGGGCTTGCCGTCCACCAGGATCTCGCCCTCGTCGGGCTGGTGCGCGCCCGCCAGGACCTTGATGAGCGTGGACTTGCCCGCGCCGTTCTGACCGAGCAGGCAGTGCACCTCGCCGGCCCGGATCTCGAGGTCGACGCCGTCGAGCGCCCGGGCGCCGGGGAAGTGCTTGACGATGCCGCGCATCTGCAGCAGCACTGGTGTGTCTTGCGTGGGGTCTGCACTGACCATGTCGGAGAACGTAGGACCGACTTCTGTCGCCCGTCAAGCAAAAGTCGATAGATGTGTGTCAGAGTTATGCGAACGTGACCTACACAAGACGAAATGGTTCACTGTGCGCATGGACGAGCTCCTCAAGTTCGCCCCCAGGCCGACGGGCGCCGGGGAGATGTTCCAGCTGCTCCGCGACGGCCAGCCGCGCACCCGCTCTGACCTGGCAACTCTCACGGGCCAGGCCCGCTCCACGATCGCCGCGCGAGTCGAGCTGCTGCTCGCCTCAGGGTTCGTCGCACCTGCCGGAGAGGCCACCTCCACGGGCGGTCGGCCGCCCGCCACCTTTGCGTTCAACCCCGCCGCGCGAGTCGTCCTCGCTGTCGACCTCGGTGCCACGCACGCGCGCCTCGCGCTCACCGACCTGGTCGGCACGGTGCTCGCGGAGGTCGGTGAGCCCATCGCGATCGCGGAGGGTCCGGGCATCGTGCTCGACCGCGTCGTCGCGCTGGGCCTCGACCTGCTCGCGACCGCCGGGCGGCCGCTGACCGACCTCGTCAGCGTCGGCGTCGGGCTCCCCGGACCCGTCGAGCACTCCTCCGGGCGACCCATCAACCCGCCGATCATGCCCGGCTGGGACGACGCCGACGTGCCCGGGCACCTGTCCCGCCGGCTCGCGCACGTCCCCGTGCTCGTCGACAACGACGTCAACGTCATGGCCCTCGGCGAGCACACCTCGCAGTGGCCCACCGTCGACCACCTGCTCTTCGTCAAGGTGGCCACCGGGATCGGCGCCGGCATCATCTCCGACGCGCAGATCCGCCGCGGTGCGCAGGGTGCCGCGGGCGACCTCGGCCACATCGCCGTCCCCGGCGGCGCGGACCTGCCGTGCCGCTGCGGCAACTTCGGCTGCCTCGAGGCCGTGTCCAGCGGGCCGGCCATCGCCGACGCGCTGCGCGCGATCGGCGTCGACGCGCGGACGAGCGCCGACGTCGTCGCCCTCGTCCGCGCGGGCGACCCCGATGCCAGCCGCGAGGTCCGTGAGGCCGGCCGGCGCATCGGCGACGTGCTCGCTGCCTGCGTCAGCATGCTCAACCCGTCGGTCATCGTCATCGGCGGCATCGTCGCCGAGGCCGGCGAGCACCTCTTGGCCGGCATCCGCGAGGTCGTCTACCGTCGGTCACTGCCGCTCGCCACGCAGCACCTGCGCATCGTCGCGTCCCGGACCAAGGGCCGCGCCGGCGTGCTGGGGGCGTCGGCGATGGCTTCTGAGCACGTCTTGTCCGCGGCGGCCATCGACTCGCTCATCTCCTGAACAGCCGGCACGTCCCCCGTCTTCTCCGTGGCCACCGACGCCCTCATCCCCTAGGAGCACCCCGTGTCACAGCAACGCCGAGCGCTCGTCGTCCGTGGCGGGTGGGACGGGCACGCACCCGAGGAGGCGGTCGACCTCTTCGTGCCGTTCCTGCGCGAGCACGACTTCGACGTCGTCGTCGAAGGGTCCCTGGAGGTCTACGCGGACGCGTCCCTCATGGCGTCGACCGACCTCGTCGTGCAGTGCTGGACCATGGGCGAGATCCTCGCCGACGAGCTGCACGGCCTGCGCGACGCCATCGCCGCCGGGACCGGGTTCGCAGGCTGGCACGGCGGCGTCATCGACTCGTTCCGGATGGCCACCGACTACCTGCAGCTCGTCGGCGCCCAGTTCGCGGCGCATCCGGGTGGGATCGTCGACCACACCGTCAACGTCGTGCCCGGGCGTGCCGACGACCCGGTCGTCGAGGGCCTCTCGGACTTCAGCCTGCACTCCGAGCAGTACTGGCTGCTCGCCGACGACCTCAACGACGTGCTCGCGACCACGACCATCACGCCCGGTCCCGACGACAAGTGGCACGCGCCGGTCACCTCGCCCGCGGTCTGGAAGCGCCACTGGGGCGACGGCCGAGTCTTCGTCTGTGCGCCGGGGCACTTCCTGGCCGACCTCGAGCTGCCGCCCGTCCGCACGATCATCGAACGCGGTTTCCTGTGGGCGGCCCGTTCCGCCGGCTGACGCAGTCGGCGGTCGGCCCGCCGGGACACACGACGGCGCCGGTGCATCACTGGGATGCACCGGCGCCGTCGTGCTGCGGACTACCCGGCGTACGTCGTCACGGCGCCGGGTACTGCGTCACGAACTGCGGCGTGCCTGTGTTCGTGTTGTCGGCCTGGGTGCCCACACCGTCGATGACGTGGCGGATGGTGCCCTGGCTGAGGTTGACGGTCATCACGTGCTTCACCTGGACGCCGGGAGTCGTCGGCACCTCGAAGCCGTTCTCGGAGATGACCGACGGGTTGTTCTGGTTGAAGACGTAGGCGCCGCCACCGTAGAGGTGGTGAGTCGTGACGCTGTCCCCGACCTTGTAGGCGGCGTAGCCGAGCGTGCCGTCCGGCGTCGTCCAGTCCGCCTGCGTGCGCGGGTCGTACGGCAGCTCGTTCTGGTAGAAGATCGTGGTGCCGTTCTCGCCGTTCCAGACCGTGTTGTACTGCTGGAAGTGCTCGACGAACAGGCCGGTCGCCGTGACGTTGTCACCGTTGACGACGACGCCGTTGCGCGCCGTGTTCGTCACCCACCGGGTGTCGTCGTCGTTGAGCAGCGGAAGACCGTCGGCCGCGCGCTGAGCGTCGATCGCGGAACGCACGACGGTGTCCGTCGGGAACCCCTCGTCGCCGTGGTCGGCACGCCACACCCACGCGTGGTCGAGCAGGACGTTGTCGGAGTTGACCTCGAGCGCGACGTCCGTGCGGCCGATGTACGGGCCGCCGACGCGGAAGAACACGTCGCTGAGGGTCGTCGGGTTTGTGGCGTCGGCACGGTTGGAGTGCCCCTGCCCGTTCTTCTTGCCGACCCGGAGGAGGGCGGCCGAGTTGACCTCGCCCGCGTCGACCGTGATGCCGGCGACGATGACACCGGCCTCGTCGGCGATCTCGAGCGGCACTGCTCCGCCGATCGAGTGGAGGGTCGCGTAGCCCAGGCCCAGGACGACCGTGTCGGCGCGCTTGACCTTGATCGTCGTGGCGACGTCATAGACGCCCGGGGTCAGGATCAGGTTCTGCCCCTTGGCCAGGGCGCTGTTGATCTTCTGCACCGAGTCGCCCGGCTTCGCGACGAAGAAGTCCTTGATCGGCAGGGTGCGTCCCGGCGTCAGGCCGGCGCCCCAGGTGATGCCCTTGCTGTTCACCGCAGCGGAGGGGACCCGGACGTTGTACGTGCCCGCCGCGTCGACGAACAGGTACGGC
Source organism: Cellulomonas sp. P4_H4 (assembly GCF_056400865.1). NCBI lineage: Bacteria > Bacillati > Actinomycetota > Actinomycetes > Micrococcales > Cellulomonadaceae > Cellulomonas > Cellulomonas sp. P4_H4. The sequence continues at coordinate 203,776 of NZ_JBFUKL010000006.1, forward strand.
TTCTCACGGCTGACCGGGGTCGTGTCCAGCACGGTGTAGGGGTTGGGGCTCGGGAAGGTCTCCGCGGGAGCGCCGACGACACCGGAGAAGACCGCGTTCCACACGGCGTTCGACCACGACGTGATCTCGCTGTTGCGGGTGTACCACTGCTGCTGGGAGCCGTTGACGACCGCGGCCGCGTTGCTCTTGGAGTCGGCCATGAACCCGCCGCTCGCGTACTGCGGGCCGTTGGAGCAGTAGTCCATGAACGACAGGCCGCCGTTGATGTTGACGCGGCGCAGCGGCGCAGCCTGCGAGACGGCCCAGAACTCGGTGTCGGTGCACCAGGAGGGACGCGGCGCGGCCTCGCCCAGCACGTCGGTCAGGCCGCCCTTGACGTTGATGGTCAGGTTGGACATCGACCGCCAGAAGTTGGTCAGTGCGATGCAGTTGCTCGTCTCGGCGTCCGCGAGGCAGCGGTTGTAGACGTTGATGGTGCCGTTGATGACGACGTCGGTCGGCGAGGCGCCGAGCCCGGCCACCTCCGTGTAGTAGCCGACCTGCACGTTCAAGGGCGCTTCGGGGGTCCCATAGGTGCCCGGGAGGAAGTAGATCGCGTCGCGACGCGGGCCGAACTCGTTGTTGAACTGAGCGGCAGTGATCGCGTCGAACTTGGCCTTGATGTCGGCGGTCGACATGCTCGGGTCGAAGATCGTGACGCTCGGGCCGAGGTCGGGAGAGCTCGATCCGGGCGTCGGTTGGGCGCCGGCGCCAGTGGCTCCTGCGATGCCGATGGACAGGGCGGTCAGGCCGATCAGCACCTGGCGGCCGATCCGTCGACGCACCCTGCTGGGGTGAGGGGTGGGCACGGACATCGTTGTCCTACCTTCTGTCGAGACGGCGAAAACGGGCATGGAAACGTTTACGTTCGGAATATAGGCGCCCAAGAGCCGCACGTCGACCGAACCACCATCATTCGGGCGCACGGATTCCGTCCGGGCCCCGCGGAACACCCGCTAGGGGCTGGTGGGGACCGGCCCCGACGACTCCCGGGCGACCAGGACCGCCGGCAGCAGTCGTGGCTGCGTGGACCCCTCGGTCGGGGTCTCGCCCGCGTGCCGTGCCGTGATCAGGTCCGTGAGCAGCTCGGCGGCGGCCTTGCCCATCGCGAGGAAGTCCTGCCTGATCGTGGACAGCGCCGGCCGGACGACCGCCGCGATCTCGACGTCGTCGTACCCGACGATCGAGACGTCGCGCGGAACGTGCAGCCCGGACTCGCTGACCGCGCGGCACGCGCCTACGGCCATGCTGTCGCCCGCGACGAAGACGGCGGTCGGTGCGACGTCGAGAGCAAGCAGCGCGGTCATCGCCTCGTGCCCTGTGTCCAGGAAGTAGTCGCCGTGCACGACATACCCGTCCGGCACCGCCAGCCCGAGCTCCGCCATCGTCTCTGTGTAGCCCGCCAGCCGCTCGATGGCGGGCAGCTGGTCGGCCGGGCCGGCGATGGTGGCGATGCGTCGGTGGCCCAGCGCCGCCAGGTGCCGCACCGCCAGGGCGGCCCCCGCCCTGTTGTCGGTGCTGACATAGCTCGCGCGGATGCCGCGGACCGGCAGGTCGAGCCCGATGACCGGCAGACCTGACGTGATGAGCGCGTCGACGGCGGGCAGATGCTCGTCGACCCCCATGAGCACGACGCCGTCGAGGCCGTGCTGTGCGGCCACGTGCTCGAACGCGTGCAGGTCCTCGGCGGCGGCCTTCGGGGACACCAGCATCAGGTGGTAGCCCGTGTCCGCGAGCGCAAGCTTCAACCCGACGAGCAGATCCTGGAGGAACAGTGTCCGTATGCCGGCGGACGCGTAGCCGGTGTCCCAGATGAGGCCGACGGTGTCGGACCGCCTACGGACGAGTGACCTCGCCTGCTGGTTGGGCAGGTAGCCGAGCTCGCGCGCGACCTGCGCGACGCGTGCGCGCGTGTCCGCGCTCACACCGGGACGGCCGTTGAGTGCACGGGACACGGTGGCGACCGAGACCCCGCTGCGGCGAGCGACCTCGCGGATGTCGACCGCCACGTTGAACGACTCCCCTCGGCTGCCACTTGTGCGTCACCGTAGCGGCCAGGCCAGGAAAACGACGACACCGGTCACGGTCTCCCGCCCCGACCGGGTTCGCGGCGCCGGGTGCCGACCAGCACGGGTCCCCCGTCCCCGGCCGCCTAGTGGCGCTCGCGGTAGGTGTACCGGTCCGCGGGCTGGAACCCCAGCCCCCAGTAGAGCGCAGCCGCGGCCGCGTTGTGCGCCTCGACCTGCAGGAACACCCGCCGTGCTCCGCGCTCACGCGCCTCGTGCAAGGCCGCGAGGGTCAGCGCACGGGCGAGACCACGACGACGTGCGGAGCCGTCGACGACCAGGCACGACAGCGCCACCCAGTCGTCTGCGAACGCCGCCCGCACGACGGCGACCGGCACCAGGTCGTGGGTCGACGTCATCGACAGGTAGAGCGCCGGGGCGCCGGTCAGGATGGCGTGTCCGGTGCTCCGATCCGCCGCGGCGTCCTTCACGCCGAGCCACAGAGCCAGCCACGCGTCATCCGGTTCGTCGCGGACCGCGATCTGCACGCCCGGCAGGTCGAGCCGATCCGGCAGGGCGGGCTCGTCGACCAGTGACCGGACCAGCACGTCCGTCTCGGAGGCCGTCGTGTACCCGCGGGCATCGAGCAGTGCTGAGATGTCCGAGCACGCCCGCTCCTCTGCGTCCGTCCCCGGCGCGTGCGGGCGCGGGGCGCGGACGACGCTCGGCAGGCCGGCGTCCGCGTAGACCTTCTCGACGCGGTCCAGCGCGAGCGCCGGGTCTGCGGGCACGTCGACCATCAGAGCACTGTTCGCGCGTCGCGTCAGCCCGTCCGAGATCCCGATGCGCCAGCCGTCCGCCTCGACGACGCGCAGCGGCGGCCACGTCCGCGACTCGAGGAGAGCCCCTGGCGCCTCGGGTGGTGTCCACGTCTGCACGCGCAGGTGGATGTACTCGTGCCCCCAGTCACGCTCCGGCACGACCACGAACCCGAGCCGCGCGTAGAGCCGGTGCGCCGTGACCATCGAGTCCAGCGTCGAGAGGACCACACGTCGCGCGCCGGACGCGACCGCGTGGCCGAGTGCCGCACGCATGAGAGCCTCGGCGATCCCCCTGCCGCGCGCCTGCGGAGCGACCGCCAGCATGCGCACCTCGAGCTCGCCTGGCTCCGCGACCTCGGCATAGCTCGTCCCGTACGGCGCGAGCGTCACCGTGCCGACGACGTCGTGACTGTCCGCCGCGTCCTCGTTCGGCACCGTCGCGACCAGGAGGATCGCCTCGCGGGCACGCCTCGACGCGTCCCGCAGCTGGGCCTCGTACTCGTCGTCCTCGTCGAGCAGCCGGTCCGCGAGGTACGCCTCCGCGGTCAGGGCGCCGGCACCGGGGATCTCCTCGGGCCGCGCCAGCCGGACCGTCGGCCCGGTCGCCCGCGCCACCTTCACGGTGCCACCCTCACATGCCACCCCTCGGGCCTGCTCACTCCGCCGCCGCCCCGTCAGCGGTGTCGCCCACGCCCGCCGGGCCGTGCGCGAGGAGCAGCTCGAAACCGGCCTCGTCGAGGATCCGCAGCCCGAGCTCGCGCGCCTTCGTCTCCTTGGACCCGGCGTTCTCGCCGACCACCACGTAGTCGGTCTTCTTGGAGACGCTGCCCGCCGACTTCCCGCCGCGAGCCAGGATCGCCTCCTTGGCGCCGTCCCGGCTGAACCGCTCCAGCCCACCGGTCACCACGACGGTCAGCCCCTCGAGCGTCCGTGGTGCCGACTCGTCGCGCTCCTCGGTCATCCGCACACCCGCGGCCGCCCACTTCTCGACGATCGCCGCGTGCCACTTGTCCTGCTCGCCGGGCTGCTCGAACCACGCCGCCACGGCGCCCGCGATGGTGGGCCCGACGCCCTCGGCTGCGGCGATCTCCTCCTCGGAGGCGAGCGCGATCGCGGGGATCGAGGCGAAGTGCTGGGCGAGAGCGCGGGCCGCCGTCGGCCCGACGTGCCGGATGGACAGCGCGACGATCACGCGCCAGAGCGCCGCCTCCTTGGCGTGCTCGAGGTTGCCGAGCAGGGCGGTGCCGGTCGCGTTGAGGTCTCCGGCGTCGCGCACGACACCACCGACCTTCGAGCTCGTCGACAGCGTGAACAACGGCACGCGGCGCAGAGCGTCGGCGTCGAGTGAGAACAGGTCACCCTCGTCGGTGACCACCCCGGCGTTCAGGAGTGCGCTGGCCGCCTCCCACCCCAGCGCCTCGATGTCGAACGCTCCCCGTGAGGCGACGTGGAACAACCGCTCGCGCAGCTGGGACGGGCAGGAGCGCTGGTTGGGGCAACGGATGTCGACGTCGCCCTCCTTCGCGGGCGCGAGCGTCGTCCCGCACGACGGGCACTGCGTCGGCATGACGAACTCGCGCTCGGTCCCGTCGCGGAGGTCGGTCACGGGCCCGACGACCTCGGGGATCACGTCGCCCGCCTTGCGCAGCACCACCGTGTCGCCGATCAGGACGCCCTTGCGCTTGACCTCGCTCGCGTTGTGGAGCGTCGCCATCGCCACGGTCGACCCCGAGACGAACACCGGTTCCATCACAGCGAACGGCGTGACCCGGCCCGTGCGTCCGACGTTGACCTGGATGTCGAGGAGCTTGGTGTTGACCTCTTCGGGCGGGAACTTGTAGGCGATCGCCCACCGGGGCGCCCGGCTGGTCGCGCCGAGCCGCCGCTGCAGCGCGATCTCGTCGACCTTCACGACGACGCCGTCGATCTCGTGCTCGACGTCGTGCCGGTGCTCCCCGGTGTGCGTGATCATCTCCCGCACGCCGTCCAGCCCCTCGACCACGCGCGAGTGCCCCGAGACCGGCACACCCCACGACGCCAGCAGGTCGTACACCTGCGACTGACGCTCGATGCCCAGCCCGCCGCCCGCGGGCCAGCGCAGCGCCCCGATCCCGTGGGCGTACATGCGCAGGTCGCGGGACGCCGTCACCCGGGGATCCTTCTGCCGCAGCGACCCCGCCGCCGCGTTGCGCGGGTTGGCGAACGGGCTCTTGCCGGCCTCGACCTGCGCGGCGTTGAGCTGCGCGAACGCCTCGACCGGAAGGAACACCTCGCCGCGGATCTCGATCAGGTCGGGGTGCGTCGTCGGGTCCCCGGCGAGCACGTCCGGGATCGTCGAGATCGTCCGCACGTTGAGCGTCACGTCCTCACCGGTGCGTCCGTCCCCACGGGTCGCGGCCCGGGTCAGGCGGCCCTTCTCGTACAGCAGCGCGATGGCCAGACCGTCGATCTTGAGCTCGCACAGGTAGTGCAGCTGCGCGTCCGCCTCCAGGTCACGGCGCACCCGCTCGGCCCAGGAGGCGATGTCCTCGTCGGAGAAGGCGTTGTCGAGCGACAGCATCCGCTCCACGTGGCTGACCGAGGCGAACTCCGTGGAGAACGTGCCGCCCACGCGCTGCGTCGGCGAGTCCGGCGTGCGGAGCCCGGGATGTGCGTCCTCCAGGGCCTGGAGCTCGCGCAGGCGCTCGTCGTACTCCTTGTCCGACGACACCGGTGCGTCGCGCAGGTAGTACGCGAACTGGTCCGCGTTGACCAGCTCCGCCAGCTCGCTCCAGCGGTGCCGGGCCTCGGCAGGAATCTCCCGGTCGGCTGACGCGCTCACGGGCGCAGGGGCGTCGTCGATCTCTTCGCTCACGAACCCATCATGGCCTGCGGCACCGACACCCGAGCGCAGCTCAGGTCGTGCGGCGGAACCGTGGCGCGAGCAGGATCCCGATGCACACGCCGCCGCCCACGAGCGCGAGCCCCCACCCCAGTCCGGACGTCACCGCCGAGGCCGACGCGACGACGACCGACGTCTTCGAACCGTCGACGTCGTAGGTGCAGATGCTCTGCGGCGGGAAGGCCGTGTACCGCACGTCTGCACCCGGCAGGTCCGCCGTGTACGCCTGCAGGCAGGGCATGTCCGACGTCTGCTGCATCTCGAGGGTCTTCGCGCCGACGCCGATGAAGGCGACCAGGAGCAGGACCAGGCCGACGATCGCGGCTCCGGACGCGACGAGCAGGACGAGAGAGCGGCGCATCAGGGCTCCACGGGCTTGAGGGGAGGTACGCGCGACGAGCGACCCGCGCATCAGGACTCGGCTCGTTCTGCGACGAGACGCGCGGCACGGACCAGCCCGGCCAGCACCGCGCGGGCGTCGTCGGGCGTCCCCCGGCCGGTCGCGTCGCCGGTGAGCAGGACGACGTCCCGCAACCCGGTCGCCGGCAGCCCGACCGACCGCCACGGGCGCATCAGCAGGTCGGCCTGACCCGCGACGTCGGGTCCGGCGCACTGCGACGACGCCTGCGGGGGCAGCTCGGGCCAGAACGCCAGGCCCCCCTCGACGAGCTCGGCGACGCGTTCCCACGACCGGTCGTCCAGGGAGGTGACCGCGAGCGCGAAGCCGTCGGCACGCGAGGCGCGGATCGCCCCGAGCGACGTCCACGCGGTGCCACCGTGCACCACGACCGACGTCGCGCCGGCGGAACGGCAGGAGTCGGCGACCGCCTCGACGTGCGACGCCGCGACCGGCCCGGGCACTGACCGCAGCGCCGAGTACCCCGAGAACGACGGCAGCACCCCGGCCATCACCTGCGCCAGGAGCGGCTCGTGCAGCAGCACGACGGGCTCGATCCCCGGCACGGCACGACGCAGGGCGGCCAGATGATCGGACAGCCCGGCACCGAGCGACGCCGCGAGCTCGCGCACGGCACCGGCGTCGGACAGCACGCGGTCACCCCGCGCGAGGTACAGCGACGCGGCGAGCGTCATCGGACCGAGCACCGGCACCACGAACCGGCCGACGTACCCGTGCGCCGCGACCGCGAGCGCGTCGAGGTCCTCCCGGACGAACGACTGCGCCCGCCCGAGGTCACCACCGTCGTGCGACGCGAGCTTCCATCCGTGCGGCCCCAGCTCGGTGGGCAGGTCGGCGAGCAGTGCGGCGGCCCGTCCGACGGGGTCGCTCCACGGCCCGCGGTCGGCGAGAGTCACGCCGAACGGCAGCCCCGCCACCTCCGACGGGGTGTCCAGCAGGTCGCCGACGACCACGCTCTGCGCCTCGAGCGCGTCGGTACCCGGCCACGGCCCGGAGCCGGTGACCGACGGCCGGCTCACCGCGCTGCGCCGACGGCGGCGCGGCTGGTGGCGGTCACGGTCGCCTGACCGAGGACGCGGGTGCCGTCGTACAGGACCGCGGACTGCCCGGGTGCGACGCCGCGCAGGGCGCCGTCGACGAACACCGAGACGGAGCCGTCCGGGAGCACAGAAGCTCGCGCGGGCACCGCGGCCCCGTGCGCCCGGACCTGCAACGAGCAGTCGAAGTCCCCCGTCACGGAGGCGAACCAGACGGCGCGGTCGGCCTGGACGACATCCACCGCAAGGTCGGCGGCCGAGCCGACGACGACCCGGTTGCTCACCGGCTCGACCGAGAGCACGTACCGCGGCTTCCCGTCGGCGGCGGGGTGCCCGATCGAGAGCCCGCGGCGCTGCCCGACGGTGTACGCGTACGCGCCGTCGTGCTCGCCCAGCACCGTGCCGGACTCGTCGACGATGTCCCCCGGCTGCGACCCCAGCCGCGAACGCAGGAAGCCCTGCGTGTCGCCGTCGGCCACGAAGCAGATGTCGTAGGAGTCGGGCTTCGCGGACACCGACAGCCCGCGCGCGGCTGCCTCGCGCCGCGTCTCCTCCTTGGAGGCGACGTCGCCGAGCGGGAACAGCGAGCGGGCCAGGCGGTCAGGCCCCATCACCGCGAGCACGTACGACTGGTCCTTGGCCGAGTCCACCGCGCGATGCAGCTCACGCGTTCCGTCGGGCAGGACGACGGCACGCGCGTAGTGCCCCGTCGCGACCGCGTCGAATCCGAGCGCCACGGCCTTGTCGAGCAGCGTGGCGAACTTGATGTGCTCGTTGCACCGGACGCACGGGTTCGGCGTGCGCCCCGCCTGGTACTCGGCGACGAAGTCCGCGACGACGGTGTCCTCGAACTTCTCGGACAGGTCCCAGACGTAGTACGGGATGCCGAGCACGTCGGCGGCCCGCCGGGCGTCTCCGGCGTCCTCGATCGAGCAGCAACCCCGTGAGCCGGTGCGGAACTGGTCGCGCGTGCGCGACAGGGCCATGTGCACGCCGACCACGTCGTGCCCGGCGTCGACCGCGCGCGCCGCCGCGACGGCGGAGTCGACTCCCCCGGACAGGGCTGCGAGGACGCGCATCAGGAGACCGTCGCCATCCCGGCGGCACGCGCGCGGTCGACGATGGCGGGCAGCACCTCGAGCAGCGCGTCGACGTCGGACGCGACCGACGAGTGGCCGAGGCTGAACCGCAGCGCACCACGCGCGTCGAGCTCGTCCACCCCCATGGCGAGCAGGACGTGGCTCGGGCGCGGCACGCCGGCCTGGCAGGCGGACCCGGTCGACGCCTCGACGCCTGCGGAGTCGAGCAGGTAGAGCAGCGAGTCCCCCTCGCAGCCGGCGAACGTGAAGTGCGCGTTCGCGGGGAGCCGCTCGGAGCGCGGGCCACGCAGAGTCGCACCGGGGACCGAGCCGAGGACGCCGTCGACGAGCGTGTCGCGCAGCGCCCCCACGCGCGAGGCGAAGGACGCCTGCCCGGCGACGGCGGCGACCACGGCCGTCGAGAAGGACGCCACGAGCGCCGCGTCCAGCGTCCCGGACCGCACCCCGCGCTCCTGCCCGCCACCGTGCAGCACCGGCGTCAGCTCGAGGCCACGCCGCGCGAGGAGCGCGCCTGCGCCGCCCGGTCCGCCGACCTTGTGCCCGGTGAGCGTCATCGCGTCGAGCCCGGACGCCCCGAAGTCGACGGGGACCTGCCCGACGGCCTGCACGGCGTCGGCATGCACGGGCACGCCGAACTGGTGCGCGAGCGCGACCACGTCGGCCAGCGGCTGCAGCGCGCCGACCTCGTTGTTGGCCCACATGACCGAGATCAGGGCCGCCTCGTCGGCGTGCGCGGCCAGCTCCTCGTGCAGGGCGTCGACGACGAGCACGCCGTCCGCGTCGACCGGCAGGAGCACCAGCTCCGCACCGGCGTGCTCGGCCATCCAGAAGGCCGGGTCGAGGACCGCGTGGTGCTCGACCGCCGAGACGAGGATCCGGCGTCGTCGCAGGTCGTGGGTTCGTCGGCCCCAGAACAGACCCTTGACGGCGAGGTTGTCCGCCTCGGTCCCGCCGCCGGTCCAGACGACCTCGCTGGGGCGTGCCCCCAGGGATGCGGCGAGCGACTCGCGCGACTCCTCGACGACGCGCCGCGCGGCCCGACCGGACGCGTGCAGCGACGACGGGTTGCCCGTGCGCGCGAGCTGCTCGGTGAGCACCCGCGTGGCCTCCGGGAGCATGGGCGTGGTCGCCGCATGGTCGAGATACACGCTCACGCGCCCAGTCTACGAACGGATCCGAGCCCACCTGTGCAGCCGGTAGGTGGGATGGCCCGTCAGCGTCCCGACTTCACCTGGCAGGATGTGCGCGTGAGTGCCGACGACGTCATCGCCCTGCCGCTTGCCTTCAGTGGCCAGCGTCTGGACTGGCGCGACCTCCCCCGGCACATCCGGACCCGGATCGCGGAGCTCGCGGGCTCCCAGGTCACCGCCGAGATCAGCGCCACCAGCGGCTTCAGCCCGGGCTTCGCGGCGGTCCTCGAGCTGGCCGACGGGCGGGGCGTCTTCGTCAAGGCGGTCTCCGGGGAGCAGAACCCCTTGTCTCCCGACCTCGCCCGCGCCGAGATCCGCGTCGCGCACAGCCTTCCCCCGCAGGTGCCCGCGCCGCCGCTGCTGTGGTCGTCCGACGACGACGACTGGGTGATCCTCGGGTTCGAGGTCGTGCACGGCCGCTCCCCCGAGCTGCCCTGGAAGCCCGCAGACCTGGAGGCCGTCGCCGACGCGCTGGGAGCGCTCGCAGACGCGGAGCCGTTGCCCGGGCACCACCTGCCCCGCACCGACGACCAGCTCGCCGAGGACTTCACCGGGTGGCGCAAGCTCACCGCGCTCGACGACGTCGTCCAGGAGGGCTACGCCGAGGTGGGTGGCGAGCTCGGCCGGTGGGCGCTCGACAACCGCGAGCAGCTCGTCCTCTGGGAGCAGGAGTCGCTGCGCGTGTGCTCGGGCGACGCGCTCGTGCACGGAGACCTGCGCGCTGACAACGTCCTGATCGACCCCGACCAGAACCACCGCGTCTGGCTGATCGACTGGCCGCACGCCAGCGTGGGCGCGCCCTGGCTCGACCTCGCCTTCATGCTCCCGAGCGTCGCGCTGCAGGGAGGTGGCGACGCGGCCAAGAACTTCCGCAGCCACGCGGTCTCCGACGGGGTGCACGACGACGAGCTGCGCGCGGCTCTCGCCGGCCTCGCCGGGTACTTCGCGTGGGGCTCGCGCCAGCCCGCGCCGCTGGGCATCCCGAACCTGCGTCGCTTCCAGGCCGCCCAGGCGGTCGCGACGCTGCGCTGGCTGCGCGACCTGTCCTGACCGCTCGAGCGGGCTAGCGGTCCTCGTCGTCCTTGGGGAGCTTCGACTCACGCTCACGCAGCTGCTGCTCCCAGTCGCGCAGCATCTTCTCGTGGTCGTCGTCGGACCGCTTCACGCTCGCGATGAACTCCGGGTCGTCGTCCGGCGAGCCGTAGCGCGGCCGCTCGTACTCGGGGTACCCGGCGGTCCGGGTCGACGGCCACGGCACCTGGCGCCCACGTGACGAGTGCTCGGGCCGTCCCGCGACGAGCCAGGCGATCGACCCGATGATCGGCAGGATGATGATGACGAACACCCACGCGATCTTGGGCAGGTTCCGGATCCGCGACTCGTCCGTCTGGATGCAGTCGATCAGGCAGTAGACCAGCAGCGCGATCTCGATGACATACGGCAGAACGCGCAGCACGGTGCCCCCCTGGTCAGGCTCCGACGCGACGATCACGCGGAACTGAGCCGCACCGTAGCGGAGGGATGCGTGCGCCGTCAGCCGGTTCCCCGGATCGGCTCAACCCTTCAGGCGACGGATCTCCGCGACGGCCTGCGGCAGGACCGTGAACAGGTCGCCGACGACGCCGAAGTCCGCGATCTCGAAGATCGGGGCGTCGGGGTCGGAGTTGACCGCGACGATCGTGCCGGAGGCCTGCATGCCGCCGCGGTGGTGCACCGCACCGGAGACACCGATGCCGACGTAGAGCTTGGGCGCGATGGTGACGCCGGTCTGGCCGATCTGCGCGTCGTGCCCGATCCAGCCCTCGTCGGTGGCCACGCGCGTCGCGCCGACAGCGCCGCCGATCACGTCGGCGAGCTCCTCGACGAGCGAGAAGTCGCCCTCGGTGCCGCGTCCCCCGGCCACGACGATGCTCGCGCTGCCCAGGTCGGGGCGGCCGCTCTCGGGGCGCACGGTCCGCTCGACCAGCACGACCCGGCGCGCCTTGTCGCTCACGGTCACCGCGTGCTCCGTGACGACCGGCGCACCGCCGTCGACGGTCGAGACCACGACGCTGTTGGGCTTGACGGTGACGACCGCGAGCGGCGCCGTGATCGCGCACGACGTGGTCCAGGTGCCGGCGAAGACGGTCTTGGCCGCGACGAACCGGCCGTCGACCAGGGACAACGTGTCGGCGTCCGTGACGACGCCGGCTCCGGTCGCGATCGCGAGGCGGGCAGCCGCCTCCGAGTTCTCGAACGACGCCTCGAGCAGCAGCAGACCGGCGCCCGTGGAGTCGAGCAGCGAGGCGAGCGCCTCGGCGAGCACGGCGGACAGGTGCAGGTCGGCGTCCGCGGCCAGCCGGTGCACGTGGGTGGCACCGAGCGACGCCACCTCGGCGACGACCTCGGCCGACGGCTCGACTCCGTCCAGCGCCCAGGCCGCGTGCACGGCCTCGCCGCCCGCCAGCTCGCGGGCCAGCGTCAGCAGCTCACGGACCGGAGAGCGCAGGGCGCCGGACTCGGTGTGGTCGAGGAGGACGAGCACGGGCGGGTGTGCGGCGACGGTCACAGCAGGGTCCTGTTCTGGAAGGTCAGACGAGCTGGTTGTCGACGAGGTACGCGGCGAGCCGGACGCCGGCGTCACCGGTGTCGTTGATCAGCACGCGGTTCTCGCGCGGCGGTCGGGCGGCGGCGTCGAGCACCTCTGTGCGGGCCCCGAGCGAGCCGACGCTCGAGGCGTCCACGTCGAGGTCCGCCAGCGTCAGGGTCGTGATCGGGATCTTGCGGGCGGCCATGATGCCCTTGAAGCCGGGGTAGCGCGGCTCGTTGGCCTGGTCGGTGACCGAGACGAGGGCGGGCAGGGAGGCCTCGAGCACCTCCGAGGCGTGGTCCAGGTTCCGCCGGACGCGCACCGTGCGGGCGTCGACGTCGACCGTGAGCTCGGCGGCCAGCGGCAGCGCCGGAAGGTCGAGCAGCTCGGCGATCGCGGTCGGCAGCAGCGAGGTGAGCGCGTCGAGGCCGGCCATGCCCGTGAGGACGAGGTCCACCGGCTCCTGCGCGTCCAGGTGCTTGATCGCGGCGGCCAGCACACGGGCCGTGCCGACGGCGTCGGACCCCCCGATGGCGTCGTCGACGACGTGCACGGCCTCCTGGGCACCGAGCTGCAGCCCACGGCGCACGGCGTCGGCCGCGTCGTCGGGACCGACGGTCAGGGCGACGACGGAACCGTCGTTCGCCTCGACGAGCGCGATGGCCGCCTCGAGGGCGTTCTCGTCGAGCTCGTTGATGGTTCCGTCACCCCCGTCCCGCACCACGCGGTTGTCGGGGCCCAGTGCCCGCTCCGACTGGATGTCCGGGACATGCTTCACGCACACGACGATCCTCACCCGCGGAAGGTTACCTGCCGCGGCGGGTGCACAAGGCGCCTGTGTCGCCTGCCGGAAACATGCCGGTCGCACAAGTACGCGCAGGTTCCCCCACAATGTCGAGGTGACCTCGCCTTCCCCACGCCGTCGCCCCCCGCACCTCGGCGTGCACGTGACCGACCAAGGCGTGGACGTCGCCGTGTACGCCGCGCACGCGACCGCGGTCGATCTGTGCTTGTTCGACGGGACCAAGGAACGTCGCGTCCGTCTCGAGGGGCCGGTGCACGGAGTGTTCAGCGCGAGCGTCCCGGGCGTAGTCGCGGGCCAGCGCTACGGGTTCCGCGCTCACGGTCCGTGGGAGCCCGCCGCGGGGCATCGCTACAACCCCGCCAAGCTGCTGGTCGACCCGTACGCCCGCGGCCTCGTGGGCGAGCTCGGCTACGGCCCGGAGACCTACGGGCACGTCGTCGACGAGCGACTGGTGGGCAACCCCTACGGCGATGCGAGCGAGATCGACTCGGCCGGCTTCGTCCCGCTGTCCGTCGTCGTCGATCCCCGCGAGCTGACCAGCCCTGACCCGACGAGCAACCGTCCGTGGGTGCCGTGGTCGCGGACCGTGATCTACGAGGCCCACGTCCGCGGTCTGACGTTGCTCTCGGACCGCATGCCCGAGGAGCTCCGGGGCACCTACGCCGGGCTGGCGCACCCGTCGGTGGTCGACCACCTGCTCGGTCTCGGCGTGACGGCGATCGAGCTGCTGCCCATCCACGCGTTCGCCTCGGAGCCGCACCTCATCGAGAAGGGCCTGAGCAACTACTGGGGCTACAGCACGCTCGGCTTCTTCGCCCCGCACGCGGACTACGCCACGGCCGCGGCGCGTGCCGCCGGTCCCGCCGCCGTGCTCGACGAGCTGCGCACCGCGGTGCACGCGCTGCACGAGGCGGGGCTGGAGGTGCTGCTCGACGTGGTCTACAACCACACGTGCGAGGGCGGCCTGCCCGGCCAGCACGTCTCGTGGCGCGGCCTCGACAGCTCGGCGTACTACGCGCACCTCGGCGGAGCGCCCGCCGCGCTCGACGACGTGACCGGCACCGGCAACACCTTGGACTTCCGCCGCCCCGAGGTGGTCCGGATGACCATGGACTCGCTGCGGTACTGGGCGGACGTCGTGGGCGTCGACGGCTTCCGGTTCGACCTGGCCGTCACGCTGGGTCGCGACGGAGGCGGCTACTCCCCCGACCACCCCGCGCTGGTCGCCATGTCGACCGACCCCACCCTGCACGGGCTCAAGCTGATCGCCGAGCCCTGGGACGTGGGCCCCGGCGGCTGGCGCACGGGTCAGTTCCCCGAGCCGTTCGGCGAGTGGAACGACCGGTTCCGCAACGCGGTCCGCTCGTTCTGGCTCGCCGACCCTGCTCGCGCCGCGCACGGCCTGCCCGGTCACCGTGTGCGCGACCTGGCGACGCGCCTGTCCGGGTCGGTCGACCTGTTCGGGCACAGCGACCCGCCGTTGTCCCGCGGGCCGGTCGCGTCCGTCAACTACGTGACGGCGCACGACGGCTTCACCATGGCCGACCTGGTGGCGTACGACCACAAGCACAACGCGGGCAACGGCGAGCACAACCGGGACGGGTCCGACGACAACCGGTCGTGGAACCACGGCATCGAGGGGCCGGTCGGCTGGGAGTCCCCCGCGGCCGACATCGTGCCGCTGCGCCGCCGGTCGATCCGCAACCTGTTCGCCACGCTCGTGCTCGCCGCGGGGGTCCCCATGATCACGGCCGGCGACGAGATGGGCCGGTCGCAGCAGGGCAACAACAACGCCTACTGCCAGGACTCCGAGATCTCCTGGATGCGCTGGGACCTGTTGCCATGGCGCAAGGACATGCTCGCCACGGCCCGTTGGCTGCTCCTGCTCCGTCGCGAGCACCCCGCGCTGCGCGCCGAGGAGTTCTTCTCCGGCCGGTCGGACGCGGCGGACACGAGACCGGACCTGGCCTGGTACGACGCGCTCGGCATCCCGTTCGACCACGCCCGCTGGCACGACCCGTCGGTGCGCACGCTCCAGATGGTCCGCAGCACGAAGGGGCCGGACGCGGACACCGTCCTGCTGGTGATCAACGGGTCGCTCGACGCGATGCACCTCGTCCTTGCCGACGACCACGGCGGTCGGTGGCGCCTCGCGTGGGACTCGGTCTGGGAGCACCCGAACGAGGAGGCCGCTGCGGCCATCGAAGGCGGGCTGCACGCCGAACCGGGCGAGGCGACCGTGATCGAGCCCATGAGCATGCGGGTGTACGTGCTCGGCTAACTTCCTGGACATCCGTCCAGACGCGTACCGTGACGCCCATGACCAACACCGTCGTTGTCGTCGGCGCGGGCCTCGCCGGGCTCGTCGCCACCGCCGAGCTCGTTGCCGCCGGCCGGCACGTCACGCTGCTCGACGCCGAGAACTCAGCCTCGCTGGGCGGGCAGGCGTTCTGGTCGTTCGGCGGGCTGTTCCTGGTGGACTCCCCCGAGCAGCGTCGCCTGGGAGTCAAGGACTCGGCCGAGCTCGCCCTGGCCGACTGGTTCGGGTCGGCGCAGTTCGGCGACCACGACCGCTGGGGCCGCGCGTGGGCCGAGGGGTTCGTGTCGTTCGCCGCGGGGGACATGCGCTCGTGGCTCGCCGACCAAGGCGTGCGCTGGTTCCCCCTCGTGCAGTGGGCCGAGCGCGGTGGGTACGAGGCAGGCGGGCACGGCAACTCCGTCCCGCGCTTCCACGTCACGTGGGGCACGGGCCCGGGGATCCTCGAGCCGTTCGTCCGCGCGCTGCTCGACGCTCGACGCGCGGGGCTGGTGGACGTGCGGTTCCGGCACCGTGTCACGGGTCTGGTCACGACCGACGGCGTCGTCACGGGTGTGCGCGGTGACGTGCTCGCGTCCGACGGCGTCGACCGCGCGGTGCCGAGCACCCGCACCGTGGTCCGCCCGTTCGAGCTCGACGCGACCGACGTCGTCATCGCGACCGGCGGCATCGGCGCGAACCACGATCTCGTGCGCGCCAGGTGGCTGCCGTCCGCGGGCGCCCTGCCGGCCAGGATGCTGTCGGGCGTGCCCGACCACGTGGACGGCTCGGGCATCGAGGCGGCCCGCGACTCGGGCGCCGCCGTCGTGCACGAGGACCGCATGTGGCACTACCCCGAGGGCATCACCAACCACTCGCCCGTGTGGCGCAGGCACGGCATCCGCATCCTCGCCGGACCCAGCTCGCTGTGGCTCGACGCGGACGGCAACCGGCTCCCCGCGCCGCTCTTCCCCGGGTTCGACTCGCTCGGCGCGCTGCAGCACCTCACCGCGCGCGGCGACGACCACTCGTGGTTCGTGCTCGACAAGACGATCCTCGGCGCCGAGTTCGCCCTGTCCGGGTCCGAGCAGAACCCCGATCTGACCGGCAAGGACCTGCGCCTGCTGCTCGACCGGGTCAAGCCGGGTGCCGTCGGACCGGTCGAGACGTTCGCCGAGAAGTCCGACGAGTTCCTCTGGGCGGACAGCCCGACGGAGCTGGCCGCGAAGATGAACGCGCTGTCCGGCACCGACCGGATCGACGCTGCGGCGCTCCAGCAGCTCATCGAGGCTCGCGACCAGCAGGTCACCACGGGTCTGGGCAAGGACCCGCAGGTCGTCGCGACCGCGATGGCCCGTCGCTTCGTCGTCGACCGCCTGATCCGCGTGGCGAAGCCGCACCGCCTGCTCGACCCGGCGCACGGCCCCCTGCTCGCGGTCCGCCTGTCGGTCCTCACGCGCAAGACGCTCGGTGGCCTCCACACCGACCTCGAGGGTCGTGTCCTGCGTCCGGACGGCGACGTGCTGCCCGGCCTGTGGGCCGTCGGGGAGGCCGCGGGCTTCGGCGGTGGCGGCGTGCACGGTCATCGCGCCCTCGAAGGCACGTTCCTGGGGGGCTGCCTGTTCACGGGGCGCACCACGGGGCGTGCGCTGGCGGCGCAGCTGCGCTGAGACGCGTGGCACGGCACGCATCCCAAAGTCGCGCCTCCAGATGCCCGCCACCTGGACCTGCGGCTAGGTTCGGGACTGTGACGACTTCCTCCGGACCCGTCGGCAAGAACCCCCCGACGGTCTCCAACATCGGCCGCATCCCTGTCGTGGACGTATCGCCCGTCGCCGAAGCCGGGCGGTTCCCCGCGAAGGCCGTCGTCGGCGAGGCGGTCCCCATTCGCGCGACGGTGTTCCGCGAGGGGCACGACGCCGTCGGCGCGACGGTCGTGCTCACCGACCCGACCGGCGTCGACCGCGCGAGCGCCCGGATGGTGGACATCGCGCCCGGGCTCGACCGGTTCGAGGCACGCGTCGTCCCGACGAGCACGGGCACCTGGACGTTCCGCGTCGAGGGATGGTCCGACCCGTACGGCACGTGGGCGCACGACGCGTCGATCAAGGTCGAGGCGGGCGTCGACGTCGAGCTCATGCTCGCGGAGGGTGCGCTGCTGCTCGAGAAGGCCAGCCGCCGCAAGGGCGCGAAGGGCATCGCGTCGGTGCTGCTCGACGCGGTCGCCGGACTGCGGGACCTCACCAGGCCGCCGGGCGACCGCCTCGCCGCGGGACTGACGTCGGACGTGCGGTCGGCGCTCGACGCGCATCCGATCCGGGAGGCCTTGTCGGCGTCACCGTCGTACCCGCTCGTCGTGGACCGGCCCCTGGCTCTTGCCGGCGCGTGGTACGAGTTCTTCCCGCGCTCGGCGGGTGCGACCTACGACTACTACACGAACAGCTGGACGACCGGCACGCTGCGCACGGCCGCGCTCGACCTGCCCCGGATCGCGGGGATGGGCTTCGACGTGGTCTACCTGACACCCGTGCACCCCATCGGCACCACGCACCGCAAGGGCCGCAACAACGCGCTCGACGCCGAGCCGGGCGACCCAGGATCGCCGTACGCCATCGGTTCGAAGGACGGTGGGCACGACGCGATCGAGCCCTCGCTGGGCACGTTCGAGGACTTCGACTTCTTCGTAGCTCAGAGCCGTGCGCTCGGCATGGAGGTCGCGCTCGACGTCGCGCTGCAGTGCTCGCCTGACCACCCCTGGGTCACCTCGCACCCCGAGTGGTTCACCACGCGCGCGGACGGCACGATCGCGTACGCCGAGAACCCGCCGAAGAAGTACCAGGACATCTACCCGCTGAACTTCGACAACGACCCCGAGGGCATCTACCACGAGATCCGCCGGGTGCTGCAGGTCTGGATCGACCACGGCGTGACGCTCTTCCGCGTGGACAACCCGCACACCAAGCCGCTCGACTTCTGGGAGCGGATCCTGGCCTCCGTGAAGGCGGACCACCCCGACGTCATCTTCCTGTCCGAGGCGTTCACGCGGCCGGCGATGATGCAGACGCTGGCCAAGATCGGCTTCCACCAGTCGTACACGTACTTCACCTGGCGCAACACCAAGACCGAGATCGTCGAGTACCTGGCCGAGGTGTCGGGCGAGCAGGGGAGCTGGATGCGGCCGAGCTTCTGGCCGACGACGCACGACATCCTGCCGCCGTACCTGCAGGCCACGGGCGTGCGGGGCTTCGCGGTGCGGGCGATCCTGGCCGCCCTCGGTGCGCCGACGTGGGGCATCTACTCGGGCTACGAGCTGGTCGAGAACGTCCCGCGACCGGGCGTCGACGAGCAGATCGACAACGAGAAGTACGAGTTCAAGCCCCGCATGTGGGCTGTCGCCGACCCCATCGGTATCAACCTGCTGCTGGGCAGGCTCAACGAGATCCGCGGCAACCACCCCGCGCTGCAGCAGCTGCGCAACCTGCGCATCCACTCGACGTCCGACGACGCGATCGTGGCGTTCTCACGACACCTGTCGGCCGACCACTCGCCCACCGGTCGCGACGACACCATCCTCGTCATCGTCAACCTGGACACGTCCGCGCCCCGAGAGGCATGGGTCGAGCTGGACCTCGCCGCGCTCGGCATCGCGCCGGGACGCACGGTCGTCGCGCACGACGTGCTGTCCGACGAGGCCTACGAGTGGTCGTCCCCCGCCTTCGTGCGGCTTGACCCTGCCGTCCGTGCGGCGCACGTCATCCGTCTGGTGACGCCATGACGGACTCGGTCCGGAGGGTTCGCGAGCCGCCGCCCATCACGTCGCAGCTCTCGCTGCCGAGCCGGCACCTCCCCCTGCCCACCACGACCGAGCAGTCGGGCCTCGTGCAGGATCCGGAGTGGTACCGCACCGCGGTGTTCTACGAGGTCATGCTCCGCACGTTCGCCGACTCCTCAGGTGCCGGCAGCGGCGACCTCCGCGGTCTGATCGACCGGCTGGACTACCTGCAGTGGCTCGGCATCGACTGCCTGTGGCTCCCGCCGTTCTACCCCAGCCCGCTGCGCGACGGCGGCTACGACGTGGCCGACTACACCGCGGTCGCCGCCCAGTACGGCACGATGGCCGACTTCACGGAGCTCATCGAGCAGGTGCACGCCCGCGGCATGAGGATCGTCGTGGACCTCGTGATGAACCACACGAGCGACCAGCACCCGTGGTTCCAGGCGTCACGCTCCGACCCCGAGGGTCCTTACGGCGACTTCTACGTGTGGTCCGACGACAACACGCGCTACCAGGACGCGCGCATCATCTTCGTCGACACCGAGACGTCCAACTGGACCTTCGACCCGGTCCGTCGCCAGTACTTCTGGCACCGGTTCTTCAGCCACCAGCCCGACCTGAACTTCGAGAACCCCCGGGTCGTCGAGGCGATGCTCGACGTCGGCCGGTTCTGGCTGGGCCTCGGGGTCGACGGCTTCCGGCTCGACGCGGTGCCGTACCTGTTCGAGGCCGAGGGCACCAACTGCGAGAACCTCCCCGAGACGCACGCGTTCCTGCGGACGGTCCGGCGGATGCTCGACGAGGAGTTCCCCGGCCGGATCATGCTGGCCGAGGCCAACCAGTGGCCCGAGGACGTCGTGCACTACTTCGGCACCGACGACGAGCCCGAGTGCCACATGTGCTTCCACTTCCCGGTGATGCCGCGCATCTACTACGGCATCCGCGACCAGCGGGCCACGCAGATCACCGAGATCCTGGCCGACACCCCGCCGATCCCGAAGAACGGTGCGCAGTGGAGCACGTTCCTGCGCAACCACGACGAGCTGACCCTCGAGATGGTGTCCACCGAAGAACGCGCGTCGATGTACGGCTGGTACGCGCCCGACTCCCGGATGCGCGCCAACGTGGGGATCCGACGACGCCTCGCCCCGCTGCTCGACAACTCCCGCAAGGAGATCGAGCTCGCGCACGCTCTGCTGCTGTCCCTGCCCGGCAGCCCGTGCCTGTACTACGGCGACGAGATCGGGATGGGCGACAACATCTGGCTGCCGGACCGCGACTCGGTCCGTACACCGATGCAGTGGACCCCGGACCGCAACGCGGGCTTCTCGACCGCCGACCCCGGCAAGCTCTATCTCCCGCTGGTCCAGTCGCTCGTGCACCACTACAGCCACACCAACGTCGAGGCGCAGCTGGCCCAGCCCACCTCGCTGCTGCACTGGGTGCGCGGCATGCTCACGGTCCGCCGCCAGCACCCCGCCCTGGGAGCCGGCGAGTTCGAGGTCCTGGCCAGCGACAACGACTCGGTCCTGGCCTTCTGTCGGCACACCCCCGGCGAGACGCTGCTGGTCGTCGCGAACATGGCCGCGACCGCGCGCGCCGCGACGATCACCCTGTCCAGCCGCGTCGGCTGGGCCATGCACGACGTGTTCGGCGGGGCTGACTTCCCGGCCGTCGGACCCGACGGGACCTGCTCGTTCACCTTGGGATCGCGCGACTTCTACTGGTTGGAACTGACGTCACCATGACACTCACCGCCCGGATCACGCCCGACGACGACCGACTCCTGGAGGCGGTCCGGGAGTGGTTGCCGAAGCGGCGGTGGTACCCGGCGAAGAACGTCCCGGCGGACCTGTCGGTCGTGGGGGGCATCGACCTTGCCGACGACGTGCGCATCCTGCTGGTCCGCGTGCGCGCGGGTTCGATCGACGTGGTGCTGCAGGTCCCGCTGGTCCGCGGGTCGGCGGACGAGACCGACGACTCCGGTGCCGACGTCGTCGGATTGCTGGACGGTCTCCCCCTGTTCGACGGCGCAGCGCACCCGTCGTTCCTGCGGGCCTGGCTCGCAGCGGCCGACGGGCCAGGAATCGATGCCGACCCGTCGACGGCCCGCATGATCAGCGGCGAGCAGTCGAACACCTCGGTGGTCGTCGGCGACGGCATCCTCAAGGTCCTGCGGGCGATCGCGCCCGGGGAGAACCCCGACGTCGACGTCCCGCGACGGCTCGTCGCCACGGGGTGGCCGAACGTCCCTGCGCCGCTCGCGTGGCTGCAGGCGACCTGGCCGGGTGCCGACGAGCCGGGCTACCTGGGCGTGCTCGCCTCGTTCGTGGACGCTGCGGAGGACGGCTTCGAGCTGGCCTGTGAGGTCGCGCGCCGCGGCGAGTCCTTCGTCGGCCCCGCCACTGCCCTCGGCTCGGTGACGCGCGGGATGCACGAGGCGCTCGTCGAGGCGTACGGCGACTCACCGTCCTCGACGGAAGAGGTCGCACGGGCCCTGGAGAACCGTTTCGCCTGGGCGCTCTCGGCAGTGCCCTCCCTGGCCCGGTTCGCCGACGGGGTCGCGAGCACCGTGGCCGAGGTCCGCAGCCTGCCCACCGCTCCCCCACGGCAGCGCGTGCACGGCGACCTCCACCTGGGCCAGGTGCTCCGCTCGCACGGGACGTGGTTCATCACCGACTTCGAGGGCGAGCCGCTCGCGCCCCTGGCACAGCGCACGAGGCCGGACCTCGCGGTGCGGGACGTGGCCGGCCTGCTCCGGTCCATCGACTATGCGGCCGCGGTCGGTGGGCTGACCGGGGACGCCGCCGCGCAGTGGACCTCGGAAGCGCGCGAAGGGCTGCTGGCCGGGTACGGCCCCGGCGACCAGACGACCTTCCTGCGGGCGCTCGAGCTCGACAAGACCCTGTACGAGGTCGTGTACGAGTCTCGCAACCGTCCTGCCTGGATACCCATCCCGATCGCGGGCCTGGAGCGCCTCACGGGCACGCTGCCCAGGTGACCGCTGAACCCGGGTCTCCGACCAGGTGTCGCAGGTCACTCAGGCTACGGACCTGCGCAAACGCCTCGCGGGTGGTTGGGTAGGGGGATGAGCCCGGCCGCACCGTCCCCGGTCCCTGTCGACACAGACGTGCTGCGCACCGTCGCGTTCGGCGCGTCGTACGCGCCACATGACGTGCTTGGTCCACACGCCGGCGGCAGTGGCATCACGATCCGCACGCTTCGGCCGCTCGCCGACGCGGTCGTCGTGGTGACCGCGTCCGGACGGATCCCGGCTCGTCACGAGCAGGACGGCATCTGGGTGGCGGTGCTGCCGGTCGCCGAGGTGCCCGACTACCGGCTCGAGGTCACGTACGACGCACTGACCACGGTCGCCGACGACCCGTACCGGTTCCTGCCCACGGTGCAGGAGCTCGACCGCCACCTCGTCCGCGAAGGCCGCCACGAGACCCTGTGGACCGTCCTCGGCGCCAACGTGCGCACCTACCCGGGCGAGCTCGGTGAGGTCAGCGGCACGTCCTTCGCCGTCTGGGCTCCCAATGCCCGAGCCGTCCGCGTGGTCGGCGACTTCAACTACTGGCAGGGCGCGTCGCACGCCATGCGATCGCTCGGCGACAGCGGCATCTGGGAGATCTTCGCTCCCGGTGTTCGCGCAGGCGCGCGGTACAAGTTCGAGATCCTCGGCCAGGACGGCTCGTGGCGGCAGAAGGCCGACCCGCTGGCTCGTGGCACCGAGATCCCTCCCGCGACAGCCTCCGTCGTCATCGAGGAGGGATTCGTCTGGAACGACCAGGACTGGATCACCTCCCGGACCTCGCGCGACCCGCACACGGCCCCGATCAGCGTCTACGAGGTGCACCTCGGCTCGTGGCGCGTCGGGCTGTCGTACCGCGACCTCGCGCACCAGCTCACCGAGCACGTGCTGTCGCTGGGCTTCACGCACATCGAGCTGCTCCCCGTGGCCGAGCACCCGTTCGGAGGCTCGTGGGGCTACCAGGTGTCGTCGTACTACGCGCCCACCTCCAGGTTCGGCCACCCCGACGACTTCCGGTACCTCGTCGACACCCTGCACCGCGCGGGGATCGGCGTCATCGTCGACTGGGTGCCCGCCCACTTCCCCAAGGACGAGTGGTCCCTGGCCCATTTCGACGGCACCTCCCTGTACGAGCACCCGGACCCGCTGCTCGGCGAGCACCCGGACTGGGGTACCTACGTCTTCAACTTCGGCCGCGCCGAGGTCCGCAACTTCCTCGTAGCCAACGCGACGTACTGGCTCGAGGAGTTCCACGTCGACGGCCTGCGCGTCGATGCCGTCGCGTCGATGCTCTACCTCGACTACTCCCGCAAGGCCGGCCAGTGGCGGCCCAACCAGTACGGCGGCCGCGAGAACCTGGACGCCATCTCGTTCCTCCAGGAAGCCAATGCCACGGCCTACCGCCGCACGCCCGGGATCATGATGATCGCCGAGGAGTCCACCGCCTGGCCCGGCGTCACCGCCCCGACCGACGGCAACGGCCTCGGGTTCGGGTTGAAGTGGAACATGGGCTGGATGAACGACACCCTCCGCTACATGGCCGAGGAGCCCGTGCACCGGCGCTACCACCACAACGAGGTCACGTTCTCGATGGTGTACGCGTACTCCGAGCGGTTCGTGCTGCCCATCAGCCACGACGAGGTCGTGCACGGCAAGGGCTCCCTCTACGAGCGGATGCCCGGCGACCACTGGCAGAAGCTGGCAGGGGTCCGACTGCTGCTCGGCTACCAGTGGACGCACCCCGGCAAGCAGCTGCTCTTCATGGGCAGCGAGTTCGCCCAGCAGACCGAGTGGGCCGAGTCGCGCTCGCTCGACTGGCACGCCCTGAACGACCCCGCCCACCAGGGCGTCCTGCGGTCCGTCGCAGACCTGAACCGCGTCTACCGCGAGACCCCTGCGCTCTGGCAGCTCGACCACAGCCCCGAGGGCTTCGAGTGGATCGACTCCGACGACGCCTTCCGCAACACGCTCGCCTACCTCCGCAAGGGCCTCGGCGTGCCACCGGTGGCGGTCGTCGTCAACTTCGCCGGCATCCCGCACGAGCAGTACCGACTGGCCCTGCCGCAGGGTGGGACGTGGCGCGAGATCTACAACTCCGACTCCGAGGCCTACGGAGGCTCCGGGGTGGGCAACCTCGGCGAGATCCAGGCCGAGGACGTCGCGCACTACGGTCGACCCGCCTCGGCCTCGATCCGCGTCCCCCCGCTCGGAGTCGTGGTCTTCGAAGCCAGCAGCTGACCGCATCACATGCCGCGGATCCTGCTCACCGGCATGTCCGGTGCCGGAAAGACGACGCTTCTCGACGAGCTACGCCGGCGTGGCCACGAGTGCATCGAGACCGACGAGGGCAGCTGGATCTCGCCCGACGGCACCTGGGACGAACCGCGGATCGCGCACCTGCTCGACACCCACCCAGACATCGTCGTCGGGGGAACGGTGGAGAACCAGGGCCGCTTCTACGACCGGTTCGAGCACGTCGTCCTGCTGAGCGCTCCCCTCGAGGTGCTCCTGCAGCGCGTGGCCGACCGGACCAACAACCCGTACGGAAAGTCGTCACAGGAACGCGCAGACATCGCCCGCTACGTCACGACGGTCGAACCGCTCCTCCGCGTGGGCGCTGACATGGAGCTCGACGGCCGCCACCCGGTCGCAGAGCTCGCCGACGCGGTCGAACAGCTTCTCGCGACGCACTGACCAGAGCCACCCGGATCGCGCGCACCATGACGGCTCTCAGCCGACCGAACAATGGCCGCGACAACGGCACATCCAATCCGCCGGCCACCGGTCGACGACCTGCAGAAACAGGAAAAGCCCACCCCCGAAGGGGTGGGCTTTCCCGAATGATGTCCGGCGGCGTCCTACTCTCCCACACCCTGGCGAGTGCAGTACCATCGGCGCTGAAGGGCTTAGCTTCCGGGTTCGGAATGGGACCGGGCGTTTCCCCTTCGCTATGACCGCCGTAACGTTGTCGAGTTGTCAAACGGGTTCCCGTTCGTCTCTCGGGAACCGCACAGTGGACGCGTAGCACATTGACTTGAATGAATGTGATGAAGTTGTCGGCTTATTAGTACCGGTCAGCTGCGAGGG
>NZ_JBFUKL010000007.1:0-176429 GCF_056400865.1 Cellulomonas sp. P4_H4
CGGCTGGGGCGGGCGCGGCCGGCGCGGGGGCCGGCGCGGGCGCGACGACCGCGGGTGCCGCGGGTGCCTGGGCGACGGGAGCGGGCGGCAACGACGAACCGGTGGGCAGAGGCTCCAGCGGGCAGGTCGACAGGACGCGCACCATCGCGTCGCGCTCCGCCTGCGTGACCCACAGGCCGTAGGTGTACTTCACGCCGACCTGCCGCGCGACGTACGCGCACCGGTACGACCTGTTCGGCGGCAGCCAGGTCGCGGTGTCGCCGTCGCCCTTCTGTGCGTTGAGCGGCCCGTCGACCGCCAGCAGGTTCAGCCGGTCGTTCGCGAAGGCAGCACGTCGCGTCGCGTCCCAGCCCTGAGCGCCCTTCTGCCACGCGTCCGACAGTGCGACGACGTGGTCGACCTGGACCTGGGCCGACGTCTGCTCACCGCGCACGAAGGTGATCGCGCGGCCCGAGTAGGGGTCCTGCAAGGTCCCCCCGGCGATCACGCAGTCCTGGGTCCCCGGCTTCGCCACGAGAGACGTGAGGTCTCGGCGCAGGACGTCGTTGCGGGTGTCGCAGCCGTTGCGGTCCACGTCCTTCCACGCCTGCCCGAAGGCCTCACGGCTGTATCCCGTCTTGGGCGCCCGCCCCTTGACCTCGAGCAGGAGGGCCGCCGCGAGCGCGGTCTGCGGCTGGGCGGCGGACGCAACGGCGTCGACGTCGGCGACCGGGGCCGGCTCGGGCTCGGGCAGCTCGACGGCCTGTTCCTCGATCGACTTCCGCGTCTCGGTCGGCTTCGTCGCCGTCGGTGCGCTCGGAGCGAGTGTGCTCGGTGCCGCGGCATCCGGCGCAGCGTCGGGCGGGGTGGCCGTCGCGGCCCCGACGACCAGTCCGACGAAACCGGCCGTCAACAGCAGCACGCCGGCACGGCGGCCCATCGGCCCGAGCCACGACCGCTGACGCACGAGGGTCCAGACGGCGGTCGCACCCAGGTAGAGGGAGACGAACAGCAGGGCCCCGCCCGGGCCTCGGGACAGCCCGAGCAGCGCGGAGACCGCGAGCCCGACCAGTCCGGCGATGCGCCACCGGTCCCAGCTGCGGGCCGGCGCGTCGGCGTCCTCGAGGTTCGTCACAGGAACTGTTATCGGCATCTGAGCGCGAGACCTGACCCCTGGCGCGTCCCACAGAGTGGACGTCGCTGGAAGATCCTCGACGCCGACCGCCTTGCACCCCCTATGGCCCGGATCCCCGCGACGCGCGTGAGCGTCGGCTTCGTCCTCCTGCTCTCCGCGCTGACCGCGGTCGGCCCTCTGACGTTCGACACCTACCTCGCGGCGTTCCCCGAGATCGCCGACGACCTGAACGCGCCCGCGGCCGCCGTCCAGCTGACCATCGCCGCGTCGCTCGCGGGCCTCGCGCTCGGGCAGCTGACCATCGGGTCCATCTCCGACGCCTACGGCCGCCGACGCCCCCTGCTGGCCGGGCTGAGCATCTACGTCGTCGTGTCGGTCGCCCTCGCGATCGCCGACAACATCACGCTCTTCACCGGCCTGCGGTTCGTCCAGGGGTTTAGCGCCGCGGCCGGGATGGTCCTGTCGATGGCGATCGTCCGGGACCGGTACGAGGGGCTCGCGGTCTCCAAGGTGATGGCCCGACTGATGCTCGTCGTCGGTGTGGCACCGATCCTCGCCCCGACCATCGGTGCCCAGCTGCTCCGGTTCGGCTCCTGGCGGCTGATCTTCGTCTTCCTCGCCGTCGTCGGCGCGACCTTGCTCGTCGTCTCGATCTTCGCGCTCAAGGAGACGCTGCCGCAGGAGCTGCGGCGCACGGGCGGGACGCTCGGCGCGCTGCGTACCTACCGCGACCTGCTGACCGACCTGCCGTTCCTCGGCCTCGCGCTCATGTCCGCGTTCTACCTGGGCGCCATGTTCACGTACGTCGCGTCGTCGACGTTCGTGTTCCAGGACGGCTACGGGATGACGGCCCAGCAGTTCGGCTGGGTGTTTGCCGGCGGCGCGGTGGCGATCACCGTGGGCTCGCAGATCAACGGTGCGCTCGTCGGCCGGTTCACGCCCGAGCAGGTGCTCAGCGCCACCGTCCTCGTCGGTCTCGGCCTCTCGTCCGCTCTCTTCGCGACGACGCTCGCCGACGGACCGCTCTGGCTCGTCGTGACGCTGCTCGTGCTCACCCTCGGGACTGCGGGCTTCGTCCTGCCGTCCGCGCCGGCCATCGCCCTGGCGAACAACCCGCACCGCGCCGGGTCGGCGGCTGCGCTCCTCGGCGCGCTGCAGTTCGGGCTCGGTGCCCTGATCGCCCCGCTGACCAGCATCGGCGGAACCCCGACGGCCGAGTCGATGACCGCCGTCATGGCCGGCGTGATCCTGGTCTCGGCGGTGCTCCTGCTCGCCGTCCGCCGCTCGTGGAAGCGGGCGCCGGCCCCCTTCGACGAAGCGAGCCTGCGGGTCGGCACAGCCGGTGCCGTCGCGATCGGGGCAGCCTCGGTGGACGACGAGCTCGAGGCGCTCCTGCCCATCGAGTCGCTGGTCTCAGCCGACTCTGCGGTACCCGCGTTCGGGCTCGCTGCGCGCGGCCGCGCGAGGCTCGCGGAGGGCCCTCGGCCGGTCGACGACGTCGACTCCCTCGTCGACGTGTCCGACTCGGTGGCCTGCCCTGGGTGATCCTCAGCATTGGGTCGCCAATGCTGTGGCGTAGGTCACACCAGGCGACATAACCTGGCGGGAAGCGCGATGAAGGACGCTCCGTGACCTTGGTGCTCTTTGTCTTCCTGTTCTTCGTCCCGGCCCTGATCTTCCGACTGGCCTGGGGCATCATCGGCACGCCCGACGAGCCCGCCCGGTGGGAGCGGGCCGTGGCCGGCTGGCTGGAGCACGTCGCGTCGCGGCTCCGCCGGGAGCGGCCGCCGGTCTACGACCCGTTCCAGACCCTTCACCTGCAGACGCGCCTGAGCACGGTCGCGAACCACATGCGCGACCTCGAGCTGGACCCGCACACGTTCGCCCGTGCCGAGCGGCTCATCGCCTCGCAGCTCGCGTACGACCAGCTGCTCGCCGAGGCGTGCAAGATGGCCGGTGTCGAGGTCGAGGACCACCCGAAGGGCGACGGGGCCGAGCGGTTCCGCGAAGAGGTCGAGCTGGCCTCCCGCGGCTGGGCCTGGTGACGCAGACCGATCAACCCTGCGGACTGCTCAGCCCGCGCGGACCGTGAGCGTGCTCGGCCCTTCGGCGGTCTGACGGATCTCGATGCGGTCGGGGATCGCCTGCTTGAGCGTCTCGACGTGCGACACCACCCCGACAACCCGGCCACCGGCCCGCAGCCGTCCGAGCGCGGCCAGCACCTGGTCGAGCGTATGTGCGTCGAGCGACCCGAAGCCCTCGTCCACGAAAAGGGTGCCCAGGTCGATCCCGCCGGCCTCAGCCGTCACCACGTCCGCCATGCCGAGAGCGAGGCACAGCGACACGTAGAACGTCTCGCCGCCGGACAGCTGCCGCGGGTCCTGAGGGCGGCCGGTCCGGTGGTCGATGACGCGCATCGCCATACCGGTGTTCCGGGCCCGGACGTCCTCCTTCTCGTCGCTGCGCTCCAGCTCGAAGCGGCCGTCCGAGACCAGCAGCAGCCGGTCGTTGGCCGCCGCGACGACGTCCTCGAACCGGCGCATCAGCACGAACGTCGCCAGCGAGAGGCTGCGGGCGTTGTCGCTCCCCCCACCGGATGCGAGGTCAGCCAGCCGCGAGACAGGTCCGGCCTGCTCGATCCGCTCGGCCAGCACGCGGGCCGCGCCGACGACGTCCGCCCCTGCCGCCTGGGCCGCGGTCCTGCGTTCGTCGGCGACACGAGCGAGACCCGCGGCCTCGTCGGACGCGGCGCGTGCGATCCCCTCGGCGGACCGGCAGCTCTCGACGTCGACCACCAGGTCGTCGGCCAGCGCGAGGATCGTCGGCTCGGCGAGGCCGGTGGTCACGCGGTCCAGCTCGGTCGCGTACGCCGTCACGACGGCCTCGAGCTCGGCCAGCACGGCTGCCTCGACCAGCGCCGCCTGCGCCTCCTGCGGGGTGTCGAAGCCCTGCTCGGCGAGCCCGTCGGCCAGCTCGACCTGTCGACGGCGCGACTCGTCCCGCGCGGCCGTCCGTTCGCCGAGCGCCTCGAGCACCGCGTCCGCGGCGGCGGACCGCTCCAGCAGCTCGGAGTGCCGCGCGGCGACCGTCGGGTGCCCGCCCCGTGCGGTCACGACGTCGGCCTCCGCGGCGTCGAGATCGTGCAGCGTCACGTCGAGCGTCGCTGTGTCTCCGGCGAGCTGCGCCTGGTCCGTCGCCCGCTTTCGTTCGCGTGACCGCGTCTGCTCGTCGAAACCGTCGAGCACCGGCACCAGCCGGGTGACCTCCGCCTCGGCAGCCCGCGACTCGTCGAGCGCGGTCCTTGCCGCGACCAGCACGTCCTCGGCGTCCGCGGCGGAGCCCGATCCCACGCGCACGCCGAGCGAGTCGACGCGCTCCTGCAGAACGCTCACCTGCGACGACGCGGCGACGAGCACCGACTCGGCCCGGGTGCGCTCGCCCTCGGCCTGGTCGACCTGTGCCGCCGACACGTGGCCCGCACCGAGCACCGCCTTGTCCGGGTGCTCCGCCGACCCGCAGACCGGGCACGCGTCACCATCGGCCAGATTCGCCGCGATCTCCCCGGCCAGCCCGGCGATCCGTGCGCGACGCAGCGTGCTCTCCCGCTCATGCGCGGTCTTCGCCTGGTCCGCGGCGGCAGCGCGCGTCTCGACGGCGACCGCCAGCGCCGCTCGCGCGATCGTCAGCTCGGCGTGCGCGGCGACCACCGCAGACGCAGCGGTCACGGCGCCCGACCGGTTCCCGCGTTCGACCGCGAGCGCCCGTGCGGCCTCGAGCGACACCTGCAACGCCGCGCGCGCCCCCGGTCTGCCCGCCAGCCATGCGTCATCGACGGCGAGCGCCGCTGCCAGGTCGTCGAGCGCCGCTCGCGACGCCCGCAGGGCACGACGGCGCTTCTCCAGACCGGCCTCGACCTCGACCAGCCGTCCGAGCGCCGCGGCATCGTCGGCCGCGGCGCGTCCCACGGCGCGCACGTGCGTGCGCAGCTTGCCCTCGGGCGCGTCGCCGAGGTCGGCCGGTGCCGCGTCGAGTGCGGCGAGGACCGACTTCTCGGCGGCGTCCAGCGCTGTCGCAGCCCGGTCGACTCCGACGAGCAGCGGCCGCACGGCCTGCGCAGCGCGCGCGCGACCCAACCGGGTCACCGCCTGGGCGTTCAGGTCCGCGGACGCCTCGAGCTCGATGCGTCGCAGGCGCAACCGGTCACGGCGTGCGAGCAGCTCTGCCGCCGACACCGCCTCGTCGAGCAGACGACGCGCCTCGAGCCACACCGCCTCAGCGGCGGTAGCCGCCGACCGGGCCTCTGTGGCCGCCGACGCGAGGATCGACGTCGTCGACCCGACCACTCCCGTCACGGACTCGACCAGCTCGGCCGAGGCCATCGCGTCCTCGACCGCGGAGCGAACGACGGCGCCGTCCTCGGGTACCAGCCGTGCTGCGCCGACAAGCTCCGATGCCCCCGATCGGAGCATGGCGCGCGCGTGGTCGGTGCCGCGGTCGCTCTCGCGGCGCATCTCGACGAGGCGCTTCTGCAGCCGCTCGTACACCTCGGTGCCGAAGATCTTCTGCAGCAGGTCCTTGCGGTCCTCGGGCTTGGACTTCAGGAAATGCGCGAACTCTCCCTGCGGCAGGACGATCGTCTGCACGAACTGCGTCCGGTCGAGCCCGACCACCTTCTGGATCTCGGCGCCGATCTCGTCGAGCCGGTTGCCGAGCGGGATGCCGACGGAGTCCAGCGCGTCCGGGCCGGCCTCGACGTCCGCGTCGGCCGGCAGGCGCCAGGCCTTCACGGACGCCTGGGCGGTCGTCGTCCCGGTGCCACGACGCTTGGCCCGCTGGTAGGCGGGCGTGCGCCGCACCCGGAACAGCCCGGACGGGACCTCGAACACGAGGTCGACGACGCTCTCGGTGTCGTCGGCCGCATAGGCAGAGCGCAGCCGCTCCTCACTCGCGTCGACGGACGCGACCTTGCCGTACAGCGCGAACACGATCGCGTCGATCACGGTCGACTTGCCGGACCCCGTCGGGCCCTCCAGCAGGAAGAGCCCACCCTGCGCGAGCGCGGCGAAGTCGACGGTGTGGCGGCCGGCGAACGGGCCGATGGCCTGCAGCGTCAGGGAGCGCAGCTGCATCAGGCGCTCTTCTCGGCGTCGGCGATGTCCTCGTACGCACGCCGCAGCACGGCGACCTCGGCCGGCGTCGGGCCGTGGCCGGTGACGTGCGTGAGGAAGTCGGCAGTGACGTCGAGCGGGTCGTGCGCGGCGGTGACGGCCGCGGGACGGTGCGCACCCGGCGCGACAGCGGCGACGTGCTGGACCACGAGCGCGTGCGGGAAGCGCGCTCGGACGCGACGGAACAGGTCCTGCGGCCGGCGGGCGTCGGTCACCGTCACGCGGACCCAGTCGTCGGCATGCCGTTCCCCGGCGGCGCCGAGCACGTCCTCCAGCGTCCCGGTGACGTCCGCGAGCCGCCGTGGCACGGGTGCCGCGACGAGCTCGGTGGACACCGACGCCGCCGACACGTCCACCAGCACGGTCGACTTGGCGTGGTCCTTCTCCGAGAACGAGTACGCGAGCGGCGATCCCGAGTAGCGCAGCATCGTGCCCTCGGGTCCGGTCAGGTGCTGGGGTCCGTGCAGGTGGCCGAGCGCGACGTAGTCCGCACCCGCGAACACCCCTGCGGGCACATGGTCGACGCCTCCGACGCGGATGTCCCGCTCGGACTCGGTCGGCTGCCCGCCCATGACGAACGCGTGCGCAGCGACGACCACCTTCGCCGGCCTACGCGCGGCGGCGTCGACGCGGATCCGCCGCATGGCCGCAGCCGTGACCGCCTCGTGCGACCGCGCCAGGAGCTCGCCAGGTTCGTCGGCCAGCTCGGCGCGCGCGAAGTCCGGGTCCAGGTAGGGGATCCCGTACACGAGCACCTCGTCGGACAGGACGACCGGGGACGCCAGCCCCGCGACGCGCGTACGCAGCCGCACGGTGTCCTTCATCAGGCCGGCCCCGAACCCGAGCCGCGTGGCCGAGTCGTGGTTGCCGGACGTGACGATCACGGTGGTGTGCTCGGCCAGTTGCGCGAGCGTGTCGGACAGGAGCGTCACGGCCTCGACCGGCGGGATCGCACGGTCGTACACGTCCCCCGCGACGACCACCGCGTCGACCTTCTCGGCGCGCACGACGTCGACCAGGTGCGCGAGGTACGCCGCTTGGTGGTCGAGCAGATCGACCCCGTGCAGCGTCCGGCCCAGGTGCCAGTCCGACGTGTGCAACAACCGCATGCGGCGAACGTAGCCCGGCCCACCGACAGTCCGGCCGACCACGCGCCGGGACGGCTCAGACCGGGAGCTCCCCGGCCAGCCCGATCATGTCGAGCACGTCCAACAGCACGCGGTGCGGGTCCCGCAACGTGACGGCGATGCCCGCCTCCGACGCGGCTCTGGACAGCTGCAGCACGAACGCGAGCCCGGTGGAGTCGATGAACGTCGCGAGCGTGGTGTCGATGATCACGGGCGAGCCGGTGACCAACGCCTGCGACATCGATGCACTGGCCTCGTCGCGAAGCGCGCCGTCGATCTCACCGACCAGCACGATCACGGTGTGGCAGTCCTCGGACTCCACCCGGATCGCACCGGCGGCGGCGGAGTGCTCGATCAGATCCATTGCCTGCGCATTGCCTGGAGATTATTGGTGGTTGACACTACCTGGGCAACGGTGGTCGCCCGCGCAAGGTTCCCGGCGTCCCGCTAGCGTCGTCGGATGGCCACCACCGAGCTCCCCGCGAGCCACGCACACCTCCTCGAGCAGCCCACGTTCGCGCACCTCGCCACGATCGCTCCCGACGGCTCCCCGCACAGCAGCGTCATGTGGTTCGACTGGGACGGCGAGGTCCTGCGGTTCACGCACACGTCCAGCCGGCAGAAGTTCAAGAACATCGCGCACGAGCCTCGCGTCGCGATCTCGATCGCCGACCCCGACGACCCGTACCGCTACCTGGAGGTGCGCGGGATCGTCGAGAAGGTGGAGTCCGACGACGAGGTGGCGAGCTTCTACCAGTCGCTGCAGCGGCGCTACGGCGAGAGCTACGAGATCAAGGACGCCTACAAGCGCGTGATCCTCACGGTCCGCCCGACGACCTACGTGACGAAGTAGCTACTCGGGTTCCGTCACGTCCGAGACGGTGGCGTTCAGCGCCTTGACCAGCTCCGCACCGTCGACGTTCGCGGCGACGCCGTGCGCGCCGCCGCCGATCGACACGGTGCGCAGCGGCACGCGCGAGTCGGCGACGACCGGCCACTCGACGAGCGACCCGAACGGCGTGATCGTCCCGCGCACGTAGCCGGTGACGTCCTTGGCGGTGTCCGCGTCGGGCATGGACAGCCTGGTGACGCCGAGCAGGGCACGCAGCTTGGGCCAGGAGATCGTGCGGTCGCCGGGCACGAGGACGAACAGGAAGTCGTCGTCGCCTCGTCGGACCACGATCGTCTTGATGATCCCCGCCGGGTCGATGCCGCGTGCGGCGGCGGCCTCCTGCAGCGAGGACACGGGTCCGTGCCGCGTGATCTCGTAGGTGATGCCGGACGCCTCGAGGGCCGCAGCCGCCCGGCGCTCGCCCTCGCTGGCGGCGTTGTCAGTCATGGGGATCACCCTAGGACGGGCCGCCCCGGAATCACCGCGCGCACGGCCGCAGCCACCTGGGAGGATGGACCGTCGTGAGCACGCCGCCCCCCGCCCCCGCTGGCCCGTCCGGGTCCGGTCGGCGGCGACCCTCGAGACGGCGGGGCGCGCGCAACCCGAGCCAGAACCCGAAGAGCGCACGTCACGACGACGGCCGAGCAGCCGCACGTCGTGCGCGCGCCGCCGAGGTCCGCCGCGGCGTCGTCGTCCCGCCGATCACGTTCCCCGAGCAGCTGCCCGTCAGTGCTCGTCGCGACGAGCTCGCCGCGGCCATCCGCGACCACCAGGTGGTCGTCATCGCGGGCGAGACCGGGTCGGGCAAGACGACGCAGATCCCCAAGATCGCACTCTTGCTGGGTCGCGGGCGTGAGGGCCAGATCGGGCACACGCAGCCCCGGCGGATCGCGGCGCGCAGCGTGGCGGAACGGATCAACGAGGAGATCGCGGGCGACGCGCCGCTGGGCGGGATCGTCGGGTACCAGGTGCGGTTCACGGACACGTCGTCCGAGGAGACGCTCGTCAAGGTCATGACCGACGGCATCCTGCTCGCGCAGATCCAGCGCGACCCGATGCTGCGCGCCTACGACACGCTGATCATCGACGAGGCGCACGAGCGGTCGCTCAACATCGACTTCATCCTCGGGTACCTGACGCGGCTGCTGCCGCAGCGGCCCGACCTCAAGGTCGTCATCACGTCGGCGACGATCGACTCGGACAGGTTCGCGAAGCACTTCGCCGGACCGGACGGTGTCCCCGCCCCCGTCGTCGAGGTCAGCGGGCGCACGTTCCCCGTCGAGATCCGGTACCGCCCGCTGGTCGCCGAGGCGGTCGAGGGGCAGCGCAAGAAGCCCGAGGACCGGGACCCGATGACGGCGGTCGCGGAGGCCGTCGACGAGCTCATGCTCGAGGGCCCGGGCGACATCCTCGTGTTCTTCTCGGGCGAGCGGGAGATCCGCGACGCCGAGGACGCCCTGCGCAGCAGCCTGGGGACGCGCGTCACCGACCAGCGCCACCCGCAGGCGGTCGAGCTGCTGCCTCTGTACAGCCGGTTGTCGGCCGCCGAGCAGCACCGGGTCTTCGAGCGGCACCAGAACCGCCGCGTCGTCCTCTCCACGAACGTCGCCGAGACCTCCCTGACCGTGCCGGGCATCCGGTACGTGATCGACCCGGGCACCGCACGCATCTCGCGGTTCTCCAAGGCCACCAAGGTGCAGCGGCTGCCCATCGAGCCGATCTCGCAGGCGTCGGCGAACCAGCGTTCCGGACGGTGCGGACGCGTCGCGGACGGCATCGCGATCCGGCTGTACTCCGAGGACGACTTCGACGCGCGGCCGATGTACACCGAGCCGGAGATCCTTCGTACAAGTCTCGCGTCGGTGCTCCTGCAGATGATCGCGGTCGGCGTCGCGGCCACCCCGGAGGAGATCGGCGACTTCCCCTTCGTCGACCCGCCCGACACCCGAGCCGTGCGCGACGGCGTGCAGCTGCTCACCGAGCTCGGGGCTCTGGATGGCGCGCGCCTGACCGAGACCGGCAAAGCGCTCGCCCAGCTGCCGATGGACCCGCGGCTCGCGCGCATGATCGTCGAGGGTGGCCGCCGCAACGTCGCGCGCGAGGTCATGATCATCGCCGCCGCACTCTCCATCCAGGACCCTCGCGAGCGCCCGGCCGAGGAGCGCGACAAGGCCGACCTGTCCCACAGCCGGTTCACCGACCCGACGAGCGACCTGCTCAGCTACCTGAACCTCTGGCAGTACCTCAAGGACCAGCAGCGTGACCTGTCCGGGTCGGCGTTCCGCCGCCAGGTGCGCTCGGAGTACCTCAACTACCTGCGCATCCGCGAGTGGCAGGACGTGGTCACGCAGCTGCGCGAGCTGGCCAAGCCGCTGGGCATCGTCATGAATGCCCCACGAAACGAGACCGCCGCAGAGGCGGACCCGCTCAAGCTCTCCTGGGACGGCGACCGCATCCACGTCGCGATCCTCGCCGGGCTGCTGAGCCAGATCGGCATGCAGGAGGCGACGGAGGTCGCGGCCCCGTCGAAGAACCAGGGGCGGACTCAGAAGAACCGTCCGCGCAACGAGTACCTCGGCGCCCGCGGCGCACGGTTCGCGATCTTCCCGGGCTCGGGTCTCGCGCGGAAGCCCCCGGCCTGGGTCATGGCCGCCGAGCTGGTCGAGACGAGCCGGCTGTGGGGTCGTGACGTCGCCCGCATCCAGCCTGAGTGGGCCGAGGAGGTCGGCGCGCACCTGGTCAAGCGGACCTACTCCGAGCCGGCCTGGTCCACCAAGCAGGGCGCCGCGACGGCGTTCGAGCGGGTGCTGCTCTATGGCGTGCCGATCGTCACCAACCGGCGGGTCCTGTACGCCAAGGTCGACCCCGAGCACGCTCGGGAGCTGTTCGTCCGGCACGCCCTGGTGCAGGGCGAGTGGACCACGCACCACCAGTTCTTCCACGAGAACCGAAGGCTCCTCGCCGAGGCGGAGGGCCTGGAGGCCCGTGCCCGACGACGGGACCTGGTGGTCGACGACGACACGCTCTTCGCGTTCTACGACGAGCGCGTCCCGGACGACGTCGTCTCCGCCCGCCACTTCGACCAGTGGTGGAAGACGGCCCGCCGCACGGACCCGGACCTGCTGAGCTTCACGCGCGAGCTCCTCGTCGGCGAGGCCGGCGCGATCGACGAGTCGGCGTTCCCGTCGCGCTGGCCGCAGGGCGACCTGAGCCTGCCGCTGACGTACCAGTTCGAGCCCGGCACCGAGGCCGACGGCGTCACGGTGCACATCCCGCTGACCACGCTCGCCCGCCTGACTCCGGACGGCTTCGGCTGGATGGTCCCTGGCCTGCGCGAGGAGCTCGTCACCGCCACCATCCGCTCGTTGCCCAAGCCCGTGCGCGTC
Source organism: Cellulomonas sp. P4_H4 (assembly GCF_056400865.1). NCBI lineage: Bacteria > Bacillati > Actinomycetota > Actinomycetes > Micrococcales > Cellulomonadaceae > Cellulomonas > Cellulomonas sp. P4_H4. The sequence continues at coordinate 11,688 of NZ_JBFUKL010000007.1, forward strand.
CAGCTGGTCCCCGCGCCGGACGTCGCGCGAGGGGTCGACGCGTGGATGGCGTCGAACACCGCGGACTGGGAGGACACGGTCCGCGCGGGGGACGCCGCCCCCTCCTTCAAGGACGTGTTCCGACGAGCCGTGAAGGCGCTGCGCGACGTCGACGTGCCCGAGGACGCGTTCGACGACGATCGGCTGCCCGCCCACCTGCGCATGACGTTCCGCGTGGTGGGCGATCGCGGGGGAGTGGTCGACGAGGGCCGGGACCTGCTCGTCCTGCAGCGCAGGCTGGCCCAGCAGACGCAGTCGGCCGTCGACGACGCGGTCCGCACGGCCGTCCGGGCCGCCATGGACGAGGCGCGGGCCTCCGGAAAGTCGCCCGTACCTACCCCGACGGCCGTCGCCGGAACTCCCGCGAGCATCGCAGCGGCCGCCCCGGCTCCGGTCGCGAGACCGCTCGTCTCCCTCGACCGCACCGGACTGCGCACGTGGCCCGCGGACCTGCCCGAGCTGCCCGAAGTCCTCGAGGCGGGGCCGGTCCGCGCGTACCCGACGCTGATCGAGGAGAAGGGCGGCACGGTCGCGGTCCGTTCGCTCGCGGACGAGTCCGAGCGGCCCGCCGCCGCGCATCGCGGGCTGCGACGACTGCTCCTGCTCGACGCGGGCCTCGCGACGGCCCGCATCACGAGCCGCTGGAACGGCACGCAGGCGCTCACCCTGGCGTCGAGCCCCTACGGGACCACGGACGCCCTGGTCACGGACGTGCAGCTGGCCGCCATCGACCGGCTGATCGGCCCGCAGCGCGAGGTTCGCGACGCCGGCACCTACGGCTCGCTGCGGTCGAAGGTCCGCGACGGCCTCGAGGACGCGGTGCACGCGATCGTCGGCGACCTCGTCGCGGTGCTCACCGCCGAGCGCGAGCTCGACGCCGAGATCCGGTCCCGCTCCAGCCTCGCGCTGCTGGCCACGGCCCAGGACGTCCGCTCCCAGGCGCAGCGCCTGGTGCACGACGGGTTCGTCAGCGAGGTCGGGGCGGACCGGCTCCCGCACCTGACGCGCTACCTCAGGGCAGCCCGGCACAGGCTGGTCAAGGCGGCCGAGAACCCGCAGCGCGACGCCGACCTCGCGTGGCAGGTGCAGGACGTCGAGGCGGCCTACGACGACGCGGTGGAGAAGGGACGGTCGGTCGACGACGTCCGCTGGCAGCTGGAGGAGCTGCGCGTCAGCCTGTTCGCCCAGCAGCTCGGCACCCCCACCCCCGTCTCGACGACCCGCATCAAGAAGGCCCTCGCGGCAGCCGGCTAGCTGGCGAGGCGGAGCACAGCACGCTCGGACGACGGATGCCGGAGCTCGGTCTCTGACCTCCGCAGGACGACACCAGGGATCCGCTCGGCCCGAGGGGATCCCTGGTTCTCGTCGCGAAGCCGTGCGGTCCTACCTCGACCGACGGAACAGCAACCCGGCCGCGAGGCGACCGACCAGGAAGATCCCGATGCACCAGAGCACGGCCGCGGGCCACGTGTCCCCGACCGGCTGGCCGAGGAGCAACCCGCGCAGGGTGTCCGACAGCGGCGTGATCGGGTTGTAGGTCGCGATGTTCTGGAGCACCGACGGCATCGACTCGGGCGGCACGAACGCGCTGGACACGTACGGGATGAACAAGATGATGAAGGTGAACCCGGACGCCGCCTCGGGGCCTGACGCGACGACGCCGATGGCCACCGCGATCCAGGTGAGCGCGAGGACGAACAGCGCGATCAGCCCGAGTGCGGCGATCCAGTCGAGGGCCGACGCGTGCGGCGTGAAGCCGATGACGAAGGCGATCCCGATGACGAGCGCGGTCGAGACGGCGTTGCGCACCATGCTCGCCACGACGTGCCCGGTCAGCACGCCCGTGGGCCGGATCGGCAGGGACCGGAACCGGTCGATGATCCCGCCGGTCATGTCGCTCGCGACGTCGACCGCGGTGTTGGCGGACCCGTACCCGGCGGTGAGCAGGATGATGCCGGGCACGACGAAGTCGACGTAGTCCATGCCGGCGTCGAGCGCCCCGCCGAACACGTAGACGAACATCAGCAGGAGCATCACCGGCAGCAGCACGGCGAGCAGGATCGTGTCGAGCTGCCGCAGCGAGCGGCGGACGGAGCGCCAGATCAGCGCGGCGGTGTCGTGGACGCCCCACCCGAGGGCTGGGGCCGTAGGCGCGGTGATCGTGGTCATCAGGACTCCTGGGTGGCGAGGACGCGGTCGTCGGTCGGACGTCCGGTGAGGGTCAGGAAGACGTCGTCGAGGGTGGGGGAGCGGACCTCCCAGGTGTCGACGGCGACGCCGCGACGCTCGACGTCGGCGAGGATCCGGCGGACGTCGGGGACGGTGCCGTCGGTCTGGATGCGCTCGGCCTCGCCGTCCTTCAGGCGGAGCTCGACGTGCGCGGACCCGACCGCGCTCTTGAGCTCGGGCGCGGTGCCGTTCGCGATGACGCGGCCGCCGTCGATGACCGCGATCCGGTCGGCCAGCTCGTCGGCCTCCTCCAGGTACTGCGTGGTCAGCAGGACGGTGGTCCCCTGGGCCACGACCTCCCGGATCACGTCCCACAGCCCGTTCCTGCTGCGCGGGTCGAGGCCGGTGGTCGGCTCGTCTAGGAACACCACCTGCGGCCGCGCCAGGAGTCCGACGGCCAGGTCGAGCCGCCGCCGCATGCCGCCCGAGTAGGTCTTCACGACCCTGCGGGCGGCGTCCGTGAGGTCGAACAGCTCCAGCAGCTCGTCGCTGCGGGTGCGGACCTCGCGGCGATCGAGGTGCGCCAGCCGCGCCATGAGCCGCAGGTTCTCGACGCCGGTCAGCAGCTCGTCGACGGCCGCGAACTGCCCCGTGAGGCTGATCGCCGCTCGGACGTCCGCGGGCTGTCGCACGACGTCCTTGCCCGCGACGTACGCGGTTCCGGCGTCGGGCTTCACCAGCGTGGACAGGATGCGGACGGTGGTGGTCTTGCCTGCCCCGTTGGGTCCGAGCAGCGCGAGCACCTCGCCCTGGGCGACGTCGAGGTCGACGCCGTCAAGCACGGTGAGGTCGCCGTAGGACTTGCGCAGTCCACGGGCGACGACGACGGGTGCGCTCATCGCAGGTTCCTCTCGTTTGTGTATGGCATAAACTGTGTGTGTACGTCATACACACTTGTAGGATCGACGGTCAAGGAGGTGTCGTGGACGACATCGAGGAAGCACGACGCGAGGCCGAGGCGCTCCGACGCGACCGGGAGAAGGCCGAGCGCGCCGAGGCGAAGGAGGCCGACCGCGCTCGTCGGGACGCCGAGAAGGCAGAGCGTGACGCTCAGCGGGACGCCGAACGCCGCGAGCGCGACCGGGTGCGCGCCGCCGCGGACCAGGAGAAGCGCGAGCGCGAGGCGCGCGAACGTCAGGAGCGCGAAGCACGGGATGCGGCGCGTGAGGTCGCGCGTCAGCTCCGAGAGGCCGAGCGTGCCGAGCGCACCGCGTCCCTCGCCCAGCAGCGGGCCGCCCGTGACGCCGAGAAGGCCCGCCGGCAGGCCGTCCGTGTCGCGCACTCGACGGCGCCCGACGACGAGCAACCCGCGCTCGCGGCCGACCTGCCACCGGGGATCGCCGTGCTGTGGCGCGCACCCGCCGTCGGTCGCCCCGGCCCCCGGCCCGGGCTCACGCTCGAGCAGATCGCCGATGCCGGCATCGCCCTGGCCGACGCCGAGGGACTGGACGCCGTCTCGATGGCGCGACTGGCCGAGTCGCTCGGGTTCACGACGATGTCGCTCTACCGGTACGTCTCGTCCAAGGACGAGGTGCTGAGCCTGATGTCCGACCGTGCCGGCGGTTCGCCGCCCCCCACCGGGCCCGAGCTGGGTGGCTGGCGCGAGCGGCTCGAGCTCATCCTCGCCATCCAGCAGCCGATCCTGCGGGCGCACCCGTGGCTCGCGCGCACCACGACCGTGCTGCACGCGATCGGTCCGGGTCGCCTCGCCTGGATGGAGGGCATGCTCGCCGCGCTGGAGGAGACGCCGCTGACGGAGCGGCAGAAGGTCGGTGCGATCGGGGTGCTGTCGACGCACGCGCTCGACCAGCTGCGGATCAGCGAGCAGCTGTCGTCCCAGGCGCGCACCGCCGCCGTCGGCCCCGCGGACGGCGAGGCCCCGGATCTCGGTGAGCTCATCGGCATGCTCGCCACACCGGCGTCCCACCCCGCCCTCGTGCGGGCCGCGTCGTCAGGCGCGTTCTCGTGGGGCCCGTCCGAGGAGCCCGGGGACGACTCCCTCGACTTCGGTACGCAGCTGATCCTCGACGGCATCGAGCGGCTCGTGACCGTCGCCGCGAGCCACCCACAGCCCCCGGCCCGGCGGGTGCTGCCGCCTGGACCCGTCCAGGTGTCGGACGCACCCGACAGACTCGAGGCATGACCTCTCCCGATGCCCCACCGGTAGACGCACCGCGAACCCTGCTGGTCGACGTGCCGACCCTGACCGGCCGCTGCTTCGGCGACGGCAACCCGCTCTACGAGCAGTACCACGACGAGGAGTGGGGCAAGTCGGTGCACGGCGAGCACGCCCTGTTCGAGCGGTTCGCGCTCGAGGGCTTCCAGTCCGGGCTCGCGTGGATCACCGTGCTGCGCAAGCGTCCCGCCTTCAGGGCCGCGTTCGCGGACTTCGACCCGGAGCGTGTGGCCGAGTTCGGTGACGACGACGTCGCACGGCTGATGGCCGACGCCGGGATCGTGCGCAACCGGGCCAAGATCGAGGCGACGATCGCGAACGGCCGGGCACTGCGCGAGCTGCACGCGTCCGGCGGATCGCTCGACGCCGTCCTGTGGTCGCACGCCCCCGACCGCACCGACTGGGTCCGGCCGTCCACCTGGACCGACGTCCCCGCGATCACCGCCGAGTCGAAGGCCCTGGCCAAGGAGCTCAAGTCGCTCGGCTTCCGGTTCGTGGGACCCACGACTGCGTACGCCGCGATGCAGGCGTGCGGCGTGGTGGACGATCATCTGGCGACCTGCCCGACGGTTCGGAGCGTGTAGACACCGCCGCTTCGCGGCCACAGCGTCCGCTGGCGCGATCCACCTAGACGCTTGACCAGGGCGAACGCCCGGGCACGCCGTAGAGGTCCGGCCGACGGCTCGAGCGACGTGCCGTGGGCCGCGGGTGAGATCTCAGCTTGTGGCGGGTGATGTGTCGGCGAGCGTCTCGGCAGGCGGGATTCTGCGCACTATCGTGCGGCGAGTGGCAGACGATCTCGAACCCGACGGGCGGCACGACGACGTGCGCGCCGCGGCAGAGGCGTTGGCCGGGACGGCCGAACCGGACGTCGAGATCCTCGCCGCGGTCCACGACGGGCTCCGCCTCGTGCCGGCCGGATCGCCCACGTCGTGGTTCGACGTGCCGTCACAGAAGCGCGGGCGCGACGACGGGTCGCTGGGGACGCGCCGAGAGGTCTGAGACACTCGCGTCTCACCCGTCGAACATGGTTGCTCACCATGTGGTCGCCGGTCTACCATCGCGGCTACCATCCAGAGCGGCCGAGAGACCTGGCTCCACGACGCCGCAGCAACCCCCCTCTCACGAGGGTGTGGGTGCTTCCGCCAGGGACGATGGAGAGAACCAGATGTCCCCGAACCACCGTTGTACCGGACGACCCGCCTCGCAGGGCCCACTGTGAGCGCCGCGACGGTGGAACCTCGCACGCCCGGACTGCACGTTGCGCCCGCCGCGCGCCCGCAGGCTGCCAACGACCGGCCCACCATCTCCTTCGAGCTCTTCCCGCCGCGCAATCCTGACGCGGCGCCGCGCCTGTGGGCCACGATCCAGGCGCTCGAGTCGGTGCACCCGGACTTCGTCTCGGTCACCTACGGCGCCTCGGGCAAGACGCGCGTCACCACGCGGCAGCTGGTCAGCCGCCTGCTGCACGAGACGACCCTGAACCCGATCGCCCACCTGACCTGCGTCGGCACGTCGCGCGAGGAGATCACGACGATCGTCGAGGAGTTCCTCGACGAGGGCGTCCGCTCGTTCCTCGCGCTCCGCGGCGACCCGCCCACGGACCAGACCGACTGGGTCGCGCACCCGGACGGGCTCCAGACCGCCGGCGAGCTGGTCGAGCTGCTGCGTCAGATCGAGGCGCAGCGCTGCGCGGACAGCCCGTCGCAGGCCGTGCGGGCTCGCGTCCGTCCGCTCTCGGTCGCCGTCGCCGCCTTCCCCCGCGGGAACCACGCCACCGGTGGCACGCGGGCCCAGGACGTCGCGTCGCTGCTGTCCAAGCAGGAGGCCGGCGCCGACTTCGCGATCACGCAGGTGTTCTTCGAGGCGGAGGACTACCTCGGGATCGTCCAGGAGGCGCGCGAGGCCGGCGTCACCATCCCGATCATCCCGGGCATCATCCCGACCACAGACCCGGCCCGCCTGCTGCGGCTGCAGGACCTCACCGGGGTTCCGGTGCCCGAGCGACTGTTCGACCTGCTCGGCTCCGCCGACGACGAGCTCGACCGGCACCGCCGGGGCATCCGTGCCAGCGTCGACCTGGTCAACGGCGTCCTGGACGGCGGGGCTCCCGGCGTCCACCTCTACACGTTCAACCAGCACCATGCCGTACTTGACCTGCTCGAGGGTGCACACCTCGACGGCGGAGCTCGGACAGCTCCCGACCTGGCCAGCGGGCCGCAGGTCACGGCAACCGCCCGACCCTCGAGGGACTGAAAACCATGAGCGAGACCCCGAAGTTCCCCGCCGGCTCCGTGCTCGGCTACCCGCGCATCGGACCGCGCCGTGAGCTCAAGAAGGCCATCGAGTCATTCTGGGCCGGCAAGTCGAGCGCCGACGACGTGGAGGCTGTGGCCGCCGACCTGCGTCGCCGCACGCGCAACCGCCTCGTCGAGCTGGGCCTGCCCAAGGACGTTCCCGCGATCCCGAGCGCCTTCTCGTTCTACGACCACGTGCTCGACGCGACCGCCGTCGTCGGTGCCGTCCCGGCCCGCTTCGCCGACGTCGTCGCCGAGGACGGCTCGCTCGACCTGGCCGGTTACTCGACCGTGGCGCGTGGCCGCGGTGACGACCTGCCGCTCGAGATGACCAAGTGGTTCGACACCAACTACCACTACCTGGTCCCGGAGATCGGCCCCGAGACCACGTTCCGCTACGCGAGCGACCGCCCCGTGCGGGAGTTCAAGGAGGCCCTCGCGGACGGCGTCCTGACGCGTCCGGTCATCGTCGGCCCCGTCACGTACCTCGCGCTGGCCAAGTCGACCGAGGGTGCGCCCGACGACTTCGCGCCGATCGACCGCCTCGAGGACCTGCTGCCCGTCTACGCCGCTCTGCTCCAGGACCTCGCCGCCGCGGGTGCCACCTGGGTGCAGCTGGAGGAGCCCGCACTGGTCTCCGACTCGATCGAGGTCCCGGCCGAGCAGCTGCTCGCCGCGGTCATCGAGGCGTACCGCGCCCTGGCCACCGACCTCACCGACCGCCCGGCGATCCTCGTCGCCGCGCCGTACGGCGACCTGGGCGCCGCGCTCCCGGTGCTCGCGGCCACCGACGTCGACGCCATCGGCATCGACCTCGTCCGCGGCAGCGCGCCCACCGAGTCCGTACCCGGCCTCGAGACCAAGACGCTGGTCGCCGGCGTGATCGACGGTCACAACATCTGGCGCGCCGACCTCGACGCCAAGCTCGCGATCCTGGAGCAGCTGGAGGGCCTCGGCGCCGCCGCGGTGACCGTCGGCACCTCCACGTCGCTGTTCCACGTCCCGCACACGACCACCGACGAGCCGACGCTCGACGAGACGCTGAAGAGCTGGCTCGCCTTCGCCGACGAGAAGGTCGCCGAGGTCGTGACGCTGGCCGAGGGTCTGACCGAGGGCCGCGAGGCCATCCACGAGCAGCTGCTCGCCGCCACCGACGCGGTCAACTCGCGTCGCACGGCGCCCGGCGTCGTCGTCCCCGCGGTCCGCGAGCGCGCGGCCGCCCTCAGCGAGGACGCGTTCAACCGCGGTCCGTTCGACGAGCGCAAGGTCGCGCAGGCCGCCCGCCTGAACCTCCCGCCGCTGCCGACGACGACCATCGGCTCGTTCCCCCAGACCGGCGAGATCCGCAAGGCGCGCGCCGCGTTCGGCAAGGGCGAGCTGACGGAGGCGCAGTACGACGAGGAGATGAAGGCGGAGATCCGCCGCGTCGTCGAGCTGCAGGAGCAGATCGGCTTCGACGTGCTGGTGCACGGCGAGCCCGAGCGCAACGACATGGTCCAGTACTTCGCGGAGAACCTCGACGGGTTCGCTGTGACGCAGAACGGCTGGGTCCAGTCCTATGGCTCGCGCTGCACGCGTCCCTCGATCCTGTGGGGCGACGTCTCTCGTCCGAAGCCGATCACGGTCGACTGGACGTCGTACACCCAGTCGCTGACCAGCAAGCCGGTCAAGGGCATGCTCACCGGGCCGGTGACGATCCTCGCGTGGTCGTTCGTGCGCGACGACCAGCCGCTCGGTGACACCGCCAACCAGGTCGGCCTCGCGCTGCGCGACGAGATCGCCGACCTCGAGGCCGCCGGCATCGCCGTGATCCAGGTGGACGAGCCCGCGCTGCGCGAGCTGCTGCCCCTGCGCGTCGAGGACCACGCCGCCTACCTGGACTGGTCGGTCCGCTCGTTCCGCCTGTCGACCGCGGGCGTCCGCGCCGACACGCAGATCCACACGCACCTGTGCTACTCGGAGTTCGGCCAGATCATGGGCGCGATCGACGGCCTCGACGCCGACGTGACGTCCATCGAGGCGGCCCGCTCGAAGATGGAGATCCTCGGAGACATCGCCTCGGCCGGCTACCCCCGCGCCGTCGGCCCGGGTGTCTACGATATCCACTCTCCGCGCGTCCCCAGCGAGGCCGAGGTCGAGGAGCTGCTCACCGAGGCCGTCAAGGCCATCGCCGTGGACCAGCTCTGGGTCAACCCGGACTGCGGCCTGAAGACGCGTCGCTACGAGGAGGTCGCCCCGTCGCTGACGCACATCATCGAGGCGACGAAGAAGGTCCGCGCGACGCTCTGATGCCCGCCACCTGTCCCGTGACCTCCGTGGCCGCGGGCGGGTGGTCCGCGCGACTCTCTGATGCCCGCCACCTGTCCCGCGACCTCCGTGGCCGCGGGCGGGTGGTCCGCGCGACTCTCTGATGCCCCGCCACCCGTCCCGTGACCTCCGTGGCCGCGGGCGGGTGGTCCGCGCAACCCTCTGACGTCAGACCGACAGCCCCCGACCTTCGCGGTCGGGGGCTGTCGTGCGTCTACGGTCGGGACGTGAGCACGATCTTCGACACGTTGACCATCGACCAGCTCCGCACGCGCACCTCGGAGAAGTGGCGGCACTACCCGCCACACGTGCTCCCGCTCTTCGTCGCGGAGATGGACGTCCCGCAGGCCGAGCCGGTGGTCCGGGCCGTGCACGACGCCATGCAGCGCGGAGACACGGGTTACCCGTCGGGCAACTCCTACGCCGAGGCGTTCGCCGGGTTCGCGGCGCGGCGGTGGGGCTGGGACGTGCCGGTCGACCGGACCCGCATGACGGCCGACGTGATGGTCGGGGTCACGGAGATGGTCCGGCTGCTCACCGATCCGGGCGACGCCGTCGTCATCAACCCTCCGGTCTACCCGCCGTTCACCACGTTCCTCACGCACGCCGCGCGGTACGTCGTGCACGCGCCGCTCGGGGCCTCCGGCCGCCTGGACCTCGACGCCCTCGACTACGCGTTCGGCCGGGCCGCCACCCATGGCCGCCGCGCGGCCTACCTGCTCTGCAGCCCGCACAACCCGACCGGCACGCTGCACAGCGCCGAGGAGCTGGCGGCGGTCGGCGAGCTGAGCCGCAGGCACGGTGTCCGCGTGGTTGCCGACGAGATCCACGCACCGCTCGTCCGGGCGCGCGGCTCCCGGTTCATCCCGGCCACCACGGTCATCCCGGACGCGATCGCGGTGCACTCGGCGTCCAAGGCGTACAACTTGGCGGCGCTGCGCGCAGCGATCGCGGTCCCCGGGCCGGAGACGACCGAGCTGGAGCAGCTGCCGCAGCCCGTGTCCGACGGGGTCATGCACCTGGGGGTCGTCGCTCAGACGGCCGCGTACGCGGACGGTGCCGCCTTCCTCGACGAGGTCCTGGCGGGGCTGGAGCACAACGGAGCTCTCCTGCAGAGCCTGCTGTCGCCGTTGGTCAGCTGGGAGCCCCCGGAGGCCACCTACTTCGCCTGGCTGAACCTCAGCGCGTTCTCGGACCAGCCGTCGCGCGCGCTGCTCGACGGCGGGCTCGCGGTCAACCCCGGACCGACGTTCGGCGCCGAGGGAGCCGGGCACGTTCGGCTCAACTTCGCCACGTCGTCAGCGATCCTGACGGAGGCGACGGCCCGCCTGCGCGCGACGTTCGACGCCACCCCCCGCTGAGCAGTGGGAGGCGGCCGTCAGCGCTGAGCGGCCTTGCTCAGGTGCGCCTGCAGTGCGTCGACGATGCGGATGTCTGCGTCGAGCCACGGGACGTCGTGCCACTGGCTCAGGGGCAGCCAGCGCAGCTCGTCGTGCTCGACCAGCGGCTCGGGAGTTCCCTCGACCACCTCGGCCAGCCAGATGCGCATCACGTACTCGTCGGAGAGGCGCCACATGCCGTCGTCCGGACCCACGAGCTCGTCGCCGAGGCCGACCCGCGCCCCGAGCTCCTCACGGATCTCGCGGTGCAACGCGTCCTCGGGCGGCTCGTCGCCGTCCACCTTCCCGCCGGGGAACTCCCAGCGGCCTGCCAAGCGGGCCGGGACTGCGCGTCGCGCGGCCAGCAGCTCACGCGGATCGTCGAGATCGTCCACGATGGCGGCGGCGACGACGAGTACGGGTGAGGTCATGCGGTGAGTCTGCCAGGCCCCCGGGAAACCGGGGCGGCGTTGGTGCGACGGCCACGCTGCTCGAGCCGTCGACGCCGGGAAGAGTCAGCGGATTCCGTGAGCCACGGCCCAGGCGACGGCCTCGGCACGCGTGGAGACGCCGATCTTGCGGTAGACACTGCGCACCTGCGACTTCACGGTGTTGCGCGTGACGAAGAGCCGCGTCGCGATCTCTTCCAGGGTCACGTCCTCGGCCAGCTCGGCCAGGACGACCCTTTCGCGGCGCGTCAGTGCGTCGTTCGAGACTCCGACGGTCCTGCTCGTCTCCACCATGCTCATGATGTCCTCCGGTGTGCTGCATGTCCCGGGACGTCCGGGTCACGCCTTGGGCTGCGTACCGGATGAGAGGGGGCAGGTCGTGAGCCATGACGCCACTTCTGCCAACTCTTCATGTTCGGGTTCCCCCCCGACATGCCGATCTCGCTAACCACCCACAATGAACGTCGCATCGGCACCCTGATACGCCGTACGTGTGGCCGGTCTCGAGGTTTCACCCGATCGGTGGACCATATTGCCCGCCAAAAGGGACGACTTGGTAACCCGGCCGTTTCGTCCGCGAGTCAGCCTGCGCTCTGCGCGGCGTACTCGTCGGACGTCAGGAGCGGACCGGTCGACGTGACGTCGACCTTCAGGAGCCAGCCCGCACCGTAGGGGTCGGAGTTGACGACGGAGGGGTCGTCGATCGCCGACTGGTTGATCTCTACGACAGTCCCCGTGACCGGGGAGTACAGCTCGGACACCGACTTGGTCGACTCGATCTCACCCACCACAGCGCCGGCCACGATGTCCTCGCCGACGGCGGGGAGCTCGAGGTAGACGATGTCGCCCAGGGCGTCCGCAGCGGTCGCGGTGATGCCGATGGTCGACGGGGAACCGTCCTGCAACCACTCGTGCTCCACGGTGTAGTGCAGGTCGGTGGGCAGATCCGTGCTCATAGGTTCTCCTGTCGAGGGGGGACGGGCCCTAGTGCTTGGTTTACCGGGCTCGGCGGTAGAAGGGAAGAGCAACAACCCGGACGGGTTCGAGGCGTCCGCGCACGTCAACAGCAAGATCGGTGCCCGGGGCGCTCACTTCGGGCGTCACGTAGGCCATCGCGACCGGGTGACCCAGGGTCGGTGACGGGGCACCGGACGTCACGACGCCCACTTCCTGGCCGTCCGGCGTGGTCACCGGGTAGCCGTGCCGGGCGGCCCGACGGCCCAGTCCCTGGAGCCCGACGAGCGTCTTGGTGGGCTCAGCGGCATCCCGCGCCTCGAGGGCTGCGCGGCCGACGAAGGGCAGCGGACCGCCTTCGGCGGTCGTCTTGTCGAGCTTCACGACGCGGCCCAGACCGGCGTCGTGAGGCGTCGTCGAACGGTCCAGCTCGTTGCCGTACAGCGGCATGCCCGCCTCGAGGCGGAGGCTGTCGCGCGCGGACAGGCCGGCCGGGACGAGTCCGAAGTCAGCGCCCGCAGCCAGGAACGCCTGCCAGAGGGCCGGGGCCAGGGCGGCGTCGAGGAAGAACTCGAAGCCGTCCTCACCCGTGTAGCCCGTGCGGGCGACGAGGACGGGTTCCCCCGCGAAGGTGGCGGGCAGGCACGCGTAGTACTTCGACTCGCCGATGTCGCCACCGGTCTCGTCGAGCCCCTGCGTCGCGTGGACGATGTCCAGCGCGTTCGGGCCCTGCACCGCGATGAGGGCCGTCTGCGGGGACCGGTCCTCGACGGTCACGTCGAAGCCGTCGGTCCGCTGGCCCAGGGCGTCGAGGACGACCGCGTGGTTCGAGGCGTTCGCGACGATCAGGTACGCGTCCTCGCGGTCCCGGTACACGATCAGGTCGTCGACGACCCCGCCGTCCTCCTGGCAGATCATCGTGTAGCGCGCACCCTGGAAGCGCAGCGCGCCCAGGTTCCCGACGAGGGCGTAGTCGAGGAACGCGGCCGCGTCCGGGCCGCTGATGCGGATCTCGCCCATGTGCGACAGGTCGAAGAGCCCGGCCGCCGTGCGCACCGCGACGTGCTCCGCGATGTCGGAGGTGTACCGCAGCGGCATCTGCCACCCGGCGAAGCTCGTGAGGGCTGCACCGAGGGCGAGGTGCTCGTCGTGAAGCGGGCTCAGGGTGTCGTTCACGTCGTCGCTCATTCCGTCCCTCTCACAAGTACGCCTCGATCGGAGGGCAGCTGCAGACCAGGTTGCGGTCGCCGTGCGCGCCGTCGATGCGGCGTACCGGCGGCCAGTACTTGCCCTCGCGCAGCGCTGCCACCGGGAAAGCGGCGAGCTCGCGCGGGTACTCGTGGGTCCACTCGTCGGCGGTCAGGCTCGCCGCCGTGTGGGGGGCGTTGCGGAGCGGCGACTCGGCGACCGACCAGCGGCCTGCGGCGACGGCGTCGATCTCGCCGCGGATCGCGACGAGCGCCTCCACGAACCGGTCGATCTCCGCGAGGTCCTCGGACTCGGTCGGCTCGACCATCAGCGTGCCGGCCACCGGGAACGACAACGTCGGCGCGTGGAACCCGTAGTCCATGAGCCGCTTGGCCACGTCCTCCGCGGTCACGCCCGTCTCCTTGGTGATGTCGCGCAGGTCGAGGATGCACTCGTGCGCGACCAGCCCGTTGGGGCCGGTGTAGAGGACGGGGTAGTGGCCCGACAGGCGGGTGGCCAGGTAGTTCGCCGCCAGGACGGCCGTCTCGGTGGCTTCCCGCAGTCCGTCGGGACCCATCAGCGCGACGTAGGCCCAGCTGATCGGGAGGATGCCCGCCGAGCCCCACGGCGCCGCACTGACGGGCGCGGTTCCCTCGTTCACCGCGCTCGGCGTCGGGTCGCCCGGCAGGTACGGCGCGAGGTGCGCCGCGACCGCGACCGGTCCGACGCCCGGACCGCCGCCGCCGTGCGGGATGCAGAACGTCTTGTGCAGGTTGAGGTGGGAGACGTCGCCGCCCAGCTCGCCCGGACGCGCCAGCCCGACGAGCGCGTTGAGGTTCGCGCCGTCGATGTAGACCTGGCCGCCGACCTCGTGCACCAGGTCGCAGACCGTGCGCACGCCCTCCTCGTAGACGCCGTGCGTCGAGGGGTAGGTGATCATGATCGCGGCGACCTGGGGACCGTGCTGGTCGAGCTTGGCGCGCAGGTCGTCGAGGTCGATCGACCCGTCGGACGCCGTCGCGACGACGACGACGCGCATGCCCGCGAGCGCCGCCGACGCCGCGTTGGTGCCGTGCGCCGAGGCGGGGATCAGGCAGATGTCGCGCTTCTCGCCGCGCGCCTCGTGGTAGCCGTGGATGGCCAGCAGCCCGGCCAGCTCACCCTGCGAGCCGGCGTTCGGCTGCACCGACACCGCGGCGTACCCGGTGATCTCGGCCAGCCAGTCCTGCAGCTGCGTCACCAGCTCCGCGTACCCCGTCGTCTGGTCGAGGGGTGCGTACGGGTGGATGCTCGCGAACTCCGGCCAGCTGATCGGCTCCATCTCGGCCGTCGCGTTCAGCTTCATCGTGCACGAGCCCAGCGGGATCATCGTGCGGTCGAGGGCCAGGTCCTTGTCCGAGAGCCGGCGCAGGTAGCGCAGCATCGCGGTCTCGGAGCGGTGCAGGTGGAAGACGGGGTGCGTGAGGTACCCGTCCGTGCGACGCAGGCCGGCGGGCAGCGCGGCCGTCTCGCCGACCGGCCCGGTCGGCGCACCCACGCCCACGAAGCCGAACGAGTAGGTGCCGTCCTCGTCGGACTCGAGCGTCGTCGTGCCGGCCGCCGCGAACGCCATGACGACCCGCAGCACGTGGTCGCTGTTCGTGCGCTCGTCGCAGGCGATCTGCACGTGGTCGCCGTCGGGCGCCCACAGGTTCACGCCCGCGTCCGCGGCCTTCGCGACGACGTCGCGAGCCTTGCCCGGGACGACCGTGCGGATCGTGTCGAAGTAGGTGCCGTGCTCGACGTCCACACCGATGCCGGTGAGCAGCTCGGCGAGGCCGGACGCGTGCGCGTGCACGCCCTCGGCGATCGCCCGCAGGCCGTCGGGGCCGTGGTAGACCGCGTACATCGACGCGACGATCGCGAGCAGCGCCTGCGCTGTGCAGATGTTGCTCGTCGCCTTCTCGCGGCGGATGTGCTGCTCACGCGTCTGCAGGGCGAGCCGGTAGGCCCGCGCGCCGTCGGCGTCGATCGAGACGCCGACGAGACGGCCGGGCAGCGACCGCTCGAGCCCGTTGCGCACCGCCATGAACGCGGCGTGCGGCCCGCCGCCGAACAGGGGGACGCCGAAGCGCTGCGCCGAGCCGACCGAGATGTCCGCTCCGAGCGTGCCGGGGCTGGTGAGGAGCGTCAGGGCGAGGAGGTCGGCCGCGATCGTCACGAGGCCGCCGCGCTCCTTGACCTGCGCGATGACGGGTGCGAGGTCGCGCACCTGGCCCGACGCGCCGACCTGCTGCAGCACGACGCCGATCAGGTCGCCCTCGATCTCGGGCAGGCCGTCCGTGAGGTCCGCGACGACGACCGGCAGGCCGATGGCGTCGGCACGACCGATCGTGACGGCGAGGGACTGGCTGAACAGGTCCTGGTCCAGGACGACGGTGCCGGCCTTGCCGCGGGCACCGCGCCACATGAGCGCGACCGCCTCGGCGACCGCCGTCGCCTCGTCGAGGAGCGAGGCGTTCGCGATGTCCAGGCCGGTCAGGTCGGTGACCATGGTCTGGAAGTTCAGCAGCGCCTCGAGCCGGCCCTGGGCGATCTCCGGCTGGTAGGGCGTGTACGCGGTGTACCAGGCGGGCGACTCGAGGACGTTGCGCCGGATGACGGCCGGAGTGATGGTGTCCGAGTAGCCCTGACCGATCATCGGCGTGAGCACCTGGTTGCGGCTCGCGATCTCACGCAGCGCGGCGAGCACCTCCTCCTCGGAGCGTGCGGCCGGCAGGTCGAGCGGACGGTCCGTGCGGATGCTCGCGGGCACGGCGGCGTCGACCAGGGCGTCGAGCGACTCGTAGCCGACGACCGAGAGCATGTGCGCCGTCTCGGTGCCTCGCGGGCCGATGTGCCGGTCGGCGAAGCTCTCGGCAGCCGGTGTGTGCTCCACACGCGTCGACGCGACGATGTCGCCTGACGTGTCGAGGTGGAGGACTGGGCCATCGAGCACAGCTGAGTGGAGGTTGGTCAAGAGCCGATCGGTCACGGGCTGCTCCGCAAGGGTCGTCCGGTAGGCACCGGGACGGTGGGTGGGCTCCCCGCTCTGTCATCCGCGCGTGAACGCGACCTGAGAGTTTTGCCGGTCCGCCTGTCGGGGCGCGCCGGCTTGCACCGTCGGTGGGGCTCGTCCGATGAAGGAGTCCGCCCGCTTTCCAGAGTTGCCTCGCCTCGGCGGTACAGGGGCCTGAGAGATTCCCGGGGAGGATTGCTCCTTCGGCGCCCCGCACGATCACGGTCGATCTGCGGGAGCTCTCCCGCCGTGGTTCGAGCAGCATGTGAAGTTGTGGGGACAGCGTACCCGCCGGATGTTTCTCGCATGGCGCTGCTCGGACGGTCGCACAGCGTCGTTCCCGTTCGGTCGCCCACCGCTCGATCGTTACGCTGGCGCGGTGTCCTCCTCGTCGACCGACCGCGTGCGTGCAGCGGTCGTCGTCGCCTCCGACCGGTCAGCGTCCGGGGAGCGCCACGACGGATCGGGTCCTGTCGCCGTCGAGCGGCTGATCGCCGCCGGGTTCGAGGTCGGGCCGGCGGTCGTCGTCCCCGATGGTGCAGCCTCGGTGGAGGCCGCGCTGCGTCGTGCGGTCGACGACGGCGCACGGGTGATCATCACCTCGGGCGGCACGGGCGTCGGGCCGCGCGACCGGACGCCCGAGGGAACGCGACACGTCCTGGCGCGGGAGCTGCCCGGCATCCCCGAGCTGTTGCGTCGCTCCGGTGCAGCGACCGTGCCGACCGCCGTGCTGTCGCGAGGACTGGCCGGGATCACGGTCGAGGGTGCCGTCGTCGTCAACCTGCCCGGTTCGCCCGGAGGCGTGTCCGACGGGCTGGACGTCCTGCTGCCGCTGCTCCCGCACCTGCTCGACCAGCTCGGGGGCGGTGACCACCGATGATCGCGCGGATCGTCGACGAGCCCCTCGACCTGCTGTTTCACGTGGAACACGTCAGCAGTCCTCGCGCGGGAGCGGTGGCGACGTTCGTCGGCCTGGTGCGCGACCACGACCCGTCGGTCTCCGGCCGCGTGGTGGGTCTCGACTACTCGGCGCACCCTGACGCTGCTTCGGTGATCGAGCGGATCGCCGCATCGTTCGCGGCGCAGGACGACGTGCTCGGTGTCGCCGTCAGCCACCGGATCGGCCACCTGGCGGTCGGCGAGGCGGCGATCGTCGCCGCCGTCGCCACGTCGCACCGCGCGGAGGCGTTCGACGTGTGCCGCGCCCTCGTCGAGACGGTCAAGGCCGAGCTCCCGGTGTGGAAGCGTGAGGTACTGGAGGACGGGTCGCACGTGTGGGTGGGGATGACATGACAGAGCAGCTGGTCGACCGGTTCGGGCGCGTGCACCGCGACCTGAGGATCTCGCTGACCGATCGCTGCTCGCTGCGCTGCACCTACTGCATGCCGGCCGACGGCGTCCCGTGGCTGGCCCGCTCGACCATGCTGACGACCGAGGAGATCGTGCACGTCGCGCGCGTGGGCGTCGACCTCGGGATCACCGAGATCCGGCTCACCGGCGGCGAGCCGCTGCTGCGCGTCGACATCGTGGACGTGGTGCGTCGGCTGACCGCCCTCCTGGGTCCGTCGGGTCGCCCCCCCGAGGTCTCGCTCACGACGAACGCGCTTCGCCTGCCCGGGCTGGCCTCCCCGCTCAAGGACGCCGGGCTCTCCCGGGTGAACATCAGCCTGGACACCCTGGACCGGCAGAAGTTCCTCCAGCTGACCCGCCGCGACAAGCTCGTCGAGACCCTGGCCGGGATCGCGGCCGCCGACGCCGCCGGGCTGCACCCGGTGAAGATCAACGCGGTCGCGATGCGTGGCGTCAACGACGACGAGGTCGTGGAGCTGACGCGGTTCGCGGTCGACCGCGGCTACCAGATGCGCTTCATCGAGCAGATGCCGCTCGACGCGGGGCACACCTGGGACCGCAACGAGATGGTGACGCAGGCCGAGATCCTCGAGCGCCTGCGTGGCGCCTTCGAGCTCACCGAGGTGCCCGGTCGGGGCGCCGCACCTGCCGAGCTGTGGACCGTGGACGGTGGCCCCGCGACCGTCGGCGTGATCGCGTCGGTCACCGCGCCCTTCTGCGGCGCGTGCGACCGGCTGCGACTCACCGCCGACGGGCAGCTGCGCGCGTGCCTGTTCAGCCAGGGCGAGACCGACACCCGCTCCATCCTGCGGGGCGGCGAGGCCGTTCCGGCCCAGCTCGGGGTGGGACCTGACCAGGCGCTGCGCATCGGGACGACGGCTGCGGACCGGCCCGCCCCCATCCCGGCCGACGTCGACGAGGCGCTCGCCGAGGCCTACCGCCGGTGCCTGGCGGGCAAGAAGGCCGGGCACGACATCGACGACCCGTCGTTCCTGCAGCCCGACCGCCCGATGAGCGCGATCGGCGGCTGACCTCGCCGGCTACCCGCCCGCGAACGGGGGGAGCACGTCGAGAGTCGAGCCGACGGGGACCTCGTCGGAACCCTCGACCCGCACGCCGTCCGCCAGGAGGGCGCAGCGGCCCAGGACCGCCGCCAGCGCCGGGTGCGTGCCGATCATCGTGGCGCGGACCTCGTCGGCGGTGCCCGACGTCAGGGACTCGGTGTCGACGCCCGCCGCCTCCGCGGCGGCCGCGAAGTACCGGACGGTGATCACTCCCACTGGCCCGCGCGCTCCTCGACCCGGGTCAGGAGGCGCTCGATCGCGGCAGGGTCGGTGCCCGCGGCGGCCAGGCCGGCGACGAACAGGCTGACCGGGACGGCCGGGCGTGCGACCTGGTGCGCGACGGTGCTGGCCACGTCGAGGATGCGGTCGATGTCGACGAGCGCCCGATCGACGCCGAGCTCCGTGCAGAGCTGGTCGATCCAGACGGGAAGGTCGGCGCCGGGGGCGCGGCGCGGGTCGTCGGTCATGGCTCGATCCTCTCAGCCGTCAGCTCGATGTCGAGGCGTTCGACGTCCGGCCAGGTGTCGGCGTCGGCCCCGGAGTCGTCCGTGTCGGCGACGTCGACGAGTGCCAGGTCGGCGACGAGCGCGCGCATCGACGCACCGTGCGGGTCGCCCAGCCGAGCGAGGGCCCCGCTCAGGGCCGACGACCGATAGACGGCCACGAGGTGCTGTGGATGCCCGTCGGCGCTGACCAGCCGCGCGCCGTCGATCTCGGGGGCCGACGACGCCGCCGCGACGAGTGCCGGCAGCGCGCGACCCGCGCGCGGGACGTCGCACGCGAGGACGACGACGAGGCCCGTCGGCTCCAGGGCAGCCAGTCCTGCGGCGAGGCCCGCGACCGGGCCTCCGTCCGGCGGGTCCTCGAGCACGGTCGCGATCCCGTCCCGCGCCACCGACGGAGGGCCGACGACCACGACGTGCTGGGCGTCGACGACCGCCGCGAGCGCGTGGTCGAGCAGGGCCCTGCCGCCGACGACGACCTCGGGCTTGACAGAGCCGCCCAGCCTCGAGCCCCGACCGCCGGCCAGGACGATCGCGTCGAACTCAGGCATCGTCCGACCGCAGCCAGTCGCCCGACTTGCCGCCGGTCTTGGCCTCGAGCCGCACGTCCGCGATGCGCACCGACTTGTCGAGCCCCTTGACCATGTCGACCACGGCGAGCGCGGCGACGGACACCGCGGTGAGCGCCTCCATCTCGACGCCCGTGCGGTCGGCGGTGCGGACGGTCGCGGTGATGGCGACACCGTCGTCGTCGATCTCCAGGTCGACGACCGCGCCGTGCACGCCGATGACGTGGGCGAGCGGAAGCAGCTCGGCGGTGCGCTTGGCCGCCGAGATCCCCGCGATCCGCGCGACCGCGAGCACGTCGCCCTTCGGCACGCCGCCCGAGCGCAGGGCCGCGACGACGTCGGGGCCGCACACGACCCTCCCGGAGGCGGTCGCCGAGCGGATCGTCGGTTGCTTGGCGGTCACGTCGACCATCCGGGCGTGCCCGGCGCCGTCGAGGTGGGTGAAGGGCTGCTCGGGCTGCTCTGTCATTGCTTCACTCTCATGACACGGATGCGGTCACCGACCGCGACGGACTCGGTCGTTGCGGGGATCACGGCGAGGCCCTCGGCCAGGGCGAGTCGCGCGACGAGGTGGGATCCCGAACCCCGACCGGTGGCGCGCACGACGTGCGGGTGGCCGCCGTCCGACACGTATCGCACGGGCATGATCTGGGCGCGGCCGGGCGGGGTGGACCAGGCGTCGTCACTGATCGCGGTCACGGTCGGGCGCTCGACGTCGGTGTGCCCGGCCATCCGTCGCAGCGCGGGACGCACGAACATCTCGAACGACGCGAACGAGCTGACCGGGTTGCCGGGGAGCGTGACGATGGGGGTGCCGTTCGGCAGGCGCCCGAGGCCCTGCGGCTTGCCGGGCTGCACCGCGACCTGCACGAACTCGACGCCCGGCTCGTCGGCCAGTGCGGCCTTGACCACGTCGTACGCGCCCATGCTCACGCCGCCCGAGGTGACGATCAGGTCGACGTCCTCGATCGCCAGCAGCATCGCGTGCAGCGCCTCGGGGTCGTCGCCGACGGGTCCGAGCCGGAGGGCGACTCCGCCCGCCTCCCGGACCGCGGCCGCGAGCAGCCACGAGTTCGAGTCGGGCAGCTGACCGCGCAGCAGCGGCGTGCCGGGGGTGACCAGCTCGTCGCCGGTCGAGATCACGGCGACCCGGGGCCGGCGGTGGACCAGCGCGCTCGCGCACCCGACCGAGGCCAGTGCCGCGATGTGCGCGGGCCCGAGCGCGGTGCCGGCTGCGACGACCAGGTCGCCGGGCACGGCGTCCTCACCCGCGCGCCGGATGTGGTCGCCGGTCGCCGGCGGGGTCGTGATCGTCACCGTCACGGTGCCGCCGTCGGTCACCTCGACCGGGACGACCGCGTCGGCACCGGCCGGCAGCGGGGCGCCCGTCATGATGCGCGCCGCGGTGCCGGGCTCCACCCGGGGCTCCTCGGCGGTCCCGGCGGCGAGGTCGGCGACCACCCGAAGCGTGCCTCCCGGCGTGACGTCCGCGGCCCGCACCGCGTACCCGTCCATCGCCGAGTTGTCCCAGCGCGGGAGGTACTCGTCGGTGCGGACGTCCTGCGCGAGGACCATGCCGTCGAGGTCGTCGAGCCCGAGCTCGACAGCGGGCAGGGTCGCGCCGAGCGCGAGGGCTGCGGCGCGGTGGTCGTCGAGTGAGCGCACGGTCAGCCGGCGGCGTACCAGGCGAGGATGCCGCCCTCGAGGTTGCTCGCGTCGTAGCCCAGCCCTCGCAGCACCCGCGCTGCGGTCAACGACCGGCCACCGACCTGGCACTGCACGACGATCTCCTGGTCGCGCGGCAGCCCGTCGAGCGCGGAGCCGTCCAGCACCGAGCCGAGCGGGACGAGCACGGCTCCGGGGATCGCGCCGGCCGCGAACTCCTCGGGCTCGCGCACGTCGATCAGCAGGAAGTCGTCGGTGCCTGCCTCGCGAGCGGCCAGCCGGCCGATGAGCTCGGGGGCGGTGGTGATGGGGACGTCGAACATGCGGATCTCCTCGCGAGGGGGCGGCGTGGGCGCCGCGTGGGCACGGTTGCCGATCAGCGGGACCTCCGACCAGCGGCCGCGCAGCGCGTCGATGACGAGCACACGACCGAGCAGCGATTCTCCCGTCCCGGTGACCAGCTTGACCACCTCGGTCGCCATGACGGAACCGACCTGCCCGCACAGTGCGCCGAGCACGCCGGCCTCGGCACAGGACGGGACCTCGTCGTCGGCCGGGGGCTCGGGGAACAGGTCGCGCAGCTGGGGGCCGTGCCGCTCCCAGAAGACGGTCGTCTGCGCGTCGAACCGCAGCACCGAGCCCCATACCTCCGGGAGCCCGAGTCGCACGCACGCGTCGTTGACGAGGTAGCGCGTCGGGAAGTTGTCGGTCCCGTCGACGACCACGTCGTACCCGCGAAGGATCCTGTCGACGTTCTCGCTGGTCAGCCGCTCGCGATGCTCGACGACGCGGATGTCGGGGTCGAGCGCCCGGATGGCGTCGGCGGCGCTGCTGACCTTCGGCCGTCCGACGTCGGCGGTCCCGTGGATGACCTGGCGCTGCAGGTTGCTGACGTCCACGACGTCGTCGTCGACGATCCCGATGGTGCCGACGCCGGCCGCTGCGAGGTACTGCAGCACGGGGGCGCCGAGCCCACCCGCACCGACCACGCAGACCCGCGCGCTGCGGAGCCGTTGCTGCCCGACCACACCGATCTCCGCGAGCAGAAGGTGGCGCGACCCGCGCGCGAGCTGCTCACGGGTCAGCGGCGGTCCCGGAGGGACCAGCGGAGGAAGGAGCGGCACGACGACAAACCTACGTCGTCGCGCCGAGGCTGGGGCCCCGCAGGTAGCGCTCGGTGCTCGCCAACTGGGAGCCTGCAGAGATGAAGCCGTTCGTGCTGCTCGCGACGCGCGCAGAGGACGGCGCGGCGGACGCCGAGTACCAGGCGTTCCTCCGGTTCGGCGGGCTGGCGCCGGACGAGCTGCGCCGGGTGCGCCTCGAGGCCACTCCCATGCCCGACCTCGATCTGGACGACCTGTCGGGCGTCTTCGTCGGGGGCAGCCCGTACGACGCGAGCGCGCGGACGAAGTCCGAGGTGCAGGTCCGGGTCGAGGCGGAGATGTCCGCGCTGCTCGACGACCTGGTCGCGAACGACGTCCCGTTCCTCGGCGCCTGCTACGGCGTCGGCACGCTCGGTGTGCACCAGGGCGGGGTCATCGACACGACGTACGGCGAGCCCATCGGCGCCGTGCAGATCTCGCTCACCGACGAGGGCGTGCACGACCCGCTGCTCGCCGGCCTCCCGCCGGTGTTCGACGCGTACGTCGGGCACAAGGAGGCGTGTCGTGTGCTTCCTCCCGCCGCGACCTTGCTCGCATCCTCGCCGACGTGCCCGGTCCAGATGTTCCGCGTCCGGAACAACCTCTACGCGACCCAGTTCCACCCCGAGCTCGACGTCGACGGCATCGTCGTGCGCGTCCGCACGTACTCGGGCTACGGCTACTTCCCGCCGGCAGAGCTCGAGGCGGTGATCGCGCGGGTACTGGCAACTGACGTCTCGGTGCCGCCGCGCATCCTGGCGGCGTTCGTGCGGCGCTACGCCCGCGCGTGATGCGGGGACCGACGCAGGGCTAGAGCGTCGCCTGCCAGCGGACGATCCGGTCGACCGCCTCACGCACCACCTCGACGGACGACGCGAACGACAGCCGGATCCAACGAGTCCCGTCGACCGGGTCGAAGTCGGTGCCCGGCGTCAGCGCGACGCCCGCCTCGTCGAGGAGCCGCGCGCACCACGTGATCGAGTCGAGGCCGCTCGCGGAGATGTCGGCGTAGAGGTAGAACGCGCCGTCGGCGGGTGCGATGCGCGTCCAGCCGAGCTCGGGCAGGCGTTCGAGCAGGAGCGCGCGCGAGGATGCGTACCGTTCGACGTTCTCCCGAGCGGCGGCGTACCCGGCCTCGCTGAAGGCCGCGACGCCCGCGTGCTGGGCCAGCGCCGGCGGGCACAGGGCGACGTTGCCGGCGAGCGCGTCGACGGCGGTGACCAGGTCGTCCGGGAGCACGAGCCAACCGAGCCGCCAGCCGGTCATCGCCCAGTACTTGGAGAACGAGTTCACGACGACGGCGCCCTGGGCGAGGTAGGCGGCGGCGGTGGGCGGGGTCGAGTCGTCGTAGGTGATGCCGTGGTAGATCTCGTCGCTGATCAGCCGGACGCCGTTCGCACCGCACCAGGCCGCGAGCGCGGCCAGCTCAGCGGGATCGATCATCGTTCCGGTGGGGTTGGCGGGCGACGCCACGACGAGCCCGTCGATCGGGGCCTCGAGGGCCTCCAGCTGCGCGACGGTCGGCTGGTAGCGCGTCTCGGGACCGCACGGCAGGATCACGACCTCGCACCCGAGCGCCGCCAGGATGTTCGCGTACGCGGGGTACCCGGGAACGCCGAGCGCGACCCGGTCGCCCACGTCGAACGCCGCCAGGAACGCGAGCATGAAGCCGCCCGACGAACCCGTGGTGACGGCGATCCGGCCCGGGTCGACGTCGACCGAGTACCAGTCCCGGTAGTGCTGGGCGATCGCGGCGCGCATCCCGGGGGCACCCAGCGCCTCGGTGTAGCCGAGGTCGCCGGCGGTCAGCAGGTCGATCGCTCGCTGCCTGACGACCTCGGACGCGCCGGTCGAGGGCTCGCCCGCGCACAGGTTGAGGATGCTCTCGCCGGCGGCCTTGCGGGCGTTGGCCGCGGCGAGGATCTCCATGACGGCGAACGGAGGGACGTGCGCACGGGTTGCGACCTTCATGGGCACATCGTGTCGCACGTCGAGAGCAGGAGAGCAGGACGCCTACCCTCGGACACGTGATCGTGGACTGCGCCCTGTACGCCGGTGGCCGACGCCTCCACCGGCTCGACGACCTCCAGGTCGCGATGCGGGAGGCGGAGAAGAAGGACGGCTTCGTCTGGATCGGGCTGCACGATCCGACCGCCGAAGAGTTCGACGCGCTCGCCCTCGGGTTCGAGCTGCCCGCCCTGGCCATCGAGGACGCGGTCACGTCCCACCAGCGCCCGAAGCTCGAGCGGTACGGCGACCTGACGTTCGCCGTGGTCAAGCCGGTGTTCTACGTCGACCACGTCGAGGTGGTCGAGGTGAGCGAGCTGGCGATCTTCGTCGGCGAGCGGTTCGTGATCGTCGTGCGGCACGGGATCACCGCGATCCCCGCGCAGGTACGGGAGGCGCTCGAGGCCGATCCGGAGATGCTCCAGCACGGTCCTTCCGCGGTGCTGCACGCCATCCTCGACAGGTCCGTCGACCAGTACCTCGAGGTCACGGCCGCGATCGACATCGATCTCGACGAGATCGAGGACCAGGTCTTCGGCGACGACGCCGGCAGCGACCACGCCGAGCGCATCTACAAGCTCAAGCGCGAGGTCCAGCAGTTCCGCCGGGCCGTCGTCCCCCTCGTCGGACCCCTGACGCGGCTCGCCGAGGGCGACGTCCCGAACGTCCCCGTCGACGCACGGCCCTACTTCCGCGACGTGCAGGACCACGCCCTGCATGCCGCCGAGCTCGTCGAGGCCGCCGACACGCTGCTCGCCAACATCATGCAGGCCAACCTCGCCCAGGTGAGCGTCGAGCAGAACCGCGTCGGCGTCCAGCAGAACTCCGACATGCGCAAGATCTCCGCGTGGGCGGCGATCGCGATCGTGCCGACTGCGATCGCCGGCATCTACGGCATGAACTTCGACGTGATCCCCGGGGCGCACGTGACGGCCGGGTTCTACGTCGTCGTGGCGGCGATCGGTGTGATCTGCGGGGTGCTCTACGTGGCGTTCCGGCGCAACCGCTGGCTGTAGGTCATCGCACCGGTAGCGACGCCGTGATCAGGTCGACGATCTCCGGCGCGTCCGGCTCGGTCGTCGGACGGAAGCGGTGCACGGACCCGTCCGGGGTGACCAGGAACTTCTCGAAGTTCCACGTGACCCGGCCCGCCTTGCCCGAGGCGTCCGGCGCCTTCGTCAGCTCCGCGTAGAGCGGGTGCTGGGAGCGGCCGTTGACCTTGACCTTCTCGAACATCGGGAAGGTCACGCCCCACGTCGTCGAGCAGTACTCGGCGATGGCCTCCTGCGAGCCGAGCTCCTGCAGGAACTGGTTGCTCGGGAAGCCGAGGACCGTGAAGCCACGGTCGCCGTAGGTCTTCTGGAGCTGTTCGAGCTTCTCGTACTGGGGCGCCAGGCCGCAGCGGGAGGCGACGTTGACGACGAGCTTCACCTTGTCGGCATAGGCACCGAACGTGGTCTCGTCGCCGTGCAGGGTCGTGAGCGGGATCTCGTTCAGGGACATGCCTCGGTCAACTGTGTGTGGTGAGCCGCGCATTCCCCAAGGGCACGACTGTTCCGAGGTGCGACCGACGTCACGGAACACAGGCCGTGGGCGCCTGGGTTGTGCGAGGCATGCGTGCCATCACCTTCTCCCGCTACGGCGGCCCCGACGTCCTCGAGCTCACCGATCTCCCGACCCCCAAGGTCGGCCCCGACAGCGTGCTGGTGCGCGTCCGGGCGGCGTCGGTGAACCCGGTCGACTGGAAGGTCCGCGCCGGGTACCTGGACCAGATCATGGACATCCAGTTCCCCGCCGTTCCCGGCTGGGACGTCGCCGGCGTCGTCGAGCGCGTCGGGCTCGACACCCCGGAGCTGCAGGTCGGCGACGAGGTCTACGGGTACGTCCGTCGGGACTGGCTGCACGGCGGGACGTTCGCCGAACTGGTCGCCGCCCCCGTCCGGACCCTGGCCCACAAGCCCGCGAACCTCTCGTTCGAAGAGGCCGCTGCGGTCCCGCTGGCCGGACTGACCGCGTTCCAGACGATCCGCCGGACGGGCCTGCACGCCGGGCAGACCGTGCTCGTGCACGCGGCGGCCGGTGGGGTCGGGGCCTTCGCGGTCCAGATCGCCGCCTCGCTCGGCGCCCGGGTCATCGGGACGGCCTCGTCGCGCAACCACGAGCACCTGCGCGAGCTGGGTGCCGAGCCGGTCGAGTACGGCGAGGGTCTCGCCGACCGCGTGCGCGCGCTCGCTCCGGGTGGCGTCGACGTCGTGCTCGACTACGGGAGCGACGACCTGGTGCCAACGACCCGCGCGGTGCTCGCCGACGGCGGCACGGTGGCCTCGATCGTCGACGCCGCCGCACGCGACCAGCTCGGCGGGCACTATGTGTGGGTGCGACCCGACCGCGCGGACCTGGAAGCGCTGACCGAGCTGCTCGAGGCCGGCACCCTGAAGGTCGACGTCGCCCAGGTGTTCGAGCTGGCCGACTCCGCTGCGGCCCACGAGCTGAGCCAGACCGGCCACGTGCGCGGCAAGGTCGTCGTCCGCGTCGACTGACCGCGCTGCTCTACAGGGCCCTGCGCACGTGGGCGATGATGCCGTCCGCGGCCGCCTCGACCTGCGCAAGGCACGCCTCGAAGTCGGCGGCCCCGCCGTACCAGGGGTCGTCGACGTCGAGCGCGTGCTCAGCCCGACCCACCGGAGCGTCGGGGTCGAACGACCGGTACATCTGGACCCGCTCGTCACCGCCGAGCCGGCGCAGGGCCTGCGCGTGCGCTGACGTCATGGCCAGGACGAGGTCGTGCGACGCCAGGTCCGACGCTCGCACCCGACGGGCCCGGTGGTCCGGCGCGGCCGGGTACCCGCGCTCGACGAGCGCCGTGCGCGCGCGCCGGTCGATCGGGTTGCCGCTCTCCTCGTCGCTGATGCCCGTGGAGTCGACGACCACCTGGTCGGCCAGGCCGGCGTCGGCGAACCGCTCCCGCAGCACCACCTCCGCCATCGGCGAGCGGCAGATGTTCCCGGTGCAGACGACCATCACGGCGTAGGGCTGGGCCACTCTCGCATCGTCGCACGTGCACCGGGCGGCGAGGGTCGACTCGAGCCCACCACTAGCCATCCGCTCCACACGCGATATACTCTGAATCGAGCATTCGGGTTCGGACGATACGCGTTGGAGGTGTTCCGGTGGCCGCACGGTCGCGCAGCAACCCTCTCGCGCTCGCCGTGCTGGCGCTGCTCTGGGAGCGTCCCATGCACCCGTACGAGATGTCGCTGACCCTGCGCGAGCGCCGCAAGGACGAGTCGGTGAAGCTCAACTTCGGGTCGCTCTACTCGGTGGTGGACTCGCTCGCGAAGCACGGGCTGATCGAGACGGCGTCGACCGAGCGCGACGGCAACCGGCCCACGCGCACCGTCTACCGGCTCACCGACGCGGGCGCGACCGAGGCCATCGACTGGATGACCGACCTGGTCCGGACGCCCGCCAAGGAGTTCCCGCAGTTCGAGGCCGCGCTGTCGTTCCTGCCTCTGCTGGGCCCAGACGACGTCGTCCGGCTGCTCCGCCTGCGTCAGGCCACCCTCGAGCGGACGCTCACGGCACTGCGCGCTGGGGTCGACGAGGCCCGGGCAACCGGTCTGCCGGCCATCTTCACGCTCGAGAGCGCGTACGAGATCGCGATCGTCGACGCGGAGCTGTCCTTCGTGGTCGGCCTGTCGACGAGCATCGCCGACGGCTCCTTCGAGGGCGTCGCGCTGTGGCGCGACCTGCACGGGCGCGTCGCCGAACGCGGTCGCCTCGACCCCGACGAGATCGCCGAGACGCTCGCCGGCTACATGCCACCGCCCTAGATCTCGCGCTCCTCGCGAGCGCGAAAAGGTCGGCCCGGGTGCAGGAACACCCGGGCCGACCACCACGAACCGACCGACACCCCGCGAGGGGCACCTGTGCGATCCGCTGCACGTTCAGCATAGGTGGCACCTCGGTCGGCCCCACAGCCGTCGTCCGACGACGGCACGACCGAGAAGGCGGAACTGTGCCTGCCATGTCTGCACCACCCGTGGTCGAGGCTCTCGACCTCGTCAAGACCTACCCCGGAGGCCGCGGCCGACCGGAGGTCCGGGCCCTCGACGGGCTCACCCTGTCCATCCCGGCCGGAACCGTGCACGGGATGCTCGGCCCGAACGGCGCCGGGAAGTCCACGACCACCAAGGTGCTCACGACCCTCGCGAGGGCCACGTCCGGCACGGCCCGCGTGGCCGGGCACGACGTGGTCCGTTCAGCGGCGGCGGTTCGACGAGCGATCGGCTACGTCTCCCAGGGCACCGGGGCCGACCCGCTGCTGACGCCTCGCGAGAACCTCGTGATGGCCGCTCGGCTGCGCGGGATGTCGCGGTCGTCGTCCGCCGAGCGGGCGGCCGCCCTGGTGGACCGGTTCGGGCTCGCCGAGGCCGCCGACCGCGGCGCGGGCAAGCTGTCGGGCGGCACGCGCCGTAAGCTCGACGTCGCCCTGGGCCTCGTCGGGACGCCGTCCGTGCTCTTCCTCGACGAGCCCACCACGGGGCTGGACCCTGAGGCCAGGTCGGCGATGTGGGCCGAGATCCGACGCCTCTCCGGCGAGGACGCACTGACCGTCGTGCTCACCACGCACTACCTGGAAGAGGCTGACCGCCTTGCCGACGGCCTCACGATCGTCGACCGCGGCCGCGTCGTGGCCGCCGGGTCACCGGAGGCCCTGAAGGCCACTCTCGAGGGCGACACCCTGTCGGTCGACCTGGTCGAGCCCGACGAGCAGCTCGTGGTCTCCGTGGCATCGTCGGTCGGTCTCCTGCGGGACGTCACCGTGCACGTCGAGGGACCGACCGGTCGGCTCGTCGCCCGCACCTCCGACGGACCCGCCGCGGTCGGCGCCGTCATCGCCGCACTGCAGGCCGCGGGCGTCCGGCACGGCGCCGTCGGCGTCTCGCACCCCACCCTCGACGACGTCTACCTGGCCCACGCGGGCCGGTCGTGGACGTCCGCACCCGAGAAGGAGCTGGTCCGATGAGCACGGTCACCTTCTGGGGTTCCCAGACCGCGCAGGTCGCCCGCCGCTGGACCGTCGACGGCTTCCGTCAGCCGTGGGGCCTGGGCGTCGCGGTCCTGCAACCCGTCATCTGGCTCCTGCTGTTCGGGAACGTGTTCTCGTCCGTCGCCACCGTCCCGGGATTCGGTTCCGACGACTACATGACCTTCCTGGTCCCCGGGATCCTGATGATGACCGTCCTCTACTCGGGCGCCTGGGCGGGGACCGGCTTCATCGACGACATCTCCTCCGGGGTCATGGACCGCATGCTGACGTCGCCGGTGCACCGTTCGTCCCTGGTGGCCGGTCAGCTGCTGCAGCAGCTCGGGCTCTGCTTCGTGCAGGGGCTGTGCGTCCTCGGGATCGGCGCGCTCGCCGGTGCCTCGTACGAGGGCGGTGTCGTCGGGCTGCTGGTGGCGCTCGCCGGGTCGATGCTCCTGGCGGCCGCGTTCTGCTCGCTGTCCGCAGCCGTCGCGCTGCTCGCCCGCGACCAGACCGCCCTGATCGGCATCTCGACGATGATCGTGCTGCCGGCAACGTTCCTGTCGACCGCGCTCATGCCCGCGACGCTGCTCCCGGACTGGGTGCAGACGGTCGCCCGCTACAACCCGCTGACCTGGGCCACCGACATCGCCCGCACCGCGCTGTCGCCGTCGATCGACTGGTCTCTCGTCGGAACGCGCAGCGCGCTGCTCCTGGCCCTCGCGGCCCTGGTCGCCTGGTGGTCGGTCCGCGCGATGCGCACGTACCAGCGCTCCCTGTAGCGCACGTCGACGTCCGCACTCGCGAGGGAGCCTCGCGGGTGCGGACGTCGTGCGTCAGTGGGAGGTGGTGCGGCCGAAGTGGAAGCGGGCCGTCGCCGGGGAGCTGGGCCAGCGGCTCGTGACCACCTTGTTGCGCGTGTAGAAGCGGACCGCCTCGGGGCCGTAGATGTGGCTCTCCCCGAACAGCGAGTCCTTCCAGCCACCGAACGAGTGCCAGCCGACGGGCACCGGGATCGGCACGTTGATGCCGATCATGCCGACGTGCACGGCCCGCTGGAACGTGCGGGCGGCGTCGCCGGAGGACGTGAACAGGGCCGTGCCGTTGCCGTACGGGTTGGCGTTGACCAGGGCGATCGCCTCGGACAGGTCGGCCACCCGCAGCACGACCAGCACCGGCCCGAAGATCTCCTCGGCATACGCGCGCATGTCGGTCGTGACCTTGTCGAGCACCGTGGGCCCGACGAAGAACCCGCCCTCGAAGCCGGTGACCTTGTGCCCGCGCCCGTCGACCAGCGCCCGGGCGCCCCCGTCGACCGCCGAGGTCACGATGTCCTCGATCCGCTCCTGAGCGGCCTTGGTGATGACCGGTCCCATGTCGGACGACGGGTCGTTGCCCGGAGCGACACGCACCTTCTGCGCCGCGGACGACAGGCGCTCCAGGAGCGCGTCGGCCACCTCGTCGACCACCAGGGCCACCGAGATCGCCATGCACCGCTCGCCGGCGGCGCCGAACGCCGCACCGGTCAGGTGCGTCGCGGCGAGGTCGAGGTCGGCGTCGGCCAGCACGACGGCGTGGTTCTTCGCGCCGCCGAGGGCCTGCACACGCTTGCCGTGCGCGGTCGCCGTCGCGTGCACGTGCTTCGCGATCGGTGTGGACCCGACGAACGAGACGGCCGAGATGTCGGGGTGCGTGAGCAGTCCGTCGACGGCCACGCGGTCGCCCTGCAGCACGGAGAAGACCCCGTCGGGGAGCCCAGCGTTCTTCCACAGCCTGGCCAGCAGGAGCGACGACGAGGGGTCGCGCTCCGACGGCTTGAGCACGAACGTGTTGCCGGTCGCGATCGCCATCGGCGACATCCACAGCGGGACCATCGCGGGGAAGTTGAACGGGGTGATGCCGGCGACCACACCGAGGGGCTCCCGGAACGAGAACACGTCGACGCCGGTTGCGGCCTGGTCGGTGTACTCGCCCTTGAGCAGCTGCGGGATGCCGCACGCGTACTCGACGACCTCGAGCCCGCGGGCCACCTCGCCGAGCGAGTCCGCGATGACCTTGCCGTGCTCCGCGGTGATCGTCGCCGCGAGCTCGTCGGTGTGCTGGACCAGCTGCTCACGGAACGCGAACAGGACGCCCGCGCGCTTGCCGATCGGTGCCTGCGCCCACTCGGCCGATGCCTCGAGGGCACCGGCGACGACCGCGTCCACCTCCGCCTGGTCGGCCAGCAGCACGCGTCCCGAGACCTCGCCGGTCGCGGGGTTGCGGACGTCTTGGGTGCGGGACCCTTCAGGCGTCGTCACCTTGCCCCCGACGACGTGTCCGATGAGCGGTGCGGTATCGACGAGCGCGGACATCAGAGCCCTCTTTCGTGCCAATGGCGACGGGGTATGCCGGACCCGGCCAATCTAACCCCGCGCGCGACGTCCCAGCAGGGCACTTCAGTCGCGGGCTGTGAGGACCACGGGGCCGTCCGGGGTGATGGCGATCGTGTGCTCGGCGTGGGCGGCCACGGAGCCGTCCGCGGTGCGGATGGTCCAGCCGTCGGCGTCGATCGTGTAGTCGTCGCCGCCCGCCATGAACCAGGGCTCGATCGCGATGACCAGGCCGGACTTCAGCTTGGCACCCGTGCCGGCACGACCGAGGTTGGCCACGTGCGGGTCCTCGTGCATCGTCCGCCCGACGCCGTGCCCGCCGAAGTCGGCGTTGATCCCGTAGCCGCCGGCGCGCCCGATGGTTCCGATCGCCGACGAGATGTCGCCCATCCGCCCACCTGGGACCGCGGCCGCGATGCCCGCAGCGAGCGCACGGTCGGTGGTGTCGATCAGCGCGGTCACGGCCGGATCGACCGTGCCGATCTGGAAGGTCAGCGCCGAGTCGGCCACCCACCCCTGGACCTCGGCCGCGAAGTCGATGGACAGCACGTCGCCGTCGGCGAGCACGTAGTCCGACGGCAGCCCGTGCAGCGCGGCGTCGTTGACCGAGGTGCACAGCACACCCGGGTACGGCATGGCGCCGAACGACGGGTGGTAGCCCAGGTAGACCGAGCGCGCGCCGGCGGCGTCGATCATCTGGTGCGCGTGCGTGTCGAGCTGCTTGAGGGTCATCCCCTCGCGGGCGATGTCACGCAAGGAGGACAGGACGCCGGCGACGAAGCGACCGGCGGGACGCATGGCGTCGATCTGAGCAGGGTTCTTGAGGGCCACACCCCCAACCCTGCCACGGGCAGGCAACAGCCCGTGGGCCGGACCCCTCGAAGGGTCCTGCCGCGAGGGACGAGTTCGCGGCTCCCACGGGCTGCGGTGACTGCCATAGATTCGCTCGCCGACCTGAAGGTCTGCGGGCGGATGCAATCCGTCCTAGAGCTGCCGGGCGACTAGCCGGCAGTCACCTCACGCGTCCAAAGAGAAATCATGTCTTGGACCACCTCCTTCCCGTGTGTCATGAACGTACGTCCGGTTCTGCCGGTATGCCAAGGCTTTTCTCCGCTGGCGAAGCGGCGGGCTCCGCACGACCCTGGATCGATGAGCACCCCTCCGACCGCTCCCTGGAACGAGCACGCAGGTCGCCGGTTCTCGCTGTCGGCGACCGTCCTGGAGGCGCGAGACGCCAACCAGCTCGCGGACTTCTACCACCGGCTCCTGGGGTGGCCTGTGATCGCCGAGGAGGACGGCTGGGTCATGATCCGGCCGCCCGGCGGCGGCAGCGGCCTGTCGTTCAGCTCGGACCCGCTCTACCGGGAACCGGTCTGGCCGGCGACGACGGACCACAACCAGATGCAGCTCCACCTCGACATCCGCGTCGACGACCTGGCCAAAGGAGTCGAGCACGCGCTGGCCGCGGGCGCGCGGCTGGCCGACTTCCAGCCCCAGGACGACGTGCGCGTCCTTCTCGACCCCGCCGGCCACCCGTTCTGCTTCTTCGAGAACTGAGCCGCGGGCGTCCGGTCGTGGCGGCTCAGGACCCGAGCTGCTCGCCCTCAGTCGAGGAGCGTGTGCACCAGGGCGCGTCCGAGGGTTCCGGTGCCGCCTGTGACGAGCACCGGGCGATCGTCGTCGTCGGTCATGCGTCGATCCTGGCCGAGCCGGCTGCACCGTCGCGAGCCGGGGCTGGGCTGGGCTACACGGTGGGGCGGGCCGCCGTGATCTCGGCAGCCAGCGCCGGGACGGCCGGTGCCTTGACGAGGACGGCGACGTCCTGCGTCGCGCCCTTGACCAGCGTGATCCGCAGACCGGTGGTGGTGCGCTTCTGCCAGGTCCGGACGTCGGAGGCCGCGCTCACGTCGGTGACCTTGGCCCACGGGAACGCGCACACCTTCTGCTCCGACTTCTTGCCGGACCAGATCTCGATGCCGCCCGGCCCGTAGGCGAGAGTCGCGGCGACACCCGTGGTCTGCTTCTCGCCGGCGGCCTTCAGGAAGACCTCCTGCGTCGGTCCGGTGACGCACGGGACGAACGACCAGCCGGGGTGCGTCGCCTCGAGGGCCTGCGCGCGGGTGCGGTTGGCGCGCTCCGAGGCGACGATCGTCGCGGCGAGCACCGAGGGGCCGACGACGAACGCGACGATGAGCAGCGCGGCGGCCGTGGTGTTCCCGTCGGGCACCGTCAGTGCGAGACCGACCGCGAGCAGGACGAGGTCGATCGCGATGAAGAGGATCCAACGGCGCTTGGTCACAGGCGGGACGGTACCGGAAACCTTGCGGCCGACGCCGTGACCGAGGACGGCACCGGGACACCGGCCAACGGCGACGGCTCGGCGGGACCTGCGACCAGCGACAGCGGAAGCACGCCCGCCCAGACGGCGCGGTCCTCGCCGTCGTCGGGCTCCTCGGACGCGCCGTACGCCCGGACCTTGACGCTCGCGCGGTCCAGGCCGATGCGCAGGATCGAGGTCGCCGCGAGCTCCTTGCGGGTCGACGGCCGCACCTCGTCCCACCGGCCCGGCATGAGGTGCTCCGAGACGACGAGCAGCGCCGCCTCCTTCTCTCCGGCGGGCACGGGGACCGCCCGCCCGTGCACGACGACGCTGCGGTAGTTGGCCGAGCTGTCGAACACCGTCCGGGCGAAGACCAGGCCGTCGACGTGCGTGACGCCGACCGACACCTCGACCCCCTCAGGCGACAGGAACAGCCCGCCGCCCGTGGATCCGTGCAGCAGCAGCGAGTCGCCGTCGCGCGCGTAGAGGAACGGGATCACGACCGGTCGCCCGTCCCGCACGAACGCCACGTGCGCGACCAGGCCGGCGTCGAGGATCGCGTACAGCTCCGCGCGCTCGGTGAGCTGCCGCTCGGGGATGCGGCGGATGCGGGTCTGGTCGTCGACGACGAGCGGCTCGGTCATGCGCCGAGGGTACTGACGGGTGAGCGGAAGGTCGCCGCCATTCCGCGGCCGCCCCCGACGCTCGCCCGAGACCGTCAGCTCGACACGAGACCGGCAGCTCACACTGCCGGTCTCGTGCCAGAGTGCCGGTCTCGCCACCACGGCGACAGCGCGACGCGGACGCAGACCTCAGGTGCGGTCCACCAGGAACTGCGTGTACGCGGGCACCGTGAGGAAGGTCGGGAACTCCTCCGCCAGGGCGACCTGCCGGAACAGGTCCGCCGCGTCGTCGTACCGGTCGCCCGGCTGCCGGGGCAGGTCGGACAGGACAGCGAGCAGGACGGCACGGACCCGGTCGGTGTCGATGCGGGTGCCCTCGGCCGTGACCACCCCGTGGTGCACCCACTGCCACACCTGCGAGCGCGCGATCTCCGCGGTCGCGGCGTCCTCCATGAGGTGGTCGATGGCCACCGCCCCGCTGCCGCGCAGCCACGCCTCGAGGTACCGCACCGCGACCGAGACGTTCCCGCGCAGACCCGCGTCCGTGACGGCACCGGGCTCCCCGCCGCCGGCCGACGCGATGTCGAGCAGGTCGGCCGCCGTGACGTGGACGTCGGGACGCAGCACGTCACGCTGGTCGACGCGGTCACCGAGGGCCTCGTCGAAGACCGCCTGTGCGACCGGCACGAGGTCGGGGTGCGCCACCCACGTGCCGTCGTAACCCTGCCCGGCCTCCCGCTGCTTGTCGGCCGTGACCTGCGCGATCGCCTTCTCGGTGACCTCCGGGTCGCGGCGGTCCGGGATGAACGCGCTCATCCCGCCGATGGCCTGCGCCCCGCGCTTGTGGCACGTGGCGACGAGCAGCTCGGTGTACGCCTTCATGAACGGGACGGTCATGGTGACGGCCGACCGGTCGGGCAGGATGAAGCGCGAACCGCGGGCACGGAAGTTCTTGATGACGCTGAAGATGTAGTCCCAGCGCCCCGCGTTCAGGCCGGCACAGTGGTCGCGCAGCTCGTAGAGGATCTCCTCCATCTCGAACGCGGCCGTGATGGTCTCGATGAGGACCGTCGCGCGGATAGTCCCGTACCGCAGACCGAGGTAGGTCTCGGTGTAGCGGAACACCTCGTCCCAGAGGCGGGCCTCCAGGTGACCCTCGAGCTTGGGCAGGTACAGGTACGGGCCACGGCCCGCGGCGACGAGGGCCTGGGCGTTGTGGAACAGGTACAGCCCGGCGTCGACCAGGCTTGCCGACGAGGGGCAGGGCTGCCCGGTGCGGTCCGTGAACTCGAGGTGCTTCTCGGTCAGGTGCCAGCCGCGGGGCCGCATGACGATCGTCGGCGTCTGCGCGCCGACCCGGTACTCCTTGCCCTCGGGGCTCGTGAAGTCGACCTGGCCGCGCACGGCGTCGAACAGGGAGTGCTGGCCGCCGACGATGTTGGTCCAGGTCGGGCTCGTGGCGTCCTCGAGGTCCGCGAGCCAGACCTTGGCGCCCGAGTTCAGGGCGTTGACCGTCATCTTGCGGTCGGTCGGTCCGGTGATCTCGACGCGACGGTCCTCGAGCCCGGGCCCGGGTCCGGCCACCCGCCACGACGGGTCGGCGCGGATGTGCGCCGTGAGCGGCAGGAAGCCCGGGTCGGCGCCGTTGGCGATGCGACGGCGGCGGTTCTGCCGGCCGAGCAGCAGGTCCTGGCGTCGACCGGCGAAGTGCGCGTGCAGGTCGGTGAGGAAGTCGAGGGCCTCGTCGGTGAGGATCTCGTCGGAACCCGGCACGTCCGGGCCGACGACGGTCGTGCGGGGTCTGGTCAGCGTGCTCGTGGTGAGGGACATGGTCGCTCTCTCCTCAGTGCGTGAACTGGGCAGTCTCGGTGGACCCGGCGAGCGCGAGGGTGGCGCTCTGCGGGGAGATCGCGGTGGCGACGCGGTCGAAGTAGCCGGTGCCGACCTCGCGCTGGTGGCGCGTGGCCGTGTAGCCGGCCTTCTCGGAGGCGATCTCGGCCTCCTGCAGCTCGACGTACGCGCTCATCCCACGCTGGGCGTAGCCCTGGGCGAGGTCGAACATCGAGTGGTTCAGGGCGTGGAACCCGGCGAGCGTGATGAACTGGAAGACGTAGCCGTGGCCCGCGAGCTCGCGCTGGAACCGGGCGATCTGCGCGTCGTCCAGCTGCGAGCGCCAGTGGAACGACGGCGAGCAGTTGTAGGCCAGGAGCTTGCCGGGGAACCGGTCGTGGATCCGCTCCGCGAACTCGACGGCCAGCGCGATGTCCGGGGTCGACGTCTCCACCCAGATGAGGTCGGAGTGCGGCGCGTACGCCTCGGCGCGGGCGACGACCGGATCGAGGCCGTTCCGCACCCGGTAGTAGCCCTCGACGGTGCGCTCGCCGGTGAGGAACTGCTCGTCCCTCGGGTCCACGTCCGAGGTCAGCAGGTCCGCGCCGAGCGCGTCGGTCCGCGCGACGATGACCGTCGGCACCCCTGCGACGTCGGCCGCGAGCCGTGCCGCCGACAGCGTGCGCACGTGCTGCGACGTCGGGACGAGCACCTTGCCGCCCAGGTGACCGCACTTCTTCTCGGCCGCGAGCTGGTCCTCCCAGTGCACGCCGGCCGCACCGGCCGCGATCATCGCGTGCATCAGCTCGTAGGCGTTCAGGGGTCCCCCGAAGCCCGCCTCGGCGTCGGCGACGATCGGCGCGAGCCACTCGCGGGTCCGGTGGCCGTTCTCCGCGAAGTCGATCTGGTCGGCCCGAAGCAGCGCGTTGTTGATGCGGCGCACGACTGCCGGCACCGAGCTGACCGGGTAGAGCGACTGGTCAGGGTACGTCTGGCCGGCCTGGTTGGCGTCGGCCGCGACCTGCCAGCCCGACAGGTAGATGGCCTCGAGCCCGGCTCGGATCTGCTGCACGGCCTGGTTGCCGGTCAGGGCGCCGAGCGCCGGCAGGAGCGTCCGGCTGTGCAGGAGCTGCCACAGCCGGTCGGCGCCACGGAGGGCCAGCGTGCTCTGCTCGCGGACCGAACCCCGCAGCGCGACGACGTCCTGCGCCGAGTGGACGCGCTCGATGCCCGCCCAGCGCGGGTCGAGGGCCCAGCTCGCCTCCAGCTCGTCAGCAGTCTGGGTCTGGTCGCCGTGGGTGGTGCTCATCGTCTCCTCCATCTTTCGCGTTTCTTCTCGGCTGTTCGGCCTGACCTCTACGTTCCCTGGTGGCGACCGGTTCTTCCCCCGCGAAGTCCGCAGAAGATCGGCGTTCCTTCTCCTGGACAGAAGGAGTTGGCCGGGAGACGGTGGAGTCATGACGACAACGGCCGACGGCGGCCTCGACACGCTGGTGCTGGGACGACGGATCCGGCACCTGCGCACGAGCCGGAACATGACGCTCGACGACCTCGGCCAGGCCATCGGGCGGGCACCCTCCCAGGTGTCGATGCTCGAGAACGGTCACCGCGAACCCAAGCTCTCGCTGCTCGCGCAGGTGGCCGAGGCTCTGGACGTGCCGCTCGCCGAGCTGTTGCGCACCGAGCCGCCGACGCGACGGGCCGCGCTCGAGGTCGAGCTCGAACGGGCGCAGCGCGGCCCGCTGTTCGCGTCGCTCGGCGTGCCGACCGTCAAGGTCGGGCGGACGCTCCCGGCCGACGCCCTCGAGGCGCTGGTCAAGCTGCAGGCCGAGGTGCAGCGGCTCCTGACAGAGAACGCCGCGACCCCGGAGGAGGCCCGCCGGGCCAACGCCGAGCTGCGGGCACGGATGCGTGCGCAGGACAACTACTTCCCCGAGCTCGAGGAGCACGCGCGCCGCCTGCTCGCCGCGATCGACCACCCCGGTGGCCCTCTGTCGCAGCGCGCCACCGCGGACATCGCGGCTCACCTCGGCTTCGGCCTGCACTACGTCACCGACCTGCCGCACTCGACGCGCACGGTGACCGACCTGGCCCATCGACGCATCTACCTGCCGCAGGGCAACCCGGGGACGAGCGACGCGCGCTCACCGCTCCTGCAGGCGATCGCCAGCCACGTGCTCGGCCACGCTGAGCCTCGCGACTACGGCGACTTCCTGCGCCAGCGGGTCGAGGCCAACTACCTGGCGGCGGCTCTGATGCTGCCCGAGGACGGCGCGGCCGCGTTCCTCCAGGAGGCCAAGGCGGAGCGTCGGCTGTCGGTCGAGGACCTCCGCGACGCGTTCGCCGTGCCCTACGAGACGGCCGCGCACCGGTTCACCAACCTGGCGACGCGTCACCTGGGCGTGCCCGTGCACTTCATGAAGGTCCACGAGGGCGGCACTCTGCACAAGGCGTACGAGAACGACGGCGTGGTCTTCCCGTCCGACGCTCTCGGCGCGATCGAGGGTCAGCCCGTCTGCCGGCAGTGGACGGCCCGGGTCGTCTTCACGTTGGCCGACCGGTTCTCGCCGTACTACCAGTACACCGACACGTCGTCGGGAACGTACTGGTGCACGTCCCGAGTACAGCCGTCGTCGCAGGGCGCGTTCTCCGTCAGCGTCGGCGTGCCGTTCGCGCACGTGCGCTGGTTCCGCGGTCGTGAGACCACCGAACGCTCGGCGTCGCGCTGCCCTGACCCGATGTGCTGCCGGCAGCCACCGACCGAGCTCACCCAGCGCTGGTCCGACAAGGCCTGGCCCAGCGCACGTCCGCACGCGTCCCTGCTGGCCGCGCTGCCCGTCGGGGTGTTCCCGGGCGTCGACACGACCGA
This sequence comes from Cellulomonas sp. P4_H4, assembly GCF_056400865.1. NCBI lineage: Bacteria > Bacillati > Actinomycetota > Actinomycetes > Micrococcales > Cellulomonadaceae > Cellulomonas > Cellulomonas sp. P4_H4. Next base: position 51,086 of record NZ_JBFUKL010000007.1, read on the forward strand.
GGTCTACCGGTTCCTCGACCGGCACGCGCCGACCGACTGACGGCGACTTCCGGGGCCGCGTCGGCCCTTGTGCGCTGCGGTCACACCGTGCTCAAGTCCGCCCTCGCACGTGCCGTTGAGTCCAGTGCGGGGGTCCAGGTGGCATGCGAGTTACGACGACGTAGCGGAGGTAGACATGACGAAGTGCGACGAGTGCAGCTCTGCTGTGCAGATCTGCGCGAAGTGCGACGGCGCGGGCAAGAAGCGCTGGTCAGGCGAGTGCAGCTACTGCCGCGGCACCGGCCACCTCTGCATGAAGAACTCGAACCACCGCTGGTGATCTGAGGACCGCCTGACTAGGCAACCGCGGTTCGCGCGCGGAGGTCCTTGCGCAGGATCTTTCCCGACGAGGACTTCGGGATGGACTCGACGAACTCGACCTGCCGGACCTTCTTGTGCGGGGCGACGCGCTCGGCCACCCACGCCATCAGTGCGCCCGCATCGAGGTCGTTACGCCGGACGACGAAGGCCTTCGGCGTCTCCTGCCCCTCGTCGTCGGGAACCCCGATGACGGCAGCGTCCTGCACGTCGGGGTGCGAGAGCAGCAGCGCCTCGAGCTCCGCGGGTGGGACCTGGTAGCCGTGGTACTTGATCAGCTCCTTGAGCCGGTCGACCACGTAGAACGCGCCTGCCGCGTCGACCGTCACGATGTCGCCCGTGTGCAGGAAGCCGTCGGCGTCGAGCGTCGCGGCGGTCGCCTCGTCGTCACCGAGGTAGCCGACCATGACGTTCGGGCCCCGGCACCACAGCTCGCCCTGCTCGCTGCGGCCCGTCGTCGGGACGACGATGTCGTGCCCGTCGACCGGGTCGATCACGCGGCACACCATGTTCGGCACCAGCACCCCGATGGACCCGCGGGGCAGGTCGTCGCGGTCCGCGGGCACGGCGTGGGACACCGGGCTCATCTCGGTCATCCCGTACCCCTGCACCACACGGCACCCGAGCCGTTCCGCGACCGCGTCGGCGAGCGTGCCGTCCAAGGGTGCGGCCCCCGAGAGGATCGTGTGCACGCTCGACAGGTCGTGCTCGGCCACCGCGGGGTGCTTGGCCAGCGCGACGGCGATCGGCGGTGCGATGAACAGATACGTGCAGCGCTGCTCCTGGACCGTCACGAGGAACTGTGCGAGGTCGAACCTGGGGAGCGTCACCAGCCGTGCCCGAGCGCGCAGCGACAGGTTGAGCAGCACGGTCATGCCGTAGATGTGGAAGAACGGCAGCACGGCCGCGACCACGTCGTCGGGGTTCAGCCGGATGAGCCGACGGGACTGCGCGACGTTGGCGACGAGGTTGCGGTGCGTGAGCATGACGCCCTTGGCCAGCCCGGTGGTCCCCGACGAGTACGGCAGGACGGCCAGGTGAGTCGCCGGGTCGATCGTCACCTGCGGGGCGTCCCGGCCCTCGGCGAGGAGGTCCGCGAAAGACGTGAAGCCTTCGAGCCCGTCGGCCACCACGATCCGGTCGTCCGTCAGCCCTGACGCGCGCGCCGCCGCGAGCATCGGTGCGCCCAGGACCGAGACCGTCACGACGAACGACGCCCGCGAGTCGGCGAGCTGCCGGCCGATCTCGTCGGCCGTGTAGAGCGAGTTCACCGTGGTGACCGTCGCACCAGCACGCAGGATCCCGTGGAAGATCGCCACGAACGCCGCCGAGTTGGGTGCGTGCAGCGCGACGACGTCACCCGGCCGAACCCCGCGCGCCGCGAGCGCTCCGGCCACCCTGCGCACCTGGTTCACGAGCTCGCCGTACGTCAGCGCTGCGCCACCGTCGACGACCGCGACCGCCCGCAGCTCGTCAGGTGACAGGCTCCCCAGGACGTAGTCGAACACCGACAGGTCCGGGATCTCGACGTCGGGATACGGACTGACGATCGCCACGCGCAGCTCCTTGCACCGGGACCGCGCACGCCGGTGTGCGCAGCCGCCCTCGGCACGCTACCCGGGCCGTCCGGATGACGCGCGGCGCGCCCTCGTACCCGTCGCCACGTCTCGTCGGCTACGTCGTGAGCGCCGGGATCGTGGCCGCGCCGCACGCACCGCAGAAGGCGTCCGAGACTGCCAGGTGGTACCGGACGCACCCGTCGGTCACGCAGGTACGCGTCTCGACGCCGACCGGCCGAGCCTCGGGGGCCTTCTTCGAGGCCTTCTTCGATGCCTTCGGGTCTTGCGCGGGCATCGGCGCCGTGTAGATGGGACCGATCACCTTCGACGCGCCGGCGGGCGGGACGCGCAGCACCGACCAGGAGGTCGGCTGGTGGCACACCACGCAGGTCTTGCTCGTCTGGACCTCGCCCTGCGCGGCGCACGCCGGGTTGGTGCACCGCAACGCTGTGTTGGCCATCGCACCAGCGTAGGGGCCCGTGCACCGGGGAGGCAGGCCGTGCTCGATCGGGTGAGCAGGGTGAGAAAGGGTGTCCCGCCATCCGAACGGCCGGGGCTGAAGGTCCTGTGTTCCAGGGAAGCGGTCCGGAGCGGGACCACGGTCCCGACGGGGCGACATCGCGATGCTGCACGTGTCCGACTGCCTGGCGGGTGTTGCCGCCGTCCGCGCACTGCTGGTGGTTCGCTCCACGACGATCGCACCGGCGCTGCCTACCCTGACGGCATGCCCGCTCCCCGCAGTCGCCAGGCGCGCTACGCCCAGCGGCGCAAGCGTCGGATGGCGGCCGTCGAGCACGACCTGAGCACCGAGCAGTGGGCCGGCCTCGTCGCGGCATGGGGCGGCTGCGCCTACTGCGGGGCCGCCGGCGTGCCGCTCCAGCGCGACTGCGTGCTGCCGATCTCCCGGGGTGGCCGCTACACGCTCGACAACATCGCGCCCGCCTGCGGCTCGTGCAACGCGAGCAAGTGCAACGACGAGGTGACCGGCTGGCTGAGGCGCAAGAGGCTCGACGAGCGAACCTTCCTCGAGCGGCACGTCACGATCCAGGCGGACCTGGCCACGCGGTTCCCCAGACCCGCCACCACCGGTTGACGTCCGTCACGCGGGCAGCGTGGTGCTCGTCAGCTCCTGCGCGACGGCCCACAGACGGGCTGCCGTGTCGGCATCCCGCATCCGACGGTTGAGCCGCGCCGGACCGGTCGGGCCGACGAGGCCGAACCGCCCGCTCGGGCCGTAGTAGCCGCCCGGAACCGCTGCCGGGTCCGCCGCGGCGAAGAGCATCGGCTCCGCCCCTTCCGGGGGCAGCTGCGACGGCACGAACGGGACGCTGCCGATCGGTGAGCGGTGGGTCGACGCCCGACCCAGCGACGCACCGGCCGTCTGCAGGTTGGTGCGCGTGAAACCGGGATGGGCGGCGTTGCTGCGCAGCGACCAGCCCCGTTGCCCCGCGACCGTCGCGAGGTGCCGCGCAAGCAGCAGGTCGGCGAGCTTCGACTGCGCGTAAGCGCGCGTCGGGCTGTATCGCCGACGGCCCACTGCAGGTCGTCGAAGTGGATCCGTCCGGCGTTCGCCACGCCACTGCTCATCGTCGTCACCCGCGGCATCGGGGCCTCGAGCAAGAGCGGGAGAAGGCGGGTCGTGAGCGCGAACGGGCCCAGGTAGTTGCTTCCCATCTGTAGCTCGAAACCGTCCTCGGTCTCGAAGCGACGCGGCGGCGCCATGACTCCTGCGTTGTTGATCAGGGTGTCAAGACGGCCGAGGTCGCGTTCGAGCCCCTCGGTGAACGCGGCGACAGAAGCCAGCGAGGCGAGGTCGACGATCCGGACCTCGACCGAGGCTTCCGGATGGGCGGCGGTGATCTCCGCGAGCGCAATCGCACCCTTCTCCGGGTTGCGCACCGCGAGCACGACGTGCGCACCGGCCGCGGCAAGACGTTCGGCCGCCTCCCGACCGGTGCCACTGTTGGCGCCCGTGACGACCACCGTCCTGCTGGACTGGTCCGGGACCTGGTACATGCGGCACTCCTCGCGTCGACGACCACTCCATCATCGAAGAGCGATGCAGCACGTCGAAGTCTGCGACGTCGCTCCCGCCTGCGGCTCGTGCAACGCGAGCAAAGTGCAACGGCGAAGTGACCGGCTGGTGCGGCGCAAGCGCCTCGACGAGCGGGCCTTCCTCGAGCGGCACGTCAGGATCCAGGCGGACCTGGCGGCGCAGTTCTCAGCCCCCGGGGCGCCCTGGAAGGCGACCGGCAGCTCGACCTCGAGGTCCGACCACAGGTGCGGCCCACGAGCACGGACTGCCGACGCTGGGCCCGGAACGACGAAGAGCCGGGAACCCTGAGGTCCCCGACTCTCTGTCTCCCCGGGACATCCCGAGGATCTGTGCGCGAGGGGGGATTTGAACCCCCACGCCCTTTCGGACACTGGCACCTGAAGCCAGCGCGTCTGCCGTTCCGCCACTCGCGCGCGCCGGAGAACATTAGCACGGTGCGAGGGGCCTCCAGAACACAGCCACGACCGCCGCCGCGCACCACGGGCGGGGTCCGCAGCGGTGGTCGCCTGGAGGTGCGCGACGCCCCATCTCGCGTGCGAGGGTCCCGCGGGTGCAGGCTCCCGGCGCACCCGAACGGGGGTTCACCCGGGCCGCCGCGCGCGTAGGTGCCCACATCCGGGACCCGACGCGCGCGGCCCGGATACCATCAACTCGAAACGTGTGCAGGTCAACCGGCAGTCAGCCGCCAGAGCTTGGTGAAGGAGGTGGGCGTGGGCATCCTCGACAGGTTCGAGAACGGCGTGGAACGGGTGGTCAACAACGCGTTCGCCAAGGCCTTCAAGAGTGAGCTCAAGCCGCTCGACCTCTCCAGCGCGCTGCGGCGCGAGGTCGACGACCGGGCAGCCGTCGTCGGCCGCGACCGGACCGTCGTCCCCAACGAGTTCACGATCGAGCTCGCGACCGCGGACTACGACCAGGTCGAGTCGTGGGGAGCCGAGGCGCTCGCCGACGAGTTCGCGGCGAACGTCACGGACTACGCGGCGAGTCAGCGGTTCGCGTTCGTCGGACCCGTCACGGTGCGGTTCAGCGAGGACACCGAGCTCGAGGCGGCCCGCTTCCGGGTGGTCAGCGCGACCGTGCGCGGTGCTGTTGCACCCGCCGCGGCGACCGCGATGCCGAGCGCCCGCCACCCGCTGGTGGACATCGACGGCCAGCGGTACATCCTCACGGGCCCGGTCACGGTCATCGGGCGCGGCTCCGAGGCGGACATCATCGTCGACGACCCGGGCGTCTCCCGGCGGCACCTCGAGATCAAGGTGACGCCCGACGGGGTCGTCGCGTCGGACATGGGCTCGACCAACGGGCTCTTCGTCGAAGGCCACCAGGTTCCGGCGGCGACCCTGCTGGACGGCAACACGCTGACCATCGGGCGTACCCGGATCCTGTTCTGGACAGGCGGCGACCCGGACCCGGATGAGTGACGCCGGCGCATGAGTGAGCTGACGATCACCCTGCTGCGGCTGGGTTACCTGGCCTTGCTGTGGGTGCTCGTGCTCACGTCCATCGGTGTCCTGCGACGCGACCTGTACGGCACGCGCATCACGGACCGGCGTCGCAAGGCCAAGGCCCTGCAGCCCGCCGGGGTCACCGCCCAGCCGACCCCAGCCCCGCCCCGGCAGTCCAGGTCCACGGGCCCGAGCCGGCTCGTGGTCACCGATGGGCCTCTGCGTGGCACGATCATCCCGCTCGGGTCGTCGGCGGTCCTGCTCGGTCGCGCCCCGAGCTGCACGCTCGTCCTCGACGACGACTACTCGTCGTCGCGGCATGCACGGATCTACCCGCAGGGTGGCCAGTGGTTCGTCGAGGACCTCGGATCGACGAACGGGACATTCGTGGCGGACCAGCGCGTCGAGAGCCCAACTCCGCTGCCGACCGGTACACCGGTCCGCGTGGGACAGAGCGTGCTCGAGCTGCAGAGGTAACCGGTGACCGTCGCACTGAGATATGCGGCACGGTCCGACGTCGGGCTCGTGCGTTCCAACAACCAGGACTCGGCCTATGCCGGGCCGCACCTGCTCATGGTCGCGGACGGCATGGGCGGCCACGCGGGCGGTGACGTCGCGTCCTCGGTCGCGGTGGCCGCGTTCGCGCCGCTGGACGGCGAGTCGCACGGTTCCGACGACGCCCTGGACCAGCTCGAGACCGCGCTGGCCGACGCGCGCGAGGAGATCATCCAGCGCAGCGAGACCGACCCTGAGCTCTCCGGCATGGGCACGACCGTGCTGGCGATCCTGCGCGCGGGCAACAAGCTCGCGATGGTGCACCTCGGCGACTCGCGCGGGTACCTCATGCGCGACGGCGTGCTCAGCCAGGTCACCACCGACCACACGTTCGTGCAGCACCTGGTGGACATCGGGCGGATCACGCCCGAGGAGGCCGAGGTACACCCGCAGCGCTCGGTCGTCATGCGGGTGCTCGGCGACTTCGACCCCGACGTCGCGCCGGACCTGTCGGTGCGTGAGGCGCGCCCGGGCGACCGCTGGCTGCTCTGCTCGGACGGCCTGTCGGGCTTCGTCAGCGCGGACACCATCGAGGAGACGCTCGCGACGATCGACGACGTCGACTCGTGCGCGGACCGGCTGGTCCAGCTCGCACTGCGTGCGGGAGGCGGCGACAACATCACCGTGGTCCTCGCCGACGTCATCGAGCTGGACGACGTCGCGGACGGCCAGGGCCCGACGACGCACGCGTCGATCGTCGGTGCCGCCGCGATCACCCGCAACGACCCCACGGCCGCCGACGACGGCCCGGCCGCACGTGCTGCAAGCCTGACCAAGGCGCCGCGCGAGACCGAGGACGAGCCCGAGGAGTCGTCGGTCGAGGACGACGACGAGGACGAGCCCGAGCCCCGACGGCGCTGGGGCCTCGTGGTCGGCTGGGTCGTCGGCATCGTCGTCGTTCTCGCCGGCATCGGCCTTGCTGTCGCGTGGATCAACACGCAGTACTACGTCGGGGTCGACGGCAACGAGATCACCATCTTCCGCGGCGTGCCGCAGAGCCTGGGACCGATCGAGCTGTCGTCGCCGATCGAGCACTCGGGCACGGACGTCGACGACCTGCGCTCCGCATACCTGCGCGAGCGCGTCCTCCAGACGATCCAGGCCGACTCCCTGGACGACGCCCGCGAGCAGGTCGTCATGCTGCAGGACGACACGAGCTCGTGAGCATGCACTCGAGCACGCGCACGAGCCGGACCGTGGGCCGGCGCTGATGGCCACCGTCCAACCGCACCGCGTGCGTGCTGGTCGCGGTGTCGAGCTCGGGCTGCTGGTCCTCGCGCTCGCCATCGGTGTGGCGTCGTACGCGCTCGTCGGCATCGGGACGACGGACAAGGTCCCGCCCGACGTCATCGAGTACAGCATCGGGATGGCCGTGCTCGCGTTCGGCATCCACCTCGTGCTGCGCTGGCGCGCACCGTTCGCGGACCCGGTGATCCTGCCGATCACCGTCGCGCTGAACGGCATCGGCCTCGCCATGATCTACCGGATCGACTTCGCGTACGAGGCGCGCGGTCGTGACCACGGCTTCGCCGACCGGCAGCTCGTCTGGACCGCGATCTCGGTGGTTCTCGCAGCCGCGGTCCTCATCCTGCTGCGCGACCACCGCACCCTGCGGCGCTACACCTACACCGCAGGCATCGCCGGTCTCGGCCTGATCCTGCTCCCGCTCGTCCCGGGCATCGGCGTGCTGATCAACGGCGCGCGCATCTGGGTGCGCGTGGGCGGCGTCGGCTTCCAGCCCGCGGAGTTCGCCAAGATCGCGTTCGCGGTGTTCTTCGCCGGGTACCTGGTCACGCACCGCGACGCGCTCGCGCTCGCCGGTCCCAAGATCCTCGGCCTGCAGCTGCCCCGCGCGCAGGACCTGGGCCCGATCCTCGTCGTGTGGGCCGCGTCGGTCGCGGTCCTCGTCCTCGAGCGGGACCTCGGCACGTCGCTGCTGTTCTTCGGCCTGTTCGTCGCCATGCTCTATCTCGCCACCGAGCGACTGTCCTGGGTGGTCATCGGCCTCGGCCTGTTCGTCGCCGGGGCCGTCCTGGCTGCGAGCGCGTTCTCGCACGTCGGCGCCCGGTTCGACGCCTGGCTGCACGCGTTCGAGCCCGAGGTGTTCGACAAGGCCTACGGCGGCTCGGGCCAGCTGGTGCGTGGCCTGTTCGGCATGGCGAGCGGCGGGCTGTTCGGCACGGGCTGGGGCGAGGGCCGCCCGGACCTCGTGCCCTTCGCGGAGTCCGACTTCATCGTCGCGTCGCTCGGCGAGGAGCTCGGCCTGACCGGTCTGATGGCGATCCTGCTCTGCTACCTGATCCTCGCCCAGCGCGGCTTCCGCACCGCGATCGGGGTACGCGACGGGTTCGGCAAGCTCCTCGCCGGCGGCCTGGCGTTCATCGTGGCCCTGCAGACGTTCGTCGTCGTAGGCGGCGTCACGCGCGTCATCCCGGTGACCGGTCTGGTGACCCCGTTCATCGCGTACGGCGGCTCGTCGCTCGTCGCCAACTGGATCATCGTCGCGCTGCTCCTGCGGATCTCCGACGAGGCCCGGCGGCCGGCGTCGAACGTGCGCGTCCCCACGCCGATCTCGGGTGTGCCGGTCGTCAGCGGGCGCAGCTCGGGCGGCGGCGGGGACCAGCCCACCGAGGTCATCGGCAGGCAGGGATGAACACTCCTCTGCGCAGGCTGGCCACGGTCGTGATGGTCATGTTCGTCGTGCTCATGGGAAGCGCGTCGTGGGTCCAGTACGTCAAGGCGGACACCCTCAACAACGACAACCGGAACGTGCGTGGCCTGTACCGCGAGTACGGCAACGCACGTGGACCGATCGTGGTCGGTGGCGAGGCCATCGCGTTCTCGACGCCCGTCGACGACCCCTACGGCTACCTGCGCCAGTACACCGGTGGTGCCACGTACTCGGCCGTGACCGGCTTCTACTCGATCGTCAACGGCAAGTCCGAGCTCGAGAACGCGGCCAACGCCGAGCTGACCGGCCGGGGCGACCGGCTCTTCTTCAGCCGGATCCGGGACCTCATCACGGGTCGCAAGCCGGAGGGCGCCGCGGTCGAGACGACGATCAACGCGGCGGCTCAGGCGGCCGCGGTCGCCGGGCTGGGTGACCAGCAGGGCGCGGTCGTGGCGATCGAACCGTCGACGGGCCGCATCCTCGCGCTGGTCAGCACGCCGGGCTTCGACCCGAACACCCTGGCGACGCACGACACCACGGCCGCGAGCGCGGCGTACCAGGCGCTCGCCGCGGCGCCCGGCAACCCGCTGCGCAGCAACGCGATCAAGGAGCGGTACGCACCTGGCTCCACGTTCAAGCTGGTCACCGCCGCGGCGGCCCTCGAGAGCGGGCAGTACACGTCCGAGTCGACGCTGCCCGCACCCCACGAGCTCGACCTCCCGCAGACCTCCGCGACGATCGGGAACTTCGGCGGGGGCGGGTGCGGGTCGGACCCGGTCACGCTCGCGAACGCTCTGCGCATCTCCTGCAACACGGCCTTCGCGCAGCTCGGGATGGACCTCGGTGCGGACGCGCTGCAGGCGCAGGCGGAGAAGTTCGGGTTCAACGACCCGGGCCAGACGATCCCGATGCTCGTCGTCGAGAGCGTGTTCCCCGACGACCTGAACGCACCGCAGACCGCGCAGTCGGCCATCGGCCAGCGTGACGTGCAGGCCACGCCGTTGCAGATGGCGATGGTCTCCGCGGCGATCGCCAACGGCGGGAAGCTGATGACGCCGTACGTCGTGCAGACGGTGCGCTCGGCGGACCTCAAGGTGGTCACCGAGACCAAGCCGACCCTGTACTCGACGGCGGTCTCTCCGGCGACGGCCGCGTCGCTGACGCAGATGATGATCGGCGTCGTCGACTCCGGCTCCGGCACCGCCGCGAAGATCCCGGGTGTGCAGGTGGCCGGCAAGACGGGCACCGCCCAGACCGGCACCGACCAGGCGCCGCACGCGTGGTTCACGGCGTTCGCGCCGGCCGACAACCCGCAGGTCGCGGTCGCGGTCCTCGTCGAGCACGGCGGCAGCCTCGGCAACGAGGCCACCGGCGGGCGCGTCGCCGCCCCGATCGCCAAGGCCGTCATCGAGGCGGTGCTGGGCTCATGAAGACAGCCGCCGGTGTGGCCCTGGGAGAGCGGTACCGCCTCGTCCGACAGATCGCGGTCGGAGGCATGGGCGAGGTGTGGGAGGCGCACGACGACGCCCTCGCGCGTCCGGTCGCCGTGAAGGTGCTGCGCTCGGAGTTCGCGGGCGACCGCGGGTTCCTCGAGCGGTTCCGCACAGAAGCGCGCAACTCGGCGTCCCTGTCGCACCCCAACATCGCGCAGCTCTTCGACTACGGCGAGCAGGACGGTTCCGGGTTCCTCGTCATGGAGCTCGTGGTCGGCGAGCCGTTGTCCGACCTGCTCGAGCGCGAGCCCGTGCTGCCGACCCGACGCCTGCTGCCGATCCTGGCGCAGACGGCCCGCGGACTGCACGCGGCGCACGTCGCCGGCGTCGTGCACCGCGACGTGAAGCCCGGCAACATCCTGCTCGGCCGTGGCGGCCGCGTGAAAATCACCGACTTCGGCGTCTCCCTGGCCCGCAACCAGGTCACGATGACCGCCACCGGCATGGTCATGGGCACGGCGCAGTACCTCTCGCCCGAGCAGGCGGTCGGTCATGCCGCGACCCCGCTGTCCGACCTGTACTCGCTCGGGATCATCGCGTACGAGGCGCTCGTCGGGCACCGCCCGTTCACCGGTCCGACGGCGGTCGACATCGCCGTCGCGCACGTGAACAACCCGGTCCCGCCGCTGCCCTCGAGCGTGGACAAGTCCTTGGCCGATTTGGTGCTGCGGCTCCTCTCCAAGGAGCCGAGCAAGCGCCCGCAGTCGGGCGAGGAGCTCGCGTCACTGCTCGACAAGCTCGTCCCGCGGACGCCGCCCACGGGCGTCCCGGTGCTCGTGGTGCAGCCGACGCGGCCGCCGGACGCCTTCGCGACGGCCGCGACCTCGTCTGCACCGGCCGTGCCGCCCCCGTCGTACCCACCGCGGCGGACCCGCAGGCTCGAAGAGCCGGCGACGCCGCGCAGGTCCCACCCGGTTCCCCCCAGTCCGCCCGGCCGTCGCTGGACCTGGCCGTTCCTCGTCCTGTTCCTGCTGCTCATCGCCCTGCTCGGCGCGTTCGTCGCGGACAGGATGCTGCAGGCGGACGCCCCCACGACCGGGACGACGGTGCTGGTGGCGGGCGCACCGCCGGGCGACACCGACCCGCGCACGAACCTCGCCCGATACGCTCCTGACGAGGGTGAGGATGCGATGATCGGCCAGAACGGTCGTGCCCAGAACCGTCAGGACGATGGTGCGACGTATGACCTCGCCGCGTCGGCAGCAGTAGTCGGCCCGGTATCAACGGAAGCAGAGGACGCCTAGTGGTGGACGACGGATCCCGGATCCTCGCCGGTCGGTACGAGGTCGGCGAGCTCATCGGGCGTGGTGGCATGGCCGAGGTGCACATCGGCCACGACACGCGACTCGGTCGCACGGTGGCCATCAAGATCCTGCGTTCCGACCTGGCCCGCGACCCCAGCTTCCAGAACAGGTTCCGTCGCGAGGCACAGTCCGCGGCGGCGCTGAACCACCCGGCGATCGTGTCGGTCTACGACACCGGCGAGGACGTGTTCACCGAGCCGACCGGCGTCGTGGCGCACGTGCCGTTCATCGTCATGGAGTACGTCGAGGGCCACACGGTCCGGGACATCCTCCGCGACGGTCACGCCGTGCCGATCGAGGAGGCCGTCGACATCGCGGCCGGCGTCCTGTCGGCGCTCGAGTACTCGCACCACGCGGGCATCGTGCACCGTGACATCAAGCCCGCCAACGTCATGCTCACGCCGACGGGCGCGGTCAAGGTCATGGACTTCGGCATCGCCCGGGCCGTGGCCGACTCCGCCGCGACGATGACGCAGACGCAAGCCGTCATCGGCACCGCGCAGTATCTGTCGCCCGAGCAGGCGCGTGGCGAGACCGTCGACGCCCGCTCCGACCTGTACTCCACGGGCTGCCTGCTGTTCGAGCTGCTCACCGGCCGCCCTCCGTTCACGGGCGACTCCCCGGTGGCCGTGGCCTACCAGCACGTCCGTGAGGCCGCGCCGGTGCCCAGCTCGTTCGCGTCCGACGTGCCCGACACCCTGGACCGGATCACGCTCAAGGCGCTGGCCAAGGAGCGCGACTCGCGCTACTCGTCCGCCGCCGAGTTCCGTGCCGATCTCGAGGCAGCCGTCCGCGGCGGCGTCGTCACGGCACCCGCAGTCGGAGCCGCGGCCGCCGCCGCTCTCGTGGCTGCGTCGGCCGGCGAGACGACGCAGATCATGGCGCCGCCGCCCGCGCAGACCCAGACGCTCCCGGCCGCGGTCACACCGTGGGCAGCAACCGGGACGCCGACGGACCCGAACGAGGACGAGGAGTCCCGCAGCAGCAAGGTCTGGCTGTGGGTGCTCATCGGGGTTGCCCTGCTGGCCGTCGCCGGAATCCTCTACCTCCTGCTCAACCAGGACGACGAACCCAAGACGGTCGCGGTCCCCGACGTGACCAACCAGCTGGCGGCAGCAGCGCAGGGTGTGATCGAGGGGGCGGATCTCGTGTGGGGGACGCCTGTCGAGGCGGCCAACCCGACGATCCCCAAGGGCGCCGTCATCAGTACGGACCCCGCAGCCGGCGAGCAGGCTGAGGTCGGCTCCACGGTCGTTCCGACGATCTCGTCGGGACCGGGCACGGTCCCGGTTCCCGACGTCTCCGGGAAGACGGAGCAGGAAGCCACGACCGAGCTCACCGCAGCCGGGTTGACCGTGAACCCGACGCGGCAACCCGAGGACAGCCCTGACTTTGCGCAGGGGCAGGTCACGAAGACGGACCCGCCCGCCACGACCGTCCTCGAGGAAGGTGCGCAGGTCACGCTCTTCGTGTCGACGGGCAACGTCGCGGTCCCGGACGTCGTCGGCAAGACCAAGCAGGAGGCGCTCGACCTGCTGAACGCGCAGAAGCTGACCGGCAACACCTCCGAGGTGCCGTCCACACAGCCGGTGGGAACGGTCATCGCGCAGGACCAGGCACCGGGCACACCGGTCAAGCAGGGGCGCACCATCAACCTGCAGATCGCGATCGCGCCGACCACGACGACCGTCCCGGACGGCCTGGTGGGCATGACCTTCGGCGAGGCCGTCCAGGCCCTGGCCGCGGTGAACCTGACGAACGTCAACCGGATCGACGACGCGTCCGACGAGCCCAAGGACCAGGTGCTCTTCACCGACCCGACGTCGGGCACCGAGGTGCCGTTCGACCAGCAGATCGACATCCACGTCTCGCTGGGTCCGCCCGACAAGAACAACAACGACAACGGGGGCACCAACCCGTAGCGCACGCACGACGAAGGGGCCGTCCCACGCCGGGACGGCCCCTTCGTCGTACTCGAGCGCCGGGCCGCTGCTCAGAGACGGACGAGCGGGTGCAGCCCGGCGGATCGCGCGACGGCCTCGTCGTCGCCGCAGATCTCGAGCCAGTTGGCGAGCAGCCGGTGGCCGCCCTCGGTCAGCACGGACTCGGGGTGGAACTGCACGCCGTACAGAGGGAGGCTTCGGTGCTGCAGGCCCATGATGATGCCGGGGCCTTCGTGCGAGGCGACGGTCGCGGTGACCTCCAGCTCGTCCGACACGGTGTCGTTCACGACCGCGAGCGAGTGGTACCGCGTGGCGGTGAACGGGTCGGGCAGGCCGGCGAGCACGCCCTCGCCCTTGTGCTCGATCTGGCTCGTCTTGCCGTGCATGAGCTCCGGCGCGTGCGTCACGACCCCGCCGTAGACCTCACCCAGTGCCTGGTGCCCGAGGCAGACTCCGAGCATCGGGATCCCGGACGCGGCACAGTCACGGATGACCTGCAGGCTCTCGCCGGCTTCACCCGGGTTGCCCGGGCCGGGAGACACGAGGACGCCGTCGAAGCCAGTTCGCTCGGCGAGCGGGGGGACGGCGTCGTTGCGCACGACGACCGTCTCGGCACCGAGCTGGTTGAGGTATCCGACGATCGTGTAGACGAACGAGTCGTAGTTGTCGATCACCAGGATGCGCGTCATGTCACTCACCTACGGTCGTCTCGTTGAACGGCATGTGCGGCGCCAGCGCGGGGAACACCCAGACGAAGCAGACCGCGAGGACGGCGAACGCGGCGACCGCGAGGATCAGCACGCGCACAGCCCAGGGTCCCGGCAGGTGCCGCCAGAGCCATCCGTACATCAGCAGGCTCCCATCATGATGCGCCGCCGGCGGTTTCTGAAACGAGTTCCGCGGGAACCCCGTCCGAGGCCGGAGCCCAGTAGTCCAGGACGCCGTGCACGATGAACCGCTGGCGGGCCGAGAACATCGGGTGGCAGGTGGTCAGCGTGATCATCCGCTCGGTCGGTGTCGCGCCTGGTTCGTTCGGGACCGGCGCGATCACCTGCACGTCCGAGGGCGCGACGATCTGCGTCGACGTCACGCGGTAGACGTACCAGATGTTGTCCGTCGTCCGGACGACCAGCGGGTCGCCCACCTGCAGCTCAGCCACCCGGTTGAACGGCTTGGCGTACGTCGTGCGATGGCCCGCGATCGCGAAGTTCCCGATGCCGCCCGGCATCGCGGTGCCCTCGTAGTGACCGATGCCGAGCACGTCGAGCACGGTCGCCCGGTCGGTGCCCTGGCTGATGGGACGCTCCGGCTCGCCCGTCCAGCGCGGCACCTGGAGCGTGGCGAACGTCGTCGCATGGGCCGGCTCGGGCATCACCGGCGGCTCGTCGTGCCGTGGGGTCGCGATCACCGGCCCGGCGGTCGCTCCGTCGGTCGCCGTGGGCAGCGGTTCGAAGGGCAGCTCGGCGACGATCTCGGCCTGCGCACGGTTGCCGACGACGTCGGTCCACCAGAGCTGCCAGACCAGGAAGGCGAACAGCAGGACTCCGACGGTGATGAGGATCTCGCCGATGACACCGATCGTGCCGAGGACAGCGCTGCGCGTCCGGCTCACGACACCTCGTCCTGACCGGACCGCTCGCGAGCGCGGCTCGACCGTTCGCGCTCGCGCGCCGCGGCAGCGTCGAGCCCGGGCAGGATCTCGGTCCCCTCCGGAACCTCCGCCTGCTCCAGGTCCGTGGCACCCGAGTACGCCGAGAGCTGCAGCGGGGACGAGCCGCTCGACTCCGAGACCGACCAACCCAGGCCGAGCAGGCCCGCGTCCCGCACGAAGTAGCGCACCTGGGGCGACGCGTCCAGCGCCCTGCGGAGCCGGTCCGGGTCTCCGATCGCACGGATGTCGTACGGCGGCGAGTAGATCCGTCCGTGCAGCCGGAGCACGTTGCCGGCGCAGTGGATGGCGCTCGTCGACACGACCCGCTGGTCCATGATCTCCATCGCCTCGGCGCCACCGGCCCACAGCGCGTTCATGACGGACTGGATGTCCTGCTGGTGCACCACGAGGTCGTCCGGGCTGACGTCCTCACGACGAGGCGAGTCGGCCGGCGCGTCGTTGAGGCGAACGGTCAGGCCCGGTCCCTGCACAGCGATCTGGCCGCCCTCGACCAGGTAGCCGAGGCTCGGGTCGGCCACGTCGGCGCCGGTCTGCGAGTTCTCTGCGTCCGTCAGCTCGGCCACGTCCGCGTGCAGGTCGTCGACCTCGGCGGACAGTCGCTCGACTCGGCTCTCCTCGACCTTCGCGAGGTCCGCCAGGTCCTGCGGGTGTCGCTCGCCCGAGCCGTGCGCGAACTTCGCGTTGGCGGCGAACAGCGCACCCGAGAGAGCGAGCACGAGCGCCACCGACAGGGTCCCGCGCGCGATCAAGCGCCGGGCCCGGTGCGGATGGTCGTTCACGTTCGGCTCCTGAACGGTCAACAAGCGGCGCCGAGCGGGGAGAGGAGGTGCCGGCGACCACTACGCTAGGTCACGATGTGCCGACTCCGTGACGATGCGGGGCTCGACGCACCAATGATCGCCCGCCCGCCGACCGCCGCGTCACCGCCCGGTCTCCCCGTGGTTCACCGCCACGCACCCCGTTGGACAGGAGTACCCCGACGTGCCTGAGTCGAGCTCACGCAAGAAGGCCACGTACATCCCGCCGCCTGAGAAGTCGTCCGGGCCGAAGGTCAACCCGCCGTGGTTCCTGCCGGTCATGGTCGGCCTGATGATTCTCGGGCTGGTCTGGATCGTCGTCACCTACCTGACGCAGTCCCAGTACCCGATCCCGGGCATCGACCAGTGGAACCTGCTCATCGGCTTCGTGTTCATCATCGCCGGGTTCGGCATGACGACGCGCTGGCGCTGATCCACAGACTTCCGACAGGCGCCGTCCACAGCCGTGGGCGGCGCCTTCGTCGTCCCCAGGGGTGTACAACCCTGTGGATAACTACAGGCGTGTAACTTACACCGCGCGGTCAGACGACAGGGGTGGCGTCGAGGTCAGTAGAAGACGTCGAACATCGAGTACTTGACCAGCGCGGCGCCGACCAGGACGACTGCCAGGACGGCCGGTGCTGCGAAGGCGACGACTCGTCGACGCTCCTTGGGCGCGTACGCGTAGGCGGCCGCGAGCAGACCACCGGTGACCAGACCGCCCAGGTGCGCCTGCCAGGCGATGCCCGTCGCGAGGAAGCCGATCGCGAAGTTGATGACGATCAGGGTGATGATCCCGCGGTAGTCCCCGCCGAGCCGGTGGGTGACCACCAGGGCCGCGCCGAACAGTCCGAACACCGCACCCGACGCTCCGACGCTGAACTGCGCCATAGCGGACAGGTCGGGAGCGAGCAGCACCGACCCGACAGAACCGCCGACGGCACTGAGCACGTACAGCGTCAGGAAACGGGCACGGCCCAGCGACTGCTCCAGCATCGGTCCGACGATCCACAGCGCCACCATGTTGAACACGATGTGCATGTAGTTCGTGGTCGAGTGCAGGAACGCGACCGTCAGGAACCGCCACGGCTCGAAGTAGCCGACGGCCGGCGAGAAGATCCAGCGCGCGGTCCAGTCGGGGCTCACCAGCTGCAGGACGAAGCTGACCACGCACATGCCGATGAGCGTGAGCGTGACCACCGGCCGGCCCGGTCGGTTCACACCGCCGAAGACGGTGCGTGTGCTCGGGACCGCACGAGCCGCCTCGGCGACGCAGTCGACGCAGTGCACGCCGACGGAGGCCTGTCGCTGGCAGTCCGGGCAGGTGGGCCGGCCGCACCGCTGGCACCGCACGTACGACACCCGGTCGGGGTGGCGCGGGCAGACCGGCGGTGCGGCCTGCGCACCGTAGGGGGACTCGCTGATGGTGGTCTCAGTCCTCGATGTCGATCGAGTGCAGGACGACATCCTCGACCGGACGGTCACCGGGACGCACCCGGGTGGTCGCGATCTTGTCGACGACGGCACGGCTCGCGTCGTCGGCAACCTTGCCGAAGATCGTGTGCTTGCCGTTGAGGTGCGGGGTCTTGGTCACGCTGATGAAGAACTGCGAGCCGTTGGTGCCGCCGACCGTCCCGGTGGTCGGGTTGAGGCGCTTGCCCGCGTTGGCCATGGCCAGCAGGTAGGGCTCGTTGAACACGAGCTCGGGGTGGATCTCGTCGTCGAAGGCGTAGCCCGGGCCGCCCGTGCCGGTGCCCAGCGGGTCACCGCCCTGGATCATGAAGCCGTCGATCACCCGGTGGAAGATGACGTCCTTGTACAGGGGGTCGGTGCGCGGCTCGCCCGTGGACGGGTCGGTCCACGGCTGCGTGCCGGTGGCGAGGCCCACGAAGTTGGCCACGGTCTTCGGCGCGTGGTTCGGGTAGAGCTCGATCCGGATGTCTCCGGCGGTCGTGTGCAGGGTTGCAAACATGCGCCCAGTCTGGCATGCGGCACCCACGGGTTCGGCTGTGAACCGCAGATGCGCAGACCAGCGGGCCTGCAACGGAGCCCGCACGGTGGCAGAGTGGGAGGTCAGTGCAGCCGACGAGCCTGGAGCCTGATATGCCCTTCACCACGCGCCGCCCGAACATCGATGTCGATACGGAGAGGATCAAGGACCAGGCAGCCGACCTGGGCGCCGCGATCGCCGACGCGGCGAACAGCGCGAAGGAGACCGCGAGCGTCGCGGCCGGCAAGGCCGGCGAGGCTGCCGTGCAGGCGAAGGAGTGGACGGGGCCGAAGGTGGAGGCGTTCGTGGACTGGCTCCTGCCGCGCCTCGACCATCTGTACAAGGAGTCGGTGAAGGCGGCCGCACCCAAGGTCGAGGCCGCCGCCGACGCCGCGGGTCCGGCGATCGACAACGCGCACGAGAAGCTGGTCGACGACGTGCTGCCCAAGGTCGTCGAGGCGCTGCACCAGGCCGCCTTCAAGGCCGGCGAGCTGGCGGAGCGTGCTGCGGACCTCGCCGCCGACAAGGCTGCGGTCGCGAGTGCGGCCGTAGCCGCCGCGGCAGCCGAGCAGACCAAGAAGAGGCACACCGGTGCCAAGGTCTTCTGGTTGGTCACCGCCCTGCTCGCGATCGGTGCCGGCGTGGTCGCCTGGAGCCGGTCCCGGTCGAACGTGGACCCGTGGGCCGAGCCGTGGGAGCCCGTCGACTCGACCTCCGACGTCCACGGTCGGGTCGCCGAGGCCGCGGACGCCGTGGGTGAGGCGGCGGGTTCAGCGGTCGCCGGAGCGCGCAAGGCTGCCAGCAAGGTGAGCGACGCGGCAGGCTCGCTCACCGAGAAGGTCACCGACGCGACCGAGGACCTGACCGAGAAGGTCGCCGACGCGACCAAGAAGGTCACGCGCCGACCGGCCAAGCCGAAGGAAGAGCCGACGGTCGAGCCGGAGGAGCCGACGACTCCGGAGATCTGACGCTCAGATTTCAGGACGACCCCCGGATCCGTCGGACCGGGGGTCGTTCTGTGTCTGGAGGCCCGAGGGCTCAGGCGCTGTGCACGGGCCGGACGCGCTCGCCCATCTCGCCCAGCTGTTCCTTCATCTCCTCGACGCTCAGGTTGTGCTCGACGCGCGGCGAGTAGAGCATCGAGCTCACGATGGCGCCCGTGGCGCCGATCGCGAACGCGTCGCTCACGTGGCTGACCAGGCCGGCGCCGCCGGAGGCGATGACCGGCAGCGAGACCGCCTCGGTGATCATCCCGGTGATGTCCAGGTCGTAGCCCGCACCCGTGCCGTCACGGTCGATGCTGTTCACGACGATCTCGCCGGCACCGAGGTCCTGCCCGCGACGCGCCCACTCGACCGCGTCCATCCCGGTGAAGGTCCGGGCGCCGTCGATCGCGATCTCGTAGCCGCTGGGGATGCTCGCCGTCTTCTCCACACGCTTGACCTGCATGCTCAGCACGATGCACTGGCGGCCGAACTCCTTGGAGCCCTGCGTGATGATCTCGGGATTGCGCACGGCCATCGAGTCGATGCTGATCTTTTCGGCGCCGGCCCGCAGCACCAGGTGCATGTCCTCGAGCGAGCGGATGCCACCGCCCACGGTCAGCGGCACGAACGTGCGGTGCGCGATCCGCCGCACCATGTCGAGGTCGATTTGCCGCTTCTGCGCGCTCGCCATGATGTCGTACGTGACGATCTCGTCGACGTCGTCCCGGTAGAGCCGGTCGGCGAGCTCCGCGGGGTCGCCGACGTCGATGTTGTCCTGGAACTGCTGCGCCTTGGTGACCCGACCGTCCTTGACGTCGAAGCAGGCGATCAGTCGGTTAGCGAGCATCGGACACCTCCAGGTCGCAGAAGGCCTTGAGCACCTGCAGGCCCGCCCGCGCGCTCTTCTCGGTGTGGAACTGGGTGGCCATGATGTTGCCGCGCGCGACGGCCGCGGCGAACGGCCGGCCGTAGGTCGTGACGCCGACGAGCGTGTCGTCGTCGGTGGGCACGGCGTAGTACGAGTTGACGAAGTAGTAGTAGCCGCCCGGCGTGAACGACCGCGCGAACGGGTGGTCGCCGCGCACCTCGACCGTGTTCCAGCCCATGTGGGGAACCCGGACCTCGGTGTTGTCGAACTGCCGGACGGTGCCCTTGAGCCAGCCGAGGCACTCCTGGTCGTCCTCGGCGCTGTGCTCGAAGAGGACCTGCAGGCCCACGCACACGCCGAGGAAGCCGACGCCCTCACCGACGACCTTCTCCGTCAGGTGCCCGATCCAGCCCTCGTCGCCGAGCGACTCCATGGTCACGCCGGCCGAGCCGACCCCGGGCAGGACGTACTTGTCGACGTCGGCGCACTCGGAGGGCTTGGTGACGAGCTTGTGCGGGACGCCGAGATGACCGAGCGCGTAGGCGACGCTCTGCGAGTTCCCGGTGCGGTAGTCGATGATCCCGATCACTGCTCGATCCTAACGTCGCAGGTCGACGCCACCGGGTGGGCGTCCATGACCGCCTCACCCCAGGAACAGGGCGCGCAGCCGTCTCGTCGTGAAGGTCAGGCCGAGCGTGATCATGACGAGGAAGTACGCCACGTGCTCGAGCATCTGTGGGTCGACGACGCCGAGCGTCAGTCCGCGCACGAGCTCGACAGCCTGGTAGAGCGGGAGCGCCTTGACGATGCCCTGCAACCACCCGGGGTAGACGGTGACCGGGTAGAACGTCGCGGAGAACAGGAACATCGGGAGCATCACGAAGTTGATCCAGTCCATCTGCTGGAACGTCTTCATGTAGCTGGTGACCGCCATGCCGAGGCTGGCGAACCCGAAGGCCACCAGAAGCACGGCGGGTACGGCCAGTACGGCCGACCAGGCCAGGTTGAGGCCCATGACCTGCATCACCGTGAGGAAGCCGACCGCGTACGCGCCACCCCGCAGGAGGGCCGTGAGGATCTCCCCGAACGCGACGTCGAGCGGTCCGAGCGACGTCGTGAGCATGGCGTCGTACAGCTTGCCGAAGTGCATCTTGAAGAACACGTTCCACGTGGAGTCGTAGACCGCGCCGTTCATCGCGCTCACGGCCAGCAGGGCGGGCGCGATGTACGCCGCGTAGGGGACCGAGCCCCCCGTCGGCAGCTCGACGTCGCCGATGTACGTGCCGAGCCCGACGCCCATCGCGAACAGGTAGAAGACCGGCTCGAAGAAGCCCGAGAGCATCACGAGCCAGTTGGTGCTCCGCGTCGCCTGGAGCCCTCGCGCCACCACCGACCGGGCGTTGCGGGCATAGAGCGCCCCGACGCTCCCGGCTCGGCGGGGCGTGAACGTGTCGACGGCCATCAGCGCAGCCTCCGTCGGAAGATGCGGTGCGCGAGCACCCAGCCCACGACCGTGTACGCGACGAGGACCGCGTAGTGCCAGCCGACGGGCCATGAGCCCGGGGGCAAGCCGTACGACAGGGACCGCCCGATCTCGCTCGCGTGCCAGAGCGGCGAGATCCAGCCGATCCACTGCAACCAGACGGGCAGCGTCGCGAGCGGGAAGAACGTCCCGGAGAACAGGAACATCGGGGTGAAGATGAACCGGCCGACGAGCGCGAACTGCCCCTTGTCCTCGGTGATCGTGGCCGCATAGCTCATCAGCGGGAGCCCGAACGCCATGCCTCCGAGCACCCCGACCAGCGGCATCCACGCGGCGCCCCACGGATCACCGACCGCCCCGAACGCGACCATCAGCACGTAGTAGGCCGTCGTCGTGAAGATCATCCGGAAGAAGACCGCGAGGATCAGGCCCGACGCGATCTGACCCGGCTCGACCGGGGACGCGTTCATCCCCCAGAAGATCCGACGCCACTTGAAACCCGCCATCACCACGAACGTGAACTCGTCCTGAGCGACCGTCAGTCCGGCGGTCGCGAGCAGGGCCGGTGCGACGAACAGCAGGTAGCTGACCGGACCGTTCGCGCCTTCGGCGATCGGCTGGTCGAGGAACGTGGCCAGGCCGAGACCGATGCCGAGCAGGTACAGCGTGGGGCTGCCGACGCCCGTCATGAGGATCGTCCAGCCATATGCCCGCATGGCACGGAACTGGTGCTCGGCGATGTACCAGGCGCCGAACCGCCGGACCCGGATCGCGCTCGCGAGCTCCGTCTCGCGCTCGGAGACCGCCGTCATTCGATCAGGCTCCGTCCCGTGAGCCGCAGGAACACGTCCTCGAGGCTGGACCGCCGCACCAGGCTCGTCGTCGGGTGCAGCCCGAGGTCGGCGACGCGTTCGAGCACCGCCTCACCGTCGTCGGCGTAGAGCAGCACGCGGTCGGGCAGCAGCTCCATCCGGTCGGTCAGGCCGGCCATGCGCTCCGAGGCCGACTTGTTGTGGTCGGAGCCGAACCGCAGCTCGACCACCTCACGGGTCGAGTACTCGCGGATCAGCTGGGACGGACTCCCCTCGGCCATGATCCGGCCCTTGTCGACGACGACGAGGCGGTCGCAGAGCTGCTCGGCCTCGTCCATGTAGTGCGTGGTGAGCACGAGCGTCGTGCCGCGCTCCTTGAGCCGGAACAGCCGGTCCCACAGGACGTGGCGGGCCTGCGGGTCCAGGCCGGTGGTCGGCTCGTCGAGCATGAGGATGCGCGGCTCGTTGATGAGGGCCCGGGCGATGGTGAGCCGGCGCTTCATGCCGCCCGACAGATCGTCCACCTTGGCGGTCCGCTTGTCGTCGAGCTGCGCGAACGTCAGGAGCTCGTCGGCCCGCGTGCGGCACACCGCGCGCGGGATGCCGAAGTAGCGGCCGTAGACGATCAGGTTGTCCCGGACGCGCAGCTCGGTGTCGAGGTTGTCCTCCTGCGGCACGACGCCGAGCCGGGAGCGGATCTCCGGTCCGTGGGTGTCCGGATCAAGTCCGAGCACGCGCAGGTCACCCGCCGTGCGTGCCGAGACGGCGCCGATCATCCGCATCGTCGTCGACTTGCCCGCGCCGTTGGGGCCGAGCAGCCCGAACGACTCTCCCGGCGGGACCTCGAAGTCGATCCCGTCCACCGCCGTGAAGTCCCCGAACCGCTTGGTCAGGCCGCTGGCAGAGATGACGGGAGCGCTCACGTCGCACCACGGTAGACGCGACCCCCGACACCTGCTGCACGAATACTCGCCGACGGGCATTCCCTTTGCCCTCGCCCGGCCCGACCGGCACGCTTCGACCCATGACCACCCTCGAGGACCTCTGGCCGCTCGCTCGGCTGCGTGTCACCTGCGGAGACCTGTCCCTGGAGTTCCTCGACGACGAACGCCTGGTCGCGCTCGCCGCGCTCGCGGGCGAGGGCATCCACGGGGACACCCTCCCGTTCACGACGCCGTGGTCGGTGGGGACGCCGTCGGAGGTCGCCCAGCGGGTGCTCGCCTACCAGTGGGGGCTGCGCGGCCGGCTGGTGCCCGAGGACTGGAACCTCGAGCTCGCGGTCGTCCGCGGCGGCGAGGTGCTGGGCGTGCAGGGCGCGATGGCCAAGGACTTCGTCGGGGCCAGGACCGCCGAGACCGGATCCTGGCTCGGGCGCCGGCACCAGGGCAAGGGTCTCGGTACCGCGATGCGGCAGATGATCCTGCACCTGTTGTTCGAGGGGTTCGACGCCGAGGTCGCGACGACGGCCGCATGGTCGGACAACCCCGCGTCGCACGGGGTCACCCGGAGGCTCGGCTACGTCCCCAACGGCGTCGACCGTCTGCTGCGGGAGGGACAGCTCGTGGAGAGCAACCGCTTCACGCTGACGCGCGCCGGGTGGTCCGCGCAGAACCACCCGGCGATGACGATCGACGGTCTCGACGCCGCCCGTGAGCAGCTCGGGATCCCCTCCGCCTAGCTGGCCAGGGCACGATCCGGCGCGACCGCGTGCGGTGCGTCGACCGGAGGAGCACCCGCGGCGCGGCGGCGGCGGATCCACTTGTCGACCTCGACCACGATCGGCAGGACCAGCGCGAGCCCGAGGCACGCGAGCCACTCGCCGCCCGAGAGCGACTGTGTGAGCAGCCCCTTCTGCATGAAGGGGAGCTCGGTGGACGCGATGATCAGGATCACGGGGATCACGAGCACCTTGAGCGCCGGGATGATCGGGGCACTGAGCCCGCTCGTCGGCTCGCGGCGCATGACGAGTCCGCTGAACACGGTTCCGAGGCCGAGCACGACGTAGCACATGGTCATCGACGCGCTCGCGACGTCCGTGTGCAGCTCGTCCGGTCCGGCCACGAGCGGGATGAAGCTGATCACGAAGAGGACCAGGCCGTACATGAGCCAGCGGATGATCGCGGGCCGGTTGGTGATCGGCACCTTCGGGTCGCGCGGCTTGCGGCTCATGATGTGCGGGTCGCCGGCGTCGAGAGTGATGGCGATGACCGGGAAGATGGCGATGAAGAAGTTGAGGAACAGGACCATCAGCGGGGTCAGGGCGACGCCGTCGTTGACGTCGAACGCCGTGGCTGCGAGGAACAGGATCACCAGGGAGAGCAGCTGGCTCATCTGGTACCTGATGTACGAGACGATCTTCTCGTAGATGGTTCGCCCGAGCTCGACCGCGTGCACGAGCGTCCCGAAGTTGTCGTCGGTGAGCACCATGCGGGCGGCCTGCTTGGTCACCTCGCTGCCGGTGCCCATCGCGACACCGATGTCTGCCTGCTTCAGGGCCGCGGCGTCGTTGACCGCGTCACCGGTCATCGCGACGATCATGCCCTCCTCCTGCATGACTCGAGCCAGCCGCAGCTTGTCCTCGGGGGAGACGCGGCCGAACACGTGCAGGTTGGGCAGCAGGCGTCGCAGCTTCTCGTCGGTCATGGCCTGCAGCTCGGCTCCGCTGATCGCGCCCGGCCCCAGCCCGAGGGACTCGCCGATCGCGTTGGCCGTCACCGCGTGGTCGCCGGTGATCATGCGGACGTCGATACCGGCCTTCAGCGCGATCTCGACCGCGGCCTTCGCCTCGGGGCGCAGCGGGTCGATGATCCCGACGAGCCCGACGAAGCCCAGTCCCTGCGTGAGTGACATCGGGTCGCTCGTCATGGTCTCGAGCTCGCTGTCCTCGACGAACCGCGCGGCGAACGACAGGACCCGCAAGCCCTTCGCCCCCATCCCCGCGTTCACGGCCTCGATCTCCGGAAGCACGCCGGCCAAGGGGACACGCTTGCCGCCGGCGAGCGCGCCGGCCTCGGTGCAACGGGCGAGCACCACGTCCGGGCCACCCTTGACCAGCAGGACGACCCGCGACGTCCCGTCGACGTCGATCCTGTGGAACGTCGCCATGAACTTGTACTCGGAGTCGAACGGCACCTCGGCCAGCCGCGGGTACTCGCGACGCGAGCTCTCGGCGTCGACCCCCAGCTTGGCCGCCAGCACCACGAGCGCGGCCTCGGTCGGGTCGCCGACGACATCGCCCTCGTCGGACACCGTCGCGTCGCTGCAGAGCACGAGACCGTAGGCGAGCCTGCTGAAGTCGGGAACGGGGTCCCCGGCGACACCACGGATCTGACCGGACTTGCGGTATCCCTCGCCCTCGACCGCGTAGGTCTTGCCGCCGGACCAGAGGGTGGAGACCATCATCTGGTTCAGGGTGAGCGTTCCGGTCTTGTCGGTGTTGATCGCGCTCGTCGCGCCGAGCGTCTCCACGTCCGTGAGGTTCTTGACCACGGCCTTGGCGTTGGCGAGCTGCTTCGCGCCGTACGAGAGCATCGCCGAGACGAACGTCGGCATCCCCGTCGGGATCGCCGAGATCGCCATCGCGATACCGAGGAGCAGAACCTGCTCGCCCGGAACCCCGCGCAGGAGACCGACGACGACGATCACCGCGACCGCGCTCCACGCGATCACGCCGAGCACCTTGGTGAGCGAGTCGAGCTCACGCTGCAGCGGCGACCGGGTGCGGGTGACCGAGGTCAGCATCGTCGCGATCTGACCCATCTGCGTCTGCATGCCGGTCGCGGTGACCACCATGCTTGCCGTGCCGCGCGTGACCGACGTGTTCTGGAAGACCATGTTGGTGCGGTCGCCAAGGCCGACGTCAGGAGACGACAGCGCTGAGGCGTCCTTGGCGATCGGCGCGCTCTCTCCGGTGAGCGCCGCCTCCTGCGTCTCAAGAGTCGCCGAGCGCAGGATGCGCCCGTCCGCGGGGACGATGTCGCCGGCCTCGACCTGGATCAGGTCGCCCACGACCACCTCGGTCGCCGGGATCAGCAGGAGCGTCCCGCCACGGACGACCTTGCACTGCGGCACCTGCATCTTCGAGAGTGCGTCGACGCTGGCCTGGGCCTTGAGCTCCTGGCTGGTACCCAGGACCACGTTCAGGACCACGAGGAACACGACCACCAGTCCGGTCGACACCTGGTCGATGAGGATGCTGACCAGCGCGACGGCCACGAGCATGATGTTCATCGGGTCGCGCAGCTGCTGGAGCGCCACGGTCCACACCGAGGGCGGCTTCTCGCCCTTGATCTGGTTCGGCCCGTCGGCCGCCAACCGCTGCGCTGCCTCGTCGACGCTCAGCCCTTGGTCACCGTCCGCCCCCAGTGCCGCGAGCACCTCCGCCGCCTCGGCCGCGAACGGCGCCTCCACAACCCCAGTTGCACCCATGGACCGCTCCGTCTGAATTGTCGAGAACGCAAGTCTCGCTCAGCCTGCCACACGGACCGGCTTCCGGGGCGCGCCGCTCTGTCGCTGGATCGGTGCATCCGTGCAGGTCGGGCCCACAGCCCGGCGAGGTCCGCGCGCCCTAGGGATGCAGCGCCCGCACGTAGCGACGTCGGTAGAGCCGCTGGGCGACGAGGGCCAGCGGATACGCGGCACGCCAGGCACCTCGGCCGGGACTGGTCAGCGACCTGATCGTCAGCCACACAGATCCGTCCGGCCCGCGCGTCACGATGAACGCCTCCTCCCCGGTCACGGGATGCCCGTCGAGCGTGCCGTAGGCGAACCCGCGACGGTCCGACCGGTCGACGACCGCGATGACCTTGACCGGCTCCCGCACGCGGAACGGGCCGAGCCTCGCCGTCAGCCATCGTCGGTCGGCACCGACCGCGACGCCCGGCGGCTCGACTGTGAACCCGGACCGTGTCTTCACGACCCACTCGAGAACCGCGGTCGAGGCGTCCTCCCAGCAGATCGGCCCGTCCCCGATGCGGACGACGGACTCGTGGCGGCGGAAGCCTGCGGGGTGGTCCCTCCACACGACCTGCCCCGGGCGCGTGGCACCCACCGTGGTGTAGGTCAGGGCGCGGTCCGCGAGCTGCGTCATCGACGCCACTCTCCCAGATGAGTGCCGAGCGCAACGGTCGAGACAGTACGGTGAGCGTTGCACTCGTCAACCCGACCCAGGAGGCGCATGACCCTCCTCGAGATCGCCGTCCAGGACGTCGCGGGCGCGCTGATCGCGGTCGACGGCGGCGCCGATCGTCTCGAGCTGTGCGTGGCCCTGGCCGAGACCGGTGGGCTCACGCCGAGCGTCGGGCTGCTGGACGCCGTCCTCGGCGCGGTGCCTGGTCACGTCGGCGTGCACGTGCTGGTCCGGCCGCGGCCGGGAGGCTTCACGTACTCGCCCGACGAGCTGGGCGTGCAGGTGAGGGACGTGCGGGCCGCCGTCGCAGCGGGTGCTGCCGGTGTCGTCGTCGGTGCGCTCACCCCGGTCGGCGACGTCGACCGGGACGCCATCGGCGCGCTCTCCGACGCCGCCGACGGCCGCGAGGTGACCTTCCACCGGGCTCTGGACACCGTGGTGGATCTGCAGCCAGCGATCGACACGGTGGTCGAGCTCGGCGTCGTCCGGGTGCTCACCTCAGGGGGTGCGCCCAGGAGCATCGACGGCGTCGACCGACTCCGCCGCACCGTCGCCCTGGCCGCCGGCCGCATTCAGGTCATGGCCGGGGGTGGGGTCCGGCCGCAGGACATCCCCGCGCTCGTCGCCGTGGGGGTGTCAGCAGTCCACCTGTCCGCGAGCCGTCAGCTGACGGGTCCGGGCGGTGCGCTCGGCATCCACGCGACCACCGACCCGGAGCTCGTCGCGGCCGCAGCTGCGGCCCTGGGGCGGACGGCCTGAGGCGGCCGACGTCCGGCTCACTCGGTGAGCGTCGGAGCGTGTCGATGCAGGTGAACGACCTGCTGTGGTGGAGCCAAGGGGACTCGAACCCCTAACCCCCTGCTTGCAAAGCAGGTGCGCTACCAATTGCGCCATGGCCCCTCACCCCTCGAACGAGGGGGCGGCACCGGTCACTCGAAGGTGTCGGTGACCTCGGCCCACAGGTCTCGCTCATCGCGGTCCTGCGTGTACTTCTGCCAGATGACGAACGCGGCGGCGGCAGCAGCCACCAGGATCAGGAGCTTCTTCATCGGGTTCCCCCACGGGTCGGGAGTGGGCCTAACAGGACTTGAACCTGTGACCTCTTCCTTATCAGGGAAGCGCTCTAACCGTCTGAGCTATAGGCCCGTGCAATGCCGGATGAGACTACCTCAGGGCTGGGGTCTCACCAAAACCGGCGACCTGACCCGGCGACGTCAGATCAGTCGTCCGTCATGGTCACGTGCACGCCGCCCACCAGCGCGGCGACGATGTTGTACAGGAATGCGCCGATCGTGGCGAGCGCGGTCAGGATGAAGACGTCGACCACCGCGATGAGCATCGAGCCCGAGACGATGCGTCGGAACTCGACGTACTCCTTGACGTTGATCGTGCTCTCCTGGCCCGTGATCTGGGTGACCAGGTCGTCGATCTGGGCGAAGACGTGCATCCGGTCCAGCGTCAGCCACACGACGATGACGGCGACGACGAGCATGATGCCGATGGCGACCGACAGCAGCAGCGACAGCTTCATGACGGACCAGGGGTCGACACGTGAGATCGCGAGCCGGACCCGGCGCGGACCACCGTGCGCGGAGACCGTGGGGATCCGACCCGTCGACGGGCGCGGGTTCTCGGTCGTCGCCGTCGGCCGCGGGGTGGGCTTGGCCGTGGGGGCCGTAGCCGGGGTGGCTGTCATGGTCGGTTCCTCGGTACGGGGACGGGTCATCGACGCGAATGCTGCGGTGGTCGCGACGCCGGCCTTCTTGAACCAGGCGGTCGTCGCATCCACTGCGACCATCATCGGGGACGGGACGGTCTCGTCAGCCTCGTCTGCGGGTGATTCAGCATCCGGCTCGGCCTTCTCCGGCTTCTCGGACTTCTCCGGCGGGACAGTCACACCGTCACCGAGCCGGACCGAGGACTTCGTCGGTCCGGGCGACTTCGGCGGCGGCGCAGCCGACTCGCTTCCTGAGGGCTTGGTCGAGGGCGACGTCGACGGCGCGGTCGAGCTCGTCGACCGGCTCGAGCCGTTGCCCGACGAGCGTCCGCTCGAGGCCGACGTCCGAGGCGGCGGGGTCACGGTCGGAGGCAGGACGGTCGCGGACGAGCCGTTCATGCTCGGAGCCTGGACGGAGGTGTCCTCGGATCCGCTCCACGCGGCGTTCGTCCCGGTGCGCACAGGGGACGACGTCGTCTGCCGGCCTGCGGTGGCCGGTGAGGTAGGTCGTGAGCGCGGGGGGATCGACGGTGGCGTGGAATCGGTCATGCGTCCTCCGGTGACGGGTCGGTCACGGTCTCGT
The DNA here is from genome assembly GCF_056400865.1 of Cellulomonas sp. P4_H4. NCBI lineage: Bacteria > Bacillati > Actinomycetota > Actinomycetes > Micrococcales > Cellulomonadaceae > Cellulomonas > Cellulomonas sp. P4_H4. The sequence continues at coordinate 80,505 of NZ_JBFUKL010000007.1, forward strand.
CGGGGTCAGGCGACACGCTCGTGTCGCCGGGTTCGTCCGAAACCTGGCCATTCTCGCCGCCCACGGTACCTGCATCGTCGGCCAGGTGTCGCTCCGTGTTCCGCGCGACGGCGATGATCTTGTCCCCGTTGTCCGGCTTCGCGAAGATGACTCCCTGCGTGGTGCGTCCTGTCGCGTTCACCTCGGACGTGGCGGATCTCACGATCTTTCCGCGCTCCATGATGACGAGAACCTCGTCCTCGGCGTCCGCCACGATGGCTCCGACGAGGTCACCGTTCGCCTCGGGCAGGTTGGCCACCTTGATGCCCAGACCGCCGCGGCCCTGCTGCCGGTAGTTCTCCACGGTCAGCGCGGTGCGCTTCGCGATGCCCCCCTCGGTCACCGTGAAGAGGAACGCGTCCTCGCGCACGACGTCCATGGCGAGCAGCTCGTCGTCGTCGCGGAACTTCATGCCGGTGACACCCGAGGTGGCGCGGCCCATGGGGCGCAGCGACTCGTCGGACGCGGTGAAGCGGACCGACTGACCCTTGCGGCTCACGAGGATCAGGTCCTGGTGGGAGTCGACCAGACGCGCGGACACCAGCTCGTCCGGACGGCCCTCCTCGTCCTCGCGCAGGTTGATCGCGATGACGCCGCCGGACCGGTTCGAGTCGTACTCGGTCAGTCGCGTCTTCTTGACGAGACCGCGCTGCGTGGCCAGGACCAGGTACTCGACCGTCGTGTAGTCGCGGATGTCGAGGACCTGGGCGATCTTCTCGCCCGGCTGGAACGCGAGCAGGTTGGCCACGTGCTGACCCTTGGCGTCGCGCCCACCCTCGGGCAGCTCGTACGCCTTCGCCCGGTAGACGCGTCCGAGGTTGGTGAAGAACAGCAGCCAGTGGTGCGTCGTCGTCACGAAGAAGTGGTCGACCAGGTCGTCCTCGCGCAGCTGCGCGCCGCGCACGCCCTTGCCACCGCGCCGCTGTGCCCGGTAGTTGTCCGACCGCGTCCGCTTGGCATAGCCGCCACGGGTGATGGTGACGACCATCTCCTCCTCGGCGATGAGGTCCTCGATGCTGACGTCGCCGTCGAACGGCAGGATCGTCGTGCGCCGCTCGTCGCCGTACTTGGCGACGATCTCGGCGAGCTCCTCGGAGACGATGTCGCGCTGACGCTGCTCGCTGGCGAGGATCGCCTGGTACTCGAGGATCTCGGCCTCGAGCTTGGCGTAGTTGTCGAGGATCTGCTGTCGCTGCAGCGCGGCCAGGCGCCGCAGCTGCATGTTGAGGATCGCGTTCGCCTGGAGCTCGTCGATCTCGAGCATCTCCATCAGGCCCACGCGCGCCTCGTCCGCGTCGGGGGAGCGGCGGATCAGCGCGATGACCGCGTCGAGCGCATCGAGCGCCTTGAGGTACCCGCGGTAGATGTGGATCTCCGCCTCGGCCTCGCGGAGCTTGAACTTGGTCCGGCGGACGACGACGTCGAGCTGGTGCGTCACCCAGTGACGGACGAACGCGTCGATGCTCAGCGTCCGCGGGACGTCGTCGACGAGCGCGAGCATGTTGGCGCCGAACGTGTCCTGCAGCTGTGTGTGCTTATAGAGGTTGTTCAGCACGACCTTGGCGACGGCGTCACGCTTGAGCACGATCACGAGGCGCTGGCCGGCGCGGCCGCTCGTCTCGTCGCGGATGTCGGCGATGCCGCCGACCTTGTTCTCGCGCACCAGGTCCGCGATCTTCTTGGCCAGCGTGTCGGGGTTGACCTGGTACGGCAGCTCGGTGACGACGAGGCAGATCCGGTTCTGGATCTCCTCGACCTGGACGATCGCGCGCATCGTGATCGAGCCGCGGCCCGTGCGGTACGCCTCCTCGATGCCCCGGTGGCCCAGGATCGTCGCGCCGGTGGGGAAGTCCGGGCCCTTGATGCGCGCCAGGAGCGCGTCGAGCAGCTCCTCGGTCGACGCTTCCGGGTGGTCGAGGTACCACTGCACGCCCTCGGCAACCTCGCGCAGGTTGTGCGGCGGGATGTTGGTGGCCATGCCGACGGCGATGCCCGCCGAGCCGTTGACCAGCAGGTTCGGGAACCGCGACGGCAGGACCGCGGGCTCCTGGGTGCGGCCGTCGTAGTTGTCCTGGAAGTCGACGGTGTCCTTGTCGATGTCCCGGACCATCTCCATGGACAGCGGCGCCATCTTGCACTCGGTGTACCGGGGCGCGGCCGCCGGGTCGTCGCCCGGCGAGCCGAAGTTGCCCTGGCCCGAGACCAGCGGGTAGCGCAGCGACCAGTCCTGGACGAGCCGGACGAGCGCGTCGTAGATCGCGGTGTCACCGTGCGGGTGGTACTTGCCCATGACGTCGCCGACCACGCGGCTGCACTTGGAGAACTGGCGGTCCGGCCGGTAACCGCCGTCGTACATCGCGTAGAGCACGCGGCGGTGCACGGGCTTCAACCCGTCGCGGACGTCGGGCAGCGCGCGCCCGACGATGACCGCCATGGCGTAGTCGAGGTAGGAACGCTGCATCTCGAGCTGCAGGTCGACCTGCTCGATGCGGCCGTGCTCGATCTCTCGACCGGGGGTCTCGCTCAACGAATTTCCTTACGTTCGGTGCTACGCGCCTGGAGTCTGCGTATCGGACTCGATGGCTCTACTTGTTGTCGACATCTTGCGGGGCTCGCTTCGCTCACTCCTCAGATGTCGAGGAAGCGGACGTCCTTCGCGTTGCGCTGGATGAACGAGCGGCGGGACTCGACGTCCTCGCCCATGAGGACCGAGAAGATCTCGTCGGCCGCGGCGGCCTCGTCGAGCGTGACCTGCAGCAGGGTGCGGTGCTCGGGCGACATGGTCGTCTCCCACAGCTCCTGGTAGTCCATCTCGCCCAGACCCTTGTAGCGCTGGATCTGGTTCTCCTTGGGCAACCTCTTGCCGGCGGCCTGCCCGTCGGCGACCACTGCGTCCCGCTCACGGTCCGTGTACACGTACTCGTGGTCCGCGTTGGTCCACTTGATCTTGTACAGCGGGGGCTGCGCCATGTAGACGTGCCCGTGGGTGATGAGGTCCGGCATGTAGCGGAACAGCAGGGTGAGCAGCAGGGTCCGGATGTGCTGGCCGTCGACGTCGGCGTCGGCCATCAGGATGATCTTGTGGTACCTGAGCTTGGTCAGGTCGAAGTCCTCGCCGATGCCCGTCCCGAAGGCGGTGATCAGCGCCTGGACCTCCTGGTTGCCGAGTGCGCGGTCCAGGCGGGCGCGTTCGACGTTGAGGATCTTCCCGCGGATCGGCAGGATCGCCTGCGTCCGAGGGTTACGGCCGCGGACTGCGGAACCGCCGGCGGAGTCTCCCTCGACGATGAAGACCTCGCACTCGTCCGGGTGGTTCGACTGGCAGTCGCGCAGCTTGCCAGGCATGCCGCCGGACTCCAGCAGGCCCTTGCGACGCGTCGCCTCGCGGGCCTTGCGGGCGGCCATACGGGCAGCGGACGCCTGGATCGACTTCCGGATGACGTCCCGCGCCTCGGTCGGGTGCGAGTCGAGCCAGTCGCCGAGCTGGTCGTTGACCACCCGCTGCACGAAGGTCTTGGCCTCGGTGTTGCCCAGCTTCGTCTTGGTCTGACCCTCGAACTGCGGCTCGCCGAGCTTGATGGAGATGACCGCCGTCAGGCCCTCGCGGATGTCGTCACCGGTGAGGTTCTCGTCCTTCTCCTTGAGGATGCCCTTGTCGCGCGCGTAGCGGTTGATCAGCGAGGTCATCGCCGCGCGGAAGCCTTCCTCGTGCGTGCCGCCCTCAGTGGTGGAGATCGTGTTGGCGTACGTGTGCACCGACTCCGAGTAGGCGTTGGTCCACTGCATGGCGATCTCGAGCGAGAGCCGGCGCTCGGTGTCCTCGGACTCGAAGTCGATGATGTCGGGGTGCACGACCTCGACCTTCTTCGCACCGTTGAGGTGGCGGACGTAGTCGACGAGCCCCTGGTCGTACTTGTAGACGACGTTGCGGAACGGGGCCGGCGCGCCCTCGGCCAGCTCGTCGGCCGAGCCCGCCACCTCGTCCGCAGTACCCAGGTGCTGCGGGCGCTCGTCCGTCAGGGAGATCTGCAGCCCCTTGTTCAGGAACGCGTACTGCTGGAGCCGGGACCGCAGCGTCTCGAAGTCGTAGTCGGTCGTCTCGAAGATCGCGGGATCCGCCCAGAAGGTCTGCGAGGTGCCGCGCTCGTCGGTCGGCTCGCCCTTCTGCAGCTCACCGAGCGGCTTGCCGCCGTCGGAGAAGTCCTGCTGCCACGTGAACCCGTCGCGCTTGACGACGGTCTCGACGCGCGTGGACAGCGCGTTGACCACCGAGATGCCGACGCCGTGCAGACCACCCGAGACCGCGTAGCCGGCACCGCCGAACTTGCCCCCGGCGTGCAGGATCGTCATGACGACCTCGACTGTCGGCCGGCCCTCCGTCGGGTGGATGGCGACCGGGATGCCACGGCCGTTGTCCACCACGCGCACACCGCCGTCGGCGAGCAGCGTCACCTCGATGTGGTCGCAGTAGCCCGCGAGCGCCTCGTCGACGGAGTTGTCGACGACCTCGTACACCAGGTGGTGCAGACCGCGCTCGCCGGTCGAGCCGATGTACATGCCCGGGCGCTTACGGACCGCCTCGAGCCCTTCCAGAACCGTGATCGCGGAGGCGTCGTACCCACCGTTGCCAGTCTTCGTGCCGTTCCTGCCTGCGGTCTCCGTCGCTGCTGACGGGGTCGTGCTCTGCTCGGCCACGGGCGGTAGTACTCCTCAAGCTCTCACACGCGACGGAGGGCGCCCGCCGCGGTTCTTCGGGGCGGATCACTCCATGACGCTGGAGTTCCGGGCACAGATGCGCCGGGAATGACCTTTGCAGTCTACCTGGTGGAGGGTCTCGGACCCTCTTTTACACACCTCAGGCGGCGAGGGGTTTCCCGCTCAGCGGAACGTGTCGCGCTCGCCTCGCCCTGGCACGCGCTTCGGCCCGGTCCGGAACCGTGGTCCGCCGGGGTTGAGCACGGTGATCTCGACGACGACCCCGTCGCCCAGGTCGGCGGCGAATCGGCCGAGCATCGAGGGCACCAGGAACCGGAGCTGCGTCGCCCACGAGGTCGAGCTTGCACGCACCGTCAGCGCGCCTCCCGAGAAGGAGACGTACTCGCAGTGCTCCGCGGTCTCGGGTCCGACGAGGTCGGCCCACTTGTGCTTGAGCACGCCGGCGACCTGGTCCGAGCTGCCGCCGAGCTGGTCGAGCAGCCCGCTGACCGTCGACCCGATCAGCTGAGGGTCACGTACTCCCGGGCCCGCCGACCCTGTGGTGTCGACCAGTGGCCGACGGCGAGCCGGGTCACCTGGGCGGTATCCCCGCTGCGCGGCCGCCTTCTTCGCGCGCGCGAGTGCTGCGGCGGCGACCTGACGGGGTGGCGTGAGGTCGACGAGGCCGCGAAGCGGCCCCTCGAAATTTCTTGCTCCGACAGCGGGCTGGTCAGAGGACACGCGCGACCTCGCCACCCATGACGTCGACCCGTGCGCCGGCCAGGGGTTCTGGCACGTCGCCCGGCACGGCGGCGGTGATCAGGACCTGTCTCGCGGGGGCGACCAGCTCGGCCAGGCGTTCGCGCCGCCGGAAGTCGAGCTCGGCGAACACGTCGTCGAGGATCAGCACCGGCTCGCCGTCCGGACCCCAGTCACCGGCCTCGTCGTAGCCGTTGGTGAGGAGCTCGTACGACGCCAGGCGGAGCGCGAGCGCAAACGACCACGACTCCCCATGGCTCGCGTATCCCTTGGCCGGCAGCCCCCCGAGGGTCAGGACGAGGTCGTCGCGGTGCGGACCGACCAGGCTCACGCCCCGCTCGATCTCCTTGCTCCGCAACCTGCCGACCGCCTCGAGCAGCTGCGCCTCGACGAGCTCGACACCGGCCCCGTCATCGACGGGCTGATCACCCAGGGCTCCTTCGAGCGACGCCTTGTAGGTGATGACCGCCTCGCCCTGACCCGAGCTGACCTGCGCGTACGACTTCTCGACGTGCGGCGCCAGGGCCCTGACCAGCGCACGTCGGGCGACCATGATCTGCGCCCCGGTCTGCGCGAGCTTGGCATCCCAGACGTCGAGCGTCCGTAGGTCCGCGCCCGTGCGGCCACCACGCATCGCGGCACCGGCGGACTTGAGCAGCGCTGAGCGTTGTCGCAGCACCCGGTCGTAGTCGGCGACGACTCCCGCGATCCGCGGGGTCAGCTGCACGAGCAGGTCGTCGAGGAACCGACGGCGCCCGTCCGGGTCGCCCTTCACGAGGGACAGGTCCTCGGGTGCGAACAGCACCGTCCGGACGATGCCCAGGATGTCGCGCGCCCTGGTCGGCGAGCCGCCGTTGACCCGTGCACGGTTCGCCTTGCCCGGCGTGACCTCGACCTCGACGAGCGTCGGCCGCGGGTTGCCCGGATCGAGCTCGCGGATCACGCGTGCCCGCACCACGGCTCGGCTGCAGCCGGCCCGGACGAGCGCGGCGTCGGTCGGCACCCGGTGGCTGCCGAGCGTCGCGATGTAGCCGAGCGCCTCGACCAGGTTCGTCTTGCCCTGCCCGTTCGGCCCGACGAGGGCCGTGATCCCGGGCTCGAGCGCGAGCTCGACCTGCGCGTACGAGCGGAAGTCGGTCAGGGAGAGGTGCGCGACATACATCTGTGGCCGGTCAGGATCCTGCGGGCTTCACAGCGTGCCCACCGAACTGCTGGCGCAGGGCCGCCACCGCCTTCATCGCCGGCGACTCACCCTGACGGGACGCGAACCGCGCGAACAGCGCCGCAGAGATGACGGGCGCCGGGACGGCCAGGTCGATCGCCTCGTCGACGGTCCAGCGACCCTCGCCCGAGTCCTCGACCCAGTCGTCGATCGCCGCCAGGCCGGGGTCCTGCTGCAGCGCCTGGACCAGAAGGTCGAGCAGCCACGAGCGCACGACCGTCCCGCGCTGCCATGCCTTCATCGTCCCGTGCACGTCCGTGACCAGGTCCTTCGCCGCCAGCAGCTCGTACCCCTCGGCATAGGCCTGCATCAGCCCGTACTCGATGCCGTTGTGCACCATCTTCGAGAAGTGGCCGGCGCCGACGGTCCCGGCGTGCACGAATCCCTCCTCACGCGGACCCTCCGGACGCAGCGCGTCGAACACCGGCATCGCCTTGGCGACGTCCTCGGGCGCACCGCCGACCATCAGCCCGTAGCCGTTGGCCAGACCCCAGACGCCACCCGAGACGCCGGCGTCGACGAACCCAACACCCGTCGTGGCGAGCAGCTCCGCGTGCGGCAGGTCGTCCTGGTAGTACGAGTTGCCGCCGTCGATGAGGAGGTCCCCGGCTGTCAGCAACCCGGCCAGGTCGTTGATCACCGCGTCGGTGATCTCACCCGAGGGCACCATGACCCACACGATCCGCTCGCCGGCCGGCAACGCGTCGACCAGCGCAGCCAGCGACGGGACGTCGGTGACGTCCGGGTTGCGGTCGTACCCAGTGACGTCGATGCCCGCGGCACGGATGCGCTCGCGCATGTTCGCGCCCATCTTGCCCAGACCCACCAGACCGATGTGCATCGCGTACGCCTCTTTCGTCTCGCTCGTGGGTGCGTTCAGCACGCACCGACCTCACTCTGCCGCAGCCGGGCCGCGTTCGTGCTGTCAGCTGGCGAAACGGATGGGCACCAGCAGGTAGCGGTACTCCTGCTTGTCCTCACCGTCGACGGCTTCCTGGCCGGTGAACTCCACGGGCTTGTTCGGGTGCGTGAACGACAGGCGCACGAACGGCGTGCTCAGCGCGCCGAGGCCGTCGAGCAGGAACTGCGGGTTGAACGCCACCGAGATGTCGTCACCCACGAGGGTCGACTCGATGGCCTCCGAGGCCTGCGCGTCGTCGCCCTGCCCGGCGTCGAGGACCACCTGGCCCTCGCTGAACGTGAGACGGATCGGCGTGTTGCGCTCGGCCACGAGGCTCACGCGCTTCGCCGCATCAGCGAGGGCATGAGTTCCGACGACGGCGTGGATGGGGGTCTCGTCGGGGAAGAGCCGACGGACCGCGGGGTAGTCGCCGTCGACGAGCAGGCTCGTGGTCTGCCGGCCGGCAGCCTCGAAGCCGATCATGTCCACGCCCGTCCCGGTGGCCAGCGCGACCGTCACAGAGCCGGCACTGCCGAGCGACTTCGCGGCGTCGAGCAGCGTGCGTGCACGGACCAGCGCCACCGTCGAGATGTCAGGGCTGGACGGCTTCCAGGTCAGCTCGCGCAGCGCGAGCCGGTAGCGGTCCGTGGCCAGGAGCGTGACCTTCTCGCCCTCGATCTCGACACGCACTCCCGTGAGCAGGGGCAACGTGTCGTCACGGCTGGCCGCCACCGACACCTGCGCCACCGCGTGCGTCAGCTCGTCACCGTCGACCGTTCCGGTGACCGGCGGCATGACCGGAAGGTTCGGGTAGTCCTCGACGGGCATCGTCAGGAGCGTGAAGCGGCTTGCGCCACACGTCACGATCACCTTGGTGCCCTCGAGCACGACGTCGACCGGCTTGTCGGGCAGGGCGCGTGAGATCTCCGCGAGCAGGCGGCCGCTGACCAGGACAGAACCGGGCTCCCCGACGTCGGCGGGGATCTGCGACCGCGCCGAGACCTCGTAGTCGAAGCTCGAGAGCTGCACGGTGCCGGTCGTGTCGGCCTCGAGCCGGACACCTGCCAGGACGGGAACCGGTGGCCGTGTGGGAAGGCTACGTGCCGTCCACGTGACGGCGTCCGCGAGAACATCACGGTCGACCCGGAACCTCATGCCTCAACCTCTCGTCGTACGGGCGCTGCTGTCGGCAGCTCGTTGCGTGCTGTGGTCCTCACCGCTCTCGTCGTCACACGTCTGCTGTGACCTCCGACGACGGAGATCCCAAGACTTGTGAGCCGGGCAGGCGGACAGGCTTCCGGCGAACACTACGCGTTTGGTCCGACGCTCGGTACGGGGCACGACACGGTTGTCGTTCGATCGTGGAGAGTCGGCGCTCTGTTGGTCGCCGGCTTGTCGTTCGTGGACCGCCCGGAACGTTTTGGCGGTGTGTGGATCCATCACATAGAGAGTTGTCGTCATCGTCATCGGGGCTGTGCATCATGTGGACGAGGCTCGTCCCTGCAGGTCAGGTGCCAGATGCCATGTGCACGCCGCTTGTGGGCCGATCCGGACATCCGGTGGACGGCCGTGCACACCTCCGGACGGAGCTTTGTGCGTCCACCGCGAGCAGGTGTGTAGTACACACCTCCAAGGGCCTCGTCCACCGCTGTCCACAGGTGTACGCACAGGTGTGGAGATTCGTCCCATGGTTCTCTCAGGTTTGGCCTGAAGGTTCGCGTCAAGCGGGTCGAATCGTTTTGACGGTGAGAGTTGCCTCATGAAGTTCACCCACCATTTGCGTGGTTTGGCGCGATTCTGGCGTCCGAAATGGACCGATCTGCACCATCGGTGCAGGTCAGCGAGTCATTCGGAGTCCGAAGCACCTGAAGTAGGCCGATCAGGTGAATCCCGTCACAAGCATCCCCAGGTTCCTGTGGATGGCTGTGGATAACTATGGGGAACAGGGTGGTCAAGACGGGTCAGGTCGGGCAGCACGGTCGCCGTCCGTGGTGCCCCGTTCAGCCGCGGTTCTGCTGCTTGATCCTGTTGGTCAGCTCGGTGACCTGGTTGTAGATCGAGCGACGCTCAGCCATGAGCTCGCGGATCTTGCGGTTCGCGTGCATCACGGTCGTGTGATCGCGGCCACCGAATGCCTGACCGATCTTCGGCAGGGACAGGTCCGTCAGCTCGCGGCACAGGTACATGGCGATCTGGCGCGCGGTGACGAGGACTCGTGAGCGGCTCGAGCCGCACAGGTCGTCGATGCTCAGACCGAAGTACGCGGCCGTCTGGCCGATGACCTGTGTCGCGGTGATCTCTGTCGTCTGGTCGTCGGTGATGAGGTCCTTGAGGACGATCTCGGCGAGCGACAGGTCGACCTGCTGCCGGTTGAGGTTCGCGAAGGCGGTCACGCGGATGAGCGCACCCTCGAGCTCACGGATGTTGGTCGAGATCTTGGAGGCGATGTACTCCAGGACGTCCGGCGGTGCCTGGAGCCGCTCGCTGCCGGCCTTCTTTCGAAGGATCGCGATCCTCGTCTCGAGGTCGGGGGGCTGGACATCGGTGATGAGGCCCCACTCGAAGCGAGACCTCATCCGGTCCTCGAAGCCGTTCAGCTGCTTGGGCGGCAGGTCGGACGTGATCACGACCTGCTTGTTCGCGTTGTGCAGCGTGTTGAAGGTGTGGAAGAACTCCTCCATCGTCTGTTCCTTGCCCTGCAGGAACTGGATGTCGTCGATCAGGAGCACGTCGACCTCGCGGTAGCGGCGCTGGAACGCTCCGGCCTTGCCCTCGGAGATCGAGTTGATGAAGTCGTTGGTGAACTCCTCGGAGTTCACGTAGCGCACGCGGACGCTCGGGTAGAGGTTCTGTGCGTAGTGGCCGATCGCGTGCAGCAGGTGCGTCTTGCCCAGGCCTGAGTCGCCGTAGATGAAGAGCGGGTTGTAGGCCTTGGCGGGTGCCTCGGCCACCGCGACGGCAGCGGCGTGCGCGAACCTGTTCGAGCTCCCGATGACGAAGGTTTCGAACAGGTACTTCGGGTTCAGGCGCGCCGGCTCGGCAGGCTGCTTGCGGTTCGACTGCCGGTCGTCGTTGCGGCCAGGGAACGGGCGCTCGTTGCGCTGCTGGTCGCGGCGGACGGGCGCAGGAGCGTCGCCGTCGTTCGGCACGAGCGACAGATCGGCGCGAGAGTCACGGCGCTCGTCGTTCTCGTACCCACCGTCGTAGTCGGCTCGCGGCTCGCTCCGCGTCTCGTTGGCGCGCTGGTCCGACCGCTGGTCGTCGTACCGCTGCTCCGTACCCACGACTCGCAGCGCGGGCGGCGCGTCCTCGGCCAGCTCGGGGTCGACGGTGATCGCGAACCGTGCCTCGCGGTCGAGGGCGGTGCTCAGCGCGTCCGTGACCTCGCCGCGCACCCGTGACTCGAGGTAGTCCTTCGTCAGGTCGTTGCCGACCGCGAGGAGCAGGGTGCCGTCCAGCAGGCCGAGCGGGCGGGCCAGGCGGACGAAGGCGATCTGGCGCGGAGTGATGTCCGGGCTCTGCTCGAGGGTCGACACGACGTGGCCCCAGACCCGTGCGAGCTCTTCGTCCTGTGACACGTGCTACCTCGGCTGTTCGTTCGCGTGGGTGGTCGAGTCTCGCATGACCGAGCGTTGTCCACACACTTGTCCACACCTGTGAGTGGCTGATCTGGTCGGCCTGCACCGTCGTCTCCGACGATGAGGACGGGGAAGATCCGGTGTCGTCCGCGTCAGTGCAGGAACCCGTCCCCAGCCCAACGGAGTGCGCTCGGTCCACAGGCCTCTGCTTCTCGCGACGAGGTACGAGCGTAGTGGCCGACCTCGGGCTGTGGCAGGTATCGACTGGGTGACGTCCGATTCGACCGTTCTGGGGGGCTTCACGTGACCAGCGGAGCTGCCTGAGTCTGCTCTGGCTCGCGCTCAGGCCGCTCGGGCTCCGACTCGTCGGCCGAGTCCCGGGCATGAGAGGCTGGGTTCGCGACTCGCGCGCATTTGACCGGCCATGACGGCGGGAAGTACGGTATTGCAGCCTTATCGATGGCCTCCTGCTGGCGCGCCCAGACGCCGCACGCTCTGCGTGTTCGTGGAGCATTCGATCTCGGCAGCCCGAACCTGGTCGCGCGGTACATGCGAGGCCCACCCGATGTAGTTGGAGACTCTCGTGACCAAGCGCACCTTCCAGCCGAACAACCGGCGTCGCGCCAAGACCCATGGCTTCCGTCTGCGCATGCGCACCCGCGCGGGCCGCGCGATCCTCGCGGGTCGTCGCCGCAAGGGCCGCGCGGAGCTCTCGGCCTGACATCAGCGTCGGTGTTGCCCGCTGCGCACCGGATGCGCCGAGCTGCCGACTTCGAGCAGGCGGTGCGCCGAGGCGCGCGTGGCGGACGGGACACCCTCGTGGTGCATCTGACGACTAGGACCGATCACTCCCCCTCGGGGCCGGTGGTCGGTCTTGTCGTGTCCAAGGCCGTCGGAACTGCCGTGACACGCAATCTGGTGAAGCGGCGCCTGCGGGCCCTGGTGCGTGATCGCCTCGGTGTCTTCCCGTCGGATGCAGGCGTCGTCGTCCGCGCTCTGCCGCCGGCCGCGACCAGCAGCTATGTGCAGCTCGGGAATGATCTCGACGCCGCGCTTGCCACGGCTGCTCGCCGTTCATCCCGACGAGTCGGTGCTTAGTCATCCCATGACTGTTCACTCGGTGCTGCACGCCATCGCGCGGATCCCGGCGCGGATCCTGCTCCTGGCGATCCGTGGCTACCAGCTGGTGATCTCACCGATGACTCCGCAGACCTGCCGGTTCTATCCGTCCTGCTCGCAGTACGCGGTGATCGCGGTACAGCGCCACGGTGCGCTGCGCGGCACCTACCTGGCGGTGTGGCGCGTCCTGCGTTGCAACCCGTGGAACCCGGGCGGCGTCGACGACGTTCCACCTGCGCACTCGTCCCACCGTCATCTCGACGCGGCCACGTCCGCACACTGACTTACGAACTGAGGAGCACTTCCGAATGGACTGGTTCGACGGTCTGCTGATGCCGATCATGGTGGTCGTCAGCTTCATCATGGTGCAGTTCCACGCGCTCTTCGAGGTGCTCGGGCTGGACCCGGACGGCGGCGCGGCCTGGTCGCTCTCCATCGTCGGCCTGGTGATCGTGATCCGGATCGCGCTGATCCCGCTCTTCTTCCGTCAGATCAAGGCATCACGCGGGATGCAGCTGCTCGCTCCCGAGATGCAGGCGATCCAGAAGAAGTACAAGGGAAAGTCGGACCCGGCGTCTCGTGAGGCGATGAGCCGCGAGACGATGGAGCTGTACCGCAAGCACGGCACCAACCCGTTCGCCTCGTGCCTGCCGATCCTGCTGCAGTCCCCCATCTTCTTCGCGCTCTTCCGTGTGCTGAACTCGCTGCCGCAGGTCGCCTCGGGCGAGATGGACCCGATCGGCCCGATGACGAAGTCCCTTGCCACGTCGTTCGACGACGCGACGATCTTCGGTGCTCCGCTGTCTGGCACGTTCATGAAGGCCGACGGCAACATCCACATCCAGATCGTGTCGGTCGTCCTGATCATCGCGATGTCGGCCACCACGTTCCTCACACAGCGTCAGCTGACGATGAAGAACATGCCTCCCGCCGCGCTTCAGGGACCGATGGCGCAGCAGCAGAAGATCCTGCTCTACGTCCTTCCGCTGATCTTCGCCTTCTCCGGCGTGAACTTCCCGATCGGTGTCCTCATCTACTGGACCACGACGAACCTCTGGTCCATGGGCCAGCAGTTCTACTCGATCCGCCGGATGCCGGCGCCCGGCTCTCAGGCCGAGATCGCGATGAAGGAGCGCAAGGCCAAGAAGAAGGCGGCCAAGGGCCTCATCGAGGAAGCCCCTACCCCGCAGATCGAGGACAAGCCGCGTACCGGGCAGCGCCAGCAGCCCAAGCGCAAGGACCGTGCCAAGCCTCTCCCCAAGCCCGGCGACGTCAGCCCGAGCACGGCAGGGATCGAAGACGATCCCGGTCCATCGGACGCAGCGCCCGCCAAGCCGCCCACCAAGCCCAAGAAGTAGACGTTGATCGGAGTACGACTTCATGACTTCAACTGAGCCTGAGGCCCCCGTCGAGACCGCGAGCACCAAGCGCCTCGAAGAAGAGGGTGAGATTGCTGCCGACTACCTCGAGGAGCTGCTGGACATCGCAGACCTCGACGGTGACATCGACATCGACGTCGACCACGGCCGCGCCGCGGTAGAGATCGTGTCCGAGGACCCCGCAGACAAGTCGCTCAGCCGCCTGGCTGGTCCCGACGGGGAGGTGCTCGACGCTCTCCAGGAGCTGACCCGTCTGGCTGTGCAGGCCAAGACCGGTGAGCGGAGCCGCCTCATGCTCGACGTCGCCGGCTATCGGTCGGCTCGACGGGCGGAGCTCGTTGCGGTTGCGACAGACGCGATCGCCACCGTTCAGTCGTCGGGTACTGCGGTCGCGCTCGGCGCGATGAACCCGTTCGAGCGCAAGGTCGTTCACGACACCGTCGCGGCCGCTGGTCTGTCCAGCGACTCGGAGGGTGTCGAGCCCGACCGTCACGTCGTCATTCGGCCCGCCTGAGCGGAGTTGCGAGACGGATGTGCTGAGGGGCGGGCCTACGGGCCCGCCCCTCAGTCGTTGTTTCACGTGAAACGAACGAGCGCTGCTGCGCCGCCGGGTGGTCGTACCGGTGGACCGGGGCACCGCGCCGCGACTGTCGACCGGTCGGTCTGGTCGGTGGCTCGAGTCTCAGCCTGCAGTCCGACACATAACGGAAGGCTCCCGCGCTCTGGCCACGCCGACCAGGGAGGCGACGCGGCGGCGGATTCACGGAACCCGGGGGCGACTTGTTTCACGTGAAACAGGCGCGGGACCCCGGAAGCGATCGGGTCGGCAATTGGCCGACCGGCGCAAGCCTGGAGCCTGCGCGCGGTCGCCAACACGGCGTCAGTGGTGGCGCCGGCTGTTTCACGTGAAACGGTCGAGTGGACTACGAACCGCCAGGTACACGAGGCCGTGCTTCTGGGAGCACACCGCGCCACCCTTGGGGCCGGCTGAGCCTGGCCGGAGCCAGTAGGGAAGGCCTACGACTGCTCGATGAGAGTGGCGCACCGACGGCTCCTGGCAGACCCAATCTGAGCCGCCTCGGGTGAAGGTCGAACCGCGGAGAACGCGAGACTTGATTGAGGACGTCGGAGCACAGCCCCGCGGTTTCGAGCGCGATGCGGAACCCTACTGACGTGTTTCACGTGAAACATCCGCTGGCCGGTGTCCACCGGTCCCTCCTGAGGGGAGTCGGACGATCCACCGGGTGTCCACCCGGGCACAGAGGCTCGTTGCCTTGGACTCACGTCGCCGTGTCGCCGTAGCCCACCGATGGGTCGGGTGTCGTCGGAAGAACTCACGTCCACCTTGAAGAGTTGATCCGCCTCCCAGGGGTAGACCATCCAGGATGGTGGCGTCGGTTGGTCGGACTCCGACGGGAGACCACCACACGAGACTCCGGTGGTCGGTCGATCGGTCTCCCAGGTAGACGATCCGGAGGATCAAGTGGCGTCGGTTGGTCGGGCTCCGAAGGGAGACCACACGCGACTCCGGTGGGTTCGGTTCGATCGGCCCCTCTGGGATAGACCATCCGAGGATCCTGGGGTCGATGGGTCGGCCTCCGAGGCGGAGATCACCGAGACTCCTGTCGGGTCGGGCAGACGTGCCGGCACTGGCGGTCGGGGTGTCGACGGTCGCGGTTGCCAGGCTCTCGTGCGGCGCTCGCCTTATGCACCTGGCCGCCGCCGCAGGTCGGTCGCCCCAGTCGAGGGTCACCAGGATCACGGGTCACCGACCCTGTGGCGCTCCAGGCGATGGGCCACGGGATCGACGACGTCGGATGAGGAGGCACTGCGGCCGGTGGTCTCTGTTGTGGGTGGCCGCGGTTGGATGACGACTCGAGGCCCTCGCTGCTTCAGGTTCCGTGACGGTTTCACGTGAAACATGAACCCGGCCGGAGCGCGTCGTCTTGAGGAGCGTCGTGAACGCGTTTGAATCGGCGCGCGCGTGAGGCTGGTCTCGAGCTGCCACGTGCTCGCCGGGAGGCAGTGTGGGTTCGAACACGTCCTGAATTGCGATAGGAAGAGCAGCTCCGCAGAGAAAATCGGGCCTCCGCAGGCTTGGGCTACGGGCGCCCACCGCTGATCACCGATGAAGTACAGCGGAACGCCACACTCAGTTTGTCGATGGAGCCGCCACCCATGAACCCTGTCTGAGAAGCGAGCGGATGCTCCGGCGTGGCCTGAGCCTGGAGGTCCACACCGACGACTCAGCTCAGCGAGCCCTCGTGAGCTTTCGCTCGAGAGCTTCCAGTAAGGGGAGTGCTCGCCAGACGGCAGACCTCGGGCGAGGCCAGCGTCGGCCAGCGTCGGGCGGCTGCGATCGCGTTCGACGGGCGAGCCGTACCGTTGGTCCCTGGTCAGCCGCCGTCCCTTCTGGGCTGGACTCCCAAAGTCCAGGTTCCGGAGGTTTGCGCGAAGTCCGGGTTCCTCGTGTCTGCGTGAGCGGACTACGTCGCTGGACGGCACAACAGCTCATGTCACAACGGCACGAGGGCTCACGGCACAGCGGCACGACGGCAGACGGCACGACGGCGAACAGCACAACGGCTCAGGGCACAACGGCACGGCGGCTCACGGCACGACGGCACGACGGCGCGACGGCACGACGGCGCGACGGCACGACGGCACGACGGCACGACGGCACGACGGCACGACGGCACGACGGCAACGCGGCATCGCACGCCTAGTGTCTCTGTTTCACGTGAAACATGAGGGCGCCGCTGGCGCATGCTTGGCGGGACGAGTCTGCGCCGACAGAAGCCACCCGACACAACAGACCAGCGGCCCCCGGGTGAGGAGAGCCCGACCGTCGCCCGTCGGAGACGGTGGCGCACGTCTGGCCGTACGGTCAGTGGCACGAGTTCGGCGGTTGGACGCGTTCACCAGACCACGTACGCCGATCGGCGCAGCCTGTGCGTGGCGACCGTCCGAGGTCCAGTGGACCGACTTCGAGGTGAACTGGTCGAGCGTGTGCACCACGTTCGCCCGGCGATGCGGGCGAGTCCCTGACCGGTGGCTACGGCGGATGAGGGTCCATCGGGGTGTGTCGGGGGGTGTGTGGATGGCGGGGCGGCGCGGCTGCGCGCGATACCGTAGGCCCCGCGCTCGAGGATGGCTCGTTCGCCGCGACGTAGTTACTGAATGCCCTTCGCTGACGGCCCTCCGGGGCTGTTTCACGTGAAACGAGGAGATCAGCCGTGACGGAAGCTCAGTCGACGAATGTCGACGGAGCCGACCCTCTGATCGACGATCCTCGGTTGCCGTCGTACTTCGGCTCCTCGTGGCCCGCAGTCCTTGGCTTCCATGACCTGCTGGTGAGTGAGGGCGAGCTACGAGGCCTCGTCGGGCCGCGCGAGCTCCCACGTCTCTGGGAGCGCCACCTCCTGAACTCTGCAGCGGTCGTGCCCTTCCTGCCGACATCGGGCCGGATCATTGACCTCGGCAGCGGCGCGGGTCTGCCGGGAATCGTCGTGGCGGCGATGGTTCCGGACGCGGAGGTCGTCCTGCTCGAACCGATGGAGCGGCGCACCGACTGGCTGTCGGAGGTCGCTGAGACCCTGCACCTGGACAACGTCGTGGTTCGGCGTGGCCGCGCGCAGGACGTTCAGGGTGACCTGGTCGGCGATGCCGTCACTGTCCGTGCCGTCGCATCGCTGGACAAGCTCTATCGGTGGGCACTTCCACTGCTCCGGGCCGGCGGGACGCTCGTCGCACTCAAGGGCGGCAAGGCGGAGGCGGAGGTCGAGGAGGCCAGACACGTCGGTCGAAAGCTCGGAGCCAGCAAGGCCGTGGTGCTGGAAGCACCGACGATCGAGGGAGTCGACGTGACGAGGGTAGTCCGGGTCGTACGGGAGGCTGTGCCTGGTGTTCGGTAGGAAGAAGAGTCGTGCAGACGAGGTCGACGCACCGGAGGTGCAGACCCCTGACGCGCCGAGCCACACCGTTGGGCGGCCCACGCCGCAGTTCGGTGGGGGACCCGCCACCGTGACGCCACCGAGCACGCCCTTCCCCACCGCTGGAAGCGCGAGCCAGGCCGGCAACGACGACGGGCGTGCATCAGGTCCGGCCGAAGTGGTCGCCACTGCGGCCGAGCAGGAGTGGACATCCCCTCCGGTCGTCGTGACACCCGGCGTCAGCAGCAGCTACCCGGCGGCCCCGACTGGTCCCGCTTCGTCTTCCACCCCGGCGGGTGCATGGGCCAGTCAGGTTCGCTCGATGACGCTCGCGAACCAGGGCCAGGCGGACCGCGCGCAGCAGGCCGTCACTGCGGGCCAGGCGGCAACGGCCGATGGCGTTGACCGCGCACCGGTCGCCGCCGCGCAGACGGGCATCGCGACACCCGTCGAGAGCCGAACGTGGGCGGAGGTCGCGACGCCAGCACCGGCGACGCCAGTACCGGTCACGGAAGTGCCGCTCACGGAAGTGCCGGTCACGGAAGCACGGGTCTCGGCAGCGCCGGGCGCAACGCCCACGACCGCCACACCGACTGGTGGAACACGGCCAGCTCCTGAGTCAGTGGCTGCGGCGGTAGCCGGAGCCACGTCGGGCGTCGCGTCGACCGGGCTGGCATCGGGACCTCCTCACGCGGCCAACGGAGTATCGACGCAGGTCAGCGGCACGCAGACCCACGAACCACTCCCAGCAACCCACCCCACCGAGTCATGGGATGACCGATCGGCAACGCACGACGGACAGGATGGCGGCGCCCCGGTGATCACCGACTCGAACGATGAACTCGACCCGGACGACCGCAGGCGGGCCGCCCTGGTGGAGTCCCTGCCGGAGGCGTCGGACGACACCCCGCTGATGGCGCAGCTGCAGCAGGACGCTCGCCGGCGCATCGAGCTGCGTGGCCGGCGGTTCCCGAGACCACCGAGCACGCGAGTGATCACCGTGGCGAACCAGAAAGGCGGCGTCGGCAAGACCACTACCACCGTCAACCTTGCTGCCGCACTGGCGCAGGCCGGGCTCAACGTGCTCGTGCTCGACAACGACCCGCAGGGCAACGCCTCGACCGCCATCGGGATCGAGCACCGCTCGGGAACTCCGTCGATCTACGAGGTGTTGGTCGACGGCGCGCCGATGTCCGAGGCGGTGCAGGAGAGCCCCGACATCCCGAACCTGTTCTGCCTGCCTGCCACGATCGACCTCTCGGGTGCGGAGATCGAGCTCGTCTCCATGGTCGCGCGGGAGACGCGTCTCCGGAACGCCCTCGACACCTACCTCACGTGGCGGATCGAGACCGGGCGGGAGCCGATCGACTACGTGTTCGTCGACTGCCCTCCGAGCCTGGGGCTGCTGACGGTCAACGCGTTCGTCGTCGCGCGCGAGGTCCTGATCCCGATCCAGTGCGAGTACTACGCACTCGAAGGACTCAGCCAGCTCCTCAAGACGATCGAGCTCATCCAGGCGCACCTGAACCCGAACCTGCACGTGTCGACGATCCTCCTGACGATGTACGACGCACGCACGAACCTGGCGCAGCAGGTGGCCAACGAGGTGCGGACGCACTTCCCGGACCTCACGCTGCGCACGACGGTGCCGCGGTCGGTGCGCATCTCCGAGGCGCCTAGCTACGGGCAGACCGTGATCACGTACGACCCCGGATCCTCAGGCGCGCTCGCGTACCTCGAGGCGGCACGCGAGGTCGCTGAGCGTGGCGCGGCACCGGCCGACAAGGCGACGAATTCCACGGCTCCGGCGCGGGACACCCGCAGCGAGCCGCCGGCCGACCAGACTATCCATGAGCAGTCAGCGGCAATGGCCGCGCACCAGGAGGAACAGTGAGCGAGAAGCGACGCGGTCTGGGCCGGGGCCTCGGGGCCCTCATCCCGACCGGTCTGGACGGCCAGCGGCCGACGGGTGCCGAGCGCCCGGTCGACGTGTTCTTCCCGGACCCGAAGCGTGAGGCGGCCGCCACCGAGGCCGCGGCGCAGGCGGCGGCGATGGCGACCGAAGCGCCCGAGTCCGTCCAGGTCGTCGACGCGACGGTGAACGGTCTGGAGACGCGTCCGTCCGACGAGGCACTGGTAGGCGCGACGTCGACGACCGTCGTCGAGTCGCCGTCGACCGTGACGCTGGCCGCCGAGGGGAGCTCCAGCGTGGCGACGCTCGTGCAGAGCCCACCGACGAGCCCCGGCGGCGGGTCGGTGACGAACGGAGTTCCGACGCCGAACGAGAGCATCGACGACGGCTCGGGCCTCCTGCCGGTCCCCGGCGCGCGGTTCGCCGAGCTGCCCGTGCTGTCGATCCGCCCGAACCCGCGCCAGCCGCGCACGGTGTTCGACGAGGACGCGCTGGACGAGCTGGTCGGGTCGATCCGGGAGATCGGTGTCCTGCAGCCCATCGTGGTGCGCGACGTGCGCGATGGCTACGAGCTCATCATGGGCGAGCGGCGGTGGCGTGCCACGCAGCTCGCAGGTCTGGCGACCGTGCCGGCGATCATCCGGGACACCGATGACGCGGACCTTCTGCGCGACGCGCTCCTGGAGAACCTGCACCGCTCGCAGCTCAACCCGCTCGAGGAGGCGGCCGCCTACCAGCAGCTTCTGGACGACTTCGGCTGCACGCACGAGGAGCTGGCGACCCGCATCTCGCGATCGCGGCCCCAGATCTCGAACACCTTGCGCCTGCTGAGGCTCCCTCCTCTGGTCCAGCGGCGGGTGGCGGCCGGCGTGCTGTCGGCAGGGCACGCACGCGCTCTGCTCGGGCTGCCGGACGCGGCGGCGCAGGAGCGGCTCGCGCAGCGGATCGTCGCGGAAGGTCTCTCGGTCCGTGCGGTCGAGGAGATCGTGTCCCTCGGAGGAGACGCCGAGCCGGCGGCCCGTCGTGCCGCGCCCCTCGCTGGGCATCGCAACGAGGCGCTCGACAACCTCGCGGCCCGGTTGTCGGACCGGTTCGAGACCCGCGTCAAGGTCAGCCTGGGCAAGTCCCGCGGGCGCCTCACGGTCGAGTTCGCGTCGGTCCAGGACCTCAACCGCATTCTCGCGAGCCTCGCTCCGGAGGACCCGGGCCTCCTCAAGGGCTGACCTCGGCAATCTTGTACTTCAGAAACGCGCGATTTCGTACAGATCGCGCGTTTCTGCTGTTCAGCGCGCTAGAGCTGCGTCCACCATGGACCGATACAGAGCGCCGAGCGACAGACCTGCGGCCTCGGCGGCCTGAGGCAGCAGCGACGTCTCGGTCATGCCGGGTGCGACGTTGACCTCGAGGAACCAGTTGGTACCGGCCTCGTCGATGATCAGGTCGGTCCGGGAGATCCCGTCGAGCCCGAGCGCGCGGTGCGCCGCCAGCGCGGTGCCGATCACGGACCGCGAGACGTCCTCGGTCAGCCGCGCGGGCGCGAAGTACTCGGTACGGCCAGGGTTGTAGCGGGCGTCGTAGTCGTACGGACCGTCGGTGACGATCTCGACCGGCGGCAGTGCGAACGGGCCGTTGCCGAGATCGACGACGCTCACGGCGACCTCCGTGCCGATGATGGCCTTCTCGACGAGGGCGGTGTCGCTGTAGGCGAAGCAGTCGACCATCGCCTGCGGGAGCTCGTCGGCACGAGTGACGAGCGTGACGCCGAGTGCCGAGCCGCCGCGTGACGGCTTCACGACGAGCGGGAGGCCGAGCCGGTCGACGATGACACCGAGCACCTGCTGTGCGCCGAGCTCACGGAACAACGACTGGGGCAGGGTGACGAAGTCCGGTGTCGCGAGACCGGCGCGCGCGACGACGGTCTTGGCGATGGGCTTGCTCCACGCGACCCGGCTCTCCCGCGGACCCGCACCGAGCAGACGCAGGCCGAGCATCTGGACGACGTCACGCACCGAGCCGTCCTCGCCGCTCGTGCCGTGCAGCAACGGCCAGACGAGGTCCGGCTTGAGCTGCGTGAGCGCGGGGACCAGGTCCGAGTCCACATCGTGCACGCTGACCTCGACCCCGACGGAGCGCAGTGCGTCGGCGACCCTGCGTCCCGACCGCAACGAGACGTCCCGCTCGTGGGACAGGCCCCCGGCGAGCACGACGACGCGGGGGGACGGACTGGTGGTCACGAGGGATCGGCTCCGGTGGTCAGAGAAGCGACGGATGAGGTCAGGGGGTGCCGGGCAGGACGAGCTCGGCAGAGGCGGGGAGAAGCAGCCGGAAGGTCACGCGGGTCAGGCGACGTCAGGGGCGGGCGACTGGACGTCGTCGGGACCCGAGGAGCCGCTGGTGCCGAACAGCTCGACGAGCTCGCGTTCGCCTGCGACGACCCCTGCGAGCCGGCGGACGCCCTCCCGGATGCGCTCCGGCGTCGGGTAGCAGAACGAGAGGCGCATGTGGTCGGCGCCGGTGCCGTCGAAGTAGAACGCCGTTCCGGGGACGTAGGCGACCCGGGCAGTCACGGCCCGCGGCAGCATGTCCTTGGCGTCGAGCCCCTCGGGCAGCTTGACCCAGGTGTAGAACCCCCCGTCCGGGACGTTCCACGACGCCTCGGGGAGGTGCTCGTTGAGCGCGGAGACCATGGCGTCGCGGCGTTCGCGGTACTGCTCGCGGTAGTTCTTGATCTGCCCACGCCAGTCGCACGTCGACAGGTAGGTCGAGATCGCGATCTGGGAGGCGTTCGACGGGCACAGGATCGCGGACTCGCTGGCCAGGACCAGCTTCTCGCGGACGGCGTGCGGCGCGACCACCCAGCCGACGCGGTAGCCGGGAGCGAACGTCTTGGAGAACGAGCCGAGGTAGAGAACACCCTCGTCGTCGAGCGAGCGCATGGCGGGGAACGGCTCGCGCGAGAAGCCGAGCAGCCCGTACGGGTTGTCCTCGAGGACGAGGACGCCGTAGCGGCGGGCGATCTCGAGGATCTGGGGCCGACGAGGAACGGAGATCGAGACGCCGGCCGGGTTGTGGAAGTTGGGCACGGTGTAGAGGAACTTCACGCGGCGGCCGGTCCGCGCCAGGGATGCCAACGTCTCTTCCAAGGCGGAAGGGATGAGCCCGTCGGCGTCGATCGGCACGTGCACGACGTCGGCCTGGTACGCCCGGAAGACGCCGAGCGCGCCGACGTACGACGGCGCCTCCGCGACGACGACGTCGCCCGGGTCGATGAAGATGCGGGTCACCAGGTCGAGCGCCTGCTGCGAACCGGTCGTCACGACGACGTCGTCGGGGTGCGCCTCGATGCCCTCGAGGGCCATGACGTCGAGGATCTGCTCGCGCAGCACCTCGTCGCCCTGGCCGGAGCCGTACTGCAGGGCCTGCATGCCGCGCGTGGCCACGACGCGCTGCGCGAGCTCACCGAGGATGTCGAGCGGCAGCCCCTCGAGGAACGGCATGCCCCCCGCGAGCGAGACCACCTCGGGGCGGTTGGCGACGGCGAACAGGGCCCGGATCTCCGACGAGCGCATGCCGTGGGTGCGCTCGGCGTAGGAGCCGAGCCATCGGTCGAGGCGCGTTCCCGTGCCGGCGGCGGAGGACGTGGGGTGCTGGCCCGACGTCTCGCCGGGGGGCACGGGTGTCTCGTTCATGCCCCCGAGTTTCGCACGGCGGACGACGAGGACTGCGCACCGTCCCGCGTCCGGACGCGCGAACGCCCCCGGCACGATCGTGGCGGGGGCGTTCGACGCAGCGACGTCAGACCGAGGCGAGCACGCCCTCGATGTCTTCGGCGATCATCGACTTCGGGCGGGCACCGACGCGGGACGCGACGAGCTCACCGCCCGCGTAGATGTTCAGCGTCGGGATGGAGACGATGTTGTAGTCGGCCGTGACCTGGGGGTTCGCGTCGGCGTCGACCTTCACGATCTTGACGCGGCCCTCGTACTGGGTCGACAGCTCCTCGAGCACAGGTGCCACCATGCGGCACGGGCCGCACCAGGTCGCCCAGAAGTCGACGATCACGGGGATGTCGGACTCGAGGACCTCGGACTGGAACGTGGCGTCGGTGACGGTGCTGGTGCTCATGCAACTACTCCTCAGACGAGGGCGGGGGTGACGGCGTCGCCGAGCGACGCGAGGAAGTGCTGGGCGTCCAGCGCGGCGGCGCAACCGGACCCGGCAGCGGTGATCGCCTGCCGGTAGGTGTGGTCGACGAGGTCGCCGCAGGCGAAGACACCGGTGACGTTCGTGGCGGTGGAGCGACCGATCACCTGCACGTAGCCCTCGTCGTCCAGGTCCACCTGTCCGACGAGCAGCTCGGAGCGCGGGACGTGACCGATCGCGACGAAGACGCCGGTCGCGGGGTGCTCACGGGTCTCACCGGTGATCGTGTCGCGCAGCGTCACGCCGGTGACCTTGGCGTCACCGTGGATCGCGACGACCTCGGAGTTCCACGCGAACTCGATCTTCGGGTCGTTCGCGGCGCGGTCGGCCATGATCTTCGAGGCCCGGAGCTGGTCGCGGCGGTGGACCATGGTGACGCGCTTGCCGAACCGGGTCAGGAACGTGGCCTCCTCGACGGCCGAGTCGCCGCCGCCGACCACGAGGATCTCCTGGTCGCGGAAGAAGAACCCGTCGCACGTGGCGCACCACGAGACGCCGCGGCCCGACATGCGCTTCTCGTCCTCGAGGCCCAGCTCGCGGTACGCCGAACCGGTGGCCAGGATGACCGAGCGGGCGCGGAACGTGTCGCCGTTCAGCGTCTCGATGACCTTGACGTCACCCGTCAGGTCCAACGACGACGCGTCGTCCCACAGCACCTCGGCGCCGAACTTCTCGGCCTGCTTCTGCAGCGACTCCATGAGCTCGGGGCCCTGGATGCCGTCGGGGAAGCCGGGGAAGTTCTCGACCTCGGTGGTGTTCATCAGCGCACCGCCGGCGGTCACCGAACCCGCGATGACCAGCGGGGCCAGGCCCGCACGGGCGGCGTAGATCGCGGCCGTGTAGCCGGCCGGACCCGATCCGACGATGACGAGGTCGCGCACGGAGTCGGACGCTGCAGTGGGCTGGTCGGTCACGATGTGAGGTCCTTGCGAGTCGGCTGTTGAGGCTGTCGGGATCAACAGATCCTAGGCGCCAGATGTTCCGGCTCCAGCACCGGGTCAGGACAGCGAGACCTCGGTCAGCTCGAGCCGGAACGACCCGTCGCCCGTCGTGGGCAGCTCCGTGATCCACAGGACCAGGGACTGGGTCTCGGTCGGTGGCACGAGCGTGAAGGCGCCCTCCGGACCGAACGACCCGGACGCGAGGACGGGCCCGTCCGTGGGGTGCGCCGCGTCGGTCGCGCGTATCTCGACGTGGCCGCCCATGCTGTTCGAGCGCAGGGTCACGACGTTCACGGTCGTCTTGGTGGCCAACGTGATCGCGTAGCCGACGGCGGGCTTGAACCCCGCGAAGTCGGCCCGCTTGTACGTCTGGGTGTACCAGAACGTCGCAGGGTCGCCATCGACGGCCTTGCCTGCGTCCTCCTCGTGCTCGCCGTCGGTGTCGGACGGGTCGATCGTGGTCACCGAGGCGATCACGGGCGGTCCACCTGCCGCGGCGGGGGGCGGAGCCGCCGACTCGGAGGGAGTCTCGGCGCTCGCACTCGTGCTCGGTGCGGGGACGGACTCGTCGTCGGCGAACGGGGAGCGCGGGTCGAAGCCGGAGAAGAGGGTGTTGACGGCGAAGATCACGCCGATGACGACGCCGATGACGACGAGGATGAGAACCAGGGCGGTCGGGTCGAAGCGGCGCACGGCGATCGGAACCTCCTCGGTGCTGGCACCCATCACGTCGTCGAAGTCCGAGGCCGCGGTCGCCTGCGCGATCGGTCGACGCGACACCGTCGGCGCAGGTGCAGGCGACGGGGCCACAGAAGAGGCAGTCGGGATCGCGACCGTCGGAGCAGGCGGGGCTGGGGTCGCGGGAACGCCGGTCTTCGGTGTCGGGGTGTCCGTCGGGACCGTGGGCCCACCGAGCGCGTTTCCCTTGGCCGGGATCGCGGGCGGCGGGGTGCCGGGCCGGTTGGCACCAGGAGGTTGCTGCTGGTGGTCCTGGAACGCGGTGCGCACGGACTGGCGCTGCACGACGGCGGGTGCGACGACGCCGAGTCCGAGGTCCTCCAGGAGCTCAGGAGCGGCCTCGCCGGTCGGCGGGAACTGCGGCTCGAGCGCCGTGGTCGCCTCGGCGGAGTCGTCCCCGAGCCCGGACGTGCGGATCTCGCCCCATGGCTCCAGCTCGCGCACGACCTCGCCGGGGCTGTGCGGCCCGTCGTCGTGGGGACCGAGCGTCACGACGCACAGCGTGTCGAGGTCGTTGGGGATGCTGGGCACCAGCTCGGCCGGCGGTACGGGCGAGCCGTTCACGACGGGTGCGAGCGGAAGGGTGTCTCCGCCGGTCGGGAGCAGCGAGTCCGGGTCACCCGGCCAGTACCCGGTGAGGGCGGCGTAGAGGAGTCGGACGAGGCCCACGGCGTCGGCGCGCGTGGTCGACCGGGCGTCACCGCCGGCGTTGCCGAGCAGTGCTGCGTCGAGGGCGAGGCCACCGACCAGCACGCGGCCGTCCGGACTGACGTGCACGACGGACGGACGCAGGGCGAGGTGGTGGACGCCGCGTCGGCGGGCCACCTCGAGCGCTGCGGCAGCCTCTCCGACGACGGCGCGGGCCTGGTCCGCGGTCAGCGGAGACCGGGCGGCGAGCTCCGCGAGGGACATCCCGACGAGCTGCTCGGAGACGACGTAGCCGTAGCCGTCGTGCGAACCGACGTCCAACACGCGCACGAGGCGCGGATCAGTGACGAGGGCCGCCCTGCGGGCGGCGTCGAGCGCGGGCGCGACCGCGCCGGTCTCCAGCACCCTGACGCGGACGGCGCGGTCGAGGATCTGGTCGGTCGCCCGCCAGGCGCTGGCGCCCTCGAGGTCCGAGTCCACCGGGGCGAGCACCCGGTACCGGCCCGCGAGCACCGTGCCACGTGCGACAGCCTCGCTCACCAGCACCTCCGCTCGCAGACGGTGAGACCTTTCAGGACTCCTGCATGCTAGCCGCGTCGCCGGGGAAGCCTTCGCAGGATCGGACCCAGGAGGCTGTCGAGCTCACGCACGCGCAAGAGCCGCAGACCTCCGACGTACACCAACCCCATCAGGGTTCCGACGACCGCGCACTCGATGAGCGACGCGACGAACCCGCTAGACAGGACCCGTGCGAGCAGCCAGAGCGCGGTGATCCCGACGGCGGCCGAGACGAGGGCGGCAAGCCCGGCGCGCGCGTGCATCCGCAGGACGCGGGCGCCGTCGAGCGTTCCGACCCGCCGGCGCAGGACGAGCTGGGCGTAGACCATGCCGACCACGTACGACAGGCTCATGGAGAGCCCGATGCCGACGACCCAGTCGGTGGCAGGCAGGAACAGCCGCGACGCCCAGGACCCGGCGGCGACGACGCACGCCATGGCGATCTGGACGGGAACCATCGATCGGGCGTCCTCGTAGGCGTAGAACACGCGCTGGTACAGCGACCAGATGCCGAACGCGGGCAGGCCGACGATCATCGCCAGCACGACGGGTGCGATCGCTGCGGCGGACTGCGCGGCCGACGTGAACAGCAGCACGCGTGTCAGCGGCAGGGCGAGGACCGCGATGGCCGCCGTCGCGAACACCGTGAACACCCCGACCAGCCGCATGCTGTAGGAGACGTTGCTCCGGACGCGCTCGACGTCGTTGTCGTGTGCGTGCCCGGACAGACGCGTGAACATGGCCGTGGCCAGCGACACGGTCACCAACGAGTGCGGCAGCATGAACAGCAGGAAGCCCATGTCGTAGGCGTTGGTCCCCGCCACCGAGGCGTCGATCGAGCCGGCCGCCTTGGGTGCTGCGGACGAGACCCGGGACACCACGAGGTACCCCAGCTGTCCGATGCCGAGCCCGGCCAACGTCCAGGTGGCCACCCGACCGGCCGTCCCGAGGCCCGACCCGCGCAGGCCCCAGCGCGGCCGGTAGCGGACGCCCGCACGCCGCAGGGCGGGAACGAGGATCGCGGCCTGCGCGACGACACCGAGGGTCGCAGCCAGCGCGAAGAAGACGGCCTGACCGTTGCTCAGGTCGTCGGCCTGCACCGGGCCGTTCCGCTTGACGCCCTGGAACAGGACGATGAAGGCGAGGAACCCGACGATCGAGACGACGTTGTTGACGACCGGCGCCCACATGTACGGCCCGAACGAGCCGCGCGCGTTGAGCACCTGGCCGAGCAGCGCGTAGGCGCCGTAGAAGAAGAGCTGCGGGATGCACCAGAACGCGAACGTCGTCGCCAGCGACGTCTGTGCCGCGTTGCCGAAGTCGGAGTACAGGTTCACCAGCAGCGGTGCCGCGAGCGTGAGCACCAGGGTCAGCGCGGCCAGGATCACGAAGCCGAGGGTCAGGAGCTTGTCGACGTACTCCTGCCCGATGTTGCGCTTGTAGGCGCGCACGACCTGCGGGACGAGGATCGCGTTGAGCACGCCGCCGATGAGCAGCATGTAGAGGATGTTGGGCAGCTTGTTCGCCACGGCGAAGGCGTCGACGGCCTGCCCTGTACCGCCGATCGCGGCGGCTAGCACCATGACCCGCAGCAGGCCGAGCACGCGGGAGGCCGCGGTGCCCGACGCCATGACGGCGGCCCCACGCCGGATCCCGCCGTCCGAGGGCTCGTTCGCCGACGGTCCGTCGTCGGTGGACCCGGTCACGACTTGTCCTCGCTGCCGCCGAGCACGGGCAGCGGCGGCACCTTCTCGGCGTCGATGCGGGCCCCGCGCCGACCGCTCTGGCCGCGACGGATGGTGCGCACGATGCCGAGCACGAGACCGACGGCCAGCAGGACCCCGACCACGATCGTGCCGACGTTCTCGATGGTCGGCGCCACGCGCGCCGTGAAGGCGACCGGCTCGGCGACGGGAGTCCCGTCCTTCGAGGTCAGCGAGGCGACGACCACGACGTCGCAGTTGGCCCGCGCATGCAGGGTGACGGGGACGACCAGCTCGCTCTTCGGGTCGACCTTGACCGACGGGACGTCCTCCGCCTCGAGGCACGACTTGGCAGGTTCGACGTTGAGCGCCACGTCGACGGGGACCGACAGGTCGTTGGCCACGGTGAGCCGGATCTCGCCGGTCGAGCTGATGACGTTGACGTCGCTCACCTCACCGATCGACAGCCCGGTCGTGCGCGAGCCGAGGTCTGCGAGGACCCGGGTCACCAGGTCGGCGCGGCCCACGGGGTCGGCACGCCACGCGACGGCCAGCGGGGCGACGACCTCGGCATCGACGCCGTCGAGCAGCAGGTCCGGCTCGCTCGTGACGTTGGCGAAGGCGACGGCCTGGTCCCGGGCGCCGGCGAGCGCGCGCACGAGATCGACGGCGAGCGCCTCGGGGTCGTCCGCGCTCGCGGGCACGGATCCCTTGCCTGCGGTCTCGTCCGGGTCGAGCAGCGAAGAGGCCTGGGCCAGGTCGACCCACGGCGCGTCGTCGAGGGCGTCGAGCAGGGACGACACCGTCGCACGGTCCGGGGTCCAGTCCCTTCCGGCGGTGAGCAGCAGGTGCGGCTGGTCCGACTCGGTCTCCCGTGTCACGACGGCCAGCTCCGCGAGCGCACGCTGCGAGGTCGTCGCGGGCGTCGCCTGGGGGTCGATCACGGTCGGGTCCGTGAGCAGCGCACTGAGCCGAGCGTCGGGCACGAGCGCATGTACCGACCCGGCGGGCGTGCGCACGGTCGTGCTGGCCGGTGGCGTCGTGCCGTTCTTCGGGTCGTCCACGTCGACCGAGCCGGGTGCGACGACGATCGCGGGCTGGTGGACCTGCTCGGTGACGGCGACGGCGGTCTGGTCGAGCGAGGCGGAGGGGGCCCACAGGATCCCGGCCCCGTCGAGCCCGGCGGTCGCGGAGCCGTCGACGGCGAGCTGCACGAGCGGGACCTGCTCGGCGCGTGCGGCCGCGCCGACGTCGGGGTCGGACCAGGGCAGGGAGAGCACGTCGTGGTGCGCGAGGTCGTCGTCGAGCGACTCGGCCCACGCCTGTGCGCGGTTGCTCCCGACGGAGGCGGACGCGAGCAGAGCGGGATCGACCGCCACACCGATCCCGGGATTCGCCGCGAGGACGGACCTCAGGTCGTCGAGACGCCCACCGGCCGCGACGAGCGGGTCGAGGTCCGGGGACTGCGGCGTGAGCGGGTCCGCACCCGGGCCGGTCACGGGGACGAGGACCGACACGGGCGTGCGGGGGACCTTCGCGTCAGTGGTCATCCAGAGCAGGAACGTGCGCTCGAGGCCGACGCGTGTCCGGTTGTCCAGCGCCTCGACGGACAACCCGCGCGGACCCCAGACGTCCGGGAGGTCGAGCAGCCGGATCTTGGACGCGGGCACCTTGAGCTCGACAGAGACGGACTTGCCGACGCCGAGCGGCTCGGGCAGGACGACAGTCGCCACCGGAGGGCACGGAGCCCGCGAGGTGCAGGTGTCCGACGAGGTCCAGTCCTCCAGGCCGTCGCGCGTGCTCACGTTGAACCGGCTGAGGCGCAGGGTCGCGGTCGGCGTCTCGATGACCTCGGTGCCGGTGTTGCTCAGCGTGGCCACGACGGTCAGGTCCTCGTCGGGGCGCAGGATCGACGGCGTGATCGACTCGACCTCCACGGTGACCGGCAGCTGAGGTTCGTCGTCGTCGGTCGCCGCACCCGCCGGTGCCGCGAACGCGAGTGCCGCGCCCAGGGCCAGGGCCGCGCAGAGCATCCGGCGCAGCGTCGAGCGGGCTCTCATGCCTCGTCGTCGAGCACGAGCAGGGCGGCCTCGGCGAGCCGACGCTCGTTGGGGTAGGCCAGGACGCTGTGCAGCTCGGCCACGGGGATCCACGCGGCCTCCTCGGCCTCACCGTCCGGGTCGCCCTCGACCGAGAGCTCACCGCCCGTCGCGCCGAGCAGGAAGTGGTGCACCACCTTGTGCACGCGGCGGTCGTCGCCGCTGAACCAGTAGTCGATGACGCCGAGCCGCCGGAGGACGTGACCTTCGATGCCGGTCTCCTCGGCGATCTCCCGGACCGCGGCCTCCTCGGGGGTCTCCTCACCCTCGAGGTGCCCCTTGGGCAGGCACCACTCGAGGCGGCCGGCGCGGTTGCGGCGGGCGATCACGGCGGCGTGGTCGACCCCGTCGCGACGGCTCACCATGATGCCGCCGGCCGAGGTCTCGTCGACCACCGGGAGCGGAGGCGGCACCGGTCTGGTCGGCGTGAGCCGTGGGTCGATGCGCAGCGCGTGCCCACCCGGTGGCGCTGGCACGCCCCCGGGGAATGATGGGCGCGCCGGGCTGGACATCCCGCCACTGTAACGACTCGGCAGACCGCAGACGGCCCGCCGTGCGATGGAGCGGGCCGCCGAGTCTGGCAGGCTTGGACGAGTGCCCGCCGAACAGCCCGACCCGTCTGCCCTGGACGCCCTGCGTCGACGCGCCCTCAGTGTCCTGAGCAGCCTCCCGCCCGACGCCCTCGAGCTGGGTGAAACGTTCCGCGCTGCGGGCCACGAGCTCGCGCTCGTCGGAGGTCCGGTTCGCGACGCCTTCCTCGGACGTGCGTCGGCAGACCTGGACTTCACGACCTCCGCGTCGCCGGACGAGACCCTCGCCCTGCTCGCGCGGTGGGGCGACGCCCACTGGGACATCGGCAAGGAGTTCGGCACGATCGGCGCGCGTCGGTTCGCCGGACGCCGCTCCGGGACCGCGCAGGACGTCGTCGTCGAGGTCACGACCTACCGCACCGACGAGTACGACCCGACGAGCCGCAAGCCGCAGGTCGCGTTCGGCGACTCGCTCGAAGGGGATCTCTCCCGGCGCGACTTCACCGTGAACTCGATGGCGGTCCGGCTGCCCGAGCTGACGTTCGTCGACCCGTTCGACGGGTTGAGCGACCTCGCCGCCGGAGTGCTGCGCACGCCGGTGGACCCTCGGCAGTCGTTCGACGACGACCCGCTGCGCATGATGCGGGCCGCACGGTTCGCCGCACAGCTCGGGTTCGCGGTGGACCCGGCTGCACACGCGGCGATCGTGGACATGGCTGACCGCATCGCGATCGTGAGCGCCGAACGGGTGCGCGACGAGCTGAGCAAGCTGATGGTCTCGTCGGCACCACGAGGCGGTCTCGAGCTGCTCGTGGACACGGGACTGGCCCAGCACGTGCTGCCCGAGCTGCCGGCACTGCGCCTCGAGATCGACGAGCACCATCGGCACAAGGACGTCTACGAGCACTCGCTGACCGTCCTGGACAAGGCGATCGCCCTGGAGACCGATGCGGACGGTGCTGTACCCGGCCCGGACCTCGTGCTGCGCCTCGCTGCCCTGCTGCACGACATCGGAAAGCCCAAGACGCGTCGCCACGAGTCGGGCGGTGGCGTGAGCTTCCACCACCACGAGATGGTCGGAGCGAAGCTCGTCGCCAAGCGGCTCAAGGAGCTCCGGTTCGACAAGGCCACCGTGCAGGCAGTCGCCCGGCTCACCGAGCTGCACCTGCGCTTCCACGGCTACGGCGAAGGTGCGTGGACCGACTCCGCCGTCCGGCGCTACGTGACGGACGCCGGACCGCTGCTCGAGCGCCTGCACCGGTTGACCCGGTCGGACTGCACCACCCGGAACGTGCGCAAGGCGGCCCGGCTGTCCGCGGCCTACGACGACCTGGAGCGCCGGATCGCTGCCCTGCAGGAGAAGGAGGAGCTCGACTCGATCCGCCCCGACCTCGACGGCACGCAGATCATGGCGGTCCTCGACCTCGCACCCGGTCGTGAGGTCGGCGAGGCGTACAAGTACCTGCTCGAGCTGCGGATGGAACGAGGACCGCTCGGACCCGACGCCGCGCGCGAGGAGCTCCTCGCCTGGTGGGCTAGCCGCTCCTGACCACCAGCAGGCACACGTCGTCCTCCTGCTGGGTGCCGACGAGGCCCGCCACGAGTCGGTCGCGGATCGTCGCGGCGGACGCCCCTTCGGGGGTTCCGGCGAGCTCGTCCGACAGCGCGGCGATGCCCTCGCGCAGCCCCCGGTCGCGACGCTCGACGAGGCCGTCGGTGTAGAGCACGAGCACGGCGCCGTCGGGAACGCGAACAGCCGCCTCGGGGCGATCCGTGCCGGCGAGCCCGATCGGGGTGGACAGCCCCTGGTCGAGCTGGACCACGGCGCCACCTGGCAGTCGGAGCAGCGGCGGAGGGTGCCCGGCCCGCGCGTAGGCGACGTGAGCGCCGTCCGCCTGGGAGGTCCAGCGAACGTAGACGCAGGTGGCGATGTCGGCGATGTCGAGCCCGCGGACCAGCTCGTCGGCCCGGGACAGGACCGCGGCCGGGGACGAGCCCTCCCATGCGTAGGAGCGCAGCAGCGAGCGGAGCTGTCCCATGGACGCCGCGGCACGCAGGTCGTGCCCGACCACGTCACCGACCGCCAGGCCGACCGTCCCGTCGGGCAGCGGGAGCACGTCGAACCAGTCACCGCCCACCTGCGCACGCCGACCCGACGGCACGTAGGCGGTCGCGACGTCGAGGCCGGGGATCTCGGCGATCGTCGGCAGCAGGCTCTGCTGGAGGGTCAGCGCAGCGGAGCGCTCGGCCAGCAGCAGCCGGACGTTGTCGAGGGCGAGACCGGCGCGGCGGCCCAGGTGCGCAGCTGTCACGACGGCGTCGACGTCGAACTCGTCGGAGTGCACCAGGCAGAGCACTCCGATGACGCGGTCGCGGGCGCGCAGCGGGACGACCATGGCGGAGCCGAGACCGAGCCGGCGCAGGAGGTCGAGCTGCACGGGGCTCGTCCGGTCGGGGAGCCCGGCGGTGTCGATCCGGTACGGCGTCGCGACGAACCCGGGCGGGCTCGTGAGGGCCTCGGTCACCTTGGGCGCACGCGACAACCAGCCGACGTCCTCGTTCGCGAGAAGTCGGGCGAGCTCACGGTCCGTCGGGTCGGCGACGACCAGGTGGATGCGCGAGAACCGGCCCCGCTCGTCGGTCATCGCGACGAAGCCCCAGGTGGCCAGCGCCGGGATGGTGATGTCAGCCAGGGCGTCGACCGCCGCGTCGTAGTCGAGGTTGCGCGCGAGCTCGTCGCTGACCCGGGCGAGCAGGTCGAGCCGGGCCGTGGCCCGGGCGTCGAAACCGGCCTCGAGGTCGTGCGTGTGCTCGGGGGGCAGCTGCTCGGTGAGGCGAGCCTGGATGCCGACGTGGTGCGTGACGGTGCCGGTCTCGTCGGCGACCGGGCTGATGACCACCTGGTTCCAGAACGGCGTGCCGTCGCGGTGGTAGTTCCGCACGACCGTCGCGATCGTGCGGCCCGCGTCGAGCGCGGTACGGATGCGTGCGACCGTCCGCGGGTCGGTCTCGGCGCCCTGCAGGAACCGGCAGTTGCGGCCGACGACCTCGTCGACGGGGTAGCCCGTGAGGCGCGTAAACGCCGTGTTGACCCAGATCAACGGTCGGTCGGGCAGGCGAGCGTCGGCGATGCTGATGGACAGGTCGCTGTCCAGGACCGCTCGCACTGCCGCGTCGTCACTCACGCCGCGATGGGTTCCTGCGCGACCGCGACGGACCCGACACCGCGGGACACGAAGGCGTACGCGAGCGCGCCTGCCACGTAACCGAAGGCGAGGATGACGAAGAGTCCCTGCGAGTACCCGGTGTCCGGCAGCGTCAGCGCACCGAGTGCGGCGGCGCCGACGAAGGCTGCGTTGTAGAGCACGTCGTACAGCGCGAACGCCCGGCCCCGGTAGATGTCGTCGGTGTCGCGCTGGACGATCGTGTCCACGGCGATCTTGGCGCCCTGTGCCGCGAGGCCGAGCAGCACCGCAGCACACAGGACGACGGTGCGCGACGGGCTGGTCGCGAGGAGGAGCTGGCTGGCGGCGGCTAGCGAGAGGCACAGGACGATCCACACGTGCGGGCCGGTCAGCCGTGCGAGCACCGGCGTGATGAGGACCGCCAGGAAGAAGCCGAGCGCGGAGGCTCCGAGGATCGTCGCGAAGGTCTTCAGCCCTTCGTCGGTGTCGGCCGGGTCGGAGAGCAGGTTGCGCGCGATGAGGATGCTCGCGATGAACGTGACGCCGTACAGGAAGCGGTGCACGGCCATGATGCCGAGAGCGCGCGCGGGTGTGCGCCTGGCGACCAGGTACTTGGCCCCCGCGACGAAGCCGCGGAAGATCAGCCCGAGCTGGGCGCGCAGCTGGGCGGCGTTCGCGCGCACGTCCGGACCCAGCCGGTCCTTGCCCAGCCGCGTTGCCAGGGCGGCCGCGATCGCCATCACGCCGGCCGCCGCGATGAGCGCCGCGGCGTCCTTGCCGCGTCCGGCCGGGAGCACCAGACCGAGCAGGAGCCCGATGGCCCCGCCGAACCCTGCGGCCGCAGCGCCCAGCGTCGGGGTCAGGGAGTTGGCCGTGAGCAGGAGAGGACCGTCGACGGTGCGGGGCAGCGACGCGGAGAGGGCCGAGAGCAGGAACCTGTTGGCCGACAGGTTGACCAGTGCGAGGGCGTAGACGACCGCGTTCACACCCTCGGTCAGCATGATCACCGCGATCAGCACCGTGAGCGCGACCCGCACCAGGTTCCCGACGAACAGCACCTGCCGTCGTCGCCACCGGTCGAGGAGGACGCCCGCCCACGGGCCGACGATCGTGAACGGCAGCAGGAGGACCGCGAACGCGGCAGCGACGCCCGTCGCGGTGCTGGCGTTCTCCGGGGAGAAGAAGAACAGGGTCGCGAGGCCGACCTGGAACATGCCGTCGGACGTCTGGCTGACGAGTCGCACAGCGAAGAGCTTGCGGAAGTCCCGCAATGGCCAGAGGGCCTTGAGATCGGCGATCACCTGCACGGGCACATCCTCGCACCCAGCCTCTCCGACTCACCCCTTCGTGTGTCCTTGGGTCGCGTGCGTGTGGTCCAGGCGGTGGTGTGTCGTGGCACGGGCTGATGATCATCGAGGGAGGTCGCGATCCGGCTCGGACGCTGAGCGGCTGAAGTTCGTCCGACCTCTGCAGAACCACGGCTCGGTCGGGGATCGTTCTTCTATCGCCGGCACCAACGCAGGTGCCGTGTGATGGGACGCGGGGTAGGCGTGAGTCGCTGGGAGCCGGTGCTGGAGCGGATGGTGCAGGAGCGCTATCCGCAGCTGGTCGCTCGGGCGATGCTGCTGTGCTCGTCGCGGGCAGACGCGGAGGACGTCGTGCAGGAGGCGTTGATCTCCACGTTCTCTGGCCGGGCCCGCTTCACGACGATGGCCGAGGCGGAGCAGTACGTCCGGCGGGCCATCGTCTCGCGGTTCATCGACGGCACCCGTCGGCGCGGGCGCGAACGAGCGCTGCTCGACCAGGTGAGGCCG
This sequence comes from Cellulomonas sp. P4_H4, assembly GCF_056400865.1. NCBI lineage: Bacteria > Bacillati > Actinomycetota > Actinomycetes > Micrococcales > Cellulomonadaceae > Cellulomonas > Cellulomonas sp. P4_H4. The sequence continues at coordinate 116,460 of NZ_JBFUKL010000007.1, forward strand.
CTCCCTGTCGTCGCGACGGCGGACGGGATGGCCGCACAGCTCGAGGCGGCGCTAGCACAGCTGCCGCCACGGCAGCGCGCCTGCGTGGTGCTGCGCTACCTCGACGACGTGCCCGTACGTGAGACGGCGTCGCTGCTCGGTCTCTCCGAGGGTGCGGTGAAGCGGTACACCGCAGACGGGATACGAGCGCTCAACGCTCTGCTCGGCACTCAGGGTTCGGTGCACGACGACAGCGTCCGGATCCTCTCGACCCAGAAGGGCGGCGGGCACGGTGCGTGACCTCGCAGACTTCATGAACGACGCGCTCGCGGAGCGGTCCGGCTCGCTGTCGGACCTGCCGACGACGTCCGTGGGCGAGCGCGTCCGCCGCAAGGTCCGGTTCCGACGCGCTCGTCGGCACACCCTCGAGGCGGGCGGCGTGGCCGCGATCGTGGCAGTCCTCGGGACCGCGACCTGGCTCGGGACGAACGGGCGGCACGACCCGGTGCCCGCCGTCAGCCCCACGACCTCCACGCCGTCGCCCACGCCGTCGCCCACGCCGTCCGACACGTCACCCGCGGTGGCCGACGAGATCCCGGGCCTCCCGCCGACGTACGCGATGCCTCCCGGACTCCTCGAGCGGACGACGACAGGTTGGGTGCTGTCGATCTACCGATCGGACGGCAACTCCGACACCGGCCAGGTGACCTACACCGTGGTGCTCGGCTCGCCCGAGGGCACCCTGTACCGGGTGCTCGACCTGCCCGCCGACCCGACGATGAACGTGGTGCTGGAACGGTGGGACGCCGGGTCGGCGACCGCCGTCGTCCACACCTCGTCGTCGCTGGACTCGACTGACGACAACCCACGCGCCATCCTCGACCTCGCGACCGGGACCGTGACTCCCGATGACCGCGGGATGCAGGCGCACGCGCAGTACGTCGGACAGGACGCCTCGGGCGCCGAGCTCTGGATCCAGCCGGCCTACGCGAGCCTCTCATCCGTCGCGGACGCCGAGCTGCTCACGATCCGGGAGGGCACGCGGGCTCAGAGTGTCGCCACGCTCAGCGGTGCCTATGGGCCGATCCTCGTGAACCCGACGGGCACACGCGCGGTCTTCCACATGGGTGCGTTCCTCGGTGCCGTCGACCTGGCCACGCAATCGGTGGTCACGGCGGACTACGGGATCGAGGGCATGGAGTGCGGGGTGGTCGGGTGGACCGACGCGGTCACCGTCCTGGTCTCGTGCTGGGACAACGTGAACTGGTCGCCCGACGCGGGTCTCTGGACCATCGACGTCGCATCCGACCCGCGCAGGACAGCGCACGTCCGGGACCTCGCGGAGTCGGATGCGCGCCCGGCGGTCTGGGGCGGGGCGTGGGTCAGCGACGGCGTTCTTGCGGCGCCGAGCTACCCGAGCCAGGATCAGAACGGCTGCCCGGAAGGCGTGTCGACCTGGGCGTCCGGTCTGCCCACGGTGGTCGCGGACGGGCACGGCAAGGTGCACTGGACTGCGACCGTGGTCGACGGTGTGATCTACGCGTCGTACGCGACGTCGTGCGGGGAGGTGTGGCCCGCAGCTGTCGAGGCATTCCCCGCGGACGGCGGTTCGATCGTGCTCCTGCCGCTACCCACGCCAGACCCCGACGGGCGCGAGTGGAACGGCATGACGTCCTGGGTCCCGGCCAGATGAGACGGGTGAGGGTGATCGTCTCCTGGACGATCGCCCGCCAAGGGTCCTGAGGACGACGAAGGCGCGCACCCCCTGGTGGGAGTGCGCGCCTTCGACGTGAATCGAGGTGCTAGAAGCTCAGCGCTCGTTCTTGGTGGTCGCGCCGAGCCTTCGTTCCGCTACGGCTCAGCGCTCGTTCTTGTGGTCGCGCCGAGCCTTCGTTCCGCTACGGGCGAGTGCGCTGGCGCGCCCTCACCCTGCGCTGCACTACGGCTCAGCGCTCGTTCGTTCCGGCGATGAAGGCCTCGAGCTGCTGGCGACCGAGGGTGTCCTCCATCTGCACGGGCGGGGACTTCATGAAGTACGTCGACGCGGACAGGATCGGGCCACCGATGCCGCGGTCCTTGGCGATCTTCGCGGCGCGCAGGGCGTCGATGATGATGCCGGCCGAGTTGGGCGAGTCCCAGACCTCGAGCTTGTACTCGAGGTTCAGGGGCACCTCGCCGAACGCGCGACCCTCGAGGCGGACGTAGGCCCACTTGCGGTCGTCGAGCCAGGCGACGTAGTCCGACGGGCCGATGTGGACGTTGCGGTCCTCCTTCTTGCCGCCCAGGGGGCCGGTCAGGTTGGAGGTCACGGCCTGCGTCTTGGAGAGCTTCTTGGACTCCAGGCGCTCACGCTCGAGCATGTTCTTGAAGTCCATGTTGCCGCCGACGTTCAGCTGGTACGTGCGGTCCAGCACGACGCCGCGGTCCTCGAAGAGCTTCGCGAGGACACGGTGCGTGATGGTCGCGCCGACCTGCGACTTGATGTCGTCGCCGACGATCGGGACACCGGCAGCCTCGAACTTCGCGGCCCACTCGGGGTCGGACGCGATGAAGACGGGCAGCGCGTTGACGAAGGCGACGCCGGCGTCGATGGCGCACTGCGCGTAGTACTTCGCGGCGACCTCGGACCCGACGGGCAGGTAGCAGATGAGGACGTCGACACGGGCCTCACGCAGGGCGGCGACGATGTCGACCGGCTCGGCGTCCGACTCCTCGATGGTCTCGCGGTAGTACTTGCCCAGACCGTCGTTGGTGTGGCCACGCTGCACGGTCACGCCGAGCGGCGGGACGTCGGCGATCTTGATGGTGTTGTTCTCGGAGGCGACGATGGCCTCGGAGAGGTCGAAGCCGACCTTCTTCGCGTCCACGTCGAACGCGGCGACGAACTCGATGTCGCGGACGTGGTAGTCGCCGAACTGCACGTGCATGAGACCCGGCACGGTGCTGTTGGCGTCTGCGTCGGCGTAGTAGTGCACGCCCTGGACAAGCGACGCGGCGCAGTTGCCGACGCCGACGATGGCGACGCGGATGGAGGTCATCCTCGCTCCTTCTCGGTGGTTCGCGGTGGTACGACGTCGTCGTCACCAGCGGTGGTGTCAGCAACGGCCGGACGGCCGGTGCCTGCAGGACGGGTGCGACGTACGCCGCGCTCGTTGTCGATCAACCCGTCGAGCCAGCGGACTTCACGCTCGACCTGTTCGAGGCCGTGCCGCTGGAGCTCGAGGGTGTACTCGTCCATGCGCTCGCGGGTGCGGGCGAAGGACTGGCGGACCGTCTCGAGTCGTTCGGTCAGGCGCGTGCGCCGACCCTCGAGGATCCGAAGCCGGGTCTCGGCGTCGGTCTGCGCGAAGAACGCGAACCGGACGTCGAAGTTCTCGTCCTCCCAGGTGGCCGGGCCGGACGACGCGAGGATCTCCTGGAGATGCTCCTTGCCGTCGGCGGTCAGCTGGTAGACGATGCGTGCGCGCTTGGACGCCACGGTGTGCGGTGCGACGACAGACTCGGTGCCCTGGATCCACCCGCGGTCGACGAGCGACTTGAGGCAGGGGTACAGCGAGCCGTACGACAGCGCCCGGAAGGATCCGAGCACCAGGTTGAGGCGCTTGCGCAGCTCGTAGCCGTGCATGGGCGTCTCGTGCAGCAGCCCGAGGATGGCCGGCTCGAGCACGTCGGAACGACCGCGCACGGGGGACACCTCCTCAACCTGTTGTGGACTCGATGTATCAACTCGATACATCCGGAGAGTATGTCGAGTTGAACGAACAGGGCAAGTCACGTGGCCGACAGGTGACCCACGCCACGCGCGGCAGGTCGATCTGCGGCGGGTCTTCGCGCAGGTCGTAGCGATCGTGTGAAGGGTCCGCAGCGGGGTCCGAGGTCCCAGGATCTGCCCAGCGGGGTCCCCCATACTGGGCATCGTCGGCAGAGGTGCGCCCATTTCGGGCGCCTCACGTCGCCGTGACCAGTTGATCGACGGAAGGCATCGCCTTGGCAAGCACGAACCGAAGGGCCGCGCCCGCACGGAGCAGGCGCAGTGCACCCCGCGGGTCGAAGCGCCGAACGGGACCGAAGAAGAAGTTCTTCGACTACCCCCGTACCGGGTTCCACGGACTGCACCGTTGGCTGCCGTCGTGGCGCGTCGTCGTCGGGACGTTCCTGGGTGTCGCCTTCCTCGGTGCCGGCTCCGTCGTCGCCGCCTATGCGTTCACGGAGGTCCCGGACGCGTCGGCCGCCGACGTCGAGGCGCAGACCACGACCGTCTACTTCGCTCCGAACGACGACGGAACCCCCGGCCCGGTCATGGGCACGTTCTCCACGCAGAAGCGCACGATCGTGGACTACGAGACGCTGCCCAAGTACGTCGGTCAGGCCACCGCTGCCGCCGAGGACAAGCAGTTCTACACCAGCAGCAGCGGCATCTCGATCACCGGGATGGGCCGCGCGCTGATCAACAACCTCAAGGGTGGCAAGACCGAAGGTGGGTCGACGCTCACGCAGCAGTACGTCGAGCGGTACTACGTGGGCTCGACGACGACCGACTACGTGGGCAAGGCCAAGGAGACGCTGCTGGCGATCAAGATCGCCAAGACGCAGACCAAGCCCGAGATCATGGGTCGCTACCTGAACTCGATCTACTACGGCCGCGACTCGTACGGGATCCAGGCTGCGGCACAGTCGTACTTCGGTGTCGACGCTGCCGCGCTGACGGTCGAGCAGGCCGCTCTGCTGGCTGGCATCATCCCGTCGCCGAACAACTGGGACCCGGCCAACTCGCCCGCGAAGGCCGAGGCTCGGTGGAACATCGTGCTCGACTCGATGGTCGAGGAGGGGTGGATCACGGGTACTGCCCGTGCCGCCATGGTCTTCCCGCCGACGGTCGAGCCGGTCGAGAGCAACACCTGGGCCGGCACCAACGGCTACCTCCTCGAGATGGTGGTCAAGGAGCTGGCCAGCGAGCCCTACAAGCTCGACCGCGACGAGCTGAACCGCGGCGGCTACAAGATCGTCACGACGATCAAGCAGCCGATGCAGGACAACGCCGTCGCCCAGGTCAACGGCTTCATGGCGGGCGGCATCGAGGGCCAGCGCGGACAGGCGCCCGACCCGCACGTGCGCGTCTCGCTGACCTCCGTCGACCCCAAGGACGGCGCGATCCTCGCCCTCTACGGCGGTCCCGACTACCTCACCGACGGCAAGAACCGCGCGACCTACGACAAGATCCAGGCCGGCTCGACCGCCAAGCCGTTCACCCTCATCGCGGCCCTTCAGGAGGGCATCCCGCTCTCGACGAAGTTCAAGGCCGGCTCACCCATGGTCATCCCGGGCTGGGATGCAGCGGTGAAGGACACGGTGCACAACTTCAGCGACGGCGGGCACGCCCCGATGGACCTCGTCCAGGCGACCGCCCAGTCGCAGAACACGGTCTACGCCCAGCTGAACCTGCAGGTCGGTGCCGACAAGACCGCGAAGGTCGCGGCGGACGCCGGCGTCTCGCAGGAGGACTTCGGCCTCGTCAACAGCAACGTCCTGGGCGCAGGACTGGTCAAGCCGATCGAGATGGTCGGCGCGTACGCGACGATCGCGTCGGGCGGCTACAAGGACACGCCGTTCATCGTGCGGACCGTCTCCGACAGCAAGGGCGCCGTGGCGTTCGAGCACCAGAGCGAGCACAAGCAGGTCTTCGCACCCGACGTCATGGCCGACACCACCTACGCCATGCAGCAGGTCGTCGAGTCCGGCTCGGGCGAGGACTGGGTCAAGCCTCTCGGTCGGCCCATCGCGGGCAAGACCGGAACCGCGACGGGCAACAAGTCGGCATGGTTCATCGGGTTCACCCCGAACATCGTGACCGAGGTGTCGCTCAGCCAGACGCCCGCCGACGGCACAGCTGGGCTGGACACGATCACCCCGCTGGGCCAGGCCAAGAACGGGCGGACGCTCAGGGAGGTCACCGGCGGTTCCTGGCCGGCGATGCTGTGGGCGTCGTACATGAAGCCCGTCTTCGACATGCCGGCCTACGCCGAGGTGCTCGAGTTCCCCGAGCGCGCGAACGTGGGGGGCAAGCCCAAGGAGACCGCGAAGCCGGCCCCCACGGAGACGGTCGCACCCCCGGCCCCGACCGAGGAGGCGCCGCAGCAGATCACCGTGCCCGACGGCCTCGAGGGCAAGCTCGAGGCCGACGCGACCGCGACCGTGGTGAACGCCGGGCTCGTGCCGAGCGTCGTCTCGGAGTCGTCGGACACCGTGACCATCGGTCGGGTGATCCGCGTCGATCCCGGCAGTGGGTCCACGATCGTGCAGGACGGGACCGTGACGATCGTCGTCTCGACGGGTCCGAAGAAGGCGCCGCCCGCACCCAAGCCGACGCCGACACCCACGCCGACGCCGACGGAGCCGCCCGCTAAGGAACCGGCTCCCTGATCTCCCCAGGACCCGGCCCTGTGCACAGCCGATTTCGGCACGTGCCCCGGGCCGGGTAGCCTTGGGGGCTGCTGTGCCCACAGTGACCGCCGCCATCGGTGGGAGGTGCGGGATGTCGTGCTCGGGTTCGCCCGGGCGGGACACTCAGCGACGCACACAACCCTCCTGCCACGGATCGACCGTGGCCGCTGAGACCAGAGGAGGTGGGTATGAGCCTGCGTCAGTACGAACTCATGATCATCCTTGACCCCGAGATCGAGGAGCGCACCGTTGCTCCGTCGCTCGACAAGTACCTGACGGTCGTCAAGACCGACGGTGGCTCTGTCGACAAGGTCGACATCTGGGGCCGTCGCCGCCTGGCGTACGACATCCAGAAGAAGTCCGAGGGCATCTATGCCGTCATCGACTTCCACGCGACGCCCGCGACCGCCAAGGAGCTCGACCGCCAGCTCGGCCTCAACGAGGTCGTCCTGCGGACCAAGGTCCTGCGCGCCGACGCCTGATCTCTTGTGGGTGCCCGCACGTAGCGTGCGGTTCCACATCATCCGACTGATTCCGAACGAGCGAGGAGCTGGGTATGAGCGGTGAGACCGTCATCACGGTGATCGGGAACCTGACCGGGGATCCCGAACTGCGCTTCACCCCTTCGGGGGCTGCGGTCGCGAACTTCACCGTCGCGTCCACCCCCCGCACGTTCGACCGCCAGAGCAACGAGTGGAAGGACGGCGACACGCTGTTCCTGCGCTGCTCCATCTGGCGGGAGGCGGCCGAGTCGGTCGCCGAGTCACTCACCAAGGGCACCCGCGTCATCGTGACCGGCCGGCTCGTGCAGCGCTCGTATGAGACCCGTGAGGGCGAGAAGCGCACCGTGTACGAGCTCCAGGTCGACGAGGTCGGCCCGTCCCTGCGCTACGCCACGGCCAAGGTCACCCGGACTCAGCGTTCGGGTGGCGGCGGCGGTGGCTTCGGTGGAGGCGGCGGTGGCGGCTACAACGGTGGCGGCGGCGGCTCGAGCGGTGGCGGCAGCCAGCAGGACGACCCGTGGGCCACGCCCACCGGTGGGTCCGGCGGCGCCGGCTACTCCGACGAGCCTCCGTTCTGATCGGCGCTCGACTCTCATAACGTCCCCATCCCCGGGCATGGCAACGCCCGGGGCTCCAGCAGACAAGGAGCACCACGATGGCCAAGGCCGTGGTCCGTAAGCCAAAGAAGAAGCAGAACCCGCTCAAGGCAGCGAAGATCGACGTCGTCGACTACAAGGACACTGCGCTGCTGCGCAAGTTCATCTCCGACCGCGGGAAGATCCGCGCTCGCCGGGTGACCGGTGTGTCCGTCCAGGAGCAGCGTGCGATCGCGCGCGCCGTCAAGAACGCCCGCGAGATGGCACTCCTGCCGTACTCGTCGTCGGCACGCTGAGAGAGGAGACCATCATGGCGAAGATCATCCTGACCCACGAGGTCACCGGTCTCGGTGAGCCCGGCGACGTGGTCGAGGTGAAGGACGGGTACGCCCGGAACTTCCTCGTCCCGCGCAACCTTGCGACGGCCTGGACCAAGGGCGCCGAGAAGGACGTCACCGCGATCCGCAAGGCCCGCAAGGCCCGCGAGATCGCGACGCTCGACGACGCCAAGGCGATCCGCGACTCGCTGCAGAGCAAGCCGGTCGTCGTGTCGGCCAAGGCCGGCGAGGCGGGCCGTCTGTTCGGTGCCGTCACGACCGCCGAGATCGCTGACGCGGTCAAGAAGTCGGGCGCGCCCCAGATCGACAAGCGGAAGGTCGAGATCGGTCAGCCGATCAAGGCCCTCGGCGAGTACCAGGTGTCGGTCCGTCTGCACGCAGACGTCTCGGCGACGGTGACCGTCAAGGTCGTCGCAGCCTGACCTAGCCCCACCAGCGGCGCCCCGTTCCTCTCGAGGAGCGGGGCGCCTCTGTCTGCGGTGCGCCGCGGGTCAGGCGCCGGTGACCATCCAGTGCGTGCCGCGCGCCCGCAGACCCGTGGTGACCGCTCGGGCGAGCATGAAGACGCCGGCGAACGCGGCCCACAGCCACGCCAGCCCTGCTGCCGCGCCCGACGGGGACGCATGCCGGACGGCAAGGGCGAAGGGCACGTAGACGAGCAGGGTGCCGATGCCGGCCCAGGCGAGGAAGCGACCGTCCCCAGCGCCGATGAGGACGCCGTCGAGCACGAACGTCCACCCAGCCATCGGCATCGTGATCCCGGCGACGACGAGGGCCACGACGGCGGCGTGCTGGACGGCGTCGTCCGAGGTGAACAGCGGGACGTACGCCCACGCGAGGCCGCCGAGCACGAGCCCGAGCACAGCCCCGGCGCCAACGCCCCACAGCAGCGTGCGGCGGAGCAGCGCGCGCACCAGCGGCACGTCGGAGGCGCCGAGACCGTGGCCGACGAGCGCCTGGGCGGCGATGGCCAGCGCGTCGAGCGCGAAGGCCGCGAGGCCCCAGACCGCACTCACGATCTGGTGCCCGGCGAGAGGGACAGGTCCGAGGCTCGTCGCGACCACGACGGTGAGCAGGATGGCCACCCGCAGCGACAACGTGCGGACGAACAGCGGGAGACCCGCGCGTGCGTTGGCCAGGATGCCGCCGGCCGCCGGTCGCAGGGAGGCGCCGACGAGGCGAGCTCCGCGCACGACCACGACGCTCAGCGCCACGCCCATCGCGACCTGCGTGATCGCGGTCCCCAGGCCCGAGCCCGCGATGCCCATGCCCACGCCGTAGACGAGGACGACGTTGAGCACGGCGTTGCCGACGGCGCCGAGGCTTGCGACGACGAGCGGGGTGCGGGTGTCGAGGAGGCCGCGCAGCGCACCGGTCGAGGCGAGGACCAGGAGCATCCCGGGCAAGCCCGGGGAGGACCAGCGCAGGTAGATGACCGCCTGCTCCGCCACCTCGCCGGTAGCCCCGAGCGCGCCCACGAGCCACGGTGCCGTGAGCCACGTGGCTGCGGCCAGCAGGATTCCCAGGCCGAGCGCGAGCCACATGCCGTCGACGCCGAGCTGGAGCGCGCCCGACCGGTCACCCGTGCCGAGGCGTCGTGCGACGGCCGCGGTCGTGGCGTAGGCAAGGAAGACGCACAGGCCGATGACCGTGATCAGGATGGTCGAGGCGAGCGCGAGACCGGCGAGGGGAGCGGTGCCGAGGTGTCCCACGACCGCCGAGTCGACGAGGACGAACAGCGGCTCGGCGACCAGTGCGCCGAGCGCCGGGACGGCGAGGGCCAGTATCTGCCTGTCCACGCCCGGTGGTGTGTGTCCGACAGATGAAATCCCGGCCAACCCTTCGTCGATCCACAGGAACTTCTGAGCGTTTGCGCCGGTCGAAGGCCGAAACGCGGGTGAAACTTCTTCGTCGTCCACATGCCTGTCCACGGTCTGTGGGCAACTCGCCAAGGTTATCCACAGGACGTCGACAGGTCGCGGGGCCCTGTCCACAGATCCTGACCCGCGCCCCACAGAGGACGTGACCGCCGCCCACAGCCCGATTTCTCCGACTTGGACAGCCGCGACATGGGCCCTAGGTTGCCAGGTGCGGTCTCGGCGTGACGTAGGTGGAGCGGCCCTCGCCCGGCGAGGATGTCAGACCCCCAGAGTACATATGTTCGAACGATGACGATGGGGAAGCGATGACGATCGAAGAGCTCGAGGGGTACGGCGCGCCGTCCGGCAGCCGTTCCGGAGGTGGCGGCTACGACCGCACCCCGCCCCAGGACCTCGATGCTGAGCGCTCGGTGCTGGGCGGCATGATGATCTCGAAGGACGCCATCGCCGACGTCGTCGAGCAGATCCGCGGCACCGACTTCTACCGCCCGGCCCACGAGGTGGTCTACGACGCGATCCTCGACCTGTACGGCCGCGGCGAGCCGGCGGACGCCATCACGGTCGCCGACGAGCTGACCAAGCGCGGCGAGATCGGCCGCATCGGCGGCGCGCCGTACCTCCACACCCTCATCTCGTCGGTCCCGACCGCCGCGAACGCCGGCTACTACGCGCGCATCGTTCGCGAGCGCTCGGTGCTCCGCAAGCTCGTCGAGGCCGGCACGCGCATCGTGCAGCTCGGCTACGGCACCGACGGCGGTGACGTCGACGAGATCGTGAACAACGCCCAGGCCGAGGTCTACGCCGTCACCGAGCGACGTTCGTCCGAGGACTACCTGATCCTGGGCGACATCATCGGCGGCGCGGTCGACGAGATCGAGGCAGCCGGCCACCGCGGCGAGGGCATGATCGGCGTGCCGACGGGCTTCTCGGACCTCGACAGACTCACCAACGGCCTGCACCCCGGACAGATGATCGTCCTGGCCGCCCGCCCAGCCATCGGCAAGTCGACGATGGGGATCGACATCGCCCGGTCGGCGTCGATCAAGCACAACATGACGTCGGTCGTGTTCTCGCTCGAGATGAGCCGCAACGAGATCACCATGCGTCTGCTGTCGGCCGAGGCACGCGTCCACCTGCAGAAGCTGCGCAACGGCCAGATGGGCGAGGACGACTGGGCCAAGATCGCGGCGACCATGGGCAAGATCTCCGAGGCCCCGCTGTTCATCGACGACTCGCCGAACATGTCGCTGATGGAGATCCGCGCCAAGTGCCGTCGACTCAAGCAGCGCCACGACCTCAAGCTCGTCGTCATCGACTACCTGCAGCTCATGTCGTCCGGCAAGCGCGTCGAGTCCCGCCAGCAGGAGGTCTCGGAGTTCTCCCGTGCCCTCAAGCTGCTGGCCAAGGAGCTCGAGGTCCCGGTCATCGCGATCAGCCAGCTGAACCGTGGCGCCGAGCAGCGCACCGACAAGCGCCCGCAGATGAGCGACCTGCGTGAGTCGGGCTCGATCGAGCAGGACGCCGACATCGTCATCCTGCTGCACCGCGAGGACGCCTACGAGAAGGAGTCCCCGCGCGCGGGCGAGGCAGACGTCATCGTCGCCAAGCACCGAAACGGCCCGACCGACACGCTCGTCGTCGCGTTCCAGGGCCACTACTCACGCTTCGTAGACATGCAGGCCTGACGACCGCTGTAAGTTCCGGCCAGGTGTTGTGGATTCCAGCCCGTGAGTGTGGGGCCGCTGTGCCGTCCGGCAGAAGCTGTGGTGTCGGCCATCCGTGGATGACGTTGGCCCCGTAGGCGCCCGATCGGCGATCGACGTTCCACGACGCGAGAAGACCTCCGGGGTCGAAGCGGAGCCTGTCGAGGCCCCGATCCACGGAGGTCTCTCGTCACGTCAACACCGGTTTCGGCCAGTACATCTAGTCCGGTCGGGCGGCCTCGGCGACCTTGGCGGTGTCGACGAACTGCTCGGAGCGCACTATTTGGCCTCCTCGGACGACGAAGTGGTGGGCGACCCGAACGTCCAGAGGCTTGCGCGTGGTGCGGTGCGCGGCGGTGTACCGGGCCAAGACGACCACGTTCTCACCGTCGACGACGTAGGTGTCGTCATGCGCGGTCCAGCCGTCCCAGTCCCCACCGAGAACCTCCATGACGTTTGAGGTGACGCCCTCCGGGGTGCGATAGGTGCGAGCCAGAGGGAAGCCGGCCATCTCGGTCCACTCGACGTCGGGGGCGAGCGTCGCTCGCAGTGCGACCAGGTCGCCGGCGGCGGATGCGAGGTACTGGCGGCGCACGACGTCGCGGGGCGCGGTCGAGGTGGTGGGGTCGGGTGCGTCGGTCAGCCCCATGTCATCTCCCCCTTGGCCACCTTGGGTTCGAGCTGGGCAGCGATCAGCATCCCGGAGCTCGGGTAAGCCTCGATGTACAGGCTCTCGGTCGCCTCGCTCAGCGCCCGAGCAGGGCGCGCGGCTCTCGCGGTAGGCGTGTGTCAGCGCCTGAGCAGGGCGCCCACCTGGGTCCGGATGTCCTGCGTGATCTCCTCGACGCTCAGTCCGGTGTTCACGCTCGCCGCCATGGCAAGGAACATGACCGCGGACACGACCCGGGCCAAGGTCGCTGCCTGGTATCCTGCGACGCGCTCGTCCCGGCGCAGCACGGCGGCGATCGCCTCCTCGGTCCGCTCGACGATGGCCAGCGCCTCGCGATGGCGGGGCTCTTCGGGGTCCCCGAAGACCATCTCGCGCAGGTAGGTCCGCCCGTTGTCGATCTGCACGCGGTTGCACATCACGATCGGGCGCACTACCGCCATGACGGCGTCCACCACATCGGCGAGGGGCTCGGCGTCCGCGATGCCACGCTCGAGGGCGTCGGCGTAGTGGGCGTTCTGGACCAGCAGGAGGAGCTCCCCCTTGGTCTTGGCGTAGAGGAACAGCGTCCCGGCGCCGATGTCAGCTCTGTCGGCGATCTGCTGGGTCGTGACCTCCTCGACGCCGTGCGCGGCGAACAGCTCGCTTGCGGCGGCGACGATGCGTTCGAGCTTGGCCTGCTTGTTCCGCTCGCGCCGACCAACCGAGGGGGCGACTGACATGGGGTGTCCTCCCGGGAATGAATCCTGACTCGACTCAGTTACGAGCATAGTCACTAGCGCGTGGGCTCGAATGTGCCTTTGTTCATTCTTCCACGTCCGGGCGGAGCACCTGCGCCCCCTCGGAGACAGCGGTGGCGTGACGATCGACGGAAGGACCGCCCGACCCATGACCACGTCCTCTTCTCTCTGGCAGCCGTTCACGCTCGGCCGGGTGGAGCTCAGGCACCGGCTGGCACTGGCGCCGATGACCCGCAGCCGAGCGAACCCGGACGGCTCACCAGGCCCGCATGCGGCGACGTACTACGGGCAGCGTGCTTCGCTCGGTCTGATCATCACCGAGGGTGCCCAGCCCTCGGAGGACGGCCAGGGCTACGCCAACACCCCCGGGATCCACACCCCGGCGCACGTCGAGGGTTGGCGCGAGGTCGCGGACGCGGTGCACGCCCGTGGTGGCGCCCTGTTCATCCAGCTCATGCACGTCGGGCGGGTCTCGCACCCGGACAACACCCCGCACCACCGTCAGCCTGTTGCACCCTCGGCGATCTCCGCCGACCAGGACATGTTCACCGCGTCCGGGCCGCAGAAGACCCCGGTGCCGCGTGCACTGACCGAGAGCGACATCCATGCGACCATCGACGACTTCCGCCGGGCCGCGGTCTTCGCCATCGCCGCGGGCGCCGACGGCGTGGAGATCCACGGGGCGAACGGGTACCTGCCGCACCAGTTCCTTTCCCCGAACGCCAACCATCGCACCGACGCCTACGGCGGCTCGGTGGAGAACCGGTCCCGGTTCCTCGTCGAGGTTGCCCGGGCCGTGGCCGAAGAGATCGGCGCGGATCGCACCGGCATCCGCATCTCGCCGGCGATGCCTCTCGGCGGGATCGACGAGGGCGACACCGCGAGCGTCCGGGCGCAGTACCGACACCTCGTGGGTGAGCTCGCCCCGCTGAACCTGGCTTACCTGCACGTGCATCACGTCGGTGACGACGAGCTGCTGCGCTCGTTCCGGGAGGGGTGGCCCACGGCGGTGCTCGTCGTCCGCTACGGGCGCACCCGCGAGCAGATCGCCGACGACATCGACGCCGGACTGGCCGACATCGCCCCGCTGGGCCGGTTCGCGTTGGCCAACCCCGACATCGTCGAGCGGCTGCGCACCAGCGCCCCGCTGAACGAGGTCGACCCGACCACGCTGTACGGAGGCGATGCGGCCGGCTACACCGACTACCCGACCCGCGTGCGCGCCTGATCTGCGCGCGTGCTCGCCCCGTCGCCCCGGCGGGCGGGCCTCATCGACCGAGTCGGTGCGCACAGACCGGTGCGCACCATACGCACGAACAGAAGGAACACGAAGATGCCCACTCTTGACGGAGCAGTCGTCCTGATCACCGGAGCCAACGGCGGGATCGGCACCCAGTTCGTCCACGACGCCCTCGCCCGCGGAGCGAAGAAGGTGTACGCGAGCGCCCGCAACCCCCGAGCCTGGGACGACGAGCGCATCGTGCCCCTGACCCTGGACGTCACCAACCATGCCTCGATCCAGGCGGCCGTCGAGGCCGCACCGGACGTGACGGTGCTGATCAACAACGCGGGTGCCTCGGTCGCCACGGCGGGCATCCTCACCCACACCGACGAGGAGATCCGCGCCAACGTCGAGACCAACTTCCTGGGCCCGCTGTTCGTGGCCCGCGCGTTTGCACCAGTCCTGTCCGCGAAGCGGGAGTCGGTGCTCATCGACATCCACTCTGCGCTGAGCTGGTGGGCGGCCGCTGGGATCTACAGCGCCACCAAGGCTGCCCTGTGGTCGGCGACCAACTCGCTGCGCCTCGAGCTCGCCCCCGCGGGCGTGCACGTCGTGGGGGTCCATGTCGGCTATGTCGACACGGCCATGGCCGCTAGTGCGACCGGGCCCAAGGTGGACCCGGCCGATCTCGTGCGCATCGTGTTCGACGCCGTGGAGGCGGGGGAGTACGAGGTGCTCGCCGACGAGACGTCCGTGCAGCTCAAGGCCGGGCTCAGCGCCCCCATCGAGGTGCTCTACCCCCAGCTGAACACCTCGAAGCCCTGACCGACCGGGGTGGTGGTGCGGCTCGGACGTTCGAGCGCCGCGCGGCACCACCGCTCCGTCTGGCACGACACGCCGCGGGCCCCGTTCGACGCCGCGGGCGACGGAGCGCGCTGCGTCATGCCCGACGAACGCGCGGTTCGTCGCGGGTCCGGCCGATACGCTAGGCGGTTGGCTCGAGAGAGACACTGCGCACGCCTTCGCCGACTACGCGGCCGTCGTCGGGGCGCGCCTCGGTGACCGCGTCGACACCGGGACGACGCTCAACGGGCCCTGGTGCTCTGCCTACCTGGGTTACGGCTCGGGGGTGCATGCCCGGGTTGCAGGGGCGCGAGGAGCCCCTCCGGGCCGTGCACCACCTGAACCTGGCCCACGGCCTGGGCCTGCAGGCACTGCGGTCCGTCGTCAGCGCGGACGCACGCTACTCCGTGACGCACAACCTGCATGTCTTCCGGCCCGACGGCCCCACGGGACAGAGGGCGCGCGACAAGGTCGAGTCGCTCGCGAACGACGCCTTCCTGGGCCCGATGCTCGAGGGCTCGTACTCGCGTCGGCTCGTCAAGACCACCAGCCAGGTCACCGACTGGTCGTTCGTTCTCGACGGTGACCTCGCGCGCATCCATCAGCCGATCGACGTGCTGGGAGTCAACTACTACAACACCAACCGCGTGCGGCTCTGGGACGGCGTCGGTCAGCGAGGGCGCGCGGACGGCTCAGGCTGCCGGTCGCGCGCAGGCCGCGTTCCTGCGCATCGTCGGAAGCGTGGTCGGTGCGGGCTCAGCGCTGGTTCGCGAGGCCGATGTGCTCCCCGAGCCGGTACTCGAAGTCCAGACCAGCCTGCTCGGCCGCAGCCTGGGCGCCGGCCGCCCGGACGAGGAAGCCCGGCAGGGTCAGGGAGTGCTCGAACTCGCGGTAGGCCGCGACCAGGTCGGCGTCGGGCGGCAGCGTGGCCCGGTTGATCTGGGCCTTCGCAGCCGAGATCGAGGCGCGGTCGAACGTGGAGAGCCGCCCGACGACAGCGTCGACGAACCCGTCGAGCTCGTCGTCGGGCAGGGCACGGGTGACCCACCCCCACCGCTCGGCGGTGCGGGCGTCGTAGTCGTCGCTGGTGAGGATGGCCTCAAGAGCCCGGTCCCGCCCGATGACGCGGGGCAGGCGCTCGCCGGCGCCGCCGCCGGGGATCAGCCCGGAGCCGACCTCGGGCTGCCCGAAGAGCGCCTTCTCCTGGCTGGCGTAGCGCAGGTCCAGGGCCAGCGCCAGCTCGTTGCCCCCGCCGCGCGTCCGACCGCGGATGCTCGCGATCGTGACGTATGGGGCTTGCGTGAGCCGGATGACCAGCTCGGTCCACGCCGACGGGGCGTCGACGTCGTCAGGAGCGGGGAAGTCGGCGGCGGCGGCGAGGTCGAAGTGGTTGTAGAAGAAGTCCGGCGTCGCGCTGTCGAAGACGACTACCTGGATGTCGGGGTCGGTCGCCAGACGGTCGATGATCTCGGTGAGCCGCAGCACGCTCTCGCCGACGACCAGGTTGACGGGCGGGTTGGCGAACGTGATGCGGGCGACCTGGGCGGATGTGCGCTCGAAGGCGATGGTGCTGGTCATGGTCAGGCCTTTCGGGACGAAATCGGGTTGGACTGATGACGGGCGAGGTAGACCGGGTGGGCACGGCCTTGCCCCGCCGTGCTACTGCTCGAAGTGCGGCAGGATCGTGCTGTCCGCGACGTAGGTCAGGGCGGCGGTGACGTCGTAGGCGTGGATCGCGGAGGCGTGCGGGGCGATCAGCTCGCTGAGGCCCGCGGCGTGCGCGCCGGTGAAGAAGGCGTCTCGGGCATCGTCGTCGGCGAACCCGAGCATGAGCGAGGCGTGCAGGTGCTGGTCGCCGGGGTTGTCGTGTGCGACGTGCGGGGTGTCCCAGGTCTTCTCGGTCCACGGCAGGAACACCTGCGTGCGCAGGTCCTTCAGGATCCCCGTGCCGATGAGGGCGGGCACGAGGGTCTTCCTGACGAACTGGTGGAACTCGACCGTGCCGACCCCGGCGCGCCGCCGCAGGTAGACGACAGCCCGTGACCCCGGCTTCTCGCCCGGGGCGATGTCGTACCAGCGGGAGGAGTTCGGTGGGCCGGCGTACAGGAGGGTGCGACGGAAGATATTGACCTCGTCCTCGAACGCCGGTGCGGTCTGCTTGCGTCCCATCAGTGGAGAGAGCGCGTTCTCGAAGGTGACCTCGGCGATCCCGTCGACCTTGCGCTCGGCGGGGATCGCGGTCTCGACTCCCGCGGTGGGCGGCCAGCGGCCGGGGTTGTGCTCCTCGAGGTGGATCTGGCGGTACTCGAGGAGTCCCGGGGTGGCCGAGATGATGCCCGAGTGCGGGCCTTTCCAGCGGTCCATGCCGTTCTGGCGGGGGATGTCGGTGCGCATCCACAGCAGGATCGAGGAGGTGAAGTGCTTGGAGACGTCCGGTGTGTGTCGCTCATGATCGTCCTTCCGTACTGGTTGTCAGACGGTGAGTCGGTTACTCCGCGAGGAACTTCGAGGCGATGGGGGCGAACTTCTCCCAGTACTGGAAGATGCCGCCGTGCCCCGAGTTCGGGTAGATGATCAGCTCGGACCCGGCGATCCGCCGGTGCAGGTCCTGGGAGAGCACCGAGGGGACCATGCGGTCGTTGTCACCGTTGGCGATGAGGGTCGGCTGGGTGACGACCGACAGGTCCGAGGGGGCCGAGCGCCCGAACTTCGCGATCGCCGAGAGCTGCTTCCGGAACGCGGGCACCTTGATGTCCTTGTCGCGGTCCACCGTGCGCTCCGTGAGTCGGGCCACGAAAGCCTTCGCGGCGCGCTTGCCCTCGGGGTCGCGGTTGAAGAACAGGAACTCCTTGGGGTCCGAGCGCGTCAGGGTGGCGCGCAGCATGTCCCAGTAGGTGGTGCCCACGACCTTGTCCATGTCCTTGCCGCCGCGCGGGCCGGTGCCGGTCAGGACGAGCCGGCGCACCAGATCGGGGTGCTTGACCACGAGGTCCTGGGCGATCATCCCGCCCATGGAGAAGGAGAAGATGTCGATCGTGTCGTAGCCGAGAGCGCTGACGAACCGGTAGGCGTCGTCGGCGGCCTCCTCCAAGGTGTCGCGCACCTTCCCGCTGGATGCGCCTACACCCAGCTGGTCGAAGGTGATCACGTGCCGGTGCTTGGCGATGGGGTCCACGATGCGGGGGTCCCAGTTGTCCAGGGTTCCGGCCAGGTGCACGAAGAACACCACGGGGATGCCGCCCTTGGGGCCGAGCTCTCGGTAGGCGAAGGTGTCGCCGCCGTCGCGCATGGTGCGGGCGGGGGCCTGGGCGTAGGACGTGATGACGGGGTCGTTGCTGGTGGTGCTCATGATGGTTCTCCTCGGGTTGTGTGGATGTCGGCGCGGTGATCGAGCCCGGATCAGGGGCGGGTGATGACGGCCTTGCCGCGCACGCGGCCGGCGACCAGTGCTGCCAGGGCGTGGGGGGTCTGGTCGAAGGGAAAGTCCTCGACCGGCAGGGGTCGGATGGTGCCGTCCTCGATCAGGGCGGTGATGTGTCGCAGCTGCTCACCGTCGGCATGCATGAACAAGAACTCGTAGCTCACGCCGAGCTTCTTGGCCTGGCGGCGGACCTTGCTGCTCAACGCGGTGATCGCCAGACGTAGCACGGGGTTCAAGCCCGCCTGGCGGGCGAAGGCCGGCTCGGGCGGCCCGGCGATGCCGATGGTCAACCCGCCGGGCTCGAGGATGCGCAACGACCTGGCGAGGTTGTCTCCGCCGAGGCTGTCCAAGACCAGGTCGTAGCCGGAGAGCTGCTGCTCGAAGTCTTGTGTGCGGTAGTCGATGACCACGTCCGCGCCGAGCTCGCGCACCTGGTCAGCATCCGTGCCGCTGACGGTGGTCGCGACGGTCGCGCCGAGGTGCTTGGCGAGCTGGATCGCGACCGACCCGACGGCACCGGCGCCGCCGTGAATGAGGACCTTCTGCCCGCGCTTGACGTTTCCCCGCTCGACGAGCGCCTGCCAGGCGGTCAGTGCCACCAGCGGCAGACCGGCGGCCTGCTCGGTGCTCAGCGTGGTGGGCTTGGGCGCGAGGTCGCTGTCGGCGACCGCGACCCGCTCGGCGAACGTGCCGATCTGGTCCTTGCCGGGCCGGCCGTAGACCTGGTCGCCCATGTTGAAGCCGCGCACCTGGGAGCCGACCCGGACCACGGTGCCAGCCAGGTCGTGGCCCAGGACGAGGGGGGTCTTGTAGGGCAGGATCGCCTTGAACTGCCCGAGCCGAATCTTCTCGTCCAGGTGGTTCAGCCCAGCGGCCTCGACGTTCACGAGGACGTCGTGGGGACCGACGACCGGCTCGGGGATGTCGATCGCGGTCAGGGGCTGCTTGTACCCGGTGATGCCGAACGCTCGCATCAGGATGATGCTCCTTCGTGGTGAGGGGTGGTTGGGGGCTGTACTGGGTCAGCGGCGCAGGAAACCGCGGGCTGAGACGACGAACGCAGCGTGGTTCTGGAAGACGACGCCGTGCCCGGAGTCCGGGTAGACCGTGACCGTCGCGGCGGGCAGGCGGCCCGCCAAGGCCGCGGCGTTGGCGGGCGGGACCATCCGGTCGGCCGCGCCGTGCACGATGAGCGCGGGACCGGGCGACGCCGACAGGTCGGCGGGCTCCTGCGTGCCCCACCGGTGCACCGCCGCCAGCTGCGCTCGCAGAACGCCCGCAGCGACCGCGCGCTCACGATCGGTGGTGCGCTCCTTCAACCGCGCCAGGTACTGCTGTGCGGCCCGCTTGCCCGTGGCGGTGCGGGTGAAGAAGAGCAACGTCTTCGGGTCCTGGAGTGTCGTGACCGCCCGTGCCGTCGTCGTGACGAACACCCGGGTCATGCCGGCCAGACCCGGGCCGCCGGCGGGGCCGGCGCCGGCGAGGATCAGGCGATCAATCAGCCCCGGGGCCTGCGCTGCGAGTGCCTGGGCGACCATGCCGCCCATCGACAGACCGAACAGGTCGACCCGCTCGTGCCCCAGCGCCCGGATGGCGGCGACGGCGTCCGTGGCCATGTCCTCGATCGAGTCGCGCACCTGGCCGGTGGAGTCTCCGACCCCGCGGTACCCGAGCGCGATCACACGACGGTCCTCGGCGAGGCCGTCCAGGACGCGCGGGTCCCACCCGTCGAGGTTCGCGCCCAGGTGGGTGAGCACCACGAGGGGAACGCCCCCCTCGCGCGGACCGAGCTCGCGGTAGGCGAACGACGCGTCCGCGGTGGCGACCGAGCGAGTCGGCGCATCGCGGGAGGTGATGCTCTGGGCGCCTTGTCCTGACACGTCTAGCTCTCCATCGTTCCGGTCTTGCCATGTTCCGAGTACACTCAATAGTGAGGTGACTCAGTAATAATGTCAAGAGAGGTTGCCATGGAGAGCGGACAGGCGCCGCGAGGACGGCGCGAACGGGCCAAGGCGGACAAGCGCGAACGGATCATGGCCGCGGCGAGCGACCTGTTCGCTGCACGCGGCGTCACGGGAGTCACGACCCAGCAGATCGCCGATCGGGCGGACGTCGCGATCGGCACCCTGTTCCTGTACTTCGGCAGCAAGGCGGAGCTGTTGATCATGGTGCAGAACCAGAAGTTCGCCGCGGCGATCGACGATGGGACTTCGGCGGTGGCCGCGGCTGCCGGACAGGGCGCCCTCGAGGGCGTGATGGCACTCATCCGCCCGGTCGTGGCCTGCGTGCGTGAGCAGCCCGAGAACGGCCGCACCTACCTGCGTGAGCTGGTCTTCGGCGACCCCGCTGAGCCCAACCGGCGCGAGGGCCTCGAGCTCTCCGCACGCCTGGAGGACGAGATTGCCGGTGTGCTGACCCGCGCCGAGGGCATCGACGGAGCCGATGCGACCACGCTGGCGCGGGTGGTCACCGCCGTCATCCACATCAGCACGACGGCCACGGTGTACTTGCACTTCAGCGACCAGGAGGTGCTCGCCGACATCAAGGCCCAGATCCGCGCCGCCGTTGCGCGACGTCGACCAGCGTGACCGCGCGCGGCGGCTCGCAGGTACCTCACCCACTCGCGAAGGAGAACCCCATGAGCACCACCCACTACGACGTCGTCGTCCTCGGCGCAGGGCCCGGCGGATACGTGTCCGCGATCCGCGCCGCCCAGCTCGACAAGTCCGTCGCCGTGATCGAGAAGCAGTACTGGGGCGGGGTGTGCCTGAACGTGGGATGCATTCCCTCCAAGGCGCTGCTCCGCAACGCCGAGCTCGCCCACACGTTCACCCATCAGGGCGACCTCTTCGGGATCTCCGGGCAGGTGACCTTCGACTACGGCGTCGCCTACGACCGTAGCCGCAGCGTCGCGGACGGGCGGGTCAAGGGTGTGCACTTCCTGATGAAGAAGAACGCCATCGCCGAGATCGACGGGCACGGCACCTTCGCCGGCCCCCGCACCATCGAGGTCGCCCTGGCCGACGGCGGAACCCGGACCGTCACCTTCGACGACGCCATCATCGCCACCGGCTCCTCCGTGCGCCTGCTGCCCGGCGTCGAGCTCAGCGAGAACGTGGTCACCTACGAGGCCCAGATCCTGAGCCGCGAGCTGCCCCGCTCGATCGTGATCATCGGCGCCGGCGCCATCGGAATGGAGTTCGCCTACGTGCTCGCCAACTATGGCGTCCAGGTATCCCTCATCGAGTTCCTGGACCGTGCGCTGCCGAACGAGGACGTCGAAGTGTCCAAGGAGATCACCCGCCAGTACAAGAAGCTCGGTGTCACCATCCTGACCTCCACCGAGGTCGAGACCGTCGAGGACGACGGCTCCGGCGTCGTAGTCACCGCCACGACGGCGTCCGGCGAGAGGTCGAGCATCCGCGCCGACAAGGTGCTCATGTCCGTCGGCTTCGCCCCCCGCACCGCCGGGTACGGTCTCGAGAGCACCGGCGTGGCCCTGACCGACCGGGGTGCGATCGCCATCGACGACCACATGCGGACCTCCGTGCCGCACCTGTACGCGATCGGGGACGTCACCGCCAAGCTCCAGCTCGCGCACGTCGCCGAAGCCCAGGGCATCGTCGCCGCCGAGACCATCGCCGGCGCCGAGACCATGCCGCTCGGCGACTACCGCATGATGCCGCGCGCCACGTTCAGCCAGCCCCAGGTCGCCTCGTTCGGCCTCACAGAGCAGCAGGCCCGCGACGAGGGCCACGACGTCCGGGTAGCCAAGTTCCCGTTCAGCGCGAACGGCAAGGCCCAAGGGCTCGGCGAGCCGGGCGGCTTCATCAAGCTCGTCGCCGACGCGAAGTACGGGGAGCTGCTGGGCGCGCACATGGTCGGCGCCGACGTCGCCGAGCTCCTGCCCGAGCTCACCCTCGCCCAGAAGTGGGATCTGACCGCTACCGAGCTCGCACGCAACGTGCACACCCACCCCACCCTCGGCGAAGCGCTCCAGGAGGGATTCCACGGCCTGACCGGGCACATGATCAACCTCTGAGCTGAGATGCCGGGTCCGACGGGGGCGCAGGGCAGGACGGGCCGATCCCAAGCCCGGAGCGATCCGCTTGACCGGCGCACCACTCGAGCTGGACGCGCCCCGCGAGCCGGAGACAACGGTGCTGCTCACCAGGGCCTTGGACGGGATCGACGTCCAGGCGAGCCTCCGCCTCCTGCGACGACCGTATGGCGCAGCGCGGCGCGGGCGCCGACGATGGACCGACCTGGTCCGCGACGGGCCGATGCCCGGCGAGCTCGTGGAGGACCCGTCGGAGGTCGAGCCGACCGACGGAACGAAACCCGTCGTCAGGCCAGTTCCGACTCGGCCGTCAGTCCCTCTTCAGCTCCTCGGCGAGCATCACGATGATGCCGCTAGGACCGCGGAGGTACGTGAGCTTGTAGACGTCCTCGTACGTCGCCACGCCGCGAAGCGGGTGACACCCGTGCCTCGCGGCGATCTCCAGCGCCTCGTCGATGTCGTCGACCGAGAATGCGACACGGTGCATGCCGATCTCGTTGGGACGAGTGGGCTGCGTGTCGATCGCTTCGGGATGGATGTACTCGAAGAGCTCGAGGCGACCGTGACCGTCTGGGGTCTGGAGCATCGCGATCCTGGCGTGGTTGCCGTCGAGGCCCACGGCCGTGTCGGTCCACTCGCCGCTGACCGTGTCACGGCCGACGACCGTGAGGCCGAGGTCGGTGAAGAACGCGATCGTTGCTTCGAGGTCGCGCACAGCGATGCCGACGTTCTCGAGCTTGATGGGCATGCGTTGCATGCTAACGAGCCGGGCCGTCCCGCCCGGAGCGTCCAGACAGCGCGAGATCCGCGGCCAGGCGAACGAGGCACGCCCTCACGCCCGTGGTACGGCCAGATCGAGCTGCGCACCTCGGTCGGGTCAGGGCCGGTCGTAGTCGCTGTCGGTGACGTGTTCGAGCCAGGTGACGACCTGGCCGTCACCGTCGGCCTCCTGGAGGGCGATGTGTGCCATGAACCGGGTAGGTGTGGCCCCGTGCCAGTGCTCTTCTCCCGGCTCGATGTAGACGACGTCGCCGGGGCGGATCTCGTGGATCTCGCCGCCGCGGGTGGCGACGTAGCCGATGCCGTCGGTGACGTAGAGGGTCTGCCCGTGGGGGTGGTGGTGCCAGGCGGTGCGTGCGCCGGCGGCGAATCGCACGTGGGCGCAGCCGATGGAGGACTGGTCGTCGGGGTTGCGGATGCCGTCGATGTAGACGGTACCGGTGAACCAGTCCTGAGGGCCGGCGGCGGTCTGGCCGCCGCTTGTCGTGACCTTCATGCTGATCGTGCTCCTCTGGTGGTGGGGTGTCTGCAGTTCAGCCTTCGCGACTGCTGTCTCCTGGGGTTCGTCGGTCCAGGCGGCGTCACTCGTCAGCCGCATCGAACCCGGTGTCGCGGATCGGCCGGGCGGGGACACCGGCCACGATCGCGTTCGCGGGGACGTCCTTGGTGACGACCGCGCCGGCGCCGACGATCGCGCCGTCCCCGATGGTCACGCCCGGGACGACGGTGACGCCGGCGCCGAGCCAGACCTTGCGCCCGATGACGACCGGTGCGGGGAGCATGTCAGCACGTCGCGCGGGGTCGACCGCGTGGTTGAGGGTGACCACGGTGCTGCCGTGGCCGATGAGCGTGCCGTCCCCGATGGTGATGCCGCCGGCGTCCTGGAACGTGCAGCCCATGTTGATGAACACGCCGTCGCCCAGCGAGGTGTTCTTGCCGAACTCGCAGTGGAACGGCGGGAAGAGCGTCACCGACTCCGGCACCGTGCGGCCCGTCAGCTCCGACAGCAGGCCTCGGACCTCGTCGGGCGTGCGGTAGCTGCTGTTCAGCTCGGCGGTGATCCGCATCGCGTCCTGGGCCGACTCGACGAGGAAGGCGTGCTGCGCGGAGCCGCCCTCGATGACGGCTCCGGTCCGCACATGGTCGAGGAAGTCCTGGAGGTTCATCTGCTGGTCCTGTCGTCAGAGGGAGTGCGCGGCGCCCGGCGCGGGTCGGGCCCACACCTCGGCGTGTGCGGCGTCGGTCCCCCAGGAGGCGAGCAGGCGAAGGCGTTCGGCCGAGGGGGACCCGGGTTCGGCGGTGTAGACGAGCAGCACCTGCCCGGGTTCGGCGGTGATGGCGAGCTCCTCGTAGGCGAGGGTCAGCTCGCCGACCACCGGGTGCTGGAACCGCTTGGTCCCGGCGCCGTGGGTGCGGACGTCGTGCGCGCCCCACAGCCGACGGAACGTCTCGCTGCGCGTCGACAGCTCCCCGACGAGGTCTTGCAGACCCTTGTCGTGGGGGTCGCGGCCGGCCTCGGCGCGCATGATCGCGACGCACATCTCCGCGAACAGGTCCCAGTCGGGGTAGAAGTCGCGAGCGACCGGATCGAGGAACTGGAACCGGGCCAGGTTCGGGGTCCGGCCGCCGTCACCGATGACCGGGGAGTAGAACGCGCGACCGAGCGCGTTGGTCGCCAGCAGGTCCTGGCGCTGGTCGCGCACGAACGCGACCCCGTCGGTGATCGCCGAGAGCGCCCACTGCAGGCTCGGCCGGGGCGCCGACGACCGGGTCCCGCGACGGCGCGGTCGTCCCGACGACGGGATGCCGTCCGCTGCGCGGGCGAGGTCGAGCAGGTGCGCGCGCTCGGTGTCGTCGAGCTGCAGGGCCTGCGCGACGGCATCGAGGACGGATGCCGACGCCCCGCCGATCGCGCCGCGCTCGAGCTTGGCGTAGTACTCCACGCTCACGCCCGCCAGCGCCGCTACCTCGCTGCGGCGCAGGCCCGGCACGCGGCGGTTGGTCCCCCCGATCACACCGGCGGCGTCCGGGGTGACCTTCGCGCGACGCGACATGAGGAACTCGCGCACATCTGCTCGGTTGTCCATGCTCACGACCGTAGGCCCGGTGCGTTCGACGAGGGAGTCCATGGTGAGCGGTGTACTGGCGGTACACCCCTCGACAGGGACTCCCCGTCGCGCGCACCGCGGGGTTCGCTGGTGCACATCCCGACAGAGAGGCACCACCACCATGCGCGCAGTCGTCATGTACGCCCCGGGCGACGTCCGGGTCGACCAGACCGAGCGGCCGACGATCATCGAGCCGACCGACGCGATCATCCAGCTCGCCGCGACCTGCATCTGCGGGTCCGACCTGTGGCCGTACCGCGGTGCCGACGAGGTCAGCTACCAGCCGATGGGCCACGAGTACGTCGGCGTCGTCGTTGAGATCGGCTCGCAGGTCACGACCCTCGAGGTCGGCGACTTCGTGGTCGGCTCGTTCTTCTCCTCCGACAACACCTGTGAGATCTGCCGGGCCGGCTACCAGACCCACTGCGTCCACCGCGGCCCAGGCGCGGTCCCCGGGGCCCAGGCCGAGTACGCACGGATCCCGCACGCCGACGGCACACTCGTCGCCACCCCCGGGACGCCTGACCCCGACCTCATCCCGTCCTTGCTGGCGGCCTCGGACGTGCTCGGGACCGGTTGGTTCGCTGCCGTCGCGGCCGAGGTCGGCCCGGGAAAGACGGTGGCCGTCGTCGGCGACGGCGCGGTCGGCCTGCTCGGCGTGCTCGCCGCCAAGCAGCTCGGCGCCGAGCGGATCATCGCCATGTCCCGGCATGCCGACCGGCAGGCGCTCGCCCGGGAGTTCGGCGCCACAGACATCGTCGAGGAGCGCGGGGATGACGGGGTGGCGCGCATCAAGGAGCTCACCGGTGGGCTCGGCGCGCACAGCACGATCGAGGCCGTCGGCACCCAGGAGTCGATGATGCAGGCCATCCGTGCGACCCGCGCCGGTGGGCACGTCGGGTACGTCGGTGTAGCGCACGACGTGTCGCTGCCCGGCGGGGAGCTGTTCTTCTCCGGGGTCCACCTGCACGGCGGACCGGCTCCTGTGCGCCGCTTCCTGCCCGAGCTCATCAAGCTCATCTGGGACCGCGAGATCGACCCCGGCAAGGTCTTCGACCTCACCCTGCCGCTCGAGCAGGCCGCTGAGGGCTACAAGGCCATGGACGAGCGTCGCGCGACCAAGGTGCTGCTCACCTTCTGACCCCATCCATCCGACGGCTCGTCCGCAGGCCTGCGGACGAGCCGTCGGGCCTGATCGAGAGGGACTCCTCGACCTGCTCGCTCCGCGGAGAAGAGCCGCGCGGCCCGCTACCGCCTCTCTCGGTGTGCCCTCCTGAGGCCGCCTTGCGCGCTCGGCAGCCGAGTCGTGAAGTCGATGAAGCTGACCCAGTCGGGGCGCAGCACGATGCGCGCCTGACGGGTGCCGGGCTGGTCGACGGCAGCCAGCAGGTCTTTGCCTTGCGCCGCGCCCAGGTACCGCACGGCTGACTCGCGGTACTCCGGCGCTATGCCGTCCACCTCCTCGATCTCGACACGGCCCCGCAGCTGCAGAGCCGTGGGTGGGGGGCCGGCGGTGTCGATGCAGAGGGCGACTCGGGGGTCGGCGCGCAGGTCCGCAAGACGTCGCGCCGGGTGGGCGATCCCGGCCTGCGGCCCGGCGACGTAGGTCACCATCACGACCGCCGACCCGGTCCAGGAGAACCAGGTGGGCACGATCCGCGGCCCTCCGTCGCGCGCCACGTAGCCCATGCGCGCCAGGTTCGACGACCTCAGCATGTTCTGTGCCCCCGGCTCGAGGAGCAGGCGGAGGTCACCTTGGGCGAGCACGGGTTGGTCGGCACTGAGCTGGTCCGTCATGGTCGGCTCCATTCGCAGGTGTCCGCCCGAGGTGGTTGCCAGGAAGGGCGTGCACCCTCGGACGTTCGCGGTCATCAACTTGACGATCGGCGAGGCCCCACATCGACAGCAGCTCGTCGGTACACCTAGCGCGCACCGCGGCGAAGGTCGCCGACCTCGGGCAGCGCGCGGAAGCCGGCTGCCACGTACGTCGCGACGCCGCCGGTGTTCGCACTCGGCGTGCACACCGTGGCGGTCGACGACCCCAGCTCCCGCAGCGCCGCTGCTGCGGCGACGGTGATCGCGGTGCCGTGCCCGCGGCCGCGGTGCTCGCGGTGCACGCCCATCGGTTCGATGAGTCCCGGCCGGCCGGGGCCGGCAGACCACACGGTCACGGCGGCCACCGCGGCACCGGCGTCGTCGTACCCGACCAGGCACCGGGCGTCGGCATACGCCGGTCCAGAGGCCATCGCCTGCCACTGTCGAGGCGTGAAGGTCGACCGGTCGAACGCCGCCAACTGGAGCTCGGACCGCACGTCCACCAGCTCCGGACCGACGACCTCGACCCGCAGGGCGACGTCGGCGACCGGCGCTGTGAGGTCACGCACCAGCGGCATCCACGGCTCGTCCAGGACCCACCCGGCGGCGCTCAGCGACTCCCGGAACGCCGCCCCGAAACGCGCCTCGACCGAGACGTCGCCCGCCGGGAGGACGCGACGCTCTGGGTCTGTCAGGTCGGCGACCAGCCGCTGCGCCAGCTCGTCGTCGTGGTCGGCGTCGGGTGCGATCGCCATCCGCAGCAGGGTCGGGCCGTCCAGAAGCCCGACCGCGACGATCCGGTCACCGCGACTCCACACCCGTACGGCCGCCGCGGTCGCCTCGGCGCCGAAACGCCAGAACCAGCCGACGTCGCCCGGATGCAGTTGCACAGGTGAGTCGTCGTGCTGCCATTCCCGCAGCGCGGGCAGTGCGCGGCGCAGCAGGTCGACGCCGGGCTCGGTCAGAACGATCGCCATCCCGTGATCACACCTCACGGAGTCAAACGCATTCGTCCCGCATCGACTTCGGCAGAGACCCGCGATGCATCGGCCGCACGTCAGTCCACGTCACCCTGCTCGGCGGCCGCGGCGTAGGCGGCAGCGAGACGCTCGAGCGGGCTCGGGCCGTCGCGAGGCTTCGCCGGCGCGTCGAGGTGCCGGACGCGCAGCTCGTCCATGAGCTCCTCGACGAACGCCGGACCCTCGTCGCGCATGAGCTGTTGCCGGGCGCGGAGCTCGGGGCTGCCCTCGCGCCAGTCGAGGCCCCAGCTGCCCAGTGCGTCGATCACGGGCAGCGTCTGGATCCCGGCCTCGGTGAGGCTGTAGCGAGCGCGCTGTCCGCGGGCGGCGGTGCCGCGCGTGAGGATCCCTGCCTCGACGAGCCGCACGAGGCGGTCAGCGAGGATGTTCGACGCGATGCCCTCGATCGACCCGTTCAGCAGCGCTCGGAAGTAGCGGCGGTCGCCGAAGATGACGTCGCGCAGCACGAGCAACGACCAGCGATCACCGAGCACCTCGACGGCGGCGTTGATCGGGCACCCGGACCGAGGTTCCACGACTCCTCCTTGACACGACCTGTTTCGTCGTCAATATAGTGGTTGCAGATCGCAACCACTACTCCCGAGGAGGAGACGATGGGCCGCTTCGTGTACGCGATGAACGTGTCCCTCGACCTGCGGATCGAACAGGTCCCGGGCGACAACGGCGCCGGCGAGTGGCTGCGCATCGACGAGGACCTGCATCGGGAGCTGAACGCCTGGGCGAGACGGGCCACGCTGATCGTCCACGGCCGGGTCTTCTACGAGACGATGGAGGAGACGTGGCCGCACGCGCGCGACGACGCCTCGCTGCCGGACGTCCTGCGCGAGTACGGGGAGATCTGGGTCGCCAAGCCCAAGGTCCTCGTCTCGCGCACCCGGCACACGGCCGACCACAGCACGCGGGTCATCGGCGGGGACGACGCGATCGAGCAGCTCGCTCGTCTCAAGGACGAGACCGACGGCGTCATCGGTGTCGGTGGGGCGACGCTCGCCACGCAGCTGCTCCGGGCCGGACTCCTCGACGAGCTGCTGCTCACGACCCATCCCGCGATCCTCGGCTTCGGCAGGACGCTGTTCGACGACTACGACCGGCCCCTCGATCTCGACCTGCTCGAGCACCGCTCGTTCGACTCGGGCGTCACGGTGCGTCACTACGCCATCCGCGACGAGAACGGGGCGAGCTGATGCTGCGTCAGGTGGCCGAGGGCGTGCTCACCCACGAGAGCGCGTTCCTGCTGAGCAACGCCGTGGTCGTGCAGGGCGCGGCGGGCGTCCTGCTCATCGACCCTGGTTTGCTCGCAGACGAGCTCGCCGGCATCGCGGCGGACCTTCACGAGGACGTCGCGGTCGGCTTCTCGACGCATCCGCACTGGGACCACCTGCTCTGGCACGCCGGGTTCGGAGCGGCGCCCCGCTACGGCACGGCCCGCTGCGCGGCGGCCATCCAGGCACGGCTGGCGGACCCGGACTGGAAGTCCTTCGTCGCCGGGATGCTCCCGGAGGACATCGCCGACCAGGTGCCCGTCGACGACCTCTTCGGCCGCATCACCGGCCTGCCCGCGGAGTCGGTGCGGCTTCCGTGGGACGGCCCCGGTGTCCGGATCATCGAGCACCAGGCTCACGCACCCGGTCATGCGGCGCTGCTGATCGAGGAGCATGGCGTGCTCGTCGCGGGCGACATGTTGTCCGACGTGCTCATCCCCATGCTCAACGCCTTCGCCGAGGACCCGATCGGGGACTACCTGGCCGCGCTGGAGCTGCTCGAGGACGCGGCGGCCGAGGCCGAGGTCGTCGTCCCTGGCCACGGGTCCGTCGGAGGAGCCGACGAGCTCCGGGCGCGGATCGACCAGGACCGGGCCTACCTCGAAGCCGTGCGTGAGGGCCGTGAGCCCGACGACCCCCGGCTCAACCAGGCCAAGGCCGGCTGGGAGTGGGTGGCCGGACTGCACGAAGGACAGGTGCAACGGCTCGGTCAGAAGCCCTGAGGCGCCACGTCCAGGTACGGGCCGAAGTCCTCGGGCTCCCAGCTCTGCACCAGCGTCACGCCCGGACTGAGCGTGAACACGTCGGCCAGCGCCAGGGTGTCCCGGTCGTTGGCGAAGTCGGGCTCGTAGGGCCCCGGTACGACCGCGCCGACCTTGATGGCGCCGGCCGGCAGGCCAGTGATGCGGTAGTGGTAGCCGTCGATGTCCGCCGGTCCGGACTTCAGCGCCAGCCCGGTGACCGCGTCGTACACCGTCACGATCCCGCCCTCGACGGGGTCGAACTCGGACAGCACCTGCCCCTCGATCGCAGCACCTGCGTCCGCGACCCAGACGCGGTCGACGTCGTGCAGGCGAGGGTTCTCGGCGTCACGCGCGGCGAGCTGGTGGGCTCCCGTGCCGACGAGGGTCACGCCGGAGAACACGTGTGTCCCGCGGTCCGCCCGCGTGAAGGTGTACGCGTCCGGCAGTGCCCTCACGAGCGCATCGTCGGTGGCGAAGCGGACCGTGCCGACGTACGCCCTCGCGGGCCGGCCGGCCGCGTTCAGGATCGTCACGCTGACGTCGAACGGGACGCCGGCGACGACGGTGTCCGGCGCTCTCAGGGCGAGCGTGCGCCACCCGGTCGCGGAAGCCGACGGTGCCGCAACCAGCCCGAGCCCGGCCATCAGCAGCACAACGACCGACCACCAGGCCGTCCGACGAGCCGTTCGTCCCGGTACTCGCGCCCACGTGCCCATGGCAGCCACTCCCCTCGCAGGTGGCCTGAGGCAGCGCCTCGCGGCGGCCACCATCCACTCCGGACTAGACCTCTGCGTAGGTCCGCGCAAGGCATCGCGGAGGAGTTCACCCGCGCTCCGGTGATGCACGCCGTCAGTCGAGATGCGCGCCCGCGCCCACGGCGTAGGCCTCGCGCACCCAGTCGGCGAAGGTGTCGTCGAGGTCGGACGCGGAGCGGACCCGGAACCGGTTGACGAACAACCGGTGGGTGTACGGCGTCACTCTCGTGATCCGGGGGTCGGTGTCCACCGGTCGCATGAGGTCGAGGAACCCGACGAGGCCGTGACTGTCGGGCCGGGCGCCGGCGAAACCGCGCCGCCTTCCCTTGAACGTGACCGTCGTCTTGTGCACGACGACCTCGACGGGTCCGCACGCCTCGACGAGCCTGACGAATGCCCGGTACAGCTCGACGTGCTCGGGGTCGGCGCCGCGCAGATGATCGTCGACGGTCCACGTGTGCGGTTCGGTCATGCCCTCATCGTCGTCGCCCTGCACGGCAAGCGCGCGGCCGGCTCCTTTCGCGTGGCGCGCAGGCACGGGAGAGTGGATCCCATGGTCTGCCGGCGGTGCCTCGTCGTCGTGGCGGTCGCTGTGCTGTGCACCTCGTGCTCGGCGTCGCAGCCGAGCCCAGGGTCGAGCGCCGCCACGAGCGCCGCGACACCGAGCCCGGTCACGGCTCCGGACGTCCCGGACGTCGCCGACATCCCGACGGTCGACGCCGTGGTCCCAGAGTTCACGTCCACGATCTCCGCGATCACTCCCGAGCTGGCCGCCCGGATGGAGCCGTCGTGGCGCCCCGGCTGCCCGGTCCCCCTCGAGGACCTCCGCTACGTCACGGTCACCCACCGCGACTTCGCCGGGGAGAAGGTGCAGGGCGAGCTCGTGGTGCACGCCGATGCTGCCGAGGACATGGTCACGGTGTTCCGGGCGCTGTTCGACGCGGGCTACCCGATCCGCTCGCTGCGGCTCGTCGACGACTTCGGTGCGAGCGACGACGCGTCGATGGACGCCGACAACACGTCGGCCTTCAACTGCCGGGCGATCACGGGTGGCACCGGTTGGTCGGAGCACGCGTACGGCCGGGCGATCGACGTGAACCCGGTCGAGAACCCGTACGTGCGGCGCACGTCGGTGGCGCCGGACGCGGGCCGGGAGTTCGCCGACCGACCCGACAGCCCGGGCGTCATCCACGCCGACGACGCGGTGGTCCGCGCGTTCGCCGCGGTCGGGTGGCTGTGGGGCGGCGACTGGGACTCACCGATCGACTACCAGCACTTCTCGCCGTCGGGGCGCTGACGGAAATCCCTCGGCCGACCACACCGACCGTTGCTAGTCTCCCGGTGACCGTGCGAAGGAACGAGGAGGTGGTACCCGTGAACGCAACACCGACATGGGCGCTCCCCTCGGGAGTCATGGTCGGGCGATAGGTCGCCCGGGAGCGCCGTCCACGAGCACTCCCGAAAGGCACGACCATGGAATTCACGACTGAGCGCCTCCTCGACGACGGCGTCCTTGAACGCGAGCTCGTCCTCGGTGAGATCCCCGGCACCGTCTGGACGCCCGGATCCGTACCGGCTCCGCTGATCCTGATGGCCCACAACAACGGGCTGCCCAAGAGCGACGCCCGCCTCGTGGCCAGGGCCCGATACCTTGCCTCCCACCACGGCTATGCGGTGGCGACCATCGACGCCGCCGGGTGCGGTGACCGACCCCGTTCCGCCGCCGCCGATCAGGCTCGCGCCGACCTGCGTCGGGCGATGCAGGCGGGCGAACCGGTCGACGAGATCTTCGAGGCCCTGGTCGGCCCGCTCGTCGAGGGGGCCGTCCCTGAGTGGCAGGCGACGCTCGACGCCCTCCTCTCGCTGCCCGAGATCGGTGGCCCGGTCGGGTACTCGGGCTGGGCCGCCCTCGGCATCCGGCTCGCGGCCGTCGATCCCCGGATCGCGGCCGTCGGCTTCTTCGCCGGGGGCTATGTGCCTCGCGCCCAGCGCGAGGATGCTCGGCTGGTGACCGTCCCGCTGATGCTCCTGGTGCAGTGGGACGACGAAGGAAATCCCCGGCAGCGTGCCTTCGACCTGTTCGACGCCTTCGGCAGCAAGGAGAAGACGCTGCACGCCAACCCGGGCGGGCACCTCGGAACGCCGGCGTTCGAGCTCGAGGACGGAGGCCGGTTCTACGACCGGCACCTGAGATGAGCCTCGAACACGGCGGCTCGGCGGGCTCCGGCCGATAGACGCCGTTCCAGCGGGTGCGCGAGCATGGTCGCGCACCCGCTGGTTCCGAGTCCCTTACGGCTCGATCGGGTACCCAGCCAGACGGAGGCCCACGTCGACCAGCTCGACCCGGCGCATGCCGGCCACGTCGTCGAGCCGGAACCACGCCGCGGCGTCCGTGCTCCCGTCGACCTCGTCCCGCAGCTCGCCGCCGACGACCTGCGCGCGGTAGATGATGCGTAGCCAGTGCATCGGGCCGTCCGACGGGTTGATGCGTTCGGACGCGGGCACGACGACCGAGTCGACCCCGAGAAGCTCGTCGAGCTGGACGGCCAGGCCGGTCTCCTCGAGCAGCTCGCGGACCGCGGCATCGGCTGGGTCCTCCCCCGGGTCGATGCCACCGCCCGGCAGCATCCACCGCCCGTCGCCCCGCCAGTGCGAGAGCAGCACACGCCGCGCGTCGACGACGACGGCGTAGGCAGCGACTCGCTGGATCACCTGTCGAAGCCTAGGCCGCGCGGGCCACGGCGCGGAGACGTCGTAGTACGCCCGCCACGAGCCTCACCATGCGTCGTCGCCCCAGGGGGTGAAGGCCCACCCGGTGGCGTCTGTCACGATGCCCGGTCCACCGAAGGACGTGCCTGAGTCGTTCCCGGACGCGTCTGTCACCGCCACCTTGATGTACCCGCCGGCGCCCGGCGCGACCGTGACCGTGAAGAGGAAGGGTCCCGGACCGGGACGGATCTGCGGGGTGATCGTGATCCGTGGATCGCTCCCGGCGATGCGCAGGAACGCCGCCTCCCAGCAGAGCGTGACCGGAACCGTGGCCTCGTACGAGTGGTGGTCCTCGGTGTAGTCGTACCCGGCACCCAGGCCGGGGTCGCCCTCGGTGTACCAGTGGTTGCAGACCTCGTCGCGCGTCGAGACCGGGGGCTCGGGCGACTGGCACCCGACCGTCAGCAGGACGAGGGCCGCGGCCCCGGCCCGACGACTGCTCTGCCCCGACATCCGGTCACGATGACAGGCTGGGCGCCCGCGCGCGGGCAGACCACCAGGCTCCACCCGAACGGCCGTCGCCCACGGCCGTGTGCGGCTGGACCACGGCTGCTCCCCCAGTCGTCGCTGCACACTGGGTCCATGGACACTTCGACGACGAGGCGCCTCGGCCCCGGGGACGAGCGCGACGCCAGGGAGCTGTTCGCCCTCATGGCGTCGGTGTTCGACGAGGATGCCGAGCCGTTGGGCGAGGAGTACCTGGGTCGGCTGCTGACATCGACCTCGTTCTGGGCGGTCGCCGCCTTCGAGGGCGGGCGTGTGGTCGGCGGGATCACGGCGCACACCATCCCGATGACACGCGCGCACTCTGCGGAGCTGTTCGTCTACGACCTCGCGGTGCACGAGGACATCCGCCGGCGCGGCGTCGGCCGACGGCTCGTCGAGGCTCTGCGCGCGCAGGCTGCGGACGCGGGGATCGCCGAGGTCTTCGTCGCCGCGGACGAGGAGGACGTCCACGCGCTGGAGTTCTATCGGTCGCTGTCAGGGCGCGAGTCGCCGACCGCCTTCTTCACCTGGGATGCCGGGTCTGCCTGACGCACGGCGGGCTCACACGTCGGGCTCACACGGCGTGCCAACACGGCGGCGAGCAGCGCGTCGATGGGTTGCGGCACGGCGTCCCGACGCACCGCCTCCCGCGTGAGCAGCCGGGCGTAGCGGAGCTTGCGACGCGCGCCGCTTCCCAGGAACCGCCGCAGCTGGGCGTCGAGCTCCCGGCCCCGCCATGCCGGCTGGTTCTGCAGGGACCGGAACGACCTGAGGTCGCCCTCCGACTCGAGCAGTGACTGGACCCTCGCGACGCCGACGGCACGGATCAGCTCGTCCTCGAGGTCGTCGACGCAGACGAACAGTCCCAGGTGCTCGACGACGGCCAGCGCGTCCCGGCAGATCGCCTCCTCTCGACGGTCACACAGGCAGGCCACCCGCGACGGCGTGCCGAGTCTGCCCAGGGCGCGCAGGAAGCCACGAATCGCGTGCGCCCCACCGATCGGGACGACGACGACCCCGTTCTCATCGAGCAGGCGTCCCCGTCCCTCCGCGGCCGTCTCCACAGCGATCTGGTCGCTGATGCCCTCGACGATCACCACGACGTCGGCGTGGTCGACCCGCGCCCACGCCTCGGCGGTGGCCCGCTGCGGCGCGTCCGGTCCGGACGCGTAGCCCTCGAGCGTGCGGAGTGTGCGCTCGCCTTCCACGCTCACCTCCTCGCGGGCCGTGCGGTGGCACGTCCTGTCCGGCTCGTTCCTGACTGCGCCTACCGGATCAGGCCGGCACGACCACGTCGCCGGAGCGGTGCAGCTTGTGCCACGGCAGGCGCGCTCCCGCCACGGCGCTCGCGATGGACTGGATGACGACCAGGTAGATCATCTGCCGGTAGAACACCTGCTGGAGGGGCAGGCTCCACAGCGGCTTGAGGCTCTCGCGGTCGAGACGCAGCGCGAAGGCGGTGGTCGCCAGCTGGAGCAGGGCGAACGCGAGCCACACCGTCAGGACCGTGCGGGCGTTGCCGGTGAACAGCCCGTAGAGCGCGAACAGGTCGATCGCGGGGGCCAGCAGGGGCATGAGCACCTGGAAGAGCAGCATGTAGGGGATGCCCACGAGACCGAGCCGACGCCCGCCCTTGGTGGAGTCCCACGCGGCGCGGCGGTGCTTCCAGATGCACTGCATCGTCCCGTAGCTCCAGCGGTACCGCTGGCGCCACAGGTCGTTCACGCTGCTCGGCGCCTCGGTCCAGGCACGCGCGTGCTCCTCGTGGACCACCCGGTAGCCGGCGCGCTGCACGCCCATCGTGATGTCGGTGTCCTCGGCGAGCGTCTCGGAGCTGAGCCCTCCGGCCGACTCGACGGCCTGTCGGCGGAACGCCCCCGCCGCGCCGGGCACGGTGGTGATGCAGCCGAGCATGTCCTGCAGGCGGCGGTCGAGGTTGAACCCGGTGACGTACTCGAGGTGCTGCCAGCGTCCGAGGAGACCGGTCCGGTTGCCCACCTTCGTGTTGCCGCTCACCGCGCCCACGTCGGGGTCGCGCAACGGCTGTACGAGCCGGCGGATCGTGTCCGGCTCGAACACGGTGTCCCCGTCGAGCATCACCAGGACGTCGTGCGACGCCTCGCTCGTGCCGGTCCGCAGCGCGGCGGCCTTGCCGGCGTTCGCCTGCCGGACCACCCGGACGCCCGGCAGGCCGAGGCGCTCGACGACGTCCCCCGTGCCGTCGGTCGAGCCGTCGTCGATGACGACCACCTCGAGGTCGGGGTAGTCCGACGCGACGAGCGAGCGCACCGCCCGCCCGATCCCGACGGCCTCGTTGTAGGCCGGGACCAGCACGGTCACGGGCGGCAGCCACTGCTCACCTGCGACACGACGGGCCGACTCCCGCACGTGCCAGGGTGCGAAGCCCACGACCAGGATGGTCCGCAGGAGGGCCAGGATGCCGAACCCGAGCATCGCCCACGTCACCGCGGTCACGAGCCAGCCGGACGCGTGCACCGCCACGGTGAGCACCTCTCCCTGGAAGGCAGGGATCGCCTCCGCGGGACGGGTGGCGCCCGCGGCCAGGCCCAGCCCGTCCGAGACGGTCGTGAAGCGGTAGCCGGCCTCGCGATACCGCTCGATCAGGGCGGGCAGGGCCGCCACCGTCTCGGACCGGTCCCCGCCGCCGTCGTGCAGCAGGACGATCTGGCCGTCCGTCCCCGTGGGGGCGCCGTCGGCGACGATCTGCTCGACGCCCGGCATGCTCCAGTCCTTGGTGTCCCGGTCGGCGAGCACGACGAGGTAGCCGGCGTCGGCCGCGCGCTGGACGGCCTTGAGCTCGGCTGCGTCGAGGTCCTGGGGTGACGACGAGTACGGCGGCCGCAGGAGCGAGGTGCTGATCCCTGCACCGCCGGCGAGGCCCAGCTGTCCGAGGGAGAGCTCGAGGTTGGCCCGCCAGGCGGGCACGGTCGACAGGTCGGCATGGGACCAGGTGTGCTCGCCCACCTCGTGACCGGCGTCGACGACCTGACGGAGCAGGTCGGGCTCCTCGACCGCGTGCGACCCGACGACGAAGAACGTGGCCGGGACGCCCTCGCGGGCAAGGATGTCGAGGATCTGCGGGGTCCAGCGTGGGTCCGGACCGTCGTCGAACGTCAGCGCGACCGTCTTCTCCTGCAGCGACACCCCGACGAGGCCGCCGTCGTCCGCGACGAGGACCGGCCCACCGGTCGGCGTCTCGACGGCGACCCGCGGCCCGGCCGTCGCCGTGCCCGCCTGCCCGACGTTCGTGGAGAGCGTCTGCAGTCCGAGCGCGAGGAGCAGCGCGGCGAGCAGGGCCGCCAGCAGGACCCAGTGGGCAACGCCTGGGCGGCGCGTGGCGTACCGGACGTGGGCCCGGCGCCGGCGAGGGCGCGTGGGCGACGAGGACATGGTGACGCTCTGGTCCAGCACGAGCCGTCACCCCTTGGTCGGTCGGGGATTCGGCGTCGCGGCGTGGGTCGACGCGGGCTCAGGCTTCGCGGTCGGGGCGTTGCCGGGCCGGTCGACGGTCTGACCGGGGGCCGCGTCCGACGAGCCGGGTGCGGCGGACGCGGTGGCTGTGGCCGAGGGGGAGGGGGCTACGGCACCCGGGATCGTGGTCGGCGTGGGAGCCGGGGTCGCGACGACGGACCGCGCCGCCGCCCTGGCCGATGCCGACTCAGAAGGCGTCGGCGTGGCCGACGGCGACGAGGGCGTGGGCACGAGAGGGGCGTCGTCGCCCGATGCGTCGGGGAACTGCGGAGCGCGCGGGCCGGGGAGGAGCGGGCCCAGACCGGGGACCGAGAGGCGGTTCATCCCGACGGGGACCACCAGCGCCACGACCACCAGGACGGCGTAGCCCGCGATGAGCGCACCGAGCGCCCACGTGATCCGTCGGACCGTCCGTCCACGCCGCCCGGAGGGGTCGACGAAGACTGCGCTGGGCGCACCCGACTGACCGCTCACACTCCGCCTTTCCCCGGGAAACAGGCAATTCTGCCATCGGCCGGGAGAAACCGGCGAAACGTGCAGGTCAGACGTCCAGGGGCTGCCGTCGCCACGTGGCCGGGCGCTAGCCTGCGGCATGACCGCAGACCGTCGGCTCGGCGCCTTCCTGACGACGCGCCGCCAGCGGTTGCAGCCCGAGGACGTCGGCCTGGCGCCAGGTTCCGGGCCGCGACGGGTCACAGGGCTGCGGCGCGAGGAGGTCGCGATCCTGGCGGGCGTCAGCACGAACTACTACCTGCGGCTCGAGCAGGGACGCGACGCGCACCCGTCGGCGCAGGTGCTGGACGCTCTGGCCCGGGCGCTCCGTCTCGACGCCGTCGCCACGGCGTACCTGCACGGTCTCGCCCGTCCCCCGGACCCGGCTGACGACGAGGACCGGGCCGGCGTCGTGCACGAGGCGACGCGATGGCTGATCGACTCGTGGGTGAACCAGGCGGCGGTCGTGCACAGCCGCCACGTCGACGTGCTCGCGTCGAACGCCCTGGCCCGGGCGCTCAACCCGACCTTCCAGGTCGGGGTCAACAGCGTGCTGTCGTTGTTCGACGAGCCTTCCGAGCGGACCTTTCACACGGACTGGGAGGGCTTGGCGGCGCGGTCCGTCGCGCTGCTGCGCGTCATGGCCGAGCGTCGCAGCGGTGATGCCCGGCTGGACGCGATCGTCGCGGAAGGCTCAGCCCGCAGCGCGCTGTTCCGCGAGTTCTGGGAGCGCCAGGACGTCGTGAACGTGGGAGACGGTGTCCATGAGCTCCACCACCCCCTCGTGGGAGCGCTCACACTGAACTATCTGCGTCTGCCGTTGGTCGGTACCGGCGGGCAGTCGATCTTCCTGTACTTCGCCGAGCCCGGATCCCCGAGCGCAGATGCGATGGAGGAGCTCGCCCGTTCTGGGTGGGGTCAGCAGGGACACGAACGACTCCCGCGCGAGCACTAGCGTCACGCAGGTGGACCTCCATCTGACGAACAAGGTCGCGGTAGTCACCGGGGCGAGCAAGGGCATCGGCCTGGCCGTCACACGGGCGCTGGTCGCCGAGGGCGCGAACGTCGTCGCCGGAGCGCGCTCGATCACGGACGAGCTCGTCGCACTGTCCGACACCGGCCAGGTCCTGGCCGTGGCCATCGACCTTTCCGACCCCGACGCACCGGCCGAGCTGGTGTCGCGGTCGGAACGCTTCGGCGGGCTCGACATCGTCGTCAACAACGTCGGCGCCGTGACCCCGCGCACCACGGGCTTCCTGGACGTCAGTGACGACGACTGGCACCAGACCCTGAACCTCTCCCTGATGGCGGCCGTCCGCACGACGCGCGCCGCGATCCCCCTGCTCATCGCCAGGGGCGGGGGCAACGTAGTGACGATCGGCTCCGTCAACGCGTACCTGCCCGATCCGGGGGTGATCGACTACTCCGCCACCAAGGCCGCGATCTGGAACCTGTCCAAGTCCCTGTCGAAGGAGTTCGGACCGCAGGGCCTGCGCTTCAACACCGTCAGCCCCGGACCCGTATCGACGCCGCTCTGGCTCGGCGAGACCGGCGTCGCGGCCACGGTCGCGAAGAGCATGGGCGTCTCTTTCGACGAGGCACGCCAGCGGATCATCGAGGGTGCCGGGGGCTTCTCCACGGGCCGCTTCACCGAGCCGGAGGAGGTCGCCGACCTCGTCGTGCTCCTGGCCAGCGACCGCGCGGCCAACGTGACCGGGGCCGACTTCCTCATCGACGGCGGCTTCACCAAACAGCTCTGACCATCGCGCCACCCCCTTTGAAGGAGCGAACATGTCGGGTACCCCTGTCGTCTTCATCCATGGTCTCTGGATCCACTCGTCCGCGTGGGCACCGTGGCTGGACCTGTTCCGCGAGAACGGGTACGAGCCGAGCGCTCCCGGTTGGCCCGGTGACGCGGACACCGTCGCCGAGACCCGTGCCGCCGCGGACGCCCTCGACGACGTCGGCATCGAGCAGATCTGTCACCACTACGCCGACCACATCGACACGCTCGGAGCCAAGCCGATCGTCATCGGCCACTCGTTCGGGGGCCTCATCGCGCAGGAGCTGCTCGCCAACGACCTGGCCATTGCAGCGGTCGCGATCGACCCCGCACCGATCAAGGGCGTCAAGACCCTGCCGTTCTCGCAGCTGCGGTCGGGGTTCCCGGTGCTCGGCAACCCCGCGAACAAGAAGCGGACCGTCGCGCTCACCGCCAAGCAGTTCCGCTACAGCTTCGGCAACGCGATCTCGCAGGAGGAGTCGGACGCGCTGTTCGAGGCGTGGACCATCCCCGGACCGGGCCGCCCCCTCTTCGAGGACGCCACGGCAAACTTCTCGCGTCACTCCCCGGCCAAGATCAACACGCACGAGGCCGTCCGGGGGCCGCTGCTGCTCACCTCCGGCAGCGAGGACCACACCGTGCCGAAGGCTGTCACGCTCGAAGTCGCCAAGATGTACGAGAAGAGCCCCGGCTCGATCACCGAGTACCACGAGTTCGAGGGTCGCGGTCACTCCCTGACCATCGACTCGGGCTGGCGGGACGTCGCGGACGTCGCCCTCGAGTGGCTCGCGTCGAAGAAGGTCGGCGTCGCGGAAGCCACTGCGAGCTGACCCTCGTCTTCGTCTCGCCCCTGGTCACGTCGCCCGATACGTTCGCGGGAATGTCGTCTGCCGGGGAGCCCACGGGCTCCCCGGCAGCTCCCCGGACTGAGAGCAGGGTGTCGTTCCATGGCGTGTCGTATCGGTGAGCTGGTCCTCGGTTGCCGCGACCCGGAGCTGCTGGCGCGGTTCTGGTGCGAGGTCCTCGACTTCGTCGTGCTCGACCGGGAGGACGACGGCTCGGTGGAGATCGGGGCGCGCGACGGCTTCGGCGGCTCGCAGCCGACGATCTTCCTGAGCCGCAGGGACGAGCCAGAGCCCGGGAAGTCCCGGCTGCACATCGACCTCAACGCCACCGACCGCGACCAGGACGCCGAGCTCGAGCGCCTCCTGGGCCTCGGTGCGGTACGGGCCGACATCGGTCAGACGGGCCAGGAGCCGTGGCACGTCCTGGCCGACCCCGAGGGGAACGAGTTCTGCCTGCTCAGGGCGAGGCTCGCCCCGCTCTGACGCCTGGGGCTATGCGCCGGGGCCGCCCGAAGAGCACGATCGTCCGGTGAGCACCGGCGCGAGCACGGTCGAACGGCCGTCGCGGTGGGGGCTGGCCGCGCTCGGCGCCGTCGGTCTCGCGGTCGCGGCCGCGCTCGCGGCGTACGCGAAGGTGCACCCGGGCGACGGCGCCGCGCTGACCACGTTCGGGTTCAGCGGGATGCTGCAGATGAAGGCGTGGCTGACCACGGCCGCCACCGTGCTCGTCGTCGCGCAGGTGCTCTCGGCCCTGGCGATGTGGGGACGGCTGCCCGGGGTCTCCGACCCACCCGGCTGGGTGAACGGCCTGCACCGCTGGACCGGCGTCGTCGCGTTCCTGCTCACGTTGCCCGTCGTGTTCCACTGCGTCTGGTCGCTCGGGTTCGAGGACAGCTCCACCCGTGTGCTGGTGCACTCCGTCGCCGGGTGCGTCTTCTACGGCGTGTTCGCGGCGAAGATGCTCGCGCTGCGACTGCCCGGGCTGCCGTCCGTCGCGGTGCCCGTGCTGGGCGGGCTGCTCGCCGGGGTGCTCGTGGTCGTGTGGTTCAGCTCCGCCTTCTGGTTCTTCGGCCAGTCCGGGTACGCGAGCTACTGACATGACCGGGTCCGAGGTCAGTCGCCGGTCGGTGCTCGAGGGTGCCGGCGTCGCGGTCGTGGCAGGGGCGGCGGGCTACGTCGGCTTCGTCGCTCTCGGCCCGGCACCCGGCAGCGACGACTCCGGCGGCAGCGACTACCCCGACGGTTCCGACGACAGCTCGGGAAAGGGCTCCGGCCCCTTGGCGTCGGTCGACGACGTGCCCGACGGCGGTGGCCTGGTGCTGAAGGACGAGAAGGTCGTGCTGACCCGCGACGGCACGACCGTCCACTGCTTCGAGGCGGTGTGCACGCACCAGGGCTGCCTCGTCGGCGGCGTGCGCGACGGCGTGATCCGCTGCCCCTGCCACGGCAGCGGCTTCGACGCCGCGACCGGCGAGGTCGTGCAGGGGCCGGCGACCGAGCCGCTCAAGGTCGTCGACGTCGAGGTCACGGACCAGGGCGAGGTGGTGCGCACGTGAAGTCGTTCTGGGACCGGCTGCCGACGCTGGTGTGGATCGCCGGCGCCGCGGCGACCGCCGGTGCTCTCCTGGCGGCGCTGCGCACCTGACGTCAGGGCGGCGCAGCGGGCAGGGTCACTCTGACGGAGAGCCCTCCCTCGGCCCGCGGCCCGAGCGTCAGGTGCCCGCCGTGTGCGCGGGTGATGCTCTTGACGATCGCCAGGCCCAGACCGACACCCGCGTGGTCGACCCGGACGCGCTCGGAGCCGCGCTGGAACGGCTCGGTCAGCGTCGAGACGAGCCCCGGCGGAAGCTTCTCCCCGGTGTTCTCGACGGTGAGCATGACGGACCCGGTCCGGGCCGACGTGCTGACCCAGACGCTTCCATCGGCGGGGAGGTTGTGCACGATCGCGTTGTGCACGAGGTTCGTCGTCAGCTGCAGGAGCAGTGCATGCGACCCGACGGTCGTCGCGACGTCACCGGAGGTCTCGAGGGTGATCCCGCGCTTCTCGGCGAGCGGAAGGAGCGTCTCGGTCGCCTCCTCCGCGAGGAGGGACAGGTCGACGCGCTCCCTGGTGAACGACTGCTGGTCGGCGCGGCTGAGCAGGAGCAGCGCCTCGGTGAGGTCGATCGCCCGCGAGTTGACGGCGTGGAGGCGGTCGAGGAGCTCGGCGGTGTCGTGCTCCGGGTCGTTGCGGGCGACGTCCAGGAGCGCCTGCGAGATCGCGAGCGGGGTGCGCAGCTCGTGGGAGGCGTTGGCCGCGAACCTTCGCTGCTCGGCGACGTGCGCCTCCAGCTGTTCGAGCATGGCGTCGAACGCGTCGGCGAGCTCCCGGAACTCGTCGGCCGGGCCGGGGAGCCGGATGCGGTGGGAGAGCGACCCGTTCGCGGCCTCGCGGGTGGCATGCGTGATCGGCGCGAGCGGCGCGAGCATGCGGCCGGCGAGGAGCCAGCCACCGAGCAGGCCGAACGCGAGCAGGAACGCCAGAGCCCACGCCGCTCTCGGTGCGAACGCGCGGACGAGGTCGTCCTGGGTCGGGCTGCGGCGACCGGGAAGACCGGGGACGCCCACGCCCACGCTCTCGGTGTTGGGTACATAGCGCAGCAGGAAGACCCACACCACCGCGAGGAGCAGGACGCCGGCGACCATGAGGAACGC
This sequence comes from Cellulomonas sp. P4_H4, assembly GCF_056400865.1. Taxonomy (NCBI): domain Bacteria; kingdom Bacillati; phylum Actinomycetota; class Actinomycetes; order Micrococcales; family Cellulomonadaceae; genus Cellulomonas; species Cellulomonas sp. P4_H4. The sequence continues at coordinate 159,917 of NZ_JBFUKL010000007.1, forward strand.
CGCGTAGCTCGCGGTGAGCTTGAGGCGGACGCTCGGCCCCGGCTCCCTAACCATGATCGGGTCCTGTGTCGATGCGGTATCCGACCCCTGGCACTGTGGCGATGAGCCAGGGCTCTCCGAGGCGTTTGCGCAGGGCCGAGACGGTGATGCGCACGGCGTTGGTGAACGGGTCGGCGTTTTCGTCCCACGCCTGCTCGAGGAGCTGTTCGGCGCTGACGACCCCACCGTCGGCGGCCACGAGGACCTCGAGGACGGCGAACTGCTTGCGGGTGAGCGCGACATAGCGGCCGTCGCGGTAGACCTCGCGACGGAACGGGTCCAGGCGCAGGCCCGCCAGCTCGCGCACGGGCGGACGGTGGTGGGCGCGCCTGCGGTCGAGCGCTCGGAGCCGCAGCACGAGCTCGCGCATCTCGAACGGCTTGGTGAGGTAGTCGTCGGCACCGAGCCCGAACCCCGAGGCCAGGTCGTCGAGTCGGTCGGCGGCGGTGAGCATGAGGATCGGCATGCCGCTGCCGGAGGCCACGATGCGCCTGGCGATCTCGTCGCCCGACGGCCCGGGGACGTCCCGGTCGAGGACGGCGATGTCGTACGTGTTGACGCTCAGCAGGTGCAGCGCGGCGTCACCGTCACCGGCGATGTCGGCCGCGATCGCCTCGAGGCGCAGGCCGTCGCGGACGGCTTCTGCCAGGTAGGGCTCGTCCTCGACGATCAGCGCGCGCACGTCCTCGATGCTACGAGGGGCCACATATCGTCGGGATATCGAGACCCGCATACGCGACCGCAACACGCGACCGCGTTCGCTGAGGGGATGCACTTCAGTGAACGGTCCTCCCTGAGTCCCCGCTTCGCCGTCCTCGTCCTGGCGATCGCGGTGGCAGTCGTCGTGGCCGCGGTCGTCGGGTTCGGCAACCAGCCGTCGGTGGCGTCGTCGCTCGCGCCGACCTCCGACGCGACCTTGGTGCGCGAGGACACGACGTCCGGTGGCCTCCCGCCGCTCGAAGCGCCGGCTGTCGACGACGGTCGCGTCCTGGGTGCGGACGGCAGCGTCCCCGGCGGGGTGACCGTCTTCGACGACACGGTTCATGCCGTGACCCACCTCGACCCGGACCTGCTCGCCGCCGTCCGCCGGGCCGCGACCGACGCCGCCGCCGACGACGTCACGATCTTCGTCAACAGCGGCTGGCGTTCGGCGCAGTACCAGGAGCAGCTGCTGCAGGATGCGATCGCCCAGTACGGCTCGGCCGAGGAGGCCGCCCGGTGGGTCGCGACGCCGGACACCTCCCCGCACGTGCAGGGCGACGCGATCGACGTCGGCCAGTGGGCGGCCACGACGTGGCTGTCCGAGCACGGAGCGCAGTACGGGTTGTGCCAGATCTACGCCAACGAGTCGTGGCACTACGAGCTGCGCCCCGACGCGGTCGACGAGGGCTGCCCCACCATGTTCGACGACCCGACGCAGGACCCGCGGATGCGAGGGTGACCCGCACGCGCGTCTCGTCCACGAACCTCCTGGTCGTGCTGTTCGTCGTCTACCTCGTGCTGCTCGCGTGGATCGTGCTGTGGAAGCTCGAGGTCCCGTGGCTCGGCGTGGACGCCCAGCGGGTGCTCAAGCTCGTCCCGTTCGTCTCCACCGCCGACGCGGGCGCCAGCGCACCTGCCGAGGTGGCGGTGAACGCGGTGCTCTTCGTGCCCTTCGGCCTCTACCTCGGTCTGCTGGCTCCGTCCTGGCCGTGGTGGAAGGCCACGGGCGTGGTCGCGTGCGCGAGCCTGGGCCTGGAGGTCGCCCAGTACGTCCTGGCCGTCGGCAGCTCGGATGTCACCGACGTCGTCGTCAACACCGCCGGGGGTCTGGTCGGGATCGGCCTGCTCGCCCTGGCGCGGCGCAGGCTCCCGGCCAGCACGACGACGGTCATGGCCGGGGTCTGCTCGATCGGGACGGTGCTGGCCCTGCTCGCGAGCGGGCTCGTCGTCGCCTCCCCGATGCGCTACGCGCCCGGGGGTGGTGGCGGAGGCATCCACGGGCTGGTGCCGCGCGAGGCCCCGTCTAGTCTCGGAGCACCACCGTCGTAGCTGGAGGGTCCATTGATCGACATCGCCGAGCTCGCCGACCACCACCTCGACGCCGCGCGGGCGGACCAGTACGGCAGGTCCGCCGGGATCGTCGCCCACGACGGCGAGCTGCGCCAGACGGTGATCGCGCTGACGGCGGGTTCGAGCCTCGGCGAGCACAACTCGCCGAACGCTGCGACGCTCCAGGTCTGGCGCGGGCGGGTACGCGTCGAGTCCCCCGAGGGCGACGTCGAGGCGAGCACGGGGAACCTGTGGGTCCTCACGCACGATCGGCACTCGGTGCACGCCGTCGAGGACAGCGTGTTCATCCTGACCACCGTGACCGGGATCGGTCGGTCGTCGCACGGCTGAGGTCCGCGGGACACTCACCTGCCGCGACGGCACAGGCGTACGGTGCACTGGTGAGCACCGCTGCAGCCGCCGACTGGTTCCCCGATCCAGCGAACAGTGCGCGCCTGCGCTACTGGGACGGCACCGCGTGGACCGGCTACCTGGTCGACCTCGACAACCCCGGCGTCGTCTACCTGGAGAAGTCGCCCAGGACGCCGCCCCCGGCCCCGGGTTCGATCAACATCCCGCTCTCCGTCACGCTCACGGCGCTCTGACCTCGGCCGTCTCAGCGACGGTTCGCCGCGCGCAGCCTCCTGATCCCGCCCGCGAGCAGCACCAGGCCCAGGACCGCGACGACCATGCCGATGAGCGTCCACTCCGCCCGACCGTTCATGCCCCCGGTGGCCCCCGTCACGCCCGACCCCTGCAGCACCCAGACCAGTCCGACGAGAAACAGCAGCGCCCCGCCGATCACACGTACCCAGGTCGTCGTCATCTCCCGAGTGTTCAGCAGTTCTCGGCCCGCCGCTGTCCGGCGATGAATGCACGCCTTCGTCTCAGGCGTGCAGGACGGTCACGCCGCGCTGGACGAGTGCCGCGATCGCTGGAGAGTCCGACTCGGCGTCGGTGATCACTCCAGCAACCGATGGCAGCGGCACGACGCGGAACGGCGAGGCCGCACCCACCTTCTCGCTGCTCGCGAGCACCCAGGTCTCGCCTGCCCGGCCCGCGAGCAGGCGCTTCATCGCCGCCTCGTCGGCGTCGCCCGTGGTGAGTCCGGCATCTGCGTGGACACCGGTCACCCCGAGCAGGAACAGGTCAGCCGAGACGCCCTGCGCCGACTCCGCAGCCGCGGCGCCCATCGCGACGCCGGAGTGCCGGAACAGACGGCCGCCGATGAGCACGACGTCGATCCGGGCGTGCGGGATGAGTGCGGAGGCGACGGTCGGGCTGTGCGTGACGACGGTCGCTTCGAGGTCAGCCGGTAGCGCGGCGCAGACCGCGAGCGTGGTCGTGCCGCCATCGAGGATGACGGTGGACCCGGGCTGGATCAGCTCGACCGCGACGCGCGCGATCCGCTCCTTCGCGGCGACCGAGAGGCCTCCGCGCACCGAGAGATCGCCGACTGCGGGTGACACGGGCAGCGCTCCGCCGTAGACGCGCTGCACCAGGCCGGCGGCCGAGAGCTCGCGCAGGTCACGCCGGACGCTGTCCTCCGACAGGTTCAGCTCTGCCGCGAGATCGCGGGCGACCAGCTTGCCGTCGCGCGCCAGGCGTTCGAGCAGGAAGTCGCGTCGTTCAGCGGCCAGCATTCGCATTCCTCACTGTTGTTGCACGTTGTTGCACGTTACCATCGCGGCATGACCACCTCAATGCTCATCCTCATCGCCGGCCCCTACCGCTCGGGAACGGGCGACGACCCCGCCAAGCTCGACGCCAACCTGGCCCGGCTCGAGGAGGCGGCCTGGCCGCTGTTCGAGGCCGGCCACACGCCGATGATCGGTGAGTGGGTGGCGCTGCCGGTACTTCGGAGCGCCGGCGGCAGCTCCGTCGCCGACCCCATCGCCTCGCGCATCATGTACCCGACCGCGGAGCGGCTCCTCGCCCGGTGCGACGCGGTCCTGCGTCTGCCGGGTGACTCGGTCGGTGCTGACCAGGACGTCGCGATCGCGCGCGAGCGTCGCATCCCGGTCTACTTCTCGCTCGACGAGGTGCCGGGCGTCTCGGAAGTGCGACTGGGCGCCGCGTCCTCAGTCGGCTGACCGCACGTCCGTCGGAAGCACGCGAGCGGCGCAAGAGGTCGTAGTCGCCCCCCTTGCCGTCCGTGCGACCCCCAGCCACTGTGAACGCATGGATGAGGGTCTCACCGGCACCGGCACCGGCACCGGCACCTGCATCGGCCCGGGTGCCGAGCACGGGCTCGCGGTGTGCGTCGCCCATCCCGACGACGAGGCGTACGCGGTGTACGGGACGGTCGCGCTGCACCGCGACGACCCGGCCTTCCGGCTCGTCGTCCTGCACGCGACGGACGGCGACGCCGGTGAGATCGCCCCGGGTGTCGAGGCGACGCCCGAGACGCTCGCGGCGGTGCGTCGGGGAGAGTCCCGCAGTGGCTGGGAGACGGTCGGCCCCGAGCCCGCCAGGCACGACTTCCTGGGCCTCCCCGACGGTGGCCTGACCGAGGTGCCCTTCTCGGAGCTCGTCGACACGGTGTCCGCGTTCCTCGACGCCGAACGCCCGACCGTCGTCGTCACCTTCGGGCCCGACGGCGTCACGGGCCACCCGGACCACGTCGTCATCGGCCGCGCCACGAGCGAGGCGTTCGGACGGGTGCGTCGCGACGGCGGACCGGGGCTGCGGCGACTCCTGCACGCGGGCATCCCGCAGTCGCCGTTCGAGCGGATGCAGGCGTCGCGTGCGCGGCACGACCTGCCCTTGTGGGACCCGACGAAGGTCTACCACCTGCGCGGCTTTCCCGACGAGCTGCTCGGCATCACCGTCGACGCGCGGTCGGTCGCCGGGACGATCGTCGCCGGGCTGACGCAGCACCGGAGCCAGCGGCACGTGCTGTTCCACCCCGAGGCGTCCGAGGACCTGTGGCGGCGCAACGTGGGCATCGAGTGGTACGCGATCGCGTGGCCTCCCGGTCCTCGGACGCCGATGCTCAGCGACGTGTTCGACGAGCTGTAGCCGACCCGGACCGCGGGCGGGCACCGGGTGCGACGATGTCGTCGACCGGACCCGCACGACGAAGAGGGCCACGTGATCCGTCCCGACGAGCTCGTCGCCATCCCGCTGTTCGCCGACCTCACGCCGGAGCAGCTCGACTTCCTGGCCAAGGAGGTCGAGGACATCCAGCTGCTGCCGGGTGAGTTCGTGGTGCACGAGGGCGACGAGCGCGCGCTGTTCGTCGTCGTCGAGGGCTCGGTCGAGCTCACCAAGAACGTCAACGGCGAGGAGCGCGTGATCGGCCCGCGCGGACCGGGCGAGCTGTACGGCGAGGTGCCGGTGATGCTCAGCATGAACATGCCGGCGAGCTGCGCGGCGGTGGAGCCGTCACGCGTCCTTCGGGTGGACGTCGGGACGTTCTTCGCGCTGGCTGCGACCGCCCCGCAGGTCGTCGCAGCGGTGGGCGCCCTGGCCCAGGGCCGGATGGAGGGCCTCAAGGAGCTGGCCGCCGAGAAGCGGACGCCCGACATGGTCGTGATCGGCCCGCTGGTGGACCCGCGGGTGCACGACATCCGGACCTTCCTGCACCGCAACCGCGTCTCGTTCGACACCAAGAACGTGTCCGACCACGTGAGCCCCGTCGTCGAGCTCGCTGACGGACGCCGGCTGGTCGACCCGACGATGCGCGAGATCGCGCTCGCGGGCGGGCTGTCCGTGATGCCGGAGCACGACGAGTACGACGTGGTGATCGTCGGCGGCGGGCCGACCGGGCTGACCGCCGCGGTCAACGGCGCTGCCGAGGGGCTCCGCACGCTCGTCGTCGAGAAGTTCGCGCCGGGCGGCCAGGCGGGGACGTCGACGCGCATCGAGAACTACACCGGATTCCCGTTCGGCGTCTCGGGCGACGAGCTCGCCGCCAAGGCGCTGCGCCAGGCCAAGCGCCTGGGCGCCGAGATCGTGGTGACCCGGTCGATCACCAGCCTCGACACCCGCGAAGGTGCGCTCACCCTCGACGACGGTGCGCGGGTCGGTGCCCGGGTCGTCATCCTGACCTCGGGCGTCGAGTGGCGGCACCTCGCGATCGAGGCCATCGACCGGTTCGTCGGCAAGGGCGTCTACTACGGGGCTGCCCGTAGCGACGCGGGCCTCGCGCACGGCAAGGACATCGTCATCATCGGGGCTGGCAACTCCGCGGGTCAGGCCGCCCTGTTCTTCTCGCGGTACGCCGGATCCGTGACGCTCGTCGTCCGCGGCGCGTCGCTCGAGGCGAGCATGTCGACGTACCTCATCGAGCAGATCGCCTCGAACCGGCGCATCCGCGTCGAGACGAGGTCCGAGGTGGTCGCGCTGCACGGCCAGGACGTCCTCGAGCGGATCGAGGTCGCCGACCGGCGCACGGGCCAGGTCGACGAGCGCGAGACGGAGATCCTGTTCGTGATGATCGGCGCCGACGCGGTGACCTCGTGGCTCCCGGACGAGGTGGCACGCGACCACAACGGCTACGTCCTGACGGGACCGGACGCGAGGGACGCGTGGACACGGGAGCGTGACCCGTTCGCGCTCGAGACGTCGGCGCCCGGCATCTTCGCGGCGGGCGACGTGCGCTCGGGCTCGGTCAAGCGCGTGGCGGCCGGGGTCGGCGAGGGCGGCATGGCGATCGCGTTCGTCCACCAGTTCCTGGCGCTGCCCTGAGCGTGTCGCCCGCTCGTGGCACGATCGCCGCGTGACGACTGACTCCCTGCACCTGAGCGCGCACATCGACCGTCCGGTGTCCGAGGTGTACGCCTTCGCCTCCGACCCGGCTAACCTTCCGCGGTGGGCTGCGGGACTGGGCGGCGGGATCGTGCACGAGGGTGACAGCTGGTTCGTCGAGACGCCGGAGGGCCGGGCACAGGTGCAGTTCGCCGCGCAGAACGCGTTCGGAGTGCTCGACCACGACGTCACCACCCCGACGGGCGACCAGGTGCACGTCCCGATGCGTGCGATCGCCGACGGCGACGGCTGCGAGGTGGTCTTCACGTTGCGCCGGGCGCCGGGGATGACGGACGACGAGCTCGAGCGCGACGCCGGGCTGGTGACCGCGGACCTCGCCCGGCTCAAGCAGGTGCTCGAGGCGTGATCGTGACGATCGCCGCCGACGACCCGCACAACCCCGACGTCCTGGCGCTGCTCGGCGAGCACCTCTCGGACATGTACGCGACCTCTCCCGCCGAGTCGGTGCACGCGCTCGACCCGTCGGCACTCAGCTCGGTGGGCATCACCTTCTGGTCCGCGCGCGCCGACGACGGCCGGCTGCTCGGCTGCGTCGCGCTCAAGCAGCTCGACCCCACGGACGGCGAGCTCAAGTCGATGCGGACCGCGATGGCGGCGCGGGGCCACGGGGTCGGCACGGCACTGCTCGCGCACGTGCTCGACGAGGCGGCGGCGCGCGGGTACGCGTCGGTCCACCTCGAGACCGGGACGCAGGACTACTTCGCGCCGGCCCGACGCCTCTACGAGCGGGCCGGCTTCGTCGCCTGCCCGCCGTTCGCGGACTACCGGATCGACCCGAGCAGCGCGTTCTACCGGTACGAGGTCGGATCCGGGCTGTGAGCTTCGCTCCAGAGGGCGCGCGCAGTGACCGATAGTCCGAAGGTGAGCCTCCCGCCGGACGACCTGCCGCGTACCCCTAGCGGGCGGGTCCCGCAGTGGTGGGCGGACGAGCGCGCCGGGGTCCTGGTCGACCCGGACCCGTGGTGGACCCCGCCGGCACCCGAGCCCGTACGCCGCCGGCGAAGCCGCGGCGTCTGGCTCGTCCTCGTCCTCGTCGTGACGCTCGGCTCCGCCTGGTGGTTCACAGGGGGTGCTCCGGTCGAGCGGCTCTCCGACGCGTTGCAGCAGGTGCAGGGGTCTCCGGCGGTCCCGGCCCCGACCGCCGAGGTCGTCGCGCTCGCGGACGCCGCGCACCTGTCCGACGAGGGCCGCACGATCTTCTACGGCGCCCGTCCCGAGATCCTCGACGCGACCGCGTTCGCCGGGCGCTGCGCGGACGCCGGTGGGCTGGAGGGCGGCCACACGGTCGGCTGCTACCACCCGGGCGCGGAGACGATCGTGGTCTACCGCCCGGCCGACCCGCGCATCGGGGCACAGGCCGTGACGACGGCCGCGCACGAGACCCTGCACGCGGCGTGGGAGCGGCTCACGCCCGCCGAGCAGGACGCCGTGACGCCCCTGCTCGAGGCCGGGCTCGCGACCATCCCCGCCGACGACGAGATCTACACGCAGATCACGGGCTCGGTCGGGGCTCACCCGGAGAACCGGCCGACCGAGCTGTTCGCCTACCTCGGTACCCAGATCGGCGCGCTCGACCCGCAGGTCGAGCAGGTCTACGCCCGGTTCGTCGCCGACCGCGCCGCGCTCGTCGCGGTGTACACGGGTCTGAGCGCGCTTCTCGACGAGATGGCCGGGACCATCACGACGGCGTCGCAGGCCCTCGTCGACGCCGAGTCGAGGAACGGGCAGGACCGCGCGCAGCTGACCGCCGACATCGCGTCCCGCGAGCACTACCGCACGACGTACCAGGCCAAGGTCGCCGAGGTGGCGGTGCTCTCAGCCGGCCAGCGCGCACGGTTGCGTCTGTCCTGGACGTGGTGGGACGGCACGGACCTGCCGATGGCGCCCGCCGAGGACACCCTTGCGCTCGCGGCCTCGCTGCTCGCACGCGACGACGCCGCGATGCCCGCACGTGATGTGACGATCACCGCCGCCGAGGCGGCCGCGGCGGCCGAGCGCATCCGCGTCGAAGGACTGGTCACGGACCTGAACGCGCTGCAGGCGCAGCTCGACCCGACGGCCTGACGCCGCTAGGTCCGGTCCGCCGTCGGGCTGGGCGGCGCGATCGTGATCTGGCCGGAGTGCCGCAGCGGCCGGCCGCGCGCGTCGAGGGAGTACCGGCCGCGGCGCACCGACAGGTAGAGCAGCCCCTCGAAGAAGCCGCACACGGCCATGACCACAGCAGCCAGCCCGAACGTGAAGAAGCCGCCGATCACGAAGATCGCCAGCATGACGAGGCCGCGACGCCAGTAGCCGAGGTACATGCGGTGCACACCGAGGCCCCCGAGGAACACGCCGAGCAGCCCGGCGGTCACGCGCGAGCGGTACCAGACAAGACGGGGCCGAGCGGGGCGGGCCGAGCGGGCCCTGCGGGGCGCGGGAACGTCGTCCTGCACGTCGGGGACCGGGCCGAGCGGGTACCGCGTCGCTGCCGACAGCGGCGCGACCGGGTCGACCGCCGGCCTCGGCGGCAACCGGGTCACGACCGGGCGCTCGAAGGCGTCGTCGAGATCCGCGGGACGGTCCAGAAGTTCGGTCACGGGGGCTCCCGCGGGGTCGGCGAGGTCGGTCATGCGAGCGTAAACCCGACAGGCCCGTGTCGTCTTCGTCTACTTGACCGGCTGGGTGCGCACGGTGGACCGTGACGTGGGCGGCGCGTTGGCCGCCACGTCTCGAGGGAGCGACATGACGAAGAGCTCGTCCGCCGGCGGCGCGAGCGGCGGTGTGGTCTACGGCTTCGGCTTCATCGGCGCGGCCGTCTACTACTTCCAGCAGGCCGACACCTTCTGGCTCTTCGTGCTCGCGATCCCCAAGGCGCTGATCTGGCCCGGGGTCCTGGTGTACGAGCTGCTGAAGTCCGTCTACAGCTGACTGTCGGACCCTCGTCCTAGCGTGACGCGCATGACGGGTACCGAGTTCGAGAACCAGGACCTCAGCGGCGCCCGGTTCACCGATGTCGACCTCTCCGACGCCACGTTCCGGTCGGTCGCGTTCCACGGGGTCGCCATGCGCGACGTCGAGTTCTCACGCGCGACGATCGACGGTGAGGTGAAGAGCCTCGTCGTGAACGGCGTCGAGGTGGCAGCGTTCGTGGAGGCGGAGCTCGACCGCAGGCACCCCGAGCGTCCCCTGTTCCGACCGGCCGACGCCGACGGGCTGCGGTCCGCGTGGGATGTGAACGAGCGGTTGTGGGCGCAGACCGTGGACCGCGCGCGGCGGCTGCCCGAGGAACGGCTGCACGAGTCCGTCGACGAGGAGTGGTCTTTCATCCAGACCCTCCGGCACCTCGCTTTCGGGTCGCAGGCGTGGGTCGGCCGGGGCATCCGGCGGGACCCGAGCCCGTGGCAGCCGTTGTCGTTGCCGTGGGACCCGACGAGCCACCTCGAGGGACTTCCGCACGGCCGCGACGACCGCCCGCCTCTCGAGGTGGCGCTGGCGCTGCGGCTCGGGGCGATGGCGATCGTCCGTGGCGTGATCGACGGCATCACCGACGAGCAGCTCGACGTCCCGGGCGACCCGCTCGTCGGGCCTGGGTGGCCTGCCGAAGGCGCGGTGCTGACTCCGCGCACGTGCTTGCAGGTCGTGCTCAACGAGGAGTGGTGGCACCGCCAGTACGCCGAGCGTGACCTGGGCATTCTCGAAGGACGGTCCGCAGAAGGCTGAGCCCAGACACGCGTCGGTGCGTGCCCCGATCGTGTCGTTTCGCCTAGATTCAGCACCGGGACCGGACCCTATGCCGAGCGCCCGATCGTGCAGGTCGACGCAGTGCGAAGGGGAGGGGCTCCGATGAGCGTCCACAAGTCGATGGTGCGGGTGCGCTGGGTGGGGGTTCTCGCGGTCGCTGCGAGCCTGGTGCTGACGTCCTGCTCAGGCGAAGGAGACTCCGCGCTCACCGTCGCCCAGGCGAACGTGACCAAGGCGGAGGCGGCGCTCGAGGACGCACAGACCGCCGCGACCGACGCTCAGGCAGGCTTCTGCGACGCCAGCTCGGGGTACATCACCGCGCTGGACCGCTACGGCGACGTGCTGCACCAGACCGCGGTCACCGTCGGCGACGTGCAGACCGCCGGCGCGGACCTGAAGGACCCGAGCCAGGAGACCCAGGACGCCGCGGACGAGGTCGTGAGTACCCGGGAGGCGCTCCACACGGCGCAGCAGGACCTCGCCGATGCCCAAGCCGCGCTCGCCGCCGTCGAGGCGTCCGCCTCGAGCGGTGCCCCGCCGGCGCCGGAAGCGACCCCGGTCCCGAGCCCGACACCGCTGCTGCCGGATGCCACGGTCGCCCGCGTCAAGCAGGCGGAGACCGACTTCGCCACAGCGCAGGACGGCATCACGAAGGACACCCCTCTCGTGCAGGCGTCCGAGCAGTTCAACGCCGCCGTGGTAGCGCTCGAGATGTCCTGGATCCAGCTGTTCGCCCAGTCCGGCTGCCTGACCGACGAGGCTCAGGTCGAGGCGGCTGCGTCGATCAGCGCCTACACGCTGGCGCTCCAGCAGCAGCTCGCGGCGGCCGGCTACTACACGGGCCAGGGCGACGGGTTGTACGGACCGCAGACCGTCGCCGCGGTCGTCGCGCTCCAGGCCGCGAACGACCTGCCCCAGACCGGTACCGTCGACAAGGCGACCGAGGCGGCGCTGCGCGCGCAGCTCGAGGCCGCCGGAGGTGCCGCCGCGTCGGCGTCGCTCGTGTCGACGGCCGCCCTCCAGCAGACCCTCAAGCTCGCCGGCTACTGGGACGGCCCGATCGACGGACTGTGGTCGCCCGAGCTGACGGCGGCTCTGGGTGCCGCGCAGGAGGCACTGGGCGTACCGGTCACGGGTGCGGTCGACGCGGCGACGCTCGCGGCGTTCCAGGCGGCCCTCGCCGAGGCGCAGGCCGAGCCGGAGCCGGAGCCGACCCCGGAGGAGTCCGCGACAGAGGGCTGACGCTCAGCGGACCACGTCGTAGAACAGGTGCGCCGCGTTCGGGGTGATCACCGTGGCTGACTCGTCGAGACGCAGCTCGGTGCGGGATCCCCCGAACAGCGGTGTGCCGGCGCCGAGCAGGAGCGGCGCGACGTGGAGATGCAGCCGGTCGACGAGCCCGTCGCGCAACGCCTGACCGCCGACCGAGCCGCCACCCATGATGACGACGGGCTTGTCGCCGGCCGCCGTGACCGCCTGGTCGATCGCCTCGCGCAGACCCGTGGTGACGATCGTCATCCGGTCGGTGAGCCGCACGTGCTCCGGCGCCTCGTGCGTCACGACGAAGCACGGCGGCGGCGCATCGGCGTCGCCCTGGTCCGCGCCGTAGTGCCTGTCGTCGTTCCACCCGTGGGGTCCGTCGACCACGTCGAACGTGTTGCGTCCCATCACGACGGCGCCCGTCCCGGCCGCAGCCGTGGCGAGCACCTCCACATCCTCAGGGGTGCGATCGCCGACCGCCCACGCGTGCAGGGGGAGACCGTCGTCGCCCAGACCGTTGTCCGGGCCGGCGTTCGGGGCCGTCACGAAGCCGTCGAGCGAGATGGTGATGTCGAGGATCACAGCCACACGACGACGCTACGCGCGTGGTGCTCGGGCGCTACCCGAACATCGAGCGGGCCGCCCGCAGCCTGCGCTCGGGACTCATGAGCACGCTCACGTCGTCGACCCACTGCTCGACGGTCCCGACACCTGGCGGCAGTGCGCGCACGGCGTCGTCGGCGATGCTGCGGGTCACCGCTTCCGGCACCAGGGCGATACCGCGCGAGCCGCGCTCGAAGAACGGGACCACGGCCGCGTCGACGACGGGCAGCCCGACCTCGCGCTGGACGGTGTGCAGCGTCTCGGCGGCGGTGCAGAGCGCGCCCTCACGCTCCTGCCACCCCTCGGCTCTGAGCGCACGCAGCAGCCATGGGCCGGCAGCACCCGAGGACGGCAGGTCCAGGAACCCTCGCCCGAACCACTTGGCGTAGGGCGGCCAGCGTCGTTCCAGCAGGTAGCCGAGGTGAGCGAGAACGCGCACGAGCCGGGCCGCGACGAGCCGTGAGCCCAGGTCGTCCCCGCCGGCGCCGGCCCGCGCGACGAACGGGAGCTCCTCGCGGAGCCGCACCCAGTCGGTCGCGACGGCGTAGCGCCAGACGTCGTCCGGCTGGCGGCTCAGCCGCTCACGCACGACGGACAGGCCCCCGTCGGTGTCCTCGAAGACAGGCCCGGCGGTGACCTCGAGCGCCGCCTGACCAGTCAGTGAGAGCCACTCGACGTGCCCGAGGGGGGTCGTCGCGTCGAACCCGAGCCGCGCGCGGGAGAAGGCGGCGACCGTGGTGACGTTCACGCGGTGGTGGTCGGAGGCGTCCCAGGTCGTCGCGAAGCGGGTCCGGTGACCGGCGAACGTCGCCGGCAGCTTGTCGTGGAGGTGCTCGTCCACGGCGGGCACGAGGTCCTCTTCGACGAACAGGTCGAGCCGCAGACCCCAGTCGTGGTCGCGGGAGACCTCGTCGTCGAACCCCAGCACGTCCGACCCGCCGCCGAGCCGGGCCGCGGCGTGCGGCAGCCCCGGCCATCGTGCGTGGACGAGCGGCCGCACGACCGACCGGTAGTAGTCCTGCGCCAGATCCGCTCCCGAGCCGACCATGCCTAGGGAGCCGACGGCCCGCGCAGGACCTCCTCGGCGAACCGCACCGAGCGTTCGCGCAGCCCCTCGATGCGCCGCAGCACCAGGCCTTCGGGGTCGTCGCCGGCCTCGACGATGCGCGGGATCCGGCGGACGTTGCGCGAGCACCCGAACGTCGTGCAGATCAGGGTGCCGAGGGTGTCGCCGTTGCGGCCGGACGCCCCTGCGCGGCGGGCGACGTAGAGCGAGACCTCGTCGGTGGCGTAGACGTCCTCGCACCACGCGCAGACGGCACGCTTGCGCTTCGCGGCATCCTCCGGGGCCCGCAGGGCGATGCCGACCAGCGTGTCGTCGACGGGCACGACGACGTACGAGCGCAGCGGTGCCTTGCGGTCGATCCAGCCGTAGTAGTCGAGGCGGTCCCAGCGGGTCTCGTCGAGGTCGGCGGGCAGGGTCAGCTTGGACGCCTCGCCGCGCGAGCAGTTGACGAAGGACGCGCGGATCTGGGGCTCGGTCAGGGGGAGCATGGTGATCGATGATCCGTCGCCCGCCGCCCGGACGTCCACCTGGATTCCTAGGCCCGGACCGGTTCCGGATGCTCGACGACGATCGGGAGCTCGGGCGCATCGGTCCCGCCGCGGACCAGGGCGATGCCCGCGACCACGAGCACCATGCCGGCCAGCTGCACGGGCAGGGGGGCTTCGCCGACCAGCGCCCACGCCAGCAGGACGGAGATCAGCACCTCGCTCAGGGCGAGGAAGGACGCGAGCCGCTCGCCGAGCATCCTCACCGAGGCCGCGCTGATGCCGTAGGCGAGCGCGGTCGGGACGACGGCGACCACGAGCAGCGGGACGACCCAGCTGACCTTCGCTCCGAGCAGGTCGACGGTCACGTCTGGGGCGGCCAGCGGGAGCACGCCTACCGCCGCCGCGAGGGCGACGGTCGCGGCGCCGACCGCCATGCCGGCTCCGGCGAGGCTGATCGGCGGGAGCTCGGTCGGTCGGCCCGTGAAGGCGAAGTAGGCGGCGTTCCCGACGGCTGCCGTCAGGGCGAACAGCAACCCGAGGGGGTCGAGCTGCAACGACCCGGTGAGGTCGAGCACGAGGACGAGCCCGCCGGTCGCGAGTGCCGCGCCTGCGAGCGTGGCACGGGTGGGAGCCTGACGTTCTCGAGCCCAGCGCCAGCCGACGAGCAGGAGCGGTCCGGTGTACTCGATGAGCAGTGCGACGGCGACTGGCAACCGGTCGACCGCGAGGAAGTACATGGTCGACGCGGTGGCGACGCCGAGGACGCCGAAGCCGACGACGACCCGCCACTCGTCGCGCAGCACGTGCCACTTCCCGCGCAGAGCCCATGCCGCGGGGCCGGCCAGCAGGACCGCAGCCACGGAGAGCCGGACGAGGATCGCAGCGCCGGGTGACCAGCCGGCCTGCAGCAGCGGCTTGACGACAGGACCACTCGTCGCGAAGGCGGCCGCTGCGACGAGGCCGGCGACGACGCCGAGCGAACGGTTGTTCGTGGTCGCCATCACGTCGTCCTGTCATGAGTCAAAGGTGGGTACGCTCGTGACAGTAGCGCCGCCCACCGACAGGAGTCAAAGTGGTTTTTGCACCTGACACCGTGGCGAACCTCAGTGCAGCGGCTGAGCTGGTCAACACGGCCCGGCGCCGCGACGGTCACGACGCCATGGCGACGATCGACGACGTCGCTGACTTCTACACGCGGTGGAGCTACACGACGCGGCACGACGGGGACGCGGCCGAGCTCGCGGCCGTGCGGGCCGCCCGAGACCGGATCGGCGCCTTCTGGGACCTCGACCGCGACGGCGCACCGGCCCTGCTCAACGCCCTGCTGGCGGAGGGCGGTGCTGTCCCGACGCTCGTCCGGCACGGGGACATCGACTGGCACGTGCACGGCACGGCGCCCGACGCCCCCTTCGGCACCGTCATCCTCGTCGAGACCGCGATGGCGATCATCGACGTCGTGCGCGGTGACGAGTACGACCGGCTGAGCCTGTGCGAGGCCGACGACTGCGACGCGGTCCTGATCGACGTCTCACGCAACCGCTCGCGCCGGTTCTGCGACGTCAACGGCTGCGGCAACCGCGCGCACGTCGCGGCCTACCGGGCGCGACGCAGCACCTCCTGACTGCAGCCGGCAGGTTGCGCAAGACGCAACCGTCGTGCAACTGTTGAATTGCACAAGATCCCTCGAAGCAAGAGGACCGCCATGAGCCAGCAGCCCGCCGCAGTCGTCGACACCGAGAACTTCACCGTCTCCCGCACGGTCCACATCAAGGCGGCGCCGGCCCGTGTCTGGGCTGCGCTCACGACGTCGGACCTCATCACCGAATGGCTCGGCAACAAGGCGTACCTGCCTGACCTGCGGGTGGGTGGCGAGGGTGTGTTCGGGTTCGAGGGGTACGGCGAGTTCCCGGTCCGGATCGACGAGTACGACGAGCCCGTCGCCTTCGCGTTCACGTGGGGCACTCCACCGGCGCCCGCGCAGGGTGAGGCCGCGAACCTCACCCCGGAGAACTCCACGCAGGTCCGCTTCACCCTCGTCGCCGACGGAGAGGCGACCATCCTGTCCGTCGTCGAGTCCGGGTTCGGGCTGCTCGGACGCGACCCGATCGACGCGATGAACTCGAACCGTCAGGGCTGGACCGACGAGCTGGACGAGCTCGTCGCCTACCTCGAGGGCTCGTCATGAGCGAGACCCTGGTCCCGGTGTTCGCCGCGCTCGCGGACGACACGCGCTGGGCGATCCTCATCGAGCTCGGCCGCTCCGAGCGGTCGGCGTCCGGGCTGGCGACGGTCTTCCCGGTAACCCGGCAGGCGATCGCCAAGCACCTGGTCGTGCTCTCGGACGCGGGCCTGGTCGAACCCGTGCGCGTCGGCCGCGAGATCCGCTACCGCGCCCTGGGCTCCCGCCTGAGCCAGACGGCACACGCGCTCGAGGCGATCGGCGCGGAGTGGGACCGCCGCCTGTCGGCGATCGCACGCATCGCGGAGTCGCTCGAGGACTGACCGCAGCCACCGCCCGGCGCCGAGACCG
>NZ_JBFUKL010000008.1:0-160619 GCF_056400865.1 Cellulomonas sp. P4_H4
GGCACGACGAGCGCTCCGATCGCGGTGACCGCTGCGGCGACGTACGCCGCGGGCTGCAGGCCGACCGCGTAGCCGTCGGGCGTCAGGGTGCCGTCGGACGCGGTGAACACGGCCACCAGCGTCGCGACGCCGAGCGCCCCGCCGATCTCCCGCAGGGTGGCGTTCACCGAGCTCGCCGTCCCGTGGTCGTCGGGCACCATGTCGGCGAGGACGGCCGTCGCGCTCGGCGCGAACGTCAGCCCCATCCCGATGCCCGCCATGGCCAGGCCGGGGACGAGGTCGGCGTACGTGAGGCTGTCGTTGGTGACCAGGAGGCCCTGCCATGCCAGCCCGGCGGCCTGGAGGAACAGACCCGTGGTGAGCAGCGGGCGGACGCCCAGCCGCGGAGCGAGCATTCCGGCGATCGGCGCGAAGATCGTGGGCGCGGCGGTCCACGGCAGGGTGCGGATGCCGGCCTGCAGCGGGGTGAAGCCCATGCCGACCTGGAGGTACTGGGCGAGCAGGAACACGAGCCCGAACACCCCGAACGAGAACGCGAACGCGCTGATGTTCGCCACCGAGAACGACCGCTCGCGGAACAGCCGCAGCGGCACCAGGGGGTGGTCGGTGCGCGACTCGCGGACGACGAAGCCGAGCAGGAGGACGACGCCGAGGACGAGTCCACCGAGGACGCGCGCCGAGGTCCAGCCGTCGTCGTTCCCGCGGATGATCGACCAGACCAGGGCCAGCACGGCCGTACCGGCGAGCGCGAGACCGGCCAGGTCGAGCGGCTGGCGACGACCGTGCGACTCCGGCAGCGCCCACAGGACCAGGGGGATCGCGACGAGCGCGACCGGGACGTTCAGCCAGAAGATGGCCTCCCAGGAGATCCCGTCGACGACCGCGCCGCCGATGACGGGCCCGAGCGCTACGCCGAGGCCCGAGACGCCACCCCAGATGCCGATCGCCATGGCCCGCTTGCTCGCGGGCACCGCGCCGGCCAGGAGCGCGAGGGAGAGCGGCATGATCGCGGCCGCCCCGGCTCCCTGCAGGGCGCGTGCGCCGATGAGCATCTCGGGGCTCGTCGACAGGGCGGACAGGATGGACGCGCCCCCGAAGATGGCGATGCCGGCGATGAACACCCGCCGGCGCCCGAGCCTGTCGCCGAGTGTCGCCGCCGCGATCATGAGGGTCGCGAAGCTGAGCGTGTAGGCGTTCACCATCCACTGGAGCTGCTCGAGCGAGGCGTTGAGCTCGGTCTGCAGGACGGGGAGGGCGGTCGTCATGACGAGGTTGTCGAGGGTCGCCATGAACATCGGGACGGACGCGGCGACCAGCGCGATCGCGGTGCCTCGGCGGCGGAGCAGGGGGCGCGGTTCGACCAGGGCGTCGGCCCGGCGCTCAGCGGATGTCGTGAGGGTCACGATGACTCCTAGGAGGCGCAGATGCTGTACGGGTGACTTGTTGGCATTGATTGATAACTAACAAGAGAGACGTTAGGCATCGGCTGATAACATGTCAACCATGAACATCGATCAGACGGTTCAGCGACCGACACGGATGTCCGGGACGCAGCGCCGCGCCGAGATCCTCGTCGCGGCACGCAAGGTCTTCGCGGATCGCGGGTACGCGGCCAGCACCGACGAGGTGGCGCGGGCCGCCGGCGTCTCGCAGCCATACGTCGTGCGCCTGTTCGGCACCAAGCGCGAGCTGTTCCTGGAGGCGTACCGCGAGGCTGCGGGAGAGATCGTGGCCGCGCTCGGCTCGGTGCCGGCCGGCCCCGAAGCCGGTCCGCAGATGGCCGACGCCTACGTCGGGCTGCTCGAGGACCGCAACCTCCTGCGGCTGACCATGCACGGGTTCCTCGCGGGTGCCGACGACGAGGTCGGGCAGATCGCGCGGCACACGCTGGGGGAGGCGTTCCGGCTGTTCCGTGAGCGGACGGGCTCGGACGAGGACACGGCGCGGCTGTTCGTCGCCCAGGGCATGCTCATCAACGTGCTGCTCGCCGTGGACGCTCCCGCGCACGTGGGCGAGGACGCCGGCCTCGACGCCCTCGTGATGTGCGTCCAGGAGAGCATCTCCGAGCGGCGCACCGCGTGACGCGAACGGACCGACAGGGGCCCGATCGCCAGCGAGCCGAGCGTCGCCCGACCGCGGCAGACGGTGTCGTCGTCGTCGACAAGCCGTCCGGCTGGACGAGCCACGACGTGGTCGCGCGCATGCGCTGGCTCGCGGGCACGCGCAAGGTCGGCCACGCGGGCACGCTCGACCCGATGGCCACCGGCGTCCTCGTGATCGGCATCGGTCGGGCGACGAGGCTGCTGACGTACATCGTCGGCGCCGACAAGGAGTACACGGCGACGATCCGGCTGGGGGAGTCGACGACCACGGACGACGCCGAGGGCGAGACGCTGGCCGTCCGCGACGCGTCGGGCGTGACGCGCGAGGCCCTGGACGAGGGGATCGCGGGCCTGACGGGCGAGATCCAGCAGCGACCGAGCGCGGTCTCGGCCATCAAGGTGGACGGACAGCGCGCCTACGCCAGGGTCCGTGCGGGCGAGGACGTCGAGCTCGCCGCGCGCCCCGTGACCGTCTCGCGCTTCCAGGTGGACGACGTGCGGCCGGCGGGTGGGGCGCTCGACGTGGACGTCACCGTGGTCGTCTCGTCGGGGACCTATGTCCGAGCGCTCGCCCGCGACCTCGGTGCCGGGCTCGGCGTCGGGGGGCACCTGACCGCGCTGCGGCGCACGCGGGTCGGCGGCTACGGGCTCGACGTGGCCCGCACGCTCGACGAGCTGGCCGAGGTTGCACCCGACGTGCCGATCGACGTGGTGTCGCTGGCCGACTCGGCCCGCGCGACGTTCCCGGTGCGCGACCTGACGCTCGAGGAGGCCGCCGCACTGTCCTACGGGCAGCGGCTCTCGGCGCCGGGAGACACGACCGAGGGGACCGTGGCGGCGATCGCGCCGGATGGCCACCTCGTCGCGCTCGTCGAGACTCGCGGTGGTGCGGTGCGACCCGTCCTCGTCTTCGCGCCGGCCTGACGGCGTCCTGCGACCGCGTTCCGACGACCCGCCCGGCCACGATTCCCGGCCGCGGTTCGGCCGTCGGCCGTCCAGGTGGCAGGCTGGGCCCGGACCGCGACGACGGCAGTCCGCACGGATCGGCCCGCTGGGCCTCGCGACAGGAGCTTGTGTGCAGCGCTGGACCGACCTCTCGGACGTCCCGGACGGGTTCGGACCCTCGGTCGTCACGATCGGCAACTTCGACGGTGTGCACCGCGGTCACGTCGGCGTCCTGACGCGCATGGGAGCGGACGCCCGCGCGGTCGGTGCCCAGGCGGTCGCCGTGACGTTCACCCCGCACCCGCAGCAGGTGCACCGTCCGGACACCGCGCCCCCGGTCATCACAGGCGACGACGACCGGATGGAGCTCATGGAGCTCGCGGGTCTCGACGCGGTCCTGCTCCTGCCCTACACGCTCGAGTTCGCCCGGCAGACGCCCGAGGAGTTCGTCCGCCGTTACCTCGTGGACGGACTGCACGCGTGCGTCGTCGTCGTCGGTCGTGACGTGCGGTTCGGCGTTAACAACTCGGGCGACCTCGCGACGATGGTCGAGCTCGGCCGGACCCACGGGTTCGAGGTCGAGGTGATCGAGGACGTCACGCCCGCCGAGTCGGCCGACCCCGGCAGCGCCGAGGACCGCGCGGCCGACCCGCTGCGTCGCCGGTGGTCCTCGACGTGGGTGCGCGAGCTGCTCGAGGTGGGCGACGTGGTCCAGGCCGCACGCGTCCTGGGGCGCCCCCACCGCATCCGCGGCACCGTCGTGCACGGTGACGCGCGCGGTCGCGAGCTGGGCTTCCCGACGGCGAACCTCGGACCCGACGCGACCGGCCTCGTGCCCGCGGACGGCGTCTACGCGGGTTGGCTGAGGCGCGTCTCCGCAGCAGCTGACGACCCGGACCGCGTCCTGCCCGCGGCGATCTCCATCGGCACGAACCCGACGTTCGACGGCGTCGAGCGCCGCGTCGAGGCGTACGTGCTCGACCGCACCGACCTGGACCTGTACGACCAGGTGGTCGTGCTCGAGCTCGTGGAACGGTTGCGGCCCACGCTGCGGTTCGACTCGATCGACGACCTCGTCGTCCACATGACGGCGGACGTCGACCGGGCGCGCACCATCCTGAGTGCCGACGTGACTGCAGACGTGACTGCCGATGTCAGCGGTGTCAGCCCGTCGCCGTCGGCCTGATAGGCTATGGGCGCCGTCTGAACGGCCGCGGATCGAGAGAGCCCGGGTGGATATGCCCCGGCGCACCGCGCAACGAGTCAACCAGGAGATCGAGTGCCGCTCGAAAGTGCCGTCAAGCAGTCCATCATGACCGAGTACGCCACCCACGAGGGTGACACCGGTTCCCCCGAGGTTCAGATCGCGATGCTCACGCAGCGCATCAAGGACCTCACGGAGCACCTCAAGACCCACAAGCACGACCACCACAGCCGCCGCGGCCTGCTGCTGCTCGTCGGTCAGCGTCGTCGCCTTCTCGGTTACCTCCAGAAGGTCGACATCAACCGCTACCGCAGCATCATCGAGCGGCTCGGCCTGCGCCGATAACGCCTTCCACCAGCCCGGACCCGGTACAGGGTCCGGGCTGGTGTGGCGTTAGGCAGGGCGCACGACTGCACGACACGTAGTACCCGCACCACGCAGTACCTGCACCACCACACCGCGTCGGTCCGCTCGGTTCGGTCCTCGGTAGTGGCTTCCGGAAGCTCGAAGGAGAGTCCGGTGGCCTCGATCGAAGATCGCTCGCGGACGGCCGGCGCCTTCACGAAAGAGGAGGGCACCCGTGGAGGGTCCCGAGATCCAGTTCGCCGAAGCCGTGATCGACAACGGTCGCTTCGGCACCCGCACCGTCCGCTTCGAGACCGGCCGCATCGCCAAGCAGGCCGCCGGTTCCGCCGTCGCCTACCTCGACGGTGAGACCACGCTGCTCGCCGCCACGACGGCCGGCAAGCACCCGAAGGAGCAGTTCGACTTCTTCCCGCTGACGATCGACGTCGAGGAGCGGTCGTACGCGGCCGGCAAGATCCCCGGCTCGTTCTTCCGTCGCGAGGGTCGTCCGTCCACCGAGGCCATCCTCGCGTGCCGGCTCATCGACCGCCCGCTGCGCCCCCTGTTCGTCAAGGGCCTGCGCAACGAGGTCCAGGTCGTCATCACCGTGCTGTCGATCCACCCGGACGACGCCTACGACACGCTGGCCATCAACGCCGCGTCCATCTCGACGCAGCTGTCGGGCCTGCCGTTCTCCGGTCCCGTCGGTGGCGTGCGCATCGCGCTCGTCGAGGGTCAGTGGATCGCGTTCCCGCGGTACTCCGAGCGCGAGCGCGCGACGTTCGACATGGTCGTCGCCGGCCGCGTCGTCGGTGACGATGTCGCCATCGCCATGATCGAGGCCGAGGCCCCCGAGAAGTCCTGGAACATCATCAAGTTCGAGGGTGGCGTCGCCCCCACGGAGGAGATCGTCGCCCAGGGCCTCGAGGCCGCCAAGCCGTTCATCAAGGTGCTCGTCCAGGCGCAGCAGGAGCTGGCCTCGAAGGCCGCCAAGGAGACCCAGGTCTTCCCGACGTTCCCGGACTACCAGGACGACACCTACGCCGCCGTCGAGGCCGCCTCGACCGCGTCGCTGGGCGAGGCCCTGAGCATCGCGGACAAGCAGACCCGCGAGAACCGTCTCGACGAGATCAAGGGCGAGGTCGTCGCCGGCCTGTCCGAGCAGTTCGAGGGTCGCGAGAAGGAGCTGTCGGCCGCGTACCGCTCGGTCCAGAAGAAGCTCATCCGCCAGCGCATCCTCACGGACGGCTTCCGCATCGACGGTCGCGGCCTGCGGGACATCCGCACGCTGTCGGCCGAGGTCGAGGTCCTGCCCCGTGTGCACGGCTCGGCGATCTTCGAGCGCGGCGAGACCCAGATCCTGGGTGTCACCACGCTGAACATGCTGCGCATGGAGCAGCAGCTCGACACGCTCTCCCCGGAGACGCGCAAGCGCTACATGCACAACTACAACTTCCCGCCGTACTCGACCGGCGAGACGGGTCGCGTCGGTTCGCCGAAGCGGCGCGAGATCGGCCACGGGGCGCTCGCCGAGCGCGCGCTCATGCCGGTCCTGCCGAGCCGCGAGGAGTTCCCCTACGCGATCCGCCAGGTCTCCGAGGCGCTGAGCTCCAACGGCTCGACGTCCATGGGCTCGGTCTGCGCGTCCACCCTGTCGCTGCTCAACGCCGGTGTGCCGCTGCGCGCGCCCGTCGCGGGCATCGCCATGGGCCTCGTGTCCGACACAGTGAACGGTGAGACCCGCTACGCGGCGCTCACCGACATCCTGGGCGCCGAGGACGCGTTCGGTGACATGGACTTCAAGGTCGCCGGCACCCGCGAGTTCGTCACGGCCATCCAGCTCGACACCAAGCTCGAGGGCATCCCCGCCTCGGTGCTCGGCGGCGCGCTCACGCAGGCCAAGGAGGCTCGCCTGGCGATCCTCGACGTCATCGCCGAGGCGATCGACGTGCCCGACGAGATGAGCCCGTTCGCACCGCGCGTCATCACGGTGAAGGTCCCGGTCGACAAGATCGGCGAGGTCATCGGGCCGAAGGGCAAGATGATCAACCAGATCCAGGAGGAGACCGGCGCCGACATCTCGATCGAGGACGACGGCACGGTCTACATCGGCGCCACCGACGGTCCGTCGGCGGAGGCCGCGCGTGCGGCGATCAACGCGATCGCCAACCCGCACATGCCCGAGATCGGGGAGCGCTTCGTCGGCACGGTCGTCAAGACCACGACGTTCGGTGCGTTCGTCTCGCTCTCCCCGGGCAAGGACGGCCTGCTGCACATCTCGCAGATCCGTCGCCTCGTGGGTGGCAAGCGCGTCGAGAACGTCGAGGACGTCCTGTCCATCGGGCAGAAGGTCCAGGTCGAGATCGGCGAGATCGACCCGCGCGGCAAGCTGTCGCTGCACGCTGTCGTCGAGGACGACGCACCGGCCGAGGGTGCTGCCGAGTCGGTCGACGCCTGACGTGCCGCTGGACCTTCCGCTCGTCCGCCCGGGTCAGCCGGGCAGTGAGCAGACCGTCGGGCAGGAGGGCGACGCCATCGTGCGTCGTTCCGTCCTGCCCGGCGGGGTCCGCGTGCTCACGGAGCACATGCCGGGCCTGCGCTCGGCGACCGTGGGCGCCTGGGTCGGCGTCGGCTCGCGCGACGAGTCCGACGGCCACCACGGCTCGACGCACTTCCTCGAGCACCTGCTGTTCAAGGGCACCGCACGGCGCACGGCGATGGACATCGCCGAGGCGTTCGACGCGGTCGGTGGGGAGGCCAACGCCGCCACCGGCAAGGAGCACACCTGCTACTACGCGCGCGTGCTCGACACCGACCTCCCGATGGCGGTCGACGTCATCGCCGACATGGTCACCTCCGCGCGGCTCGACGCCGACGAGCTGGAGACCGAGCGCGGCGTCATCCTCGAAGAGCTCGCGATGAACGACGACGACCCGAGCGACGTCGTCCACGAGCAGTTCGCTGCCCTGGTCCTGGGTGAGCACGCGCTCGGCCGGCCCATCGGCGGCACTCCCGACACCATCCGCGCGGTCCCGCGCGACGCGGTGTGGGAGCACTACCGCGAGCACTACCAGTCCTCGACGCTCGTGGTCACGGCCGCGGGCGGCGTCGACCACGACATCCTGTGCAAGCAGGTGACCGAAGCCCTGCACACGGGCGGCTGGTCGCTCGACGACGCCGCGCAGCCGCGTGGCCGCCGGTTGTCCAGCACCGGGCTCCGGGCCGGCCAGGAGGGCATCCCGTCGGGCGGCCTCGAACGCACGATCCGACGCCAGACCGAGCAGGCCAACGTCATCGTCGGCGGAACCTCGCTGACGGCGACCGACCCCCGCCGGTTCACGCTCTCCGTGCTGAACGCGGTGCTCGGTGGCGGCATGTCGTCGCGGCTGTTCCAGGAGATCCGCGAGCGCCGTGGTCTGGCCTACTCGACGTACTCGTTCGCGTCCGGGCACGCCGACACCGGCATCTTCGGGCTCTACGCGGGCTGCACGCCAGGCCGTGTCGACGAGGTCGTCGCGCTCATGGTCGAGGAGTGGGAGCGGATGGCGGAGACGCCCATCACGCAGGCCGAGCTCGAGCGCTCCATGGGTCAGCTCTCCGGTGGGCTGGTGCTCGGCATGGAGGACTCCGGCTCTCGCATGAGCAGGCTGGGCAAGTCCGAGCTCGTGCACGGCTCGCTGCTCAGCATCGACGAGTCGCTCGAGATGATCCGCGACGTCACGGTGCAGGACGTGCAGGACCTCGCAGCCGACCTCGCGTCACGGCCACGCTCGGTCGTGCGCGTCGGACCCTTCGGCGACTGAGCTCACCCACCGGTAGTCGGTCGCCCCGCCCGTCGTGCGGTTCTCGAGACGGGTGAGGGCGGCCGCCGCCGGGCCGATGCAGCCCGCCACGGCGATCGCCAGCGCGGCGGCGGCGGAGGTCGCGAGCAGGTAGTCGGCGCCGCCGCCGAACCAGTCCCACGCACGCGGGGCGGTGGCAGACAGACCGACCAGCACGGCCGCGAGCGTGCCGCCGGGCGTGCGGCCGACCAGCAGCGCCGCGGTCACCATCCCGACGAGCAGTGTGCGGCCGGGGTCGTGGAGCGCGTAGGTGATGCTCTCGCGAAGCGTGATGCCGTCGTCCGCCGAGATCGTCGCGTACAGGCTGACGGCAGCGATGCCGAGCGCCGGGATGCCGAGGGCGAGGCTCGCCACGAGCCACGCCTGCACGGACGAGCGAGGCCGGACGGGCCAGCGAGGCTGACGGGCGGCGAGGTGGCACGTCACGACGACGGCCGCGACCAGCACGACGGGCACGAGCACGCCCGGTCCGACGACCGCAGGGTCCTCGATCAGCTCCAGCCCGGTGAGGCGGTCCGCCGGGACCAGGTAGGTCGGTGCGATCGGCCCCGGCCACCAGGGGAGCCACCAGGCGCCGACGTCCCCGGTCGCGAACGCGGAGCGGGCCCCCAGGGCGGTCCAGCCGACCACGACGCCGACCGCGACTACGACGATCCATCGTCGTGCCGCCCGCCGGCTCGCCACGACCGCGACCCAGCACACAGCGCACCACACCGTCACCGAGGCTGCCCAGCGGGCGCCGACACCGAGAACCTCCGAAGTCGTCAGTCCGGGCCAGTTCCAGGCGGCGACGGTGAGCGCGTCCTGGCACCCGACCAGGACGCACGTCAGGACGAAGACGACCGCGCCGACGATGCCCAGAGCCAGCAGCATCGCCTGTCGCCCGCCAGTGGGTGCGTGGAGCGCGGTCATGATCGTGTATCGGGCGCCCCGCCGAGCCGCTTGAGCGGTTCGCCGAGCCGGCCGGTGATCGACCCAGGTCCTGCACGGGCGGTGACGTCGCCGCAGGTGCATCGGTTGCGTGACCGGGCCCCGAGCGCAGCTGCCGGGGTGATGATGGAGCATGCCTGTCGCTGTGCGGTACCAGCGGTTCGAGACCGGACCGGTCGCGGACCTCGTCGAGCACGCCTGGGTGGTGCATGACGACGAGACGCCCACCCGCGAGGTCCTGCTGCCCGACGGCCGCGGACTCCTGCAGGTCGTCGCGGGCATGCCGGGGGTGCGCATCGATCCGGTGGGCGGGACGCAGGAGCCCGACGTGTCCGGCGTGCGCGGACTGACGACGCGAACGGTCGTCCGCGAGGGGGCAGCGGGGTCGGTCAGGCTCGGTCTGCAGCTGCACCCGCTGGCCGGCGCGCGCCTCGGGTCGGTGCTCTCCGACGAGTGGCGGTCGATCGACGCCCTGCTGGGAGCAGGTATCGAGGCGGCTGTGGAGACCCTGCTGGCCGACGGGGCCGACGCGGCCGCGGTCGGGCTCCTGACCGAGTCGGTCGCCGCACTCCCGCGGCACCCGTCCCACGAGCTCGACCGGTTCGCCGACGTCCTCGAGGCGATCGATGCCTCGGGTGGCCTGGTGCGTGCGGCCGACCTCGCGCGCGGTGCCGGTTCGACGGTCACCGAGCTGTACCGCTGGTCCGTCGGCCATCTCGGGGTCCCCCCCGCCGACTACCTGGCTGCGGTGCGGTTCTCGACGTTCGTGCGCGAGGCCGTGGGCCCGGGCGTCGTCAGCCCGCACGACGTGGTCGCCGCCCTGTGGTGGTACGTCCGCGCCGGGTACGCGCCGCGTGAGGTCGAGCGGTTCACGGGTCTCGAGCCGGCCGACCTGCGACGTCTGGCCGAGTCCGTCGAGGTGCTCGTCGGCGGCTAGGGTTTCACCTCGTGAGCGAACGCATCAGGGTGGCCGTGCTGGGTGCGGCGGGCCGCATGGGTCAGACCGTCGTCCGCGCCGTCGAGGAGGCCCCGGACCTCGAGCTCGTGGCCGCGATCGACGCGGGGGACGACCTCGCGACGCTGGCCGAGGTGGGCGCACAGGTCGCCATCGACTTCACGATTCCCGCGGTGACCGAGGTCAACGTGCACGCGCTCGTCGACGCCGGCATCCACGTCGTCGTCGGCACGACGGGCTGGACCGACGAGTCGCTCGCGCGCGTCCGCGACCACCTGGCCGACCGGCCGGGCGTCGGCGTGCTGATCGCCCCGAACTTCGCGCTCGGAGCCGTGCTCGCCATGGCGTTCGCGGCCAAGGCGGCGCGCTGGTTCGAGTCGGTCGAGGTCATCGAGCTGCACCACCCCGACAAGATCGACGCACCGTCGGGCACCGCCAGGCACACGGCCGCCGCGATCGCCGCGGCCCGCGCGGCCGCCGGTGTCGGCCCGGTGCCCGACGCGACGTCGGAGTCGCTCGACGGCGCCCGTGGCGCCTCGGTGGACGGCATCCCGGTGCACTCGGTGCGGCTGCGCGGGCTGGTGGCGCACGAGGAGATCCTGCTCGGCAACGCAGGTGAGCAGCTCACCATCCGGACCGACTCGTTCGACCGCGTGAGCTTCATGCCCGGCGTGCTGCTCGCGACACGGCAGGTCGGCAGCAGGCCCGGGCTGACGGTCGGGCTCGACCAGCTGCTCGACCTGGCCTGAGCCGTGCCCTCGCGCCGTCGCTGGACGTCGATCGCCGGTGCCGTCGCACTGACCGCGCTGCTGGCGTTGTACTTCTGGCTGGTCGCCGCGCGTGCCACGGCCCTGATCCGTACAGGTGAGCCCGTCGGCATCGTGCTGGGCGTCGCGTTCTGGGCGCTCCCGATCGTCGGGGTCTGGCTCGTGTACCGCGAGTGGTCGCTGGCCGTCGACGTGCAGCGGATGGCCGACGAGCTCGCGGACGCCGACGAGCTGCCCGTCGACGACCTGCCTCGCTCACCGGGCGGACGGATCGACCGCGCAGCCGCCCGTGAGGCGTTCGGCCCGGCACGTGCGCTGGCCGAGGCGGAGCCCGACGACTGGCGCTCCTGGTACCACCTCGCGTTCGCCTACGACGCGGCGGGGGACCGGCGGCGCGCACGCGAGTCGCTGCGCACCGCCAGCCGCCTGCACAAGGGCTAGATCGACGCCGACCAGCGGTGCTCGGTGACCACCCGGGCCGATCCGTCGGGGAGCGTGCCGGACGCGAGCTCGCGGGAGACGTCGTCCGGACCCAGTCCCGACGATGCGAGGAACTGCGCGCGAGCGCTGTCGCCGTCGAGCACCCACGTGTGGACCTGGTCGGCACCGTCCTGACGCAGGGTGTCGACGGCGGCCGCGAGGAGCCGCGACCCGTGCCCGCCACGCTGTTGCGAGGGTTCGACCTCGAGCGTGAGGATCACGCCGCCCGGTGCGTCGAACGGTCGACCCTCGGGCGTCGGCACGGGTGCGAGGGAGACGACCCCCACGACCGTGGCTCCCTCGCACGCGACGAGCACGCGGAAGCCCGCGCCCGGGGGAGTCGTGACCGCGGCAGCCCACTGCGACTCGATCGCGGCCACGTCGAGCAGGTCGAGCGCGCCGGCCAGGACGTCGGCGTGCGACAGGCGCCACGCCTCGACCTGGATGCGCGCGATGGCGTGCTCGTCGCCCCGGACCGCCGGCCGGACCGAGACGTCCGCGTTCTCGCTGAACAGAGGCATCAGGCGACGCCGACGGGGGCGGGTTCGTACGCGACGACCTTCGGGGGGTGCTTGGTCGAGACCTTGTCGATCCATGCGAGTGCCATGGCGGAGACGATAAACGCCAGGTGGATGATCGTCTGCCACAGGAGCACGTCCGTGCCGTCGGTGGCGATGATCGTGCGGGCCTCGATGAAGCTGCGCAGCAGGTGGATCGAGGAGATGCCGATGATCGACATCGCGAGCTTCGTCTTGAGCACGTTGGCGTTGACGTGCGAGAGCCACTCGGGCTGGTCGGGGTGCCCGTCGAGCCGGATGCGGGACACGAACGTCTCGTAGCCGCCGACGATGACCATGATGAGCAGGTTCGCGATCATCACGACGTCGACGAGCCCGAGCACGCCGAGCATCATCTCCTCCTCGGTCAGCCCGTGGCCGCCGAAGACGCCCTCGGCGATGTGCCAGAGCTCGAGCATGAACTGCCAGACGTAGATCGCCTGCGCCACGATCAGGCCGAGGTAGAGCGGCACCTGGAGCCAGCGGGACAGGAAGATGACGGAGCCGATGCGGCTCGTGGGGGCGGGAGCGGGGGTGGGCGTTGCCACGGAGTCCTCCGGTGCGATGGGCGGGCTCTATTCATCACTGCAGCCGCGTCCGGCCGGGGATGATCGGTCGGTGCGGCGCTGTCGCAGCGCTCGTGAGGCCCAACGGCCGGCGCGCCCGGAACGTGCCCGTCAGCTCATGCCCAGGGCCCGCAGCCCGGCGGCGGTCAGGGCGGCGAGCAGCACGACGACGATGAACGGCGCCCGCAGGGCGAGCGCGACACCCGCCACGATCAGCGCGGGCAGCCGAGCGTCCACGACGAGGCTCTGACCGTGGGTGAAGGCCTGGACGGCGACGAGCGCCGAGAGGAGGGCGACCGTCACGAGGGCCGCGGTCCGGGCGACGCGCGGTTGCGCGAGCCAGTGCTCGGGCACCAGGTGGCCGGCCAGCTTGAGGCCGAAGCAGACGGCGCTCGCTGCGACGAGGGCGACCCAGGTGACGGCGTGCGTCACCCGACCACCTCCTCGGGGTCCGACGTCGGCCGGGCCGGCGGCGCTGGCGTCAGCAGCCCGGCGAGGATCGCGACGATCGCGGCGAGCAGCACCGGGATCCCAGCCGGCACGAACGGCGTGAGCGCGAGTGCGACCAGCACGGCGCCCGCCGCGACGAGCTGCGCGTGGCGCGCGTTCGGGCCGGTCACGCGCGGCCAGACGAGCCCGAGGAACGCGGCGGCCGCTGCGGCGTCGAGGCCGTACTTGCGTGGGTCACCGAGGGCGTCGCCCAGCAGGGCTCCGACCAGCGTGAACGTGTTCCACAGGGCGAACACACCCACCCCGGTCCACCAGAAGCCGACGCGCGACGCGCGACGCGTCTTCTGCGCGGTCGCGACGGCGGTCGACTCGTCGATCGTCAGCTGAGCGGCACCCGTCCGCCGCCAGCCGTGCACGCCCAGCAGCGGCGCGACCTGAGGTCCGTACAGCCCGTTGCGCACGCCCAGCAGACCGGCCGTCGCTATCGCGGCGCCGGCCAGGCCACCGGCTCCGACGACGCCGATGAACGCGAACTGCGAACCGCCGGAGAACATCAGGAGGCTGAGCGCCATGGTCTGCGGCAGGGACAGGCCCGCTGCGACGGCCAGGGCGCCGAACGAGACGCCGTAGAGGCCGGTCGCGAGCGAGACGGAGACCGCTTGGCGGACGGCCGCGCGGGCACCGTCGTCGGAGACGACCTCGACGGGAGAACCCTCCACGGGCGTCAGATCGCGACGTAGACGCTGTCGAGGTACTCCTCGATGCCTGCCTCGCCACCCTCACGTCCCAGCCCGGACGACTTCACTCCACCGAACGGTGCGCTCGCGTCCGAGACCAGCCCCCGGTTCACGCCCAGCATCCCCGTGTCGACCGACTCTGCGAGCCGCAGGACCCGGGCGATGTCACGCGTGTAGGCGTAGGCCACGAGCCCGTACGGCGTCGAGTTGGCGAGCGCGACGCCTTCGTCCTCCGAGCCGAACGTCACCACAGGTGCGACCGGGCCGAACGTCTCCTCGGTGATCACGCGCAGGTCCGGCGAGACGCGGTCGAGCACGGTCGGGGCGTAGAAGTACCCGCGGCGGTCGGGGCGCTCGGCGCCGATGCGCACGCGTGCACCGCCGTCGACGGCCTCGGCGACGACCTCCTGCACGCGGTCGACCGCGGCCTCCTCGATCAGTGGGCCGACCGTCACGCCGTCGTCGGCCCCGTGGCCGACGACGAGCTTGTCGAACGCGGCCGTGAGCCCGGCGGTGAACTCCTCGGCGACGGACGCGTGCACGAGGAACCGGTTGGCGGCGACGCACGTCTGGCCGGCGTTCCGCATCTTCGCCTGCACGGCGCCGGTGACGGCGGCGTCGATGTCGGCGTCCTCGAAGACGAGGAACGGTGCGTTGCCACCCAGCTCCATCGAGGTGCGCAGGATCGTGTCGGCCGACGCCTTCAGCAGCGCCGACCCGACCTCGGTCGAGCCCGTGAACGACAGCTTGCGCAGACGGGGGTCGGACAGCAGCGGTCCGGAGATGCTGCGCGCCGACGCGGACGGCACGACGTTGATCACGCCCGCGGGCAGACCGCGTGCCTCGAGCTCCTCGCGGATGATCTCGGCGACGTAGGCCGTCGTCAGCGGGGTGAGCTGCGCGGGCTTGATGACGACGCTGCAACCGGCCGCGAGCGCGGGCGCGACCTTGCGCGCGATCATCGCGATCGGGAAGTTCCACGGCGTGATGAGCAGCGCGGGACCGACCGGCCGGCGCAGGACGAGCTGGTGGTTGGTGCCCGAGGGCGCGCGCCGGGCGAGGCCCTCGAACCGGACCGCCTGCTCGGCGTACCAGCGGACGTAGTCGGCCCCGTACGCCACCTCCGCGCGTGACTCGGCCAGCGGCTTGCCGCCTTCGGCGGTCACGAGCGCGGCGATGTCCTCGGTCCGGGCGGTGATCTTCTCGAAGACGGCGCGCAGCAGCTCGGAGCGCACGCGCGGCGACGTGGCGCGCCAGACGGGGAACGCGTCCGACGCGGCGGTCAGGGCGGCGAGGGCGTCCTCGGACCCACCGTCCGCGACGTCGAACAAGGTCTCGGTGGTGCCCGGATCGTTCACCGCGAACGTGCGCCCGCTCGCAGCGGGGCGCCATGCCCCGTCGATCAGGATGCCGGTCGGGACGTGGGCTGCGACGGTGGGGGGAAGGGACGGCGGCGTCATGCCCGCAGTCTTGCTCTCCTGGCCGCGCCGCACCACCGACACGCACCTGTCGACCTACGATGACCCCCATGGTCGAGACGCCGTACGAGGATCTGCTCCGACTCGTCCTGGAGACGGGCACCCCGAAGGCGGACCGGACAGGCACGGGGACCCGCAGCGTGTTCGGCCACCAGATGCGCTTCGACCTCTCCCAGGGCTTCCCGCTCGTCACGACGAAGCGGGTGCACCTGCGCTCGATCGCGTTCGAGCTCCTGTGGTTCCTGCGCGGTGAGTCCAACATCGAGTGGCTGCGCGAGAACAAGGTCACCATCTGGGACGAGTGGGCCTCGCCGGAGGGTGAGCTGGGCCCGGTCTACGGGGTGCAGTGGCGCAGCTGGCCGACGCCCGACGGTGGGCACGTCGACCAGATCGCGCAGCTCATGGAGAACCTGCGGCGCGACCCCGACTCGCGCCGGCACATCGTCTCCGCGTGGAACGTCGCCGACATCCCCTCGATGGCCCTCGCCCCGTGCCACGCGTTCTTCCAGTTCTACGTCGCCGACAGCCGGCTGAGCTGCCAGCTGTACCAGCGCTCCGCGGACCTGTTCCTCGGCGTCCCGTTCAACATCGCCTCGTACGCGCTCCTGACGCACATGGTCGCCCAGCAGGCCGACCTCGAGGTCGGCGACTTCGTGTGGACCGGTGGTGACTGCCACATCTACGACAACCACGTCGAGCAGGTGCGCGAGCAGCTGACCCGCGATCCCTACCCGGCGCCGACGCTGAAGCTGCGCAAGGCCGCATCGATCTTCGACTACACGTTCGAGGACATCGAGGTCGTCGGCTACCAGCACCACCCGGCCATCAAGGCACCGGTGGCCGTGTGACGATCGCCCTCATCTGGGCCCAGACGCCGACCGGGATCATCGGTCGCGACGGGACGCTCCCGTGGCACGTGCCCGAGGACATGGCCCACTTCCGGGACCTGACCCGCGGGCACCCGGTGATCATGGGCCGCGGGACGTGGGACTCGCTGCCACCGCGCTTCCGGCCACTGCCCGACCGGGACAACATCGTGCTCACCCGCGACCCCGCGTTCGAGGCCGCCGGTGCGCTCGTCGCACACGGGGTCGAGGAGGCGCTGCGGCTCGTCGAGAACCGGGACGCCTGGGTGGTCGGCGGGGGAGAGGTGTACTCGCTGTTCCTCCCGATCGCGGACCGGGTGGAGCGCACGATCGTCTCGCTCGACGTCGGCGGCGACACCCGCGCGCCGACGCTCGACCGGCTCGACTGGAAGCGTGCCGAGCCGGAGGGCGCGTGGCTCGCGTCGTCCGCGGGTGGCACGCGGTACCGCTTCGAGTCGTTTCTGCGGCGCTGAGCTCCTGGCGTATCTGCGCAGGTAGGAGAAGGCTCCTTTCATCAGGGTCTCGTCCGGACGGGGACGCGGCACGATGCAGGGAGACGACGATGTCGGACTCAGGATTGACCCATGACCAACGGCACCTGACCTGCGCGGTCCCGCCGAGCCCCCATCTGCGTGCGCAGTGGGCGCGGGTCCTCGAGGGCGCCAACGCGGCGGCCGCGCGGGCCGACGGCGTGGCTCCGTTCCTGCGGATCGAGCGCGACCCGCGCCCGCTGGGCTTCAACGACGGCGTGATCGTGCCGCCCGAGGAGTTCCCGGTCGGCACCTCCCTGATGGCGATCAGAGGTGCGGCCTCCGACCGTGCGCCGCTGCGTGGCACCGTGCGCGTCGCCGTGGTCCTCGTCGACTTCCCCGACAAGCCGATGACCACCACCAAGGCGCAGATGCAGAAGCTGTTCTTCTCGACCGGCGCGATGCCGCACGGCAGCGTCAGGGAGTACTACCACGAGGTCACCAACGGCCTCGTCGCGCTCGACGGCGTCGTGGTGGGGCCGTACCGGATGCCCCAGACGCTCGCCTGGTACGCCGCGAACGGCTCGGGCGTCGGCAAGGGCGGCACGCCGTTCCGGTCGCCGCAGCTGGCCAAGGACGCCGCGATCGCGGCGAACGCAGCCGTCGACTTCGGTCCGTACGACAACGACCACAACGGCTTCGTCGACGCGTTCATCGTCGTGCACGCGGGCAAGGGCGCCGAGGAGACGGGTGCGCTCGGCGACATCTGGTCGCACAAGTCGACGCTCGCGGCCGCGTTCAAGGCCGACACGAGCAAGATCTACGGCTACCTGACCATCCCCGAGGACGCGAAGATCGGCGTCAGCGCGCACGAGCTGGGACATCTCCTCTTCGGCTTCCCCGACCTGTACGACACCGACTACTCGTCGGCGGGCATCGGTGACTGGTGCCTCATGGCCGGTGGGTCGTGGAACGGGGCGGTGCCGGGCGAGCAGCCCGCCCACCCGAGCGCGTGGTGCAAGGCGAACCAGGGCTGGGTGTCGACGACCGTCGTCGCCACGGACGGCCCACTGACGATCCCCCAGGTGGAGACGTCGCACGCCGTGTTCCGGCTGTGGAAGGACGGCGCCGGCGGTGCCGAGTACTTCCTGCTCGAGAACCGCCAGCAGACGGGCTACGACGCGTCGTTGCCCGGCTCGGGCCTGCTCCTGTGGCACATCGACGAGACGATGCCGGGCAACACCGACGAGAACCACTACAAGGTGGGCCTCGTGCAGGCCGACGGGCACCGTGACCTGGAGCTCAACCACAACGGGGGAGACGGCGCGGACCCGTTCCCCGGGACGGCCTCGGTCAGCACGGTCGACGGGTCGACGACGCCCAGCACGCGATCGTTCGCGAACGCCGACACCAGCGTCGCGCTGACGGCGATCTCGGCGTCCGGCGCCTCCATGACCGCGACCGTCAAGGTCAGCTCTGCGACGACGCCGCCGACGGACAGCAAGGAGGCCATCGCCGTGCTCATCGACAGCCTGGTGAAGGACGGCGAAGAGATTGCCGCGCAGGCTCAGGAGCTCAAGGCCCTCTACCTGGCCACCGCGGTCGCGGGACGGGTGGTGGGCTGACGGTGGTCGCTGCACGCAAGAACCGCACGGCGGTCGTCGCGTTCATCCAGGCGGTGCGGGAGCAGGGAGAGGACCTCGTCGAGCTGGAGCTGTCCGTGCAGAGCACCGCGCCGGTCGAGGGCCAGCTGGACCTGCTCACGAGCAACCTGCCCGTCGACCAGCCGTGGACCATGATCGCCCGACGATCCGAGCTGCCCGAGGGAGACCTGACCGGTTGGGAGGTCTCGGGTGAGGCGACGCTCGCCGGGCCCGGCGTCGTCCGGCTCATCACGGCGGAGCCCGCTCCTGTCCTGACCCCGCCGGAGCCCTGACGGAGCTGCGCTCCCGATCAGCCGCGCCGCTGATCAGCCGCGCCGCTGACCGAGCCAGGGCGGTACCGTGGCCCCATGCCGCGCAACGCCACGCCCACGCGCCCGTTCGGGTCCGTGCTGACCGCGATGGTCACGCCGTTCACCGCGGACGGTGCGGTCGATCTCGCGTCCGCCGTCCAGCTCGCCCGGCACCTCGTGGCGGTCGGGCACGACGGGCTCGTCCTCAACGGCACCACGGGTGAAGCGTCGACCACGCACGCCCCGGAGAAGGCGGAGCTCGTCGCCGCTGTCGTCGAGGCCGTCGGGGACGACGCCTGGGTCGTCGCAGGCGCCGGCTCGAACGACACCGCGCACGCGGTCCGGATGGCCGAGCAGGCCGCCGAGGCCGGTGCCCATGGGCTGCTCGTCGTCAGCCCGTACTACTCGCGGCCGTCCCAGGAGGGCGTCCGGCGCCACGTGACCGCGGTCGCCGATGCCACCGACCTGCCCGTCATGCTCTACGACGTGCCCGGGCGCACCGGCGTCCGGTTCGCCGCGCAGACCATCGACGCCCTCGCCGCGCACGACCGCATCGTTGCCATGAAGGACGCGACCGGCGACACGTACGCGGCCGCGAAGGCGATCGAGCGCACGGGCCTCGCCTGGTACTCCGGCGACGACAGCGCCCTGCTGACTCTCCTCGCGCACGGTGCCGTCGGCATCGTCAGCGTCACGGGGCACGTGGCCGGTCGCCAGCTCGTCGACGTCGTCCGCGCCTTCGACGCAGGCGACCACGCCGAGGCGCTCCGCATCTTCCGATCGATCATTCCCGCGATCGACGCACTCAACGGCGCAGGCTTCCAGGCCGTCGCCGCGAAGGCCGCGCTCCAGGCGCTGGGCATCATGCCCGAGCGCTCGGTGCGCCTACCGCTCGTCCCCGCGTCCGACGACGAGCTCGCGCAGATCCGAGACGGCCTACTGGCCGCCGGGCTGCTCGACGTCGCCGTGCGCTGACCATGCACATGACACACCTGGAGACACATTGAGTCACCCGCACCCCGAGCTCACGCTGCCGCCGGCCCTCCCGGCCGGAGCCCTGCGCGTCGTCGCGCTCGGCGGGCTCGGTGAGGTCGGCCGCAACATGGCCGTCCTCGAGTACGCCGGCCGCCTGCTCGTCATCGACTGTGGCGTCCTCTTCCCCGAGGACCACCAGCCCGGCGTCGACCTGATCCTTCCCGACTTCGAGTACATCAAGGACCGCCTGAACGACATCGAGGCGATCATCCTGACGCACGGGCACGAGGACCACATCGGTGCCGTCCCGTACCTGCTGCGCCTGCGCCGTGACATCCCTCTCGTGGGCTCGCAGCTGACGCTCGCGTTCATCGAGGCCAAGCTCAAGGAGCACCGGATCACGCCGGTCACGCGCGTCGTGCGCGAGGGCGACACGCAGTCGTTCGGCGCGTTCGAGTGCGAGTTCATCGCCGTGAACCACTCGATCCCCGATGCGCTCGCGGTCGCCGTGACCACCGGCGCCGGCACGGTGCTGCACACCGGCGACTTCAAGATGGACCAGCTGCCGATGGACGGCCGGATCACCGACCTGCGCGCGTTCGCGCGGCTCGGAGAGAAGGGCGTCGACCTGTTCATGGTCGACTCGACCAACGCCGAGGTTCCCGGCTTCGTCTCGCCCGAGCGCGGCATCGGTCCCGTCCTGGACCAGGTGTTCGCTGACTCGACCAAGCGGATCATCGTCGCGTCGTTCGCCTCGCACGTGCACCGCGTGCAGCAGGTCCTCGACGCCGCCTACACGCACAACCGCCGCGTGGCCCTCGTCGGCCGCTCGATGGTGCGCAACATGGGGATCGCCGCGGACCTCGGCTACCTCAACGTGCCCGACGGCGTCCTCATCGACATCAAGAAGGTCGACGATCTCCGCGACGACGAGATCGTGCTCATGTGCACCGGCTCGCAGGGCGAACCGATGGCCGCCCTGTCGCGCATCGCGAACAACGACCACAAGGTCTCGGTCGGCCCCGGCGACACCGTGATCATGGCGTCGTCCCTGATCCCGGGGAACGAGAACGCGGTCTTCCGGGTGATCAACGGCCTGACGCGGCTCGGTGCGCGCGTCGTGCACTCCGGCAACGCCAAGGTCCACGTCTCCGGGCACGCCAGCGCCGGCGAGCTCCTGTACTGCTACAACATCCTCCGGCCGCGCAACGTCATGCCCGTGCACGGCGAGATCCGGCACCTGGTGGCCAATGCGGCGCTCGCGGTGCAGACCGGCGTCCCGGCCGACCGTGTCGTGCTCGCCGAGGACGGCATCGTCGTCGACCTGGTGAACGGCCGGGCGTCGATCGTCGGGGCGGTGCCGTGCGGCTACGTCTACGTCGACGGGTCGAGCGTCGGGGAGATCACCGAGGTCGAGCTCAAGGACCGCCGGATCCTCGGCGACGAGGGGTTCATCTCGATCTTCGCGGTGGTCAGCTCGGCCGACGGGAAGGTCCTGGCCGGTCCGCAGATCCACGCTCGCGGCTTCGCGGAGCAGGAGGCCGTGTTCGACGACATCCTCCCGGAGCTCACCGCGGCGTTGGAGGAGGCCGCCCGCAACGGCAACTCCGACGCGCACTCGCTCCAGCAGGTCATGCGCCGGGTCGTGGGTCGCTGGGTGTCGAACCGCCTGCGCCGCCGCCCGATGATCATCCCGGTCGTCGTCGAGGCCTGACCGGTCGGCACGGCTTGGCACGGTCCCGATCCACACGGGCGGGACCGTGCTGCGGCCGGTGCGTCGGTCAGCTCGGGTTGACCCCGTCCGCCGGAACTGCGAGCTCCTCGAGGTCACGCGGCGCCGGCTCCGGCGGTAGGCCTGGCCTCGGCTCGCGCGACCGGCGCGACGCCGCAGCGGAGCCGAGGAGGATCAGCGCCGTCGCGACCAGCACCGCGACCGTGATCGCCTCGTCGAGCACGATCGCCCCGAGCGCGACGGCGACGACGGGGTTGAGGTAGGCGACCAGCGTCGACCTGGCCGCGCCGACCTCGACGATCAGGCGGAAGAACAGCACGAACGCGAGCGCGGTGCAGACCGCGCCGAGCGTGATGAGCGCGAGCACCCCGTCGCGGGACGGCATGGTGTGCGGGCCCGTGGCCAGGACGAACGGCAGGTAGAACAGCGCCGTGACGCCCAGGCAGGTGGCGGTGAGGGGGATCGCGGGGACGGTGCCGAGGTACCGGTCCGCGATCATCGGCGCGATCGCGTACCCGACCGCGGCGAGCAGCACCTGCGTGACGGCCCACGCGCTCCCGCTTGCGGCAGCACCGGGCCCGAGCAGGAGACCGACGCCGACGAGGCCGATGATCAGCCCGACCCACCGCACGGCCGCCACGGGCTGTCGGTCGCCGAACAGACGCCCCAGGATCACGGCGGCGATCGGCACGGTCGCGATCAGCAACCCGGTGGTCGAGCTGGCCAGCGTGGTCTCGGCGCTGGGCAGCAGGATCCACGGCCCGATGAGCTCGAGCACCGCGAACGCCAGCAGGGGCCGCCAGTGACCGCGCAGCACCCGGAGCCCGCCCGCGCGCAGCGCGAACGGCAGGAGCAGCAGGGCGCCCAGACCCGTGCGCACGAACACGACCATGACCGGCGTGACCTCGCCGACCGCGACCTTGATCAGCAGGTAGGGGATGCCCCAGATGATCCCGACGGCGAACAGCAGGACCCAGCCACGTCGGCTCATCGGGCAACCGCCGCTGTCCCGACGATCTGCGTCACGTCTGTCATCTCGTCATTCTCGATGCCCTGCACCCCGACCTCCACGCACATCCCGCCAACGTACGACCGACCACCGACACGTCCATGGCAAGGCCTGTCGAGTGCCGACCGGACGACGACTCACGCGCGGAACGCCGCGCGGTGGCGCCTCGGACTCGTGCGGAACTCCCTCGCGAAGTGCTGCCGGAGCGCGGCCGACGACCCGAACCCGGCGGCCCGCGCGACGTGCTCGACGGACTGGTCCGTGGACTCGAGCAGCACCCGGGCGCGCACCAGCCGCTGCCGCAGCAGCCACTGAGCCGGACTCGCGCCGGTGCGCGCACGGAACTGCCGCGTGAACGTCCTGCGTGACTGGTGCACGCTCGCCGCCCAGGTGTCCAGGTCGAGCGGCTCGTCGATCCGGGCGGTGGCCCAGGCCATCGCTGTCTCGACAGCGTCGGAACCCTCGCCGGGCGAGACGGGTGCGGGGATGTACTGCGCCTGGCTGCCGTCCCGGTGCGGAGCGAGCACCAACGACCGGGCCAGGTCCGACGCGTACGCCGCGCCGTGGTCGCTGCGGACCACGTGCAGGCAGCAGTCCAGGGCTGCGGCGACTCCCGCGGACGTCACGACGTCGCCCAGGTCGCACCACAGCACGTCCGAGCGGACGGTCGAGGCAGGAGTCCGGCGGGCCAGCTCGGGTGCCGCGGACCAGTGGGTGGCGACCTCCCGGCCGTCCACGAGACCTGACGCGGCGACGACGAACGAGCCCAGGCACAGCGCCACGATGCGCGCACCGCGGGCGTGGGCTGCCCGCAGGGCCCCGAGAAGCTCGTCGGAGGGCGTGACAGAGGTGTCCCAGCTGGGGACGACGACGGTCCCGGCGGTCGACATGGCCTCGAGCCCGGCGTCGACGACCAGGTCGTAGCCCGCGTTCGTCGGCAGCCGGCCCGGGACCTCCGCGCACACGGTCACGCGGTAGCGCGGTGCGGGCGAGCTGCCGGCGCGGGACGTGAACACCGTGGAGGGCACGGACAGGTGGAACGGGCTCATCCCGGGGAACGCCAGGACGGCGATCTGGTGCAGCTCCATGGCCCGATGCTAGCGAACGGTGTCCGTCGGGCCACTGGTGAGAACCTCCCGCCTCGAGAAGGCTGGAGCCATGACCACGGAGATCACCGCGACGCTCGTCGGCGGACCCACCCTGCGGCTGGCCTACGCCGGCCTGACCTTCCTCACGGACCCGACGTTCGACCCACCCGGCCAGTACACGGGCGGTGTCACGCTCACCAAGCTGGTCGGTCCGGCCGTGCCCCGTGAGGACCTCGGCCTCGTCGACGTCGTCCTGCTGTCGCACGACCAGCACGCCGACAACCTCGACGACTCGGGGCGCAAGCTCCTGGCGGACGTCCCGCTCGTCCTGTCGACACGGGAGGCGGCGTCGCGCATCCCGGGGGTCGTCGGTCTGACGCCGTGGGAGGCGACCCGGGCGGGCGACGTCACCGTGACCGCCGTCCCTGCGCGCCACGGACCGGAGGGTGCCGAGGCGCTCAGCGGCGTCGTGACGGGGTTCGTGCTCGAGGCGGCCGGCCAGCCGACCGTGTACGTGTCTGGCGACAACGCGTCGCTCGACGTGGCGGACTCCGTCGCCCGACGCTTCCCGGAGATCGGTCTCGCGCTCCTGTTCGTTGGGGGAGCCAACGTCGGCCGGTTCGGCGACGAACCCGTGACGCTCGACGCCCGACGGGCCAGCGCCGTGGTCGACCTGCTCGCGCCAGCCCGGGTCGTCCCGATCCACCACACGGACTGGGGACACTTCGTGGACCCGTTGTCGGCGTTCGTCGGCAGGCTCGCGGCAGGTGGCCGGTCGGAGCGCCTCGTGGTTCTCGAGCGGGGCGTCCCGACGACGCTCTAGGCCGGTTCCACCCCGCGGAACGCGGCCAGCCGCGCGTGCTCGCCCTCGACGGCGTCGCGTGTGGCCGCGCTCCAGGGGACCCACTCGTCGAGCTCGAGACCGAGCGTCTTCCCGCGGGCGCGCGGGCGCCACGTGCCGACGATCTCGCTGTCGACGAGGACGGCGCCGGGCCGGCCGATCACCTGCCAGAGAGCCTTGTGCCGGGTGCTGTCGGGGACGAGGACGTCGCGATCGCGGCCCTGCAGGAACAGGTCGTACGGCCCGAGGAGCCGCACGACGCCGCCCGGTGCCGGATCGCGCAGCGCGGCCGTGTCGGACTCGAGCGCCTGTGCCTCGACCCCGTCGACCTCGACGGGCACGGCGTCGGACGGCCAGCGAGCGACGACGTCCTTCACCGTGGAGTCGAGGTACACGGCAGCCTGCTTGGTGGTCATGGGCCCGAGCAGGTGCAGGAGGGTGCGCAGGAGGTCCACCCGACCGTCGTCGCCGTCGTCGGGGCGGTCGAGCACGCCGACCTGGCCGGCGGGCCAGCGGGGGATGCGTCGGACGACCGGGGGCGAGGTGTCCGGCTCGAGCTCCAGTCCCGCGTGCAGGGCCGCGAGCCGGAAGGGCATCTCGTACATGTGGGTTGCCTGGCAGCCCTCGCACCAGCGCAGGTACGGGTCCGGCATCTCTGCCGTCATCCGGGTCGACAGCTCGCCCTTGGCCAGCGGCTCGGTGACGACCTCGCGCATCGTCCGGGCGGTGGTGGCCAACGCGTCGATCAGCGGTATGCCGGCGGCCTTGAGCGGCCCGGACGCGGTCATGAGTCGCTTGGCGGCGTCCGACTCGGAGTACGGCCGCAGCGCGCGCTGGACGTCGCGCAGGTCCGCCCGGCGGTAGGCGTGGGGCGCTCCCCGCACGGTCCAGGCGAGCGCGAGCTGTCGTGGCCAGTGCCCCGCCTGCACCGGCACGCCGCGCACCGCCAACGCCCACAGTGCGCCGTCCGGTCCGGTGTCCTGCACGCCGAGATCGAGGACGTCGGCCTGGTCAGGTCGGCGGTCGGACCGGGTCGTGCGGTCGAGCTGCTGCGCGTGCACGCGGTAGCGCCGGACCTGGGAGGCGGTGACCTTCATCCCTCTACGGTGCCACCAGGGCCTGACAGGATCCCCGGGCCGGCTGCTCGGAGCAGCGCGGTGAAGCGCGCCGTCGGGTCGCCCTCGGGCAGGAGGCCGTCCAGCTCGAGCTCGACCAGGCCGTGCACCAGCGACCAGAGGCCGACGGCCGCGGGCTCGGGGTCCGACGCGGGGCCGAGGACATCGGCGACGGCGTCGCGAAGCACCAGGAAAGTCTGGCTCCGGGTCGCGGGTCCGCGCGTGCCGTCCTGCGCGCCCGCGCCCGCGACGCTGAACATCACGCGGTAGAAGTGCGGGTCCCGCAGCGCGTGCTCGCGGTAGGCGAGACCGAGGCCCAGGAGGTCGGCGCCCGGGTCAGAGGTGCGCGGCACCGCGGAGAGCCGGCCGGCGAACCGTGCGAACGCCTCGTCGCCGACCGCCCGGAGGAGGTCCTCGCGGCTGCCGAACAGCGAGTAGACCGCGGAGGCCGAGGTGCCTGCACGGTGGGCCAGGTCGCGCACTGTCAGGGCGGCCGCACCGGAGGCGGAGACGAGGGCCGACGCCTCGTCGAGCAGCCGGACGCGCAGGGCGTCGTCGTGGAGTCGAGGACGGGGCACGTGCCGAGTCTATGGCGGTGGGGCTGATTTGCGAACAAGGTTCTATAACATTGTTCGTAAACGAGGAGGCACTCATGATCGAACTGTCGGACGCCGCACGGTCGACCGCCGGGATCGTCGCGCTCACGATCGTCGCCATCGAGTCGGGCGGTCTGTTCCTGCTCCGGATCCACACCGGCCGGGAGGAGGCGACCGACTTCCAGAAGTCCTTCTACCGTGCCGGGCACGCGCACGCGGGCGTGCTCGTGACGCTCGGACTGGTCTGCCTGCTGCTGGGGGAGGCGACGACGCTCGAGGGCTTCTGGCGCTGGCTCGCTCAGACGGGGGTCCTCGTCGCGGCGATCCTCATGTCCGCCGGGTTCTTCTTCTCGGCGATGGGGCGCGGTCGGGACAGGCCGAACCGCTTCGTGCTGCTGCTCGGCGCGGGTGCGCTCATGCTCGCCGCCGGGGTCGTCACGCTGGGCGTCGGGCTCCTGGCCGGGTGATCTGGCACCCGACACGCGACCGCCAACAGCCGTGTCGTCGCCACCCGCGGCTATTTTGAGGACCATGGCGACTCGTACGTCCACCTCAGGCGCCCGGTCCGGTGCGTCGACGTCGTCGCGCGCCTCGGACACGGGCAGCTCCGGCTCCAGGTCCGGCAAGGCCACCACCAGCAGGGCCGGCGGCGGGTCGACCCGGCCGTCCGGCCGCAAGACCCCGCCGCCCCCGCCCAAGCAGGCGCTGCCGGTCCGCATGATCAAGGGCGTCTGGATGGGGTGCGCACACCTCGTCGGCGGGACCGCTCGCCGGGTCGGTCGCGGCGCCCGCGACCTCGATCCCGCCCACCGTCGTGACGGTCTCGCGTTCACGCTCCTCGGCCTCGCGATCGTCATCGCGGCCCGCGAGTGGTGGGCGCTGTCCGGGACCGCCGGCACGGTCGTGCACTCGATCGTCGCCGGGACGTTCGGCAAGGTCGGGATCGCGGTGCCCCTCGTGCTCCTGGGGCTGGCCATCCGGTTGATGCGGCACCCCGACCGGGTCGAGGCGAACGGCCGCATCGGCGTCGGGCTCGCGGCGATCACGCTCGCGGCGTGCGGCCTGCTGCAGATCGCCGCAGGGCTGCCGAGCACGGACGACTTCCCCGCGCTGCGCGAGGCCGGGGGAGTCCTCGGCCTGCTCGTCGGAACGCCACTAGCCAGCCTGCTCACACCGGGCGTGGCCGTCGCGCTGCTGATCCTGCTCGCGTTCTTCGGCGTGCTCGTGGTGACCAAGACGCCCGTGCACCAGATCATCCCGCGGCTGCGCGGCGTCTACGACCGGCTCACAGGCAACCACCGCGCCGACGAGGACGAGCACGAGGACGAGCAGGGCGACGACGAGCCGCTCGTCATCAACGCCGGCCACACCGCCCTCGACGAGGACGAGCCGGCCACCAAGAAGCTCAGGAAGCCCGGCCTGCTCGGTCGTCGCAGGCGCGCCGACGCGGTCGACGAACCCGACGAGACCCGGCTCGACGGGTACGACGGTGACGAGGCGTTCGCGCGGGCCGCGATCGTCGCCGCGGCTGCCGAGGCAGAGGCCGAGGCCGCCCGGGTGC
Organism: Cellulomonas sp. P4_H4; assembly: GCF_056400865.1. NCBI lineage: Bacteria > Bacillati > Actinomycetota > Actinomycetes > Micrococcales > Cellulomonadaceae > Cellulomonas > Cellulomonas sp. P4_H4. The sequence continues at coordinate 27,566 of NZ_JBFUKL010000008.1, forward strand.
GCGACGCGGCGCCGGACACCGAACCCATCGCCCGCGTCGCCAAGAAGCCGATCGTCGCGCCCGAGACCACCCCTGTCCCGCGCGGCGAGCAGCCGATGCTCGAGGGTGACGTGCTCTACACGCTGCCGTCCGACGAGACGCTGGCCAAGGGCGCGCCGCACAAGGTCCGCTCCGCGGCCAACGACCGGGTGGTCGAGTCGCTCACGTCGGTCCTCGAGGCGTTCGAGATCGACGCCCAGGTCACGGGCTTCACGCGCGGACCGACCGTGACGCGGTACGAGGTCGAGCTGGGTCGCTCGGTCAAGGTCGAGCGGGTCACCGCGCTCAGCAAGAACATCGCCTACGCCGTGGCCAGCGCCGACGTGCGGATCCTGTCGCCCATCCCCGGCAAGTCGGCGATCGGCATCGAGATCCCGAACACCGACCGCGAGACCGTCTCGCTCGGCGACGTGCTGCGCTCCAGCGCCGCCAAGCGCACCGAGCACCCGATGGTCATCGGCGTCGGCAAGGACGTCGAGGGCGGCTACGTCACGGCCAACCTGGCGAAGATGCCCCACCTTCTCGTTGCCGGTGCCACGGGCGCGGGCAAGTCGAGCTTCGTGAACTCGATGATCGTCTCGATCCTCATGCGCGCGACGCCCGACGAGGTCCGCATGGTGCTCGTCGACCCCAAGCGCGTCGAGCTCACTGTCTACGAGGGCATCCCGCACCTCATCACGCCGATCATCACGAACCCGAAGAAGGCCGCCGAGGCGCTCGAGTGGGTCGTCCGTGAGATGGAAGCCCGGTACGACGACCTCGCCAACTTCGGGTTCAAGCACATCGACGACTTCAACGCCGCGGTCCGACTCGGCAAGGTCAAGCCGCTGCCGGGCTCCGAGCGCAAGATCGCGACCTACCCGTACCTGCTCGTGGTCGTCGACGAGCTCGCGGACCTCATGATGGTCGCCCCCCGCGACGTCGAGGCGTCGATCCAGCGCATCACCCAGCTCGCCCGCGCCGCCGGCATCCACCTGGTGCTGGCCACGCAGCGTCCGTCCGTCGACGTCGTCACGGGTCTGATCAAGGCCAACGTGCCGTCCCGCCTGGCCTTCGCGACGAGCTCGCTGACCGACTCACGGGTCGTGCTGGACCAGCCGGGCGCCGAGAAGCTCATCGGCCAGGGTGACGCCCTGTTCCTGCCGATGGGCGCCGCCAAGCCGATGCGTACGCAGGGCGCCTGGGTCTCCGAGTCGGAGATCCACACGGTGGTCGAGCACGTGAAGAAGCAGCTCAAGCCGGTCTACCGGCAGGACGTCGCTGTCGCCGCACCCAAGAAGCAGGTGGACGAGGACATCGGCGACGACCTCGACCTCCTGCTGCAGGCCGCCGAGCTCGTCGTGACGACGCAGTTCGGCTCGACCTCGATGCTCCAGCGCAAGCTGCGCGTCGGGTTCGCCAAGGCCGGACGGCTCATGGACCTGCTCGAGTCGCGCGAGATCGTCGGGCCCTCCGAGGGCTCCAAGGCCCGCGAGGTGCTCGTGCAGCCCGACGACCTGGCCGGCACGCTCGCCATGCTCCGCGGCGCCCCCGAGCCGGACGTCGACCCCTACGCCATGGGCGCGGACGGCGCGCTGCCCGGCGACCCGCCGGTAGCGACGGACTACTTCGACGGTGCCGAGGAGGAGGACGCCGACGGTTGGTCCGGCAACCGCCGGTGATCACCGTGGGCAGCGGTCCCGTCCAGGTGCTGAGCATCACGATCGCGGGTGTCGCTGTCGTGTCCCTGGTCGCGGTGCTCGTCCTGCTCGGGAAGCAGCGTGCCGAGGTGCGCCGCGCCAGCGCGCTCCTGGCCCTGAGCCGCGAGCTGCGGCACCGCTACGACGCGCTCCAGGCGGTGACCAAGGAGGGCGTGCTGGTCCAGTCGCTCGCGGGCCGCGTGCTCGACATGTCCGAGCGTGCGGCGGCGATCCTGGGGATCGACGCGGCGAGCTCGGTCGGGCGCTCGGTCGCCGACCTGCCGATCGTCCTGCTCAACGAGCAGGGTCTGACCATGAACCCCGCGTCGGTGCTGAGCCATCGCACGATCGCGGCGTCGATCGGCGGCGACGACGAGCCCATCCTGGTCGGGATCGCCCGGCCGGGCGCCGGTGGGGCGCAGCCGCGCATGGTGCAGGTGTCCAGCCAGCTGGTGCCCGCCGGCGACGGCGAGGGGGCGGCGCTGCTCACGACGCTGGTCGACGTCACCGGGCGCCGGGAGGTCGAGGCCGCGCTGACCCGCAGCGAGATGCAGTTCCGGGTGGCGATGGAGAACGCGCCGATCGGCATGGCGCTCGTCGACCTGGACTGGCACATCGTGGAGGCCAACGCCGCGTTCGCCGAGCTGCTCGGCACGAGCGTCGGCGCGTTGCGCGGCTACCGCATGGAGGACCTGAGCACCCCGGACAGCCGGCCGGCCGAGCGTCTCGAGGTCGACCGGCTGCTCGGTGGCGGACAGCACCGGTTCTCGCTCGAGAAGAAGTACCAGCGCGCCGACGGCCACCTGGTGTGGGTCGCGCTCGACGCCGCGCTGGTCCGCACGCCGAGCGGGCAGCCCGACCACTTCGTCGTCCAGGTGCGCGACTCCACCGAGTCGCGGCTGCAGGCAGAGATGCTCACGCACCGGGCCATGCACGACCCGTTGACGGGCCTCGCGAACCGCACGCTGCTCCAGGAGGTCCTGCAGTCGGTGCTCGAGCAGCCGGGAGTGGTCGACCGGGTCGCGGTGCTCGCGTGCGACCTCGACGGCTTCAAAGAGATCAACGACCGCTACGGCCACGCGGCCGGCGACGAGGTGCTCGTGCACGTCGCGGGCGTGCTGCGTGCCGCGACCGCCCGGCGGGGAACGGTCGCGCGCCTCGGGGGCGACGAGTTCGTCGTCGTCGTGCAGGACCTCGACGGGCCCCGGGCGGTGTTCGACGTCGCACAGGCGATCCACGAAGGGCTGCACGAGACGGTCCGGGTGGGACGACGCCGGCTCGCGGTCGCGGCCAGCATCGGCATCGCGCTGGCCGACCCGGAGACCGTGGCCGGGGGAGCGCCCGCACTGCTCGCCGCAGCCGACGCCGCGCTCTACCGTGCGAAGGCCTCGGGCCGCAGCCGCACCGAGGTGTTCGAGTCGTCGATGACCGCGGGTTCCGCCTCCGACCTGCAGCGCGAGCTCGCCGTGGCACTGGCCGAGGACCAGCTCGTCGTGCACTACCAGCCGATCGTGGACCTCGCCGACTCACGCGTCGTGGGCTACGAGGCGCTGGTCCGCTGGGAGCACCCCTACCGCGGCCTGCTGCTGCCGGGCTCGTTCCTCCCGCACATCCAGGAGGCGGGCATGGCGGTGGCCCTCGGGCAGTTCGTCGCCACCCGGGTGGTCGAGTTCGTCGCCGCGACCGTGGACAAGACACGCTGGGTCTCCGTCAACGTCTCGGCCGACCAGCTGGGCGACGGCGAGTTCGCGACGACGCTGCTCGGGGAGATCTCGAGGCACCGGCTGACGGCGGGGCGCATCGTCGTGGAGCTCACCGAGTCCTCGCTCGTGGCGTCGGGCACCCGTATCCGGCACGAGCTCACCCAGATGTCCGCCGCCGGTGTGCCCGTGCTGCTCGACGACTTCGGCACGGGCGTCTCGCCGCTGTCCTACCTGCGCGACCTGCCCGTGGCGGGCGTCAAGCTCGACATGTCCTTCACCTCGGGGATCCCCGAGGACCCCACGGCCGGCAAGGTCGCCCGCGCCCTAGGCGCCCTTGCGCGCGAGCTGGCGATGGTCACGATCGCCGAGGGGATCGAGCACGAGGAGCAGGCCGAGTTCCTGCACCGCAACGGCTGGCGGTACGGCCAGGGCTGGCTCTACGGGTCCGCTCAGCCCAGTGACGTCTCGACCTGAGGTCAGCCCGCGGTGCGGGGTACGACGAGCGGTGCCGGGCCGGTCGGGACCGTCGGTGTGGTGCGTTGCGGCGCCTGGTCCCCGGCGGCGGCCGAGACCCGAGCGAGGCGCTCCGCGACCTGCGCGGGGCTGAGCGTGCTGGTGCCGTCGGGGATGTCGACGAGGGCGTGCACCTGGTGCCCGCCCTTCCGGTCTCCGGTGATCGCCGTCCACTCCACCCCGGTGACGCGCGCCGGGCCCGCCTCGGTGCCCTGCGCCGGGAAGGCGCCGGGACTGGACACGTGGGCGGTCAGGAGCAGGCCCGAGTCGGTGTCCTCCTTGCAGCACTCGCCGTCCTGGTTCGACAGGTAGTTGCCGAGCCCGTACGCCACCCACATGCCCTCGCCGCGCGGCCCACCGCTCAGGTGGACCATCGGTTGCGGCACGTGTGCGTGGTGCCCGATGAGGAGGTCGAACTGGCCGGTGTCGGCGATCTGCTGGTCGATCGCCGCCTGTTCGGGTGTCGGCTCGGTCTGGTACTCGACGCAGCAGTGCACGCTCGCGATCACGAGATCGGCTCCGGCAGCGCGTGCCGCCGCCGCCTGCGCCGCCATCGCGGGCACGTCGATCAGGTTGACCGACCACGGCTTGTCGCCGGCGACGGGCATGCCGTTGGTGCCGTACGTGGCTGCGATGTGCGCGACGGTGATCGTCTGCCCGGCGCGCTCGAGCTGGTACAGCTGCGGCTGGGACTGCTCGACGGCGGAGCGGGCGGTGCCGTCGTGGCCCAGACCGACCGCGTCGAAGGCGTCGAGCGTCGCTGTCACGCCGGCGAATCCGCGATCGACCGAGTGGTTCGACGCCGTCGAGCACCCGTCCCAGCCCTGCGCCTTGAGGCTCGCAGCCATCTCGGGCGGGGAGCCGAAGAGCGGATAGCCGCTGGGGGCGACGCCGGGCGGCGTGATCGGCACCTCCATGTGGCACAACGCCAGGTCGGCGCCCTGGATCCACGGGTTCATCGGCGCGAGCAGCGGACCGAAGTCGTAGGTGCCGGCGGCGACGCGCGCGTCGGCGAGCACCGGGAGGTGCGGCAGCACGTCGCCGGCCGCGACGATCGTGAACTCGGCGTCGGCGTCCGGCGTCGGGGTCGGCGTGGGAGTCGGTTCCTCGGTCGGCGGCGTCGTCGGGTCGTCCGTCTCCGCGACCGTGGCCGTGCTCGACGCGTCCCAGGGGCGAAGGGCCGCGGCGGCCGCACCGAGACTCGCGACGACGAGCAGCAGGATCGCGAGGCCGATCACCAACGGCGAACGTCGGCGCGAGCGGACATGGCGGGTCACACGCGGACTGTAGTGGGTCGCGAGCGCGCCGCCGGCATGCGCAGGTGCACCGAGCACGGCCCGGACGCACCTAGGCTGTCCGGGTGGTTGACGCCGTACCCTCCGCCTGGAACCTGGCGAACATGCTCACCGTGCTGCGCATCGCGCTGGTGCCGTTCTTCGCATGGGCGCTCCTTGCCGACGGCGGGCACAGCACCTCGGGGCGGCTGATCGCGACCGCGATCTTCGTCGTCGCCGCTGCCACGGACAGGATGGACGGCTGGCTCGCTCGCCGCTCCGGTCAGATCACCGACGTCGGCAAGCTGCTTGACCCGATCGCGGACAAGCTCCTCATCGGAACGGCGCTCGTCCTGCTCTCGTGGCTCGGGGACCTGCCGTGGTGGGTCACCATCGTGATCCTGGTGCGCGAGATCGGCATCACCGTCCTGCGGTTCTTCCTGCTGCGCTACGTGGTCCTGCCCGCCTCGCGCGGCGGCAAGCTCAAGACCGTCCTGCAGTCGGTCGCGATCGGCCTCTACCTGCTCCCGCTCGACGTGCTGCCCGAGTGGATCACGTGGGCTGCCATCGCGTTCATGGCGGCGGCGGTCGTGGTCACCGTGGTGACCGGCGTCGAGTACGTGCGCGCCGCGGTGCAGATCCGGCGCGCGGCGAGCCGACCGCCGCACGCCGGCGTCTGACCGGTCCCATGACGGCCGCCGCGGACCTGCTGGCCGACCTCCGGTCGCGGGGGTGGACGGTGGCCGTCGCCGAGTCGCTCACCGGCGGCCTGCTGTGCGCGGCGCTCGTCGACGTGGCCGGCGCGTCGAGCAGCCTGCGCGGGGGGATCGTCGCGTACGCCACCGACCTCAAGGGCACGCTGCTCGGCGTCGACGACGGGGTGCTGGCGGCCCGCGGCGCGGTCGACCCTGAGGTGGCGCGGCAGATGGCGGACGGGGTGCGCATCCGGCTCGGCGCGGACGTCGGGATCGCGACGACAGGTGTCGCCGGACCCGACCCGCAGGACGGTCACGGTCCCGGGACGGTCCACGTGGCGGTCGCGACGCCCTCGGGCGCGCACGTACTCTCGCTCGACCTGACGGGTGACCGCGCGGCCGTGCGGACAGGTGCCGTCGACGCCGCGCTCGCCCTGGCCCGCGAAATGATCGGCAACGAAGGGTGAACCTGAGGGCTCTATCAGCCGATGGAGTGGGTGGGCGGGAACACCAAGACCTCGCCCGTCGTTGCAAGCACCGTGATGAGCACACGACCTCCGGCACGCAGGACCCCAACGCGCGTCGGTGGTGCAAGGTACGGTGGAATCCTTCCGGCAAAGGGACAGCCGGGAGCCGTGGTGCCCAGTCCTACCCGGACGCAGGCACCCGGTGTGGGAGAGGCACGTGACGCGAGAGGGGGAGCCCGGATGGTTGTACTCCGTCGAGAGATCGGCGACGTGCTGCGGGATGCGCGACAGCGCCAGGGGCGCACCCTGCGTGAGGTGTCGTCGGCAGCCCGTGTCTCGCTCGGGTATCTGAGCGAGGTGGAACGGGGTCAGAAGGAAGCGTCGTCAGAGCTGCTCAACAGCATCTGCGAGGCGCTCGACGTCCCCATGTCGCTCGTTCTGCGTGAGGTCAGCGATCGTGTGGCCGTCGCCGAGGGTCTGATGATCCCCGACACGGTTCCCGCGGACCTGGCTGCGTCGGTGGCAGGTGCCACCGAAGGCGGCTGGGCACGGTCACGGTCGGAGCTTGCAGCGATCGGCTGATCTGCTCGCGCCGTGCTTCGCGCGCGGCGTCGGACAGTCAGCCTGTTGCGGTGCGCGCGTGCGCGGTCCCGTCGCGGGATCCGTCGGTACGGAGCATCGCCCGAACAACACATCAGCGCGCCGTCGTGGTTGCGCCACAGACACCATGCGAACGGCCCGTGGACCTCGGTCCGCGGGCCGTTCCGCGTAGTGCACCGCTCCGGGCTCGGTCCGCGGGGCGTTCTGCGTCTGCGCGTCAGGTCCGGACGACAGGTCAGCAGGCCGGGCGTCGGCCAGGCACGAGCGGCGACCGGTCAGCTCACCTGGGGCGGTTGGCAGCGCGGGCAGTAGAAGATGGGCCGCTCCATCGGAGGCCGTCGTGCCTGGCCGACGGCGATCGGCGTCCCGCACCGGACGCACGGCTGTCGCAGCCGTCCGTGGACACGCCCCGGTGGCCGACCGCTGCTGACGGACTGCTGGAGCTGGCGCCGGGCGACGCCCAGCAGGCGCGCGGGGTCGGCTATCTGGTCCGCCGGCGTCCAGGGCCAGATCCGCTCGGCGAACAGCGACTCGGCCGAGAAGATGGTGCCGATCCCGGCGACCACCTGCTGGTCGAGCAGAACCTCGGCGACCGGAGTCGCGCCGCGAGAGGCCCACCGCCGGAGGGCTTCGTCGGCGTCGACGCTCTCCCCGAGCAGGTCCGGCCCCAGATGACCGATCACGGTGTGCTCGTCGCGGGTGCGAACCACGTCCAGCATGCCGAGGTGGTGCCCGACCGCGGTCCACCGCTCTGTCGCCAGAACGGCGCGGATCTGCGGGGAGCGTGCAGCTGCCTGCACCGAGCCCGTCGCGTTGACCCGCCAGTAGCCGTCCATCCGCAGGTGGGTGTGCAGCGTGCGGCCGTCGTCGAACCGGGTCAACAGGTGCTTGCCGTAGGAGCGGGTGCCGAGCACCGTCGTGCCGATCAGGTCGACCGTCGCCGCTGACGGCCACCGCAGGTCGGACCGGACCACGACCTGTCCGGTCAGCGCCTGGTCGAGCCGTTGGGCGGTCCGCCTCAGGACGTCACCCTCAGGCATACGTCACGACTGACCCGGGAGGCGCAGACCGCGGGGGGTCGGCGCGAACCCCGCGGCGACGAGCGCCTGCCCGACGTCCCCGTGCAGCGCACCTCCGCCCAGCACCTCGATGCCGTCGAGCCTCGCGATCGTCAGCCGGCCAGCATGGCGAGTCCGGGCGGTGACGGCGAGGCCGTCGGCGGCTGCGAGCAGAACCGACGCCTCGGCCGAGAACGAGAGCAGGGTGCGACCGCCTCGCTCCAGGTAGAGCACCAGTGCGCCGTCGACCAGCACGACGAGCGCGCCGCCCTTGCGGCCCGGTCGATGCCCACCGTCCGTGGCGGCGGTCGGCCACGGCAGGGACGCGCCGTAGGGGTTGGCCGGGTCCGTGGCGGCCAGCACGACCACGAGCGGCTCGGTCCGTGCGTCCACGTCGGACGCGCGCTCCACGACCTGGGCGTCGACCCGCAGACGATCCACCGCGCCGGGAAGTGCGAACTGCGATCCGCCGAGCCGCTCGACGAAGTAGCCGCGCCGCACCTGGCCACCCTGCTCGAGCGCCGACAGCACCTTGTAGACGTCCGCGAACCGCGCGCCGACCCCCTCGGCCGGGGCGACCGCACGGGTCAGGATCCCGTGCCGGTCGAGCAGCTGGGCGGCGAGAGCGTGCGCGCGGAGGGTCGGATCTGCCTCTCGGGCGGGCAGGAGCGACCATCGCCCACCCCCGGCCGCCAGCGCGGTGCCGCGGGACGAGCCCGCGTCGGCGGGACGGACGGCCGCGCGCAGACCGAGCCGCGGCCGCAACGCACGACCGCGCGGTGTCGCCGCTCTCGTCTTGTGCGCGGTGGTGCCGGTGCCGAGCCAGGCCCGCAGCGGAGCCAGGCCGTCGTTCGTGACGCGTCCGTTCCAGACGAGGTCCCAGACGGCCGTGGCGACGTCGACCTGCGTGGGCGGCTCGTCGACCAGCTCGCGGACCCGGTCGGTGAGCGCACCGAGGAACCAGGCGCCGCCGCCCGAGAGCGCGGTCAGGACGGCCTCGTGCAGCGCGTCCTCGACGAGGTCCGCGGCCAACGGTGGCAGCGTCAGGTCCGCGACCGAGGCCGGGTGCAGAGAGACGAGCCCGTCGTGACCCGCCAGCGCCCCGTGCCCCGCCCAGACGACCTCGCCCGCTGCCGTCAGCTCGTCGAGCATCGCCGGGACGTAGTCGGGCACGCGAGCCGGCAGCACGTGGGTCTCGAGCGCCGAGGCGGGCATCACCGAGCCGGCGAGCTGCTCGACCACGCGGGCGACGCCGTCGACTCCCCGCAGCGACCCGGTCGCCGAGGCGCGCGCCGAACGGCCTACGGGGTGGACCCCTTGCCAGCGGGGCAGGAAGACGCCGAGCGCCTGCGGGGCGACCGGTTCGACCTCCGCGCGCAACGCAGCCAGCGACCGCCGCCGCAGCTGACGCAGCACGTCCGCGTCGCAGAACTCGTCGCCGGTACCTCCCAGCACGTCGGGCCGCAGCCTTCCCTGCACGAGGACTCCGGTTCGTTCGAGCCGCCGCAGCGCCTCCGTCACGATCGCGACACCCCAGCCGAACCGGGCGGCGGCCGAGGCGGCGGTGAACGGTCCGCGTGTGCGGGCGTGCCGGCGCAGGAGGTCGCCCACCGGGTCGGGCACCAGCTCGGTGAACACCTCGGGTACACCGACGGGCAGGGCGACGCCGAGCGCGTCTCGCAGGCGACCAGCGTCCTCGACCGCCGCCCACTGCTCGGCCCGCTCGACGGCGACGCCGCCCAGCCGGACGCGGATCAGCCTGCGGCTGCCTTCCAGGGTCGACAGCCAGCCCTCGACCTGGTCGGTGAGCGTCGGCTGCACACGCTCGGCCACCTCTGCCGCTGTCAGCGGTCCGTGTCGACGCACGACATCGGCGACCTGCTCCATGGAGCCGGCCTGGCGCTCGGGCGCCCGACCGCTCAGCTCGGCCTCCGTGCGCACGACCGCGTCGGGGTCGAGCAGGTCGGCGAGCTGGGACTCGCCACCCTGCCCGAGCAGCTCGGCCAGCAGCGTCGGGTCCAAGGTCAGGGCGGCTGCCCGCCGCTCGGCCAGCGGCGCGTCGCCGTCGTAGAGGAACTGGGCGGTGTAGCCGAACAGCAGGGACTGCGCGAACGGCGAGGGCTGCGTCGTCGTCACCTCGACCACCCGGACTCGACGTGCGGCGATGTCCCGCATGAGAGCGGTGAGCGCGTCGGTGTCGAAGTCGTCCTGGAGGCACTCGCGCACGGCCTCGAGCAGGATCGGGAAGTCGGGGTACTCGGAGGCCACCGAGAGCAGCTGCGCCGACCGCTGCCGCTGCTGCCACAGCGGCGTGCGACGGTCGGGCCGGCGGCGGGGGAGCAGCAGCGCGCGGCTGGCCGCCTCACGGAACCGTGCCCCGAAGATCGCGGACGAGCCGAGCTCCGCACGCACCGCGTCGAGCACCTCGTCGGGGTCGAGCAGCAGGTCGGCCAGGTCGATGGCCGGACCGGACTGGTCTGCCCAGGGATCGTCGACACCGAGGGAGATGCTCGCGTCGAGCATGTCCGGCAGGCGCAGCACGATGCCGTCGTCCGAGTGCATGGCTGCCGTGTCCACGCCGTACTTCTCCCGCAGACGTGCACCGATGACGATCGCCCAGGGTGCGTGCACGCGGGCGCCGTACGGCGAGTGCACGACGACCCGCCAGTCGCCCAGCTCGTCACGGAACCGCTCGACCACGATCGTGGTGTCGGAGGGGACCTCTCCCGTGGCCGCCTGCTGCTCGGTCAGGTAGCTCAGCAGGTTGTCGGCCGCCCACGCGTCCAGTCCCGCAGCCTCGACCCGTCCGCGCGCGTCGTCGGATCCGAGCACCTCGCGGACCCAGCCACCCATCGCGCGACCGAGCTCTGCGGGCCGGCCCGGGGCGTCGCCCTTCCAGAACGGGAGCCTGCCGGGCACCCCGGGGGCGGGTGTGACCAGCACACGGTCGGGTGTGATGTCGTCGATGCGCCACGTGCTCGAACCGAGCGTGAACATGTCGCCGACGCGCGACTCGTAGACCATCTCCTCGTCCAGCTCGCCCACGCGCTTGCCGCCGCGGATCGCGCCGCCGCTGCGTTCCGCGTCGACCGGCACGTCGCTCGTCGTCGCGCCACCGGCGAGGAAGACCCCGTACATCCCACGGTCCGGGATCGTCCCTCCGCTGGTCACCGCGAGCCGGAGGGATCCGGGCCGGCCGCTGAGCACGTCGCGGACGCGGTCCCAGACGACGCGCGGCCGCAGCTCGGCGAACTCCTCGCTCGGGTACCGCCCGGCGAGCATGTCGAGGACAGCCCGCAAGGTTGCCTCGCCCAGCCCGGAGAACGGTGCCGCGCGCCGGACGACAGCCGACAGCTCGTCGAGCGACCAGTCCTCGACCGCGACCATCGCCACGATCTGCTGCGCGAGCACGTCGAGCGGGTTGCGCGGGACATGCATCGGCTCAAGGGTGCCGGTCCGCATGCGCTCGGCCGTGACGGCTGCCGCGACGAGCTCCCCGCGGAACGTCGGGAACACGATGCCGCGCGACACCGCACCGACCTGGTGCCCGGCGCGGCCCACCCGCTGCAGGCCGCTGGCGACCGACGGCGGTGCACCCACCTGGACGACGAGGTCGATGGCTCCCATGTCGATGCCCAGCTCGAGCGAGCTCGTGGCGACGACGGCCGGGAGGTTGCCCGCCTTGAGCTCGGACTCGGTCCGGGTCCGCTCGGCCCTGCTCATCGACCCGTGGTGCGCACGAGCGAGGATCGTCGCGGCGTCGCGCGTGTCGATGCCGACGGCGGTGCCGGACTGCCCGGGAACGGCCGCAGCACGGGAGAGCGCGCCCGGATCGGCGACGTCCTCGCCCTGGCGCTCCGCCCAGACCTCGTTCATGCGCGCGGTGAGCCGCTCCGCGCCGCGCCGCGAGTTGGTGAACACGAGCGTGGACCGGTGCTCCGCGACGAGGTCGACGACGCGCTCCTCGACGTGCGGCCAGATCGACGCCCGCACCAGCGGAGCGTCGGCGGCTCCCGAGAGGTCCTGCTCCGGCATCGACCCGGCCGCGCGCAGGTCCGCGAGGTCCGGCACCGGGACCACCACGTCCACCACGATCTTCTTGGTCGACGGCGGCTGGACGACCACGACCGCACGGCCGCCGTCCTGCGGCGTCCGCGCGCCGCCGAGGAACTCCGCGACCGCCTCGACCGGCTGCACCGTCGCGGACAACCCGATCCGCTGCGCGGGTCCCGGCCCGTCCGGCCGGTCCAGCAGTGCGTCGAGGCGTTCGAGGGAGAGGGCGAGGTGTGCGCCCCGCTTCGTCGCGGCCACCGCGTGGATCTCGTCGATGATCACCGTGCGCACCCCCGCGAGCCCGGCGCGGGCGCCCGAGGTGAGCACGAGGTAGAGCGACTCGGGCGTCGTGATCAGGATGTCCGGCGGCTTCGTCGCGAAGGCCCGGCGCTCGCTGGGCGGCGTGTCTCCGGTCCGGATGCCGACCGTGACGTCGGGCAGCGTGGCGCCCAGGCGCTGCGCGGCCTGCCGGATGCCGACCAGCGGCGAGCGCAGGTTCCGCTCGACGTCCGTGGCGAGCGCCTTGAGCGGTGAGACGTACAGGACGCGACAACGCTCGACGGGATCGGCGGGAACCTCACCGGTCAGGAGTCCGTCCACCGCCCACAGGAACGCCGCGAGCGTCTTCCCGGACCCGGTCGGTGCGACGACGAGTGCGTGGTCACCACCGGCGACCGCGGTCCACGCGCCGAGCTGGGCGGCCGTGGGCTCAGCGAAGGCACCCGAGAACCACGCCTGGGTCGGGTCGGAGAATCGCCTCAGCACCACGTGGTCATTGTGTCCGCATGCACCGACACCCGACAGCGCTCATCAGACGGGGGCCCGCCGACTCCTGTGCAGGTGGCAGGCTGTGCCCCGTGAGGTATCGCGAGTTCTGGCAGCTGGTGGACGAGGTCCTGGGCGCCGCGCACGGGCGAGAGCTCACGCGCGAGCTGGTGCTCGGTGGTCTCGGCCAGCGCACGGCGATCCAGGCGCTCGAAGAGAACGAGGAGCCCCGCAACGTCTGGCACGCCCTGTGCGACGAGCTCCAGATACCCGAGAACGAGCGTTGGGGCGCGGACGCCCGCCGCCCGGCGCCACCCCGGTCCTGAGGAGAGACACACACGATGACGTCCCCGACCGGCAGGCGCGTTCGCGCGTGGGTGCCCACATTGCAGGACATCGGCGAAGCCGTGCTCACGCTCGTCACCACGACCCTGGGCCTCGCGGTCGCGGTCTGGCTCATCGACGGCGTGCGGTCAGACTCGCCTGCCTCGATCCTGGCGGCGGCGGTCGTCGTCGCCCTCGGGGACCTCCTCCTGGGCGCTCCGCTGCGCTTCCTTGCGCGTCGGGGCAGCGCCGTCCTCGCCCTGGGTCTGGGCCTGCTGGCGCAGATCGCGGTGCTGTGGATCGCGCTCGCGCTCGTGCCCGGGATCGACGCGGACAACCTCGGCGACGTCCTGGCCGTCCTCGTCCTCACCGCGATCGTCATGGCGATCGGCCGCTGGATCATGGGGGCGAACGACAGCGACTACGTCATCTCGGTGGTCGTGCGCCGTGCCCGCCGCCAGGCCCGCCGCAAGGGCATCGTCGAGCCGGCCGACGGCACGCCGCGTGCGGCCGGGATGCTCGTCGTCCAGCTCGACGGCGTCGCCCTGCCGGTCCTGAAGGAGGCCATCGAGGCGGGGTTGGCGCCGAACATCCAGCGCTGGATCACGGCCGGCGACCACGTGCTGGAGGAGTGGTGGGCGCGCATCCCGTCGACCACGCCCGCCAGCCAGGCAGGGCTCCTGCACGGCGACTCCGGCCAGATCCCTGCGTTCCGCTGGTGGGACCGGGACCTCGGGCGCCTCGTCGTGACGAACCACCCGGAGGACGCAGCGCTCGTCGAGGCGCGGTTGAGCACGGGCAAGGGACTGCTCGCCGGTGGTGGGTCCGCGATCTCGACCATGTTCTCGGGTGACGCGGCGACCGCCTACGTGGTGATGAGCCGCTCGCGCACCAAGGGTCCGGACGGTGGCCTGGGCCCGGGTCCGGCCTACGTGCGGTTCTTCGCCAGCCCGTTCGTGCTCGCACGTGCGGTCACGGTGTCGGCGGGCGAGATGCTCAAGGAGCTCTACCAGGCGCGTCGTCAGCGCGTGCGCGACGTGCAGCCCCGCATCTCCCGAGCCGGGTGGTACGTGGTGCTGCGCGGCATCAGCAACGTCCTGCTGCGGGACCTCAACACGTCGCTCATCGCCGAGGCACTGCTGCGCGGGGACCCGACCGTCTACGTCGACCTCGTGGACTACGACGAGATCGCGCACCACGCAGGACCCACCCGACCGGAGTCGCTGCGTGCGCTCGAGGGCCTCGACCGCGTGCTCGGCACGCTCGAACGCGTCGTCGCCGTCGCACCGCGCGACTACGAGATCGTCGTCCTGTCCGACCACGGGCAGGCGCTCGGCGCGACCTACGAACAGCTCGGTGGCGAGACGCTCCTGGACACGGTCCGTTCCCTCATGGCCGAGCCGGCTGCGGACGGCGTCGACAGCGGTACCGGCGAGGACTGGGGACCGCTGAACGCGCTGGTCAACAGCGCTCTGAACCTGTCCCGCGGTGCCGCCGTGCTCGGCCCGGACCAGGGTCGTCCCAAGCAGCAGGACGCCGACGACCTGCCCGACGTGGTCACGGTCGGCTCCGGAAACCTCGGCCTCGTGTGGTTCCCGCGGGTCGACCACCGGCTGACCCTCGAGGAGTTCCAGGAGCGCTGGCCCGGCCTGGTCACCGGTCTGGCCGAGCGGGAGGGCGTCGGGGTGGTCGTCGTCGACACCTTCGACCGCGGGCTCGTCGCGATCGGACCGCGCGGGCTGGTCCTGCTCGAGCAGGACGACGCGAAGCCCGAGGGGGAGGACCCGTTGCTGCCGTACGGTCCGCGCGGACGGCCGGACCTCATGCGGGCGGCCCGGCTGCCGCACACGGGTGACCTGCTGCTCATCTCCACGGTCGGCCCGACCGGCCACGTGCACGCGTTCGAGGGCCAGGTCGGCTCGCACGGCGGCATCGGTGGGGCACAGAACCATGCCTTCCTGCTGCACCCGTCGCGCTGGGCGATGGACGACGGGCTGCGTGAGCCGGTGGGCGACGACGAGATCCTGGTCGGTGCCGAGTCCGTGCACGAGCAGCTGATCCGGTGGGCGGCCGCGGAGGGACTTCGGCCGTGACCGTGTCCCTGCGCTGGCTGGGGCACGCGAGCACGGTGCTGGACCTCGACGGAGTGCGGCTCCTCACCGATCCGCTCCTGCTGCGCCACGCCGGGCTGCTGCGCCGACGAGGTGCCGCGCCGCGGCGGTCCGACTGGGAGGGGGCCGCGGCGGTCCTGCTCTCCCACCTGCACCACGACCACGCCGAGCTCGGCTCTTTGCGGCAGCTGCCGGGCACGCCGGTGCTGACCGCTCCGGCCAACGCGCGCTGGCTCCGCCGCCGGGGCGTCGAGGGTGCGGCAGGGCTGCCCGATCATGACTGGTGGGACGTCCCGGGTTCCTCCGTGCGGGTGCGCCTGGTGACGGCCGTGCACGTCCACCGTCCCATGCCGCACCGGCCCAACGCCGCGAACGGGTTCCTGATCAGCACGCCGAGCTACCGGATCTGGTTCGCCGGCGACACGTCACCGTTCGGCGCGATGGCGGACCTCCCGGCGCTCGCGGGCGGGCCGATCGACCTCGCGCTCATCCCCGTCGGCGGCTGGGGGCCCCGGCTGTCCGGCGGGCACATGGATCCCGTGCAGGCCGTGCACGCGTGTGTCACCGCCGGCGTGCGCAGCGCGGTCCCCGTGCACTGGGGCACGCTGCACGCACCGGTGTCCCGACGCCTGCCCCCGGGGTGGATGGACCGCGCGGGACCCGCGTTCGCGGCAGCCGCAGCGCGGGAGGCACCGGGGCTCGAGGTGCACGCGGTCGAGCCGGGAGAGCAGCTGGTGCTGGCGTAGCGACACTCGCGGCGTGTCGCGTGCGATCGAACATCTGTTCGGTATGGTGGGCCTGCGAGTGAGCGACCGAGCCGTCCACAGCCCCCGCCAGCACCTGCTGGATCACGGGGACGGGGCGGCCAGGTCGGGATGTCGGTGGTCGGACATAGCGTCACTCGTGACAAGACCAGCCCCCGTACCGCAGCAGCTGCTGCTCGAGACAGACGAGGTCGCACACATGGCCGCACCACAGGATCGCGAAAAGGCCCTCGAGGCAGCACTGAGCCAGATCGACCGCCAGTTCGGCAAGGGATCGATCATGCGCCTCGGCGACGACGGGCGTGCCCCCGTCGAGGTGATCCCCACCGGTTCCATCGCGCTGGACGTCGCGCTCGGAATTGGCGGGCTGCCCCGCGGCCGCGTCGTCGAGATCTACGGTCCGGAGTCCTCCGGCAAGACGACGGTGGCCCTGCATGCGGTCGCCAACGCGCAGCGCGCCGGCGGCATCGCGGCCTTCATCGACGCCGAGCACGCGCTCGACCCCGAGTACGCCAAGAGACTCGGCGTGGACACGGACGCGCTGCTCGTCTCGCAGCCGGACACCGGTGAGCAGGCGCTCGAGATCATGGACATGCTGATCCGCTCCGGTGCCATCGACATCGTGGTCATCGACTCGGTCGCGGCGCTCGTGCCCAAGGCCGAGATCGAGGGCGAGATGGGTGACAGCCACGTCGGTCTGCAGGCGCGGCTCATGTCGCAGGCGCTGCGCAAGATCACCGGCGCGCTCAGCCAGTCCGGGACCACGGCCATCTTCATCAACCAGCTGCGCGAGAAGATCGGTGTGTTCTTCGGTTCGCCCGAGACGACGACCGGTGGCAAGGCGCTCAAGTTCTACGCCTCGGTGCGCCTCGACATCCGTCGCATCGAGACCCTCAAGGAGGGCACGGAGGCGGTCGGCAACCGGACCCGCGTCAAGGTGGTCAAGAACAAGATGGCGCCGCCCTTCAAGCAGGCGGAGTTCGACATCCTCTACGGCGTCGGCATCTCCCGCGAGGGAAGCCTCATCGACATGGGCGTGGAGCACGGCTTCGTGCGCAAGTCCGGTGCCTGGTACACGTACGAGGGCGACCAGCTGGGCCAGGGCAAGGAGAACGCCCGCACGTTCCTCAAGGACAACCCGGATCTGGCCAACGAGCTCGACAAGAAGATCAAGGAGAAGCTCGGCATCGGGGCACGGCTCGACGCTCCAGCCGACGCTCCGGCGCCTGTCGACTTCTGAGGCTCCTGACGCATGACGTTCGGTACGAGCCGGCAGGGGCGGCGCGGCAACGAGCCGCCCCTTGCCGGCGCGGCCGCACAGGACGCCGAACCGGACCAGGAGTCCGTGGCGCGCGCGATCGCGCTGCGGCTCCTGACCGGCGCCGCTCGCAGCCGTGCTCAGCTCGCCGACGCCATGGCGCGCAAGGACGTCCCCGAGGCGGTCGCCGAGAAGGTGCTCGACCGGTTCACCGAGGTCGGGCTGATCGATGACGAAGAGTTCGCGCGGATGCTCGTGCGGACGCGGCACGCCGAGCGGGGCCTGTCCCGGCGTGCGATCGCGGTGGAGCTGCGTCGCAAGGGGATCGACGACGAGCTGGCCGGCGCGGCGCTCGAAGAGGTCGACAGCGACGACGAGGAGACGGCCGCGCGGGCACTGGTCCGCCGCAAGCTGGCGTCGACCTCGACCCTGGACGCGCAGACACGGGCGCGGCGCACCTACGCTGCGCTCGGGCGCAAGGGGTACCCGCCCGGGTTGGTGTCTCGGCTGGTGCGCGAAGAGCTGGCCGCCATCGGTGCCGCGGGCGAGGATCTCGACGACCTCGGGACCATGTCCTAGCGTCCTGATCGCACAGGGGCCTAAGTCATCCGGTTCGCCCGGGTGGCGGACCAACAAAGCATGGCCCCACCTGGGCGACAATGGGCGTCAGCGAAGGCACCGGCGAAGCGCCCGGAAGCGCGGACGACTACCGAAGGATGACTCAGTGGACTCAGGCGCACTGGCCACGGTCGTCGGCCTGCTCGGCGCCTGCCTGGTGGCCCTCGTGCTCGTGCTCGTCGCCCGTCGCGAGGCTGCCATCCAGCGCGCTCGGGCGAGCGAGGACGTCGCGACGATCAAGGACGAGGCTCGTGCCTTGCTGGCCGACGCCGAGCGTCGTGACCGACGTGCCGCCGAGCGCGAGCAGGTGCTGGCCGACGAGCGCACGGAGGTCGAGGAGCTGCAGCGCAAGACGCGAGCCCGCGCCGAAGCGGTCTCCGAGGACCAGCGCGAGACGGCCAGGCTGCGCGAGGACGCAGATCGCGAGATCGCGCGTCGCCTGGCGGACGCAGAGTCTGCGGCGCGCGCCGAGCTCGAGTCGGTCTCGGGTCTCACCGCGGACGACGCACGTCACGAGCTCACCCGGCGCATCACGACACAGGCGGAGAACGACGCGGCCGCGCAGGTACGCCGCGCGGAGGCCCAGGCCCGCCGCACGGCCGACGCGCGAGCTCGTCGGATCGTCACGACCGCCGTGCAGCGACTCGCCCTGGCGACCAGCTCGCAGTCGGCGATCGCGGTCCTGCCGCTGCCGTCCGACGACATGAAGGGCCGCATCATCGGCAAGGAGGGGCGGAACATCCGGTCCTTCGAGGCGCTGACCGGCGTGAACGTGCTCGTGGACGACCAGCCGGGTTCCGTCGTGCTGTCCTGCTACGACCCCGAGCGCCGTGAGGTCGCAGAGGTGACGCTCGAGGCACTCATGGCCGACGGCCGCATCCATCCCCAGCGCATCGAGCAGGCGTACGCCGAGGCGCTCGCGGCCGCCGGGGAGCGAACCGAGGCTGCCGGTCACGACGCCGCGGAGCGCGTGGGCGTCGCCGGCCTGCACCCGACCCTGGTCCAGACGCTCGGTCGGCTCCGGCTGCGCACGAGCTACGGGCAGAACGTGCTCGAGCACCTCGTCGAGACCGCTCTGCTCGCTGCTGCGCTGGCCGCGGAGGTCGGTGCTGACGTCGAGGTCGCCCGGCGCGGCGCACTCCTGCACGATCTGGGCAAGGCGCTGACGTCCGAGGTGCCGGGCACGCACGCGGCTGTCGGAGCGGAGCTCGCGCGACGGAACGGTGAGTCAGCCGCCGTCGTCAACGCGATCGCCGCGCACCACGACGAGGTCCCGCCGGAGACGGTCGAGGCGGTGCTGGTCCAGGTCGCCGACGCGATCTCGGCGGCTCGCCCGGGCGCTCGTCGTGAGGAGCTCGACCAGTACGTCGAGCGCATCGACAAGCTCGAGCAGCTCGTCGCCGCCCACGCCGGGGTGCGACGGGCACTTGCCATGTCTGCCGGCCGAGAGGTGCGCGTCGTCGTCGAGCCGTCCGAGGTGGACGACTACGCACTGCCGCAGCTCGCGGTGGCGATCGCGCGGCACATCGAGTCCGACCTGGCCTATCCGGGCGAGATCAAGGTGACCGTCGTGCGCGAGATCCGCGCGAGCGCGACTGCGGGCTGACGCTCCTCACCGTGCGCGGCTGCGGCCTCCTCACGGAGCCCAACCACGGCCGCCTCGCCGAGCGCGACTGCGGGCCGACGCCCGTCACCGAGCGCCCGGGCCGACTGCCAGTCCTGGGGCCTCGGCCCGTGGCCGACCCGCGGTCCGGCCCCCGACGCGCTGGGCCAGGAGGCCGGCCAGTCGGGTCAGCGCGTAGTTGATGACGATGAACATGGCAGCGGCGACGATCAGCGCCTGCAGGATGTTGCCGCCGCCGGAACCCAGTCGCCGGGCGGCGTCGAGCAGGTCGGGGTACGTGATGATCGAGCCGAGGGCGGTGTCCTTGAGGATGACCACCAGCTGGCTCGCGAGCGCCGGGAGCATCGCGATGAGCGCCTGCGGGACCTCGATCAGTCGCAGCGACTGGCCCGGTCGTAGCCCGACCGCGAGGGCCGCCTCCCGCTGCCCGCGCGGCAGGCTGTGGACGCCGGACCGGATGAGCTCGGCGAAGACCGAGCCGTTGTAGAACGTCAGCCCGAGAACGACGGCGACCAGTGGCAGGTCGGCAGGCTCGACGACGTGCAGGCGCGCGATGCCGAGGTAGAAGAAGATCATCATCAGCAGGACCGGGACGGCCCGGAAGAACTCGACGACCGCCCCGCTGACTCCGCGGACGAATGCCGAGCGGGAGAGCCGCCCGATGCCGAACACGGCGCCGAAGATGCTCGAGGTCACGATCGAGATCCCTGCCGCCTTGAGCGTGTCGACAAGCCCGGGCAGCAGGAAGTTCTCCCAGGCCCGTGAGCCGGCGAACGGGTTCCACAGGCTCGCCTCGAGCTGGCCCTTCGCCGCCAGCGCCCGCAGCAGGAGGAACGCGATCCCGGCCACGACGATGGCGCCGACGACGTTGATCCACACCATCCGTCGACGTGCCCGTGGCCCGGGGGCGTCGAAGAGCGGGGAGTCGGTCATCGGACCACCGCCAGGCGTCGGGACAACGAGGTGGTCAACAGCCCGACGGGTACGACGAGGACGACGAACCCGAACGCGAAGGTCAGGAAGATCGCGATGATCACGTCCGGCCTGAACTCGATCATCGTCTTCATGAGCCCGGCGGCCTCCGCGACGCCCGCAGCGGCCGCGACGGTCGAGTTCTTGATCAGGGCGATGAGCACGTTGCCGAGCGGCGCGATGGACCCGCGGAACGCCTGGGGCAGGATCACGAGCCGTGCGGCGGGAAGGAAGCTGAGCCCGATCGCCCGGGCGGCCTCGGCCTGGCCGATCGGCACCGTGTTGACGCCGGAACGCAGGGCCTCGCAGAAGAAGGCGGCGTGGTAGACGGTCAGCGCGACGACGGCGAAGCGGAAGAAGTTCGTCGTGAAGTCGGGCGACAAGGTCCAGCGGAGCTGCCCCCAGAGTCCGAGCACCGTGAACACCATGATGATCGTGAGCGGCGTGTTCCGGAACACGGTGACGTACGCGGACCCCGCCCACCGCAGGCTCGGCACGGGGGAGATGCGCATGGTGGCCAGCACCGTGCCGAGCACGAGGCCGAGGATCCCTGCGTAGAGGGTGAGCTGGATGTTCACCCAGAAGGCAGCGGCGACGTCGAACTCGTCGAACAAGGACAGGAACTGCTCGAGAAACCCGTCGTCCACCGACCCTCCTTCTCGGTCAAGGCCCCCACCCCGGAAGCCGTGTCGTCGAGGCGTCCCGGAGGTCCGTGGTGGACCTCCGGGACGCGGCGGTCAGCTGCAGGCGGCGGGCTCGGGCGGGTTGAGCTCCGTGTTCGCCTCGTAGCCCGACGCACCGACGTTGTCGGCGAGGAGCTGATCCCAGGTGCCGTCGTCGACCATCTTGGTGATCGCGGCGTTGATCGCCTCGCACTTGTCGCTGCCCTTGGGGAGACCGACACCGTAGTTCTCCTCGGAGAACGGGTTGCCGACGACCTTGACCTTGCCCTTGTTCGCGGGCACGGCGGCCAGACCGGCCAGGATGATGTCGTCCGTCGTGACGGCGTCGACCGATCCGGCCGTGAGGGCGGTCACGCACTCGGCGTACCCCGGCTGCTCGAGCAGGTTCGTGCCTGCCGCGTACTCGTCCTTGATGCGCTGCGCCGACGTGGACCCGGTCACCGAGCAGAGGTTCTTGCCCTCGAGGTCCTCGGGTCCCTGGATCGAGTCGTCGTCCGCCGCGACCAGGAGGTCCTGGCCGGCGACGAAGTAGGGGCCGGCGAACGAGACGACCTCCTTGCGCTTGTCGGTGATCGAGTACGTCGCGAAGATCATGTCGACCTGCCCGGTCTCCAGCAGGTTCTCCCGCTGGGCAGACGGTGACTGCACGAACTCGATCTGGTCCTCGCCGTACCCGAGCTCGTTGGCGACGTACTTGGCCACGTCGACGTCGAAGCCGGTGTACTCGTCGCCGTCCTTGAAGCCGAGCCCCGGCTGGTCGAACTTGATGCCGATGCGGACGGTGCCCTCGGCTCCACCGCTGCTCTCCGACGCGTCGCCCGTGGAGCCGGCGTCGCCCGAGTCGTCGTCACTGCTCGAACAGCCCGCGAGCGCGAGCATCGCTGCGGCAGCGATCGCTGTGATCCGTCGTCCTGTGCGCATCGTCGATTCCCCTTTGTGTGTGTGTGTTGCGCGGTGTCGTTTCGGGTCTTCTCAGTGGGTCAGGATCTTGGACAGGAAGTCGCGGGCCCGGTTGCTCGTGGGGGCGGTGAAGAACGTCTCGGGGTCGGCTTCCTCGACGATCTGCCCGCCGTCCATGAAGACGACACGGTTCGCGGCACGGCGCGCGAAGCCCATCTCGTGCGTGACGACGAGCATCGTCATCCCGTCCTTGGCGAGCCCGACCATGACGTCGAGCACCTCGTTGATCATCTCGGGGTCCAGGGCCGAGGTCGGCTCGTCGAAGAGCATGACCTTCGGCTGCATCGCGAGGGCGCGCGCGATCGCGACGCGCTGCTGCTGGCCTCCGGACAGCTGTGCGGGAAGCTTGCTGGCCTGGTCCGCGACCCCGACCCGCTCCAGCAGCTCCATGGCCGTCGCGCGCGCCCTCGACGTCTTGACGCCCTTGGCCTTGACCTGTCCGAGCACCACGTTCTGCAGCACGGTCATGTGCGCGAACAGGTTGAACGACTGGAACACCATGCCGACGTCGGCCCGCAGCCTGGCGAGGTCTCGGCCCTCCTGAGGGAGGCTCCGGCCGTCGACCTCGATCGTGCCCGAGTCGATGGTCTCGAGGCGGTTGATCGTG
This sequence comes from Cellulomonas sp. P4_H4, assembly GCF_056400865.1. NCBI lineage: Bacteria > Bacillati > Actinomycetota > Actinomycetes > Micrococcales > Cellulomonadaceae > Cellulomonas > Cellulomonas sp. P4_H4. The sequence goes on from NZ_JBFUKL010000008.1 coordinate 50,333, forward strand.
CGGCAGAGCGTCGACTTGCCGCTGCCGGAAGGGCCGATGATGACGACGACCTCACCGCGAGCCACGGTGAGGTCGATGTTCTGGAGGACGTGCAGGGATCCGAAGTGCTTGTCCACGCCTCTCAGCGAGACCAGCGCATCGTGTGCGTGCACAGGCGGGGGCGCCGCCGGAAGGTCCGCCATCCAGACACGTTAGGACGGATCGCCCGACCTCGCACGGTGGGGAAAGGGGCTCGTCGAGGGCGAAGGCCGAGAACGCCCCGGTGCCCGGGGCGTTCTCGGAGCTCGTCAGCCGTTGAAGATCGGGACGGGACTGCCGTCGGCGTAGAGGTTTCCGGTGACTGTCCTGTTGGTCAGGACCGTGTCGATCGCGATGGCAGCAGACGGCCCGCCGCTGCGCGGCGCCTCCCAGATGTTGTCCTCCAGGACGAGCACCGAGAGCCCGAGCGAGGGAGCCGTCGCGTTCAGGGTGAAGACGCCACCCGTGAACCAGGAGCGGCGCGCGGTCAGGCAGACCCGGTCCTGGCACGAGCCGCTCGGCGTCATCATGATCGCGCTGATCTGCGTGTGCTGCGGGGGCGTCGGGTCGGACTGCTCGAGGGAGTGGTAGCCGTCGAACCGGCACCCGTCGATCAGGATGTCGTCGTCGGGACCGACGTTGCCCTGGCACTGGATGACGTCGTTGTGCGTCACGTCGCGGTTCCCAGCGACGTCCGGCTTGAACTGCGAGAGCTTCTCCGCCCAGGTGCCGATGATCTTCACGTCGACCGACGGGTCCGGGTCGTCCTGGAGGGCGAACGCCGCGAACGCGTCTGTGCAGCCCCAGACGTGACACTGCTCGAGCCGGTAGCGCTTGTACCCGATGCCGTTCCAGTAGGACGACTCCGTCTGCGGGTTGATGTCGCAGTACCGCAGCACCGTCCCGCTCGAGTCGGAGAACACGTTGATGAGGTTGGAGCCGGTCGTCCGTTCGGCGGGGCCGCGAAAGACGCAGTTCTCGAACTCGAAGCCCTGCCCGTCGATGGTCACGAGGTTCTCGAAGATGGTGTCGACGATCGGCTCCGTCGCCGTCCCGGTGAAGGTCGTCGGGGTCGTGACGACGTTCGTCGGGTAGGGGCGGATGATGCCCGCACCTACTGTCGTCTCGTCCGGGTAGGTCTCGCCGACCACGAACGGCGGTGGCGGGTTCGTCCCGGGCTCCGGCGGCTCGACCTTGACGCGCAGGACGCCCTTGATGGACAGCCGGATCGAGCCGGTGACCTGTCCTATGAACGTGGCGCTCACGGGCAACGAGGTCTCGGAGACCGGGATCAGGTCGCTCATGATGCATCACCGACGGCGCCCGTGGCGTCGTCCCCGCTACGGCGGGCGAGCACAGCCGCCTCCGCATGTTCCGTGCACAGTCGTGTCATTCTCATCGTGCGTTCCCCCTGTTTGTGTCGACATCACAGGCCTTCTGCCCGAGATGGCATGGCGGGTCGGGAATGTCGCGCCGACGGCGCCACCGTTGATCGGGGCGACAATGTCCCGACGTGGTCCCGGGCTTTTTGGCGATCTGCACAAGCGTCCAGAAAGAAATCCCCGGTGGACGGCTATTCCGCAGACGGGCTCGGCGCCCGGACGCGGTCCTGGGCAGCGTCGAGACGCCGCTGACCTGCCCTGGCATGGCGCGTCGGTGCGCGCGGCCGGTCGGCCCTCCACGGCTCGACCCACCCCATGATCATGACGACCGCACGGTACGCAACGGTGAGGTCGGAGCTTTGGGGACGCGCGGTCCCCGGATTCTTGTGAACTCCCAGAATCGGACCGGCACGTCAATCGATTGCTTGAGGCGGCGGCGCCCCAGAACATTCCCCCATATGTGCATGCTAGTCAGAAATGTTCGACTCCGTATAGCCATGATCCTCAGGTCCGGAGACCGGCCGTACCCTTGACGGTGATGTCCACCAGCCCGCTCCCCACCACCGAGGATGCCCTCGGTGGATCTGCCGTGCGCACCTACGTGGTCAAGACGCTCGGTTGTCAGATGAACGTGCACGACTCCGAGCACATGGCGGGGATGCTCGAGCAGGCGGGCTACGTGGCGGCCAGCCCGGCCGACGCGGCGGCCGAGGACGCCGACGTCATCGTCATCAACACCTGCGCGGTCCGGGAGAACGCAGCCGACAAGCTCTACGGCAACCTGGGCAGGCTCGCCGGTACGAAGCGTGCACGCCCCGGCATGCAGATCGCCGTCGGCGGCTGCCTCGCGCAGAAGGACCGCGCGGGCATCGTCGAGCGAGCGCCGTGGGTCGACGTCGTCTTCGGCACGCACAACCTGGACGTCCTGCCGGTGCTGCTCGAGCGTGCCCGCCACAACGCCGAGGCGCAGGTCGAGATCGAGGAGTCCCTCAAGGTCTTCCCGTCCACGCTGCCGACGCGCCGCGAGTCGGTCTACGCGGGCTGGGTGTCGATCAGCGTGGGCTGCAACAACACCTGCACGTTCTGCATCGTGCCGCACCTGCGCGGCAAGGAGCGCGATCGCCGGCCGGGGGAGATCCTGGCCGAGGTCGAGGCGCTCGTCGGGCAGGGTGCCGTGGAGGTGACGCTGCTCGGGCAGAACGTGAACTCGTACGGCGTCGGCTTCGGCGACCGAGGCGCGTTCGCCAAGCTCCTGCGGTCCGCGGGCACGGTCGACGGCCTCGAGCGGCTGCGGTTCACATCGCCGCACCCGGCCGCGTTCACCGACGACGTGATCGAGGCGATGGCGCAGACCCCGACCGTCATGCCGCAGCTGCACATGCCGCTGCAGTCGGGCTCGGACCGCATCCTGCGCGCGATGCGTCGCTCGTACCGGTCGGACAAGTTCCTCGGCATCCTCGACCGTGTGCGCGAGGCCATGCCCGACGCGGCGATCACGACCGACATCATCGTCGGCTTCCCCGGTGAGACCGAGGAGGACTTCGAGGAGACGCTGCGCGTCGTGGAGGCGTCCCGGTTCGCGTCGGCGTTCACGTTCCAGTACTCACCCCGTCCGGGCACCGCGGCGTTCGATCTGCCCGACGAGCTGCCCAAGGCCGTCGTGCAGGAGCGCTACGTCCGGCTCGCCGCACTGCAGGACCGCATCTCGCTCGAGGAGAACAGGGCGCAGGTCGGGCGGACCGTCGAGGTGCTGATCGCCGAGGCCGAGGGACGCAAGGACGGCGCGTCGCACCGTCTCACGGGCCGTGCTGCCGACAACCGGCTGGTCCACCTGGCTGTGCCCGAAGGCGGTGAGGTGCCGCGTCCCGGGGACCTGGCCAGCGTCGACGTCACCTATGCCGCGCCGTACCACCTGGTCGCGGACTCCGCGCTGATGCCCGCTGGCCGGTTCGCCGTCCGACGCACGCGAGCGGGCGACGCCTGGGAGCGCAGGCAGGGTTCCGACGAGGAGCACAGCCACGGCGGTGCGGCAGACGCGTGCGGGACCGGCGGTCCGGCGGGCCCCGTCGTGCTCGGTCTGCCGACGATCGGCCGTCGCTAGCCGAGGCTCCCGATCCAGAGCTCGTCGCTGCGCCAAGCAGCAAGGCGAGTTGGCGTCACCGTCCGTGCGGGTCAGTTGTCCGGGACGTCCGGAGGTGTGACGTCGTCGCGGGGGAGCAGCGACTCGAGCGTCGAGAACATCTGCACTCCGGTGCCCAGCCCGCACGCCAGCAGCTGGGCCAGCTGCAGGTCGGTCACGCCCGGCTCGAAGTCCGCGGACACCTCGCTGTACAGCGCGAGGACGCCCTCCTCCTCGCGCAGGTACGCCTTGGGCCAGATCCGCTCGCGGTTCCAGTCGTTGACGGCGAGAGCGGCCCCGGCGCGCTGGTCGAGAGGGAGGCTGCGGTGCCACCGGCCACGGACCTGCAGGATCTCCTGCTGCTCACCGAGCATCAGGAACCAGAACCGGCTGCCGTCCCAGGTGCCCGTGAGGTCCCCGTCGTCGTCGACGACGAACCGGTACCCACGCCCGACCAGGTAGTCCGCGATGCGTTCGCGCGTGAGCACGTGCGGCGGCTCGTCGCCAGGGATCGGCTTCTTGGTCGGCTTGGGCAGCCCGCCGAGCACGCGCAGCAGCCAGCCGGGGCCGCTCATCGCTGCACCCCGCTCGCGAACGTGCGGGCGAAGACGCCCTTCGGAGGGCTCACGGGCTCACCCCCGCAGGGTCCGGGTACCGCTCGTCGAGCGCGTCGAAGAACATGCTCCCTGTCGAGAGGCCGCAGAAGAGCATCTGGCTGAGCTGGGCGTCGGTGGCGCCGTGCTCGAGGTCCGTCGCGACCTCGGACACCACGTGGATGCGGCCGTTGTCGCGGACGCGGACGTAGGCCTTGGGCCAGATGCGGTCGGCATTCCACTCGTTGCAGATGTCGAGCACCTCCTCGAGACGCTCGATGGCGACCTCGCGGTGCCACTGACCGCGGATCTGGAGGATCTCGGAGTCTTCGCCGAACAGGAAGAAGTAGAAGAGTCGCCCGCGCCACAGGCCACCGAGGTCGCCGTCGTTGTCGACGAAGTACGAGAACGAGTTGTCGGTCATCCACGCCGCGATGCGCGCGGGCGACACGTCCGACGGCAGGTCCGAGGCGGGTTCCGCAACGCCGAGCTCCTTGGCCAGCAGCTCGGCGACGCGGTCGTGCAGCTCCTCGTCGTCCGTCGGGATCGGTGTGACCGGACGGGTGCTCGAGGGGCGTGCGGGTCCGCGGAACCAACGCCGCGCACGATCCCCGAACGAGCTCATGCGCACGACCATACCGGCGCCTCGGCCGGATGTCGGGCGCAGTGAGCAGAGTCCCATCGTCTGGCCGCTACCGTCGGGGGATGCTCGTCGCTGCCGCCCTCGTGCCCGAAACGGCACTCCTGGTCGAGGGTGCGGCTGGGTCCGCGGACCCGGTCCAGGGGCTGCGCGCGGCCGCGCTCTCGGCGATCGCTCAGGTCGTCGGCGCAGAGCCCGACGTGGTCGTGATCGTCGCGCCCGGCGCCACGGACAGGATCCTGGGCGGTCCGGTCACCAGCTCGCTCGCGGCGGCCGGGGTTCCCGACGCCCTCGTGCGCTGGCCGACCCGCGAGTTCACTCTGGCGGATGACGCGACCGGCGCAGGGCAGCCGTCCGTCGCTGCCGCGGTCGCGCTCCACCTGCTCGGGCAGGTCGGCACCTCCGCCGCGGTACGGGTCGTCGAGGTGACGCCTGCGCCGGGTGCTTCCGCACTCTCCGACCTCGGGCGTTCCCTGGCGGACGCGGACCGGCGCACGGTGCTCGTCGTCGTCGGATCGGGCAGCGGCCGGCACGGACCGGACGCTCCGCTCGCCGACGACGAGCGCGCACCGGACTACGACCGCGCGCTCCTGGCCGACCTCGCCGACGCCGGCCCGCAGGCCCGCGCCCGCCTCTCAGCCGCGGAGCCCGCACTGGCCGCGGCGCTCGCAGTCCGTGGCTGGGCACCCTGGCAGGTGCTGCTCGGGGCTGCAGGCGACGCGCGCGTGGAGGCTCGGCTGCTCGCGGACGAGGTCGTCTCGGGCGCTCAGCACGCGGTCGTCGTCTGGACCCTGCGCACTGCCTGAGGCGCCTGCGCCGGTAAGGTCTGCGTACCCACCACCTGCCTGCGGCGAGCCGTCGCGGACCGATCCGACGAGGTACCGATGTCTGTCGAGAGCACCGAGCCCACCCTCCCGCCCCTGGCGATCGCGCGCGTCGCGGCCCTGCTCGACGCCCAGGCCGCGAAGTACGGGACGGACGACGACGGTGACCTGTTCGCCGCCTGGGACGGGAACCCGTTCTGGTTCATGGTCGTGGGCAAGGACAGCACGTACCTGCAGATCCGCGGTCGCTGGGGTCACACGGTCCCGCGCACCGAGCTGGGCACCATGCTGATCGCGTGCAACGAGTGGTCGCAGCAGATGCTGTGGCCGAAGGTCTACGTGAAGGCGGACGACGAGGGCGTCGCCGTCTACTCCGAGCTCACGATCGCCTGGGACCACGGCGTCACCGACGAGCAGCTCGACCTGCAGCTGTCGACGAGCATCGGGTCGTCCCTGGGCTTCTTCCGGGAGATGACCAAGCGGTTCGTGCCCGAGACGCCGAGCGCACCCGTCGCGTACCACGACCCCGCGCGGCCCACCGCAGAGTGACGCTCGTCGTCGCGGTCGTCGGGCCCACCGCGACCGGCAAGTCGGACCTCGGCCTGGCGCTCGCGGAGAGCCTGCGCGGCGAGGTGGTCAACGCCGACGCCATGCAGCTGTACCGCGGCATGGACATCGGCACGGCCAAGCTGCCCGTCGACGCCCGCCGCGGCATCCCGCACCACCTCCTGGACGTCCTGGACCCCTACGAGGACGCGTCCGTCGCCGACTACCAGGAGCGTGCACGGAGGGCGTTCGACGAGATCGAGGCTCGGGGGCACCGGTCGGTCGCCGTCGGAGGCTCGGGGCTCTACCTGCGGGCCCTGCTCGACCACATGGAGTTCCCCGGGACGGACCCGGACGTGCGGGCGGCGCTCGAGGCGCGCGTCGAGGCGGAGGGTGCGCGGGCCCTGCACGCCGAGCTCGCAGCGGTCGACCCCGTCGCCGCAGCCGGCATCGGTCCCCGGAACGCCCGCCGGATCGTCCGGGCGCTCGAGGTCATCGCACTGACCGGCCGTCGCTACTCCGCCTCGCTGCCGCAGCACGTCTACGAGGTCCCCGCGGTGCAGATCGGCCTCGACTGCGACCGTGCCGTGCTGGACGCGCGCATCGAGCTGCGGGTCGGCCGGATGCGGGAGGAGGGTCTGGTCGACGAGGTGGAGGCGCTGGTCGCCTCCGGCCTGGGGCGCACCGCGTCGCGAGCCGTCGGGTACGCGGAGATCCTCGCGATGCTGCGCGGTGAGCTGTCGGTGGACGAAGCCTTCGACGCGATCGCGGCGGGAACGCGACGGCTCGCCCGCAAGCAGATGGGCTGGTTCGGTCGGGACCCCCGTGTGCACTGGCTGGACGCGCAGGACCCGGAGCTGGTCCCGAAGGCGCTCGCGCTCGTCGCGGCCGCCGACGCGGGCGACCTGGGGCTCGCCACCGAGGACCCGGCACCACGACGTAGCCTGGGCTCATGACCGCGGTGGCGACCTCGACGCTGCACGTGACCAAGGGTCACGGGACGCAGAACGACTTCGTGCTGCTCGACGACCGCACCGGCGCCGTCGACCTGTCGGCTGCCCTGGTCCGCGAGCTCGCCGACCGGCGTGCGGGAGTCGGCGGCGACGGCGTGATCCGCGTCATCGGTTCCGAGCACCTGCCCGAGGGCGTGGCGATCCTCTCCGAGGAGCCGCGCGCGCGCTGGTTCATGGACTACCGCAACGGCGACGGGTCGGTCGCGGAGATGTGCGGCAACGGCGTCCGGGTGTTCGCAGCGTTCCTCGAGCGCCTCGGCCTGTGGGACGCGGCGGACGGTGAGCTGGCGCTCGGTACACGGGCAGGCGTGAAGCGCGTCCGTCGGGTCCCGGTGCCTGCCGGCATCGGCGACGACGTCTGGTACGCGGTCGACATGGGCCCGTGGTTCCTGCCGGGTGGCGACGAGGCCTCGTCGAAGGGGTTCGACGCCGAGGTCCTGGTCGCGGCGATCGACGTCGCCCGTCCGGGTCTGAGCGTCGACCTGGGCAACCCGCACGTCGTGCTCGCGCTGCACGACGAGGACGAGCTGAGCACCGCCGACCTCACCCGCGCACCTGCCGTCACCCCTGTACCCCCGAACGGCATCAACGTGGAGCTCGTCGTCCCCCTGGGCGAGGACCGCGCCGAGGACGGCACGTTGCGGGGTCGCGTCCGCATGCGCGTGCACGAGCGCGGCGTCGGGGAGACGCGGTCGTGCGGCACCGGTGCCTGCGCCGCGGCGCTGGCGGTCCGGACGTGGGCCGGCCCCGGGGCACCCGACGTGTGGCTCGTGGAGGTTCCGGGAGGGACGGTGCGCGTGACGGTCCTGCCGAGCGGCAACGTCGAGCTCGCCGGCCCCGCGCTCCTCGTCGCGACGGCCGACGTCGACCTCTCTGCCCTGCGATGAGGCTGACCGCCGACGAGCTGGGCATCGTCCTGGGGGAGCGCGCGACGATCGTGCAGTTCTCCAGCACGTTCTGCGCGCCCTGCCGGACGACCAGGCACGTGGTCCAGCGTGCCGTCGCGACCTCTGACGCCGTCGCGTACCTCGACCTCGACGTCGCCGACCACACGGCGCTCGGCGAGCGGCTGGGCATCGACGTCACGCCGACCGTCCTGGTCCTCGACGCCACCGGGGCGGTCGTGCGTCGCGCCGCGGGCGTCCCGACGTTGGCTCAGGTCCGCAGTGCGCTCGCCGCGGCCTCGTCGGCGGTCACCTCGGCCTGACGCGCCCCCACGCGCGGAGCGACGATCGCCGCCCCGCACGCGAACACGAGGGCGACCACGAGGCTGGCCGTGAACGGCACGTCGGGCCCCGCGACGGCCGCGAGCGCGGTCGTGAACGCGAGGCCGGTGAGCGCCAGTGCGAGCGCGGCGCCGATCGAGTCCGCGATGGACAGTGCCGAGCTGTGCGTGCCCTGGCTGCCGGGCGACGAGTAGGCCAGCACGAGAACGGTGAGCCGCGCGTAGATCAGCCCCATGCCGGCGCCTGCGACCGTCCAGCTCCCGATCGCGAGGGCGGGCGGCAGATGCGCGGCCACGACGAGCGTCACGCCCGAGACGGCGACGACGAGCAGTGCCGCGCCGAGAACGATGGCGCGTCGGCTGGGCAGCCGCTCACCGAGCCGACCCTGCACCCAGGACGTCCCCGCCCAGGCGACGGCGCCGAACGTCAGCGCGATGCCTGCGGTCGTGGGCGAGTACCCGTAGCGGTCCGTGAGCACGTACGGCAGGTAGACCTCGGCGCCGGAGAAGCCCCCGGCGACCAGTGCGCGGGTCGCGATGACGGCGGGCAACCCCCGGGCACCCCGGAGCGTGCCGGTGGGCACGAGCGGACGCAGAGCCACGACCGCCGCCAGTGCCATGAGTGCAGCCACGACCACCGACCAGGGCAGGCGGACGTAGACGGCGAGGTTGAGACCGAGGACGGCGGCCGCGGCGAGCGTCGCCCACGCGAGCCGGCCGCGGCGAGCAGCCTCGGCTGGTGTCTCGGGCGCGCCGATCGAGCGGACCGCAGGCATGAGGACGAGCGATACCGGGACCACCAGGACGGCGACACCGACGAACACCCAGCGCCACCCGAGATGCTGCGCGACCGCTCCCGCCGCGAACGGGCCGACCATCGACGGCAGCACCCAGGCGGCCGAGAACCCGGCGAACACGCGCGGGTGCAGCAGGGCCGGGTAGAGCCGCGCGACGATCACGTACAGCGCGACGGTCATCGCACCACCGCCCAGGCCCTGCAGGAGCCGCCCGAGCACCAGGACCCACATGGTCGGCGCGAGCCCGGCGACCACGAGACCGGCCGCGAACAGGACGACGGCCAGCGACAGGGGTGCACGCGGGCCGTGCCTGTCGCACCAGGTCCCCGCCACCACCATCCCGATCACGCCCGTGGCCAGCGGACCCGCGAACGCGAACGCGTACAGGGAGGTGCCGTCGAGGGCGTCGGACACCGTCGGCATCACCGTGGTCACCGCGAACGCCTCGAACGCGACCAGGAAGATCAGGACGCACATGCTCCACGTCGTGCTGCGGAGCCGACGCCACTCGGCCGCGGTGTCGACGCTCACGACACCCTCAGGACGCGGAACCCCTTCGCGCTCGCGGTGCGCTCCACCGTGACCGGGAGTGCGTCGGCGAGCCAGCGCTGCAACGAGTCCGCGCCGAGGTTCTTCCCGACGACCAGCTGCGCCTCCCCGCCGTCCGCGAGCCGCGGCAGCCAGCGCAGCAGGAGCTCGTGCAGGGCCGCCTTGCCGACGCGGATCGGCGGGTTGGACCAGATCGCGGCGAACGTCACGTCGTCGGGGACCTCGTCGGGACGCACCGCGTGGACGTTGGCGACGCCCACCCGCTCGGCGTTGCGCCGTACGAGGTCGAGCGCGCGCTCGTTGACGTCCACGGCCCACACCCGGGCACCGGGCGACTCCAGCGCGAGCGTCAGGGCTATGGGTCCCCAGCCGCAGCCCAGGTCGAGCAGGTCGCCCGCAGCGGGCGCCGCGGGCGCGTGGTCGAGCAGCACCCGGGTGCCGAGGTCCACGTGGTCGGGGGAGAAGATGCCGCCCGCGGTCTCCACCTCGAGGTCCCGGCCCGCGAGGTGGACGCGCAGCACCCGGCGCTCGTCGGCGGACGCGGGCTGGGCGGTGAAGTAGTGGTCGTGCTGGCTCACGGCGCCGACCCTACCGACCTTCGACCCGCGCCCGGATCGGCCCGCAGCGAAATGCCTCGGCCGTGCGGCGGTCGCGTGGGACCCTGGGTGCAGGCGACGAGAAGAGGAACCGCGTGAACGACCCGCAGCACACCACCCGCGAGACGCAGGACACCCCGGTGCCCAGGTCCGCGCAGGACGTGGCCGACGACGTCGTGGCCCGTGTGCTCGCCAGGGCAGGGACCGCGCTCCAGGCAGGTGTGACGGTCCACTCGTCGTACGACGGCGACCAGCTCGAGCTCGAGGAGCGCACGTCGTTGCGCCGGGTGGCGAACCTCTCGACCGAGCTCGAGGACGTCACCGAGGTCGAGTACCGGCAGCTCCGCCTGGAGAAGGTCGTGCTCGTGGGCGTCTGGGGCTCGGGAACCGTGACCGACGCCGAGATCTCCCTGCGCGAGCTGGCGGCGCTCGCCGAGACCGCCGGCTCCGAGGTGCTCGACGGACTGCTCCAGCGCCGCGCGAAGCCGGATCCCGGCACGTACCTCGGCTCGGGAAAGGCCGCCGAGCTGGCGGCCCTCGTGGGGGCCGTCGGCGCGGACACCGTCGTGATCGACGGCGAGCTCGCACCGTCCCAGCGCCGAGCGCTCGAGGACATCGTGCGTGTCAAGGTGGTCGACCGGACCGCCCTGATCCTCGACATCTTCGCCCAGCACGCCAAGTCGCGGGAGGGCAAGGCTCAGGTCGAGCTCGCGCAGCTCGAGTACCTCCTGCCGCGCCTGCGCGGGTGGGGCGACTCGATGTCCCGGCAGGCCGGTGGCCAGGTCGGCGGCGCCGCGGCGGGCATGGGCTCACGCGGCCCCGGCGAGACGAAGATCGAGCTCGACCGCCGACGCATCCGCAACCGCATGGCCAAGCTGCGCCGTGAGATCGCCGCGATGGAGCCCGCGCGGCTCACCAAGCGCGCCTCGCGCAAGAAGAACGCGATCCCGTCGGTCGCGATCGCCGGCTACACCAACGCGGGCAAGTCGTCGCTGCTCAACCGCCTGACCAACGCCGGCGTGCTCGTCGAGAACGCGCTGTTCGCGACGCTGGACCCGACCGTGCGACGCGCCGAGACGATCGACGGGCGCATCTACACGCTCGCAGACACCGTCGGCTTCGTCCGTTCGCTCCCGCACCAGCTCGTCGAGGCGTTCCGCTCGACGCTGGAGGAGGTCGCCGACGCCGACCTGATCCTGCACGTCGTCGACGCGTCGCACCCTGACCCCGAGGGCCAGATCGCGGCCGTCCGGCACGTGTTCGCAGACATCCCGGGTGCCATGGACGTGCCCGAGATCATCGTCCTCAACAAGGCCGACCTGGCCACGCCCGAGACGATCGCGCGCCTGCGCTCGCGCGAGGTGCACTCGATCGTCGTGTCCGCGCACAGCGGCGAGGGCATCGAGGAGCTGCAGGCCCTGGTGGCCGACCAGCTGCCACGGCCCGGTGTGAGCGTCGACCTCGTGGTGCCGTACGACCGCGGCGACCTGATCAGCCGGGTGCACGAGCACGGCGACATCCAGGCCGAGGAGCACACCGCCCACGGCACGGCCATCCGCGCACGCGTCGACGCCGGTCTCGCGGCGGAGCTCGAGGCGGCTGCGCGCCACTAGGCTGACGCGGTGCCGGACACCGACCCCTCTGTCGAGGACCTCCTCGACGCAGCGGTAGCCGCGCTCGGCGGTGGCGCTCGTCGCGACGGTCAGCACCAGATGGCGGTCGCGGTCGCCGAGGCGATCGACAAGGGCGAGCACCTGCTCGTCCAGGCGGGCACGGGCACCGGCAAGTCGCTCGGCTACCTCGTGCCGGCCGTCCGGCACGCGGTCCTCGAGGACGAGCACGTGATCGTCTCGACCGCCACGCTCGCGCTCCAGCGCCAGATCATGGCCCGCGACCTGCCGCTCGTCGCGAAGGCCCTGGAACCGCACCTGCCGCGCAAGCCGACGATCGCGCTGCTCAAGGGCTGGCACAACTACGTCTGCGTGCACAAGGTCGCCGGTGGCTACCCGGAGGACGACGCACCCACGTTGTTCGACCTGGGTGAGCACGCGGGCGCCGCCGAGCACCCGTCTGCGGGCGGCTCCAAGGACCTGGGTGCGCAGGTGATCCGGCTGCGCGAGTGGGCCGAGGAGACCGAGACGGGCGACCGTGACGACCTCGTGCCTGGCGTCACCGACCGGGCGTGGCGCCAGGTGTCCGTGGCGTCCCTGGAGTGCCTCGGCACGCGCTGCCCGATGCTCACGGAGTGCTTCCCGGAGAAGGCCAAGGCGGCGTCCCGGGAGGCCGACGTCGTCGTGACCAACCACGCGATGCTCGGGATCGCTGCGTCCGGGTCGCCGAACGTGCTGCCGGAGCACCAGGTGCTCGTCGTCGACGAGGCGCACGAGCTGACCGACCGCGTGACCGCGCAGGCGACGTCTGAGCTGTCGGTCGCCGTCATCGAGCACGCGTCCCGGCTCGCGCGCCGGCACGGCGGCATCCCGAGCACCGACCTCGACTCGGCCAGCCAGGCGCTGGCGGGCGTCCTCGTCACGCTCCCGGAGGCGCGGTTCCGTGACGGGCTGCCACCTGCCGCCCGCGACGCGGTCGCTGCCGTCCGTGACGCGACGCGCGCGCTGCTCAGCGCCCTCAAGCCCGACTCCGGCCCGAAGGCCCCGCCCGAGGCCGGGCTCAAGATGGCGCAGGCGACGATGCTCGCTCTGTTCGAGGTCGCGGACCGCATGGCGGCCGACCCCGAGGACACCAAGCACACGGTCCTGTGGTGCGCGCGCTCGGAGGATCGTCGCGGGAACGTCTCGACGCGGCTCTACGCGGCGCCCCTCGCGGTGAACGGACTGATCCGGACGCACCTGCTGGCGGGCCGATCCGGCGTGCTGACCTCGGCGACGCTCGAGCTGGGTGGCTCCTTCGACCCCATCGCCCGTGCGGTCGGGCTCGAGGTGCGGCCCGACGCCGCGGCCGTAGGGCCGTCCTCGCTCGACGACGACACGCCCGCCCCGCCGTCCGCGGTGCCGTGGCACGGCCTGGACGTGGGCAGCCCGTTCGACTACCCGAAGCAGGGGATCCTCTACCTCGCCCGGCACCTGCCGCCCCCGGGACGTGAGCCGGCGACCGACGCGCAGCTCGACGAGATCGCCGAGCTGATCACCGCTGCCGGCGGTCGGACGCTGGGGCTGTTCTCGTCGCGCCGAGCGGCCACCGCCGCGGCCACCGCGATGCGCGAACGCCTCGACGTGCCGATCCTCGTGCAGGGTGACGACCAGCTCCCCACGCTGGTCTCCCAGTTCATCGCCGACGAGGCCACCTGCCTGTTCGGGACCCTCTCGCTGTGGCAGGGCGTCGACGTGCCGGGAAGCACGTGCACGCTCGTCCTCATCGACCGGATCCCGTTCCCGCGCCCCGACGACCCTGTGCAGTCGGCGCGCTCGGACGCCGTCGAGAAGGCCGGCGGGAACGGCTTCCTCGCCGTCTCGGCGACGCACGCCGCCCTCCTGCTGGCGCAGGGCGCGGGCCGGCTGATCCGCACCAGCAGCGACCGTGGCGTCGTGGCGGTCCTCGATCCGCGGCTGGCCACCGCCCGGTACGCGCCGTTCCTGACCAAGTCCCTCCCGGAGTTCTGGAGGACGACGGACCGCTCCGTCGCAGTCGCCGCACTGCGCCGACTCACGGGGACGGGTTAGCCTCGAACTCCCCGACGACCCGTCGGCATCTGACTCCCGCGAGAGGGCGGCCGCTACGTGACCGAGAGCCTGGACGTGGAAGACCTCGGACTGCACCATTCGCGGTCCGCGCGAGGCACGAAGCTCGCGATCGTCGGCGCTGGAGCGGTCGGGTCGACCATGGCGTACGCGGCCCTGCTGCGGGGCGCCGCGCGCACGGTCGCGCTGTACGACATCGACGCAGCCAAGGTGCAGGCAGAGGTCCTCGACCTGGGGCACGGTGTCCAGTTCATGCCGATGGCCCAGGTGATCGGGTCGGACGACATCTCCGTGTGCGCCGATGCCGACGTCGTCATGTTCACCGCCGGGGCGAAGCAGAAGCCCGGTCAGTCCCGGATCGAGCTCGCCGGAGCGACGATCGCGGTCGTAAAGGCGGTGCTGCCGAAACTTGTACAGGTCGCGCCCGATGCGGTGTACGTGATGGTGACCAACCCCGTCGACGTGGTGACCTACGCCGCGCTCCAGGTCTCGGGGCTCTCGTCGACCCAGCTCTTCGGCTCCGGAACCGTCCTCGACTCGTCGCGACTGCGCTATCTCATCTCGCAGCACACAGGCGTCGCGGTGCAGAACGTCCACGCCTACATCGCCGGTGAGCACGGGGACAGCGAGCTCCCGCTCTGGGGCTCGGCCAGCATCGGCTCGGTCCCGCTGCTCGAGTGGGCAGGGCAGGGTGGCCACGGCCCCTTGACGAGGCAGGACCGGGAAGACATCACGCGGGAGGTCGTCGAGTCGGCCTACCGGATCATCGAGGGCAAGGGCGCCACGAACTACGCGATCGCGCTGGCGGGCTCGCGGATCATCGAGGCGATCCTCAAGGACGAGGGCCGCGTGCTGCCTGTGTCGTCGCTGCTCACCGACTACTACGGGATCAACGACGTGTGCTTGTCGGTACCGGCGATCGTCGGGGCTGACGGAGTGGGGGAACGACTGCCGATCCCGTTGTCGGACGACGAGCTGTGGGGCCTGCGCCGGTCGGCGGACGCCGTGCGGGAGGTTGCCCGGCAGTTCGGCTTCTAGCCGTCAGCGCTTGCGCAGAGCGGCGACCAGCTCGTCCTTGCGCATCGTCGAACGGCCCTGGATCCCGAGCTCCGCCGCGCGGTGCTGCAGCTCCTCGACCGTCCACTGCTCGTAGGCGCCGGAAGGGCGACGCTCACCGGCGTCGCTCGTCGTGCTGGGCGCGACGTCGTTCGTCGGCAACTCGTCGCCTCGAGCCGCGGCGGCCATCGCGGCCTTCGCACGCGGGCCGGGGTCGGGTAGACGCCCTGGCATCAGCTGCTCCTCTGGATCGGCGGTCGGGTTCGGCGTCGCGCGTTGCGTCCGCCAGCGTGTCCAGAGTGGACCGTCTCGGGACGTGTCGCAGCCCGACGGCCGGGTGCACCGGAGTGCACCCGGCTCGCGTCAGAGGCTGCGCAGCACGCTGACGACGCGGCCGAGGATGGTCGACTCGTCGCCGGGGATCGGCTGGTACGCGGGGTTGTGCGGCATGAGCCACACGTGGCCGTCGATCCGCTTGAGCGTCTTGACCGTGGCCTCGCCGTCGATCATGGCTGCGACGATCTCGCCCTGCTCCGCCACCGGCTGGCGACGGACGACGACCCAGTCGCCGTCGCAGATCGCGGCATCGACCATCGAGTCGCCGACGACCTTGAGCAGGAACAGGTCGCCGTCGCCGACGAGCTGACGGGGGAGCGGGAACACGTCCTCGACCACCTGGTCCGCCAGGATCGGCCCGCCGGCGGCGATCCGACCGACGACCGGGACGTAGGACGGTGCCGGCATCCGCTCGCCGTCCGCGTGGTCCGGGAACGCCTCGCGGCTCCCGTCCGGAGCGGTCCACGTGCCGACGCCGCGGGAGTCGTCCTGGTGCACGACCTCGATCGCGCGCGGACGGTTGGGGTCGCGTCGCAGGTAGCCCTTGCGCTCGAGCGCGGTGAGCTGGTGCTTGACGCTCGACGGGCTCGTCAGGCCGACGGCCTCACCGATCTCGCGCATGCTCGGCGGGTAGCCGCGGGACTCGACCGACGAGCGGATCGTGTCGAGCACGAGCCGCTGGCGCGCAGTCAGACCGTCTGGCCCGGGAGCGCTGTCGGGGAGGGCGTGGACGGTCGCCAGGTCGGTCTCTGCGTCCGCGTTGGCGCTGTCGGGCTTGTCGGGCTGGGACGTGTCCGGTGAGTCCGTCACTGCGCTCCTCCTCTGTCGGGCGGCCGTGGGCTCCGCCGTTGTGTCGCTCCCGCCGTCCGTGCCCCTGACCTGCGGCGACACGGTGCTCCGGAGCGATCCGGGTGGCCCCGCCGACGGCCGTGTCAGTGGCTCGTGGTGCGCTTGCTCTGCACCGCCACCCTAGGGAACCCGAGCACGAAGATCAAACATCTGTTCGATCGTGTCTCGACAAGTGTCGGCGGATGCTGATAGACATCGTACAGACGTACGACGAACACCTGTTCGACAGCAGCATCGCCGGGATCCGCCCGGCACGAGCGAGGACGAGGGACACCATGACGACGATGGCAATGGCACCGGCGCTGCCGGGAACGACTGCCCGCGCGACACTTCGCGCCACCATCTCGTCCTCGCGCCCCGTCGTGACGCCGCGCCCGGCCGTGACGGGCAGCGGGTCGGTCGACGGGCCGTCCCGGGTGGCACGGTCGAGCGTGACGGCCCCGCCGCGCGCCGGGTCTCGCGGGCTCGCTGGTCTGCACCTGACCGCGCGTGGCCGTGTCGCGCTGTGGTTCATGGCGATCGTGATGGTCGCGGCCGCAGTCCTCGTGACGAGCCGCGCCGCGGCCGATGGTCCGGTGTCCGCGCAGCAGGTCGAGCGCCACGTCGTCCAGTCCGGGGAAACGATGTGGCAGATCGCCGCCGACATCGCCGGACCGGGCGAAGACGTGCGGGATGTCGTGTTCGATCTGGTGCGCCTGAACGAGCTGCCCGATGCCGGCCTCATGGCCGGTCAGGTGATCGTCGTCCCCGTCGACTGATCGGCCGCCGATGTGGAGCGCGGAGGCACGACGGCCAGGGAGTTTATCCATGCGCGTGTGGGTTGTCAGTAGCGGCGCTCCTGGACTAGGTTAGCCTTACCTCACTAAGCAGGCTGGGGGGCTTGCCGAAGAGGTGCGGGGTGTGGACGGCTGGGCCGTCGTGCCGACCGCAGCACGCGCGGTGCCGAGGCGAGTCGGCCCGTGAACTGGGGACGGGGGCGTCCCCGCGAGGGCGGTCGCCACGACGGCGGCCGCCCTCGCCACGCCGGGGGCCACCGCTCGGCACTGGATCGGTGCACGTGCGGGCGCCTTGCGACGGGCCGGTCGCTGGCCTACCGTCACGGGGGCGTTGACGACGCCGCGCCGACTGTCCGGCGTCACGCACTCGAAGGGGATCCGGTGCACTGTCCGTTCTGCCGCAACCCGGACTCGCGGGTCGTCGACTCGCGGACCTCGGACGACGGCTCGACCATCCGCCGCCGACGCCAGTGCCCGAGCTGCAACCGTCGCTTCACGACGGTGGAGACGGCGAGCCTGTCGGTCGTGAAGCGGTCAGGCGCCACGGAGCCCTTCTCCCGCGAGAAGATCGCGGGCGGCGTCCGCAAGGCGTGCCAGGGAAGGCCCGTGAGCGAGGACGACCTGGCACTGCTCGCGCAGAAGGTCGAGGAGACGCTGCGCAGCGCCGGCTCGGCGGAGATCGACGCGTACGAGATCGGCCTGGCGATCCTCGGCCCGCTCCGCGAGCTCGACGAGGTCGCCTACCTCCGGTTCGCGTCGGTCTACCAGGCGTTCGACTCGCTCGAGGACTTCGAGGCGGCGATCACCGTGCTGCGCGCCGAGCACGAGACGGAGACGGACACGGACGACGTCGCTGCAGAGGCAGGCGATGCCCCGGCAGAACCGGCGAGGCACGACTGACCCACCGCGTCGGTCGCGTCGCCTGTCGGCGTCGCAGCATAGGTTCGTCTCGTGCTTCCCACCGACATCGAGCTGTTGCAGGTCCCCGGCGCCCCGGCGGTCCTCCCGGACGGGACGCGGGCCATCGTCTCGGTTGTCCGTCCACGCCTGTCCGACGACGAGTACACGGGCGGACTCTGGACGGTCGAGCTCGCTGAGTCGCGCACGCCCCGGCCGCTGACCCGTGGCCATCGCGACACGGCCCCGGACGTCTCGCCCGACGGCCGCTGGGTCGCGTTCCTGCGAGCGGAGCCGCAGGGCAAGCCGCAGGTGTACCTCGTCGAGTCGGCCGGCGGTGAACCGGTCAAGCTCACCGACGCTCCTCTCGGTGCGGGCGCGCCACGCTTCTCGCCCGACGGGACCCGCCTCGCGTACGTGGCCCGAGTCCCCGAGCAGGGCCGGTACGAGCCGGACGGTCAGCCGGGGTCGGAGCCGCCGCGGCACATCACGGAGCTGCAGTACCGCGCCGACGGGGTCGGGTTCGTGCGCGACCGACCGCAGCACGTGTTCGTCGTCGACGTGCCGGTCGGACCGCAGAGCGGCGACGACCTGCCGGTGTCGCGACCGCTCACGGCAGGGAGCATCGGTGTGTCGGGCGCACGATGGCTCGCGTCGGGCAAGGCGCTCGTCGCTGTCAGTGCGCGCCACGCTGACCGCGAGCGTGACCTGCGTCAGGACGCCGTCCTGGTCGACGCGCACCCTGTCGGCGATCCGCGTCCGCCCATCCCGCTCAATGACGCCGACGCCGGCTCCACCCTGGGCGTCGAGGCGGTTCTGCCGTCCGCCGACGGCGCGCACGTCTGGCTGCTCGCGAGCGACTTGAGTGCCTCCGGACGCGACTTCATCGCGGCCCAGGTCGGCCTGTACCGAGCTGCGCTCGACCAGTCGCCCGCGCGTCCGGAGCGGCTGACCGACGCCGAGTCGGTCGACCTGCTCACCAGCGTGCTCGTCGAGCACGAGGGTGATGCGCTCGTGGCGTCCGAGGTCCGCGGCACTGTCCATCTGCTCCGGGTCGGCGCCGACGGGACGCAACGCACCCTGCTCGAGGGAGAGGTCGTCGTCTCGGGAGCCGCCTGCGGTGGTGGACTCATCGTCGCGACTGCCGCGATGCCGACGTCGGCGGGCGACGTCCTCGTCGTCGATCCCTCAGGTGGTCGCGCGACGCCTCGCTCGGACTTCTCGGCCGATCTCCGTGCGACCGGGCACCTGCGTGTCCCGGTGGAGGTCGAGGCCCGGTCCTCGGACGGCTACCCGGTGCACGGGTGGGTCGTGCGCCCGGACGGCGAGGGACCCCACCCGACCATCCTGATGATCCACGGAGGACCTTTCTCGCAGTACACGCACGCCGTCTTCGACGAGGTGCAGGTGCTCGCGCAGGCCGGGTACGCGGTGGTCTACGGCAACCCCCGCGGGTCGTCGGGCTACGGCGCGGCGCACGGCCGGGTGCTGCAGGGTGCGTTCGGGGAGGTCGACACCGAGGACGTGCTGGCGCTGCTCGGAGCGGCGCTCGACGCCCCGGACCTCGACGGTGAGCGCGTGGGCGTGATGGGCGGCTCGTACGGCGGCTATCTGTCGGCGTGGCTCACCACGCGGACGGACCGTTTCGCGGCGGCGATCGTCGAGCGGGGTTTCCTCGACCCGGTGAGCTTCGTCGGTTCGAGCGACATCGGCTGGTTCTTCGGTCTCGACTACCTGGGCGACGCCGCCGACGACGAGGGTGCGGCAGCAGTTGCCGCGCAGTCGCCCATGGCGCACGTCGGGGCGGTGCGCACCCCGACGCTGGTCATCCACTCCGAGCAGGACTGGCGGTGCCCCGTCGAGCAGGGTCAGCGCTGGTTCGTCGAGCTGAAGCGGCGAGGTGTCGAAGCCGAGCTGCTGCTGTTCCCTGGTGAGGGGCACGAGCTGACGCGTTCCGGCACGCCGAAGCACCGTCAGGTGCGCTTCGAGCACGTGCTGCGCTGGTGGCAGCGTCACCTGCCGGTCACAGGTCGCTCGAACGCGAGCCCCACAGGTTGATCCCGGCGTCGACCGCGTGCTCCTCGATCGCGGTGAGCTCGTCGGCGTCGAGTGCGGGAGCGGTGGCCGCCGCGAGGTTCTCGTCGAGCTGTTCCGTCGTGCGCGCCCCCACGAGCACAGAGGTCACCCGCGGGTCGCGCAGCACCCAGGCGAGCGCGAGCTGAGGGAGGGTCCGACCGCCCGCCGCGGCGATGTCGGCGAGCGCGCGGACGTGCTCGAGCGTCTCGTCGGTGAGCCACTCGGGCCGCAGTGGACCGCCGCGTGCCGCGCGTGAGTCGGCTGGGATGCCATGCAGGTACCGGCTGCTGAGCATCCCTTGTCCGAGCGGTGAGAACGCGACGACGGCCATCCCGGCGGCGTCTGCGACCTCGAGGAGCGAGCGACCGTCGGCGCCGGGCCGTTCGACCCAGCGGTTGAGCATCGAGTAGGCGGGTTGGTGGACCGCGAGCGGCAGCCCGAGCTCTCGGGCGACCTCCAGGGCGTCGACGGTCCGGTCGGCCGAGTACGACGAGATCCCCGCGTAGACCGCCTTGCCGGACCGGACAGCCTGAGCCAGGGCCCCCAGGGTCTCCTCGAGCGGCGTGAACGGGTCGAACCGATGGCTGTAGAAGACGTCCACGCGGTCGGTCCCGAGTCGTCGCAGCGACTCGTCGAGCGACGCGAGCAGGTACTTGCGTGAACCGTGCTCGCCATACGGCCCGGGCCAGGCGCGATAGCCCGCCTTGGTCGTGACGAACAGCTCGTCGCGACGCAGGTCCCGAGCGAGGAGGCGGCCGACGGACTCCTCGGCCGCGAACGGCGGCGGCCCGTAGTTGTTGGCGAGGTCGAGGTGCACGACCCCACGGTCGACAGCGTGCAGGACGAGCCGGCGCTGGTCGGCGAAAGGCGTCGCGTCGCCGAAGTTCTGCCAGAGACCGAGCGAGACGACCGGCAGCGTCAGGCCGCCGGTGCGGCGAAGGGGCAGGTCCATCCAGGCGACGCTACCCGTCCGCCATGAGAAGAGGTGGCGCCGACGGCCCGGTTCGGGGACGCTGGCGGGGGGAGGGCGCACACGCCCCGCCACAGATGTACACCGCACACAAGGAGACGCCCATGGCGAAGAACGAAGAGACGACGACCACGGGAGCGGTGAGCGAGGACGCGAAGGCCAAGTACCGCGAGGCACTCGAGCGCAAGAAGGCGAACCAGCACCGCACCGCGGACGGGACGTCGAACACGGGGCAGGTGCACGGCTCGGAGACGGCCGGCCCGACCCAGCGCCGGTTCCAGCGCAAGTCCGGCTCTGCCTGACGAGCAGGCGACGACGAACGAACGGGGGCCCGACCACTGGTGGTCGGGCCCCCGTTCGCGCTCGGTCGAGCGCGGAGATCAAGAGAGCTGGCGCAGCCGCACGGACTCGGGGCGTGAGGTCAGTGCCGTCACGACGGCCGGCTCGATCGGCGCACCGGCGTCGGTCACCACGTACCCGAGCTCACCGCTGGTGGTCAGGAGCTGACCCTCGATGTTCACGCCGTGCTCGGCCAGCGTCGCGTTGACGGCGGCGAGCACACCGGGGACGTTGCGGTGCAGGTACGCGAGGCGGTGGACGCCGGGCTTCTGCTCGAGCGCGAGGTTGGGCACGTTGACGCTCAGCGTCGTCGAGCCGGTGGTCATGTAGTCGCGCAGCTTGGCGGACACGAACAGGCCGATGGCCTCCTGTGCCTCCTCGGTGGATCCGCCGGTGTGCGGCGTGAGGATGACGTTGGAGAGGCCGCGCAGCTCGGACTCGAAGGCGTCGCCCTTGCGCTTGGGCTCGACAGGGAACACGTCGATGGCCGCGCCGCTGACGTGCCCCGACACGATGGCGTCGCGCAGCGAGGCGTAGTCGACGACGAACCCGCGCGACAGGTTCAGGAAGACCGCACCGGGGCGCATCTGGGCGAACTGCTTGGCCCCGAACAGCCCGGCGTTCCCGCTGCGACCGTCGACGTGCAGGGTGACGATGTCGGCCGTCTCGAGCAGCTCGTCGAGCGTGTCCATGCGGCGGGCGTTGCCCAGCGCGAGCTTCTCGGCGGTGTCGTAGAAGACGACCGAGAGGCCCAGGTTCTCGGCGAGCACGGAGAGCTGGGTGCCGATGTTGCCGTAGCCGATGATGCCGAGCGTGCGACCACGGATCTCGTGCGCGCCCGTCGCGGACTTGTTCCACACGCCGTCGTGCATGGCCTTGTCGAACTCGGTCAGGCGGCGCGTGAGCGCGATCATGTCGGCGAGCGCGATCTCCACGACGGACCGCGTGTTGGAGAACGGCGCGTTGAACGTCGCGACGCCACGTGCGGCGGCCTCGGCCAGGTCGATCTGGTTGGTGCCGATGCAGTACGCACCGATCGCGACCAGGTCGGGCGCGTGCGCGAGCACCTTGGCCGTGACGTGGGTCTTGGACCGGATACCGAGCACCTGCACGCCGGCGAGGGCTTCGATGAGCTCGTTCTCGTCGAGCGCACCGGTCCGGGTGATCACGTCGTAGCCGGCCGCCTCGAGGATCGAGACGGCCTGAGGGTGCAGATTTTCGAGCAGGAGGGCTGTGGGCACGTGCCTATGGTGCGCCTGGTCGGGGGATCGGCCTACCGCCGGTCCGCCCTGCGGACAGTCACCAGGTGCTCACCAGCCACGCGGCAGCGGTCGGTCGTGGATGACCTGCAGCGTGCGCGTGGGCCGCGTCATCGCGACGTACAGGTCGCCCGCGCTCGCGGCGAGCACCTCGGCCGGCTCGACGAGGACGACGACGTCGAACTCCAGTCCCTTCGCCTCACGCGGCGTCAGGACGACGAGCGGGGCGTCCAGGTCCGCCGCGCTCGCCCCGGTTCCGACGGCCGGGCGCAGCCCCGCGGCCAGCAGCGCGTCCGCGATTGCGGGGATCCGGCTCTCGACCGCGATGACCGCGAGGCGTCCCGCACCGGTCTCGTCGGTGATCTCCGCGGTGAGCTTGTCCGCCTGTCGGGCGACCGCCTCGGCGAAGCCGTCCGTCGCGACGCGCTCGACCAGCAGCGAGTCGGGCACCTCGCGGGCCGACGTCAGCGGGCTGACGGGCAGGCGGGCGGCGACGGCGACCCGACGAGCCGTGCCGGCGACCTCGGCCGGTGTCCGGTAGTTCACCGTGAGCTCGTTGAGCCGCCACGACGTCCGCAGGACGGGGTCGAGCTGGCCCGCCCAGGATCGTGCTCCGGCGGCGGCCGTGGTCTGGGCGACGTCGCCGACGATGGTCAGCGACCGTGTCGGCACCCGGCGCAGCAAGCACCGCCACGCCATCGCGGACAGCTCCTGCGCCTCGTCGACCACGACGTGGCCGTAGGTCCACGACCGGTCCGCGGCGGCCCGTTCGGCCGTGGTGAGCGTCGGGCCGGTCGTGGCGAAACGGTCGGCGAGCATCTCGGCGGAGACCATGCCGCCCGCACCGGTCGACTCGAGGACCTGCCGGGCGTACGCGACCTCGGAGGCGCGGCGCTCGGCGGCGGCACGGGCCTCGGCACGCGCGGTCTGGTCGTCCTCGCCGAGCAGCTCCGCCGCCTCGTCCAGCAGCGGCACGTCCGCGGGCGTCCAGGGGGCGTCGGGGTCGCGGACCAGCATCGCGCGCTGGTGCGGCGCCATGCCCGGCGCAGCGGACGCGAGCCGGGCCGGCTTGCTGAACAGGTCGGCGAGCAGCTTCTGCGGCGTGATCGGCATCCACGCCAGGTTCAACGCGATCCGGACCTCGCGGGTCGTGCGGATCTCCTCGATGATCTCGCCACGCTCGTCGGGTGGGACGTCCTGGCCCAGCGACGTCACGTACTGGTCCGCGAGGCGGCTCAGCATGTCGCGGACGAACGTGATGCGCGCCTGGTTGTGCGGGCGGTGGTTGCGCCGCGCGCGCGCGATCGCCGAGGCGATGTCGTTCGGCCGGATCACCAGGTCGTGACCTTCGACGCGCACGTGCACCGGCTGGGCAGGCACGCGCTCGCGGTCCCGGACGGCGCGGGCGATGACGTCGGCCCACAGCGTCCGGCCCTTGAGCTCGGCCAGCTTCTCGTCCTCCGTGCCCGTGGCGACGATGCCCGGGTACAGCTCGGCGACGGTCGTCGTGACGACGCCGGTCTCGCCGAGGGAGGGCAGGACCTGGTCGATGTACCGCAGGAACGTGCGGCTGGGGCCCACGAGGAGGACGCCGGAGCGTTCGAGCAGCCGCCGGTGGGCGTACAGCAGGTAGGCCGCACGGTGCAGCGCCACGGCCGTCTTCCCGGTGCCGGGGCCACCCTGCACCACGAGGGCACCGCCGAGCTCCGAACGGATGATGGCGTCCTGCTCACCCTGGATCGTCGCGACGATGTCGCCCATCCGGCCGGTGCGGCCCGCCGCGAGACCGGCGAGAAGCGCGCCCTCGCCGGACAGTCCGGAGAGGCGGGCCTCCGAGTCGCCGAGTGCGTCGAGGTCGAGCACCTCGTCCTCGACGCTCGTGACGGTCCGCCCACGGGTCACGACGTGGCGACGCTGCACGACGCCGTCGGGGTTCTTCGCGGTCGCTCGGTAGAAGGGCTGCGCGGCGGGCGCGCGCCAGTCGGTCAGGAGCTGGCTCTGCTCGGAGTCGGTCAGGCCGATTCGACCGATGTAGCGACGCGTCTCGTCCGTGAGGTCGAGGCGCCCGAAGACGAGCCGTTCCTCGACGGCCTCGAGCTGCGCGATCCGGTCCTCGTAGAGCGTCGCGAACGCGTCACGCTCGCTCCGGTTCTGCGGCGAGCCGGACGGACCTTCCCGGCGTACGTCTGCCAGGCGGGCGCGCGTCTGGGCGCGTAGGTCGTCGAGCCGCCCGTAGAGCTGGTCGACGACCACCTGCTCGCCCGTCAGCTCGTTGTCCATGCCTGCCACGTGGGCGTTCTCCGATCCGCCGGGTCTGCCCGGCCGTGCGTCCTGCGCTCCGGGCGCGGGCGTCGGGGGACGCGCGGCGCACGGAGCGGCCAACCATTATCCGCTGTCCGGGGCGCGCTCGCACGCACCCGTCCGGGTGCGGCTGGTCACGTGTGTCGGGCGGAACAAACTCGCCGCGGCGTGGCGTTAAGCCCGTACCGGCAGGGGCCCGCAGGCTCGGAGCGATGAGCCGCGACCCTCGCCCATGGACGGAAGTGAGACGAGCATGCTGAACCCGAGCGAGATCTACGACGTCGACCCCGAGGTCGCTGCCCAGGTGGAGGCGCGCAGTGCGCACGGGGCCGGACCGGTCCTGGTGCACGCCGTGCGAGGGTTCGTCGACGCCGGCAACGCCGGGCAGCTGGCGGCCGAGCACCTGACCGACGAGCTCTCGACCACGCGGCTGGCCACGTTCGACGTCGACCAGCTCCTGGACTACCGGTCGCGCCGGCCGATCATGACGTTCGACCAGACGACGTGGTCCGCATATGCGGAGCCCGAGCTCGTGGTCGACGTCGTCGAGGACACCAACGGGGTGCCGTTCCTGCTGCTGCACGGCGTCGAGCCTGATGTGCAGTGGGAGCGCTACGTCGCCGCGGTCCGGCAGATCGTCGAGCGGTTCGACGTGTCGTTGACCGTCGGGCTGCACGGGATCCCCATGGGCATCCCGCACACACGGCCGCTGTCGGTGACGGCGCACGCCACGCGCCCCGAGCTCGTGGCGGACCACCCCTCGTGGTTCGGCACCGTGCAGGTCCCCGCCAGCGCGAGCGCCCTCCTGGAGCTGCGCCTCGGGCAGAACGGTCACGACGCGCTCGGCTTCGCCGTCCACGTGCCGCACTACCTCGCACAGTCGGCGTTCCCGCAGGCGAGCCAGGCGGCGTTGCAGAAGATCGAGCGTGCGACGGGCCTGGAGCTGAACGTCGATGCGCTGACGCCGGCTGCCGACGAGGCGATGCGGGAGATCGAGCGGCAGGTCACGGGGTCGGAGGACGTCGCCGCGGTGGTGCACGCGCTCGAGGAGCAGTACGACGCGTTCACGCGCAGCATCGGCCGGACGAGCCTCCTGGCGGGCTCCACGGACATCCCGACAGCCGACGAGCTGGGCGCGGAGTTCGAGCGCTTCCTCGCTCAGCAGTCGGACGGCGGGCCCGCCTGACGAGGCACCTTTACCCAATCGTTGCCTTCCGCATGGCGGCTGGACGGGCGAAAACGTGGCGCACCCCACACCGCCGGTGCAAGGATGCACCCGTTGCAGTGACGTACTCGCTTGACCGGCGTCGTGACCAGGGCCTTTGTGCACTGGGAGCGGTTCCGACCAGTCGTTCTCGGCTGGGTCACCCGGTGCAGGACGTGAGGCATTGCGGCACGGCGCGGACAGAAGGGTCGGCGCCGACACCGGTGGGAACAGAAGGAAACGAACATGGCTGAGGGTGCTGTCAAGTGGTTCAACGCTGAGAAGGGCTTTGGGTTCATCGCCCAGGACGGCGGCGGCGCTGACGTCTTCGTCCACTACTCCGCGATCAATTCTTCGGGCTACCGCAGCCTCGACGAGGGTCAGCGTGTGTCGTTCGAGATCACCCAGGGCGCCAAGGGCCCCCAGGCTGAGAACGTCGTGCCGCTCTGATCTGAGCTCTCGAACGACCTGGCGCACGGGCCGCACCCCACACGAGGTGCGGCCCGTCCGTCATGTCACGCGCGGGCCGTCGCGCAGCGCCTGCGCGCCGGCGACGAACGCGACCAGCTCCTCGTCACGCAGCAGCCGTGCCGGCGCGGGCAGGCTGCGGATGCCCCGGGCGAGGGCCGGTGAGGAGAGCAGGTCGAGGTCGTCCGACGCGGCGATCACGAGGTTCCCGTAGCCCCGGCCACGCAGCAGGCCGGGCTCGGCGATGGCGACGACGTCCGCGAAGCAGCCGTCGATCGTCGCCACCTCGGCCCGTGCGCCCGCCAGTGGCGGGCGGTCCGCCGTGTTGACCAGGTAGACCCCGCCTGGTCGCAGCACGCGCGCCACCTGAGCGACCATCTCGCGCGTGCGCACGTGCCTGGGTGTGATGTCGCCCGCGAAGACGTCACGGATCACGACGTCCGCGGACGCGTCAGGCAGCTTCTCCAGCTCGGAGCGCGCGTCGCCGGCACGGATCCGCAGGGCCGGTGCACGCGGGAGGTCGAACCAGCCACGCACGAGCTCGGGCAGCGCGGTGTCCAGCTCGATGGCCAGCTGGCGAGACCCCGGCCGTTCGGCGTGGATGGCGCGGGCGAGCGCGCAGCCGGCGGCGCCGAGGTGGACCACGTCGAGCGGTCCGCCGGCCGGACCGATGCGGTCGACGACCTCCGCCATCTGCTGCATGTACTCGAACACGAGGTGCGACGGGTCGGCCAGGTCGAGGTAAGAGCTCGGCACGCCGTTGACCAGGACCGTGACACCGTCCGGGTCGTCGGGGTCCCGCTCCAGCTCGACCGTCCCTGTGGAGATCGGCAGGGGACCCGTGGGCCACAGTGCCCGTACCGCCGCGCGTGTGGGTGGTCGCTGCGACCCTGTGCTCCTGCGGGTGGATCGATCGCGAGCGGGCATGCCCTCACGGTACGGGGAGCTTGGTCCTTGACAGCATCGAACAGGTGTTCGATGCTTGGAGGGTCGAGGTTGGCTCGGCGGACCGGTTCAGCAGCGGGCTCAGCACAGGTTCCCGCAGGTGCACGAGAAGCGATCGAGCAGACGACGGAGGCGGCGATGGCACAGCAGCTCGACAGCAGGACCGCCGCCGGCACCGGCAGCAGTTCCGGAGCGGGACCTCAGTCGACCCGCGCCGCCGAGCTGCTCCGTCGGGCCGATGCGGAGCTCGTCGCCGCGCGGCTGTCGTCCGAGGCATGGGAGCTGTTCAGCCACGCCCACCTGGCGGCGCTGCGCGCCGGTGCTGCGGTCGTCGCCGCCCGCTCGGCGGGACCTGGTCGGAAGGCGTTGCGGACCGTGTGGGATCTGCTGGACACGGTCGCTCCGGAGCTCGCGGCCTGGTCCACCTACTTCGCGGACGCCGCGCCGTTGCGGTCGGCGGTCGACGCTGGGCGTTTCGACGAGCTGTCCCCGGGTCGCGCCGAGCAGGCGCTGTTCTGGGCCGAGGACTTCGTGGACGCGGCTCGCGCCGCCGTGCACGGTGATGCTCTTCACGGCGATGCCCCCCACGAGGACGTGCACGCGCTGCGGGCCTCATGAGCCGGGCGCCCCGGTCGTCGGTGGCCAGGCGCGATCGGGGGAGCGAGGAGGACGGGTGCTCGATCCTGCACGTCGACCTGGATGCGTTCGTCGCCTCGGTCGAGCTGGCCCGTCGCCCACAGCTGCGCGGACTGCCGGTCATCGTCGGTGGAGCTGCCCACAGCGCGGTCGTCGCGGCGTCGTACGAGGCCCGCGCGTTCGGGGTGCGCGTGGGGATGCGCATGCAGGCGGCTCTGAGGTTGTGCCCGCAGGCGATCGTCGTCCCGCCGGACCATCACGCCTATCTCGAGGTGTCCACCCGGGTCATGGAGCTGCTCGGGGAGGTCACGCCCCTCATGGAGCAGGTGAACCTGGACGAGGCGTTCCTCGACGTCTCCGGCGCCCGTCGCCGGCTCGGGCCCCCCACGCTGATCGCCGCAACAGTGCGGCGGCGGGTTCGCGAGCAGTTCGGGATCACCTGCTCGGTCGGCATCGGGTCCACCAAGCTCGTCGCGAAGCTCGCCTCCGGTCGTGCCAAGCCCGACGGCGTCCTCCTCGTCCCTCGCCACGTGACGGTGGACTTCCTGCGCTCGCTGCCGGTCGGCGCGCTGTGGGCTGTCCGTGCGGAGACCGAGTCGGCGCTCGCGCGTCGCGGAATCCGCACGGTCGCGGAGCTGGCCGACAGCGACGTCGCCACGGTGCAGCAGGCCGTGGGCAGAGTCGCCGGAGCGCGCCTGGTCGACCTGTCGTGGGGACGGGACCCGCGGCCGGTCGAGCCACGCCGCATGGAGAGGTCGATCGGCGCCGACGAGACGTTGCTCGCTGACGAGTCGGACCTGCGCGTCGTCCAGGACAGGGCGCGCGACCTCGCAGCCCGGTGCGCGACCCGGCTGCGCGCCGAGGGGCTGCTGGCGCGGACGGTGAGCGTGCGGGTGGGTACGTCCGACCTCCGCACGTTGACGCGCTCGCGGACGCTCCCGACGCCGACCGACGTGGGCCGCGAGCTCTACCTCGCCGCCCGAGAGCTCATCGCCGGTGTGGACCTCGGCGGGCTGCCCGTGCGGCTGGTCGGTGTCCGCGTCGACGGGCTCACGGCCGCCGCGGAGACGATCCGCCAGCCGACGCTCGACGAGGCAGTGGGTGAACCTGCGCCCGGTCGGCCGGACGTCCTTTCGGCAAGGGCCCGATTCGCGGGCGTTTCGGCGGATCTGTGATCCGTGCAGGGACTTCGCAGGTTGGTGGAGTAGCCTCGCGCTCGACTACCACCTTCGTTCCCGCGGATCTATCCTGAGGGCAACACAGGTGCTTACAGCTGACAACGGGGGTCAGGATGCCTCTCTCGGAGTACGAGCAGCGCGTGCTCGAGCAGATGGAACGTCAGCTGACATCTGACGATCCTCGGCTCGCGAACACGCTGACTCAACGCGGGCGCCGCCCGTTCGGCCGCTACATGATCGCGGGCGTCGGTGCGGCGGTCGGCCTCTTGCTGCTCGTTCTGGGCGCCGCCAAGAGCCAGCCGCTCTTGGGCGTCGTCGGTTTCGTGGTCATGTTCGCCGCCGTCGCGTTCGCGTTCGCCGATCCGCACCGTTCGAGCGGTCGCCGCTCCGGTCCGCGTGGCGTCGTGCAGAGTGACGGCGCCGTGACGCCTGCGAAGAAGCAGGGTCGTCAGCGCGCCGGCTTCATGACCCGTCTCGAGGAGCGCTGGGAACGGCGTCGCGGCGAGGGCGATCGCTGAGCAAGGCTTCTGCTCCGCTGACCAGCTCGTCCACCCAGGTCGCCAGGACCGCGGGGTCGAAGTTCGGTTGCGTCCGCGCGTAGCGCTCGGTCTCGATCGCACGAGCCAGCGCCACGAGCGCGTCGGCGGCGCTACCGGTCAGCGCTGATCCGGACCGCGCCACCAGCTGCGCCTGGACCGATGTGACGACCGTCCGGGGCGTGTCGGCGTCCGACCAGACGACGCCCTTCTTGGCCAGGCGTCGACGTGCCCGGGTCCAGGCGCGTTCCGGGGTCAGCTCGGGGAGCAGGCTCGAGCGCCGGCGGACGATGACGATCGCGGCGGAGGCGATCAGCATCACGACCGCGACGGTGATCCCGACGGGCAGCCACGCGGTGCCCGAGTCCTGTGCCGCCGAGCCCGTGTTGGGAGTGGAAGGCGCCGGTGCCGAGGTCGCTCCGCCTGTCTGGCCCGGAACGCTCTCGTCGAGCCTGGGGTCGGTTCCGCTGACGCCGACGAACGGGTCGCTCCACACGGGTAGCGGGCCGGTCTGGACGGCCGGGGTCGGCTCGAACCGCACCCACCCGTAGCCGTCGAAGTAGAGCTCGGGCCAGGCGTGGGCCTGGCGGCCGGTCACCACGTAGGTGCCCTCGTCGTCGGCCTCGCCGGGCAGGTAGCCGGCCGCGACGCGGGCGGGGATCCCGAGAGTGCGCGCCATGATCGTCATCGAGGTGGCGAACTGGACGCAGAACCCGTGGGTCGACTGGAGGAAGTCCCAGACGGCGTCGTCGGTGCGCGCGGGGGCGACGTGGGTGTCGTACGTGAAGTTCGTCGTCGCGTGGAAGTAGGTCTGCAGCGCCATCGCCTGCTCGTACGGCGTCGTGGCGTCGGCAGTGATCTCGGCGGCTGCGTCGATGAGGTCGTCGGTGCGGGAGGTCTCCGGCACCTGCAGGGTCGCGCCGTCGTCGCCCGGGTCGCCCACCTCGGCGGTGGCGAGGTCGTCCTTGGTCAGGGTGGGGATCTGGACCTGCATGGCGTACTCGAACCCGTTGTAGGTGGCTCGTCGGCCCACGACCTCGTCGCGTGCCTCGTCGTACTGCCAGGGGCCGTTGATGACGACCGTGCGCGGGAAGGTCGTGATCGGGAGCCGCCGTTCGCGCATGTTCCCGACGTCGATGTTGACGTCGGCGAGCGTGCCGAGCTCAGGGTCCGGAGTGGTGCCGAGCAGGTCAGGAACGGACGTGAGCAGCGTCGTGGGGTCCCACTCGGTCAGCTCCAGCGCGTCGGTCCGATGCCACTTGGACCCGTCGAAGTCGGTGAGGGTGAACAAGCGCAGCGGGCCGACGGTCCTCGCGGTCACGGCACCGGCGGGCGCGTCGCTCGAGGCGCTCGGTGAGGGGGTCGGCGTGGCGGGATCGAGGGTGACGCCTGGCCCGGCGGCGGGCAGGGTCGGCGGCGCGACCGTGTAACGCATCACGACCTGCCCGGAACGCCGCGGCAGGCTGTTGCGCAGGTTGAGGTCGTCGCTCAGCCACACAGGGCCGACCGGTCCGGTCCCGAACGTCGGGAGGCTCAAGGATGCCCACCCGGGGAACGACGCGACGGCCGGCCCGATGACGACGGTCGCGACGATGAGGGAGACCGACGCGAAGATCGCCACGGACGCGCGCCTGCCCTGGTCCGCGTGCGCGGTCGCGGGAGCCGCGCTGAGCGCGAGCAGGAGCAGGTAGAAGAGCGCGGTCCAGGCGAGCGCCCACCCGCTGGCCGGGAAGCCGAGCAGGACGGCAGGGAGCCAGAGCGTCGCGAGGATCAGGCCGGACAGGGCGGGTGCGCCGAGGCCGATCGCGACCAGGTCCGCGAGGAGGAACACGGCCAGGGCGCCGGTCACGATGAGCAGCTCGGCCGAGCGCTGGCCCGGCATGGGGACGAGTGAGTCGTTGATGAGCGTGATGCCCTCGCGGGCGACCGCGAGCGTCCGGTCGAACGAGCCGGTGTCGGGCAGGACGCGAACACGGCCCGGTGTGGCGCCGTACCGGACGAGCAGGATGACCGCGGACACGACGGTGCCGACCAGAGTGGGCGCCCACCAGGACCGGGTCACCGCACGGACGCCCATGACCACGAGGGCGACGACGAGAACGATGAGCCAGCCCGTGGAGAGCCACGTGCCCTTGACGATCAGGTCCTTGAGCGCGAGCAGGCTCGAGCACGTGGCCAGCGCGACGAGCGCGGTCCCGAGGGCGGAGCGCGGGCCGCGGGGGATCGGCTGCAGGCGGGTGATCATGACGCCGACCCCAGGAGCCGGAGCCAGCAGTCGACGATCGGTTCGTCGGCCACGACGCGGCATGCCCGCCAACCGGCCCGGCGCAGCGCGCGGATGGTCTCGTCGGCCTCGGCGGCGTGCGCGGGGGTGTCGGCGCGGACGACTGCCCAGGCCTGCGCGTCGTCGGCGACGTGCGCGAGTGCGGCGCGAGCGGAGGCGCCGAGCGGACCCATCACGGCGAGGACGATCTCACCGGCCGGATCCGTCGAGTGCAGGAGGTGCGCGGCGGCGACGAGGTCGACCTCGCCCTGGACGTTGGTTCGTGGTGCCTCGAGGTCGATCGTGCGGTCGAGGATCGCGGAACGGGCCCCCGGACCCGAGCGGCTGTGCACGAAGGCGAGCGGGTTCTCGCCGGCCTCCGATGCCGCGGTGCTGCCGCCGATGAGTCGGACCGGGTGGCCACCGTCGAGCATCGCGAGCGCCATGGACGCCGCCAGGGAGATCGACCACTCGAGGGTCGACGAGCGAGCAGGCAGACCCAGCAGGACGGTCACGGGGCGCATCCCGGCGCGCTCGTCGGACCGCACCATGAGGGCACCGCGGCGTGCGCTGCTGCTCCAGTGCACGCGACGCAGGTCGTCACCCTCGCGGTAGTCGCGCAGCGAGGCGTCGTCGGTCGAGGGGGTGCGGGCGCCCAGCGCGACCCGGTCGGGTTCGCCCACGAGCACGTCACCGGGCGTCGGCAGGGAGACGACCGTCGGCCACAC
This sequence comes from Cellulomonas sp. P4_H4, assembly GCF_056400865.1. Classification (NCBI taxonomy): domain Bacteria; kingdom Bacillati; phylum Actinomycetota; class Actinomycetes; order Micrococcales; family Cellulomonadaceae; genus Cellulomonas; species Cellulomonas sp. P4_H4. The sequence goes on from NZ_JBFUKL010000008.1 coordinate 83,150, forward strand.
CGCGACCTCGGCCTGCTCGCCGAGCGTGGCGGAGGCACGGATGACACCGAACGGGTCGCTGCGCGTGACGACCAGCGGTCCGAGCGGCCAGCGACCTCGGCGCGCAGCCTGGACCCCGTAGGTGACGGTCACGCGACGCGGGGCCCGGGAGACGCGCGCGCGCAGTGGTCGACCGCCGGAGAGCTCGGTCGCGGCCTGCTCGGCGAACTTGAGGCCGGCGAGGCGCACGCGCGCCGCGGGGTCGGTCGCGGCGATGACGACCTCGATCTGGGCCTCCGAGCCGGCGTGCACCGGGTTCGGCCTGGTGCTACGGGTCACGCCGAGCCGGTGCCGCCCACGAGCGGGGTCGACGATGAGCACGCCGATCGCGGCGGCGACCACCAGCAGGAGCGCCAGGGTCCCGATCCGGACCAGGTCGACCGAGCCGAGCACGACGCCCAGCTGCAGCGCGGCGACCCCGGCGACCGCCAGGGCCCACCCGCGTGCGGAGGGACGCAGACGCATCAGCCGACGGCGCGACGGCCTCGCCCGGCCACGGCCGGGGAGGGGAGGGGGATGCGGTCGACGATCTCCGAGACGATGTCGGACGTCGTCCGCCCGGACAGTCGCGACTCGGTGCTGGGCAGCAGGCGGTGCGCGAGGACGGGCACGGTCAGCTGCTGGACGTCGTCGGGGAGCACGTGGTCCCTGCCGTCCATCGCGGCGAGCGACTTGGCGGCACGGAGCAGCTGGATGGCGGCACGCGGCGACGCACCGAGGCGCAGCCCGTTGTCGACGCGCGTCGCCGTGACCAGGTCGACGATGTAGCGCTTGACCGCGGGGGAGGCGTACAGCCGGCGGGTCGACTCGATCGCCGCCTTGACCTGGACGGCGTCCGTGACGGCCGTGAGGGTGTCCAGCGGGTCCGACGTCTCCTGCAGGTCGAGCATGTCGAGCTCGGACTCGATGCTCGGGTAGCCGACGGTGAGCCGCGCCATGAACCTGTCGCGCTGAGCCTCGGGCAGCGGGTACGTGCCTTCCATCTCGACGGGGTTCTGTGTCGCGACGACGAGAAACGGGCGCGGCAGCGGGTAGGTGCGGCCGTCGACCGTGGCCTGCGCCTCCTGCATGCACTCGAGCAGCGCGGACTGGGTCTTCGGCGAGGCGCGGTTGATCTCGTCGCCGATCACGATGTGCGCGAAGACGGGTCCCGGCCGGAACTCGAACTCGTGCGTCTGCGACCGGAAGATGTTGACCCCGGTGAGGTCGGAGGGCAGCAGGTCGGGCGTGAACTGGATCCGCCCGACCGAGCAGTCGATGGACTTCGCCAGCGCCTTGGCGAGCGTGGTCTTGCCGACCCCCGGCACGTCCTCGAGGAGCAGGTGCCCTTCGGCGAGCAGCACTGCGACCGTGACCCGGACGAGCTCGGCCCGTCCCGTGACGACACTCTCGATCGCAGCACGCATCCGTTGCGTGGTGGCGACGACGTCCTCGAGCTCGCTCGACGACGGGGTGGCCTGCAGCATGGCGCCTCCTTTGGCGGAACTGGGTCGAGCCTAAAGGTCGCTGCGCCGACATTCATCGCCCACGGGCCCCCCACTTCGCTCCACGTCGTGGGCGTTCAGATGGTTCATCCGTTCGCCGAACCCGCCAGCGAGGGGTGGTTCGACCTCAAATGTCCGATCTTGAGCCCGATGGCGCCACTCGACACGCAGCTCGAGCCCCGGCCGGTGCGATTTCCCTCCACTTCACTCCGCGCCGCTGACCTGCATAGACACCGCTTCGATCGGGTGAATCCGGCGTATCTCCAAGCCTTGGTGGAGTGAAGTGGAGTACCGTGGAGGCACGTGGTGACGCGGGGAGCGTCATACCGGGGGAGCAGAAGGAGGCGTGGTGACGTATGAGCCGTCCACCGGCGCTTTTGGCTCCTTCGCGCCCTTCCTCGGGACGTACACCCCGCGTCTCGACGAGAAGGGCCGGCTCATCCTTCCGGCCAAGTTCCGCGGTCAGCTCGCCCCGGGGCTCGTCATGACCCGCGGTCAGGAGCGCTGCCTCTTCCTGCTTCCCATGGACGAGTTCCGGCGCATGCACGACCAGCTGCGGCAGGCCCCCGTGACCAGCCGCCAGGCGCGTGACTACCTGCGTGTGTTCCTGTCCGGCGCCAGCGACGAGCTGCCCGACAAGCAGGGCCGCATCTCGATCCCGCCGATGCTGCGCAAGTACGCCGGGCTCGACCGCGACGTCGCTGTCATCGGCACCGGGACCCGGGTCGAGATCTGGGACCTGACGGCATGGGAGACGTACCTCTCCGAGCAGGAGGCCGGCTACGCCGACACCGCGGAGGAGGTCTTCCCGAACGGCCCGTTCTGACTCAGCACGTCACGCAGGGGCCCGATGGCCGCCCGGTGAGACCTCCCCCCGACTTTCCTGACGCACTTCCCCGGCGTCAGAGGGTCGGAGGGGGATCTGGTCGGACGGCGGAGGGCCGTCCGACCAGATCTCTCTGCAGGACCAGCGACAGCACAGCCCGACAGCAGCACGACGGACACAGGAGCGGAGGCCAGCGATGAGCGACGACGCCGCCTCCCGGCACATGCCGGTGCTCCTTCAGCGCTGCCTGGACCTGCTCGCGCCCGCGCTCGGCGTCGATCAGGCCGTCATGGTCGACTCCACGCTCGGGATGGGCGGCCACACCGAGGGCGTCCTGAAGGCGTTCCCCCACGTCCGCGTGATCGGCCTGGACCGCGACACGCAGGCCCTCGAGCTCGCGGGCCGACGCCTGGCGCCGTTCGGTGACCGCTTCACGGGCGTGCACGCGATCTACGACGAGATCAACGAGGTGCTCGACCGGCTCGGCATCGCCAAGGTGCAGGGCGTCCTCATGGACCTCGGGGTCTCGTCCCTGCAGCTCGACGAGCGCGAGCGCGGCTTCTCCTACTCGGCGGACGCGCCGCTGGACATGCGGATGGACGCGACCACGGGTCAGACCGCCGCGGACGTGCTCAACACCTACGACGAGCGGGAGCTCGCGCGGATCCTGCGCGAGTACGGCGAGGAGCGGTTCGCGCCGCGCATCGCCCGAGCGATCGTCGCGCAGCGGGCCAAGCGCCCGCTGGAGCGCACGGGAGAGCTCGTGAGCATCGTGCGGGCCAACATCCCGGCCGCGACGCGCAAGACGGGTGGCAACCCCGCGAAGCGCACGTTCCAGGCGCTGCGCATCGAGGTCAACGGCGAGATCGAGACCCTAGAGCGCGCGCTTCCCGAGTCGATCGAGTCCTTGGCGGTCGGTGGCCGGCTCGTCGTCGAGTCGTACCACTCGCTCGAGGACAGGGCCGTCAAGCGGGCCATGGCCGCCGGGGCGACGTCCAGCGCGCCGCCCGACCTCCCGGTCGAGCCGGCCACGCACGCGCCGTACCTGCGTCTGGTCACGCGCGGCGCCGAGGAGGCCGACGAGGCCGAGGTGGCCCGCAACCCGCGCTCGCAGTCGGTCCGCCTCCGGGCCGCTGAGCGCACCCGACCGACCCCTGACCACCTGCGCCACCGAACGGGAAGGAGGGCGGCATGAGCGCCCAGTCCGCAGTCCGCGCTCGTACCACCCCGGCACGTCCGCGCACCGCCCCGCAGAATCCACCCGCACCGCGTTTGAAGGTTGTCCGCGCGCCGGAGCACGCCCGGACGCGGATGCCGTTCATCCTGGCGTGCATGGCCGTCCTCGCGGGAGCGCTGCTCTCCGCCCTGCTCCTCAACACCTCGATGGCGTCGAGCGCCTACGCGAAGTACGACCTGTCCAACGAGCTCGGGCAGCTCAACCAGGACGCGCAGGACAAGCAGGCCGACCTGGACGCGAAGGCCTCGCCCGCGCACCTCGCCGCCATCGCCGCCCAGCTCGGCATGGTGCCCACCAACGGCACCGGGTGGCTGCGCCTGTCCGACGGCAGCGTGCAGGGCGCGCCCGAGCCGGCCGGGGCCGCCGGATGACGACGCCGGTCACCGGTCGCCCGCGGACCGGTGCTCGTCCGCCGAGCACCGGGTCGCGTCCGCCGAGCACCGCGCGGTCGGCCGGCAGCGGCACAGTTCCCCGTCCTCGGAACGGGCAGGGCGGACCGCCGCGCACGGTCGAGGTGCCGACGCGCCCGGGTGGGCAGCAACCTCAGGCCGGTTCGCGCAACCGGATGGCGTTCCTCGCGGCCGTGGTCGTGCTGACGCTCGTCGTCTTCGGTGCCCGGCTCGTCTACGTGCAGGGCCTGCGAGGTCAGAGCATCGCCGAGCAGGCGCGCGACGCCCGGCTCACCTCGATCGCGACGATCGGTGGCCGCGGTGAGATCACGGACGCCGACGGGATCGCGCTGGCGGCCTCCGTCGAGCGGTACGACATCTCCGTCAACCAGAAGAAGGTTCCGGAGTACGAGCCCGGCGGCTCGGTCGAAGGCCCGGACGGTGCTGCCGGCGTCGCTGCGCGCCTCGCTCCGCTGCTCGACATGAATGCGGCAGAGCTCGGTGGCCAGCTCGTCGGCGACCGCGGGTTCGTCTACATCAAGAAGGGCGTGCTGCCCGAGGTCGCGCGGGAGGTGCGCAAGCTCGGCCTTCCGGGCGTCAACGTCGACCGGGTGGCCGAGCGCGTGTACCCGAACGGCAACCTGGCCGGGAACGTGCTGGGCTTCGTCAACTCCAACGGAGTCGGCCTCGAGGGCCTCGAGCTGGCGCTCGACAAGCAGCTCACGGGCACGGCCGGCAGCGAGACGTACGAGCGCGGGCGCAAGGGGCAGGCCATCCCCGGGGGCTACTCCGAGGAGACGCCCGCGCAGCAGGGCAGCTCCGTCGCACTCACCCTCAAGTCGGACGTGCAGTTCCGGGCCCAGTCGGCGCTCGACGCGCAGGTGGCGGCGATGGGTGCGGACTCCGGGTCGATCATCGTGATGGACGTCAAGACGGGCGAGATCTACGCGCTCGCGGACTCCGGCAGCGTCGACCCCAACCACCCGGGTGACTGGAAGGGCGGCTCCCTGTCGAGCGCGATCTCCGACGTGTTCGAGCCCGGCTCGACCGGCAAGGTGATCACGATGGCGGGGATCCTCGAGAACGGCGTGGCCACACCGACGTCCCAGTTCCAGGTGCCGTACGCCTACTCGCCCGACGGCAAGGAGACGTTCCACGACTCGCACCAGCACGGGCTCGAGAACCTGACGCTGACGGGGATCCTCTCGGAGTCGTCCAACACGGGCACCGTCATGGTCGGCCAGAACCTCTCGCCCCAGATGAGGTTCGACTACCTGAAGAAGTTCGGGTTCGGTGCGAAGACGGGCATCGAGATGCCGGGGGAGTCGGTCGGCATCCTGCACCCCGTGGACTCGTGGGCGCGGCGCGACAAGTTCGCCGTGCTCTTCGGGCAGTCGCTCTCGGTCACCGCGCTCCAGGCGACGCAGGTGTTCGCCACCATCGCCAACGGCGGCGTCCGCGTGCAGCCGCACATCATCAAGGGCTGGACGTCACCGGACGGCACCTACACGCCGGCCGAGCCCGCCACGACGACGCAGGTCGTCTCGCCCGAGACCGCGAACACCGTCCTCTCGATGATGGAGAGCGTGGTCGACGACGGCACGGGCTCGAACGCCGCCGTGCCCGGCTACCGCGTGGCCGGCAAGACCGGTACCGCGCAGGCGTGGCTGGCCAACGGCGCGCAGGGCATCACGGCGTCGTTCATCGGTGTCGCGCCGGCCGACGACCCGCGTATCGCCGTCGCCGTGATCATGCACAACCCGCGGGCGTCGATCTACGGCGGCACGGCCGCCGCGCCGGTGTTCAGCGACGTCACCGGCTACACGCTCGGTGAGCTCGGCGTGGCGCCCTCCGGTACCACACCGTCGCTCTTCCCGACGACGTGGTGATGGCGTGCGAGCAGAGGGCTCCGCGACGTTCCGGCGGCGCTGCCCGGGGTAGATTCTCCCCATGACGTCCCCGGCTCGGATGCGCCCGATGCATCCCGCGGTCCACCGGGTCGGCGACCTCGTCGGGACGTTCGACCTGGTCACGGCCGGTCGGCCCGTCGCGGACGACGCGCAGCTCACAGGCGTCACCCTGGCCAGCGGCGACGTGCTCCCCGGTGACGTCTTCGTCGCCGTCCCGGGCCTGAAGGTCCACGGTGCGACGTACGCGGCCCAGGCGATCGACGCCGGCGCGGCCGCTGTCCTCACGGACCCGGCCGGGCTGACCGCGATGGCCGACCTCGCCGGAGCGGTACCCGTCCTGCTCGCCGACGACCCGCGATCGCTCGCGGGCAGGGTCGCGGCCTGGGCGCACGACGAGCCGGGTGAGCGGTTGACCTCGATCGGCATCACCGGCACCAACGGCAAGACGACCACCACGTACTTCGTCGACGCGGCGCTGCGTGCCGTCCACCCCCTCACCGCACTGCTCGGCACGGTCGAGCTCCGGATCGGCGAGGAAGCGATCGAGAGCCCCCGCACCACGGTCGAGGCACCCGCCCTCCAGGCGCTGCTCGCTGCGGCGCTGGAGCGGGACGCGACGGCGGTCGCGATGGAGGTCTCGTCGCACGCGCTCGCGCTCGGTCGTGTGAACGGGCTCGTGTTCGACGTCGTCGGGTTCACCAACCTGCAGCGCGACCACCTCGACTTCCATGGCGACATGGAGGGCTACTTCCGCGACAAGGCTCGATTGTTCGCGCCCGGGCAGGCGCGTCGCGGCGTCGTGGTCGTGGACGACGAGTGGGGTCGTCGGCTCGTCGCCGAGTCGCAGATCCCGGTCGAGTCGGTCGCGACGCACGTGGGCGCCGGGATCGACGCCGACTGGACCGTGACGGCCGCGGACATCGGGCTCGACGGAGTCGGCTCGACCTTCACGCTGCGCGGGCCGGACGGGACCGAGCACGAGGCCGCGAGCCCGTTGCCCGGCCTGGTCAACGTCTCGAACGCCGCGTTGGCCGTCGTGCTCGCGCACGCTGCCGGGGTGGATCTCGACGTCGCGATCGAGGCGGTCGGGCACGCGCACGAGATCCCCGGCCGCATGGAGCGCGTGATCGAGCGTGGCGACGGCTTCCCGCTGTCGCTCGTCGACTACGCGCACACGCCCGACGCGCTGGTCCTGGCCCTGCAGGCCGTCCGGCCCATCACGCCAGGTCGGCTCATCCTCGTCTTCGGGTCCGACGGCGACCGCGACCAGGGCAAGCGCCCGATCATGGGCTCGATCGCCGCGGAGCTGGCCGACGTGATCGTCGTCACCGACGAGAACCCGCGATCCGAGGAGCCGGCGGCCATCCGGTCCGCCATCCTCGAGGGAGTGCGGGCACAGCGCCCGGACATGGTCGACGTGCACGAGGCCACGAGCCGCGCGCAGGCCATCCGCGACGCCCTGGTCCTCGCCGACGAGCAGGACACCGTGATCGTCACGGGCAAGGGCCACGAGCCGACCCAGGAGATCGCCGGCGTGTTCCACCGGTACAACGACCGGGAAGTCTTCCTTGCCGCGCGCCAGAGCCGTCAGGAGCAGCACGCGTGATCGCGCTGACGGCGGCCGAGATCGCGGCCGCGACCGGAGGCGTGCTGCGCGGCGGCATCGAGCCCTCGCACCTGGTCAGCGGACCCGTCGTCGTCGACTCGCGCGAGGAGGTGCTCGGCGGCCTGTTCGTCGCGCTGCCCGGTGAGCACGTCGACGGTCACGAGTACGCGGCGGTCGCCGTGCAGGCCGGTGCGGCGCTCGTGCTCGCCTCGCGCGACGTGGTCGGCGAGGGTGGCTCCGTCGTGCCGAGCGTCGTGGTGCCGGACGTCGAGAAGGCACTCGGCGACCTGGCGCGCGTGGTGCTCGAACGACTGCGCGAGGCGTCGTGGGAGGAGCCGGGCGGCAGCGGGCTCAAGGTCGTGGGCATCACCGGCTCGGTCGGCAAGACGACGACCAAGGACCTGCTCGCGCAGCTCTGCGGCAGTGTGGGTCCGACCATCGCGCCCGTCCGCTCGTTCAACAACGAGATCGGCCTCCCGCTGACCGTCCTGCGGGCCGACGAGTCCACGCAGTTCCTGGTGCTCGAGATGGGCGCGAGCGGCCCCGGCCACCTCACCTACCTCACGCAGATCGCGCCTCCCGACGTGGCCGTCGTGCTCGTCGTCGGGCAGGCACACCTCGGCGGGTTCGGCGGGATCGACGCCGTGGCTCGTGCGAAGTCAGAGATCGTGCAGGGACTCGTGCCCGACGGCATCGCTGTGCTCAACGCCGACGACCCGCGCGTCTCCGAGATGGCCGCCCTGGCGCCCGGTGACGTCGTGACGTTCGGCGCCGCGCCGAAGGCGACCGTGGGGGCCAGCGACGTCGTCCTCGACCGCGCGGGGCGCGCCCGGTTCACGCTCGTCTCGCGGTCCGGCGACGAGGAGCGCACGGCCGAGGTCGAGCTGCGGCTCGTCGGCGAGCACCACGTGCACAACGCGCTCGGCGCGGCCGCTGCGGCGCTTGCGCTGGGGCTCGACGTCGACGAGGTGGCGGCCGGACTCACGGCGGCCGACGCCCTGAGCCCGCACCGGATGCACGTCGTGGACCGTGCGGACGGCGTGACGGTGGTCGACGACTCCTACAACGCCAACCCGGACTCGATGCGCGCCGCCCTCAAGGCTCTCGCGGTGCTGGCCGGGCGTGACCGGCGCTCGATCGCCGTGCTCGGCGAGATGCTCGAGCTCGGACCGGAGGCGCGCGTCGCGCACGACGCGATCGGCCGTCTCTGCGTGCGGCTCAACATCGGTCTGACCATCGTCGTCGGCGAGGGCGCCCGGGCGATCCGCGACGGCGCCAACCACGAGGGCTCGTGGGGTGACGAGGTCGTGCTGGCCGACGACCTCGACGTCGCGACCCGGTTCCTCGAGTCCGAGCTGCGACCGGGCGACGTGGTGCTGGTGAAGTCGTCGTACGGCGCCGGGCTCTGGCGCCTCGGGGACCGCCTCGTCGCGGAGGTGGTGCCCTCGTGAGAGCGCTCATGATCTCCGGTGGCCTCTCGATGGTCATCGCCCTCCTGGGTACGCCGCTGTTCATCCGGTTCCTGGTGCGCAAGCAGTACGGCCAGTTCATCCGGCAGGACGGTCCGACCGCGCACTTCACCAAGCGCGGGACCCCGACGATGGGCGGCGTCGTCATCATCGGCGCGACGCTGCTCGGCTGGATCGGCGGCCTCGTCGCCACCCAGACGATGCCGAGCGCGTCGGCCGTCCTGGTCCTGTTCCTCATGACCGGCCTCGGGCTGGTCGGGTTCCTCGACGACTTCATCAAGATCTCCCGGCAGCGCAGCCTCGGGCTGAAGGCGCGGTGGAAGATCCTCGGGCAGGGCCTCGTCGGCGTGACCTTCGCCGTGGCGGCGCTGCAGTTCCCGAACGAGACGTTCCGTACGCCCGCGTCGACGAACATCTCGTTCATCCGGGACACCCAGATCGACCTCGCGACCTGGGGCGTGACGATCGGCATCCTGCTGTTCATCGTCTGGGCGAACTTCCTGATCACGGCCTGGTCGAACGCGGTCAACCTCACCGACGGCCTCGACGGGCTGGCCACCGGCGTCTCGCTCATCGTGTTCGGCGCCTACGTCATCGTCGGGGTCTGGCAGTTCAACCAGAGGTGCCAGTTCCTCGCGACCGCCGGCCCGAGCTGCTACGAGACGCGCGACCCGCTCGACCTCGCCGTCGTCGCTGCCGCCATCGTCGGCGCGTGCTTCGGGTTCCTGTGGTGGAACGCGAGCCCCGCGAAGATCTTCATGGGAGACACCGGTTCGCTGGCCCTCGGCGGGGCGCTCGCAGGCCTGTCGATCCTCACACGCACCGAGGTTCTCGCGGCGATCATCGGTGGTCTCTTCGTCCTCGAGGTCATGTCCGACGTGATCCAGATCGGCTTCTTCAAGATGACCGGTAGACGGGTCTTCAAGATGGCGCCGCTGCACCACCACTTCGAGCTGCAAGGGTGGGGCGAGGTCACCATCGTGATCCGGTTCTGGATCATCGCGGGCCTGTTCGTGGCGCTCGGGGTCGGGATCTTCTACGCCGAGTGGGTCCGGGTAGGTGGCTGAGCTCTCTGCAGCCCAGCTGGACGGAGCCCTCGTCGTCGTCGCCGGGATGGGGGTCTCCGGTCGGGCCGCCGCCGAGGTGCTCGCGTCGCACGGTGCCCGCGTCGTGCCCGTCGACGACCACGCCGAGGACGTCATCGGCACCGACGAGCTGCTCGCGGGTACGGCGCTGGACCGGGCGTCCCTCGTGGTCGCGTCACCGGGCCTGCCGCCGCACCACCCGCTCCTGGCGGCCGCCCTCGAGCGCGGGCTGCCCGTGTGGAGCGAGGTCGAGCTCGCGTGGCGGGTGCGCGTCGACCGCGCGTCCGGCGGCGGACCTGCGCCCTGGCTCGCGGTGACCGGGACCAACGGCAAGACCACGACCGTCGGCATGCTCGAGTCGATCCTGCGGGCGGCAGGGGAGAGCGCGGCCGCGGTCGGCAACGTCGGGCAGCCCGTCGTGCTCGCGGCCGCCGACCCGTCGCTCGACGTCCTCGTCGTGGAGCTGTCCAGCTTCCAGCTGCACTTCACGCACTCGATGTCCGCGCAGGCGGCGGCCGTGCTCAACGTCGCGGTGGACCACCTCGACTGGCACGGTTCGTTCGACGCCTACGCCGCGGACAAGGGCCGGATCTTCGAGCGCGCGCAGGTCGCGTGCGTCTACAACCTCTCGGACCCGCGTACCGAGGACCTCGTGCGGGAGGCTGACGTGGTCGACGGTGCCGTCGCGGTCGGCTTCACGCTGGGTACGCCTCTCGTCGGCCAGGTCGGGATCGTCGAGGACGTCCTGGTGGACCGCGGGTTCGCACGCCTGCGCCACACGCACGCTGCCGAGCTGGGGACGCTCGGCGACCTGTCGCACCTGGCCGGCCCCGACGGGACGGTGCCGCCGCACGTCGTGGCCGACGCCCTCGCCGCCGGGGCGCTCGCCCTCGCGCACGGCGTGGAGCCCGCGGCGATCCGCGCCGGTCTGCGTGCCTACGCCGCCGGCGCGCACCGACTCGAGACCGTCGCCGTGCTGGACGGGACGGCCTACGTCGACGACTCGAAGGCCACGAACGCGCACGCCGCCGCGGCGGCGCTCGGGGCGTTCGCATCGGGATCGGTCGTGTGGGTCGCGGGCGGGCTGGCCAAGGGCGCCCGGTTCGACGAGCTCGTCGAGAGCCGTAGGGACCGGCTCGCCGCCGTCGTGCTCATCGGCGTCGATCGGGAGCCGCTGCGCGAGGCGCTCGCCCGACACGCACCCGAGGTCCCCGTGGTCGAGGTGGACGCCGGTGAGACTGGGTCCGTGATGACCCGCGCCGTGCACGAGGCTCGACGGCTTGCCGTCGCCGGTGCACGACCCGCGACAGTGCTGCTCGCCCCCGCGTGCGCGTCGATGGACCAGTTCACGTCGTACGCCGCCAGAGGTGAGGAGTTCGCCGCCGCCGTCCGTGCGCTCGGTGAGGACGTGTGAGCAGGCGGAAGGGAGCCCGGGCATGACCGCCACGACGCCGCGACCCGCCTGGGAGCGCAACGCGGCCGACGAGCCCACCCGGCCCGGCTCGGTGCTGGGGCAGTGGAACAGCGCGGTGACCAGCTACTACGTGCTCATCGGTGCTGCCGCTCTGCTGCTCGTCATCGGACTCGTCATGGTCCTGTCGAGCTCGAGCGTCGAGTCCCTCGACGAGAACGGCTCGGCGTACGGCGTGTTCCTGGACCAGGCGAAGTTCGCGCTGCTCGGGGTGCCGATCCTGCTCGTGCTGTCCCGGATGCCGGTGCGCTACTTCCAGCGCTTCGCGTGGCCTGTGCTCGGGGCGGCGATCGTCTTCCAGCTCCTCGTGTTCGTGCCCGGGCTCGGCGCGACCACCGGCGGCAACCAGAACTGGGTGCGGATCGGCGGGATCACCGCCCAGCCGTCCGAGGCGATCAAGCTCGCGCTCGCCGTGTGGCTCGGCGCGGTCCTGGCCCGTAAGCTCCCGCTGCTCCAGCAGTGGCGGCACGCCCTGATCCCCGCTGTGCCCGTCGCCGGGCTCGCCCTCGGGGTCATTCTGGCGGGCCACGACCTGGGCACCGCGATGGTGATCATCCTGCTCGTCGCCGGCGCCCTGTTCGTGGCGGGCGTTCCCCTGCGGATGTTCGGCTTCGCCGGGCTGCTCGCGGCGGGCCTGACCGCCGCACTGACCGTGACCAGCGACAACCGCAAGGACCGCATCTTCAGCTGGCTCTCGAGCGAGTGCGACGTCCAGACCGCCTGCTACCAGACCCTGCACGGCGGTTACGGGCTCGCGAGCGGTGGCCTGGGCGGACTCGGCCTGGGGGAGAGCCGGGAGAAGTGGTCGTACCTGCCGGCCGCCCACAACGACTTCATCTTCGCGATCCTCGGTGAGGAGCTCGGCCTGATCGGCACGCTGCTCGTGCTGGCGCTGTTCGGGCTGCTCGCGTTCGCCATGATCCGGATCATCCGTCGCCACAAGGACCCGTTCGTGCAGATCACGACCGGCGCGATCCTGTGCTGGATCATCGGCCAGGCGATCGTCAACATCGCCGTCGTGATCGGCCTCGCGCCGGTCATCGGCGTCCCCTTGCCGCTCGTGTCGGCCGGCGGGTCCGCACTCATCATGACCATGGCCGCGCTCGGCGTGCTCATCGCGTTCGCGCGCTCGGAGCCCGGTGCGGCCGAGGCGCTCGCAGCCCGGCCCAGCGTGGTCCGCCGGTCGCTCGCCGTGATCGGGCGGTCCCGTGGCTGACGACCGCCGACCTCCGTCGGTGCTCCTTGCCGGCGGCGGGACGGCCGGTCACGTCAACCCGCTGCTCGCGGTCGCCGACGAGCTGCGCCGGCGGCACCCCAACGCCCGGCTGACCGTCCTCGGTACCGCGCAGGGCCTCGAGGCGCGGCTCGTGCCGGAGCACGGGCTGGACCTCGCGCTCGTCCCACGGGTGCCGCTGCCACGCCGCCCGACCCTCGACTGGTTCCGCCTGCCCGGGCGGCTGCGCGCCGCGGTCCGAGCGGCGGGTACCGCGATCGACGAGTCCGGTGCGCAGGTGGTCGTCGGCTTCGGCGGCTATGTCTCGACGCCCGCGTACCTGGCCGCCCGTCGTCGGCAGATCCCCGTCGTCATCCACGAGGCGAACGCGCGCCCGGGCCTGGCGAACCGGTGGGGTGCCCGGTGGGCGAAGTCGGTCGCGGTGACGTTCCCCGGCACCGCCCTGCCCGGCGCCCAGCTCACGGGCCTGCCGCTGCGCGCGCCCATCGCCCGCCTGCTCGCCGAGCGCTCGGCCGACGCCGACGGCGCACGCGCCGTGGCAGCCGCGGAGCTCGGGCTCGACCCCGCCCTGCCGACGCTCCTCGTCTCGGGCGGCTCGCTCGGCGCGGTGAGCGTCAACACGGCGGTCGCGGGCGCGGCGCGCGAGCTCCTCGCCGCGGGCGTCCAGGTCCTGCACCTGACGGGCGCCGGCAAGGCGGATGCGGTCCGCGCCGCGCTCGACGGTGTCCCCGGGGCCGAGCGCTACCAGGTGCGCGAGTACCTCAACGAGATGCACCTCGCGCTGGCCGTCGCTGACGTCGTCGTCGGTCGGTCGGGCGCGGGCACGGTCTGCGAGCTGGCAGCGCTCGGCATCCCTGCGGTCTACGTGCCGCTCCCCGTCGGCAACGGGGAGCAGCGGCTCAACGCGGCGGCGGTCGTCGCGGCCGGCGGCGGGCTTCTGGTCGACGACGAGGACCTCGACCCTGCTTGGTTGCTCGCGCACCTGCCGGTTCTGCTGGTCGGGGACTCCGCCTCCGAGACGCGGGGTCGCATGGGTCGCGCGGCCGCGAGCGTCGGCGTGCGGGACGCGGCCGCCCGCGTCGCCCGTCTCGTCGAGGCAGAGCTCCCGCCGAATCCCCGGGCACCCAAGCAGCTGGCGGCCGAGAAGCTCGGGCGTGTGCATCTCGTGGGTGTCGGGGGTGCGGGGATGTCTGCCGTCGCTGCGCTGCTCGCGGCCCGGGGCCTGTCGGTCAGCGGCTCCGACGCCGCCGACGGACCCGCCCTGCCCGGGCTGCGCGACGCGGGCGTCACGGTCCACGTCGGTCACGACGCCGCGCTGGTCGACGGTGTCGACACGCTCGTCGTCTCGTCCGCCGTCCGCGAGACCAACCCCGAGCTCGCCCGAGCACGCGAGCGGGGCATCCGCGTGCTGCACCGCTCGGAGGCCCTGGCCGCGCTCATGGTGGGCCGGGACGCGGTGGCGGTCGCCGGCGCGCACGGCAAGACCACGACCTCCGCGATGGTCGCGACCGCCCTGCTCGACGCGGGTGCCGATCCGTCCTTCGCGATCGGCGGCACGGTGCTCGGGACCGGTGGGCCGCTGGGCGGCAGCCACGACGGCGCCGGACGGGCGTTCGTCGCGGAGGCCGACGAGTCCGACGGCTCGTTCCTCGCGTATTCGCCCCTGGTGGCGGTGGTCACCAACGTCGAGCCGGACCATCTGGACCACTACGGCTCGGCGGAGGCGTTCGAGGACGCGTTCGTCGCGTTCGCCGAGCGCATCCGGCCCGGTGGCGCGCTGGTCGCGTGTGCCGACGACGCGGGAGCCGTGCGACTCGTGGACCGGGCGCGCGCCCAGCTCGCTGCGCGCAAGGTCGACGTCGTCACCTACGGCACGTCGCCGACGGCCGACGTCGTCGTGGGCGACCTGCGGCCCGACGGCTCGGCCTGGAGCGTCGACCTGACGACGCCCGACGGTGTGCTGACCGTGCGCCTCGCGGTCCCGGGCGCGCACAACGCGCTCAACGCGGGGGGAGCCTGGGCTGCGGTCCGCCGGCTCGGTACCGATCCGGTGGCGGCCGCGACCGGGCTCGGGTCCTTCCGGGGGACGGGCCGCCGGTTCGAGGACCGGGGGACCGCGCGCGGCGTGCGCGTCGTCGACGACTACGCGCACCACCCGACCGAGGTCGCCGCGCTCCTGCGCCAGGCACGCTCCGTCGCCGGTGCGGGCCGGGTGCTCGTGCTCTTCCAGCCGCACCTGTACTCGCGCACCCGGACGTTCGCGTCCGAGTTCGGTGCCGCGTTCGACCTGGCCGACGTCGTGGTGGTGACCGACGTCTACGCCGCACGCGAGGACCTGGACCCGTCGGTGACCGGCGCCCTGATCGTCGACCGCGTGCCGACCGCGGGCAAGGCCACGTTCGTCCCGGACCGGCAGGACGCGGCGCGGGCGATCGTCGCGGCGGCACGGCCCGGCGACCTCCTGCTGACGGTCGGCGCCGGGGACGTGACGCTCCTCGGGCCGGTGGCGCTCGACCTGCTCGCCGGGGGCTCTGCATGAGCCCGTCGCGGCCCACGGCCCCGCGGGACCCTGCCCCGACCCGGCCGGCCCGGCCAGTGGCCCGCCCGACACCGCCGCCGCCGGCTCCCGAGGCGCCTGCCGCCAAGGCCCCCGCGGCCAAGGTGCCCCCGAAGGCTGCACCGTCCCCCAAGCCCACGACCCCTGTCCCGACGCCCCGCGCGGAGCCCGACGCGTTCGGCCGGTCCGTGACCACCTACGCCGCCGGCCGCTCGCGAAGCCTCGGTGGACCGGTCGCGCCGCCGGTCGTGTCCCCGAGCTCGACCGCGAGGTTCGCCGAGCGGGCCCGAGCCCGTCGCAACCTGGCCCGTCGCCAGCTCGTCATCGCCGTGGCGGTCGCCGTCGCGGTCGTCGGGCTCGGCTGGTTGTTGTTCGCGTCCCCGGTCCTGGCGCTCGACCCCGTCGAGGTCGCGGTCGAGGGAGCCGGGACGGTCGTCGCGGTCGACCAGGTGCAGGCCGTGGTCGCAGCGCACGCCGGGACCCCGCTGCCCCGGCTCGACACGGTGGCGCTCCGCGACGACCTGCTCGACGTGCCGGGCGTCCGTGAGGCACGAGTGACCCGGGCCTGGCCCACGGGTCTGACCGTCACGCTGGTGGCGCGCGAGCCGGTCGCGGCCGTGCCCGACGACGCCGACAGCAGCTCGGCCACGACGCCGGGCTTCGCCCTGCTGGACCAGGACGGTGTGCAGGTGGGCCGTGTCGACGCGGCACCCGCCGGGCTGCCCGTGGTCGACGTCCCTGTTGGCGACAAGAGGACGCTCGCAGCGGTGCTCGGTGTCCTGGAGCAGCTGCCGCCGGACCTGCTCGCGCAGGTGCAAGGTGTCTCGGCGCGCACGCAGGACACGGTGACCATGCAGCTGCGCGACGGCGTGCGGGTCGACTGGGGGAGCGCGCACGAGACGCCCCTGAAGATCGCGGTCCTCGGCGCGCTGCGGGCCTCACCGGCTGCGGCGGGCTCCACGGTCATCGACGTGTCTGCCCCGCGCCTTCCCATCACCAAGTGAGGGCGAGATTCGTCGGCAAGTCCCGACACGCGCAGCGCGGTCGTTGATAGTGCCCGACGTGCGACCTAGCGTCACGCCTGACAACAGAACCTGACATAACTATAACCCTCAAGTAGAGGGTGAAGGTTTCATCCCGGTCGCGGCGTGTCGCCACGGACGGATCCTGCGGCCCGTGCCGCAACCGGCACCGAACGCAACAGAACGAGAGGCACCCACCGTGGCAGCTCCGCAGAACTACCTGGCGGTCATCAAGGTCGTCGGCATCGGCGGCGGCGGCGTCAACGCCGTGAACCGCATGATCGAGGTCGGCCTCAAGGGTGTCGAGTTCATCGCCGTCAACACGGACGCGCAGGCGCTGCTGATGTCCGACGCGGACGTCAAGCTCGACATCGGTCGTGAGCTGACGCGCGGCCTGGGCGCCGGCGCGGACCCCGAGGTCGGCAAGAAGGCCGCCGAGGACCACAAGGACGAGATCGAGGACGTCCTGCGCGGCGCCGACATGGTCTTCGTGACCGCGGGCGAGGGAGGTGGCACCGGCACGGGCGGCGCACCCGTCGTCGCGCGCATCGCTCGCTCG
Source organism: Cellulomonas sp. P4_H4 (assembly GCF_056400865.1). Taxonomy (NCBI): domain Bacteria; kingdom Bacillati; phylum Actinomycetota; class Actinomycetes; order Micrococcales; family Cellulomonadaceae; genus Cellulomonas; species Cellulomonas sp. P4_H4. Next base: position 100,038 of record NZ_JBFUKL010000008.1, read on the forward strand.
CTCGGTGCGCTGACCATCGGTGTGGTCACGCGCCCGTTCACCTTCGAGGGGCGCCGTCGTTCGGTGCAGGCCGACTCCGGCATCGAGGCGCTCCGCGCCGAGGTCGACACGCTCATCGTCATCCCGAACGACCGCCTCCTGCAGATCTCGGACCGGTCCGTGTCGGTGCTCGACGCGTTCCACTCCGCCGACCAGGTGCTGCTCTCGGGTGTGCAGGGGATCACGGACCTCATCACCACTCCTGGCCTGATCAACCTCGACTTCGCCGACGTGAAGTCGGTCATGCAGGGTGCCGGGTCCGCTCTGATGGGCATCGGCTTCGCCCGGGGCGACGACCGCGCGGTGCAGGCAGCCGAGATGGCGATCTCCTCGCCGCTGCTCGAGGCCAGCATCGACGGCGCGCACGGCGTCCTGCTCTCCATCCAGGGCGGCTCCGACCTCGGCCTGTTCGAGATCAACGAGGCCGCCCGCCTGGTCCAGGAGGCGGCGCACCCCGAGGCCAACATCATCTTCGGCGCCGTGATCGACGACGCCCTCGGCGACGAGGTGCGCGTCACCGTCATCGCTGCCGGCTTCGACAGCGGCTCTCCGACGATCCGCCGCGACGCGCGGGCGCTCGGCCAGGTCTCCGGCAACTCGGCCCCTGTCGCCCGTCCGGCTGCTGCGCCCGCGCAGGTCCCGACGCCTCGTCCCGTCGTCGAGCGCGAAGAGGTGCCGGTCCCGGTCGGCGCCTACGCCGGCCTCGCTGGTCAGCCCGACGTGCCCGCGTTCCTCTCGACGGAGGCCGAGCCGACGCCGATCACCGGTGCGCTCGAGGTCCCGCGCATCTTCACGGACGACGCCCCGCGGCGCGACCGTGAGCGCGACGAGCTGGACGTCCCGGACTTCCTCAAGTAGCCGGGATGCTCGTCGAGAGCGTGGACCTCGGCGACGGGGTCCGCGCCGGCTTCACCTCGCGGCGCGGCGGGTTCAGCGCACCGCCCTACGAGTCGCTCAACCTCGGGTTGGCGGTCGGCGACGAGCCCGACGTCGTCGCGCGAAACCGAGCGGTGCTGGAGGACTGGGTCGGAGCTCCGGTCGCGTACGCCACGCAGGTCCACGGAACCGGCGTCGTGATCCTGTCCGAGCGCAGTGAGGTCGGCGACGCCGACGCCCTGGTGTCGACCTCGCCCGACGTCGCGGTCGCGGTGCTCGTGGCCGACTGCGTCCCCGTCCTGCTCGCGGACCCGGAAGCCGGAGTCGTGGCAGCGGTGCACGCCGGACGCCGCGGCCTGGCTTCGGGAGTCCTGCAGGCGGCGGTGTCCGCGATGGTCGGAGCCGGCGCCGACGTCGACCGCCTTCGCGCGGCGAGCGGGCCCGCGATCTCCGGGCGGTCCTACGAGGTGCCGGCCGAGCTGCGCGACGAGGTGGCCGACATCGTGCCGGAGACGGCGGCGACCACGTCCTGGGGAACGCCGGCGCTCGACCTGCCTGCCGGCGTCGTCGCGGTGCTGCGCGGTCTCGGGGTCCGGGACGTGCGCGTCTCGGAGCGTGACACCTACACGGATGGCGACCTGTTCTCGTTCCGCCGGTCGGCCCGGACCGGCCGGTTCGCAGGTGTCGTGCGCCCGCCGCCCTGAGCCCGGGCTGGGGAACGCTCGACTCCTCGGGCGTGTCGCGACGTGCTCGGCGAGCGCCCGTTGCTAGCGTGACCGGCAGAGGGAGCCCATCAGCGAATTCGTGACCCGACAGGGTCTGGCGCCGGGCTCCGGGGTTGGTCCGCAGGAATGCGGGGAGGGAGCCAAGGCGATGGCCGGAGCGCTGCGCAAGACGATGCTGTACCTCGGCCTGGCCGACGACAGGGCCGAGCACGACGAGTACCTCGAGGACTACGACGACGGGGAGGTCACCGTGCCGACCGAGTACGAGGCCCAGGTCACGCCGCTGCACCGCCCGACGCGTTCGGCCGAGCCCGCCCAGACGAGCCGGGTCGTCGCGACGCCTGCCGCTGCCGGCGAGCTGCGCCGCATCACGACGATCCACCCGCGGTCCTACAACGACGCGCGCAAGATCGGCGAGGCGTTCCGTGAGGGCACGCCCGTGATCATGAACCTGACGGACATGGACGACGCCGACGCCAAGCGTCTCGTCGACTTCTCCGCGGGTCTGATCTTCGGCCTGCACGGTGCGATCGAGCGCGTGACCAGCAAGGTCTTCCTGCTCTCGCCGGCGCACGTCGAGGTCGCCGGGGAGGCCGCCGCGCCGGCCGAGCAGCCGACGCGCGCAGGCTTCTACAACCAGAGCTGACGCGTGCATCTCGTCGGATCGCTGCTCTACTTCATCGTTCTCGTCTTCTTCCTGATCATGCTGGTCCGACTGGTCCTCGACTGGCTCCAGTTCTTCGCGCGCGACTGGCGCCCGTCAGGCATCGCCCTGGTGATCGCCGAGGTGACCTACTCGGTGACGGACCCGCCCTTGAAGGCGCTCAGGCGCATCTTGCCGCCGATCACGATCGGTTCGGTGCGCCTCGATCTAGCGTTCATGGTGCTGTTCATCCTGTGCTTGATCCTCATGCGCGTCTTCGCGGCGCTCTGATCCACCCGTCCGTGGGCGTGTCGCAGGGGCGTGCACCAGTGGCAATCTCCGCTACCGTGGCCCGAGGCGGTCGGTGGACTGCCGCCGGACCCACTAGCTCGACCAACAGGCTCGACCGACAGAGGTGACGACGATGGCCCTGCTGACTGCAGACGAGGTCTTGAACAAGAAGTTCCAGGCCACGAAGTTCCGCGAAGGGTACGACCAGGACGAGGTCGACGACTTCCTCGACGAGGTCGTGAACACCCTCCGCGACATCCAGGGGGAGAACGACGACCTCAAGACGAAGCTCGCTGCGGCGGAGCGCCGGATCGCCGAGCTGAGCCGCGCTGGCGCTCAGCAGGCAGCCCCGGCCCCGAAGCCCGAGCCCACGCCCGAGCCCGTCCCGGCCCCCGCGCCGGTCGTCGCGGCCCCCGTGGCAGCGCCGGCCCCGATCGTCGCCCCCGTCGCCGAGGCGCCCCGCGCCAGCGAGCCGGAGTCGGCCACCGGGATGCTCGCCCTGGCGCAGAAGCTGCACGACGACTACGTGCGCAGCGGCCAGGAGGAGTCCGACCGGCTCGTCGGGGAGGCCAAGAGCCAGGCGAACCGCATCGTGCGCGAGGCCGAGGAGACGTCGCAGCGCACGCTCGGCCAGCTCGAGCAGGAGCGTTCCCTCCTGGAGCGCAAGATCGACGAGCTCCGGGTGTTCGAGCGGGACTACCGCACGCGCCTCAAGAGCTACCTCGAGAACCTGCTCGGCGACCTGGACAACCGGGGCAACGCGCTCCCGCCCCGTTCCGGTCAGCCGCAGCCGGTCGGAGACGCACAGAACCTCTGACGGCCACCCGTCGAGCTCTGCACCACTGCGTCCGCCGCAGCATCTCTACAGGTCAGGTCGGGTTCACCGCACCATGCCACGCCGGGTATGTCCTGGCGCGTCCGCTCTGAGCGGAGCGCCGGGTTTCACCCGGCGTGGTGTGTTGTGTCCGCTGCGACACCCGCATACAGTCACGTGACTTCGAGGACAGGGGGGCCCGTTCGTGGCCATCAACGACGCACTCAGCGCGATCGACGTCAGCAGCGACGCCAAGGAGCTGGCCAAGATCGTGCGCGGCCTGCCGGTCCGTGAAGGCGAGAAGCCCTGGACGGTTCGCGAGGTCAAGGACATCTCCGAGGAGCTCACGGGCGACATCGACCGCCTCACGAGCGAGCTCGCCGCCGCTGACGCCGAGCTGTCCGACCTGCTGCGCAACTCTGGTGACGGAGCGGGCGACGACCAGGCCGACTCAGGCTCGTCGGCGCTCGAGCGTGAGCAGGAGCTCACGCTCGTCAACAACACGCGGGACCTGCTGTCCCAGACGCAGCGCGCACTCGCACGTATCGCCGCAGGCACGTTCGCGACCTGCGAGTCGTGTGGACGCGCGGTCGGCAAGGCACGCCTCCAGGCGTTCCCGCGCGCGAGCCTGTGCGTCGAGTGCAAGCAGCGCGAGGAACGGCGCTGACGCGCACGTAGACTCCTGCGGTGCCCACCACCTCGGACGACCATCTTGTCGCGCCTTCGGCGAGCCCACGCCGGCGCCGGCTGCTGATCCTGCTCTTCTCGATCACCGCCGTCGTCCTGGTCCTGGACCAGCTGTCGAAGGTGTGGGCGCTCGACAACCTCGACGAGGGCGTTCGTCGAGTCCTGATCGGTGACCTGCTCGGTCTGGAGCTGGTCTTCAACTCGGGCGCGGCGCTCTCGATCGGCACCGGGATGACCTGGCTGCTCACACTCGTGGCCATCGGCGTGATCGTGTTCATCGTCCGCGCGAGCCGCAGGATCGGGTCGCGCGGGTGGGCGATCGCGCTCGGGCTCCTCCTCGGCGGGGCGCTCGGCAACCTCATGGACCGGCTCTTCCGTGAGCCCTCGTTCGCGCGCGGGTGGGTCGTCGACTTCATCGCCTACTGGAACGTGTTCGTCGGCAACGTCGCCGACATCGCGATCGTCGTCGCGGCGATCATGATCGTGGTCCTCGCGGCGACCGGCGTGCACATCGACGGCACCCGCGATGCGAAGGACGGCGACGAGACCGAGACCGAGACCGAGCCCGGCGAGGTCGAGTCCGGCGGGGCTGAAGCCAGGGGAGCCGAGCCCACCGAGGGTTCCAACAGCACGTCCGAGCAGAATGCCTGAGACGCGCGCGATGCCCGTGCCCGACGGGCTCGTGGGCGAACGCGTCGACGCGGCCCTGTCGCGGCTGCTGGGGCTGTCCCGCACGCGTGCGGCGGAGATCGCCGCGGCCGGTGGGGTGCACCTGGACGGCAAGGAGCTCGGCAAGTCCGACCGGCTGCTGGCCGGCGGGTGGCTCGAGGTGGAGATCCCCGACGTCGCCCCGGCCGCGAGCATCGAGATCGTGGCTGAGCCCGTGCCGGGCATGGTCATCGTGTACGACGACGACGACGTCGTGGTGATCGACAAGCCGGTCGGCGTCGCGGCGCACCCGTCGCCCGGCTGGACCGGTCCGACCGTCGTGGGCGCCCTCGTCGCCGCGGGCTACCGCATCTCGACGTCCGGAGCGGCCGAGCGACAGGGGATCGTGCACCGGCTCGACGTCGGCACGTCGGGGCTGATGGTCGTCGCGAAGAGCGAGCACGCGTACACGGTGCTCAAGCGCGCGTTCAAGGAGCGCACGGTCGAGAAGGTCTACCACGCCCTCGTGCAGGGGCACCCGGAGCCGACGACGGGCACGATCGACGCCCCGATCGGCCGGCACCCGAGCTCCGACTGGAAGTTCGCCGTGGTCGCCGAGGGGAAGCCCTCGGTCACGCACTACGAGGTCCTCGAGATGCTCCCGGCGGCCTCGCTGGTCGAGGTGCACCTGGAGACGGGCCGGACGCACCAGATCCGCGTGCACTTCGCGGCGCTGAGGCACCCGTGCGTCGGCGACATCACGTACGGCGCCGACCCCACGCTGGCTGCGCGGGTGCACCTGGAACGGCAGTGGCTGCACGCCATGCGTCTCGGCTTCCACCACCCGAGCACGGGCGAGTGGCTCGAGCTGAGCAGCGAGTACCCGCAGGACCTGGCTCAGGCCCTGGCGACGCTGCAGGACGGCTACGCGTAGCCCTGCGGTGGCGGTGAGCGTCTAGGGCGTGCAGACGACCCCGACGCACTGCGGCTCGTTGCCGTTGCCCCGCGCGGTGTTGCCGCCGAGGTCGACGGCGCCTGGGACGTGGATGCCCCACCCCATGTTGTCTCGGGCGTCGTTGCCGCCGACCGACAGGACGGCGTCCGACGTCACGTCGACAACGAGACCGTCGTCGTTCCGCAGGAACGTGTTGCCCTGCACGAGCGCGGCGCTCCACTCCGGTTCGACGAACTTCACGGTGGTCTGGTTGCGGGTGAACACGTTCGAGACGATCGTCGGTCCGGACATGCCGACCGAGACGGCGGTCGTGTTGTCGACGAACTTCGACCCCGAGATGCGGGCGGCCGCGTGCGCGGCGTCCACGGCCGTGGCGGAACCCGTGAACCGGCTGTTCGTGATCGTGACGTTGCCGAAGACGGCCAAGGGCGAGCTGGCCACGGCCACCGGGTTGTCGGTGAACGTCGACCGCCCGATCGTCACGTTGTTCTCGGCCACGACGATGGCCTCGCCGTTGCGTGCGAACTGAGAGTTCGTCACGGTGGCGACGCCGGCGGTGGACACGCCTTGCCGGTTGTCGGCGAACGTCGTGTACGAGACATCGAAGGCTGCGGGATAGATGGAGAACAGCCCGACCTGGCGGTTGCCCTTGAACGTCGACCCGACGATCGTCGTGTCCTTGGTGTAGGGCAGGCCGGTGCTGTCCAGGGCGGACGCGTCCACGCCGGTGCCGTTCTGCGTGAAGTACACACCGGCGATGTGGAGCGGGCCGGGGAAGACGTCGGGGATCGCGTAGGTGGCCAGCGCCGTGTCCCAGCCTCGCAGCGTTCCGTCCGTCACGGTCGAGTCGCCCGCGGAAGCGACCGACACCCCGACGCCGCCGGCGGTTCCTCGCAAGGTGTGACCCTTCAGGATGAGGTCGACGCCGGGGGCCAGCGTCAGTCCCGGACCAGCGCACACGACGTCCGCCAGCAGCACCGTGTCGACGGTGAGCGTCGAGCCGCAGGTGGGTGGGGGATCGGCGCTCGCCGGGGTCGCGACGACTACCGCGGCGCTGGCGAGCGCAAGGCTGGAGAGGACGGCGGTCACGCGCATGAGAACCTCCGGGGCGTGGATCGTGCTGTCGACGGGCATGTGAAGTCGTGCGGCGACGTGTGGCGTGGGCCGAGCTTCAGCAGATCTGTGAGCGCGACCACCGTCTCGGCGACGGTGGGATCAGGAAGGCAGTGCGCACTCTGAAGCTGCACCGCGACAGCCCCCTGACGACGCGGGCGACGACGCCCGTTCGGTCGAGCGTGCTCGCCTCTCGTGCCCGAAAACAACCGGTATGGGCTGATATGCCCGGGTGAAATCGGCGATGCAGCGCCGCGGTCAGAGGTCGACAGGGCGACGTAAGATCGCGCGCATGGCACTGGCTGGGGGATCCGACCTCGTACGTCTCGATCCCGTCGGCGACCGCTCCGACGGCCGGGCGACGCGGCAGGACGCGTTCGCGTGATCCGGATCCTCACCGTCGACAGCGACGAGCTGCGGGCGTCCATGACCGCGATCCGCATGACGGTGTTCGTCGACGAGCAGGGTGTCGACGCGGACGTCGAGATGGACGACCTCGACGACGACCCGGCGACGCTGCACGTCGTGGCTCTCTCGTCGGACGGGAGTGCGTTGGGCACCGCGCGTCTGCTGGCGCCGCACCACGCGGACGAGCCGGCGCACATCGGTCGTGTCGCGGTGCTGTCGGAGGCTCGCGGTCTTGGCGTCGGCGCGCTCCTGATGACGGCGCTCGAGACCGAGGCCCTCGCGCGGTACGGGGTCGTCGTCGACGGGGCGCGCAGCGTGTCGGTGGAGCTCAGCGCGCAGGAGCAGGCCATCGGCTTCTACGAGCGAGCCGGATACGTCGCGCGGCCCGAGCGGTACCTCTCGGAGAACATCTGGCACCGCGACGCGGTCAAGATCGTGCGGTCGAGCGACACGCCGCAGCGATAGCCGTCGGACTCGCCGTCGGCACCCGCGGGGCGGCGGAGTGGTGACCGTCGGGTGTCGGTGGAGCGACGTAAGATCGCCCCCATGGCATCTGCTGGAGGCTCCGACTTCGTCCACCTCCACGTGCATACCGAGTACTCGATGCTGGACGGCGCGGCTCGCCTGGGCGACCTGTTCACGGAGGTCGAGCGACTCGGTCAGACGGCCATCGCGACCACCGACCACGGGTACCTGTTCGGCGCGTTCGACTTCTGGTCCAAGGCCACGTCGGCCGGGATCAAGCCGATCATCGGCGTCGAGGCGTACGTCACGCCGGGCACCAGCCGCTTCGACCAGACGCGCGTCCGCTTCGGCCAGCAGGGCCAGGAGTCCGACGACGTCTCGGCACGCGGCGCGTACACGCACATGACGCTGCTGGCCCGGAACAACGAGGGTCTGCACAACCTGATGCGCGCTTCGTCGCTCGCCTCGCTCGAGGGTCAGATGGGCAAGTGGCCCCGCATGGACCGCGACCTGCTGCAGCGCTACAGCGCGGGCATGATCGCGACCAGCGGGTGCCCGTCGGGCGAGATCCAGACGCGCCTGCGGCTGGGCCAGTGGGACGAGGCCGTCCGTGTCGCCGGCGAGCTGCAGGACATCTTCGGCAAGGAGTACTTCTACATCGAGCTGATGGACCACGGGATCGACATCGAGACCCGGGTCATCAAGGACCTGCTGCGGCTGTCCGAGACCATCGGCGCGCCTCTGCTGGCCACCAACGACCTGCACTACGTCAAGCGGGAGGACCGCGGCTCGCAGGACGCGCTGCTGGCCATCAACTCCGGCTCGACCCTGACGGACCCGGACCGGTTCAAGTTCGACGGCGACGGCTTCTACGTGAAGTCCGCGCAGGAGATGCGCCAGATCTGGTCCGAGCACCCCGAGGCCTGCGACAACACGCTCGTCGTCGCGGAGCAGTGCGAGGTCACGTTCAACACGTCGGCCAACTACATGCCGAACTACCCGGTCCCGGCCGGGGAGGACGAGACGAGCTGGTTCATCAAGGAGGTCGAGACCGGCCTGCACGTGCGCTACCCGGACGGGATCCCCGACGACGTGCGCAAGCAGGCCGAGTTCGAGACCGAGGTCATCACGAACATGGGCTTCCCGGGGTACTTCCTCGTGGTCGCCGACTTCATCAACTGGGCCAAGAACAACGGCATCCGCGTCGGCCCGGGTCGTGGGTCCGGTGCCGGCTCCATGGCTGCGTACGCCATGCGGATCACCGACCTCGACCCGTTGCAGCACGGCCTGATCTTCGAGCGGTTCCTCAACCCCGATCGCGTGTCGATGCCCGACTTCGACGTCGACTTCGACGAGCGCCGGCGCGGCGAGGTGATCCGGTACGTGACCGAGAAGTATGGCGAGGACCGCGTCGCGCAGATCGTCACCTACGGCACCATCAAGGCCAAGCAGGCCCTCAAGGACTCCGCGCGCCTGCTCGGCATGCCGTTCGCGATGGGGGAGAAGCTCACCAAGGCGATGCCGCCGGCGATCATGGGCAAGGACATCTCGCTCACGGGCATCTTCGACCCGGCCGACAAGCGGTACAACGAGGCCGAGGAGTTCCGCCAGGTCCACGCGGCCGACCCGGAGGCGCAGCGTGTCGTCGAGCTCGCCAAGGGCATCGAGGGCCTGAAGCGTCAGTGGGGCGTGCACGCGGCCGGCGTCATCATGTCGAGCGACCCGCTGATCGACATCATCCCGATCATGCGCCGCCCGCAGGACGGCGCGGTCATCACGCAGTTCGACTACCCGACGTCCGAGGGCCTCGGCCTGATCAAGATGGACTTCCTCGGGCTGCGCAACCTGACGATCCTCGACGACGCGCTCGAGAACATCGTCATGAACGGCAAGGACCCGGTGGTCCTCGAGGACCTCGCGCTGGACGACCGGCCGACCTACGAGCTGCTCGGCCGCGGTGACACCCTGGGCGTGTTCCAGCTCGACGGTGGCGGCATGCGCTCTCTGCTGCGGCTCATGCGCCCCGACAACTTCGAGGACATCTCGGCCGTCGGCGCGCTCTACCGCCCCGGCCCGATGGGTGCCAATTCGCACACGAACTACGCGCTGCGCAAGACGGGCGCGCAGCCCGTCACCCCGATCCACCCGGAGCTCGAGGAGCCGCTCGCGGAGATCCTGGGCACCACGTACGGCCTGATCGTGTACCAGGAGCAGGTCATGGCGATCGCCCAGCGCGTCGCCGGCTACTCGCTCGGTCAGGCCGACATCCTGCGGCGCGCGATGGGCAAGAAGAAGAAGTCCGAGCTGGACAAGCAGTTCGAGGGCTTCTCGGGCGGCATGGTCGAGCGCGGGTTCTCGATGGCCGCGGTGCAGACCCTCTGGGACATCCTGCTGCCGTTCTCCGACTACGCCTTCAACAAGGCGCACTCGGCGGCGTACGGCGTCATCTCGTACTGGACCGCCTACCTGAAGGCCAACTACTCCACCGAGTACATGGCGGCCCTGCTCACCAGCGTGCGCGACGACAAGGACAAGTCGGCGCTGTACCTCGGCGAGGCGCGGCACATGGGGATCACGGTGCTGCCGCCCGACGTGAACTCGTCGTCGGCCAACTTCACGGCCGTCGGCAAGGACATCCGGTTCGGCCTGACCGCGGTGCGCAACGTCGGCGCCAACGTGGTCGACGCGATCGTGCGGACCCGCGAGGAGAAGGGCGAGTTCACCTCGTTCACGGACTTCCTCGACAAGGTGCCGGCCGTCGTCTGCAACAAGCGGACCATCGAGTCGCTCATCAAGGCGGGCGCGTTCGACTCGCTCGGCCACCCGCGCCGGGCCCTCCTGCTCGTCCACGAGCAAGCCGTCGACTCGGTGATCGGCGTCAAGCGCAAGGAGGCCGAGGGTCAGTTCGACCTGTTCGCGGACCTCATGGGCGGCGACGACCCGACCCAGGGCTTCGCCGTCGTCGTGCCGGACCTGCCGGACTGGGACAAGAAGCAGCGGCTCGCGTTCGAGCGGGAGATGCTCGGCCTGTACGTGTCGGACCACCCGCTGTCCGGGCTGGAGCACGTGCTCGCGGCCGCCGCCGACGTCTCGATCGCCACGCTGCTCGCCGACGAGGCGCGCCCAGACGGCTCCACCGTCGTGGTCGCCGGCCTGATCACCTCGCTGCAGCGCAAGATGTCGAAGCAGGGCAACCCGTGGGCCGCCGTGACGATCGAGGACATGGAGGGCTCGGTCGAGATCATGTTCTTCGGCGAGACCTACCTGGCGTACTCCACCGCGCTGGCCGAGGACGCCGTCGTCGTGATCCGGGGCCGTGTGCGGCGTCGCGACGAGACGATGCAGCTGCAGGCCATGGAGGTCTCGCTGCCCGACGTGAGCCAGGCCGCCGACGCGCCCGTCGTCGTCTCGATGTCGGTAGCCCGCTGCACGCCGCCAGTCGTCGAGCGCCTCCGTGAGGTGCTGGCCACCCACCCCGGCGTCACGGAGGTCCACCTGCGGCTCACGCAGCCGGGCCGGGCGACCATCATGCGGCTCGACCACGGCCTGCGCGTCCAGCGCTCACCGTCGCTGTTCGGGGACCTCAAGGCGCTGCTCGGGCCTAGCTGCCTGGCGTCCTGACCAACGGGGCGAGCCACCCGTGGCCCGGGCGGCGGACGTCGCTCCTGGCGTCCGAGACGACGTCCCAACCCACTGGTGGCCCGCCACGACCGAGTCGCGACGGGCCACCGAGTCCAGCTCACGCCCGAGGACGCGACCAGCGGTGGGTCACACGGCGGTGGTCAGTGTCGAGGTGCCGTAGCTCGAGCTGCCGACGTTGCTCGTGGCCACCACGCCGAAGTAGTACTTCTTGCCCTTCGTCGGGGTCGTCCACGTGTAGGTCAGTGTGGTCGCCGACACGGTGGCGACCTTGGTCCACGTGATCCTGTCGTAGGACCGGTAGACCGCGTAGCCCGTCAGCGTCGAGCCGTTGAGTGCTGGCTTGACCCACGTGACCTTGATCTTGCCCGTGTACGCGGAGGCCTTGACCGAGGTCGGCGCCGACGGCTTGACCGCTCCCGTGAAGGAGACAGCGGCCGAAGCCGCACCCCCCGCCGGTGCTACGACATTCTTCGCGAGCACCCGGACCTGGTACTTGCGCGCTCCGACCATGCCGGTGAGCGAAGCGGTCTTCACGGTGGCGGTCGTGTTCACCTTCGTCGCCCAGGCAGACCACGCGGTGGTGTAGTACCGGGTCTGCACGGTGTATCCCGTAATCGCCGTACCACCCGTGTTGATCGGGGCGACCCACGTCACCTGCGCCGTACCGCTGCCCAGGACCACCTTGGTGCCCGTCGGCGCGCCGGGCGCCGCGACGCCAGCGGCAGTGATCATTGCGGCTTCCCCGATCCCTACCGCGTTCTCGGCCCGGATCTTGATCTCGTACATCGCACTGCTCGTCAACCCGGTGAGCGTGACCCTGGTCGTGGCCAGGTTGAGCGTTGCCCAGGTTCCCCCGGACTTGCGGTATGTCACCACATAGCCCGTGACCTTGCTCCCGCCGTTGTTCGTGGGTGCAATCCACGCCACGTTCAGTCCGCCGGAGGATGCCGACGGAGTGATGCCCGCGACGACGCCAGGCGTTCCGGCGGTCTTGAACGTCTTGACGGCCGACCACGGGCCGGCGCCGTAGCTCGTACGCGCTCGCAGCTGGAGCTCGAATGACGTGTTGATCGGCAGTTTGGTGAGCGTGAAGCTGCCTGAGCCGGCGGGCACGACGTTCTCGAGCCACGGGCTCGAGTCGACGAGGAGCTCGCCCCGAGCGGTCTCGTGGTAGCGCACGTCGTACGTGAGCGCGTTTCCCGAGCCCTTCTGTGCATCGGTCAGAGGCGTCCAAGTGATTGTCGCCGTGATAACAGGGACGGTGGGTGTCACCACCGTGAGGGCGCCCGCAGGTGCGGTGACGATCTTGAAGGCGCGCGCTGGCGACGCGGTGCCGAGCGGGCGGGCCGCTGACGTGGGTACCTTCTCCGGGAGAGCGGAGACGTTCCAGTAGTACTGCGTCCCGGCCGTCAGCGCGCCGAAGGGCGAGCTGGTTTGGGCGTTGGGCACGTAGGACGTGGCCGTGGTCTCGACGGCGGCTACCAAGCTCGTAGCCGACATCGACTCGCTAGTGGCGATTTGCACCAAGTAGCGAGATGCTCCGGGCACGGCGTCCCAGTCCAGCCGGTCGCTGGCCGCGTCCAGAGTTGCTTCGGCCGGCGTCGTCGCCACCGGGATGCGCGACGCGATTGTGAACGTCTGCTCCGCGGTGTCGTTTGATAGGTTGCCGGACTGGTCCTTGGACTTCACGGTCCACGAGTAATCTCCGGGAGCCAGGTCGGCAATGGTGATGCCGGTCTGGGTCAGACTGACGGTGGTCGTGCTACTGACCTGTCCGTAGGTGACCGAGTAGGAGGACGCCGCGGTGGCGGGCGTCCACCGCAGGCTCACGCTGGAGGTGGCCACCTCGGACGCAGGGGCGGTCGGCGCCGGGGCTCCGACGATGAAGTCCTGGGCGGCGGACCGAACCCCGGCCAGTCCGTTGGCGTCGAGCGCTGCTACACGGAACTTGTAGGAACCCTTGGCCAATGGGGTGGTGGTTCCGGGCTTGGACGCCGCATAGAACGGGTACTCCACCTTCGCCGAACCCAGCAGCGCGTTCGAGGAGTTGTAGATAAAGATCTGGTAGCCGCGGCTTCCGCCGTCGTTCGGAGCGCTGAGTGCCTGGGGGCGCCACGCCAACAGGGTCGTGCCGTCCTCCAGGATGGTGACCGGCGTGACCCCGGCGAAGTCGACGGGAGTGGACTGCTTGATCCAGCTGAGCGACTCGGCGGACCACAGCCCTAGGTACGTCACCACGCTCGCGTCGGGATCCACCAGGGCGCGGACACGCCAGTAGTACGGCTGTTCCGTAGTGTCGTCGTCGAACACGCCGGTCGCGCGAAGACGGGTGGACTTGGTGCGGAACGTCACGACGTCGTTGTTGGCGAAGTCTTCGCTCACCGCGACCTGCACGTCGTACCCTCCCGCGCCGGCCATAGGCGCCCAGTCGAACAGCGGGGCCGGCTGCCCCTTGAGGTCCACGGACGTCTGTGTGGCCCACGCGCCGTCGTTGAGGTCCAAGGAACCAGTCTGCTCGGCAGCACCGCTCACGACCTTGATGTAGCGCGCCCGTAGCAGGTCCGCCTGGGAGCCGCCCTCCGGGTCGGACGGGAGCGAGAGCAGCGACCCGGTCGGCGTCGTACTCGTGAGGGACGTGGTGCTCGCCCCGGCGTAGTCGATCGCGGTGACCGACCACTGATAGGTGCGTCCCACCTGGATCGTCTCCGTCTTGCTCTTCCAGAGGCATGTCGAGGCGCCGTCGATCGCACCCGCCTGGCCCTGCCCGGAGATCATCTTCTGGATGACGGTCGCGGACGTGCTCGCGGTCCGGCACGTGAGGACGACCTCGGGGGTCGCACTGTCGCCGTCGTCCAGGCTCTTCACCGTCACGGCATAGAGCGTGGAGCGGGAGAGCGGCTCCCAGGACAGCTCGAAGTCCTCGAAGGGAATCTCCTGCGGCTGCAGCAAGTCCGGTGATCCCTGGTGCACGATCGGGTAGGCGGAGGAGTCGGTGCTGGGCGCGGACTCGGAGGACTGCGCGCCCCAGAACTTCGTGAACTGGGCGATCGTCGAGGGCGTGCCGTCGAGTCCGGACGCGTCGACCGGCGTCACACGCCAGTAGTAGTTCGTCGGCGTCAGAGTCTTGATCGGCACCCAGGTCGTCCCCTGGACGACGGCCGAGTCGAGAATCGTGGTGAGTGCGTCGTCAGCCACGGACTTGCCGCTGGCCAGCTGGACGCGATAGCTCTCGGCACCCACCACCGGGGTCCAGGTGAAGTGCAGGTCGGAAAACTTCTGGCCCAGACCCACGGGGTTCAGCAGCTCGGGCGCGGAGTCCCAGGTCACCCTGAAGGCCCGGGCCGAGGAATAGCCCCCCGTGACACTGACCGGAGTGCTTCCGGTCAGCGGGGCGCGGTTGAACTCAGCCCGAACCCGCCAGTACCAGACGACATCCGTTGCAGCGTCGGATCGCGCCAGGGAGCTGGCAGGCGTGAAGCTGGTCGCTGTCGTCTCGGGAGCTGTGGTGACGTTGCTGGAGAAGTCCGCGATCGGCGAGTACTGGACGGTGTACCGCGTCGCACCCGGGACCGGCGACCAGCGGAAGGTGACGCTCGCCGGGTAGGTGAGCGTCGACGGGTCTCCCAGGTCGGACGATCCAGGCCCGAGCGTCACCGGTACGGCGAGCGCGTCACGGCTCAGCGTCTGCCAGCCGGTGAAGGCGCCCAGGGTCTCCGCGGTGGTGGTGGTACCGAACGCAGCCACCCGCCAGTAGAGGTCGCGACCCTCGTTCGCATCGATCGCGTCGGGAACGACGTACGTCGGGGCATAGGACGTCACGTCCTTCAGCAGCGTCGGTGTGGTGTTGTCTGTCGCGATCTGGAGCCGATACGCGCTCGCGCCGTCCAGCCGCTTCCACGACAGTGCGAGGTCGCCCCCGGCCGTCGAGCTCGACAGCCCGGCGGGTGCTTCGAGT
Source organism: Cellulomonas sp. P4_H4 (assembly GCF_056400865.1). NCBI lineage: Bacteria > Bacillati > Actinomycetota > Actinomycetes > Micrococcales > Cellulomonadaceae > Cellulomonas > Cellulomonas sp. P4_H4. Next base: position 115,299 of record NZ_JBFUKL010000008.1, read on the forward strand.
TGCGGGACCGCCGCCGACGCCGGAGCTCCGGTGAACGCGAGCATGCCGAGAACCAGGGATCCGGCGGTGAGGGCGGGGATGAGGCGACGAAGCACGAGTCCTCCAGGACCGAGACCTATTGATCTCGGAGGCAATCGGCAGACGCCCGCCACGGATTGAGGGCCGCGGACGGGCGAAGGGTGCTTTCACTCGAATGCTGCGTCGGTGGGCAGACGTCGCTCTCGTGGGTACGGCCAGGATTGCACGTGATGAACCACGCTCGTCGAGTCGATCGGATCTCATCGAGCGGCGCCGCCGCTCCGGTGAACCACCCGAGGTCCCAGCCCGTCCTCAGCCGACGGTGACCTCTTTGTAGCCGGCCGGCAGGTCGACCTCGACGACGTCGCCCTTGACGAGCTGGCGACCGCGACGGTTCTCGTCCTCGCCGTTCACGGTCACCGCGCCGTCGTCGAGCAGCGACCGCGCGTGGGCGCCGGAGTCTGCCAGGTCGGCGAGCTTGAGGAACTGCCCGAGACGGATGGAGTCGTCGGAGATGGGGACGATGGTCATGGGGCCAGTCTGCCGGAGCATGCGACCGCCCGTTGGTCGTGGTCAGGCCCTTGATCGGGGACGGTCCTAGACTCGGCTCGTGATCACCCGCATCGACCTGCGCGGTCGCACGCTGTCGCGCCGCGAGCTCCTCGACGAGCTCCCTCGTGCCGAGGTCGACGTCGAGCACGCCGCCGAGGTCGTCGCCCCGATCCTGGCCGACGTGCGCAAGCGCGGTGCCGCGGAGCTGCGCGACCTTGCCGAGCGTTTCGACGGTGTGCGACCCGTGCACCTGCGCGTCCCCGCGGACGTCGTCGCGGCGTCGGTCGGAGCGCTCGACCCGGACGTCCGGGCGGCCCTCGACGAGACGATCCGACGCGTCCGCCTCGTGCACGCCGCGCAGCGGCCCGCGGACTTCACGGTCGAGGTCGTGCCGGGCGCGCAGGTGCGACAGCGCTGGGTCCCGGTGCGAAGGGTCGGTCTGTACGTCCCGGGCGGCCTCGCGGTGTACCCGTCCTCGGTCGTGATGAACGTGGTCGCGGCCCAGGAGGCAGGAGTCGGCTCGCTCGCGGTGGCGTCACCGCCGCAGAAGAGCGAGAACGGGCTGCCCGATCCCGTGGTCCTCGCCACGTGCGCGCTGCTCGGCGTCGACGAGGTCTATGCCGTGGGCGGTGCCCAGGCGGTCGCGATGTTCGCGTACGGCGCCGACGGCAGCGACGACGTGGACGGCGCGATCCTGTGCGAGCCGGTCGACGTCATCACCGGCCCGGGCAACGTCTACGTCGCGGCGGCGAAGCGGTTGGTGCGTGGTGTCGTCGGGATCGATGCCGAGGCCGGCCCGACCGAGATCGCGATCCTCGCGGACGGCACCGCGGACCCGTCGCACGTGGCCGCGGACCTGGTGTCGCAGGCCGAGCACGACCCGCTCGCCGCCGCGGTCCTGGTGACCCCGTCGGTCGAGCTCGCCGGCGCGGTCGAGGCCAAGCTCGTCGACCGCGTGGACGCGACGCAGCACCGGGCGCGGGTCCTGACCGCGCTGAGCGGTGAGCAGTCCGCGATCGTCCTGGTCGACGACCTGGAGCAGGGCCTCGAAGTGGTCAACGCCTACGGCGCGGAGCACCTCGAGATCCAGACCCTCGGTGCCGCGGAGCTGGCCGAGCGCGTGACGAGCGCCGGCGCGATCTTCGTCGGCGCGTACTCGCCGGTCTCGCTCGGCGACTACATGGCAGGCTCGAACCACGTCCTGCCCACGGGCGGCTGCGCGCACTTCGCCAGCGGCCTGGGTGTGCACTCGTTCCTGCGTGCCGTGCAGGTGATCGAGTACGACGCCGACGCACTGGCCGAGGTGGCGGACCGTATCGTCGCCCTCGCGGACGCCGAGGGGCTGCCCGCGCACGGCGAGGCGGTGCGAGCCCGATTCTGACGACCCCGGGGTGCGCGGCGCGCACCCTCGCCCCTGCCCTGACGAAGAACCCCAGCCGAAACGAGGACCGCCTGTGACAGGCAACGCGACGTTCCGCCACCGTGACGTCGCGCTCCTGGCCGTCGTCGGGATCGAGGCCCCGGTCGTCGTCCCGTCCAAGGTGTTCGACGAGCAGCTGGCGCCCACCCTGAAACGGCTGCGCCTGCCCAAGGGCCTGCTCTCCCGCGTGGCCGGCGTGCACGAGCGTCGTTGGTGGGACGACAAGATGACGTTCGACGACGCCGCGACGGCCGCGGGCGCGAAGGCGCTCGCCGAGGCCGGGATCGACGCCGGCGACGTCGGCCTGCTGATCAACACGTCCGTCACGCGCACGTTCCTCGAGCCGTCGGTCGCGTCGCGCATCCACTCGGGACTGGGCCTGCCGTCCAGCGCGATGGGCTTCGACCTGACCAACGCGTGCCTCGGCTTCGTCAACGGCATGACGCTCGCGGCGCAGCTGATCGACTCCGGCCAGGTGCGGTACGCCGTGATCGTCAACGGTGAGGACCCGCGGCCGACGCAGCTGGCCACCATCGAGCGGCTGTCCCGTCCCGACTCGACGCGCGAGCAGTTCCTCGAGGAGTTCGCGACGCTGACTCTCGGCGCCGGTGCGGCCGCGGCGGTGCTCGGCCCGGCGCACGAGCACCCTGGCGCGCACCGCCTCGTCGGCGGCATCTCGCGGTCGGCCACCCAGCACCACGAGCTGTGCGTCGGCGGCGTCGACGGGATGAAGACCGACCCCGGCGGCCTGCTGGCGGGTGGCCTGGAGCTCGTGGTGGATGCCTGGAACGAGGCGCAGGACGAGTGGAACTGGTCGAGCGTCGACCGTGTGGTCACCCACCAGGTGTCCTCGGTGCACACGCGCTCGATCATCGAGGCGGTCGACCTGGACCCCGAGAAGGTGCCGACGACGTTCCCGCGCTGGGGCAACGTCGGGCCTGCCGCACTGCCGATGACGCTCGCCGAGCAGGCGGACTCGCTGCGCTCGGGCGACCGCGTCCTGTGCATGGGCGTCGGCTCGGGCCTGCACACCGCCATGGCCGAGATCGTCTGGTGACCGGCAGCACCGTCCCCGTCGTCGCGTCGTCGCCCCCGGCGGCACTGCTCGAGGCGGGCGGGATCGACCCGTCCTGGTCCCGCGTGGTCGAGGTTCCGGGCACGCCGACCCGCACCTGGCACGTGCTCGACAACGCCTCGACCCTGTCCGGCGAGCCCGTCGGAACCCTGTTGTGCGTCCACGGCAACCCGACGTGGTCCTACCTGTGGCGCCGGCTGGTCGCGGCCGGTGCGCGCGCGGACCGGCCCTGGCGCGTCGTGGCGGTCGACCAGCTGGAGATGGGCTTCTCGGAGCGCACCGGCGAGTCGCACCGGCTCGCCGACCGCGTCGCGGACCTGGGGCGGCTGACGGACGCCCTGGGGTTGACCGGACCGGTCGTGACCGTCGGGCACGACTGGGGCGGCCTCGTCAGCCTCGGCTGGGCGATCGACCATCCCGACCAGCTGGCGGGCGTCGTCCTCACCAACACGGCCGTCCACCAGCCGGTCGACGAGCGCGTGCCACCCGTGCTTCGGGTCGCGATGGCGCCCGCGATCCTTCCGTTGGGCACCGTCACCACGTCGGCGTTCCTCGAGACCACGCTCGCGATCGCGCACCCGCGCCTGGACCCGACCGTCGCCGACGGGTTCCGCGCGCCGTACCGCTCCGCCGACCGGCGAGCCGGGATCGGCGGGTTCGTCGCGGACATCCCCGCGACCGCCGACCACCCGAGCAGGCCGGAGCTCGAGCGGATCGCCGCTAGCGTCACTCGTCTCGACGTGCCCGCGCTGCTGCTCTGGGGCCCCCGGGACCCCGTGTTCACCGCGCGCTACCTGCGCGACCTGCGCGAGCGGCTCCCGCACGCCGACGTGCACCGCTTCGAGGGGGCGGGTCACCTCGTCGTCGAGGACCGTGACGTCGCCGGAGGCGTGCTGCGCTGGTTGGACGCGCGTGGGGTGGGCGACGGGGGGACGCACGTCCCGGCCCCCACGACCGAGTCCGCCCCGTACAGCCCGCTCGGTGCAGCGCTCGCCGGACGGGCCGAGGACGACGGCACGGCGCTCGTCGAGCTGGGCGCGAAGCCGCGCCGAGCGACCTGGCGTGCGCTCGCCGCGCGGACCGAGGAGCTGGCACGAGGACTCGCGGCGAGCGGGGTGCGTCCCGGTGACAGGGTCGCCCTGCTCGTCCCGCCCGGCGTCGACCTGACGTCCGTCCTGTACGCGTGCCTGCGACTCGGTGCCGTCGTGGTCGTCGCGGACGCGGGTCTCGGGGTGCAGGGCCTCACCAAAGCCGTGCGTGCGGCCGAGCCGAGCGTGGTCATCGGCATCGAACGGGCCCTGGTGGCGGCGCGGTGGCTGCGCTGGGCGCCGACCCTGATCAGTGCCGGCCCGCTGCGCGCGGGCGTCGGTCGGGCGCTCGGGGTGAGCTCGTCGATCGACGAGATCGCCGCGCTCGGACGTACGTCGACCGACGAGCTGCCGTGGCCTGAGCCCGACGAGGACGCCGCGATCCTGTTCACGTCCGGGTCGACCGGACCTGCGAAGGGTGTCGCCTACACGCACCGTCGGCTCGCCGCGATGCGCGACGCGGTCGGCGCCACCTACGGCATCGGACCGGACAGCCCGCTCGTCGCGGCGTTCGCCCCGTTCGTGCTGCTCGGGCCCGCGCTCGGCGCGACGAGCGTGAGCCCCGACATGGACGTCACGTCGCCCGGCACGCTCACGGCCGCCGCCCTCGCGGAAGCGGTCCGCGCGGTCGACGGCTCGGTCGTGTTTGCGTCTCCCGCCGCACTGACGAACGTGGTCCGGACCGCCGACGGGCTGTCGGCCACGGATCGGGACGCGCTGGACGGCGTCCGGCTCTTCCTGTCCGCCGGTGCTCCGGTACGGCCCGAGCTGCTCGAGTCTGCCGTCGACCTCATGCCGAACGCGCAGGCGCACACGCCGTACGGCATGACCGAGTCGTTGCTGGTCAGTGACGTGTCGCTCGACGAGCTGCGTGCGGCGGGCACCGGAAACGGCGTGTGCGTCGGGCGGCCGGTGCACGGTGCACGCGTGGCGATCAGTGCGCTCACCGTGGACGGCGAGGCGACCGGTGAGCCGGGCACCCGCCCCGGTGTCACGGGTGAGGTGCTCGTGTCTGCACCGCACGTCAAGGAGCGCTACGACGGTCTCTGGCTCACGCAGGACGCGTCGGCGCGTGACGCGGGCTGGCACCGGACCGGCGACGTCGGTCACCTGGACGCGGACGGACTGCTCTGGATCGAGGGCCGGCTCGCGCACATCCTGGTCACGGACTCGGGTGTCGTCACGCCTGTGGCTCTGGAGCACCGGGCGCAGACGGTCGACAGGGTGCGTGCCGCGGCCGTCGTCGGCGTCGGCCCGCGGGGCACGCAGCAGGTCGTGGTCGTCGTCGAGAGCGAGTCCCGGGCGCGGCTCGTCGCCGACCCGGTGCTCGCGGCGGACGTCCGCTCGGCCCTCTCGCCGACGACGCGCGTCGCCGCGGTCCTCGTCGTGCCGCAGCTGCCGACCGACGTCCGGCACAACTCGAAGGTCGACCGTAGCCGCGTCGCCGCGTGGGCGGAGAAGGTGCTGGCGGGGGAGCGGGCGAGCCTGTGACGCGCGTCCTGGTCACCGGCGCGAGCGGGATGCTGGGGCGCGGGGTCGCTGCTCGGCTCGTCGCGGACGGGCACGACGTGCGCACCCTGCAGCGCAGCGCCTCGGGCGTCGCCACCGACGTGCGGGGTTCCGTGACCGACGACGGCGCCGTCGCGGAAGCGGTGCGCGACCGGGAGGCCGTGATCCACCTGGCGGCCAAGGTGTCCATCACCGGACCCCTCGCCGACTACGAGGCCGTCAACATCGGCGGCACGGAGCGGCTCCTGAGCGCCGCCCGTGCCGCCGGCGTCGCGCGGTTCGTGCACGTCTCGTCGCCATCGGTCGCGCACCTGGGCGCCTCGCTGTCGGGTGCAGGGGCCGGACCTGCTGACCCCGAGCACGCACGCGGGAGCTACGCGAGGACCAAGGCCGCCGCGGAGCTTGTCGCGCTCGCGGCCGACGACCCGTCGGCGATGCGGGTGGTCGCCGTCCGCCCGCACGTCGTCTGGGGGCCGGGCGACACGCAGCTGGTCGGCCGCATCGTCGACCGCGCTCGTGCGGGGCGCCTGCCCGTGCTCGGCGCCGGCGCGGCGCTGATCGACACCACGTACATCGACAACGCGGTCGACGCCCTGGTCGCGGCGCTCCACGCCGCACCCGAGGCCTACGGCGGGGCGTACGTGGTGACGAACGGTGAGCCGCGACCGGTCCTCGAGCTGCTCGCCGCGATCTGCGCCGCGTCGGGCGTGCCGACGCCACGGCGGCACCTTCCCGCCGTCGTCGCCCGCACGGCGGGTGGTCTGCTCGATGTCGCCTGGGCGAGGTTGCCGCTGCCGGGCGAGCCGCCGCTGACGCGGTTCGTCGCCGAGCAGCTCTCGACGGCGCACTGGTTCGATCAGCGGCGTACGCGCGAGGCGCTCGGCTGGTCGCCGCTGGTCAGCCTCGACGAAGGCCTCGCCCGGCTCGCAGCCTGGACCGCCGACGAGGCGTCCCGGCAGGTTCCCTAGACTCGGCACGTGACCGCACAAGCCCGTCCCGCACCCTCTGCGCCGCTTGCGAAGCTCCCGCTGCGCCCCGAGCTCGAGGGCATCGCGCCGTACGGTGCGCCCCACCCGCACGTGCCGGTCGTGCTGAACGTCAACGAGAACCCGTACGGCCCGTCGGAGCAGGTCGTCGCTGACATCGCGGCCGCGGTCGCCGAGGCCGCCACGGGCCTGAACCGCTACCCGGACCGCGACTTCACCGCGCTGCGAGCCGAGCTCGCCGACTACCTGCTGGTCGAGTCCGGCGTCTCGGTGGCGCCCGAGCAGGTGTGGGCCGCGAACGGGTCCAACGAGGTGATGCTGCACATCCTGCAGGCGTTCGGCGGGCCGGGGCGGACCGCCCTGTCGTTCGCCCCGACGTACTCGATGTACCCCGAGTACGCGCGCGACACCTCGACCGCCTGGGTGGTCGGTCGCCGCGAGGAGGACTTCGGCCTGGACCCCGACGTCGCCGTCACCGCGATCGCCGAGCACCAGCCTTCCGTCATTCTGCTGGCGAGCCCGAACAACCCGACCGGCACCGCGTTGCCTGCGGCGACCGTGCTCGCCGTCCTCGAGGCCGCGGCCCGCGTCCCCGGCGGCTGCGTCGTGATCGTCGACGAGGCCTACGGCGAGTTCCGTCGCACGGGCACACCGTCCGCGCTCGAGCTGCTGGCCGACCACCCGCACCTGGCAGTGAGCCGCACGATGTCCAAGGCGTTCGGCCTGGCCGGTGCCCGCGTCGGCTACCTCGCTGCCTCGACCGCGTTCGTCGACGCGCTCACCGTGGTCCGACTGCCGTACCACCTGTCCGCGGTGACGCAGGCGACGGCCCGCGCCGCCCTGCGGCACGCTCCCGAGCTCATGGCCCAGGTCGGCTCGCTGCGCGACGAGCGCGACGCGCTCGTGACCTGGCTGCGGGACCGTGGTCTGCGGGTCGCCGACTCCGACGCGAACTTCGCGCTCTTCGGGACGTTCGACGACCGGCACGCGATCTGGCAGGGTCTGCTCGACCGAGGGGTCCTGATCCGTGAGGTCGGCCCGGAGGGATGGTTGCGGGTGTCGGTCGGCACACCGCAGGAGATGACGGCGTTCAAGGACGCCCTGGTGGAGGTGGCCTCGCTGTGAGCCCGAGCCCGAAGACGAACGCGCGAACCGCGCGGATCGAGCGCGCGACGAGCGAGTCGAGCGTGCTCGTCGAGCTCGACCTGGACGGGACGGGCCGCACGGACATCTCGACGACGGTGCCGTTCTACGACCACATGCTCACCGCGCTCGGCAAGCACTCGCTCATCGACCTCACGGTCAAGGCGACGGGCGACACCGACATCGACGCGCACCACACCGTCGAGGACGTCGCCATCACGATCGGTCAGGCGCTGCGCCAAGCCCTCGGAGACAAGCGCGGCATCTCGCGGTTCGGCGACGCGACGGTCCCGCTCGACGAGGCGCTGGCGCAGGCCGTCGTCGACGTCTCCGGCCGCCCGTACCTCGTGCACACGGGTGAGCCTCCCGGCCAGGAGTACCACCTCATCGGCGGGCACTTCACCGGCTCGCTCACGCGGCACGTGCTCGAGTCGATCGCGCACCACGCTGCGTTCAGCATCCACGTCCGCGTCCTGGCGGGCCGCGACCCGCACCACATCGTCGAGGCCCAGTTCAAGGCCCTCGCCCGTGCGCTGCGGTTCGCGGTGGAGCTGGACCCGCGGGTGGACGGGATCCCGTCGACCAAGGGGGCACTATGACCGACCTGCCCGACGACTTCGAGGTGCCCGACGACCTCTCGTCGCTGCTCGACGGCGCGACCGAGGAACCGTCCGTTGTCCTGCTCCTGACGCCGGTGGCGCAGGCGGCACCCCTCGCGGCGACGTGCGTGATCGCCAAGGTCGAGGCGGACGTGGTGCTCTCGGACGTGGGCGCGATCGCGGTCCTGCGCCAGGTGGCGGCTGGCCGCGCCGGTGCGTCGGCGGTCTCGCAGCTGCTGCGTCAGGTCCCGATCGTGCTCCTGGAGCGCCGTGAGGGGCAGATCACCGCGACGCGGTGGGTCGGTGGCAGCCAGCAGGGCGACAACCTGCCGCCGGGCCTGGTGCTCTCCGACGCGCCCGCGGTGCTGGAGGACCTGCTGCTCGGCTCGGTCGAGATCGGTTCGCTCGAGGGCGTCGTGTCGACAGCCGGGCTGTCCCGCTGGAAGGCGCTGCGCATGATCACCGGGTCGGGCAAGCCGAAGAAGTAGCGCCGGAGGCGTCCTATGGAGCTCGCACCTGCGCTCGTCCTGGCTGTCGTCGGCATCGTGGCAGTGACCCGGCTCGCGCCGCGGGTCGGTGTCGCCGCGCCGCTGCTGCTCGTGCTCCTCGGCGTCCTGGTGAGCTTCGTGCCGGGCGCGCCCAGCATCGAGATCGAGCCGGAGTGGATCCTCGCGGGCATCCTCCCGCCGCTGCTCTACTCGTCGGCCGTGTCGATGCCGGGCATGGACTTCCGACGCGACTTCGGGGCGATCGGCGGGCTGTCCGTCGTCCTGGTCGTGATCAGTGCCGTGGTGCTCGGCGTCTTCTTCTCGACGGCGCTCGACATCGGGCTGGCCGAGGGGATCGCGCTGGGAGCGGTAGTGAGCCCGACCGACGCCGTGGCCACGTCGATCACCCGACGGCTCGGTGTCTCGCCCCGGCTGGTCACGGTGCTCGAGGGGGAGAGCCTGCTCAACGACGCCTCGGCGCTGGTTCTCCTGAGGTCCGCGATCGCGGCGACGGCCGGCGCGGTGTCGTTGTGGGGCGTGCTCAGCGACTTCGTCTACGCGGTGGTCGTCGCCGCGGTGATCGGCGTGGTCGTGGGCGTGCTCAACCTGCGTGTCCGCTCGGCGATCCCCGACGCCGCGGCCACCACGGCGATCTCGTTCGTCGCTCCGTTCGTCGCGTTCCTGCCCGCCGAGCGACTCGGGGCGTCCGGGCTCGTTGCCGCGGTGGTGGCGGGTCTGGTCACCGGTCAGGGCGCGCCACGGTTCCTGCGGCCGCAGGACCGGATCGCCGAGGAGGCCAACTGGGGAACCGTCGAGCTGTTGCTCGAGGGTGCCGTGTTCCTGGTCATGGGCTACGAGCTCCAGGCTCTGGTCACCGACCTGCAGGACGACGGCGGCACAGCCCTGCCCGCCATCGGGTTCGGTGCGGCGGCGATCGTGCTGACGCTCCTGGTCCGTGGGCTGTACGTCACTCCGCTGATCTGGTCGCTCGTGAAGCGTGCTGCCGACGGCGAGCGCATGAAGGACCGCATCGCCCAGGTGACGGACACGCTCGCCGCCGACGACGTGCGAGGACCGCGCGTCGAGCGGCGCCGCCAGCAGTGGGCGCAGCGCGTCACGCGCGGGCTCGCCGACATCGAGTACCTGAGCGCGCAGCCGCTGCGGGCTCGAGAGGGCGTCGTGCTCGTCTGGGCGGGGATGCGCGGAGCGGTCACGCTCGCCGCAGCCCAGTCCCTCCCCGCGGGTACCGAGCAACGCTCGCTCCTCGTCCTGATCGCCTTCGTCGTCGCGGCCGGGAGCCTCCTCGTGCAAGGCGGGACGTTGCCCTGGGTGGTCCGGCGGCTCGGCGTGGGCTCGTCGGGACCGGCGCAGGACGACCCGGAGCGTGCGCAGCTGATCCAGACGATGTCCGACGCCTCGATCGCGCTTCTCGACGACCCGGACCTCGCGCGTCGCGACGGCACGCCGTACGACCCCCGGGTGGTCGAGGGCATGCGCCGGGCGTCGCAGCGGCGAGCGGTGGACGATGCTGCCGAGGAGCCCAAGGCGATCGGCGACCAGATCCGCGAGCTGCAGCTGGCGATCATCAAGGCACAGCGCGAGACGCTCCTGCAGGCGCGGTCGGACGGCACGTTCAGCTCGGGTGCACTGAACGGCGCGCTCGCGATCCTCGACGCGGACCAGATCAGTGCCGAGCTCAAGGGCGGACCGGTCGACGACTGAGCCGGAGCGCAGCGGAGGGTGGGGGCGCGCCAGCGCACCCGCCCGCAGCGGAGCGCAGGCTCAGTCGGACCATCAGAACCGACGACTGAGCCGGAGCGCAGCGGAGGGTGGGGGCGCGCCAGCGCACCCGCCCGCAGCGGAGCGCAGGCTCAGTCGGACCATCAGAACCGACGACTGAGCCGGAGCGCAGGCTCAGTCGGACCATCAGAACCGACGACTGAGCCGTCTCGCCCAGCGGCGACTGGACCGGGGTCGTCGCCCGCCGCGGGTACCGTTACCGGGTGCCCGCCCCCGTCGTCGTCGTGCTCGACCACGGCACAGGAGACCCCACGAACCTGATCGCCGCGCTGGGGAGCGCCGGAGCGTCGGTCGTCGTCACCGCGGACAAGCCGACGGCCTCGGCGGCCGACGGCCTCGTGATCGTCGGCGATGGTGCCCTGGCCGAGCTGATGGCTGGACTGCGAGCGGTGGGCGCCGACCAGGTGATCGACCGCCGGCTCGCGGGCGGCCGTGCGGTGCTGGCGGTCGACGTCGGCCTGCACGCCATGTTCACCGGTCCTGGGGTCGAGGGGCTCGAGGAGTGGCCGGGCGCGGTCGAGGAGCACGTGCACGACGGCTGGTCGACGCTCGACGTCCCGGACGGCTCGGTGCTGTTCGCGGGGCTCGACCAGGAACCGTTCCGCTTCGACCACGCCTACGCGGCCCGCAGCTTCCCGCTGCTGGACGGCTGGCCCGCCGACACCCGGCTGAACGCGCCCGTCGTCGTCTGGGCGCGGCACGACGAGCCGTTCGTCGCGGCCGTCGAGAACGGCCCCCTGACCGCTCTGCAGCTGCGCCCCGAGCTCTCGGGCGACGCGGGTGCGACCGTCCTGACCCGCTGGGTCGCCTCGTTGAAGATGGAGAACTGAGCATGCCGAACGGCACCACCGATCGCCTCGAGCTGCTGCCTGCCGTCGACGTCGCCGACGGGCAGGCCGTCCGGCTGACCCAGGGCGCCGCCGGCACCGAGACCGGCTACGGGGACCCGCTCTCGGCGGCCCTCGACTGGTACGCGGGCGGCGCGGAGTGGATCCACCTCGTGGACCTCGACGCGGCGTTCGGACGCGGCTCGAACGCACCCCTGCTGGCGGAGGTCACCGCCGAGCTGTCCGGGAAGGGCGTCAAGGTCGAGCTCTCGGGCGGCATCCGCGACGATGCTTCGGTCGAGCGCGCGCTGGCCACCGGTGCCACCCGCATGAACCTCGGCACGGCCGCGCTGGAGAACCCCGAGTGGACCGCCCGGGTGATCGCCGCGTACGGGGACAAGATCGCGGTCGGTCTCGACGTGCGCGGCACGACGCTGGCCGCGCGCGGCTGGACCAAGGACGGGGGCGACATCTGGGAGGTGCTCGCCCGCCTGGAGGACGCCGGCTGCTCGCGCTACGTCGTCACGGACGTGACGAAGGACGGCATGCTGAACGGCCCGAACGTCGAGCTGCTGAAGCAGATGTGCGCCAAGACCGACGCGCCGGTGATCGCCTCGGGTGGTGTCTCGAGCCTCGAGGACATCCGCGTCCTGCGCACCCTGGTGCCGCTCGGTGTCGAGGGCTCGATCGTCGGCAAGGCGCTGTACGCGGGTGCGTTCACGCTTCCCGAGGCCCTGGACGTCGCCGGCAGGCCCTGACCGTGGCGGGTCGTGAGCTGCCGCCGTCGTCGCCGTTCGCGGGCGACGACGGAACGGTCGAACCCGGCGTGGCCGCCGCGCTGGACGCCCTCGGGTCCGGCACCGGCTCGGTGTCCGACGTCGTCAACGCCTTGAACGGGACGAGAGTCCTGGTTCCCGTGCTCGCGGAGCTCGAGGTCGAGGACGTCGTCGTGCATGACGGACACACGCACGCCGTCGACAAGGAGGCGTCGGCCGGCATCGTCGCGTTGCAGGCACCCGACGGCCGAACGGCGCTGCCCGTCTTCACCTCGGTCGCGGCGATGACGGCGTGGCGCCCGGATGCCCGGCCGGTCCCGTCGGACATCGCCCGTGCTGCGCTGTCCGCCGTGACCGAAGGGTGGGAGGTCGTGGTGGTCGACCCCGGCGGGCCGACCACCGTCCTGCTGCCACGACCCGCGGTCTGGGCACTCGCGCAGCAGGAGCGGTGGGTGCCCGCGGTCGGGCCAGGCGGCGTGGACGAGGAGATCCGGGCCGCGGTCGCCGCGGGGGTCTCGCCGGTGCGCGGTGTGGTGGCCGTGGACGTGGTCCCCGGTACCCGCGCCGAGGTCGCGGTCGTCGTGGACCTGGTCGCAGGCCTCGACCGAGCGGGTCTCGACGCCGTCCTGCGGGCGGTCAACGACGCGCTCGCCGCCATCGAGCTGGTGGCCAACCGGGTCGACTCGATCGAGCTGCGGCCGCGCGCCGCGCGCTGATCAGTGACGCCGCTTGACGGCCCACGCGAGCGCGAAGACCGACAGCACCGCGGCCGCGACGAGCTGGCCGCCGAGGATGATGCGGTTCACGTCGAGGGTCGGCTGCCAGTGCGTGCCGGTGTCGTCCACGACGAAGACCCCGACGGCCTTGACGTGCGTCGCGTACCCGCCACCGCCACCGTGCCCCTCGTTGGCTCCGTGCTCCTCGACGCCGTCCTCGCCGTGGTGCGGCATCGCCATCTCGCCGCCGCCCGAGCCCGATCCGGTGGCCCCCCAGACGCGGGCCACGGGGATCACGAGGGTGCCGTCTCTGTCGTAGGCGTCGCCGAACACCCGCCGCACCGTGAACGACTCGTTCGCGGCGTTCGTCAGGGTCGACGGGTCGAATCGCGGTGTCGCCATGGTGGATCCTCCGTCAGTCAGCTCGAGCAGGGCGTGAGCGGCGTGAATGCCGTGTCGTCGTCCAGCATGGACCGCAGAGTGCTGACTGGCACCACAAAGCTGTGCCCGTTCATGTCTTTCGCGTAGACGACCCCGACGACGCGCCCGTCGGCGTCGAGAACGGCCGACCCGGAGCTGCCGGGTTCCACGGGTGCGTCGGTCACGAGGATCTCGCCGAGGGTCTCGTTCAAGGGGTCCGTCTTGCGTGAGACGACGTGTCCCGGTGTCACCGTCAGGGCTCGGCCCAGGGGATAGCCGACGACCGTCACGGCGTCGCCGATCGCGGGGTCTGCGTCGGCGAGCTCGGGGAAGGCGGGCAGCGCCTCGGTGGTGCGGACGACCGCGAGGTCCGCCAGGCCGGCGGTCGACGCCTGGTCCGCGGGCACGTCGCGCCCGTCGTACGTGCTGACCTGGAGGAGCGACGTGTCCTCGACGACGTGCTTGTTGGTGATGACGGTGTGGTCGTCGATCGCGAAGCCGGAACCGGTCGACAGCCTGCCGCAGCCGATGTTGCGGATCCGCACGGCCATCCGCTGTGCGGAGTCGAAGCCGTCGGGGGAGAGGTTGCCCGAGGAGCTGGGCGCGGGAGCCGGGCCGATCGACGGCTCGACGCTCGTCGGCACGGGCTCGGGCATCGCGGGCAGCAGGCTGCACCCGGCGAGCAGCCCGACGGCCACGGCGGCGCCGGCCAGTCGTCGGATCATCGCCTCAGCTCGTCCTGCAGCGCCGTGTTCGCGTCGGTCGCCTGCTCGCACACGGTCTGGACGTCCTGCCCGAACTGGGTCAGCTGGGCCGCGTCGTACTGCGCCGAGTCCTGCAGGTAGCCGATGAGCTTCTGCTGCCCGCTGACGCAGCTCGCGAGTGCCGTCGCGACCTGTCCTGCCGCGAGAGACACCCGGGCCTGGTAGTCGGCGAGCTGCTGCTGCGACGCGCTCGTGTCACCGAGCTGCGCCTTCTCGTCGGCGAGCTCGGTGATGCGCTGCTGGGCGGTGGCCAGCTGGGCGCTCGTCGCCTCGAGCTCGGCGGTGGCGGTCGCGAGGTCGTTCTGCGTGCTGGCCAGCTCGTTGGCGGTGTCGTTCGCGAGCTTCTCCCAGTCGGCGCTCGAGTCCTCCCACGCCTGGGTCGTCGAGAACATCCGGGCGAGCAGCAGGCCGGAGACGACGAGCACGAGCACCAGCACCGAAGACAGGACCACGACGGCGGTGCGAGGCCGACGCGCCGGAGGTGTCGCAGCCGGTGCCGCGTCGACGGCGGCGCTCTCGTGGCCGACATCGTCCGGCGCGTCCGGCTCGGCGCCCAGGGGCGTCTCGTCGCTCGCGTGCGGGTCTTCGGGCGGCATCGACCCAGGATAGGAGGGCCGGTTGTGTGTGGTTGGACACACCGGTCGCACGGATGTCCGGGTCGTACCGAAATCAGGGCGAGGACGCGCTGCAGGACCCCGCACAATCGTGGACATGCCCACCACGACCTACGCAGATGTGCTGCGCCTTCATGGCGTCGCGCGTCTCTTCGTCGTGTCCTTCATCGCTCGGATCCCGGCCGCGATGATCGGGGTCGTCCTGACGTTGCACGTCGTCACGGGCCTCGACCGCGGCTACGCGCAGGCCGGCATCGTGGTGGGTGCGGCGACGATCGGGATGGCCCTGGGTGCGCCGTGGCGCGGCCGTCTCGTCGACAGGTTCGGCCTGCGTCGCGCGATCGCGCCGTCGGTGATCGTCGAGTCGGCGGTCTGGTTCGCGGCGCCGCACCTGTCCTACGAGGCTCTGATCGTTGCGGTGTTCGTCGGCGGGCTGTTCCTCGTGCCGGTGTTCTCGGTCTCGCGGCAGTCGCTCTCCGTGCTCGTGCCGCTCCAGCACCAACGCCGGGCGTTCGCGCTCGACTCGGTCGCCGTCGAGCTGACCTTCATGCTCTCCCCGGTCGTCGGGGTGCTCCTCGCGACGCAGGTGTCGACGTCCTTCGCGCTGACCGTCGTCGGTGCGCTCACCGTCCTCGCAGGTCTCCTGCTCATGTGGGCCAACCCGCCGACGCGGTCGACGGCCACGACGCACGTCGCCGACGACGTCGTGCCGGGCCGGCTGCTGACGCCCGGCCTGATCGTCGTGCTTCTCGCCGGGGTCGCCGCGGCCTTCGTGCTCGTCGGCACGGACGTGTCGCTCGTGGCGACGCTCAACGACGCGGGCCACTCGGCCGACGTGGGCTGGATGATCGCGCTCTGGGCCGGGGGCTCCGTGATCGGCGGCCTGATCCACGGGAGCGTGCGTCGTTCGCCGTCCCCGCTCGTGCTCGTCGCGATCCTCGCGCTGGCCACGGTGCCGGCCGCGTTCGCGCAGGGTCAGCTCTGGCTCGCGGTCGCCGTGGTCGTCGCGGGCCTGCCCTGCGCGCCCGCGCTCTCGTCGATCAACGCCACGCTCGTTCGGCTCGTGCCCGAGGGGCGACGAGGCGAGGTCATGGGGTGGAGCGGGACGATGTCGACCGTCGGCAACGCGCTCGGAGCGCCCCTGTGCGGAGCGGTGATCGACCGTGCGGCACCGGGTGCGGGCTTCCTGACCGCCGCGGTCGTGGGCGGCGGCATCGCCGTCAGCGGGCTCGTCGTGCTGTGGTTCGGGCGGCGACGCGCGACCGTCGCACCGGATCCGGCGCCCGAGTCCGCGCGCGTCGAGGTCCGTGCCGTGGAGCTTCCGCCCCTGCCGCGTCCGGAGCCCCGCTCCGTCTCTGCCGACCCTCGTCGGCACTCGGTCCGGCACGGGATGCGCGTCCGCGCGGCCGGCCGCCGTGCGCGTGACACCGCCCGGACCACGACCACCAGCCGGCCCGGCCGCTGACGGCCGGGTGCCGGTCCGGTCAGACGACCGAGCCGGTGAACTTCTCGCCGGGCCCGTCGCCCGGCGCGTCCGGGAACGCCGACGCCTCGCGGAACGCGAGCTGCAGCGAGCGCAGACCGTCCCGCAGCGAGCGGGCGTGCTGGTTGCCGATGTCGGGCGCCGAGGCGGTGACCAGTGCGGCCAGGGCGGTGATGAGCTTGCGGGCCTCGTCCAGGTCGAGGTACTCGGCGCCGGCGCCGTCGGGTCCGTCCTCGGCGAGGCCGCACTTCACGGCGGCAGCGCTCATGAGGTGGACGGCGGCGGTCGTGATGACCTCGACCGCGGCGACGTCCGCGATGTCGCGCGTCGCCTCGGCGGTCGGGTCGGGGGAGATGCTCATGGGGTCGATCCTCTCATTGCCCGCGCGGCCGCCGGAGAGCTCTCGGGTCGGGCCCGTTCGGGGCGAGGCTTCGACTCTGGTAGAGTTGGCGGTCGACTGACCTGGGTGGTGCCTTTCCGGCTGCTCAGGCGCACAAGTGGAGTTCCTCCCACCTGGGCCTCAACCGCACGGTTCACGCCGACAACAGAGACCGGGTCACAGTCCGCACCGGACGGCCTCGACGCCGCCTGGTGGCGCAAGCGCGGCCGCGAGGCTGGGCTGAGCCGTGCGGACTCCCGAGGCCTCCACCTGTGACCAGGATGGGGGCCTTCCTCGTTCCTGGCGGTCCACCACCACGAACCTGAGGAGCACCACATCAGCGAGCCCCGCATCAACGATCGGATCCGCGTAGCCGAGGTCCGCCTTGTCGGTCCCAACGGTGAGCAGGTCGGGATCGTCCGCGTGGAGGACGCCCTGCGCCTGGCCCAGGACGCTGACCTCGACCTCGTCGAGGTGGCCCCTGACGCTCGTCCGCCCGTCTGCAAGATCATGGACTACGGCAAGTTCAAGTACGAAGCAGACATGAAGGCCCGTGAGGCCCGGCGGAACCAGACCAACACGGTCCTCAAGGAGATTCGTTTCCGGCTGAAGATCGACCCGCACGACTACGGCACCAAGAAGGGCCACGTCGAGCGGTTCCTCACGGCTGGCGACAAGGTCAAGGTCATGATCATGTTCCGTGGCCGCGAGCAGTCGCGCCCGGAGATGGGCGTGCGCCTGCTGCAGCGGCTTGCCGACGACGTCTCGGAGCTCGGCTTCATCGAGAGCATGCCGAAGCAGGACGGCCGCAACATGATCATGGTGCTCGGCCCGAACAAGAAGAAGGCCGACCAGAAGCAGGAGCAGCGTCGTGCGGCGCAGGCTGCTGCGCAGCGTGAGCAGAACGCCGCCGCAGCTGCGCAGAAGGCCGCCGCTGTCGACGCTCCGCCTGTCGAGGCACCCGTCGTCGAGGCTCCGGCTGCCGTCGAGGCGCCCGTCGTGACGCCCGCTCCGCCGGTCGTCGAGCCGGTCGAGACCGTCGAGGCCGTCGAGACCGTCGAGGTGGCGGCCCCCGCTGCCGTCGAGACCCCGGCAGCACCCGCTGCACCTGCTGCCGCACCTCGCCCCGCCGCGGCGCCCCGTCCGGCCGCAGCGCCTCGTCCGGCTGCAGCCCCTCGTCCCGCGGCAGCAGCCGCGCGTCCGGCCGCTGCACCTCGTGCGGCTGCTGCACCGCGTCCCGCGTCCGCGGCACGTCCGAGCACCTCGGCCCCCAAGCCGACCACGACCGCCGCTCCGAAGCCCGCCACCAGCCCGAGCCCGTCCGCGGGCTCGACGGCGGCTGCGAAGTCGGCCACGCCGAAGCCGACCGGTACACCGCGCCCCGCGCCGCGTCCCGGCCCGGCCGCACCGGCAAAGACACAGACCAGCACGACGGCCTCGGAAGAGGCCAGCTGAACCCGAACGAACGGACGGTCTGACCCACCGGTCGGACCGCACCAGACGAGTCGCACGATCCCGTGCGATGAAACGACAAGGAGACACGGCAGCCATGCCGAAGAACAAGACGCACTCCGGTACCAAGAAGCGCTTCCGGGTCACCGGGACCGGCAAGGTCATGCGCGAGCAGGCCGG
Source organism: Cellulomonas sp. P4_H4 (assembly GCF_056400865.1). Classification (NCBI taxonomy): domain Bacteria; kingdom Bacillati; phylum Actinomycetota; class Actinomycetes; order Micrococcales; family Cellulomonadaceae; genus Cellulomonas; species Cellulomonas sp. P4_H4. Next base: position 133,588 of record NZ_JBFUKL010000008.1, read on the forward strand.
CGGTCGCCACCTGCTCGAGCACAAGTCGAGCCGTCGCACCCGCCGCATCGCCGGCGACCTCGTCGTCTCTCCTGCCGACGCCCCGCGTATCAAGAAGCTGCTCGGTAAGTGATCCCTGGGGCGCACCAGCGCCCCGGTCACCCATCCCGAGCCCGAGACCAGCAAGGAGCATCACGTGGCACGCGTGAAGCGGGCAGTAAACGCCCAGAAGAAGCGCCGGACAACCCTCGAGCGCGCCGCCGGTTACCGCGGCCAGCGTTCGCGCCTGTACCGGAAGGCGAAGGAGCAGGTCACCCACTCCCTCGTCTACTCCTACCGTGACCGCAAGGTCCGCAAGCAGGACTTCCGCAAGCTGTGGATCCAGCGCATCAACGCTGCGTCCCGCGAGCAGGGCCTGACGTACAACCGCCTCATCCAGGGCCTCAAGGCCGCGGGCATCGAGGTGGACCGCCGTGTGCTGGCCGACCTCGCCGTGAACGACGCCGCGACTTTCAACACGCTCGTGGCCGCCGCCAAGGCTGCTCTGCCCGAGGACGTCAACGCGCCGAAGGCTGCGTGACCCTCGACCGCTGAACCCGACCGCCTGTGCTCCCTCGCCGGAGCCGGGTGGCGGGTCGGTGCGCCCGAAGCCCCCGTGGACCCGCTCGTGCGAGCGGGACCTACCGTGGGCTTCGTCGTGCTCGCTAGGCTCCGGTTCGTGCGGTTGCCGACGGTCCGTCTCTGAGCCTGTGGATCCCGCGCGTCGCTCGTCCGGCGAGCCGATCATCACTGCCCGGAACGCGTGGCATCGAGCCGTCGAGGCGCACGAGATGCTCAGCCACGACGGCGAGCCGATGCACCCGGGGTTGACGGGTGACGAGGTGGAGCGGGTCGAGGCGCTGTTCGGCTTCCGCTTCGCACCCGTGCACCGGGCGTTCGTCAGCCTCGGCCTGCCCCGGGGTCCGCAGTGGCCGAACTGGCGTTCCGGGTCCGTCCGCGACCTTCGCGCACGTGTCGAGGCACCCGTCGAGGGCGTGGTCGCCGATGTCCTCGAGCACGACTTCTGGCCGGCCCGCTGGGGCCGGCGGCCGACCGACCTCGCCGAGCGAGAGTCAGTGGCGAGAGACCAGCTGTCTCGCGTCCCGAGGCTGGTCCCGGTGTACGCCAGGTGCTACCTCCCGGCGGCCGACGGCGGGGCGCAGTACCCCGTGCTCGACGTCGACCGGACCTTCGTCGCCGTCGTGGGTCGTGACCTCCTGCACTACGTCATGCGGGTGTTCCTGGCGCACGAGGAACCCGGACCGGCACCACGGCCCGACCGCGTCCCGTTCTGGTCCGAGCTGGTCGACCTGCTCGATCCCGATCGGGTCGGCCCGGGAATCATGGAGCCGTGAGCGGGCGCTGCCCCTCACGCACGGGATGATGGCACCGTGTCGACACCCACGCTGACGAACCCCCGCGCCGAACGCGTCAAGGCCGTGCGTGCCCTGAGCGACCGGTCTGTGCGCAGGCGGGCCGGGCGGTTCGTCGTCGAGGGGCCGCAGTCCGTCCGCGAGGCGGTGCTGGCGGGCGCCGACGTGCACGACCTCTACGTCACGGTCGAGTCCGCGCAGCGGTACCCCGAGATTGTCGTGGGCGCGCAGGACCGGGGCATCCGGGTGTCGGTCGGGACGGCCGAGGTCCTCGACGCCATGAGCCCGGACGGGCAGCACGTCGTCGCGGTCGCGGAGCTCACCGCTCACAGGCTCGCCGACCTCGTGAGCCCCCGGCTGGTCGCGATCCTGGCGAACGTGCGCGACCCCGGCAACGCGGGCACCGTGATCCGGGCCGCGGACGCAGCTGGTGCGGACGCCGCCGTGCTGACCGGCGAGAGCGTCGACGTGCACAACCCGAAGGTCGTCCGGTCGACGGCCGGCTCGCTGTTCCACGTGCCGGTGGTCACCGGCGCGGACCTTGCGACGACGATCGCCGAGCTGCATGCGCTGGGCGTGCTCGTCCTGGCGGCGGACGGCGCGGGTCCGTTCGACCTGGACGACCTGCAGGACGTCGCGGGATCGGCCGAGGACGGCGTCCCCGACCTGGCGCGCCCGACCGCCTGGCTGTTCGGCAACGAGGCGTGGGGGCTTCGCGACGAGGACCGGGCGCTGGCCGACGCGGTCGTGCGCGTGCCGATCCGCGGCCGCGCCGAGTCGCTCAACCTGGCGACGGCCGCGACGGTCTGTCTCTATGCGAGCTCCCGAGCGCACCGGTGAGGCTGTTCGCGGCGGTGTGGCCCCCCGAGCACGTGCTCGACCACCTGGACGTCGCGCTCGGAGCCGTGCGGGGTGCACCGTCCGGACTGTCCCAGGCGGTCCGCTGGTCGGCCCGGGAGACGTGGCACCTGACTGCCGCGTTCTACGGCGACCAGCCCGACGGTGCGGTCCCGGGGCTGGTCTCCGAGCTCGCCGAGGTGGCTCGGGGCATCGAGCCGTACGAGCTGGCCCTGCGTGGTGCCGGCGTCTTCTCGCACCGGACGCTGTGGGTCGGCGTGGGCGGCGACGTCGAGCGACAGCACGCGCTGAGCGTCGGGTGCGTCGACGCGGGCGACATCCCGGACCGGCGCCCACGCGAGCGGGCGCACCTGACGGTCGGCCGGGTGCGACCCGGCAGCGGGCCGCCGCGACGTGCGCCGTCGAAGAACGAACGGGGTCGGCAGGGCGCCGACCCGGAGCGTGAGGTGGACGTCGCAGCCGGGATCGTGCGCGCGCTCGCGGTGTACGAGGGGCCGCGGTGGGAGGTCGGTGAGGTGCTCCTTATGTCGTCCCAGCCGGGTTCCGGGCGGGGCGGAGGACCCTTGTACGAGGTGATCGAGCGGTTCGGCCTCGGCTCACGTGGCAGGATGGAGCCATGACAGAGCGTGCGCAGGCGGCCGGTGGTCGCCGATTTCCCGGGCCCGTTCCCGGGCCGCGCCACTGACGCGCAACTGAGCTGGCCGTCCATCGGACAGGCCGGCCACCCCCGGATCGGGCGCCTCTAGACTTGTCCGCCGGTCCGGACGCGCCCGCGCCCCGGCCGAGAGCTCTGCTCACTTTCCTTGGAAGGTCCCGATGTCCGACGACACCGCCCTGTCCCCGCTCGACGCCCCGGGAATCGACGTAGCCGTCGAGGCCGCGATCAAGGCCCTCGACGCCGCACCGGACCTCGACGCCCTGAAGACCGCACGCCTCGAGCACGTGGGGGAGCGCAGCCCGGTCGCGCTTGCCAACCGTGCCATCGGCGGCCTGGCGCCCGCCGACAAGGCCACGGCCGGCAAGCTGCTCGGTCAGGCCAAGGCACGCCTCGGCCGGGCGCTGGCCGAACGGCAGGCCGAGCTCGAGGCCGAGCGCGACGCCCGGGTCCTGGTCGAGGAGACCGTGGACGTCACGCTGCCCACCGACCGCCACCCGCGCGGCTCGCGACACCCGCTGGAGGCCCTCTCCGAGCGGATCGCGGACATCTTCGTCGCGATGGGGTGGGAGATCGCCGAGGGTCCTGAGCTCGAGGCCGAGTGGTTCAACTTCGACGCGCTGAACTTCGGTGTCGACCACCCGGCGCGCCAGATGCAGGACACGTTCTTCGTCGATGGGCAGAGCGGTGCGTCGTCCGGCCTCGTGCTGCGCACGCACACGTCGCCGGTGCAGGCTCGGACGCTGCTGGAGCGAGGCGTACCCGTCTACATCGCGTGCCCCGGCAAGGTGTTCCGCACCGACGAGCTCGATGCGACGCACACGCCGGTGTTCCACCAGGTCGAGGGTCTCGCGATCGACAAGGGCCTGACCATGGCGAACCTCAAGGGCACGCTCGACCACTTCGCGCAGGCGATCTTCGGGCCCGACGCACGTACCCGGCTGCGCCCGTCGTTCTTCCCGTTCACCGAGCCCAGTGCCGAGATGGACCTCTGGTTCCCGCAGAAGAAGGGCGGCGCCGGCTGGATCGAGTGGGGCGGCTGCGGGATGGTCAACCCCAACGTGCTGCGCGCGTGCGGCGTCGACCCCGAGGTCTACTCAGGCTTCGCGTTCGGGATGGGAATCGAGCGGACCCTCATGCTGCGGCACGGGATCGCTGACATGCACGACATGGTGGAGGGCGACATCCGCTTCTCCACCCAGTTCGGGACGGAGATCTGATGCCGCGCATCCCCCTGTCGTGGCTCGCCGAGCACGTCGAGACCCCGGCGGACCTCACCGCGGAGCAGCTCGCGGCGGACCTGGTCCGCGTCGGGCTCGAGGAGGAGGCCATCCTCCCGGCTGCGGTCTCCGGTCCGCTGGTCGTCGGGCTCGTCGTCGAGCGCACGGCCGAGGAGCAGAAGAACGGCAAGACCATCAACTGGTGCCGCGTCGAGGTCGGGCCCGAGCACAACGAGCCCGGTGGCGCTCCCCGGGGCATCGTCTGCGGCGCGCACAACTTCGACGTCGGTGACTCGGTCGTCGTCGCGCTGCCGGGTGCCGTCCTGCCCGGACCGTTCCCGATCGCGTCCCGCAAGACGTACGGGCACGTGTCCGACGGCATGATCTGCTCCCAGCGCGAGCTCGGGCTGGGCGAGGACCACGCCGGCATCATCGTGCTGTCGACCCTGGGCATCGAGGCCGCGCCCGGGACCGACGCGCGTGAGCTGCTGGGCCTCGGCGAGGAGGTCCTCGAGATCAACGTGACGCCCGATCGCGGGTACTGCTTCTCGATGCGCGGCGTCGCCCGGGAGTACAGCCTGTCCACGGGCGCGCACTTCACGGACCACGGACTGCCGACGAGCCCGCTGCCAGCCGCGTCCACGACGGGTCGTGGTTTCGCCGTCGAGATCGACGACGCCCGGCCGATCCACGGGGTGCCCGGCGCCGACCGGTTCGTCGCCCAGGTGGTCCGGGGCGTTCGGGCGAACGACCCGTCGCCGCGCTGGATGCAGACCCGTCTGCAGCAGGCAGGCATGCGTCCGATCAGCCTCGCGGTCGACGTCACCAACTACGTCATGCTCGACCTCGGCCAGCCGCTGCACGCGTACGACCTCACCAAGGTCGCCGCGCCCATCGTCGTGCGGCGTTCGGAGCCGGGAGAGAAGCTCCGGACCCTCGACGACGTCGTGCGGGTGCTCGATCCCGAGGACCTGCTCATCACCGACAGCCCCGGCGGCGAGCGCGCGTCGCGGATCCTCGGGCTCGCCGGCGTCATGGGCGGCGGCGACAGCGAGGTCGGACCGGAGACCACGGACCTGCTGATCGAGGCCGCGCACTTCGACCCGATCACGGTGGCCCGCACGGCGCGCCGTCACAAGCTGCCGAGCGAGGCCGCCAAGCGGTTCGAGCGCGGGGCCGACCCGCAGCTCCAGCGCGTCGCGGTCGCCCGCGCGGTCGAGATGCTCGTCGAGCACGGTGGCGGCGTTCCCGACGCAGAGGTCACCGACCTCGACAACGTGGTGCCGGCCTCGACGTTCGTCCTGCCGCTCGACCTGCCGGCACGCCTGGTCGGCGTGGACTACACGGCCGACGAGGTGCGCGACGTCCTCACGTCGATCGGCTGCGTCGTCGTCGACGAGGGCGACGTGGCCGTGCGTGTCACACCGCCGTCGTGGCGACCCGACCTCGTCGTGCCCGTGGACCTCGTCGAGGAGGTCGCGCGCCTGCGCGGGTACGACGCGATCCCGTCGATCCTGCCCGCGGCTCCGGGTGGTGTCGGCCTCACCGAGAAGCAGCGCTCGCGTCGTTCGGTCGCGCGTGCGCTGGCCGAGTCCGGGCTGGTCGAGGTGCTCACCTACCCGTTCGTCGGGGCCGACCAGCTCGATGCGCTCGGGCTTCCTTCCGACGACGAGCGTCGGCGCGCGGTCCGGCTCGTCAACCCGCTGTCCGACGAGCAGCCGTTCCTGCGGACCAACCTGCTGGTCACGCTCCTCGACGCCGCACGCCGCAACGTCAGCCGCGGCGCGACCGACGTGGCCATCTTCGAGGTCGGCCTGGTCACTCGACCGCTGCCCGATGCCCCTGCCGCCCCGCGGCTGCCCGGCGGTGTCCGGCCGTCCGACGAGGATCTCGCGGCGATCGACGCGGCCGTGCCGCCGCAGCCGCGTCGCGTCGCCGGTGTCCTGGCGGGCACGCGCGAGCCCGGGGGGTGGTGGGGCGCAGGTCGCCGCGTCGACCACACGGATGCGATCGCGTCGGCCAGGCTGGTGGCGGAGGTCCTCCGCGTCGAGCTCGCTCTCAGCGCGGACGCGGACCACGCACCGTGGCACCCCGGTCGGTGCGCGCGCCTGACGGTGGACGGCGTTCTCGTCGGCCACGCCGGTGAGCTGCACCCCAACGTCGTCGCCGCGCACGGGCTCCCGCCCCGAGCGGTCGCGTTCGAGCTGGACCTCGACGGGCTGGTCGCCGCGGCTCCGACCGAGCCGTACCAGGCCTGGGCGGTGTCGACGTTCCCGGTGGCCAAGGAGGACATCGCCCTGGTGGTCGACGCCTCGGTCCCGGCGGCCGACGTGCTCGACGCGGTCCGGGTCGGCGCGAGCGCCTCGCCGGCTGGCGACGTCGTCGAGGACGTCCGGCTCTTCGACGTGTACGAGGGCGACCAGGTCGGCGAAGGCCATCGGTCCCTCGCGTTCGCGCTGCGGCTGCGGGCCGACGACCGGACGCTGACGGCGCAGGAGACCGCGGCCGTCCGCGACGCGGTCGTCGCCGAGGCTGGTCGGAGGTTCGGCGCGACTCTGCGCGCCTGAGACCTGGCGTCCGCCACCTGAACGGGCCTCGAGCGAGCACGACCGTCGCTCGGGGCCCGTTCGCGCACCGGCGCAGGTCACAGGCCGTTCGGGCCAAGTCATCGGACGAGTTCACCCAAAAGTTACCCGCCAGTAGTTGCGGCGTTTCGGACATTCCTCCAGGGTGGGGCCCGGTCGGCGCGTGACGCCGAAGTCCTCGATCAAGGAGACGTAGCACGTGCGCCCTCGCCTGAAGTCATTGACCGGGGGCGCCGCCGCCCTCGCCCTAGCAGTCACGGGGGCGGTGGTCGGACTCTCGACCTCGGCGTCCGCGGTCTCGTCGACGGTCGTCGTCAACGAGGTCTACGGAGGGGGCGGGAACTCCGGCGCGGTGTTCGACCGGGACTTCGTCGAGCTGGCCAACCGCTCGGCATCGCCGGTCGACCTGGCGGGTTGGCGGGTGGAGTACGCGTCCGCGACTGGGGCGACCTGGGCGGGCACGCCGCTGACCGGGACGATTCCCGCGGGCGGGCGCTTCCTGGTCGGTGAGGCGTTCGGCGGCAACCTCGACCTCCCGGACCTGCCGACGGTCGACGTGCCCGGGACGCTCGCGATGTCGGGCACCTCGGGCAAGGTGCGGCTCGTCGACGCGGGCGCCGCCACGATCGACCTCGTCGCGTGGGGAACCACCGCGACCCCGTTCGAGGGCACGGGACCCGCTGGCGGGACCACGAACGCGACCTCGGTCTCGCGCAACGCGACGTTCGTCGACACCGACCAGAACGTCACCGACTTCACGGTCGGCGCACCGACCCCGCAGAACTCCGGCACGGTGCCACCGCCTCCGGGCGACACGGTCGATGCGACCATCGCCGCGATCCAGGGCACCGGGACGGCGTCGCCCCTGGTCGGGCAGACGGTGCGTACCGACGGCGTGGTCACCGCGGCGTACCCGACCGGCGGTCTGAACGGCTACGTGATCCAGACCGCGGGCACCGGGGGAGCGATCGACGCGTCGCACACCGCGTCGGACGCGGTCTTCGTGTTCTCCTCGGCCACGGCCGGCTCCGTCGCGATCGGCGACCACGTGCAGGTCACCGGCCTGGTCAGCGAGTTCTTCGGCCTGACCGAGGTCACCGTCGCCACCGCGAGCGGCCTCGTCAAGCTCGACCCCGCTGCCGCGGTCACCCCGGTGACGGGCACGTGGCCGGCCACCAACGCCGCCCGTGAGGCGCTCGAGTCGATGCTGTTCCAGCCGACGGGCGACCTGACGATCTCGAACACCTTCGGCACGAACCAGTACGGCGAGGTCGGCCTGGCCGCCGGGACCACCCCGCTGCTGCAGACCACCGAGGTCGCCCGGCCCAGCACCCCGCAGGCAGCCGCGGTCGCCGCGGACAACGCCGCGCGTGCGGTCACGCTGGACGACGGCTCGTCGATCAACTTCCTCTCGGCCGCCAACACCGGTTTGACGCCGCCCTACGTCTCGTTGACCAACCCGGTCCGCGTCGGCGCGGCAGCCACGATCGACGCCCCGGTGATCCTCGACTACCGGAACGACGTCTGGAAGCTCAACCCGACCTCTGCCGGAGCGGCGGACGTCACGTTCGAGAACGACCGCACGGTCGCTCCCGAGCCCGTCGGCGGTGACCTGACCGTCGCGTCGTTCAACGTGCTCAACTACTTCACCACGCTGGGCGCCGGCACGATCGGCTGCACCTCGTTCAACGACCGGCTCGGCGACCCCGTGACCGTGTCGGGGGGCTGCCCTCCACGCGGCGCGTGGGACCCGGCTGACCTGCAGCGTCAGCAGGACAAGATCGTCGCGGCGATCAACTCCCTCGACGCCGACGTCGTCGGCCTCCTGGAGATCGAGAACTCCGCAGCCCTCGGTGAGGTGGCGGACGAGGCTCTCGGCACGCTGGTCGACGCGCTCAACGCGGCCGCCGGCTCGGAGGTCTGGGCCTTCGTCCCGTCGTCGAGCGAGCTGCCACCGGCCGCCGAGATGGACGTGATCAACAACGCGATCATCTACCGCACGGCCGCGGTCGAGCGGACCGGCCCGTCGCACGCGCTGGGCACCCTGAGCGGTGACAACCAGGCCTTCGGGAACGCCCGCGAGCCCATCGCGCAGGCGTTCACCCCGGTCGGCGGCGGGACCCCGTTCCTCGTCGTGGTGAACCACTTCAAGTCCAAGGGCTCGGCAGGTCCGCTGCCCGGCGACGCCGACACCGGCGACGGCCAGGGCGCGTCCAACGCCTCGCGGGTCGCCCAGGCCACCGCGCTGCGCGACTGGGTGCCCACGATCCAGGGCGACGCCCAGTCGGTCGCGCTCGTCGGCGACTTCAACTCGTACACCAAGGAGGACCCGCTCCAGGTCCTGTACGACGCCGGCTACACGGATGCCGCCTCTGCGCTCGCGCCCGGGCAGTACTCGTACTCGTTCGGTGGCACCTCGGGTTCGCTCGACCACGTCCTGCTCAACGGCCCCGCGCTCGAGCGCGCGACCGGCGCGGACATCTGGGAGATCAACGCCGAGGAGTCCATCGCGCTCGAGTACGACCGGTACAACTACCACGGCACGCTGTTCTACGCGGCGGACGAGTACCGCTCGTCCGACCACGACCCGGTGCTCGTCGGGCTCTCCGGACGCGCTCCGGGCGACCAGCCGGTCAACCTCACGCTGCTCGACATCAACGACTTCCACGGACGCATCGACGCCAACACGGTGAAGTTCGCGGGCACGGTCGAGCAGCAGAAGGCAGCCGCGATCGCCGCGGGCCGCAAGGTCGCGTTCGTCTCGGCCGGTGACAACGTCAGCGCCTCGCTCTTCGCCTCGGCGGTGCAGAACGACCAGCCGACGATCGACGTGCTCAACGCGCTGGAGCTCAACGCCTCCGCGGTGGGCAACCACGAGCTCGACAAGGGGTTCGCGGACCTCACGGACCGGATCATCGCCGGCGGCGCGAACGCGACGTGGGACTACCTCGGGGCGAACGTCTACCTCAAGGGCACGACCACGCCGGCGTTGCTCGAGTACACGATCATCGACATGGGCGGTGTCAAGGTCGGCGTGATCGGCGCGGTCACGGAGGAGACCCCGACGCTCGTCAGCCCCGGTGGCATCCAGCAGATCGACGTGGGCAACCCGGTCGAGGCGATGAACCGTGTCGCTGGCGAGCTCAGCGACGGCGACCCCGCGAACGGTGAGGCCGACGTGCTCGTGGCGAGCTACCACGAGGGTGCCGGAGCCGGCACGCCGGACGGTGCGACGCTCGAGCAGGAGGTCGCGGCCGGCGGTGCGTTCGCCGACATCGTCACCAAGACGTCTGCCGACGTCGACGCCATCTTCACGGGCCACACCCACAAGCAGTACGCGTGGGCGGCACCTGTGCCCGGCGTGGCCGGCAAGACGCGGCCCATCCTGCAGACCGGGAGCTACGGAGAGTTCATCGGCAAGATCGAGCTGACGTTCGACCCGCTGACCGGCGAGGTGACGACGTCCACCCAGAGCAACGTCGCGCGCACCACGGTCGCGGACACCCAGCTCGTCGCCACCTACCCGCGTGTCGCCCAGGTCAAGACGATCGTCGACTCGGCGCTGGCGTACGCGAACACGGTCGGCTCGGTGCCGGTCGGCTCCGTCGTCGACGACATCACCACGGCCTACTCGGGCGGCTCCTACGGGCCTGACGGGTACGTCGGTCCCGGGCCGAACGACATCTCGGGTCGCGACGACCGGGCGAACGAGTCGTCTCTCGGTGACCTCGTCGCCAACGCCCTGCGCGACACGCTGAAGCCCGCCAACCTCGGTGGCGCACAGATCGGCGTCGTCAACCCGGGTGGCATGCGGGCCGAGCTGTTCTACGCACCGGACGGCGTCGTCACGACCGCCGACGCCAACGGTGTCCTGCCGTTCGTCAACAACCTCTGGACCACGACGCTCACGGGCGCCCAGGTCAAGACGATGCTCGAGCAGCAGTGGCAGACCAGTCTCACTCCCACGCCACCGTCGCGGCCGTACCTGCAGCTCGGACTGTCGGACAACGTGACCTACACCTACGACGCCGCGGCGCCGCAGGGGTCGCACATCACCTCGGTCATCGTCGACGGCGTCCCGCTCGACCCGGCAGCGAGCTACCGGATCGGCACGTTCTCGTTCCTCACCACGGGCGGCGACAACTTCCGCGTCATGGCGCAGGGCTCGAACGCGCGGGACTCCGGCCTGATCGACCGCGACGGCTGGATCGCGTACCTGCAGGCGCACCCGGGCCTCGCCCCGGACTTCGCCCGTCAGGCGGTCGGTGTCCCCACGGTCCCGACCGAGGTCACGGCCGGCGACGTTCTCGCGTTCCCGGTCACGAAGCTGGACCTGACCAGCCTCGGTGCACCTCAGAACACGACGCTGGATGTCCTGCTCGACGGCGCCGTGATCGGCACCGCGCCGGTCACGGGCGGAAACGCGAACGTGTCGGTGACGGTCCCGGCGGCGACTCCGGGGGGTGCCCACGTGCTCAAGCTGGTTGCCAACCCGAGCAAGACCACGGTGACGCTGCCGCTGACCGTCACGCCGGGCATCCCGACGTCGACCACGACCCTGACCGCCGTACCGGCGAGCCAGGTGTACGGGTCGTCGAGCCGGGTGCTGCTCACCGCGACCGTCACCTCCGACGCGGCGGTCACGGGCAACGTGCAGTTCGTCTCCGGATCGACCGTGCTCGCCACGGTGGCGCTCTCGGGCGGGAAGGCGACGTACCGGCTGCCGGCGAGCACCCCGGCGGGGGTCTACCCGGTGGTGGCGAAGTTCGCCGGTGGACCCACCGTGACCGGCTCGGAGTCGGCCCAAGTGAACGTCACCGTCGCGAAGGTCACCACGAAGACGAGCCTGTCGGTCACGAACGGCTTCCTCTTCGTCCCGGCCGTCGCTGCGGCGACCGTCTCGACGAACAACGGCAGCGTGCCGTCGGGCACGATCGAGATCCGTGAGGGCACCACGGTGGTCAAGCGGCTCAACGTCGTCCTCGGCGTGGCGCTCGGCACGGTTCCGCCCGGCCGCCACACGTACACGGCGACGTTCGTCCCGAACGACACCGCCAACGTGAGCCCGAGCACCAGCGCACCCGTCACGACGCGCTGACGCACAGCCTGAGGCCCGCGTCCTTCCGTGGACGCGGGCCTCAGGCGTGCCGGGAGGTTGAGTCAGACAGTCCGACGACGAGTGGGCAGACTGGTGGAGTCGAGTCCAGCCAGTGGCCGCCGTCCGCACACAGCGAAGGGGCACGTCCATGCTTCTCCGGCCCTTCACAGAATCGGATCTCGAGGCTCTCATCGACCTCACCATCGCGACGTTTCGCCCCTTCTTCGAGGACTACGTCCGCCCGCTGCTGGGCGACGAGCTGTTCCGGCACCAGCATGGCCAGTGGGAACTGGACTACCGAGTCGAGGTAGCGGGCTTGCACGATCCCACCGTGGGGCGCCACGTCGTGGTCGCCCAGATCGGGTCGGCCATCGTCGGGTACGTCGCGTGGAAGCCCGGCGAGCGACCCAGCAGCGGCCAGATCGACATGCTTGCGGTGTCATCGGACCACCGACGCCACGACATCGGCGCGCAGCTGTGCCGACACGCCATCCGCGAGATGAAGGCGGAGGGGGTCCACGTCGTCGGAATCGGAACGGGTGATGACGCGTTCCACGCGGCTGCTCGAGGGCTCTACGAAAGTCTCGGCTTCACCAAGATCCCCATCGCGGGCTACCTCAAGCAGATCTGATTGGCAGGGACGGTCGCTCGGCGGCCGTCCCTGTCCCATCGCAACGTCTCCGCGGGCGGCGACCGACGCCTGCTCTGCTCCCCGGGCGCTATCTCGCCAGGAACGCGAGCACCCTGGCGGTCAGCTCCTCCGTGGCCGCCTCGTCGTACCCCGGCAGGCTGCTGTCCAGGAACAGGTGCTGGTCGCCCGGGTAGAGGAACAGCTCGGCCGTGTCCACGGAAGCGACGAGCGCACGGGCCGCGTCGAGGTCTCCCTCGTCGACGAAGATCGGGTCGGCATCCGCGCCGTGCACCTGCACCGGCACACCGTCCGGCCAGCCGCCGAACTCGGAGGCGGGCACGCACGACGCGATGAGCACCGCACCCGCCGCCCCGGGGCGCGTCTGCGCCAGCTGTTGCGCAGCCATCACGCCGAGCGAGATGCCGATGTAGACCGTGCTGTCGGGCAGCCCCTCGGCCGCCGCGACCCCGCGTTGCATGACGTTCCCGAAGCCGGTCTCGCCGGCGTAGGCGATTCCTGAGCCGAGGTCGTCGAACGTGCGGCCGTCGTACACGTCAGGTGCGTGCACGGTGTGGCCCGCCGCTCGGAGGGAGTCTGCGAAGGCGAGGACGCCCGGCGTCAGACCCTGCGCGTGGTGCAGGAGCAGGATGGTGGACATGCGTCGATCCTTGCCCAAGGGTCTGACACTCCGCCCAGACGACTCAGATCGCGCAGGAGTCGTCCACGCACGCGGCGGCGTCGGGGTCCGCGACTGCGAGCGTGGCCAGCGGGTTGGCGGTCTTCCAGCCCTCCTCGAGCAGCTGCGTGAACACGTCGGCCGGCTGTGCGCCGGAGACGCCGATGCGGCGGTCGACGACGAAGAAGGGCACACCGGTCACGCCGATCGCACGGGCCTCCGCCTCGTCGTGGCGCACGGCCTCCGCGTGGTCGTTCCCCGCGAGGGTGGCGCGTGCGGCGTCGGCGTCGAGTCCGGCCTCGCTCACGATGCGCACGAGCGTCTCGTCGTCACCGAGGTCGGCGCCGTGCTCGAAGTGCGCGGAGTACAGGGCCTCGAGCACACGGTCGGCGAGCGTCGGCCCACCGGCGGACGCCGCCAGGTGCACGAGGCGGTGCCCGTCGAACGTGTTCGCGGACAGGGTCCGGTCGAAGTCGTAGGTGAGCCCCTCCGCGGCGGCGACCGCGGTGACCTGCGCGAACATCCGCTCGACCTGCGGCCGCGGGATGCCCTTGTGCTCGGCGAGCGCGTCGACCTCGGGCCGTCCGGGACCGGCTGGGGTGTCCGGCGAGAGCTCGAACGAGCGCCAGGTCACCCGCACGTCGTCACGGAACGGGAAGGCGTCGAGCGCCGTCTCGAACCGTTTCTTGCCGATGTAGCACCACGGGCAGGCGATGTCCGACCAGATCTCGACGTGGAGCGTGCGGGTCTGGTTGAGGGTAGGGAGGGCAACGGGCGCTGTCACGGGAGGAGCAGGACCTTTCCGGTCGTGTCACGCGACTCGAGCGCGCGGTGGGCGTCGGCCGCGTCGGCCAACGAGAAGGTGGCGCCGACGCGCACGTCGAGCTCGCCGGCGAGGACCGCGTCGAACAGCTCGCGGGACCGCCACACGAGCTCGTCGCGGGTGGCGGTGAAGTCACCGAGCGTCGGCCGGGTCAGGAACAGGGAGCCGCCGCTGTTGAGGCGCTGGGGGTCGACCGGCGGGACCGGCCCGGACGACGCACCGAACAGCACCAGGGTGCCGCGGCGGCGCAGCGAGGCGAGCGACGCGTCGAAGGTGTCCTTGCCCACGGAGTCGTACACGACGTGCACGCCGTACCCGTCGGTCAGCGCGCGCACCTGAGCAGGGAGGTCGTGCGTCAGGTCGTCGAGCTCGCGGTACCGGATGACCTCCGCCGCGCCGGCCTCGCGCGCGAGCCTCTCCTTGTCGGCGCTGCCCACGGTCGCGATCACGCGCGCGCCCCGTGCCGCTGCCAGCTGGGTCAGCAGCAGGCCGACGCCGCCGGCGGCCGCGTGCACGAGGACGTCATGGCCGGCCGCGAGGGGGAACACCGAGGTCACGAGGTAGTGCGCCGTCATCCCCTGGAGAGGGAGCGCGGCTGCGACCTGGAGATCGACCCCCACCGGGACCGGCAGCACCTGTGACTCGCGCACACGCACCAGCTCCGCGTAGGAGGACGGCGCCGACGACCACGCGACGTGGTCTCCGATGGCCACCTCGGTGACGTCGGAGCCGACCGCCACCACCTCACCCGCGCCCTCGGAGCCGACCACGTGCGGGAAAGGCACCTGGTAGACGCCCGCGCGGCGGTACGTGTCGATGAAGTTGACGCCCGCCGCCGCGACCCGCACGACGACCTCGTCGGGGCCGGGCGTGGGATCGGGAAGGTCGACGAGCTCGAGGACGTCGGGTCCGCCCGCAGCGGAGGCCTGGATTGCGCGCACGTTGGGGGAACACGTCGACGCGACGTGATCATCCCTGTCGAGGCGTTCGTATCTTCGTACATGTGCATGTATGTTCATGCACATGACATTCACGGTCGCGGTCGCGGGAGCCAGCGGGTACGCGGGCGGCGAGATGCTGCGCGTGCTGCTCGGCCATCCCGAGGCCGAGATCGGCGCGCTCACGGCCCACTCCAACGCCGGAACCGTGCTCGGTGCCCACCAGCCGCACCTGCGGTCGCTCGCGCAGCGGGTGCTCGCGCCCACGGACGTCGACGCACTGGTCGGGCACGACGTCGTCGTGCTCGCGCTCCCGCACGGCGCCAGCGGTGCCGTCGCGGCCGAGCTCGCCGCCCGTGGCGACACCGCGATCGTCGTCGACCTGGGAGCCGACCACCGGCTGGTCGACGCGGCCGACTGGGAGGCCTACTACGGCAGCGCCCACGCCGGCACCTGGCCGTACGGCCTGCCCGAGCTGCTGCACGCGGGGGAGCAGAGGGCCTCCGCCCAGCGCACCATCCTGCGGGGCGCGACGAGGATCGCGGTGCCGGGCTGCAACGTCACCGCGGTCTCGCTCGGCCTGCAACCGGGGATCGCGGCCGGTCTGATCGAGCCGACCGACATCGTCGCTGTCCTCGCCAACGGTTACTCCGGCGCCGGCAAGTCGCTCAAGACGCACCTGCTCGCGAGCGAGGCGCTCGGTTCGGCGCAGCCGTACGCGGTGGGCGGCACGCACCGGCACATCCCGGAGATCGGCCAGAACCTGCGGTCCGCCGGGGCGTCCGACGTGACCATCTCGTTCACGCCGACGCTCGTCCCGATGGCCCGCGGGATCCTCGCGACGGCGACGGCGCGGCTGGTCCCCGGCACGGACCCGGCCTCGGTGCGCGCCGCCTGGGAGCAGACGTACGCCGACGAGCCGTTCGTGCACGTGCTGCCGGAAGGCCAGTGGCCGACGACTGCCGCCACGCTGGGGGCGAACACCGCGCTCGTCCAGGTCGCGGTCGACGAGCGTGCCGGCCGCGTCGTCACGGTCACCGCGATCGACAACCTGGTCAAGGGCACCGCCGGCGGCGCCCTGCAGTCGCTCAACCTCGCACTGGGTCTCGACGAGACTCTCGGACTTCCCCTGGATGGAGTAGCCCCATGACTGTCGAGACGTTCGCTGCACCCACGCAGCCCTCCCCGGGCGTCACCGCGGCCGCCGGCTTCCGTGCGTCCGGTGTCGTCGCGGGCCTGAAGTCCTCGGGCCGACCGGACCTCGCGCTCGTCGTCAACGAGGGGCCCTCGCGGGTCGGCGCGGCGGTCTTCACGACGAACCGGGTGGTCGGTGCTCCGGTGGTGTGGTCCCGCCAGGTCGTGGCGGACGGGGTCGTCAGCGCGGTCGTCCTGAACTCCGGCGGCGCCAACGTGAGCACCGGACCGGACGGCTTCCTCGACACGCACCGGACCGCCGAGAAGGTCGGTTCGGTCCTCGACGTCTCGCCTGGCGACGTGGTGGTCTGCTCGACCGGCATCATCGGCGTGCCCCTGCCCATCGGCAAGCTGCTCGCCGGTGTCGACGACGCTGCGGCCGCCCTGTCCCGCACGGGTGGCCCGGACGCGGCGGTCGCGATCATGACGACCGACAGCGTCCCCAAGACGGCGCACACGACGATCAACGGCGACCGGGGCGAGTGGACCGTCGGCGGTATGGCCAAGGGCGCCGGCATGCTCGCGCCCGGGCTGGCGACGATGCTCTGCGTGATCACCACGGACGCCGACATCGACGCCGAGACGGCCGACGCGGCGCTGCGGGCAGCGACCAGCCAGACGTTCGACCGGGTGGACTCCGACGGCTGCATGTCGACGTCGGACACCGTGACCCTGATGGTCTCGGGCGCGAGCGGCGCGGTCCCGGAGCCCGCCGGCTTCACCGCCGCCCTCACGCAGGTATGCGCCGAGCTGGCTCGGGCACTGGTCGCCGATGCCGAGGGAGCCTCCCACGACATCGCGGTGACGGTCATGGGCGCCTCGAGCGAGGCGGCGGGACTCGCCGTCGCACGGGCCGTCACGCGCTCCAATCTCTTCAAGGCCGCGATGTTCGGCAACGACCCGAACTGGGGCAGGGTGCTCGCGCAGGTGGGGACCGTGCCGGAGAGCGTCGCGCCGTTCGACCCTGACCAGCTCGACGTCACGATCAACGGCGTCATGGTCTGCAAGGCGGGCGGCGCCTACCGACCGCGGACCGAGGTCGACCTCGCCGCGCACCGCGAGGTGCACGTCCTGATCGACCTGCACGCTGGGTCCGAGGTGGTCACGGTGTGGACCAACGACCTGACGCACGACTACATCCACGAGAACAGCGCGTACTCGACGTGACCGACGAGTTCGTCTTCAACACGCGCACCGACCTCCGGCCCGAGCAGAAGGCCGAGGTGCTCATCGAGGCGCTCCCGTGGCTGCAGAAGTTCGCGGGTGCGCTCGTCGTCGTGAAGTACGGCGGCAACGCCATGATCGACGAGAACCTCAAGCGCGCGTTCGCGCAGGACATGGTGTTCCTGCGCCAGGTCGGGCTGCGACCCGTCGTGGTGCACGGCGGCGGACCGCAGATCAACACGATGCTGGACCGGCTCGGCATCGAGTCGGAGTTCCGCGGCGGCCTGCGCGTCACCACGCCCGAGGCGATGGACGTCGTGCGGATGGTGCTCACCGGGCAGGTCTCGCGCGAGCTCGTCGGGCTGCTCAACGCCCACGGCCCGCACGCGGTCGGATTGTCGGGAGAGGACGGTGGCCTGTTCCAGGCTCGGCGCCGCTCGGTGGTCGTGGACGGCGAGGCCGTCGACGTCGGGCTGGTCGGCGACGTCGTGCAGGTCAACCCCGGCGCGGTGCTCGACCTGCTCGACGCGGGCCGGATCCCCGTCGTCTCGACCGTCGCGCCCGATCTCGACGACCCGACGCAGGTGCTCAACGTCAACGCGGACACGGCAGCGGCCGCGCTCGCGGTCGCGCTCGGCGCGCGCAAGCTCATCGTGCTGACGGACGTCGAGGGCCTCTACACGAGCTGGCCGGACAAGGGGTCGCTCGTGCGCCGCCTGCGGGCCGCCGAGCTCGCCACGCTCCTGCCGACGCTCGACTCCGGCATGCGGCCCAAGATGGAGGCCTGCTGGCGGGCCGTCGAGGGAGGCGTCGGCCGTGCGCACGTCATCGACGGCCGCGAACCACACTCGATCCTCGTGGAGATCTTCACCTCGGAGGGCATCGGCACCATGGTGCTTCCCGACGAGGAGCCTGCGGACGCTCCGTTCACGGCGCCCATCCCGGTCGTCGCCCGCACCCCGAAGGGCCAGGACCTGTGACCGAGATCCTCAACCGCGCCCGCCACCGGGCCGACGCGACGCCCGACGCCACGCTGCCCGTTCCCGCCGTCGACGGTTCGGTCGCCGACTGGACCGACCGCTACACGCACGCCGTGATGGACACCTTCGGCGCGCCACAGCGTGTGCTCGTGCGCGGCGAGGGCCCGTACGTGTGGGACGCGGACGGAAACCGGTACCTCGACCTGCTCGGTGGCATCGCGGTCAACTCGCTCGGGCACGCGCACCCGACGCTGACCGCAGCCATCAGCGCGCAGCTCGGAACGCTCGGTCACGTCTCGAACTTCTTCGGCAGCCCGACGCAGATCGCGTTCGCGGAGCGGCTCATCGCGCTCGCCGGCGCGCCTGAGGGCTCCCGCGTCTTCCTCACGAACTCGGGGACGGAGGCGAACGAGGCGGCGTTCAAGCTGGCCCGCCGCACCGGTCGTCCGCGCATCCTCGCGCTCGAGGGCTCGTTCCACGGCCGGTCGATGGGAGCTCTCGCTCTGACGCACAAGGCGGCCTACCGCGAGCCGTTCGAGCCGCTCCCGGGTGGTGTCGAGTTCGTGCCGTTCGGCGACTCGGAAGCGCTCGAGGCCGCCTTCGCCGAGGGTGGCGACCAGGTGGCGGCGCTCTTCGTCGAGCCCATCCAGGGCGAGGTGGGCGTCCGACCGCTGCCGCCGGGCTACCTGGCGCTCGCGCGCCGGCTGACCGCCGAGCACGGTGCCCTGCTGATCCTCGACGAGGTGCAGTCCGGCATGGGCCGCACGGGCGCCTGGATGGCGCACCACCACCCGCACATCGGGGGCGGCGTCGTGCCCGACGCGGTCACCGTGGCCAAGGGGCTCGGAGGCGGCTTCCCGGTCGGCGCACTCATCGCGTACGGCCCGGACACCGCGGCCCTTCTCGGGCGCGGCCAGCACGGCTCGACGTTCGGCGGGAACCCGGTCGCGTCGGCGGCCGCCCTGGCGACCATCGGCGTGATCGAGCGGGACGACCTGCTGGCCCACGTCCGCGAGCTGGGGGAGCGGTTCCGGACCGGCCTCATGGACACCAGCAACGGGCTCGTCGTGTCGGTGCGGGGCGAGGGGCTGCTGATCGGCATCGAGCTGTCGGGCCCGGTCGCGGCGGAGGTCGCCGCCCGAGCGCTCGCCGCCGGCTTCATCGTGAACGCCTGCACGCCGACGACGATCCGGCTCGCACCCCCGTTCGTCCTCACCGACGAGCAGGCGACGCAGTTCGTCGACTTCATGGCCGGGCTCGAGGTGTCGTCGTGACCCGTTCCTTCCTGCGCGACGACGACCTGTCACCCGCAGAGCAGCGCGAGGTGCTCCGACTTGCTCTCGCGTTCCGCGAGGACCACTTCCTGCGCAGTCCGCTCGCCGGGCCGAAGCCGGTCGCGGTCATCTTCGACAAGCCGACGCTGCGCACCCAGGTGTCGTTCACGGCCGGAATCTCGGAGCTCGGCGGCTTCCCGCTGAGCGTCGACGGCAACCTCGCCAAGATCGGCCAGCGCGAGTCCATCGCGGACACGGCGCGTGTCCTGGGCCGGCAGGTCGCGGCGATCGTGTGGCGGACGCACGCGCAGGAGCGGCTCGACCAGATGGCCGCGATGTCCGGGGTCCCGGTCGTCAACGCGCTGACCGACGAGTTCCACCCGTGCCAGATCCTCGCCGACCTCATGACGATCGCGCAGCACCGCGGGGGCGTGGACGCGCTCGCGGGCCAGACGCTCGCCTTCGTCGGCGACGGCGCGAACAACATGGCCCACTCGTACCTGCTGGGGGGCGCGACGGCTGGTCTCCACGTGCGCGTGGGGACTCCACCCGGGTTCTTGCCCGACGCGGCGATCCTCGCCGACGCCGAGGCCGTCGCTGCGACGACCGGCGGCTCCGTGACCGTCACGCACGACCTGGCGACGGCCGTGTCCGGCGCCGACGTCGTCGCCACCGACACCTGGGTGTCGATGGGGCAGGAGGACCAGGCTGCCGAGCGGGAGACACCGTTCGTGCCGTACCGCGTCGACGCGACCGCGATGGCACTGGCCGCACCGGACGCGATCGTCCTGCACTGCCTGCCTGCCTACCGTGGCAAGGAGATCACCGCCGAGGTCCTCGACGGACCGCAGTCGGTGGTGTGGGACGAGGCCGAGAACCGGCTGCACGCGCAGAAGGCGCTGCTCACGTGGCTGCTGGAGCAGGCATGAGCGTCACGTCGTCCGTCCCGCACACCAAGGCCGCCCGCCACGCGCTGGTGACGTCCCTGCTCACCCGCGGCCTGGTGCACTCCCAGCAGCAGCTCGCCGAGCTGCTCGCGGCGGAGGGCGTCTCGGTCACGCAGGCGACGCTGAGCCGCGACCTCGTCGAGCTGCGTGCGGTCAAGATCCGCACGCCCTCGGGGGCGCTCGCCTACGCAGTGCCCGTCGAGGGCGGCGGTCGCAGCACGCCGGCCGCGGGTCCCGACGAGGAGATGCTCGCCTCCCGCCTCGCGCGCCTGTGCGCGGAGCTGCTGGTCACCGCCGAGGCGTCGGGCAACCTCGTCGTCCTGCGCACCCCGCCCGGCGCCGCGCAGTTCCTCGCGTCGGCGATCGACCACTCGATCCTGCCGGCCGTGCTGGGCACGATCGCGGGCGACGACACGGTCCTCGTGATCGCCCGCGAGGGCGACGAGGGACCGCAGGCGACGGGCGCGGCCCTCGCCGCGCGCTTCCTCGCGCTGGCCACGGATGCACGACCGGACGCCGCCCTCGCGCGCGCCCGGCAGACTGACCTCTGAAGAACGAACCCGAGAAGAGAGACTTTTCATGACTGAGCGCGTCGTCCTCGCCTACTCCGGCGGCCTGGACACCTCTGTCGGCATCGGCTGGATCGCGGAGGCGACCGGCGCCGAGGTGATCGCCGTCGCCGTCGACGTCGGCCAGGGCGGCGAGGACCTCAACGTCATCCGCCAGCGTGCTCTGGACTGCGGCGCGGTCGAGGCCTACGTGGCCGACGCCCGCGACGAGTTCGCGGAGGAGTACTGCATGCCGGCGCTCAAGGCGAACGCGCTGTACCTCGACCGCTACCCGCTGGTCTCGGCCCTGTCCCGCCCCGTCATCGTCAAGCACCTCGTGCGGGCCGCCCGCCAGTTCGGTGCGACGACGGTGGCGCACGGCTGCACCGGCAAGGGCAACGACCAGGTCCGCTTCGAGGTCGGCATCACGTCGTTGGCGCCCGACCTGACCTGCCTGGCGCCCGTGCGCGACCTCGCGCTGACCCGCGACAAGGCCATCGAGTTCGCGACGCGCAACGCGCTGCCGATCGAGACCACCAAGCACAACCCGTTCTCGATCGACCAGAACGTCTGGGGTCGTGCGGTGGAGACCGGCTTCCTCGAGGACATCTGGAACGGGCCCACCAAGGACGTCTACACCTACACCGACGACCCGACGTTCCCGCCGGTCGCCGACGAGGTCGTCATCACGTTCGAGGCCGGCGTGCCGGTCGCGCTCGACGGCGTGCCCGTCACCCCGCTGCAGGCCATCCAGGAGATGAACCGCCGCGCGGGCGCCCAGGGGATCGGCCGGATCGACATCGTCGAGGACCGCCTGGTGGGCATCAAGTCGCGCGAGGTGTACGAGGCGCCCGGCGCCATCGCGCTCATCGCCGCTCACCAGGAGCTCGAGAACGTCACGGTCGAGCGCGAGCAGGCGCGGTTCAAGCGTGGCGTCGAGCAGCGCTGGACCGAGCTGGTCTACGACGGCCAGTGGTTCTCGCCGCTCAAGAAGTCGCTCGACGTCTTCGTCGACGACACGCAGCGCTATGTCTCCGGCGACGTGCGGATCGTCCTGCACGGCGGGCGCGCGACCGTCACCGGCCGTCGCTCGGACGCGAGCCTCTACGACTTCAACCTGGCCACGTACGACACCGGCGACACGTTCGACCAGGCCGCGGCCAAGGGCTTCATCGAGATCTACGGCCTGTCCTCGAAGCTCGCCGCGGCGCGCGACGTGCGTTTCGGCAACGGTGTGGACCTCGGTTCGCAGGGCGGGATCGCGGGTGTCTGACGAAGTCACGCAGCCACCTGCTCGATCGGCGGAGACCGTGTCGACGCCGCCCTCGTCGGCCCTCTGGGGCGGCCGGTTCGCCGGCGGGCCGTCGGAGGCGCTCCAGGCGCTGTCGCAGTCGACGCACTTCGACTGGCGGCTCGCCGGGCACGACATCTCAGGCTCCGTCGCGCACGCCCGCGTCCTGCACGCAGCAGGTCTGCTGACGGACGACGAGCTGACGGGGATGGTCGACGCCCTCGAGCGGCTGCGGGCCGACGTGGACAGCGGCGACTTCCTGCCGGTGCTCGCCGACGAGGACGTGCACACCGCGCTGGAGCGTGGCCTGATCGACCGTGCGGGCGCCGACCTGGGCGGCAAGCTCCGTGCGGGCCGCTCGCGCAACGACCAGATCGCCACGCTCGTGCGGATGTACCTGCGCGAGCAGGCACGACTCGTCGGTGGGCTCCTGCTCGACGTCGCCGACGCGCTCACCGACCAGGCCGCGGCCGCCGGCGACGCCCCGATGCCCGGCCGCACGCACCTGCAGCACGCCCAGCCGGTCCTCCTGGCCCACCACCTGCTCGCACACGTCTGGCCGCTGCTGCGGGACGTCGAGCGCTGGCAGGACTGGGACGCCCGGGCGGCGCGCTCGCCGTACGGCTCCGGGGCGCTGGCGGGCTCGTCGCTCGGCCTCGACCCGGCCGCCGTCGCTGCGGACCTGGGCTTCGACGGCCCGGTCGAGAACTCGATCGACGGCACGGCCTCGCGGGACGTCGTCGCCGAGTTCGCGTTCGTCGCCGCGATGGCTGCTGTGGACATCTCGCGGCTCGCGGAGGAGGTCATCCTCTGGGCGACCAAGGAGTTCGGCTTCGTCAAGCTGCACGACGCCTACTCCACGGGGTCGAGCATCATGCCGCAGAAGAAGAACCCGGACATCGCCGAGCTCGCCCGGGGCAAGGCGGGGCGTCTCGTCGGCGACCTGACCGGCCTGCTCACGACGCTCAAGGGTCTGCCGCTCGCGTACAACCGTGACCTGCAGGAGGACAAGGAACCGGTCTTCGACCAGATCGACCAGCTCACGATCCTGCTGCCCGCGTTCGCCGGCATGGTCGCGACGCTCGAGTTCGACACCTCTCGCCTCGCCTCGCTCGCGCCGCAGGGCTTCTCGCTCGCGACTGACATCGCGGAGTGGCTCGTGCGCAACGGCGTGCCGTTCCGCGTTGCTCACGAGGTTGCCGGCGCGTGCGTCCGGGCCTGCGAAGAGCACGAGCCGTCGATCGAGCTGTGGGACCTGTCCGACGACGAGCTGGCCGCGATCAGCCCGCACCTGACTCCCGAGGTGCGGACCGTGCTGACGGTCGAGGGCTCGCTGGCCTCGAGGAACGCGGTCGGCGGCACCGCGCCGGTGCGGGTGGCCGAGCAGCTGGTCCGTGCTCGTGCGCGCACGGCAGAGCTGCGGACCTGGACGTCCTGACCGCCGGATGAGCATCGCGTCCCGTGCACTCGCCGCACCGGCCCGCCTCGGCCCGGTGAGGCTGGTGTCCATCGACGGACCGGCGGGCTCCGGCAAGACGACGACCGCGTCGCTGGTCGCCCGAGAAGCCGCAGAGCTGGGCGCCACAGCCGCCGTCCTGCACCTCGACGACCTCTACGAAGGATGGGCGGGTCTCGAGGGCTCGCTGTGGCCGCGGCTGTCCGCTCAGGTCCTCGAGCCGCTGCGTCGCGGCCGCCCGGGCCGCTACCAGCGGTACGACTGGCCGTCGGGAGCGTTCGCCGAGTGGGTCGACCTCGAGGTGCCCGAGCTGCTCGTCCTGGAGGGGTGCGGTTCCGGCCGCCGCGAGGTCGACCCGCTCGCCGTCCTGCGCGTGTGGGTCGAGGCGCCCGCCGACCTGCGGCTCGAACGCGGGCTCGCCCGGGACGGCGCGGACGCGCGCGAGCACTGGGTCACCTGGATGTCGGGCGAGGCCGAGCACTTCGCGCGGGAGCGCACACGCGAGCGCGCCGACGTCCGGCTGGACGCGTTCGGCAGTGTGGTGACCGACGACGCGAGCCCGACGACGTACGGCAAGATGGGCGTGTGAGCACGTCGCCCGAGAACCGATTCGAGCTGCCGGACGTCGCGGATCCGCGCACGTTCGTGGTTCCGGCGCGGGTCTGGTTCAGCCGCGAGGTGCACGCCGTGGCACGCGACCTGCTCGGCGCCTACCTCACCTCACGTTCGGCTGAAGGTGACGTGACGCTGCGCATCACCGAGGTCGAGGCGTACGCGGGAGCCGACGACCCGGGCTCGCACGCGTACCGCGGCCGCACGTCCCGCAACGCGGTGATGTTCGCTGAGCCCGGTCGCCTCTACGTCTACCGCCACCTGGGGCTGCACCACTGCCTCAACATCGTCACCGAGCCGACAGGCAGCCCGTCCGCCGTCCTGCTCCGTGCCGGCGAGGTGGTCGACGGCGTCGACCTCGCGTGGAGTCGCCGTGAAGCGGTCGGCGTCGTGGACTCGGAGCGCCAGCTCGCCCGCGGACCCGCCCGCCTGGCCGTCGCACTCGGTCTCGACATGCGCGCCAACGGGGCGGACGTCACGGAGGCCGGCGGCGACGTCGTCCTGCATCGCCAGCAGGTGGTCGTCCAGCCGACCCACAAGTCCGGCCCGCGCGTCGGCGTCTCCGGATCGGGCGGCGAGGGCAACAGGTTCCCCTGGCGCTACTGGCTCACCGACGAGCGCACCGTCTCCGCATACCGCCCGGCGTATCGGTCGCCGACGTCGACAGACGCCCCCTGAGGGCGACGACGTCGGCCGCCTGACGCCGCCCCTTCCTCTTCTCGTCTCTTCCCAGGAGCTTCCATGAACCACGTTCTCGACGAGCTCGAGTGGCGCGGGCTGATCGCCCAGACCACGGACCTGGACGCGCTGCGTTCCGCACTGACTGCGGGCCCCGTGTCGCTGTACTGCGGCTTCGACCCGACGGCGCCCAGCCTGCACATCGGCAACCTCGTGCAGATCCTCACCGTCCGCCGGCTGCAGGACGCCGGCCACGTGCCGTTCGCGCTGGTGGGTGGCGCGACGGGCCTCATCGGTGACCCGAAGATGGCGGGGGAGCGGACGCTCAATTCCCCCGACCTCGTCGCTGGGTGGGTCGAGCGCATCCGCAAGCAGATCGAGCCGCTCCTGCGGTTCGACGGCCCGCACGCGGCCACCATGGTCAACAACCTCGACTGGACGGCACCGCTGTCGGCCATCGACTTCCTGCGCGACGTCGGCAAGCACTACCGACTGGGGACGATGCTCGCCAAGGACACCGTGGCCCGACGCCTGAACAGCGAGCAGGGCATCAGCTTCACCGAGTTCAGCTACCAGATCCTGCAGGGGATGGACTTCCTGGAGCTGTACCGCCGGCACGGGATCGCCCTGCAGACCGGCGGCAACGATCAGTGGGGCAACCTGCTCTCGGGCGTCGAGCTCATCCGCAAGGCAGAGGGGGTCGCGGTCCACGCCCTGGCCACACCGCTGATCACGAAGGCGGACGGCACCAAGTTCGGCAAGACCGAGACCGGGACCGTCTGGCTCGACCCGGAGATGACCAGCCCCTACGCGTTCTTCCAGTTCTGGCTGAACGCCGAGGACGCGAACGTCGTGAACTACCTCTCTGTCTTCACGTTCCTGTCGCGTGAACGCATCGACGAGCTGGCGGCTGCGGTGGCTGCTGCACCGGCTGCCCGCGAGGCCCAGCGCACGCTCGCGTACGAGGTCACGTCGCTCGTGCACGGCGCGGACGCGGCCGACCAGGTCGTGGCCGCGAGCCAGGCGCTCTTCGGTCGGGGTTCGCTGAGCGACCTGTCGCTCGCGACCCTCACCGCGGCCGTCGCCGAGCTGCCGTCCGCACCTGGGAAGGCCGGCGACTCGATCGCCGACCTGCTCGCCGCGACCGGAGTGGTCGCCAGCAAGGGAGCCGCGCGTCGGGCGATCGCCGAGGGAGGAGCGTCGGTCAACAACGTCCGCGTCGCCGCCGAGGACGCCGTGCTGTCCGCCGACGATCTGCTGCACGGTCGGTTTGCCGTACTTCGCCGCGGAAAGCGCACCCTCGCGGTGGTCGACGCCGAGGCGTGACCTGTCGTGACGAGAGGCCCGCGAGACGCTCCCGCGGGCCTCTTGTCGCCTCTGACCTGCAGGTACGTCCCCTGAAGGGCCCTGGTGACCGGCGTCACCGCAGGGCGATTGGACACCTGCCGCAACACGCGCGTAATGTTCTCGATGTCGCCCGAGAGGGAGGAACGGACACCGCGGATCGAACCACGGTGGCTGGTCCCCAAGGGTGGCCACCCCTCGAACGATGTACAGCGCGCTTCGTGCGCCCTGAACACGACTGAGGGACGGGCTCCAGGCCCGCAGGAGCTGCCCGAGAGGGTGGCGGAATGCGGCCGAAAAGCCAGGTAAGATTCAGAACGACAAAGCCTCTCGGACGGGTCGAAAGATCCTGAGGAGATGCGCGTCTGTTCCTTGAGAACTCAACAGTGTGCCAAATAGTCGATGCCATATGGCTCGCTATCTGAGATGTTCTGGGCCGGTGGTCTGGGGTGTTGATGGTGGTGGGTCTTGGTTGAGATGGGTGTCGTTTCTTTCACCTCCGTGGAAGGGCGGTGCCCGAACAGCCGAATCTGATTGGTCGGCCGGGTTGAACCGGTTGGCTGTTTCGTTTTGTCGGTTGCCATGCTGCTTTGGTGGTGTGGTGCCAGTTGACATTTACGGAGAGTTTGATTCTGGCTCAGGACGAACGCTGGCGGCGTGCTTAACACA
>NZ_JBFUKL010000009.1:0-99079 GCF_056400865.1 Cellulomonas sp. P4_H4
TGCGGATCGAGGTGCCCGACGTACGCATCGACATGCCGGTCGACCCGGTCGGTGTGGCGGCGGACGGCTTGATGCAGATCCCCGAGGACGCGAACCGCGCGGGCTGGTACCAGTTCGGACCGACCCCGTGGGATCCCGCCGGCTCCACGCTCGTCGCCGCCCACGTCGACAGCTGGCAGACCGGGATCGGCCAGTTCTCCCGCCTGCGCAAGGTCTCCGTCGGTGCCACCTTGACCGTGACGACCGCGGACGGGGTCGCGCACGCCTACCGGGTGGCCTCGGTCGAGAAGACGCCCAAGTCGCAGGCTCCCGTGGACCAGTGGTTCGACCGCACCGGAGCGCCCCGGCTCGTCCTGGTGACCTGCGGAGGAACCTGGCAGCCCGAGATCGGGCACTATTCGGACAACGTCGTCGTCATGGCAGAGCCGCTGGGTGGCTAACCGTGATATTGCTGGGCGGTGGACCCGTCCCCGGGGTGTCGAGTGAGGTGCCGCCGATGAGCGCGCCCGGACCTCGCGCGGCCCATCGCACGGACCCTGACGGTGAGGGTGTCGAGGAGCTCGGTCGTGCGTTCGCCGCCGGCGACGAGGCCGCGGTGGCCGAGGCCTACCGACGCTGGTCGACCCTCGTGCACACCGTCGCTCTGCGCTCGCTCGGCAGCGTCGCGGACGCCGAGGAGGTCACCCAGCTCGTGTTCGTCGAGGGATGGCGCAGCCGGCACCGCTTCGACCCGTCGAAGTCGCGGCTGCCTGCCTGGCTGCTCGGCATCACGCGACACTGCGTGGCCGACGCCCACGAGCGTCGCTCGCGCGACCGCCGCCTCCGTGACGCGTCGATCACCGACGAGGCCGTGGTGACCTCGGCGGACGACCGGGTCGTGAACCAGGTGGTGGTCGCCGACGAGCTGGACCGGCTGGGCGACCCGCAGCGCACGATCCTGCGGCTCGCGTTCTACGAGGACCTGACGCACGACCAGATCGCTCGACAGCTCGACCTGCCGCTCGGCACGGTCAAGAGCCACGTGCGACGCAGCCTGGCTCGCCTGCGGACCCGATGGGAGGTGGATGGTGCCGTTCGATGACTCGCACGTGGACGGTGAGGTCCTCGCCCTGCTCGCACTCGGGGAGACCGCCGGCAGCACGACCGACCTCGCGCACATCGAGGAGTGCGAGGTGTGCTCCGACGAGGTGACGGCCCTGCGCAGCGTCGTCGACGCCGCCCGGTCCGCCGGTCCGATGGTGCCGCCCGCACCGCACGTGTGGGACCGGATCGCCGACGAGCTCGGGCTGGCTGCGGCGCCACCGGTCGCCACCGACGCGCCGTCCGACGCCGAGCCCGCCGCCGTGACCGACCTCTCCTCTCGCCGCACCGCGCGCCGAGGACCCCGCCAGTGGCGCTGGGTCGCGGCCGCGGCCGCCGCGGGCGTGCTCGTCGGCGCGACCGGGGTGTGGTGGCAGACGTCGAAGGACGAGCCGACCTCCCTCGTGGCGACCGCCACGCTCGAACCCCTGCCGGGCTGGGACGCGAGCGGGTCGGCGGCGGTCGAGACCTCGTCGGACGGCACCCGTGTGCTGGTGGTCGACCTGGACGAGGGCGACGTCGGCGACGACGGGTTCCGTGAGGTCTGGTTGCTCAAGCCGGACGTCAGCGGCCTGGTCAGCGTCGGCACCCTGGAAGGGTCGTCGGGCCGGTTCGACCTGCCCGCGGGCCTCGACCTGACGCAGTTCTCGGTGGTCGACGTGTCCGAGGAGCAGTTCGACGGGGACCCCGCGCACTCGGGGAACTCGATCGTGCGCGGCGCCCTGCAGGCCTGACAGACGCCGGACGCCGCCGACCTGACGTGCAGGTCGGCGGCGTCGGGCGCTGGTGGTGCGTCCCCGTCAGACCGCGGGCGGCGCCGGCGGAGCGGGCGGTGCAGGGGGCGCCTGCGGCGTCGTGCGCTGCTCGACGACCTCACGGTGCGTCGTGTTGTTGCGCTGCGCGTTCATCGCGATCGCCAGGATCAGCGCGAGCGCTCCCGCGCCCATGCAGATGTAACCGATCACGGTCAGGTCCACGCCCTCGATCCGGTCGCTGACCCCGAAAGAGAGGATCGCGCCGATGACGATGAGGGCGATGCCGCCTCCGATACCCATGTCGGAACCTTTCGTCGTGGCGGGCATCTGTTCACCCGTCCATGAGCGGCGATCCTCCCGCGGGACCGACCGACCCGCATCCGGGGGCGGTCGGGATCACCCCAACGTGTCCGGGTACTCGGCGTCCTTCCCGAGCACGTGCTCCGCCAGGAACGCCTCCACCACCTGGTACCAGACGACCGCGTGCTGCGGGCTGAGCACCCAGTGGTTTTCGTCGGGGAAGTAGAGGAAGCGGTGCGGGCTGCGGCCCTCCTCGTCGGCCGGGAGCGCACTCTTGGCCAGCAGCTCGTACCAGAGCCGCAGGCCCTCGCCGATCGGCACGCGGTAGTCCTTGTCACCGTGCACCACGAGCATCGGGGTCGCGATCTTCTCGACGTGCAGGTGCGGCGAGTTGTCGAGCGCCATCTGGTCGGTCATCTCGCGCGCCCAGTAGAACGCCGCGTCGGTGGTCGGTCCGAACTGGTCGAGCGCCCACAGGCTCGCGTGCGTGACGATCGCCTCGAACCGGTCGGTGTGGCCGGCCACCCAGTTGGCCATGTAGCCGCCGAAGGATCCGCCCATCGCCGCGGTCCGGGTCTCGTCGACGGCCGGGTGCTGCTCGGCCGCGTCGGTGATCGCGAGCAGGTCCGTGTATGGGGCTGCGCCCCAGGCACCCCAGCCGTCCTGGACGAACTGCTGCCCGTACCCGGTCGACAGCGCGGGGTCCGGGAGCAGGACCGCGTACCCGCGCGCGACGAGGATCCACGGGTTCCAGCGCCACGACCACGCGTTCCAGGAGCCCAGCGGGCCGCCGTGGATCCACAGGACGAGCGGCGCCTTGTCGTCCGAGGTGGGCCGTGCGAGCCAGGCCCGGACACGCCGGCCGTCCGTCACCGACTCGACCTCCTCGAGCGTGCCGGGGAGCTCCGGCGTGGCGACCGGGCTGATCAGGGGCGTGCTCGCGACCGGGGCGTCGGCGGTGAGGTCGATCCGGACCGGGTGCGACGGCGCCTCGTAGGAAGACCTCAGCGCGTACGCCGTCCGGCCGTCGGGGCTCACGCTCACGTCGGTGAACGTCGCGTCGTCGCTCGTGACCTTGCGGACGTCGCCGGACGCGAGGTCGATGCGGAAGATCGGCCCGCGACCGTCGTCGTCGGCCGTGACCAGGATCGCGTCCGAGTCCGGCAGCCAGACCGGCCCGTGCGGCCAGCGGTCCCACGTCTCGGCGAGGAGCCGCGGCTCGCCGCCCGCCAGCGGGACGATCCCGAGACGGACGACCGGGGCGTCGAACGGCGTCGAGACGGTCTCGTGCGAGAACGCGACCCAGCGCCCGTCCGGCGAGACCGCCGGACCGCCTACGTCCGCACCGGGATCGTCGACGAGTACGCGGCGCGACCCGGTCGCGACCTCGATGGCCACGAGCTTCCCGCGCAGCACGCCGCGCCCGGTCGGCACGTACCAGCCGCTGACCACCGTCGACCCGTCGGGGCTGATCGTCGACCCCTGCTCCAGGAGCTCCTGGCGCGCGTCAGGCGTGACGTCGGTCAGGGTCAGCCGGGGGTCGGTCGCACCCGCGAGCGGCTGCGTCACGTGCTCGCTCAGCGTGGCGGTGAACAGGTGCGGGGCGTCCGGACCCAGGTCGTGGTCCCAGAACCGGATCGGGTACCCGTCGTGCAGGATCGCCGAGACCTTCTTCTCCTTGCGCGCCTTGCGCAGCTTCTCGTCGGACGCGGCGTCGGTGGCCGACGGCAGCACGTCCGACCCGACCAGCACCACGGGCGCGTCCCGGGCCACGACGACCTGACCCAGCCCCGCCGCCCGGTCCGCGATCACGCGTGCCTCGGCGCCGTCGCGCGGCAGGAGCCACAGCGCGGGCACCGGGTCGTCGTCGTCGGAGGCCTTGTCGGGGTCCGGTCGTGCGCTCGTGAACAGCAGGTCGCCGTCGGCGGTGAACGCCTGGCTGCTCTCGCCCTTCGCGCTGCGGGTCAGCCGCCGGGGCTGCTTCACGCCCTCGGGGTCCACCTCCCAGAGCGCGGTCACGAACTTGGTCTTCTTGCTGTCCAGCGTCGCGACGCCGGTCACCAGCCGCGTGCCGTCCTTGTTCAGCACCAACCCGCTCAGCCGCGGGATCGCCACGTAGTCGTTCAGGTCATCGAAGGAGGTCTCACCCATCCCCCCGTCCTATCATCCGCGGCCGCTCCTGCGCGGAGCTCAGCGCGCCGGGGGCTCGCCTGCGTCCCGAGCCGCGAGAGCCGCGAGCATCGCGTTGTACTCGTCCATCTCGACGTCGCCGTCCCGGTCGACCTGCCGGTCGCGGCGGCGGGCGGTGCGCTCGTCGTCGCGCGACCAGGAGATGGCGACCAGCACGGCCAGCACGAGGGTCGGCAGCTCGCCGATGCCCCACGCGATCGCGCCGCCCGCCTGCTGGTCGGCGATCGCCGACGCACCCCAGGGCCGACCCATGAGTCCGAACCAGTCGGCGACGAACAGTGCGTCGCCGGTGACGAGCGTGACGCCGAAGAACGCGTGGAACACCATGGTCCCGAACAGCAGGAGCAGCCGCTGCGGGTAGCCCCACCGACGCGGCCCGGGGTCGATCCCGACGAGCGCGTTGACGAACAGGTACCCCGCGAGCGTGAAGTGGACGACCATCGCCAGGTGCCCGACGTCGCTGCGCAGCGACCACTCGAACAGCCCCGAGTAGTAGAAGACGATCATCGAGCCGATGAAGTTCACGGCCGCGACCAGCGGGTTCGCGAGGAACTGGCCGACGTGGCTGTGCACGAGGACGAGGATCCACTCGCGCGGACCTCGGGACTCGTCGGACCGCAGGAGCGAGGTCCGGACCGGCAGGGCCCGGAGCGCGAGCGTGACCGGCGCGGACAGCACCAGGAAGATCGGCACGACCATCGCCAGGGTCATGTGCTGGATCATGTGGCCGCTGAACAGCACGTGCCCGTACATGTTGGGCGCCCCGTTCGTCGCCCAGCCGAACAGCACCATCCCGGCGGTCCACGAGATCGCGCGCCCGACCGGCCAGTGGTCACCACGCTTGCGCAGCCGCAGCACCCAGCGCCAGTAGACGACGAGCCCGGCACCGACCGCGAACGCCAGGATCAGGTCCCAGCGCCACTCGGTGAGCCAGCGCAGGCCCGTCGGCTCGGGCGGCAGGGGGTGGCCGGTGATCTGGTAGGCGGGCGACGGGTCGACGGGCGGCTCTTCGGAGACGGGCGGCGCGGTCGCACCGAGCGCCACGGCCACCCCGGAGACGGCGCCCATGACGGCCAGCTCGACGAGCACGAGCCGCCAGAACAGCACCCCGCCGACTCGTCGGACCTGGCCCGCCGCGCCGCCCGCGAGCCGGGGCAGGACGCGACGCCGGTGGGCGAGCCCGAGCAGGCCGAGTGCGCCGAACAGGGCCGCCTTGGCCAGCAGGAGGACGCCGTAGGTCGTCGTCAGGTCGGACCAGCCGCCGGTGCGCAGCAGCCCGTTGACCAGTCCGG
This sequence comes from Cellulomonas sp. P4_H4, assembly GCF_056400865.1. Taxonomy (NCBI): domain Bacteria; kingdom Bacillati; phylum Actinomycetota; class Actinomycetes; order Micrococcales; family Cellulomonadaceae; genus Cellulomonas; species Cellulomonas sp. P4_H4. The sequence goes on from NZ_JBFUKL010000009.1 coordinate 5,618, forward strand.
ACACCCCGACGGCGACGAAGCACCAGCCGGCGACGACGGAGTACCGCGCGACCGAGACGGACAGGTCGGTGCCGACGCGCGTGACGAGCAGCGCCAGGGCCGCCAGCGCACCGATCCAGAGCGCGGCGCCGACGAGGTGGACCACCATCGACGACGTCGCGATGCTGTGCCCGGACGCGCCGGCGGCGTGCCCGAGCTGAGCCTGCTGGAACAGGGCGACGAGCACGAGCGCACCGGTCCAGGCCGCTCCGGTCGGCGTCGCGACGACGAGCGAGAGGGCCGTGACGACGGCCGCCACGGTCGTGATCAGCAGCAGCGTGCGCCCGAGGTCGAGCTCGGTGACGAACACCCCGAGCTGCGCGCCGAACGCGTCGGAGGTGAGCGCCTCGCCCGCGACGTCCGCGTAGGTGAGCACCAGGTGCACGATCGACAGCACCGTCCAGGCGCCGGCGGCCACCCCGGCGACGACCAGACTGCGCGGGTAGGCCGTGCCCTCCGCGGTGCCGACGCCGGCACGGGCCGCCCGTGAGGGTCGGGCGCCCGCGGTGACGCGCGGCAGGATGCCGACCGCCAGCAGCAGCGCTCCGAGCGTCACGGAGCCGGCGAGCTCCGACAGGGCCGACGACGCGGGCAGCCCCCACCGGACGAGCGGGCCGGGGTCACGCAGGACCGTCGAGACGGCCGCACCCGAGAACCAGATGCCCAGCAGCGCGAGGGCCACCGCGGCCAGCGGGAGCACGACGACGCGCCACGGACCCAGGGGTCTGCTCACGCCGGTTCCTCCGGCGCTCGTCGCCGGCGCACTCACCCGCTCAGCCTAGGTCGCCGCGGTCAGTCGAGCGGACGGCGTCGCAGGAGCAGGACAGCCGTCAGGCCCCGCCGGCCACGACCACAGCGACGGCGCCGAGGACGGCGGGCGCGGGCAGTCCCCGGACCTCGTCCGCAGGGCAGCCATTGGCTCGGACATGCGGGACGCCGTAGCCGGTGGCAGCGTGGACGTCGCCGCGTGACCGGGAACACATCCGGGTCCGGTGGTTGTTTGATCTCGGTGCGGGATGGTTGTCTCGCGCAACCACTTGCAGCCGGTCGTAACCGCACCCCGTCTCGAGAAGGCCCGATGACCCAGCAGCGCACCGACGCCCCCGCCCCCGCCTCCGGCTTCACGGCTCCGACGCACCGCGAGATCCTCACGATCCTCGGCGGGCTGATGCTCGGCATGTTCATGGCCGCGCTGGACCAGACGATCGTCGCGACGTCGATCCGGACGATCGGCGACGACCTCAACGGCCTCTCGCTGCAGGCGTGGGTCACCACCGCCTACCTGCTCACGGCGACGATCTCGACGCCGCTGTACGGCAAGCTCTCCGACATCTACGGCCGCAAGCCGCTGTACATGATCGCGATCTCGCTGTTCGTCGTCGGGTCGCTGCTCTCGGGCACCGCGAACTCGATGTACGAGCTGGCCGGCTACCGCGCGCTGCAGGGCCTCGGCGCGGGCGGTCTGATGGCGTTGGCCATCACCATCCTCGGCGACCTGGTGGCGCCCCGGGAGCGCGCGGTACCAGGGGTACTTCCTCGCGGTGTTCGGCGTCTCGAGCGTGCTCGGACCCGTGGTCGGCGCGTTCTTCGCCGGGACCGAGACGATCCTCGGGATCGCCGGCTGGCGCTGGGTGTTCCTGATCAACGTCCCGATCGGCATCATCGCGCTCATCGTCATCTCGCGCGTGCTGCACCTGCCGCCGCTCAAGAAGGTCCAGCACCGCATCGACTGGCCGGGCGCCCTGCTGCTCGTCGTCACGCTCGTGCCGATCCTGCTCGTCGCCGAGCAGGGCCGGGTGTGGCACTGGGACTCGCCGAAGGCGATCGCCTGCTACGTCATCGGCGTGCTCGGGCTGATCGGGTTCATCATCGCCGAGCGGTTCGCGAAGGCCGACGCGATCCTGCCGCTCTACCTGTTCCGCAACCGCACCTTCTCGATCGGCGCGGGCGCCAACGTGGTCATCGGCCTCGGCATGTTCGGTGGACTGGCGACGCTGCCGCTCTACCTGCAGATCGTGAAGGGGCAGACCCCCACCTCGGCGGGCCTGACGCTGATCCCGTTCACTCTCGGGATCATGGCGGGCTCGATCATCGCCGGTCAGACGACCTCGCGCACCGGCCGGTACAAGGCCCTGCCGGTGTTCGGCACCGTGCTCATGGCCAGCGGCTCGCTGATGTTCTCGCGGATCCAGACCGACACCTCGTTGAACTTCATCTTCGCCTGCTCGGTGGTGTTCGGGCTCGGGCTCGGCTTCACCATGCAGCCTCTGGTGCTGGCCGTGCAGAACGCGGTGCCCGTGCGGGACATGGGCGTGGCCACGTCGTCGTCGCTGTTCTTCCGGCAGATGGGCGGAACGCTGGGCACGGCGGTCTTCCTGTCGATCCTGTTCTCGACCGTCGGCGACAACATCAAGGCGGCCTTCGCGGCGGCGGTCAAGACGCCGGCGTTCCAGCAGGCGATCGCCGACCCGGCCGTGCAGAGCGATCCGGCCAACGCACCCGTCCTCGGGCTGCTCCAGCCCGGGTCGGGCGCGACGCTGCCCTCGCTGGACAACTCGTCGTTCATCAACGACCTGGATCCACGGCTCGCCAGGCCGTTCCTCGACGGGTTCTCCCAGTCGATCGACACGGTGCTGCTCGTCGCCGCCTGCATCATCGCCGTCGGCATCCTCCTGACGGCCCTGCTGCCCGAGCTGCCGCTGCGCAACGTGTCGGGGATCCAGGGGCGGATGGACGCGGACGCCGCCGACGCCGCAGCGGACGTTCCCGCCGCGGCCGCCGGAGCGACGGCGGTCAGCGGCGTCGCCGCGATCGTCGCCGACCAGTCAGCCGTCGACCGCGCCACGCCCAGCTGACCGTCCCGCTCGGCGCGGCGGTCGGATGGGCGCTAGCGTCCGAACGACACAGGTGCCGCGTGCGGTGAACCTTGCACCACCCCGTCTCGTGACAACTGGTGACAGCTCGTCACTGCTCGCGCACGGAGGTGGACATGTCGTCGCTCATGGATTCCCCGAAGACGCTCAGCCCTCACGACCCGCACCCCGACGGCTGCGGCCGGTGCCTGGACCGGCGGCAGGTGCTCGCCCGGGCGGGCGTCGTGACCATGGGTGTCGCCGCCATGGGGGTGCTGGCGGCCTGCGGTGGCGGCTATGGCGACGGCTCGTCGGACGACAGCAGCAGCGGTGGTGGTGGTGGATCCAGCGACGGGGTCCTGGCCCAGCTATCCGACATCCCCGAGGGCGGCGCGATCTCCGCCGAGGATGCCGACGGCAAGCCGATCATCCTGACGCAGCCGACCGCCGGGACCGTCGTCGCGCTCTCGGCGATCTGCACGCACCAGGGCTGCACGGTCGCGCCGGACGGCAAGCAGCTCAAGTGCCCCTGCCACGGCTCGGTGTACGACCTCGAGGGCGGCAACGTCTCGGGGCCCGCTCCCGATCCGCTGCCCGGGATCGACGTGCACGTGGCCGACGGCGCCGTCGTCGCGGGGAAGGCCTGAGCCATGGAGTGGCACCGCGGTCCTCAGGCGACCTCCGACGTCCTGCGCGCCCTGCTCAGTGCGTGCGTGATGCTGTCGGCGGTCGTGCACCTCGACCTGTGGGCGAACGGCATGAAGTCGCTCGACGTGGTCGGCCCGGCGTTCCTGCTCAACGGAGTCGGCGGCATCGTCCTGGGTGTGCTGGTGCTCGTCTGGCGGCACTGGCTCCCCCTGCTCGGGGCGATCGGCTTCGGCGTCGCGACCCTGACCGCGTTCCTCATCTCGACCACGCCCGGTGGGTTCTTCGGGGTGCACGAGCAGTGGGTCGGCATCCCGGTGTGGCTGTCCGCGATCTCGGAGATCGGCGCGATCCTCCTGGGCACCGCGGCGATCCTGGTCGAGCGCCGCGCACCGGCGACGAGCACGACGCGACGCACCACCAGCACGGGGGCGCGGGCAGCCTAAGGTTCGCCGAGCAGGCGCCGCTCGTAGGCCGCGACCACCTGTGCCGGCGTCCAGTCCTCGGTGCCGACGGCCTGCGACCGGCCGACGTACGTCCCGCGCCCGCGCTCGGCGCCGAGCCAGCACGCCTCGTCGAGGAACACGGCCCGCGCCTGGGCGATCGCACGCGAGGTGAACAGGCTCGTGGTCGCGCCGCTGTCCCGGTAGCCGACGGCGAACCCGTCCGGCCCGGCCTCGAGCACGATGCACTCGTCCCCCATCGACGCGCTCGCGCCGACGACCACGAAGTCGACGCCGTCGACCAGGTCGTTGTCGAGGGCGTCGTCGCGCAGGTCCGTGAGCTCGGCCGGGGCGCCTTCGAGGACGGGGGGCGACGAGGGAGCGGTGGCCGCCGGTGCCGGCTCGGCGACCTTGTGCAGGATCCGGAACCGCCTCAGGTCACGGACGGACAGCGGGGACCGGTTGGTGTCGAGGAACCGGTAGGCCGGACGGTCGGGCGTCTCCGGCGGGTGGGACGCCTCGAGCAGCACCAGCGCGTCGAGCACGAGGCTGCTGGAGGTGTCGACGCGGTAGCGGTGCGCGTTCGAGGCGCCCGTGTCCGGGACCAGCACCTCACCGCGCTCGTACCCGACGCGGCTCAGTGCGAGGTCGTCGTCCACCGTCAGGGTCCGCACCACGCTCATGCCCGGAGCCTGACACACGCGCAGCGGTCGGGCGCCGCCCGCCTCAGCCCCAGACCAGGCCCTGCGCCGGGTCGTGCAGGACGCGGGCGACGTCGGCGAGCACGCGGGACCCGAGCTCGCCGTCGACCAGCCGGTGGTCGAAGCTCAGCGCGAGCTGCGTGACGTGCCGGATCTTGATCTTGCCCTTGTGCACCCAGGGCTGCTCACGGATCGCGCCGAACGCGAGGATCGCGGCCTCGCCCGGGTTGAGGATCGGGGTGCCGGTGTCGATGCCGAAGACCCCGACGTTGGTGATCGTGATCGTCCCGTCGGACATGTCGGCGGGCGTCGTCCTACCGGCTCGCGCCGTGGACGTCAGCTCCGACAGCGCGATCGCGAGCTCCTTGAGGCTCAGCCGGTGCGCGTCCTTCATGTTGGGCACGACGAGCCCGCGGGGGGTCGCGGCCGCGATCCCGAGGTTGATGTAGTGCTTGTAGACGATCTCCTGCGACTGCTCGTCCCACGAGCCGTTGATCTCCGGGTGCCGGCGCACGGCCAGCATGAGCGCCTTCGCGGCGATCAGCAGCGGGGTCACCCGGACGTCCGCGAACTCGCGGTCGGCACGCAGGCGCTCGACCAGCTTCATGGTCGCCGTGACGTCGATCGTGTGGAACACGGTGACGTGCGGCGCGGTGAACGCGCTGGTCACCATGGCCTCGGCGGTCCGCTTGCGCACCGACTTCACCGGGACACGCGTCTGCCGGCCGTCGGGCGAGACCGTGCCGCTGGCCAGCCAGGGGGCGTCGTCGCCGGGGTAGGTGGCCAGCGTTCGGGCCTCGGCCTGCGCCGCACGACCGAGGATGTCCTCCCGCGTCACGATGCCGCCGGGACCGGTCGGGGAGACGGAGTCGAGGTCGACGCCGAGCTCTCGGGCCAGCTTGCGCACGGGCGGCTTGGCCAGCGCGTGCGGGCGGTTGCCCGGCGCCGCACCGTTGGCGGCGCGCTCACGTCGAGCGGTTCCGGCATCAGCGACGCCGTAGCCGACGAGCACCGCCTGCCGTTCGGCCGGCGCCTCGGCCACGGCGGGCTCCGGCTCGGGCTCCTCGGCGACGACCGCGGCAGGTGCCGCCGGTGCCGCGTCGCCCGCGCGACCCGCACGGGCGGCCTCGATCTCGTCGGAACCACCGGGCTCGACGCCCTGGTGACGGTTGGGCCGCCCGCGGTGCCCGTGCTCGATCGCGCTGCCGCCCTCGTCGGAGATGCGGGCGCGCGACGCCTCGATCGGGGCGCCGTCGTCGGCCGGTGCCCCGGCCGGGTCGATGTCGACCTCGATGATCGGGGTGCCGACGTCGACCGTCTGCCCGGGCTCGACCAGGATCCGCGTGACGACGCCCGACCAGGGGCTCGGCAGGTCGACGAGCGACTTGGCCGTCTCGATCTCGACGATGGTCTGGTTGACGGTGACCTCGTCGCCGACGGCCACGTGCCACGCGACGATCTCGGCCTCGGTCAGACCCTCACCGGCGTCGGGGAGGGGGAACTGCTGAAAGTTCGGCACGGCTAGCTTCTCCTCGGCCGCTCGTCGGATGGTGCAGTCTCAGAAGGCGAGCGAGCGGTCCACGGCGTCCAGGACGCGGTCCAGCCCGGGCAGGTAGTCGTGCTCGATCTTGGCGACCGGGTAGGGAGCGTGGAAGCCACCGACCCGCAGCACGGGCGCCTGCAGGTGGTAGAAGCAGTCCTCCGCGATCCGCGCCGCGACCTCGGCGCCGGTGCCGTACAGGACGGGTGCCTCGTGCACGACGACGCAGCGGCCCGTCTTCTTCACGGACTGGGCCACGGTCGCGGTGTCGAGCGGTGACAGGGCCCGCAGGTCGACGACCTCGATCGACGTGCCCTCCGCACCGGCGACCTCGGCGGCCTTGAGCGCGGTCTGCACGGTCGGCCCGTACGCGACGACCGTCAGGTCGGTGCCGGGCCGGATCACGCGCGCGGTGTCGAGGCCGGGGTGCGGGGCGGTCAGCGCGGCGTCGAGGTCGACCGAGCCCTTCTCCCAGTAGCGGCCCTTGGGCTCGAAGAACAGCACGGGGTCCGGCGAGGCGATGGCCTGCTGGATCATCGTGAACGCCTCGGCCGGGCTCGACGGGCTGACGACCCGCAGGCCGGCTGTGTGCGCGAACAGCGCCTCGGGCGACTCGCTGTGGTGCTCGACCGCGCCGATGCCGCCGCCGTAGGGGACGCGGATCACGACGGGGAGGTTCAGGCGGCCCTTGGAGCGGTAGTGCATCTTGGCCAGCTGGGTGGTGATCTGGTCGAACGCCGGGAAGATGAACCCGTCGAACTGGATCTCGCAGACGGGGCGGTAGCCGGCCAGCGCCAGACCGATCGCGGTGCCGACGATGCCCGACTCGGCGAGCGGGGTGTCGACGACGCGGTCGCCGCCGAAGTCCTTCTGCAGCCCGTCGGTCACGCGGAAGACGCCGCCGAGGGCACCGATGTCCTCTCCCATGAGGAGCACCTTGGGACTCGACTCGAGCGAGCGCCGCAGCCCCAGGTTGATCGCCTTGGCCATCGTGACGGTCTGCACGCCGGTGGTCGTGGAGCTCGTCTGTACGGGCGCGTTCATCGGTGGCTCCCCTCGCCGGAGTGGCTGGCGTCCAGGAACGACGCCTCGTACTGCTCGAACCAGGCACGCTCGGACTCGACGACCGAGTGCGGGGCGGCGTAGACGTGCTCGAACATCGAGGCCGCCGACGGACGCCCCATCCCCCGGACGGTAGTCCGCAGCCGCTCGCCCAGCGCGTCGGCCTCGGCGTCCAGGGTCGCGACGAAGTCCGCCGTCAGCTCGCCGCGCTCCTCGAGGTGGATGCGCAGGCGGTCGATCGGGTCGCGCTGACGCCAGTGGTCCTCCTCGGCCGCCGAGCGGTAGCGGCTCGGGTCGTCGGAGGTGGTGTGCGCGCCCATCCGGTACGTGAACGCCTCGATGAACGTCGGGCCGCCGCCGCTGCGTGCCCGCTCCAGCGCCTCGGCGGTCACCGCGTAGGTGGCCAGCACGTCGTTGCCGTCGACCCGCACGCTCGGCACGCCGAACCCGGGCCCGCGGTCGGCGAGCGGGACCCGGGACTGGCGGATCGTGGGCTCGGAGATCGCCCACTGGTTGTTCTGGCAGAAGAAGACGACCGGTGCGTTGTTGACCGCCGCGAAGACGAGGGCCTCGTTGACGTCGCCCTGCGAGGTGGACCCGTCGCCGAAGTAGGCGACCACCGCGGAGTCCCGGTCCGGGTCGCCCGTGCCGACCGCACCGTCGCGCTGGAGCCCCATCGCGTAGCCGGTCGCGTGCAGCGTGTGCGAGCCGATGACCAACGTGTACAGGTGGAAGCCGAACTTCTCCGAGTCCCAGCCGCCATGGTCGATGCCACGGAAGATGCGCAGGACGTCCGCGAGGTCGACGCCTCGGGTGTGCGCGACGCCGTGCTCGCGGTAGCTCGGGAAGACGTGGTCGTGCTGGGCCAGCGCGCGGCCGGAGCCGATCTGTGCGGCCTCCTGGCCGAGCCCCTGCGCGAACAGGGCGAGCTCGCCCTGACGCTGCAGCGAGGTGGCCTCGTTGTCGAACCGGCGGACCAGCACCATGTCGCGGTAGAGGCCGCGCAGGGCCTCCGCGTCCAGGTGGGCCACGCGGGCGTCGTAGTCGGGGTGGGCTGTGCGCTGGCCTGCGGGGGTCAGCAGCTGGACGAGTCCGTCCTCGGTCACAGGGCCGTTCGGGGCCACGCGGTTCTCCTTCGCGTGCAGCGGTCGAGGGGCCGCTCCGGATGGTCGACGCGAGCGACGGGCTCGCAACCTACGACACCGTAGCCTACGGAACCGTAGGTTGCCGCGACGAGGCGCGGCCAAAGGTCCCCTTTCGTGGTTGTGGGGTCTCCACAGGGACCCGGTTCCTTCACAGCTGCCCGCCGTCAGCGGGCCCGCCGTCAGCGGGCGAGCCAGTCCGCCGTGACCTCGAGGAGCAGATCGGTCGCCTCGGGCTCGCCGACGCTGACGCGGACGCCGTCACCCGCGAACGGCCGGACGAGCACACCGGCGCGGCCCGCACGGTCCGCGAACGTCGACGCCTGGTCGCCCAGGGCGAGCCACACGAAGTTGGCCTCGCTGTCAGGCACGGTCCAGCCCTGCTTGCGCAGGCCCGCGAGCAGGCGGGCGCGCTCGACGACGATCTGGTCGACCCGGGCCAGGAGCTCGCCCGTCGCCTGCAGGGACGCGAGCGCCGCGAGCTGCCCGACGTGAGAGACCCCGAACGGCGTCGACGCCATGCGGATCCCGGCGGCCAGGCGCGGGCGGGCGACCGCGTAGCCGACGCGCAGGCCGGCCAGGCCGTAGGCCTTGGAGAACGTCCGCAGCAGGACGACGTTGGGGTGGTCGGCGAACACGGCGAGCCCGTCGGCGACCTGCGGGTCGCGGACGAACTCGACGTAGGCCTCGTCGAGCACGACGAGCACGTGCTCGGGCACGGCGGCGAGGAACGTGGCCAGCTCGTCGGCGCGCACGGCCGGGCCGGTCGGGTTGTTCGGGGTGCAGACGAGCACGACCTTGGTCCGCGGCGTCACGGCCGCGGCCATCGCCTCGAGGTCCAGCCGCCCGTCGTCGCCGACCGGCACCCGCACCCCGGCCGCACCGGCCAGCGTGATCGCGATCGGGTACGCCTCGAACGAGCGCCACGGCAGGACGACCTCGTCGCCCGGCTCGCACACAGCAGTCAGCACGTGGCCCAGCACGGCGACCGAGCCGCAGCCCGTGACGACCGACTCCGGTGCGACGCCGAAGGAGCCTGCGATCGCACCGACCAGCTCGGTCGCGTACATGTCGGGGTAGCGGTTCACGTCAGCGGCTGCGTCCGAGATGGCCATCAGCACGGACGGCAGCGGCGGGAACGGGTTCTCGTTCGACGACAGCTTGTAGGCCGCGGCGCCGACCGGGACGCGAGCCCCCGGGACGTACGCGGGAAGATCGGCGAGGGCCTGGCGAAGCGGGACTCGGCTCACGCGCACAGCATGCCATCCCCTTCGTCGCTGAGGCGTCCCCGCGCAGGGACCGCCGGCGGGAAGGCGTCGGCCGACCCGCGCGCACCTCCCGCAACCGGTGGCAAGATCGGGCACATGGCCTTCGTGATCCGCGTCCTCATCAACGGCGTCGCCATCTGGTTCGCGCAGCTGGTCCTGCCCGGGCTGACGATCGTCGGCGCCGACACCGGATGGCAGCAGCTCGCGATCATCCTGCTGATCGCGCTCGTGTTCGGCATCGTCAACGCGATCGTGAAGCCGATCGTCGCGTTCCTGTCGATCCCGCTCTACGTCCTCACGCTCGGTCTCTTCACGATCATCGTGAACGCGCTCATGCTCATGCTCACGGCGTGGATCACCGAGGCGACCGACTGGGGCCTGCGGATCGCCAACTTCGGCACCGCGTGCTGGGGGGCGATCATCATCTCGATCGTGAGCCTGGTGCTCTCGCTGCTCATCCCGGGCCAGCAGTCGCGGTCGCGTTCCGTCGAGGTGCAGAGCACGACCTACTACGGCTAGCCCTGACTGAGCCTCGGCGTGAGGGTCGCCACGACCTCCGGCTCCCGCGTCGCCCGGAACTGGAACGTCACCGCGGTCGTCCCGGGTGGCCCGAGCACCGACGCAGCGGCGTCGTCGAACGGGGCCATGAACGGGTCGTCGGCCAGCGCCTCGGCGGCCCCGGCGGCCGACTCCGCGTACCGGTCGATGCTGTGCGCCTCGGACGGCGTCGCACCCGTCGTGCCGTCGGACTGATCGAGATCGCGGCGCACGACGGTCTCGTGCGCGCTGCGCCGGTCGCCCTGGCCGTCGAGCTGCGGCACGAGGTCCTCGTCGTGGACGTAGTGCCGCACCTGGACGTCCGGCGACGTGAGCCGCGGGATGTCGGGCGAGCCGGCGGTGACCACCGCCTTGATCGAGTACATCGACCCGTACACCGCTGCGACCGTCATCGCCGCCATCCCGCCCTGGCTGTGCCCGGCGAGCAGCACCGGCTCGTCGGCCCCGACGCCAGCCAGCCGCATCGCGTCCATGATCGAGGTGCTCAGGTCGTCCGGGAGCCCTGCCATCAGGTTCACGTTCGTCGTCAGGTCCATCGGGGAGTCGGAGCCCGGCCGCCAGTCCTGCGTGCCCGGGACCTCGACCACCCACGCGCGCGTGCCGTCCGGGTGCGTCAGCTGCTGCACGGAGATCACCCCCGTCGGCGTGCCCGGCACCCCGGTGGCGGTCGAGTCGTCGTAGCTGCTGCCGATGTTGGCGAGCACGTCGGCGACCGAGCGTGGAACCGGGAGCTGGGGCGGGTCCTCGCGCGGGACCGTCCCTGCGGCACGGGAGGGACCGAGCATGCCCGCGACGTCACGAGCGGTTGCGGGTACCGGGTCGAGCGTCGGGACCTGCATCCCCGGCTCGAGGGCGCGAAGGAACGCGGCGGACCCGGCCATCGCCACCGAGGCGCGCTCGTCGGCGAGCGTCGCCGGGTTGCGGACCTCGGCGAGGACGAGGACGCCCGCCACGCTGATCCCGAAGAACGGCGCGAACCACATCGACTCACCCATCACGGCCGACGCGATCACCGCACCCTGTCGGAGCCCCCGAGACGCCGCCGACTCGGCGTCCGCGTACCCCGTGACCGCCTGCCGGAGCCGGTGCGCCACGGAGCGCAGGTCGGCTGCGGCGAGCGAGGCGCCCCTCTGTGCGGCCTGCAGCGCGGACCTCGCCGCGTGTGCCGTCGGGTCGCCGAACGTCGGCGCTCCCTGCAGCTGCGCCGCGATCAGGACAGCACCTGCACCCGCGAGCCGGTCCGAGGCGGCCTCGAGCAGACGGCAGGCCTGCGCGAGCTCGTCGAGGTCGGCGACCGTGGGCGTCCCGGTCAGCCGATACCCGTCGCCGCTGCTCAGCGGACCGGCCAGACGCCCGGCGACGAGAGCGTCGACTGCGCGTCGAGCGCCGCGACGGGCATGGCCGCCGCCTCGAGCAGCACGGCGACCCGGTGCACCCGCCCCGTGGCCACCTCGACCACCGCACGGTACCTGCCGGCTGCTGGGGACGACCACGCCGCCGTCGCCGTCGCCGCCGTCACGAGGGCACGACGGGCCTCCTCCACCTCGTGGGTCGCCGCTCGCAACGCCCTCGCTTCCGCAGTCCTCACCATGCGGACGACGGTAGGGACCGCGCGCGCGGTCGAGCGGGCGCCCGCAGGACCTCGACCCGGAGCGTGGCTGGGGGCGGGTCACGTTCGCCACCTGAGGATCCGGCGGGGCGGTCGGCGCCCACCGTCGGCAGGGACCGTGAGGATCAGACGACCGGTTGCCGCAGCACCGTCTTGAGCCGCTCCGGCGCAGTACGCCGCGGGTCGCTCAGGTAGATCTCGTGGTGGTCGCCGCCGAACGCGAAGCCGTGCGCGGGCATGAACTCGTGGTGCAGGCGGTGCAGCACGGGCGCCTCGTCGTCGTACGAGCCGATGTGCATCGTCTGGACGGACCGGCCCTCGGACAGCGTCGTCAGCCGGACGGACCCGAGTGCCGGGGAGTGCTCCGTCTTCGCGCCGGCCGTCACGACGGCGTCCTCCACATCGGCGGCCGTGACCCAGGGCGGCTGCGAGATGAGCATCGTCCATTGCCAGGCGTCCTTGTCGCGGCCGGTGAACGCGTCCATGTCGTCGGCACGCCAGAGCCCCTCCAACGGTCCGACGACGAAGTCGCGCCCGTCAGCCTTGCTCGTGAACTTCACGGCGTAGGAGACGGCGTACAGCGCCGAGACGGCCGCCGTGTAGGCCTCGGACGTGTTCGGGTCGCCCGCGCCCCCGACGGCCACGAACGTCTGCGTCGGGACGTCGACGATCGTGAACTCGCCCGCCTTCGGCGCGTAGAGCAGCCGCAGGTCCTTCTTGACGTCGTACTTGTCCACGCCTAAGCGTCGATCGAAGCGCGCGGAAGCACCAGCACGGTCACCGCCATGGCGCTGATCGCCGCGACCGCGCGCCACAGGTCCGCGGCGGCCAGGGACGTCCCGGTCAGCGCGAGCGCCGCGACCGCCAGCACGAGCGCGAACACCTGGACGACGGCGACGTCCCGCAGCCCTCGCCCGATCACTCGCCACTCGATCGCTGCCCGCCATGCGGTCCGCGCGGCCAGCGCCGAGGTCCACAGCGTCAGGTGCACCAGGACGACCAGGCCCAGCACCTCGCCCGACGACGGCGGCTGGAACAGGAGCACCCGGACCCCTGCGACGAGCACGACGAGCGCGCCCAACCCGATCTCCGGCCGCAGCACGACCGCGACGACGAGCGCGAACAGCCCGGCCGCGAAGAGTCCGTGCGCCGCTGGCCCCGGACCAGCGAACGCGATGACCAGCGTCGTCAGGCACAGCGCTCCGAGCACGAGCCGGACGAGCACCGCGGGGACGCTCGGCCCGATCGGGACGACGACCTCGCGTGCGGCACGCGTCGGCAGGAACGGGATCCTCATCGCGACGCCCCCGCCCGCCGCTGCGTCCGCCGGGCGAAGCCCGCGAGCGCCACCGACGGTGCGTCGCGCCACGCGACGATCTCGACGTCCTGCGCCGCGACCACCGCCAACCGGTCTTCGCGCGAGAGCCGGATCAGGCGCAGAGCGAGCCGTTCCCGGTCGGCCAGGTGCGCCTCGCGGACGGTCGGCAGAACGTCGACGGCGATCACCCGGTGCCCGGCGCGCCGCCAGGTGGTGGCGACCGCGGCGGCCTCGTCGTCGAGGAAGGTCGAGAACAGCAGGACGAGCGCACCGGACGGGATCTGCGGGGGTCGCAGCCGACGCAGCGGCTCGCCCTCGGGGTGCGTGAGCGCGAGCGCGTGGCGGATGCGCGACAGCTGCCGACGCCCACCACCGGGCGGCAGGGGCCGACGCACCACGCCGAGGTCGTCCAGGCCGACCCGGTCACCCTGGTTGAGGAACCCCTCGGCGACGGACGCGGCCGCCTGCCGGGCGAGGTCCAGCGACGTCGGGTCCTTCGCACGCGGCGGCGTCGAGCCGCGCCAGGTCATCGGGTCGGGGCCGACCTCGTCGCGCGAGTCGACGACGAGCATCACGACCGCCTCGGCGAGGGCGTGCTCACGTCGGACGTACAGCTCGTGCAGGTCAGGGGCGCGGCGCGCGGTCACGCGCCAGTCGATCCGGCGGAGCCGGTCGCCCGGTGCGTACGGGTGCACGTCACGCAGGCCGCCGCCCTCGCCGGGTCGTCGCGACTCGTGCGCGCCGGTCAGCCCGCGCAGCCGGGGCGGGAGCGGGAGGTCGCCGAGCGGTCGGGTCGACGGCAGGACCAGCGCGGTCCGCGACGAGGGCAACGACGCCTCCGACACGCTCGCCACCCCCGGGCCGACTCCCTGCACGTCGACGACCGCGACCTCCTGCGGCCCGGTGCGGACCGTGTGCACGGTGATCGGCAGGATCCGGGTCCCGTCGACGGAGACGAGGACCTCGGCGATGTCGTCGCGTCCTCGTCGGACCCCGACGAGCACCGCCTCTCCGGGCGACGTGAGGACCGCGTCGACCCGGAGCGCGCCCGCCACGGCCTCGGCGTCGGACGCCACGACGCGCACGGTCGGCATGCTCGACGGCCGTCGTCGCCAGTCCCAGAACCCGGCGACCACCGGCGCGGCCCCGAGGACGGCCACGTCGGGCCGGCCAGCGAAGGCGCCCACCACGACCAGCGCGAGGCCGACGACGACCCCGCAGACGGTCGCGCGCGAGCGGTCCCAGTCCATGCTCAGGCCGATCGCCGCGTCGTCGTCGGCCCCGCCGTGGTCTTGAGGACGTCGGCCACGACACCTTCCGGCGCCGTCCCCGTCGCCCAGGCCTGGGGCGTGAGCGACAACCGGTGCGCGAGGGCCGGGACCGCGACGGCCTTGACGTCCTCGGGCGTCACGAAGTCGCGGCCGTGGAGCACCGCGAGCGACCGCGCGACGAGCACCAGCGCCTGCGACCCACGCGGCGAGGCGCCGACCTCGACCGCGCCGTGCGCGCGCGTGGCCGCTGCCAGGTCGACGCAGTACCGCAGGATGTCGCCCTCGACGTGCACGGCCTCGACTCCGGCCTGCATCGCGAGCAGGGTCTGGGAGTCCACGATCGTGCGGACCGACCCCACCTCGGTGCGACGCGCGAGCCGGCGCGACAGCACGTCGACCTCGTCGTCACGCACGGGGTAGCCGACCGCGAGCCGCACCATGAACCGGTCGAGCTGAGCCTCGGGCAGCGGGTAGGTGCCCTCGTACTCGACCGGGTTCGACGTCGCGACGACGTGGAACGGCGCGGGCAGCGGGTAGGTGGTCCCGTCGACGGTCACCTGCCGCTCGGCCATCGCCTCCAGGAGGGCCGACTGCGTCTTCGGGGCGGTCCGGTTGATCTCGTCGGCAAGAAGGAGCCCCGCGAACACCGGACCGGGCCGGAACGTGAAGCTGGCCGAGGCGGGGTCGAAGACGCTCGACCCGGTGATGTCCGACGGCAGCAGGTCGGGGGTGCACTGCACGCGCCGGAACGTCAGGCCCAGCGCGGTCGCCAGGCTCCGCGCAGCCAAGGTCTTGCCGAGTCCCGGCACATCCTCGAACAGCACGTGCCCGCCCGCGAGCACGGCCGCGAGCGCGGTCTTCAGCGGGTCGCGCATGCCGACGACGAGGGTCGCGACCTCGTCGAGGATCGCGCCGCCCCGGTCGGCCACCTGCGCGACGGTGAGTGTCTCGGTCATGGATGCATGCTCCCTGGTTCGCGCGTGGTGGGGCTGTTCGTCGTCGTGCCGATCTTGTCGAGCGCGTCGATCGCCTGCTTGACCTCGGCCATCTTCGGGTGCGGCGAGGAGGTGCGGGTCAGCGTGCGCAGGGCCTTGGGTCCGACGAGGGCCGCGATGGCCTCGGCGTCGGCGGGATCGCCGAGGTTCAGCCCGTGCAGGGCGAGCCGTCCGGTGCCGACCTCGCGCACGCGCCGCAGCACCCGTTCGCTCACGCGCCCGTCTCGGGCGACCATCGCCCACGCGAGCTCCTGGACCTCGCCGCGAGCGCCGTGCCGCCGGTCGTACTGCGCCCGGTCGAAGCCCGGGTCCGGCCGCGACTCGAGCCGCGTCAGGACGAGGAGCCCGGCGACCGCCGCGACGCCGACCAGTGCGATCGTCACGTAGGTGAGCCCAGCTGCCCACGCGGCTGCCGCAGCGACGACGAACGCGACGTAGACCCGCCAGTCCCTCACGACAGCCCCTCGGCGATCGTCGTCAGGCTGGCCCGAGCGGTGTCGACGTCCTGCGGGGTGAGCGCGTGCTCGCTGTACCGCGCCGCGAGGTAGAGGTCGAGCAGCGTCTGCGTCGCCTGCGGGTCCGCGTGCGTCCCTCGGAGCACCTCGATCGTGAACTCGGTCGCGGTCTGCGCGCGGTCACGGTGGATTCCGGTCTCCTCCGCCGACGCCTCCAGCGCCACCCACGCCGCGATCACCGCGTCCCCGGGCGGCACCTCCTGCTCGAGCACCTGCGCGGCCCGCTGAGCTCCGGCGCGCATCGCGACCGTCGCGATGTCGACCGCGTCGTCCTCGAGAGGGATGTCCGGGTCCGCCGGGTCGATCTCCCGCCCCACGCGCCGCTCCCGCATCTTCTGCGCGATCTTGCGGGCGACGAATGCCAGGACCAGCACCGCGAGGAGCCCGAGCATGCTGAGGATGACGAGGTAGATCCAGCGCTCCTGCTCGATCGGCATCATCTCGCGCGGCGTCGCGCTGCTGCTCGGCTCCGGAGCGTTCGTCTGCGGCGGCAGCGTGACCACAGGCACGGTGCCGCCGGGCACGAACCTGTGCGCGAGCTGCCACGGCCCGGCCAGCGCCGCCATCAGCACCGCCACGGCCACCAGCGCACCGACGAGGAGCACCGGGCCAGGCTTGCGGGGTGGCGGCACTGGACTCCTTGCAGACGGGGGACCGCCTCAGCGCGGCCGATGTGCGGCCAGGCTACCGACCGGGTCACCGACCGTCCGGCGTTCTCGCCCTTCGCGACCACGGTGGCGGCTGCGGACAGTGCCGCCGCGTCGGGCGCCACCCTGGGATGATGGCGTCATGACCCGTGCTCGACTCGCTGACGTCACGCCTGCCATCGCCCTCGGTCCGCTCGACGGGCGCTACCGCGCGTCGGTCGCGCCGCTCGTCGACCACCTCAGCGAGGCGGCCCTGAACCGCGAGCGTGTGCACGTCGAGGTCGAGTGGCTCATCCACCTGACGACCAACGGCGTCGTCCCGGGTGCCCCGACGCTGACGGACGACGACATCAGCTACCTCCGGAACGTGGTCGCGACCTTCGGGGCGGACGAGGTCGCGGAGCTCGCCGAGATCGAGCGCGTCACGGTGCACGACGTCAAGGCGGTCGAGTACTTCCTCAAGAAGCGGCTCGCGGACGCTCCGGCCGACAGCGCTTTGCGAGGCGTCGGCGAGCTCGTGCACTTCGCGTGCACCAGCGAGGACATCAACAACCTGTCCTACGCGCTCATGGTCCGCGGTGCGGTCGACGAGGTGTGGCTGCCGAAGGCCCAGGAGCTCACGGACCAGGTCGCCGCCCTCGCGCACGAGGAGAAGGACCAGCCGCTGCTCGCCCTGACGCACGGGCAGCCGGCCACGCCGACGACGCTCGGCAAGGAGCTCGCGGTCCTCGCGCACCGGCTCCAGCGACAGCTCAAGCGCATCGCGGCCGACGAGTACCTGGGCAAGCTCAACGGCGCGACCGGCACGTTCGGCGCGCACGTCGTCGCGGTGCCCGGAGCCGACTGGCCCGCCGTGTCCCGGTCGTTCGTCGAGCACCTCGGCCTGACCTGGAACCCGCTGACCACGCAGATCGAGTCGCACGACTGGCAGGCCGAGCTGTACGCGGACGTCGCGAGGTTCAACCGCGTGCTGCACAACCTGGCCACCGACGTGTGGACCTACATCTCGCGCGGTGTCTTCATCCAGATCCCGGTCGCCGGCGCGACGGGGTCCTCGACCATGCCGCACAAGGTCAACCCGATCCGGTTCGAGAACGCCGAGGCCAACCTCGAGCTCTCGTCGGCACTCCTGGACACGCTGGCATCGACCTTGGTGACGAGCCGGCTGCAGCGCGACCTGA
This sequence comes from Cellulomonas sp. P4_H4, assembly GCF_056400865.1. Lineage (NCBI taxonomy): Bacteria > Bacillati > Actinomycetota > Actinomycetes > Micrococcales > Cellulomonadaceae > Cellulomonas > Cellulomonas sp. P4_H4. The sequence continues at coordinate 23,404 of NZ_JBFUKL010000009.1, forward strand.
CCGACTCCACGACGCAGCGCAACATCGGCCCGGCGTTCGGGCACTCGCTGCTCGCGATCGACAACGTGGCCCGCGGACTGCGCGCACTGTCGGTCGATCGGGTCCTGCTCGCGCGTGAGCTCGACGAGAACTGGGAGGTGCTCGGCGAACCCGTCCAGTCGGCCATGCGCGCGGCCTCCGTCGCGGGCGTCACCGGCATGGAGAACCCGTACGAGCGGCTCAAGGAGCTCACGCGGGGCCGACGCCTCACGGCCGACGACATGCGCGAGTTCATCGGCGGCCTCGGGCTTCCCGACGAGGTCGCGGCGCGGCTCGTCGAGCTCACGCCCGCGTCCTACACGGGCATCGCGGCGTCGCTCGTGGAGACCTACCTCGACGCCTGACGGTCAGAGACCCTTGCCGGTCATGTCAATGACCGCCCCGGCACCCTCCATCGCGAGCTCGCCCGCCTTGCCGATCGCCGACGCGACGTCGACCACGTCCGCGGCGCCGTTCACGAGGTCCAGGGCGCCGCGACCGACCTCCTGCGCGTCGTGAGTACGCCCTGACGTCGGTTGTCGAGACCCGACCCGCGCAGTGTCCTTGTTTGCCCGAGTTTCCGGGCAAGTCATCACCCGTACGAGCGACTCGTCGGCAGATGAGAACGCCGCCGTGACCTGCTAACTCACCCCAATGCGTGTCGCCATCTGGACAGGTGCCCGGTTAGGGCAGCACAATCGTGCACCGAACCGTCTGATTCATCCGGTTCATCCCCTCGATCCATCCTGTTCATCCCCTCCATGGCAAGGATGCCCATCGTGACGCTTATGCAGAAGGCGATCACGCCAGCGCTCTCCCGCGCTCACCTCACCGCGGGTCACGACCGACTGGCGGGTTACGTCGTGCGCGCCGAGGACGTCGCCTTCGCGACGACGCCGGCTCAGCTGTTCGAGGTTCACGGCCTCGGCTACGAGGGGTCGCCGTTCAGCCCCTACGACCGATCGATCGACGTCCTGCGCTTCGAGAGCTCCCCTCAGCTCCAGTACCGCGACGTCCCGGGCTACATCCTGCCGCTGTGGTGGCTCCGCCACTCGCGCGTCCCCCCGGGCGCGGAGCTCGTCCGCATCTACGACAACGGCACCTCCACGCTGCTCGCGCGCTACGGCGACGTCGGTGCGGGCTGGACCGTCACGCAGCTCGGCGCCCCTCGGCCCTCGCTCGCGTCGCTGTCGCGCTGCGTCGGCCCGGTCGCCAAGTGGCACGGTGCCTACCTCGAGGCCGACGTGGTCGACGGCGGCCACACGGTCGTCCTCGCGCTGGCCAACCCGCCGCTCGCCGAGACTGGCTTCCACCAGTCGGCGTCGGGCCGCTGGTTCCGTCGCGTGGCCCGTGAGGACGTCAGCGAGCTGTTCGAGCTGGACCTCACGGCCCGGTGGAACGGCCTCCACGTGCGTGTGGTCGACCAGTGGCAGGACGCGCAGCGCTACGTCGTCGCGCGGATCTCGCACCTGGGCGACGACATCGAGCGCGCCGAGCGTCTCCAGCTCAGCCGTGTCGAGGCTGGCGTCTACGAGGGAATCGTCTACGCTGCGGAGCTGACCGACATCCAGACCAACCAGGTGGTCCCGCACACGTGGGCCCCCGGACCGGCCGCTCACCAGCAGGTCGTCCGGAGCAGCTAGAAGTCCCCCGATCTGGGGTCACGACGACGACGTCGCGGCTCCGACAGGCGCGTGCCGGGCCAGACCCTCCCCCCCGTTCTGGCCCGGCACGCCCCATGTCCGGCCCCAGAGATCAGCTCGGGCCGAGGTCTGCGTCGTGCACGTACCGCGCCACCTGCACGCGGTTGGTCACGTCGAGCTTGGTGAACAGGCTGCCCACGTGCGTCTTGACGGTCGCGACGCCCATGAAGAGGTCCTGCGCGATCTCGGAGTTCGTCCGCCCCTCGCTCACGGCGATCGCCACCTCGCGCTCCCGGTCCGTCAGCCGGGCCATCGCGGCGCGCGCGGCTCGTCGACGGTCGTCGTCGTGCGGCTTCGTCACCGCGGCGATGAGCTGCGACGTGACGCTCGGCGAGAGCATCGGGTCCCCGGCCGCCACACGACGCACCGCGGCGATCAGCTCGACCGGCGGCGTGTCCTTGAGCAGGAACCCGGACGCACCGTTCTGGAGCGCGGTCAGCACCATCTCGTCGGTGTCGAACGTGGTCAGCACGATGACCCGGGTGGTCGACGAGCGCAACGCCCGGGTGGCCTGCAGGCCGTCCATGCGCGGCATCCGGATGTCCATGAGGGCCACGTCCGGCCTCACGCGCTCGACGAGCTCGACCCCGGCCTGCCCGTCGGACGCCTCGCCGACGATCTCCAGGTCGGGTGCACCTCCGAGGATCATCCGCAGGCCGGCCAGCACCAGGCTGTCGTCGTCCACCAGGACGACCCGGATCTGAGGGTTCACAGAACCCACGGCAACCTCGCTCTCACCAGGAACGACCCATCGGGCTGTCCGCCGTACGTCAGTGCCCCGCCGGCCAGCTCGGCCCGTTCGGTCATGCCCGTCAGCCCCACGCCGGGACGTCCCCCACCCACGGAGACTCCCACCCGGTTGCGCACCTCGAGCTCCAGGACCCCGCCCGGCTCACCGGCGAGCCGCACCGACACCGACTCGCCGGGTGCGTGCTTGCGGGCGTTCGTGAGCGCCTCCTGGACGATCCGGAACCCCGTGCGCGAGAGCGTGACCGGGATCTTGGCCAGGTCCGAGCTGCTCAGGCCCAGCACGTCGAGCTGCACCTGCGAGCCGGTCTCGCGCACGTCGGCCAGGAGCGCTGCCAGCTCGGCGAGGGTCGGTTGCGGCGCCTCGACGCCGTCGGCGACCCGGCCCGCGCGCAGCACACCGAGCACCTGGCGCAGCTCGGCCAGCGCCAGCTGAGCGTTCGCCTGGATCGTCGCGGCGGTCTCGGCGGTCTGCTCGCGGGTCAGGTCCTCGCGGTACGCCAGCGCGCCCGCGTGCATCGCGACCAGCGAGATCCGGTGCGCGAGCACGTCGTGCATCTCGCGGGCGATACGGGTGCGCTCGGCGTCCCGCGCCGCCTCCGTCGTCAACGCCTGCTCGCGCTCCGCCGTGAGGATCCGCTCGTTCAGCGATGCGACCAGCTCACGCCGGGCGCGGACGTAGAAGCCGGTGACGATGGCGAGGCCGTAGAGGAGCACGCCGAGCAGGTTGTTCGCCACGATCGCGTACCAGGGCTCGCCCGACGGAGGGAGGTCGCGCGCGGTGTAGATCGCCGCCGAGACGGCGCCGGACAGGATCCAGACGACCCCGATGACGATGACCCAGTTGCGTCGCCGCCACGTCGCCATGGACACGGTGGCGAGGGCGGCGGCGCCGATGCTCGCCGTCGAGACAGAGGTGGCCGCGACCGTCACGAACGCCACGAGGAACGGGCGCCGGCGCCGCAGGGGCAGGAGTGCGACCGACACCACTCCGAGCACCAGGTCGAGCAGCAACCAGCCGACGAGGAGGTGCTCGGGCGCAGTGGACGGGTGCGCGCCCAGCTGCTCGGCCGCTGTCACCGCCCAGGCGATCAGACCGGCGAGCACCGCGATCAGGTACCTCCACACACGCGACCACGTCTGCAGCGGCGGGTGCAGCAACGCCTCGGGGACCGGGGTCACCCGGATCGGGGTCGCAGCAGGCAGGGACACACGAGCAGCCTAGGCAGCATGCTCGGTTCACCGGATCAACCGGTCGGCCTGATCCGCCTCCACCGCGAGGGGGAGGGCGTCGGTCCGCCGCCGTCGGGAAGTGCCCGACGGAGGGGCAGTCAGCCCGCGTCGGCGAGGGCCGGGACCGGGATCGCGGCGAGCTCGGCGAGCGCCTCGGCGTAGGCGACCATGTCTCCGGCCCGTGCGGCCTCGCGGGCACGGACGGTCGGGCCGTGCAGCGCTGCGCGCGTGCGGCGACGCAGGGCGCGGACCGCGCGCTCGTCGGACAGGTCCACGAGCTCGGACTCCAGTCCGCCGAGGACCCGGGTGCGCTCCGCGACGACGGCGGGGTTCCACTCGCGGACCCGACGGTCGGCCTCGTACGCCTCGGCGGCTGCGACGACGACCTCGTGCGCGGTCGCGACGGCGGCATGCTCGGCGGGGGCGTGCTCGGCGACCGTGTGCAGGCTGACCAGGCGCACGCCGGGCAGCGAGCGGACGCCGGGGTCGACGTCGTGCCGCAACGCCAGGTCGACCACCGTGAGCGGGTGGGCCGCGTCCGTGCGGGCCGCGGCGAGGGCGTCGACACCCAGCACCGCGCCGGCCGCGCCGCTGCAGGCGACGACGAGGTCCACGTCGGACACCTCGGCGGCCAGGTCGGCGCCGGTCGGCAGCGAGCGGACCCCGCGCGCGGCGGCGAACGCCCGCGCGCGACCCGTGGTGGAGAACACCCGGACGTCGGTACAGCCGCGCGCCTTGAGCTGCGCCAGGGTCGCGCCCGCGTAGGAACCCGTCCCGATGAGCACGCACCGCACCGACGACCAGTCGGGCAGCTGCCCCTCGGCGATGTCGAGAGCGACGCCGACGACGGACCGCCCGGTCGCGCCCAGACCCGTGCGCGCCTCGACGTCGCGCGAGACGCGCGACGCCGCCTGGAACAGGGACTCGAGGCTGCTCGTCGTGGTGCCCTCGCGGCGAGCGGTGCTGAGCGCGCGGCGGACCTGACCGGCGATCTCTCGCTCGCCGACGACCATCGACTCGAGCCCGCTGGCCACGGCGAACAGGTGGGACGCCGCGTCGGTCCCGGTCAGGACACGCAGGTGGGAGGCCACCTCGTCGGCGCCGTAGCCGGAGCGCTCGGCCACCGTGGCTGCCGCGGCGGCCCGGGCGTGCGGGGTGTCCTGCGCGTCGTCGACCTCGAGGTACAGCTCGAAACGGTTGCACGTCGCGAGAACGACGGCACCCGAGACGGACGCGGCCGAGTGCACGAGCTCGGACGCGACGGCCTGGACGTCCGACGAGAGACGTTCCAGCACATCGAGGTCGAGGTCGTGGTGACTGGCGGCGAGGGACAGCAGCACCACGTGCCCGATTCAATCATCTGTTCATTTGTCCGGCACAATCGCAGACGTGAACCTTCCTTCCTCGCACCCGCTCGTCGACGGCCGCACGGCGCATTCTTCGCTGGTCCGTGCGTATTCCGGTGAGCGGCCGTCGCGGCGGCCGGTGTGGTTCATGCGACAGGCCGGTCGGTCCTTGCCCGAGTACCGCGCCGCGCGCGAGGGGACCGCGATGCTCGACGCGTGCCTGACCCCGTCGCTGGCGAGCGAGGTCACCCTGCAGCCCGTCCGCCGGCACGACGTCGACGCGGCGATCTTCTTCTCCGACATCGTGGTCCCGCTCAAGCTCGCGGGCGTCGACGTGGAGATCAAGCCGGGGGTCGGGCCGGTCATGGGCTCGGCCGTGCGGACCGCCGACGACGTCGCCCGCCTCCGGGACCTCGGTCCGCTCACGCCCGACGCTCTGAGCCCCGTGTCCGAGGGCGTCGCGCTCACGGTCGGGGCCCTGGGGGGCACCCCGCTCATCGGGTTCGCGGGTGCACCCTTCACGCTCGCGGCGTACCTCGTCGAGGGGGGGCCGTCGCGCGACCACCTGGCAGCGCGCACCCTCATGCACTCGGACCCCGTGACGTGGGCCGAGCTCACCGACTGGGCCGCGGACGTCACCGGAGCCTTCCTGCGGGCGCAGGTGCTCGCAGGCGCCAGCGCCGCGCAGCTGTTCGACTCGTGGGCCGGCTCGCTGGCTCTGTCCGACTACACCGCGCACGTCGCTCCGGCCTCGTCCCGGGCCCTGAGCCACATCGCCGACCTGGGCGTGAAGAAGGTCCACTTCGGCACCGGGACGAGCGAGCTCCTCGGCGCCATGCGTGACGTCGGCGCGGACGTGATCGGTGTCGACTACCGGCTGCCGCTCGACGAGGCGAACCGCCGTCTGGGCGGAACCACACCGCTGCAGGGCAACATCGACCCCGCTCTGCTGGCCGCCCCCTGGCCGGTCCTCGAGGCACACGTGCGCGACGTCGTGGCTCGGGGCGAGAGCGCCCCGGGTCACGTGGTCAACCTGGGCCACGGGGTCCCGCCGGACACCGACCCGACCGTGCTCACGCGCGTCGTCAAGCTCGTCCACGGGCTCTGACCGGCTCGTGACCGTGCCCGGCGCCACGTGGGACGCGATCGTCGTCGGCGGCGGTGTCGCCGGCCTGGTCGCCGCCCGCTGCCTGGGTCAGGACGGCCTGCGCGTGCTCGTGCTCGAGGCCGAGGCCGAGGCAGGCGGGGCGGTGCGTGGTCACACGGTCGCGGGGCTGCGGCTCGACGCCGGGGCCGAGTCGTTCGCGACACGCCAGGGCACCGTCGGCGCCCTGCTCCGGGAGCTGTCGCTGCCCGTGGTCTCGCCCGAGCCGATCGGCTCGTGGGTGCACCTGCCGTCCGGGGACGGGCCGCTGCCCCGCACAGGGTTGCTCGGGATCCCGGCCCACCCGTGGGCGCCGGACGTCCGCCGGACGCTGGGTCTGGTGGGTGCCTTGCGCGCCTCGCTCGACCTGGTGCTGCCGCGCACCGACGACCCGCGGACGCTCGGCGCCCTGGTCCGGTCCCGGATGGGGGACCGCGCTCTCGACCGGCTCGTGCGACCGATCGTGGGCGGGGTGCACGCCGCCGACCCGGACGACCTGGCGGTCGACGCCGTGGCGCCCGGCCTGTCCGCCGCACGCCGTCGCGGCTCCCTGGCGCGCGCCGTGCGGACGATGCGTGCGAACGCCCCGGCCGGCGCCGCGGCCCAGGGCATCGACGGCGGCATGCATCTCCTTGTCGAGGCGCTGGTCGCGCAGGTCGAGTCTCAGGGCGGCCAGATCCGCACGGGCGTCACCGTCGACGCCGTCCGACGAGCTGGTGACTGGCAGGTGACGACGGCGCCCGGGATCGAGTCGGCACCCCGGCTGGTCCTGGCCACTCCGAAGGCCCCTGCGCTTCTGGGCCTCTCGGTGGCGGCCACCGACCCCGGCGCCGAGGTCACGCTCGTCACGCTCGTGCTCGACGCCCCGGCCTTGGACGCCGCCCCGCGCGGCACAGGCGTGCTGGTCCCACCCGGCTCGAGCGACGTGCGCGCCAAGGCACTCACGCACGGCACCGCGAAGTGGGCGTGGCTCGCGCGTCGGGCCGGTGCGGGGCGGCACGTCGTGCGCCTGTCCTACGGCCGCGCGGGCTCGTCCGAACCGGAGCCCACGGTGGCCGAGGCCCTGGCGGACGCGAGCGTGCTGCTCGGGGTGCCGCTCCACGCGGAGCAGCTCCTCGGGCACGCCACCGTGCGCTGGTCGCAGGCCCTGCCACGGCCGAGCGCGTCGCACCGGGAGGCCGTCGAGCAGGTGCGTGCCGCGGTCGCCGAGCTGCCGGGTGCGGCCGTGTGCGGGGCATGGGTGGCGGGCAACGGTCTCGCGTCCGTGGTGCCCGACGCCGAGGCCGCCGCGCGTCGCGTCGCGTAATGCGAGACGGATCACACAATTGCCGCGCGAATTCGCTTTCTGACGACTCGTCGTGAAAATCGTGAAATGACGTCGGTCACATTGTTAGGGTGCCCTCAGTCGGGTGTTCTGACACATTGTCAGGACCGCCTCGGGACGCATTCCCTCCGCACCCGTTACGGTCGGATCCGATGACCACCGACGCCGACCCCGCTCGCTCGAGGCGGGTCCTCGGCTGCCTGCTGCCTCTCCTGGCGGTCGCGTTCGGTCTGCTGCTCGTGCTCCTGGGCCTGGTCGCCTACGTGTTGCCCCTGCTCGGGCCGTGGAACGCCGACAAGCAGTGCACCGCCGCCCGAGGGGTCGAACCTGGTGCCGCGCTCGGTCCGGTGACCGTCACGCGGCACTTCCTCCCGGCCGGGCTGACGTGCCACTGGCGGGACGAGCCGGGCGTCACGACCGAGCTGTTCGACCCGAGCACCACCTGGTGGGCGCTCGGGCTGGTCTGTGCGGGCGTGGCCGTCGTGGCCGCACCTGTCGTAGGACGTTTCGCTCGGCGCACCTAGAGAGGGACACTGGAGCCATGCCTCAGCACGTGCTCGTCGGGACGCGTGCGAGCGCGCTCGCGACCACGCAGACGGGTCACGTGGTCGACGCGCTCGCCGCCGCGGACCTGACCCTGTCGACGGTGCACATCCGCACCGACGGCGACCGCCTGAAAGGTTCGCTCGCGAGCCTCGGTGGCACGGGGGTGTTCGTCACCGCCCTGCGCGACGCCCTGCTCGACGGCCGGTGCGACCTCGCCGTGCACTCGCTCAAGGACCTGCCGACCGGCGACGCCGAGGGCCTCGTCATCGGCGCCGTCCCGGTCCGCGAGGACCCGGCCGACGCCCTGTGCGCGCGCGACGGGCTCAAGCTCGCCGACCTCCCCCTCGGCGCGCGCGTCGGCACCGGCTCCCCGCGCCGCAGGGCCCAGCTGCTCGCCGTGCGACCCGACCTCGACGTCGTCGACATCCGCGGCAACGTCGACACCCGCCTGGGTCGCATCACGTCCGACCTCGACGCCGTGGTCCTCGCGCGTGCCGGCCTGGCCCGCCTGGGCCGCCTCGACGCCGTGACCGAGGCGTTCGGGCCGGACGTCATGGCCCCGGCACCCGGCCAGGGAGCGCTCGCGATCGAGGTCCGCGCGGACGTCGACGGTCCGCTCAAGGACGCCCTCGCGGCGCTCGACCACTGGCCCACCCGCCTCGCCGTGACGGCCGAGCGCGCCCTGCTCCAGCGCCTCGAGGCGGGCTGTGCCGCACCGGTCGGCGCGTGGGCGCTGCTGAGCGGGACGACCCTGCGTCTCGACGCGGTCGTCGCACGCCCGGACGGCACGGCGACCCTGCGCCGGGGCGCGTCGACCACTGCCCAGAGCGAGGACGACGCCCGGCGCCTGGGCATCCAGGTCGCCGACGACCTCCTGGTGCACGGCGCCGCCGACCTGGCCGACCTCGGAGGATCGCGATGACCGCCCTCCCGCTCACCGGCTGGCGCGTCCTGGTCCCCCGCCCGACGGCCGGTCGCAGCCCCGCCGTGGTCGCGCTCGCCGCCGCGGGCGCCGAGGCCGTCGTCGTGCCCCTCATCGAGACGACCGCACCGCAGGACACCACGTCCCTCGACGACGCCCTCCTGGCGCTGGAGGCGGGCTGGTACGACTGGCTCGCCGTGACGAGCGCCGCCGCCGTGCAGATCCTCGGCGAGCGCGGGCTGACCCTGACCGGCGCGCGCGTCGCCGCCGTAGGACCTGGCACCGCACGCGCCCTGCGCGAGGCCGGGATCACGGTGGACCTCGTGCCGTCGGGTCGCTCGACCGCCCAGTCGCTGGTCGAGCAGTTCCCGGCGCCGTCGGGCCGGGCACGCGTGCTCTTCCCCCGGGGCGACCTGGCCTCTCCGACGCTCGCCGACGGACTGCGCTCGCGCGGCTGGTTGGTGGACGACGTCGTCGCGTACCGCACGGTGTCGGCGCAGGCGCCCTCCGCGGAGATTCGTGAGGCGTGGGTCGACGGGACGATCCGCGGCGCGCTCCTCACGTCGGCCAGCACCGTGCGCGAGCTCAACACGCAGCTCGGACCCCCGCCGACAAGCACCCTGCTCGTGGGCATCGGCCCGACGACGGCCGCGGAGGCCGCCCGCCTCGGGCTGCCGCTCGCGGGCGTCGCGACCGAGCAGACCATGACCGGCCTCGTCGACGCGCTGGCCAAGGCCGCGAGCACCGCGATGCCCGAACCGATCCCCAGCCCCGAGGAGCTCTGAGTGAACCGTCGGATCCGCCCGCGCCGGCTGCGCGCGACCCCCGCGATGCGGCGCCTGACGGCCGAGACCCGCCTGCACCCGTCGCAGCTCGTGCTGCCGGTGTTCCTCAAGGAAGGCCTGACCGAGCCGCGCCCGATCGCGTCGATGCCGGGCGTGTTCCAGCACAGCCGCGACTCGCTGCGCAAGGCGGTCGCGGAGGCTGCGGGCGCCGGGCTCGGCGGCGTGATGCTCTTCGCGATCCCGACCGTCCGGGACTCCGTCGGATCGCAGGCCACCGACCCTTCCGGGATCCTCAACCTCGCGATCGCCGACACGGTCGCCGAGGTGGGCGACGCACTCGTCGTGCAGGCCGACCTGTGCCTCGACGAGTTCACCGACCACGGGCACTGCGGCGTGCTCACTCCTTCGGGTGCGGTCGACAACGACGCGACGCTCGTCCGCTACGCCGAGATGGCCCTCGCCCAGGCCGAGGCGGGCGCCCACATGGTCGGGCTCAGCGGGATGATGGACGGCCAGGTCGGCTACGTCCGGGACGCGCTGGACGCCGCAGGTCGCGACGACGTCGCGGTGCTGGCGTACGCCGCCAAGTACGCCTCCGCGTTCTACGGCCCCTTCCGCGACGCGGTCGAGTCGCAGCTCGAGGGCGACCGACGGACTTACCAGATGGACCCCGCGAACCGTCGCGAGGCCGTCCGTGAGGTCGCTATCGACATCGCCGAAGGGGCTGACGTCGTCATGGTCAAGCCCGCGCTCGCGTACCTCGACATCCTCGCCGACGTGGCCGCCACGAGCACGGTTCCGGTCGCGGCCTACCAGGTGTCGGGGGAGTACGCGATGATCGAGGCTGCGTCCGAACGGGGCTGGATCGAGCGCAGACGGGCGATCCTCGAGTCTGTGCTCAGCATCAGGCGCGCGGGTGCCGATCACGTGCTGACGTACTCTGCGACAGAGCTGGCCGGATGGCTGGCAGAGGAGATTTGATGAGCGTGCACGCCGCCACCGACCTGACCGTGAGCGCTGCCGCTTTCGAGCGCGCGCAGGCCGTGATCCCCGGAGGGGTGAACTCCCCGGTGCGGGCGTACGGCAACGTCGGCGGCACCCCCCGGTTCCTCGCCTCCGCTCGTGGCGCCTACGTCACGGACGTGGACGGCAACGAGTACGTCGACCTCGTCGGCTCGTGGGGTCCCGCGCTCCTGGGCCACGCACACCCCGAGGTCGTCGAGGCCGTGCGCGAGGCGGCGGGCCGCGGCCTGAGCTTCGGCGCGCCGACGATCACCGAGGTCGAGCTCGTCGACGAGATCCGCTTCCGCGTACCCCCGGCCGAGAAGGTCCGCCTGGTGTCCACCGGCACCGAGGCGACCATGACGGCGCTGCGGATGGCACGCGCGTTCACCGGGCGCGACCTCGTGGTCAAGTTCGCCGGCAACTACCACGGGCACGTCGACGCGCTGCTGGCGTCCGCCGGCTCCGGCGTCGCGACCCTCGCGCTGCCCGACTCCGCAGGCGTGTCCGCCGCGGTCGCCGGCGAGACCCTGGTCCTGCCCTACAACTCCGTCGAGGCCGTCGAGACCGCCTTCACGCTGCACGGCTCACGCATCGCCGCGGTCATCGTCGAGGCTGCGCCCGCGAACATGGGCGTCGTCCCGCCGCTGCCCGGTTTCAATGCCGCCCTCCGCCGGCTGACCGTGGCCCACGGCGCGCTGCTCATCCAGGACGAGGTCCTCACGGGCTTCCGGGTCGGGTACTCCGGCTGGTGGGGGCTCGAGGGCCTGCGCGAGGGCTGGTCCGCGGACCTCTACACGTTCGGCAAGGTCATCGGCGGCGGTCTGCCCGTCGCCGCGGTCGGCGGCCGGCGCGACGTCATGGCCCAGCTGGCGCCGGTCGGACCCGTCTACCAGGCGGGCACGTTGTCCGGTAACCCCGTGGCCACGGCCGCAGGCCTGGCCACGCTGCGGCTGGCCGACAAGGACGTGTACGCGCGGGTCGACGAGGTCGCCGAGCAGCTGCGCACCGCGCTCAACGCGGCGTTCGCGGCCGAGGGTGTCCCGCACACGATCCAGTGGGCCGGGAACCTGTTCAGCACGTTCTTCGGCGAGGACGCCGCCCGCCAGGGTGCCCGCGACTACGCCGCCGTGCTCGCCACCGAGTCGTGGCGGTACGCGCCGTTCTTCCACTCGCTCCTGGACAACGGCGTCTACGCACCGCCGTCGCCGTTCGAGGCCTGGTTCGTCTCGGCGGCCCACGACGACGCCGCCGTCGACCGCATCGTCAGCGCCCTCCCGGCGGCAGTCCGGGCTGCCGCGAGCGCCACGCAGGACTGAACGCCCGCAGACCTACGGGTTGACCCACGCGTCGTGGCGGGCGGCCAGCGCGTGGACCTCGGGTGGGAGCTCGCCGGAGACGAGGCCGGCGAGCGTCACGCGGTCCAGGACGTCGCGCACGCTCACGCGGAGTGCGACCCACACCTCGAGCAGCGCCTGCGCGGACCCGGCGTACTCCAGGGCGGTCGGTCGCTCGTCGCGCACGGTGACGAGCGGGCCGTCGACCGCCCGGATGATGTCCGCGAGGGTGATCTGGTCGGCGGTGCGGGCCAGCCGGTAGCCGCCCGAGCGGCCCCGCACGCTGACCACGACGTCTCCGCGGCGCAGGTCGCCGAGGATCCGCTCGAGGAACGCGACCGGGAGCTGCTGACCGACCGCAAGGTCGTCGGCGCGCACGGGGTTGCCCTGGGGCGACGCCGCGAGCTCTGCGCACGCCCGCACCGCATAGTCCGCCTTCGCTGAGACCCGCATGGGGACGATTGTGCCGTCTGCGTGCACGAGGAATACCCCCTAGGGGTATGTTGGTTGTAGACGACGAGCAACCTTCACCCCCAGGAGACCCCGATGCAGCCCCACACGCCCGGTTACACCGACGACAAGGACGACTACCTCAAGCGCCTGCGACGCGTGGAGGGGCAGGTCCGCGGCATCGCGCGCATGGTCGACGAGGACGTCTACTGCATCGACGTCCTCACCCAGATCGCCGCCGTCACCAAAGCCCTGCAGGCCGTCTCCATCGGCCTCGTCGAGGACCACCTCGCGCACTGCGTCGTCGACGCCGCCCGCCAGTCCCCCGAGGAGGGCGCGGCCAAGGTCCGCGAGGCCTCGGACGCCATCGCCCGTCTCGTCCGTTCCTGAGGAGCTCCACGATGTCCACGACCACCACGACCACCTTCGGCGTCGACGGCATGACCTGCGGCCACTGCGTCTCCGCGGTCACCTCCGAGCTGTCCGCCCTGCCCGGCGTCTCCGACGTCGCGATCCAGCTGGCGGTCGGCGGCTCGTCGACCGTGTCGGTCACCTCCGCCGCACCTCTGTCCGACGACGCGGTCCGTGAGGCCGTCGTCGAGGCCGGGTACGCGGTGACGCCGCTGAGGTCGCTGCTATGACGACCGCGCACACCGTCGACCTCGCGATCGAGGGCATGACCTGCGCGTCGTGCGTCGCACGCGTGGAGAAGAAGCTCAACCGCCTGCCCGGGGTCGAGGCCACGGTGAACCTCCCCCTGGAGTCGGCGCACGTGCGCATCGACCTCTCCGACGAGGGCGCCGACGCCACCGACACCGACGCGCTGGTCGCAGCCGTCCGGTCGGCGGGCTACGACGCCACCGTCACGCGGTCCTCGACGCCGGCGGGGCGCCCGCCCACCGCCCCCGCGCAGGACCCGGGCCACGACCTCGCGGAGCACGGCATGTCCGGGCACAGCATGTCGGGCCACGGGCACCAGATGGACACCTTCGAGCACGCGCTCTCGGGGCACACGATGGCCCCCGGCCATGACATGGACGCCGAGGAGGACACGTCGGCCCCGACCGACGCCCGCGGCACCGACCTGCGCCGACGGCTGCGCGTCGCCGTCGTCCTGAGCGTCCCCGTACTCCTGCTGTCGATGGTTCCCGCGCTGCAGTTCACGGGCTGGCAGTGGGTCGTCGCGGCGCTCGCGCTCCCGGTGGCCACCTGGGCCGCGTGGCCGTTCCACCGTGCCGCCGCCCGGGCGGCCCGGCACCGGGCGTCGACGATGGACACGCTCGTGTCGATCGGCATCATCGCCGCGACGGGCTGGTCGCTGTGGGCGCTGTTCTTCGGCGGCGCGGGCGAGCTCGGCATGACCATGACGCCGTCGCTGTGGCCGCGGGAGGGACACGCCACCGAGCTCTACTTCGAGGTCGCGGCCGTGGTCACCACGTTCCTGCTGGCCGGCCGGTACGCCGAGCACCGCTCACGCCGCCGGGCCGGCGACGCGCTGCGCGCGCTGCTCGACCTCGGCGCCAAAGACGTGTCGCTGCTCGTCGACGGCACCGAGCACCGCGTGCCGGTCGCGCAGCTCTCCGTGGACAGCGAGTTCATCGTGCGCCCCGGCGAGAAGGTCGCCACAGACGGCATCGTCGTCAGCGGCACGTCCGCCCTCGACACGAGCCTGCTCACGGGTGAGCCCGTGCCGGTCGACGTCGGCCCCGGCGACGAGGTGACCGGCGCGACGATCAACACCTCGGGCGCGCTCGTCGTGCGCGCGACCCGCGTGGGCGAGCAGACACGGCTCGCGCAGATCGGTCGCCTGGTCGCCGCTGCTCAGACCGGCAAGGCGCCGGTCCAGCGGCTCGCGGACCGGATCTCCGCGGTGTTCGTCCCCGTGGTCCTGGTCCTGGCGCTCGTGACGCTCGGTGCCTGGCTCGCGACGGGAGCGAGCACGCAGGCCGCGTTCGCCGCCGCCGTCGCCGTGCTGATCATCGCCTGCCCCTGCGCACTCGGCCTCGCGACGCCGACCGCGCTCCTCGTCGGCACCGGCCGCGGCGCCCAGCTCGGCGTCCTCATCAAGGGTCCCGAGGTGCTGGAGCAGACCCGCGCCGTCGACACCGTGGTGCTCGACAAGACGGGCACCGTCACCGAGGGCCGCATGGCGCTCGTCGACGTTCTCGGTGGCGATGAGGTGCTCCGGTACGCCGCCGCGGTCGAGCAGCTGGCCGAGCACCCGATCGGGCGCGCGATCGCTGCCGCGGTGGACAGCCGCGACGGCACCGTCGGGGGCGACGGCGTCGTCATCGGCTCCGACCAGGTGCTCGACTTCCGGGCCGACGCCGGCCTGGGCGTCTCCGGCGTGGTCCGCACCGCGCACTCGGGCGTCGGGCTGGGTCGGCGCGTCCTCGTCGGCAAGCCTGCGTGGCTCGAGGCGCAGGGAGTGCCGACGACGGACTGGCGGGAGCCGTTCGACGCCGCCGAGGCCGACGGCGCGACCGCGGTCATGGTGGCCTGGGACGGATCCGCGCGCGGCGTCCTGGTGCTGCGCGACCCGGTGAAGCCAAGCTCGGCGCAGGCGGTCCAGGAGCTCAAGGCGCTCGGGCTCCGGCCGATCCTGCTCACCGGTGACAGCCGGGGTGCCGCACTCGAGGCCGCCCGCGAGGTCGGCATCGCGCAGGACGACGTGTTCGCCCAGGTGCTCCCCGCCGACAAGGTCGACGTCGTCGCCCGCCTCCAGAGAGAGGGTGCCCGCGTCGCGATGGTCGGCGACGGCGTCAACGACGCCGCCGCCCTGGCCACCGCCGACCTGGGCCTCGCGATGGGCACCGGCACCGACGTGGCGATCGAGGCCGCCGACGTGACGCTCGTCCGCGGCGACCTGCGTGCGGCGGGCGACGCGATCCGGCTCAGCCGCAAGACGCTGCGCGTGATCAAGCAGAACCTGTTCTGGGCGTTCGCCTACAACGTCGCGGCGATCCCGCTCGCGGCGTTCGGGCTCCTGAACCCGATGATCGCGGGTGCGGCGATGGCCTTCTCGTCGGTGCTGGTGGTCGGCAACTCGCTGCGGCTGCGCACGTTCCGGTAGGGCGGTCCTTCAGCGGGCGTCCAGCAAACACTCAGAGATCGGTCCTACCCTCGGGGCATGACAGCGCCGCCACCTGCCGGGCTGCCTCCTGCCGCCGAGGTGGACGGTTCGAGGTTTGCCGACGCCCCCAGCACGCCCTCGGTCCTGGCCGTCGCGCCCCCGATCAGCGAGAAGGCGTACCGCCGCCGCATCACGACCGAGATCTGGATCGTCCTCGGCCTCTCCTTGGGCAGGTCCGGGCTCTACGCGATCGTCGCCATCATCGACCGGCTGACCCGCGAGGAGTCGCTGGGGTCGCAGTCGACGACGCTGAACCCGAGCCGGTCGCCGCGTCCGTGGCTGGACCTGACGTACCAGCTGCTGCAGATCGGCTTCGCGCTCATCCCCGTCGCGCTCGCCCTCTACCTGCTGTCCGCCAACGGACGCTCGGCGGTCCGTCGGATCGGGCTCACGTTCACGCGACCGCTGCGGGACCTCGGGGTCGGTGTCGCGCTCGCCGCGTGCATCGGCATCCCCGGCCTCGCGCTGTACGCCGGCGCTCGCTACCTCGGGCTCGCCGTCGAGGTCCAGGCCTCCGCGCTGAATGCCGCCTGGTGGACCATCCCGGTCCTGCTCTTCGCGGCCGTGCAGAACGCGCTGCTGGAGGAGGTCATCGTCGTCGGGTACCTCATGGAGCGGCTCCGGGAGCTGCGCTGGAAGGTCCCGGTGATCATCGCGGCGAGCGCCCTGCTGCGCGGCTCATACCACCTGTACCAGGGCTGGGGCGGTTTCGTCGGCAACGCGATCATGGGTGTGCTGTTCGCGTTCTACTACACGCGCAGGCGGCGGGTCATGCCGTTGGTCGTCGCGCACACGATCATGGACACGTTCGTGTTCGTCGGCTACGCCCTGATACCCGCCGCCTGGCTGGCAGCACTGCACGTCAACTAGCGGTCAGCCCTCGATGACCGTGGGGGCCGGCTTGTCGACCTTCTTCGACGCGAAGCCGCCCACGACCAGCAGCACGCCCGCGACGAACGCGAACAGGCCCAGGATCACGACGACGACCTTCACGGACGTCTGCGGGTGCGTGATGAGCAGCAGGCCGATCAGGAACGACGTGAGCCCCGACGCGAGGATCCAGGACCAGAACTCGTCCTTGGCGCGGTAGCGGATGACCGACGCGATGATCTGCAGGATGCCGACGAGCAGGACCCAGATCGCGATCAGCCAGAACACGACCGTTGCCGTCTTCTCGCTGAAGAACATGGCGACCAGACCGATCACCAGGCTGACGATGCCGGTCAGCAGCCACCAGCCGGCGCCCGCCTCCTTGCGCTGCGTGAACCACTCGGCGATCGCGACGATGCCGTCGAGGACCGCGAAGAACCCGAAGATCCACACGAGCGCGGTGACCGACCAGAGCGGGTTGGCGAGCATGACCCCGCCGAGGATCAGCAGGAACACGCCGCGGACGACGGGCACCCACCAGACGCGCTGGGCGGCGGCCGAGGCTTCGGCTGCGGAGAGGTTGGACATCGAGGCCTCCACGAGAGTCGGGGCACGGCGCTCTCGCGCCGGCTCGTGCGCCACGGTAGTGGACCGATCCCCACGAATCGTGCACCGCGTGCCGCGACTCGACTGCCGGGCGCTCGCGGCCGTGTGCGCAGCACCACGCACGCGACGGACACCCAACTAGCCTGTGTTCTGAGCCTGGCTGCCTAGACTCGCCCCTATGTCCGCGACGCCGTCCGCAAGTCGCGCGGCGGCGGACGACCTCGCCGCCGCGGGCTCTGCGACGGCCGGCGACGAGCCACCTGACGCGTCGCCCGCAGACGCCGTGGGACCGCCCCGCCAGCCCATCGAGATCATCGACATCCCGAGCGCGCGTGTGCACCACCCGAGCGACCTGCTGGGCATCATCCTGTCGCTGCTCGGCATCGTCCTCGTCATGGCGCTGGCCACGTACGCGCACAACACCACGACCGGCGTCGCCGAGGACGTCCAGGGCTTCGCCTCGCTGCTGTCCGAGATCCTGTTCGTGCCCGTGCAGGTGCTCGAGGGGCTCGTGACCCTCCTGGTCCCTCTGGCCGTGATCACCGAGCTCGCGATCCGGCGGCTCGGGCGCCAGCTGCTCGAGGGGCTGCTCGCGGCGCTCGTCGCGGTGCTGCTGAACGAGATCGTGCGGTACGCGATCGAGCAGCTCGCGTCCGAGGAGCTCTCGATCGGCCTGTCCATCCGCTCCGGCGGCGAGTGGGTGCTGACCCTTCCCGGCTACGTCGCACTGCTGGTCGGGCTCCTGACCGTCGTCGGCCCGCGTGCTCGTCGGCGGACCGTGAGGTGGTCCTGGAACCTGCTCTGGATCGCTACCGGTGTCCTGCTCATCACCGCCGGGGTGTCGCTGCCGGGCCTGATGGTCTCGTTCTTCGTCGGCCGCGTCGCCGGGCTCGGGGTGCGGTACCTCTCGGGTGTCCGCTCGGAGCGCGCGTACGGCGAGAGCCTCGTCAGCGGCGTCCGTCGCGCGGGCTTCGACCCGGTCCGGATCGTGCGTGTCGCCGACCCGACCACCGAGGCCGAGGCCGCGGACTCCAAGGTGCCGCTGCCCGACCTCGGCACCGACCCCGCCGCGCGCGCGCTGACCCGTTCGACCCGCAACCGCGTCTACGCCCTGACCACAGACCTTGGCGACGACCTCGACCTCGTCGTGGTCGACGGCGACCGACAGGTCGTCGGCATGCTCACCCGGCTGTGGCGCTCGTTGCGGATGCGGGGCATCGAGCGACGCTCGGTCGTCTCCCTGCGTCAGGCGAGCGAGCGCGCCGCGCTGCTCTCCTACGCGGCTCGCGCCGCGGGCGTCCGCACGCCGAAGCTGCTGAGCATGGCCGAGGCCGAGGACTCGATGATCCTGGTCCAGGAACGCCCCGGCCACGCGGTCCCGCTCGCGGACCTGCCGCCGGAGGCCTTCACCGACGGGCTGCTCGCAGAGATCTGGGCCCAGCTGCACCTCGCGCACGAGGCCGGCATCGCGCACCGCGCCCTGACCAGTGACGTGATCCTGGTCGAGGACGTCGTCGGTCAGCCCGTCGTGTGGATCACCAGCTGGGAGCTGGGCGACGTCGCGTCGTCCGACCTGGCGCGCCGGATGGACGTCACGCAGCTCGTCGCCCTGCTGGCCCTGCGCGTCGGCGCCGAGCGGGCCGTCGGGTCCGCCGCCGACGTGCTCCCCGACCACGACATCGGCGCGATCGGGCCTCTCCTGCAGACGATCTCGCTGCCGCGCCTGACACGCGACGAGATGCGCGCGCACAAGGAGGTCCTCCCCGAGCTTCGGTCGGCCCTCGTGGCACGGCTTCCCGAGGCCGACGTGGAGCCGCAGCAGCTCGTGCGGTTCGGCGCGCGCACGGTGCTGACCGTCGTCGTGCCGATCGTGGCGGTCCTGTTCGTCGTCACGACGATCAACATCGACGAGATCTCGTCGGCGCTCGTCGAGAGCGACTGGCGCTGGACCGCGGTCGCGTTCCTGCTCGGGATGCTCACGCTGCTCGGCGCCGCCCTGGCGTTCGTCGCGTTCTCGCCGGTCAAGCTCCGCCTGTGGACCACGATCCTTGTGCAGACGGCAGCAGCGTTCGTCGCGCTCGCCGCACCCGCCGGCCTCGGCCCGGCCGCCCTCAACCTGCGCATGCTCACCAAGCGCGGCATCTCCGCCACGCTGTCGGCAGCGACGGTCGCACTCGTCCAGGTCAGCCAGCTGATCGTCACGCTCGGGCTCCTGATCGTGCTCACCCTGATCTCGGGCAACCAGCAGTCCGAGCTCCCGATCTCGCCCGCGGTGCTCATCATCATCGGCATCATCGCCGCGCTCGTCGCCGCGTCCCTGCTGATCCCGCGCGTCCGGCAGTGGGTGCTCGCCAAGACCCTCCCGACGCTCCGGCAGACCTGGCCCCGGCTCATCGAGGTGCTCGGTCAGCCGTGGCGGCTCGCACTCGCGCTGGCCGGCAACCTGCTCATCACGCTCGGGTTCATCTTCGCGTTCTACGCCTCGATGCAGGCGTTCGGGCAGCACGCGACGCTCATCCAGGTCGCCCTGGTCTACCTCGTCGGCAACACCGCCGGCGCACTGATCCCCACCCCTGGCGGCATGGGCACCATCGAGCTCGCGCTCGCCGGTGCTCTCACCAGCATCACCGGCATCAACGCCGGTGTCGCGACCTCCATCGCGGTCGTCTTCCGCGTGGTGACCTACTGGTTGCGCATCCCGATCGGCTGGGTCGCGATGCAGTACCTGCAGAAGAGGAACGAGCTCTAGCTCGCGTCGTGCTGGCGGCCCCGTCGCCGTCCCGCCTCGTCGCCCGGCGAGCAGGTCCGGACAGACTTCCGGGCCGGCACCCCTGGAGGGGTACCGGCCCGGACGCCGTCGTTCAGCTGCAGGTCAGGCGAGCGCCTTGGCCTTCAGGGTGTCGAACTCCGCCTGCGAGATCGTGCCCGCGTCGAGGAGCGCCTTCGCGTCGGTGATGTGCTCGGCGGGCGACTTCCCACCGGCGACCTCACGGATGTACTGGTCCTGGTTGGCCTGCGCCTTCTGCATGGCGGAGACCTGGCGCTCGGCCATGCCACGACCGCGGGCGATCAGGTAGATCAGCGCGATCAGGAACGGTGCGAAGACGAGTCCGATGATCCAGAGCGCCTTCCACCAGCCGCTGAGCTCGCGGTCGCGGAACAGGTCACCGATGATCTGGAACAGGATCATCAGGTAGACGACGAACAGGAACCACCAGATCAGCAGCCAGAGCCACTGGGAGAAGTTGTTCATACGACCTTCTTCTTTCCACCCTGGGACCACCCCGAGTGGCGGGCCCGCTGCGCTGAGGCTAGCCGACATTGTGAAGATTCTGCATTTATCCACCTGGATGGACGCATGTCGGTCTGAATCTGGTCTGCGACCCGTCCGGAACTGGCCTCTGACCTGCGGTTGGGCGCTCGCTGTCCCTCCGGCGACTCGAACGCGGGCTCGCGCACGGGACCCGCCGCCGCCCAGGCGCAGGGTGCTAAGACCCATCAAGACGGATTCAGTGCCCAGTCGCCGGACATGACGAAACCCCCGCCCCGAGGGGCGAGGGTTACGTGGAGTGCGAAGGTGTGCTGTGGTTCAGGCGGCCGCGTGCTCGCGCTGCGCCGGAACCAGCTCGACCGCCTGGCCGCGGGCCGCGAGTCCTGCCCACGCCTGAAGGCGGGTGGCCGGGAACGCGTTCTTGACCGGGATCGACGTCTCTGACGGGTCGACCGAGTATCCACGCTGGTCCATGTGGGTGTCCTGTCTGTTCGGTAGCCCGGCTGACCGTGTAGGTCCCGTGGCTTTGCGTCCCCTCTTTGCAGAGGGTTTGCCGTTTTCGCTGACAAGTCCGACATTAGCCGACGGGTGTCTGTGAAGGAAGTGATCGCGCCCGCGCAACTTCGCACACACGTTCTTTTCACCCAGTCGGCGGTATCTGAGCGAGCGCTGTGACCTCCTTGGGCGTTCACCCGGCGCAATCCGGACGGTCGTTCAGTTCACCCGGCGTGTCATCCGAACGTGAAGGAGAACACCTGGACACCCTCAGGAACATGGAGCTCGAGCGTCCCTTCCCCCGTCTCCGTGCCGCTGACCAGCGGATATGCCCGCGGCGATCCCCCGACATCAATGACGAGATCCTCCGCCGTATCCCCGTTCGTGTGTGGAATCCGCACTGTGACGGCGCCAACACCGCCGATTACTGCTTGGACGACTGCTGCGTGGTAGCGCAGCCGGATCGTCGCGCCAGGTCCCGCCGTGGCGCCCTGATAGTCGGTCGTCCATGTTCCACCAAGTGCGATCGTGTCCGTTTGCTGGTCCTCGGGGAGCGTGTACGTCGACGTGCCCTCCCGGTAGTCGCCCGCCACGTTGCGGTGCTTGCCGACCGACAGGAAGGTCTCCGGCGTCACGTCGTCGACGGGCGTGGTGTCGTCGACGTCGGTCGATGCCGGGAGCGCTACGCCGGGGTCCGCGTCGGCGAGCAGCTCGCGGATCAAGGCCTCCGTCTGGACGTACCCGCCCTCGCCCTGCGACACCTGGCGGATCGTCCCGGTCGCGTCGATCAGGTAGTGCGCGGGCCAGAAGCGGTTCCGGTACGCCGTCCACGTGGCATAGGAGTTGTCCTGCGCGACGGGGTAGGTGATCCCCAGCCGCCTCGCGCCGTCCTCGACGTTGCGGGTCTCACGCTCGAACGCGTACTCGGGGGTGTGCACCCCGATCACGACGAGCCCGGCGTCCTTGTAGGCCTCGTCCCACGCGGTGACGTGCGGGACGGAGCGCTGGCAGTTGATGCAGGAGTACGCCCAGAAGTCGAGCAGGACGACCTTGCCCCGGAGCTCGGCCAGGTCGATCGGCGCTCCGTCCGGCGTGTTCAGCCATGTGTCGATGCCACGCAGCGCCGGGGCCGGTCCGCAGTCCTCCAGCGCGGCCGAGTTGTTCGTGCAGTCGCCGATCTTCTGGTTCTCCGCGGTCACGAGCCCGCCGAGGTCGAGCTGCTCGCGCACGGTCTCGTTGGCGGCGACCTTCTCCTGGAGCGCGTCGGTGTACCCGGGGAGCGCGCGCTGGATCGCGTCGGTGACGTTGAACGCGAGAGCGAGCGCCAGCAGGATCATCAGGACCCCGCCCGCTGCACGGATCCCCCGCTGGTGGTTCCGGAACGTCGCGATGCGCTCGGCCACCTTGCGGCCTGCGAGCGCCAGGACCAGCAGCGGGATCGCCGCGCCGAGGGCGAACGTCACCGTGAGGACGATCGTGCTCAGACCGACCGACCCTGTCGCGCCCGCCACGGTGATCGCCGCCAGCACCGGGCCGGCGCAGGGCACGTAGACCGCGCCGAGCCCGAGTCCCAGCACGAACCCGCCCCGGCCCTTGCCCGGCACCCGGTTCGGGGTCAGCCGTGCGAACGGTCGCTCGAGCAGCTCCTCGAAGCGCGGCACGAGCAGTCCGAGCCCCAGCAGCGCCAGCACGGCGATCCCCGCCCAGCGCAGCAGGTCCTGCGGGAGGCCGAGCAGGTTGAGCACGACGGTCCCGACGAGGGTCACCAGCGTGAAGCTCGTGACCAGGCCGGCGATCACCAGGTACGGACGCCGCGCCGCAGCGCGGTCCCGCTCGTCGTCGGAGTGCGTCCTCTCCAGGACCGCGACGTGGCTCTCCGACGACGGACCGGCCGCCGGCATCGGCGCGCTCTGGCTGGTCGGTGCGGGTCCCCCGACGGGCGTCGTCGTCGTGCGCGTGAGGAACGACGGCTGTGCGAGCGCACCGACAGTCATCCCCCTCGGCGCGGCACGGCCGGCGACGACCGGCCGCGCAGCGCCTGACGGTCCGCTCGTCCTGCCCTCGTCCGAACCCGCTCCGGGTGGGGGCCTGCGGGGCTTGTCCCGCGCCGCCTCCACGCCGCCGGCGAAGAACACGACCGGGAGCACAGGGAGGATGCACGGCGAGATGCCGGTGATGAGGCCGCCGATGAGGCCGATGAGCGCGAGCGTGAGCAGGTCCATGGCGGAGGTTCGCGACGAGGCACCCCGTGGATGGGTCGAGCTCCGCCGACGATCCGGACCCATCCGGCACTGCGTCGGCCCCGAACCACCCTGCGACACGGGACGACCGGGCACACCGCCCGGACCACGATCACAGGGAGTCACCATGCGCACCACGAACCGCACCCGCATCGCCGCCGTCCTGCTCGCCGGCGTGACGGGCCTCGCGCTCACCGCCTGCTCCAGCGCGTCGGACGACGACACCACAGCCGGCTCGTCCGAGATGGCGGCGCCGTCGCAGACCCCCGACGCGATGGCCGACGACGACGCGATGACGGCCGACCCGGCTGCAGACCTCGTCGGCACCGGCTGTGCCGACTACGCGACCGCCGTCCCCGACGGGCCTGGCTCCGTGACCGGCATGTCGACTGACCCGGTCGCGGTGGCGGCGTCGAACAACCCGCTGCTCACCACGCTGACCGCCGCGGTCTCGGGCCAGCTGAACCCGGACGTGAACCTGGTCGACACCCTGAACGGCGGGGAGTTCACGGTGTTCGCACCGGTCGACGACGCGTTCGCAGCGATCGACCCGGCCACGATCGAGTCGCTCAAGACCGACTCGGCGACCCTGACCAAGATCCTGACGTACCACGTGGTCCCCGGGCAGCTCTCGCCCGACATGGTGGCCGGCACGCAGACCACCGTCGAGGGCGGAACGGTCGAGGTCGCCGGCTCGGGCGACGACCTCACGGTGAACGGCGCCAAGGTCATCTGCGGCGGCGTCCACACCGCGAACGCGACCGTCTACCTCATCGACGCGGTCCTGATGCCGACCATGTGATCCGCCCACTGCGAAGCCCCCTCCCGCTCGTCCGTCTCGGATGAGCGGGAGGGGGCTTCGTTCGTGAGGATCACCCGTCCGATTCGGGCCCTAAGCCTCTGGTACACGCGCCCGGGGCGAGCAGAGTGGCTGGCACCGGAGACCCCGGCCGCAGTGTCACACAAGGAAGTGGAGACCCCACGTGAACCCCGAGCTCAACCTCATGGACTACCTCAACCGCGAGCGTCAGCTCGCCCTGGCCGTCGAACGTCGTCGCGCCTGCGCCGCGCGCCAGCAGGACGTGCGCCCGATCACCCGCAAGGGTCTGCTGAGCCGCCTGCGCCACACGCACGCACACTGACGGGCCGGGCCGAATCACGAGTGCTGGAGGTCGCCCAACGACGGGTTGCCTCCAGTGCTCGGTCGCGAGACGGGTAGCACCCGTAGGCGCCTCGGGGAGGTGCGACGAGCAGGTCAGGCGGCCGAGAGGACGACGACCGGCGTCGTCGTGGGCTGGTCCGAGCCGCCCGCGGGTTCCACCGTGATCGCGAGCGCGTCGCCCGGGGAGAAGTCGTCCGTCAACGCTCGGGCGCTGCCGCCTGCGTCGGCGAGGATGCCGGCAGACGCCGCCTCGTCACCGCTGACCACCCAGAGCTGGTAGACGTGCTCGTCGCCAGGATCCGGCAGGTCCGACGCGCTGACCAGCGCCTGTGAGTCCGTCATGACGGCGGTCGCCGTGCCCCCGCCGTCCAGCGTGCCGTGCACGACGACGGCCGAGGGGTCCGTCAGCAGGTCCGCGAGCGCCTGCTGCTGCTCTTCGACCTCGTTCGCCCGCTGCGCCTGCTGCACCGCGATGGCCGTCGGGATGGCGGCGCCCACGACGACCGCCGCGGCGATCGCCAGCCACTGCGTCCGACGTGGGCGCCGACGCGACGCCAGGTCGGTCACGGGCGTCTCGACGTCTGGTATCGACGGGCTCTCTGCTGCCGCATGGCGTGGGCCGACCTGCGGGGTCGTCGCGACCGCGGAGAGGACCGCGTCGCGCAGGGCCGGCGGCGGGTCGGCAGCGACCGCGTCGCCGAGGATCGCGGCGACGGCAGTCAGGTCGGCCAGCTGACGCGCGGCCTCCGGGTCGGCGGCCACCAGCTCCTCGACGGCGGCACGCTCGGAGGCGTCCACGGCGTGCACGGCGTAGGCGCCGAGCAGCGAACGGGCGTCGTCGGACGGAAGGTCCGGTCCCGAGGGCTCCGCGTGGGTCGGGTTCTCGCTCATGAGCTCACCCCCAGGCAGTCGCGGAGCCGGAGCAGGCCGTCCCGGATGCGCGACTTCACGGTGGGCAGCGGCGCGGCGAGCTCGTCGGCCACCTCACGGTAGGTCCGCCCGCCGTAGTAGGCGAGCACCACGGACTCCTTCTGCGTCGGCGTGAGCGTGCCCAGGCAGTCACGCACCCGGGTCTGCTCGAGCGCGGCCTCGACCTCGTCGGCCACCACGTCGGACGGACGCTCGGGGCTCAGGTCGAGGTCGCGCTGGTCACGGTCACGCTGAGACTGCACGGAGCGCACCCGGTCGACAGCCCGCCGGTGCGCGAGCGTGAGCGCCCAGGTGCGCGCGGACCCGCGGGTGGCGTCGAACCGTGGCGCCTGCCGCCAGACCTCGACCCAGACCTCCTGGGCGACCTCGGCCGCGTGGTCCGGGTCGCGCAGGACGCCGAGGCACGTGCCGAACACGCCACGACCGAGGGTGTCGTACAGGGCCGCGAAGGCGGAGTCGTCGCCGATCGCGACCGCGGCCAGCAGCGACTCGGCCGAGATCGGGGACGCGCCGGGGTCAGCGGCGGGACCGGACGGTCTCGGGGCTGGCTCCACGCGGGCCAGTGTGCCCCACCGCTCGGCTGCCCGCTCTGCGGCGGTGCCGCGGCGGTCCACGACGAGTGCGGCCGTGGCCGCGGGCCGGACGAGAGACATGGGAGCACCGAGCGTCGAAGGAGTGTGACGCACAGGGTTCGGCGCGGACCGCCGTCCGGATGGCTCGATCGGGGGCTCAGTACCCCGCGCCCGACCGCAGAGCCAGGGCGGCGGCGCGCTGCGCCTCGTTGCGACGCTCCGCAGCGGCGCGTTCGGTCCGCACCCAGTGCGGGCGGTGCGCGACCGGGACCGGGCGCCGCTGCAGGCGTGCTCGGCCGGCGCGGAGCACGAGTCGGGGGATGGGGATGCGCACCGTGCGCACGTCGTACGTCAGCGCGACCATGTCACGCCTCCTCTGGGGAGTGCTGGGCTGTCTGCTGGGGGGCGTCGGACGCCTCCGGACCGGGTGCTGCAGGGAACGCGAGATCAGGGTGGAGCGTCGAGAACCAGCGCATGAGGCGCGCGCCCGGCGGACGTCCGGTCGCGTCGGACGAGCGGACGAGGAGGGGCTCCATGAGCGCGGCGATCGCCTCGTTGAGCTGCTCGACCTCGTCGGGCGTGGCCCAGAACGACTCCCCGTTCAGGACGACCGGCAGGCGCTGGCCGGCCAGCTCCTCGGTGCGGGCGGCGCGCTCGCGCATGAAGTCCACGAACTGGTCGGCCTCGCGGCGAACCGCGATCTCCGCGAGCTCGGCGACCGCGTGGATCGACCCCGGGACCGACACGTCGGGCGTGAAGTACTGGCGCGTCTCGACGCGGCGCCACGGGCGCTCACGGCCGCGACGGGCGGCGGGCTCGATGAACCCGTAGCGGGCGAGGAGGCGCAGGTGGAACGAGCAGTTGGCCACCGTCTCGCCCGTGTGCTTGGCGCACTCGGTGGCCGTGGCCTCGCCGACGTCCGCGAGGAAGTCGAGCAGCTCGAGGCGCAGCGGGTGGGCGAGCGCCCGGATGCGCTCGGGGTCGCTGGACCGTTCAGCTCCCGCGAAGGGGTGCGACTCGGTGGTGCCGTCGGTGCTCATGGCACCACCGTACGACGCGCAACACTCATTGCGCAATAGTCGTTGCGCAATGAGTGTTGCTTCTTGGTCACCTGGATTCAGGCAGACGAGAGCCCCCGCCTCTCTCGTCGAGAGACAGGGGCCCCGGTACGTGGAGACGGTCCGTTACTTGAACGCGTCCTTGACCTTCTCGCCTGCCTGCTTGAGGTCGGCACTGGCCTGGTCGGCCTTGCCTTCCGCCTCGAGGCGCTCGTCGTCGGTCACCTTGCCGGTGGCCTCCTTGACCTTGCCCTTGGCGTCCTGTGCGGCATTCGAGACCTTGTCGTCGATACCCATGGGAATCACTCCTTTCGGGTTGGCAACGCTTCGACGTTACGTCGGCTCTGATGCCTTCGCATCCGGAGCGATCGCAGCAGCGAGTGCCTCGAGCACCTGCCCCCAGAGGCCCTCGGCGTGCTTCACCTCGTCGGCGGAGCCGTTGCCGTCCTGCTCGAGCGAGACCGTCGTCGACCCCCCGGACTCCACCAGCGTGAAGGTCAGGTGGTGGTAGTTCTCCGGCACGTCGGGCTGTCCGGACAACGGTGAGTAGTGGGTGTACCGCAGCAGGTTCGGCGGGTCGACCTCGACGATCTCGCCGTGGTCCTGGAAGGGCTTGCCCTCCCACTCCCCGTCGAACGTGATGGGGTCCCCGACCTCGTAGGTGCTGGTCACGCGTGCACCCACCATCCAGCGCTGGGTCGGGTCCACGAGCACCGACCAGACCTCCTCGGCCGACGCCGGCACCTCGACGACGGCCCGCGCGACCAGGTTCTCAGCCATGGACGCCGGCCGGGTGGAGGTCGGTCCGGGACCAGTCGAGCTCGTCGTGTGCCCTCATCCGACCGACGTTAGCGAGGGGTGCCGAGACATGCCTCTCAGGAGCTGGTGACCGTGCAGATCCCCTCGGGGTGGTCACCGGTCGACACCGACCAGCTGTACGGCTGGCCGACGACCTCCGCGGCCGTCGGGACGTCCACGGTCATCCGGGCATCGTCGCAGGTGAGGGCGACGCGCGCGGCGGAACCGTCAGGCAGTTTCCTCGCGGAGCCGCGGCTCGGTGCGGCGCGCGGGCACGAAGCCGGACTTGTCGGCGTAGAACGCTCGGATGACGTCCATGTCCGCGGGCACGTCGCCCGTCAGCTCGATCGTCGGGCCGAGCCCAGCGGTCATCGTGGTGCGGTCGACGTAGCCGAGCGTGACCGGCAGGCCCGTAGCGCGTGCGATGCGGTAGAACCCGGACTTCCAGCCGTCACCGCTGCGCGTGCCCTCGGGTGTGACGACGAGGTAGAAGCGGTCACCACCCTGGATCCGCGCGACCAGGTCGTCGACGAGCCCGGCCGGGTTGGCCCTGTCCACCGGGATGCCCCCGAGCCCGCGCATGACCGGTCCGCCGATCCCCCGGAAGAGCCCGTTCTTGCCGAGCCACCGGATGGGGACCTCACCTTCGCCGGCGATGGCGAGCATCAGGATGAAGTCCCAGTTCGAGGTGTGCGGTGCGCCGATGAGCAGCCCCGCACCGTCCGTCGGCACCCGTTCGGTCTTCAGGGTCCACCGGCTCACCCGCCAGAACCCGCGCGCCAGGGCGTGTCGAACGGTCATCGTCTGCTCACCCCGGAACGGTACCTGCCGTCAGGCTGGTCCTCGGTGCCGCCTCGTGGACCGGGCGACGCCCGCGCACCAGCGCACCCGGGACGCGCACGGCCCGTGAGCGCGACGGCATGAAGCGCACGAAGAACCCGACGCGCAGGAGCCAGGCGGCCCAGCCGGTGATCGGGAGACCGTAGAGGTCCGCGACGCCGTGACCGACGCCGAACGACGCGGCCTGTCCGAGGCCGAGGTACCGGAACGGTCGCGACGAACCGCCTCGCAGCACGTGCGCGACGTTGCGACCCACCTGGTCGCCCGCCTTGATGGCCCACAGCGCGTTCGCGGTGACAGGCTCGCCCGAGCGCGGGTGCAGCACACGAGCCGCGTCCCCCGCGGCCCAGACGTCGGGCGCGACCTCGAGCTCACGGGTGGTGACCAGACGGCCCTGCGGGTCGCGCGGGAGGTCGTCGAGACCGGGCAGCGCGACCGCCCGCTGGCCGGTCGTTGCGAGGACCACGCGGCTGTCGAGCCTCGACCCGTCGGACAGGGCCACCCCGGACGCGTCGACCGACACCGCCCGCACGCCGGTCCGTACGTCGACGCCGAGGCGCGCGAGCTCACGGTCGCAACGGACCGCGAGCCGGGGCTGCTCCGCACGCAGGGCCTGCACCAGAGCGTCGCCCGCGTGCACCAGCGTCACCGACGAGCCGCGGTCCGCGAGAGCCGCCGCAAGCTCGACGCCGGCCAGGCCGCCGCCGATCACCACGACCGGTCCGTCGTCGGCACGCTCGACCACCCTCATGATGTCGCCCGGACCCCGCAGGGTCAGCGCGCCCTCGAGGCCGGCGACCGGTTCGCGCGCGCCGGTGCCGACGACGAGCGCGTCGTAGGTGACGACCTGACCGACGCCGTAGTGCACCTGGCGGTCGTCGAGCGAGACCCTGGTGACGCGGGCGTGGATGACCCGGGCCTTCGGCATCGCCTCCGTGAGCGGGGTCCGGGTCAGGTCGATGGGCAGCAGCCCCGCCAGAACCTCGCCGGTGAACCCGTGGAAGCTGTGCACGGTGTCCGCGCTGATCACGACGATCTCCACCTCGCCACGACGCAGCTCGCCGCGCAGGCGCCGGGCGAGCGCACCGTACGCGTGCAGGCTGACGTACCCGCCGCCGAGCAGGACGACGCGCCTCATCGGACCGACACCAGCGCTTCCGGCAGCGGCCGTCCGAAGCTCGTCGGCGGGGCGGCGCCGAACCCGAGGTGCCCGAACCGGTGCGCGAGGTCGCGCACGTGCGAGACCTGGTCGAGGGTCGGTACGCCGATCGAGAAGTGACCGGCGTGGCCGGCCAGACCGAGCAGGAACGTCTCCGCGAAGCACGCGTACGCGCGCCCCGGCGGCAGGCCGATGTCCGCACCCCGGAGGCGCATGGTCGGGATGTCGACCACGCCACCGTCGACGACCGTCACGTCCGGGCGCTGCACCAGCAGGTCGGGGTCGGTGTTGCGCGGCTGCGTCGCGTCGAGCACGACGGCGCCGGGCGCCAGGTGCTCCGCACCGAGCAGAGCCTCCGTCGACGCGGTCAGGAGCACCACGACGTCGCAGTCGCGCACGCCGAGGACGTCGGTGGCGATGGTCGTCGGAACCCGACCCCCCACCTCCTTCTGGAGCATCGCGAGCTTGGGATCCCCACGGGCGACGAGCGTCAGCGAGTCCACCGCACCGCCGCGCGCGAGCAGACGCACGAGCGTGGTGCCGACGCTTCCGGTGGCCCCGACCACGGCGACGCGACGCCGGTGCCCGAGCAGGGCGAGCAGCTGGTCCTCGACGACGGCCGCGGTGTACGCGTTGCCGTTGGTCACACCGATGTCGGTCCGCCCGCGCAGGCTCACGCCGCCGGCGGTGACGGTCGCGGTCAGCGCGCCCAGGCCCACCACCCCGGCGCCGAGCGAGGCCGCGTGCTCGACCGCACGTGTGACGCGCGCCCGGCCCTCGCCGGGCTCGCTCAGCAGGTGTCGCGCGCCGTAGGGCACGTACACCACGTCGCCGGCGGGCTGGTCGCCCAGGAGCACGCGCGAGATCGACGCCGGGGGCAGCGGCAGCCGGCGGACGGCCGCGTCGAGCAGCCGCTCGGGGATCGCCCCCAGCGGACGCCAGATCCGGGCCAGGTCCTGCCCGATCTGGGCCCGGGGATGGACCAGGAACGCGAACGGCACGGCGCTGCTCATGGGTGGCTCCCTCGGACGGCGCGCGGGAGCGGGCCCGCGTCGTCAGGGTGGTGGGTGCGCGACCTCCACTCGGCCGCACATCCCTAGGGGTGCGGCCGACGCCCACGGATACGCGGCCACGGGGGTGAAAGGGCCCAGTGACCAGGGCAGTGACGGCTCAGACGTGGTTGCGCCAGCTGTGCACGGGCTGGAAGTCGAGGAGCCGGCGCGCCTTGTCGATCGACAGGAGCGTCTCGGTGCCGTGCACGGGTCGCTTGAGCGGGACGTCCGGGAAGTACCGCGCCATGAGGTCGGCCGAGTCGGTGCTCATGACGTTGTCCGGGGAGGCCACGATGAACGCCTCGAACCCGGTGAGGTCGGACTCGAGCGCGCGTTGCACGGCCAAGGCTCCGTCACGCGCGTCGATGTAGCTCCACAGGTTCCAGATGCGCTGCCGCGGGTCGGCCTCGAACGACGGGAACTGCGCGTAGTCCTCGACGTCCATGACGTTCGAGAAGCGCAGCCCGATCAGCTTGGCCTCCGGGTCCCAGCGAGCGAAGTGCCGGGCCATCTCTTCCTCAACGGCCTTGCCGAGCGAGTACGTGCTCTCGGGCCGGACCGTGTACTCCTCGTCGACCGGCGCGTACGGCGGGGGCGTCTCGAACGGCAGGCCGAGGACGGTCTCGCTGGACGCCCACACGACGTTCCGGATGCCCGCTCGTCGGGCCGCGTCGAACACGTGGTGCGTGCTCAGCACGTTGTTCGCGAACGTCGCACCGCTCGGCCGCAGACCCGGCGCGGGGATCGCCGCGAGGTGCACGACGGCGTCGACGCCCTGGTAGCGGTCGTCGATCCCGGTCAGCGCCTCGGTGACCTGACCGAGGTCGGTCAGGTCGACGCGCGTGAACAGCGCGGGCTGGCCGGGCGGGGGCGGTGTCGTGTCCACGTTGACGACCTCGTACCCCTGCTCGGCGAGGTGCGTGACGACCGCCCGCCCGAGCTTTCCGCTGCCACCCGTGACCACGACTCGACTCATACGAGCGACGCTAGCTCCTCGAGGGCGCTGCGCGGGTCGGGGCCTGCCGGGATGAGCACCGGGCTGGTGACGCCGGCCTCGCGCAGCTGCGCGAGCCGTGCCCTGGCCTGCGCCGGCGTCCCGACGACGGCCAGCTGGTCGACCCAGCCGGCCGGGGCGCGGGCCATGAACTCGGACCGGCTCGACGATGACGCCCGGAGCGCGCGGAACTCGTCGGCGAACGGCAGCGGGTCGATGTGCGGCGCCCAGTCGGGATCGCCCACCCACTCGAGGGCTGGCCGCACGCGGTCACGAGCCCGGTCCGCGTCGGCGTCCACGGCGGCGACGCAGTAGGCGACGACCGGCACGCGCCGGCCGACGTGCGCCAGCACCTGCGCCAGGTACTCCGGCGTCACAGGCTCGGCCAGCACGACGCCGTCGGCGACCCGGCCGGCGAGCGCGAGCGACCTTGCCCCGCGCACCCCGGCATAGACCGGCGGCGGCGTCGCCGGCGGCGTGTTCAGCTGCACCCCGTCGACCTGGACGTACCGCCCGTCGAGCGTGACCCTCTCGCCGTGCAGGAGCGCCCGGAGCGCACCGATGTGCTCGTCGAGCATCGTCAGCGGGCTGGCCGGCCAGGCACCGACCTGCCGGATCCAGCCCTGCATCCCGTGTCCGACGCCGAGATCCAGCCGACCCGGGTACAGCTCGGCGAGGGTCGAGGCCTCCATCGCCGCGAAGACCGGGTTGCGCACGGCCGCAGGCAGGATGCCGATGCCGACCCGGATGTGCTCGGTGCTCGCAAGAACGACGCCGGCCTGCGCGATGCCGCCACGGAAGGGCAGGTCCTCGACCACCCAGATCTCGGTGAATCCGAGGGCTTCCGCACGCCTGGCATAGGGGACGAGCTGCGCGATCGGCAGGTCGCGCGGCAGCAGGATGCCGGTCATTCAGACCTCCTTCACGACGCGGGCCGGGTTGCCCACCGCCACGACGTCGGCGGGGAGGTCCTTGGTCACCACCGAGCCGGCGCCGACGACCGTGTTGTCGCCGATCGTCACGCCGGGGCACACGATCACGCCGCCACCGAGCCACACGTTGTTGCCGATCGTGATCGCCCTCGCCGACTCGAGCTTGGCGCCCCGAGCCTCGGGGTCGATCGGGTGCACGGGCGTGAGGAGCTGGACGTTCGGACCCAGGAGGACGTCGTCGCCGATGTGGATCGGCGCCACGTCCAGCGCCACCAGCCCGAAGTTCACGAACGTCCGCGCGCCGATGTGGAGGTGCTTGCCGTAGTCGACGTACAGCGGCGGGCGGATCGTCGTGTCGTCGCCGAGAGTCCCCAGAAGCGCCCGCAGCTCGACCTGTGCCGCGTCGGCGTCTATCCGGAACGCGTCCGCGTACTGGTGTGCCCGCTCCTGGGCCTGGTTGGTCATGGCCACCAGGTCGGCGGTGGCCTCGTACCAGTCGCCGGCGACCATGCGCTCGTACTGGGACCTCGTGTCGTCATCGCTCACGGGAAGACGCTCGCACAGTCCCGGGGCTCATGGCACGTGAGGGTGTACTCACGTGTCAGCCCTGCGGCTGCGCGGCCTCCAGGAACGACTTCAGGAGCGGGCCCGCGGTGGTCGATCCGTAGTCACCGACGTCGACGAAGACGGCGACGGCCAGGTCACCCTGCACCGCGATCATCCATACGTGGTTCTGCAGGTCGTCGCCCTCGCCGAACTGCGCGGTCCCCGTCTTGGCAGCCACCTCGTCGCCCGGAACGTCCTGCAGGAACGACGCGCCGCCCTCGGTGACCACGCTGCGCATGAGCGACTTCAGGGTCGCCGCCTCCTCCGCGGTCAGCGGCACCTGCGGGCGAGCGGACTCTGACGCGTCCGGGGCCGGCTCGTCGGTCTCGCTCGGCTCGGGGGCGGGCGTGCCCTCGGGGACGACGACGAGGCGGGGCACGACGGTCGAGCCCTTGGCCACCGACGCCGCGACCGTCGCCATGCCGAGCGGCGACGCCAGCACGCGTCCCTGCCCGATCATCGACGCCGCGTGGTCCGTGCCGTCCGAGTCGCCCGGCACCGCCCCGAGGAACGCGGGGAACCCGAGCGACGCGTCCGGGTCGAGCCCGAGCGAGCCTGCCGCGTCGATGAGCTCGTCCTGCGACGCCGAGTCACGCGCCGAGATGAAGGCGGTGTTGCACGAGTTGGCGAAGGCCGTCCGCAGCGGGACGTCGCCGAGCTTGTCAGCCGGGTAGCCCGGGAAGTTCTGGAACTCGCGACCGTCGACGGTGACGGTCTCCGGGCAGGTGACCGGCGAGTCGGGCGAGAGGCCGGATCGCAGGAGCGCGAGCGCGCTGGCCACCTTGAACGTCGACCCCGGGGCGAACTGACCGAGCGTCGAGGTCGACATCCCCTCGCCGCCGGCACCGCTCGCCGCCGCGAGGACGTCACCGGTCGACGGCCGGATCGCCACGATCGCGCTGGCGGGTCCTACGCCGACGAGCACGTTCTCCGCCGCCTGCTGGAGGTCGACGTCCAACGTCGTCTGGAGCGGCGTTCCCGCGACCGGGTCCTGCTCGTACAGCTCACGCACCGCAGCGCCGTCGGCCCCGACCGCCTCGATGCTCAAGCCGGGGAAGCCGCGCAGCTGGGCGTCGTACTGCCGCTCGAGCCCCGACAGCCCCGCGAGGTCACCGGCCGCGACAGCACCGTCGGACTTCTCGACGATCTCCGCGGTCGCGTCACCGACCGTCCCCAGGATCGGGCGGGCGAAGGAGCGGGTCGGCGCGAGCGGGATGGTGTCGGACAACGCGCTGACTCCCGGGATCGCCGCGATCACCCCCCGGTCGTAGGACGAGTCGTTGTCGCGCAGCACGATCGCCTCGACGAACGCCTTCGGCCCGGCCGCCGCGACCTTCGCCGCGTACTCGTCGGCGTTCATGCCGAGTGCCACTGCGAGCGCGCGGGCCGAGGCATCCTGGTCTGCCGCGACGACGTGCGTCTTGTCGAGACCGATGCGGTTGACCGCGCGCGGCTCGATGATCGGCGCGCCGCCGGCTCCGAGCACGTTGGCCCGCGTCGCGGCGGCCCGCTTCACGACGAGCTTCTCGGCCTCGCTCAGGTCGGGCGCCAGGATGGTCGGCGCCCAGGCGGCCTGCCACGTGTCGTCCTCGGCGCGCGTCAACCTGGCGTGCGTCTCGTAGGTCCAGTCGGCGTCGCTGTCGTCCAGGTCCCACGTGAAACGCAGGGTTGCCGTGGCGGAGTCCTCGTCCTTCTCGTCCACCGTGCTGGATGCGAGCTCGACCTTGGGCGTCCACGGCTGCAGGCCTTCGTAGGCAGCGGCCCACTGGGCGGCTGCCGCGGTCGCGTCGGTCGACGTCAGGGGCGCCGAGGTGAACGTTCCCGACGAGAGCGCGGCCGCGAGCTCCTTGCTGGCCTCGTCCGGGCCCGGGGGGTCCGCCGAGCACGACGTCAGTCCGAGCACCAGCCCGAGGGAGACGACGAACGTCCCCGCGGCTCCCCGCGCCACCCTGCGTGGTCCCCCTGCGAACGTCATCCGAACCTCTCGTGATGTCAGGCCTGCCCGCTCGTGCCCCCGAACGGACCGGCACAGCCTCGCGAAGCGTGCCACGGCCGGGTGAAGCGTGTCCGGCGAATTGATGAGCCTTCACGCTTCCTCCCCAGCTCAGGGGAGCGCGAACACCCCGGCAGGGTCGTACGTATGCCGGACGTCACCCAGACGGTCGGCTGTCGCCGCGTTCCAGCGTGCCTGTCCCCGGCCCGCGAAGTTCGGGTTCATCTCGTCGGCCGCCCACGGCGCGAGAGCGGCGAAGAACGACTCGGCCGCCGCGGGCAGCTCGGTCTCGAACGTCGTCGGGTCGACGCCGAGCACGCCGAGCACGAACGCAGCGCCACGGCCCGCCACGGCGGACCCACCACGCACGTCGCGTGCCGTGGCGCCGGCGACGTGCCGCAGCTCGACGGCGAGGAACGGGAAGTCCTGGCCGGGCCCTGCGTGCTCGAGGAGAGTGGTCGACAGGTCGTCGTCGGACGTCGCGAGCATCAGCCCCCGCGTCCAGCTCGGTGCCGGCGCGACCCGGTCACCGTGGATCCGCTCGGCCTGCGCCGCGGGCAGGACGTCGAGGTCGTCGACCATCACGGGCGCAAGCTCCCGCAGGGGTGCGGCGGCCTCCACGCCGGACTCCGCGTCGCCCGGACGCGCGAACCGCAGGGACAGCAGCGTCCGTCCGCGCAGCGGTGGCGGGACCATCTCGAGCGCGGGGAACCGGACGATCGCGGCGCTCGTGGTCGTCACGCCGTCCGCGCGCGCCGTCCAGTCCAGCCAGCCGCGCAGCACCGCGGGGATGTCCTCCGTGTCGAACATCAGCGAGCCTGCGTACAGCTCGGGCACGGACGCCAGGTGGAGACGCACCTGCGTGACCACGCCGAGCCCGGACCACCCGCCCTGCAACGCCCAGAACAGGTCCGGGGCCTCGGTGGCGCTGGCCTCGACCACCTCGCTGGTCCCGGTGACCACGGTCAGCGACTCGATCCGGTCCGAGCTGAACCCGTGACTGCGCGCGAGCGGCCCGAGGCCTCCACCGAGCAGATAGCCGACGACCCCGACGTGCGTCGACGCTCCTCCCACCGGTGTGAGCCCCTCAGGGTCGGCCGCAGTCACGACGTCCGTCCAGGCGGAACCCGCGCCGATCGTCGCGACCGCCGTCTCGGCGTCGACTGCGACTCCGGTGATCCGGCTCGTCGTGACCATCACGCCCGAGGTCACCGGCCGTCGCGCGCCGTGACCCGTGGCCTGAACGCTCAGCGGCAGGCGCTGCATCGCGGCCCACCGGACCGCCTCGACCACGTCCTGCGTGCT
The DNA here is from genome assembly GCF_056400865.1 of Cellulomonas sp. P4_H4. Lineage (NCBI taxonomy): Bacteria > Bacillati > Actinomycetota > Actinomycetes > Micrococcales > Cellulomonadaceae > Cellulomonas > Cellulomonas sp. P4_H4. The sequence continues at coordinate 59,977 of NZ_JBFUKL010000009.1, forward strand.
CGTCGCACCGACCACGAGGTCCGGCCGGTGGACGACGGCCCGGTTGTACGCGAGGACCTCGTCGGCGAAGCCGTCGTCGCCGGGCACGAGGACGGGGCCCAGGACGCGGGCGGTGAGCGGGTGGTCAAACATGCTGGGCTCCTGTCTGTCCGTCGTCGTTCCGACAGACCACCATTCCAGCCACCACCGACAACGCAACAGACGCGAGCGTCCACGGCGCCATCCGCTGTCGATCGGCCTGTTCTCCGTTCGTACAGGCAGTGAGACGCTGGCCGAGGGCCGGCGACGAACACGAGGAGGACGCCATGACCCACTACCTGCTGAGCGTGATCGAGCCCGACGGCCCGATGCCCGACCCCGAGTTCCTCGAGCCGATCATGCGGGCCGTCGGTGCCGTGGACGACGCCATGCGGGAGGCCGGCGTGTGGGTGTACGCGGGCGGCCTGCACAACCCGAGCACCGCGACCGTGCTGCGCGCGAAGGACGGCGAGGTGCTCACGACGGACGGCCCGTACGTCGAGGGCAAGGAGCACCTCGGCGGCTTCACCATCGTCGACGTCCCTGACCTCGACGAGGCCATGTCGTGGGGATCGCAGCTGGCGCTGGCCACGACGTTGCCGATCGAGGTCCGGCCGTTCCGTTGACAACCCCCTCGGGGTCACCGAGCGGGATCTCGGACGACGAGATCGCGGCCGTGTTCCGCGCGGAGCACGGCCGCGCGGTCGCCGTGCTGACCCGGGCGTTCCGTTCGCTCGACGTCGCCGAGGAGGCCGTCCAGGACGCCTTCGTCGCGGCCGTCGAGCACTGGCCGCGCGAGGGTGTGCCACCGAGCCCGGCCGGCTGGATCATCACGACTGCGCGCCGCAAGGCCATCGACCGGCTGCGACGCGAGGCGTCGCGCGACGACCGGCACGCGGAGGCGGCACTGCTGTACGCCCAGGAGCACGTGGAGGTGGGGCCGGTGCGGGACGACCAGCTCCGGCTCGTGTTCACGTGCTGCCACCCCGCGCTCGCGCCCGAGGCGCAGGTCGCGCTCACGCTGCGGATGGTCGGCGGCCTGACCACCGAGCAGATCGCGCACGCGTTCCTGGTGCCGGTGCCGACCATGCAGCAGCGCCTCGTGCGGGCCAAGGGCAAGATCCGCGACGCGCGGATCCCCTACCGGGTCCCGGCGGACCCGGACCTCCCCGACCGGCTGCGCAGCGTGCTCGCGGTCGTCTACCTCGTCTTCACCGAGGGCCACCAGGCGTCGAGCGGCCCGGCCGTGATGCGCGAGGACCTGTGTGCCGACGCGATCCGGCTCGGCCGGCTGATGGTCGAGCTCATGCCCGACGAGCCCGAGGCGGCCGGCCTGCTGGCGCTGATGCTCCTGGTCGACGCCCGCCGCCCGGCCCGTTCCGACTCGGGGCTGGTCCTGCTGGCCGACCAGGACCGCACGCTGTGGGACCGCGCGATGCTCGACGAGGGCCTCGCCCTGGTCCGTGAGTCGCTGCGCCGCAACCAGCCCGGTCCGTACCAGCTCCAGGCCGCGATCCAGGCGGTGCACGCGTCCGCCCCGACCGCCTCGCTCACGCAGTGGTGGCAGGTGGTGGCCCTCTACGACCAGCTTCTCGCCGTCACGCCGACTCCGGTGGTCGCGTTGAACCGGGCGGTCGCGGTCGCGGAGGTCGACGGACCCGCCGCCGGCCTCGCCCTGGTGGACGGGCTGCCCCTGCAGCACTTCGCGCTCTTCCACTCGGTGCGTGCGGACTTCCTGCGGCGCCTGGACCGCTCCGAGGAGGCCGCGGCGGAGTACGAGCGTGCGTCGGCGCTGACGGAGAACGACGCGGAACGGGAGTTCCTGGAGTCTCGTCGCGACGCCCTGACGAGAGGCGTCAGCGGAGCCGGTTCGTGAGCCCCGCGCGCACCGCGAACCACTCCGCCGCGACGATCGAGAAGTACGCCGAGTCGCGCACCGTTCCGTCGGTCGCCATCGTGTGCGCGCGGCGAACACCCTCGAACCGGCCTCCGATCCGCTCGATCGCGTTGCGCGACGCCCAGTTCCGCGCGTCGGTCTTGAGGGTCACGCGCAGCACGCGCCACGTCTCGAACGCGTGCGTGAGCAGCAGCAGCTTCGTCTCCGTGTTCACCGGGGTCCGCTGGGCGCTCGCCGAGTACCAGGTGCTCCCGATCTCGGCGACGGACGGCGGGTGCTCGTCGTCGGGTGCGCTCCCGACCGCGACGCCCGGCGGCCACGGCGTCGGAGTCTCGAACACCTCGAGGTCGAGGAACCGCGTGCTCCCGACGAGGGTGTCGTCGGCCAGCCGGCGGACGGCGAAGGGCACCGCTCGGGGCTGCTCGAGAGCTCCTCGGACGTACCTCTCGGCCTCGTCGCGGCCGTCGGGCACCCAGGTGTACCCGAAGCTTCCCCGCTCGCCAGCGGCCGCGGCCGCGAGTCCGTCCACGTGGTCGAGGGTCAGGTGCTCGAGCCGCACGTGGCGGCCCTCCAGGGTGAAGCTCATGCCCCCATCGTCGGGCATCGGGCACCCTCGGTCATCCGGTGCGTGGGTCAGAGAGCGGCGTGTGCATCGGCCGCCCGCAATAAACGACGCCCGGCCGGGACTGCCAGTGCGATCGCGACGACGGCCAGGAGCATGAGGCCCGCGACCACGAGCAGCGACTCGACGCTGAACTGGTCGGCAAGAGGCCCGAACACCGCCATGCCGAACGGCATCGCGAGCGCCATGACGATCCCGACGAAACCGAAGACGCGACCCTGCATCTCCGGCTCGACGGTCTCCTGCAGCACCGTGTAGCTCGGCGTCGAGAAGGCGGGGACCGACAGCCCGAGCACGAACATGAAGGAAAAGAAGACCCACAGGTTGGTGGACAGTCCGAGGCCGATCGAGAGGATGCCGAACACGACTGTCGACCCGAGGATGAGCGCGACCCGGTTCCACCTCGTCGCGAACGTCGCGATGAGCGCACCGCCGATCACCATGCCGATGCTGAACGCGAGCTCGTTGGCGGTCAGCTTCCAGACCTCCTCGCCGAACGTCCGAGCGATCATCAGCGGCGTCAGGAACGACGGCGCGACGATGAGCACGAACACGACCGCGTAGAGCACGAGGATCCACCGCACGAACGGGTGCGTGAGCATGTACCGCACGCCGCCGCGCAGGTCGTCGAGGTAGCCGAGCTTCTCGGTGTGCTCCCGGACCAGCGGCCTGACCTTCACCAGGAGGAGCAGGCCGATGCCCAGGACCGCGGTGACCACGTCGATGTAGAACACGGCGACGATCGACATGCTCGCGTAGACCGCGGCGGCCGCGGCCGGGGCGACGAGCATCATGGCCGACTGGATGGTGCCGTTGATGCCGTTGACGCGCATGAGCTTGTCGGTCGGGACGATCTGCGGGATCAGCGCCGCGACCGCGGGCATCTGGATCCCGGCTCCCGCCGAGCGGACGGCGATCGCGACGAAGATGAACAGCAGGTCGTCGGCACCCGCGCTCATGAGCAGCGCCAGCGCGAGGGTGACCAGGGCGATCGTGCCGTCCGCCGCGATGATCAGGAGCTTGCGGTTGAGGCGGTCGGCCCAGACGCCACCGAAGATCGAGAGCACGGCCTGCGGCAGGAACCCGAACACCGCGTACAGGGCCATCACGCCGCCGGACTTGGTCTCGAGCGTCAGGTGCCACATGACCGCGTACTGCACGAGCATCGACCCGAACAGCGAGATCGTCTGACCGCTCAAGAAGAGGGTGACGTCGCGGCGCCAGCCGGGCTCGGGGTCCACGACGACCGGATCGTTCACCGGCTCTGTCGTGGGCTCGGTCGCGGCCCCGGCGTCGCTCATGCCCCCACCCTCACCCGGCGGGCCTCCCGCCGTCCACGGAGATCCGCGTCCCGACGGACCGTATCTCCACGCTCCGACACGCTCAGTCCGTGACGGTCGCGGCCGCTCGTTCGAGGAGCAGGTTCCGTTCACGCTGCGTCGGGGCCAGGTCGGCCGCGCGTTCCAGCTCGGCCGCGGCCTCGTCGGGACGCCCGAGCTGCGTCAGCACCTCCGCCCGGACCGCGCCGAGCAGGTGGTAGCGGGCCATGCGCGGGTCGCCGGCGATCGCGTCGAGCGCCTCGAGGGCGGCCTGCGGGCCGTCGGCGTGCAGGACGGCGACGGCGCGGTTGAGCTCGACGACCGGGCTCGGGGTCAGCTGCGCGAGCGCGTCGTAGAGCGCGACGACTGCCTCCCAGTCGGTCGCCTCGAAGCTCGGCGCGCGGCTGTGGCAGGCCGCGATCGCCGCCTGCACGGTGTACGGACCGAGCGGGCGCCCCAACGCGATCGACGTGTCCAGCGCCTTGAGCCCGTGCTCGATCAGTGCTTTGTCCCAGAAGCGGCGGTCCTGGTCCTGCAGCAGCGTGCCCGCGCCGCGGGCGTCGAACCGGGACGCCTGCAGCTCCATGAGGGCGACCAGGCCGTGCACCTCAGACTCGCGCGGCAGCAGGCCGGCGAGGACCCGGCCCAGGCGGGTCGCCTCGTCCGCCAGGTCCCGACGGACCCAGTCGTCGCCGGAGGTCGCCGCATACCCCTCGGTGAAGACCAGGTAGATCACCTCGAGCACGGAGCCCAGTCGCGCCGGCATCTCGTCGGCCTGCGGCACCTCGAACGGGACGTGCGCCTCGGCGAGCGTGCGCTTGGCGCGGGAGATCCGCTGGCCGATCGTCGCGCTCGGTGTCAGGTACGCGCGGGCGATCTCGTCCGTGGTCAGCCCGCCGAACAGCCGCAGCGTGAGTGCGATCCGCGCGTCGCGGGGCAGCACCGGGTGGCAGGTCAGGAACACGAGCGAGAGCAGGTCGTCGCCGACGGGGTCCTCGATGATCCCGTCGGCGGGCGGTTCGTCGGACAACCCCTGCGCCAGCACCGCGTACTTGACGTCGCGGTTCTGCTCACGTCGGATGACGTCGATCGCCCGACGCCTGGCCGTCGTCATCAGCCAGGCACCGGGCTTGTCCGGGACGCCGTCCGTGGGCCACTGCTCGAGGGCCGCGACGAACGCGTCCTGTGCGAGCTCCTCGGCCAGGCCGACGTCCCGGACCAGGCGGGTGAGCGAGGCGATCAGCCGTGGCGACTCGATCCGCCAGACGACCTCGACGGTGCGCCGAGGGTCGCTCATCGCCCTACCCGCCCGCTCGCCCCCGTCAGGCGTCCAGCTTCGCCTGGTTGCGCTCCACGAGGTCCTGCTGGGTGGCGATCGTCTCCGGCGAGAGGACCTGCTCGAAGTCCTCCATCTCGAAGAACGGCCGGATCTCCAGCACGGACCGCACGCCCGGCGTCGACGGGCACCGCTTGGCCCACTCGGTGGCCTCGTCGAGCGACGTGACCTGCCAGATCCAGTAGCCGGCGATGATCTCCTTCGCCTCCGTGAACGGCCCGTCGACCACCGACGTCCCGCCCTCGGCCGCGAACACGACCTTCGCTCCGGCCGAGCTCGGCTTGAGCCCCTCGCCGCCGAGCATGATCCCGGCGCTCACCAGCTGCTCGTTGTACGCGTTCATGACCGCGAACATCTCGTCGTTCGGCGCGATCTTGCCCTCGTCGGCGCCGTCACCCTTGATCATGACCAGGACCTTCATGACGAACTCCTTCGTTGTGGATGCCGTCCCGACGCTAGTGCCGGGCGGGCCTTCACCACTACGTCGAACGGCCCCGGTGCATCTTCGACACCGGGTGCCGACGAGTTTGTCGGCGGACGTAGCAACGCCCGGACCACGGGCCCCGTCAGATGCCGGAGACCGCGACGGATCGACGATCTCGGGCGTCTCACCTGGTGTCGCGGCCGCCGCGTACGGTGGCGTGCGAACCTGCGCGCCGGATCGTTCGGTGCGCAGCGTCGGACGGCGGATAGTGGTGGCGACGGCCCTGAGGGGTTGCCCCTGCGGACGATCGCGATCGAAGGAGATCCCCATGGTCGGTACCGGAACCCACGACGACCCGTGGCAGCTCACCACGGCACCTGGCTCGTCCGCGTACGCGATGTACCGGGACGACACGGCCGACCCGCCCGCGCTCGTCTGCCAGGTCGGGACCACCACCCTGCGGTACCACCTGAGCGCGATCGACGACCTGTACGCCTGGCTCCTCGCCCAGGGCGACTGGGTGCCGCTCGGCGCGGCCGACGAGACAAAGCCCGCGAGCGCCGGGACCGTCGAGGCCTGGGGCCGCGACGAGTCCAACCCGGTGGGTGGTTGGTACGGGCTGCGCAAGGGCTACCGCGGACGGTTCGGCATGTACCTGCCGCCGCTGCTCGAGTCGCTCGGCCTGGTCGAGCTCACGCACGACGCCCGCAACAACTCGGTCCGCGCGATCCCGACCGGAGCGCCTCAGCCGAGCGTGTAGTCGAAGCGCATCCGGTGCGTGCCGTCGGCGTCGACGACGAGTGCCCCGCCGCCCGCGATCCCGGCCAGCTCGCCGGTGCCGCTCCCGGCCACGATGGTGAAGAACTCGCCGGACCGGTCGGAGCCGCTGGTCGACGCCACGTGCGCGAAGTTGAACGTGCCGGTCCGCCCGTCGAGCGACCCCTCGAACGACTCCAGCGCCACGTAGGTGCCGATGCCCCGCTCGGGATCGAACGCCGACGTGAACAGCGTGTTCGAGCGTCCCTCGACCGCGCCGGAGTACCGCTTCTCCATCGTGGCGACTCCGACGCCGAGCGCGGTCTGCACCGGATCGGGCACCGCGATCGGCACGCCGGTGAACCCGCTGACCTCGAACGTTCCCTCGGTGGTGACCATCACTGGACGTTATCGGCGGCCACCGACAACCCGTAGGCCTCGGTCAGCTCGCGCCCGATCCGGCCCAGCTCGACCAGGACCTCGCCCGGCGAGACCACCTCGACCGACGATCCGTGACCGGCGAGCTGCTCGGCGACCGATCGCGCCATGTGCGCGGCGACGGTGAGCCGCACGCGTCCGTCGTCGGCCGGTCCCACGACCGCGCAGTGCCGGCCGAACTGCCGCTGCAGCACCGGCACGAGCCGCGCAGGCGCGAGCACCTCCGCCGACACCCTCGACCGGCGCTCCTCCAGCTCACCGACGACCGACGCCCACACCTCCTCGACGTCGAGCGCGTCGGGCCGGCGGAACACCGCGTCGAGGACGTCGACGGACACCATCCGGTCCACCCGGAACGTTCGTCGGCCGCCTGCCGTGCCGGCGATCAGGTACCAGGTGCCGTCCTTGTCGACGAGCGCCCACGGGTCCACGGCCCGCGGCTCGGGAGAGGACCGGTAGACCATCGACACCCGCCGCCGCCGCACGACGGCCACCTGGAGCTCGTCGACGAGCGCGTCGGAGGCCGGTGCCGTCGCGCCCCACCCGCTCCGGTCGACGACCACGGCACGCGCGGCCGCCTCGGCCTCGGCCCGGAAGGTCTCCGGAAGCGCGCGGACGAGCTTGCGCAGCGCCGACACCGCCGCGGGAGAGCGTCCTGACGTCGGGCCGACGAGGAGGAACAGCGCCTGCGCCTCCGACGACGTCAGACCGGTGAGGTCGGTGCGCGCGCCACCGACCAGCGACCAGCCGCCCCCGCGACCGGGCTGCGGGCACACCGGGATCCCGGCCGACGAGAGCGCCTCGAGGTCACGGCGCGCAGTCGCGACAGACACCTCGAGCGACGACGCCACCTCGGCTGCCGTCACCCGCCCGCGCGCCTGCATGAGCAGGAGCGTCGCCACCAGCCGGTCCGCTCTCACGACCACGAAGATAGTCGGAAACGTAGTCAGAAGATGAGCACTTTGACCGGAAGAGTGGGTGCCATGAACACAACGAAGAGCACCCTGCGCGGCCTGGCCAACGTCTCCTTCTTCACCGACGACCTCGGTGCGGCCCGCACCTGGTACGCCGACTTCCTGGGCCTCGAGCCCTACTTCGTCCGCGACGGCTACATCGAGTTCCGGCTCGGCGACCACCACGACGAGCTCGGCATCGTCGACCGCCGGTACGCCCCGGCGCAGGGCGGACCGGCCGGCGCGATCCCCTACTGGCACGTCGACGACGTCGCGGCGACCTACCAGCGCGCCCTCGACCAGGGTGCCGCGGTGCACGACGAGATCCGCGAGCGCGGCGGGGGCTTCGTCACGGCCTCGGTCACGGACCCCTTCGGCAACGTCCTCGCGTTCATGTCGAACCCGAACTGGCTGGAGAACGCGACGACGGCCTAGACGGGCGTCAGGACGCCCTACTCGCGCAGCAGGGTCCCGACGATCGCCGTCGCCTCGCGATCGGGGTCGACGGCCACCCGGGCGGAGAGCCCGGCGGCCTCGAAGACGGCACAGGCGTCGGCGGCCTGCGCCTCGCTGGTCTCGACGAGCAGGTGCCCACCGGGGACCAGCCACCGGGGCGCGAGCGCGGCGACACGGCGCAGGACGTCGAGCCCGTCGAGTCCTCCGTCGAGCGTCACGCGGGGCTCGTGCTCGCGGGCCTCGACCGGCATGCGGGCGATCGCCTCGCTCGGGACGTAGGGCACGTTGGCCAGCATGACCTCGACGCGTCCGAGCAGGTGGTCGGGCAACGGCGCGTCGAGGTCGCCCTCGAGCACGGTGCCGCCGACGACGTCGACGTTCCGGCGCGCGCACGCGACGGCCCGCGGCTCGATGTCGGTGGCGTACAGCTCGACCGGCAGGTGCAGCGTCTCCGCGAGCGCGACGCCGAGCGCGCCGGACCCGCAGCACAGGTCGACGATGACCACGGGCTCACCGGACGGGAGGACGAGCCGCACCAGCTCCACGAGCCGGGCGGACTCGTCGACCAGGAACTCGGTGCGCAGCCTCGGCACGAACACGCCGGCGTCGATCTCGATCTGCAGGCCGCAGAACGAGGCCCACCCGACGACGACCTCGAGCGGCTCGCCCGCGACCCGACGCGCGAGCATCGACGCGAGCTCCTCGGGGGAACGCGCCGTCTCGATCAGGAGGACCGCCTCGTCCTCCGCGAACACGCATCCCGCGGTGCGCAGGGTCCTCACCACGACCTCGTACGACAGCTGTGCCACGACGTCCTCTCGAGACGGAACGGCTCACCCTAGGCCACGACGAGGCGGCCGCACCCCCGACAGGGATGCGGCCGCCCGGACGAACGAGGTCAGGCGGTCGCGTAGCCCACGGGCGCGACGCCGACGCCGCCGGGGCCCTGGTAGCGGCTCGAGTCGAACGCGAGGATGTAGTAGAAGATCAGGCTCAGGAAGACCAGGCCGACGGTGAACCCTGCGCCGTGCCCGAACGACACGGACAGCCCGTGCAGCATGAGGATCAGGAACACGAGGTTCACGACCGGGATGAGGAACAGGAGGATCCACCACATCGGCTTGCCGGCGATCTTGAGCATGACGAGCGTGTTCCAGATCGGGATCAGCGCCTGCCAGCCGGCCTCGCCCGCCTTCGTGAAGATGACCCAGATCGGGATGACGGCGATCGCGTAGGCGATCAGCCAGATCACGAAGAGGAGCCCCGGGTTGACCGAGGACGCCGACGTCGTGGTGACGGCCACGTCCGAGAAGAGTGTGTGCATGCCGCGACAGTAGCGACGGCCGTGGTCCCGCGTACGCGCTTTCGTGCATCTCGTCGCCGGCATCCGCGTGAATGTTCGGAGGCTTCGACGCGACGCCCTCCGCGGTCCCGGTGTTGCCGCCGCCGAGCGCGGCTTCTACCGTGGCGTGACGGCCTGCGGTCGAGGCCCTCCCACCGAGAGGCTCCTGCCCATGAGCGCACCGGCGACCTCTCTGCGGAGTCAGCTCTGGCGGAAGAAGCCGATCACCGCGTACACGGTGAAGTCGAGCGAAGGCCTGGAACGGTCGCTCGGCACGTTCACGCTCATGATGTTCGGCGTCGGCGCGACGGTCGGCACCGGCGTGTTCTTCGTGATGCACGAGGCGGTTCCCGACGCCGGTCCGGCGGTGATCATCTCGTTCGTCCTCGCAGGCATCGCGGCCGGCCTCTCGGCCCTGTCGTACGCCGAGATGGCGTCGGCGGTCCCGGTCTCGGGGTCGACCTACTCCTATGCGTACGCGACGCTCGGCGAGCTCGTCGCGATGGGGGTCGCGGCCTGCCTGCTGCTCGAGTACGGGGTCTCGACGGCCGCCGTCGCGGTCGGGTGGAGCGGGTACCTCAACCAGCTGCTGCACAACCTCTTCGGGTTCGAGGTGCCTCACGCGCTGTCCGCGGCGCCCTGGGACGCCGACCCCGGGTTCATCAACCTGCCGGCCGTTTTCCTCATCGGCTGCTGCGCGCTGCTGCTCGTCCGCGGAGCCTCCGAGTCCGCCAAGGTCAACGCGACGATGGTCGTGATCAAGCTCGCGGTGCTGCTGGTGTTCGTCGCCATCGCGTTCACCGGGTTCGACGCCGACAACTTCGCCGACTTCGCCCCCATGGGCGTCTCGGGCATCACCGCGGCGGCCGGCACGATCTTCTTCACGTTCATCGGCCTGGACGCGGTCTCCACGGCCGGCGACGAGGTGCGTGACCCGCAGCGGACCATGCCGCGGGCCATCCTCGGCGCACTCGGCATCGTCACGACGATCTACGTCCTCGTCGCGGTCTCCGCCCTCGGGACGCAACCGTGGGAGGCGTTCTCGGACGCGGAGCAGGGCGAGGCCGGGCTGGCCAAGATCCTGCAGGACGTGGTCGGCGCATCCTGGCCGGGCACGATCCTGTCGGCCGGCGCGGTCGTCTCGATCTTCTCGGTGACGCTCGTGACGATGTACGGCCAGACGCGCATCCTGTTCGCGATCGGCCGTGACGGGCTGCTGCCGAAGGCGTTCGCGAAGGTCAACCCACGCACGCACACGCCGGTCAACAACACCCTGATCGTGGCGCTCGTCGTCGGGCTGCTCTCGGCGTTCATCCCGCTCGACTACCTGTGGGACCTGGTCTCGATCGGCACGCTCGTCGCGTTCATCGTCGTGTCGCTCGGCGTGCTCATCCTGCGCCGTACCCGTCCCGACCTGCCGCGCGGGTTCAAGGTCCCGGGCTACCCCGTCACGCCGTTCCTGGCCATCGCCGCGTGCCTGTACATCCTGTCCGGCCTGCACTGGTACACGTACGCGTGGTTCCTGGTGTGGCTCGCCGTGGTGCTGGGCTTCTACCTCCTCTGGGGCCGGCGGCACTCGCACCTCGCACTCGGCATCCCCGAGGACGCGGGGGTCGACGAGGTCGACGAGGTCGGCCGATGACCATCGTCGTCGGCGCCAACCCGTTCAGGGACACCCATGCCGCGATCGACCTCGGCATGTCCCTGGTCCGCACCCTCCCGGAGGCCACCCGCTCGCTCGAGCTCGTCGTCGCGACCGTCGTGCCGCCCGGCTGGCAGGCCTCGGCGGCGGCGACGTCCGACGGTGACATGGAGGCGTGGCTCGACGAGCGCACGAGCCGCGCCGAGGCGGCCGCGCTCGCGTTCCTCGGGCCGCGAGCCGACGACGTCACGGTCGAGCTCGTGCGGCTGCAGAACCGCTCGACCTCTCGGGCTCTGGCCGGGCTCGCACACGAACGCGAGGCGACCGCGCTGGTCCTGGGCTCCGCCACCGAGGGCGGTGCGGACGGACGCGTCGTGGTCGGGTCCACCGCCGACCACCTGCTGCACTCCTCGCCGGTCCCGCTCGCGATCGCACCGCGCGGCTACGCGTCCGCCGGAGGCGCGGCCGGTGACTCCGCGCACCGGCTGACCTGCTCGTACGGAGGCGCGTCGGAACAGGCGCCCGCGGTCCGCTGGGCGGCTGCCCTGACCCGGGAGATCGACGTGCGGCTGCGGATCGCGTCGTTCGGCGTGCGGGCGCACACCATGTACCCGCCCGAGATCGGCACCGACATCGAAGCCGAGGTCAACGCGCAATGGCGGGAGCAGGTGGTCGAGGCGCAGGCCGCCCTGCGTGCGTCGATGGGCGGCCTGCTCGACGACGCGACGTTCGTCATCTCCGCCGGGACGAGCTGGTCCGAGGCGCTCACCTCGACCGACTGGATGCCCAACGAGCTGCTGGTCCTCGGCTCGTCGACCAGCGGTACGCTCCGGCGCGTGTTCCTCGGCACCCGCGCGACCAAGATCGTGCGCTGCTCGCCCGTGCCCGTCCTCGTCGTCCCGCGCGAGGCCCTGTGACCGACCAGTGGGGCGTCGACCGGCTCGACCTCGACGCCTACCTCGCCCGCGTCGGACGCGCTGCCGGCGCGTCTCTGGCCGACGTCCACCGATCCCACCTCGCCGCCATCCCGTTCGAGAACCTCGACGTCCTGCTCGGGGTGGGCGTCAGCGTCGACCTGCCCGACATCCAGCGCAAGCTCGTCCTGGGCGGCCGCGGCGGGTACTGCTACGAGCAGGCGCTGCTCCTGGGCGCGGCGCTGGAGCGCCTCGGCTGGACCGTCCACCGGCGGCTCGCCCGGATCGGCGACCCGTCGGTGACGCCCCGACCCCGCTCGCACCTCGTCCTCTTCGTGCTCGTCGACGACGTCTGGCACCTGGCCGACACCGGCTACGGCTCGGGGCTCCTGCTCCCCGTGCCGCTGATCGCCGGCAACGTGGTCGTGCAGGGCGGCTGGACGTTCCGCACCGTCCTGCTCGACGACGGCAGCTGGCAGCTGCACGAGCTGCGGTCGCGACGCTGGTTCACGCACTACACGGTGCCGTCGGAGGACACGTTCCTGGTGGACGTCGCGGCCGCGAACTGGGTCACCTCGACGTCTCCGTCGTCCCGGTTCACGCCGCAGCTCGTCGTCCAGCGCAAGGACGAGTCGCTGACGCACATGCTCACAGGGCGCGAGCTCGTGGTCGAGTCGCCCGCGGGCGTCGTCTCGAAGGCCACGGTCACCGACGACGCGCTCGACGACGTCCTGCGCGCGATGGGCCTGACGATGACGCCCGACCAGCTCGCGGTGCTCGTCGCGACGTTCTGACGTCAGGGCCAGAGCGCTCGCGCCTCGTCGGCGGCCGCGCGGATGGCCGTGGCGTCGAGGATCGTGCTGGTCTCCGGGATGTCGCGCTCCGGCCACGCGCACACGGCACGCAGGTCGCCCGGCGGCGGCAGCGGCCACAGCCAGACGTCACGGGACCACCGCTCGCCGTAGTGCATGCTCTGGCTCGCGCCATCCATGACGAGCCCGGCGGGGGTCCAGTCCATCGGGTCCGCCTCGACCGGGACCTGCGTCCACGGCGAGCGGTCCAGCGTGGTGACGCGCTGCCCGTCGGCGTACTCGAAGCCCCAGCGCAGCCCGCCCTGCGGCAGGCCCAGGTGCAGCATCCCCCGCCCGTGCGTCACGTCCAGCTGGCCGAGGACGCGCGTGCGTTCGCGCATCGACGTGTGCCGGATCCGTACGTCGATCCGGAAGACGACGCCCTGAGGGAACACGCGGACGTCCTCGAGGCGAACCACGGTGCTCGCAGACCGGCCGAGCTCGACGGTGAGGTGGAGGGTCCCCGGCAGCAGGTCGCGCGGCTGGCCGGCCCACACGGGCTCGAGCACCTCGACGTCGTCGGCGTCCTCGGGCTCGGTCGGCGACTCGAACGGCGGGAAGAAGGAGGACATCACTCCATGATGTCGGACGCGGCCAGGATGGGCACGAGGTTGTTGTTGCACCTTCTGGTTCAGTGTCGTATGGTGAACCGTATGGTTCAGCAAGAGGTTCTCGACCGGCTCTACTCGGCGCTCGCCGACTCGACCCGCCGCGACATCCTGGTCCGCCTCGGACAGGGACCAGCGACGATCGGGGAGCTGGCCGAGCCGCACCAGATGAGCCTGACCGGCATGAAGAAGCACGTGCAGGTCCTCGAGGACGCCGGGCTGGTGAGCACTGAGAAGGTCGGCCGGTCCCGGCAGTGCCGCCTGGGCGCCGAACGACTGGACGACGCCATGGCATGGATCACCTTCTACCAGCGGCTCTGGGAGCGTCGTCTCGACGGCCTGGACGCCTACTTCACACTCGAGAGAGGGACGGACCAGTGACCACCAGCTCTGCCACAGACGAAGGAACCATCGAGCTGCGCCTGACGCGCGTGCTCCCCGCGACGCCCGAGGCGGTCTTCGACGCCTACACCGACGCCGAGAAGCAGAAGATCTGGTTCTCGATCCTCGACGAGACGCCCGGCATCGTCGAGATCGAGGTCGACCTGCGCGTCGGTGGAACGCAGACCGCCGTCTGGGGTCCGGACCGCGACACGCTCTTCCGGGAGACCCAGACGTTCCGCCTGATCGAGCCGCCCCAGGGCGACCGCGCCGGCCGGCTCGTCACGGAGTCGTCCGGGAGCAGCCCCGACGGCATGACCATGACGACGCAGATCGACATCACGTTCGAGGCCGTCGACGCCGGCACGCTCATGACCGTCGTGCAGAGCGGGTTCCCGTCGGTCGAGGTCCGCGACTTCTTCGCGTCGATGGCCTGGGTCGGGGCGCTGGACCGGATCGAGGCGTTCCTCACGCGCTGAGGACGGTCAGGCGGTCGCCTCGGCGGGCGTCGGCGGGCGCTCGTCCGGGCGAGCCTCGAGCTGCGGCTCGTCGGGCACGGCGTCGTCGGGCGAGACCGGCTCCTTGGGTCCGGTCTCGCCCGACAGCCAGAAGAAGAACGCGTTCGACGAGTTCTTCTGCAGCAGGAGCGCCCGGGTCAGCAGCGTCATCGGGACGGCCAGGATCGCGCCCAGCGGGCCGATGATGAACGTCCAGAAGACGACCGAGACGAAGCTCAGCGTGAGCGTGATGTTCACCGCGTCGGAGACGAACCGCGGCTGCACCATCACCTGGAGCGTCACGTTCACGAGGCAGTAGATGACCAGCACCGCGAGCGCCAGCTGCCACCCGCCGGTCACGAAGCCCAGGATCAGCGGCGGGATGAGGCCGATGACGAAGCCGATGTTCGGGATGAAGTTGGTGACGAACGCGAGGATCGCCCACACCGCGGCGGCGGGGATGCCGAGCCAGAAGAGCGCGAGCCCGTCGATGACCGCGACGATGCCACCGAACGTCGCACTCACCACGAAGTAGCTGCGTACGCCCCGGTTGAAGATCGTCGCGCGCTCCAGGACGTCCGACTTCGTGGGCAAGAACGCCGGGCGCCCGCGGTCGTAGCGTGCGGCGTCGACACCCATGAAGATCACGTACGCCAGGACGAAGAAGAACGAGCCGGCGATGCTGAGCACCGTGGTGGCGACCGAGCTCGCGGCACCGATGACCTGCGACGGGTTGATCTCGCTCGTGATGGAGCTCGCGGTGTCCTGGTCGACGCCGATCGAGGCGAGCCAGGTGGTCAGGTCCCCGACGGACGACTGGATCTCGTCGGCGTAGTCCTGCACGAGGTTCGCGAACCGGATGCCGGCGAAGACGAGCATCGCCACGAGGATCGCCAGGATCAGGTACACCGACACGATCACCGCGGTCGTGGCCATCCACGGCTTCCAGCCGCGACGCTCGAGCGGGATCCGGATCGGGTGGCAGATGATGACCAGCACCACGGCCAGGATGATCGGCGCGAGGAAGCCGCCCGCCGCGTGCAGGCCCGCCAGCGTGACGACGAAGGCGGCGAGGGTCAGCAGAGTTCGGGTGGCGGGCGCGAGGCCCAGAGGCGAAGCCATCGGGCGCGCTCCTTCGCGAGAGCTGGACGAGGACGGGACGAACGATCGCAAGATACAAGGATTCCGGCCCCGCGCGCGGGATCTCCCGTCCTGGACCGCTCGCCGGTCCGGTGTCACCAGGGCGTGCGAGCATGCGGTCGTGACCAGGGACACCGAGCGCGAGCAGCCCAGCGCCGTCCACTGGCAGCCCGGGACCGTCCGCGAGGCCACCGGCGGCATCGTCGCGCTGGGGCTGGCCACCTTCGTCGCGATCACCACCGAGCTCGTGCCTGTCGGTCTGCTCCCGCAGATGAGCGACGACCTCGAGGTCACCGAGTCGATCGCCGGCCTCCTGGTCACCGTCTACGCGTTCATGGTCGCCGCGCTCGCCGTCCCCCTGGTCCTCGCCACGCGGCGGCTGCCGCGCAAGGGACTCCTGCTCGGCACGCTGGTCGCCTACACGGCCAGCAACGCGCTCGTCGCGATCGCCCCGTCCTTCGGGGTCGTCGCGGGAGCCCGGGCGCTCGGCGGGGTCGCGCACGCGATCTTCTTCTCCGTGGCCATCGGCTACGCGTCCCGCCTGGTCAGCCAGCAGTTCACGGGGCGCGCGCTCGCCCTGGTCACCGCAGGCGCGTCCGCGGGGTTCGTGCTCGGGGTGCCGCTGTCCACCACGCTCGGCGCGGCGGTCGGGTGGCGAGCGGCGTTCGCGGTGCTGGGCGGCGCGTGCGCGGTCGCGGTCGTCCTGGTCGCTCTCTTCCTGCCGGCCGTCGCCGGGGGAGGAGCACCGGTCGCCGACGAGGCGCGCAGCACCAACCGCGCCAGGCTCGCGCTCGTCGCCACGACGAACTCGCTGACCTACCTCGGCCAGTACACCGTCTACACGTACGTCGCGGTCCTGCTGCTCGCGGCCGGGCTCGGCGAGGTCGCGGTCGGCCCGGTGCTGCTCGGCCTGGGCGCGCTCGGCCTCGTCGGCACCGCCTACTCCGTCGCTGCCCTCGACAAGCGGCCGCGTCGGAGCACGATCCTCGTCCTGACCTCGGTCGCGCTCGGCCTGCTCGCGCTCGGCCTGCTGTTTCCCTCGCTCGCCGGTGTGCTCGTCGCCGCTGCCGTCTGGTCCGCCGGCTTCGGCGCAGTCGCCTCGGTGTTCCAGACGGCGGCGATCCGGACCCGGGGCGCCTCGCCCGACGTCATCGGCGCGCTCGTGAACAGCACCGCCAACATCGGGATCGGTGGCGGCGCCGCGCTCGGTGCGCTCGTGCTCGCCGGTCCCGGGCTCGAGTGGCTGCCATACCTCGGCGCGGCGATCGTCGCGGCCGGGCTGGTCGTGGTGCTGACGTCGCGACGAGCCTTCCCGGCGGCGCCGTGAGCGACGCTCTGCGCGAGCCCGTGCCGGGGCCGGGCGCCCTCGTCGCGCGGCACGCCGCACTCGCGGCCGACGCATCCGCCGTTCTTGCCGCCGTCGACGACGCGATCGCCGCGACGACCGCGCTGGTCGCCGAGCGCCGCGAGGTCCAGGTCCGCCAGGAGCTCACGCGGATCGGGGTCGAACGGCTCGGTGAGCTGACGGAGAAGAACCTGCGCCTGCGTGCCCTGGCCGACGCCGGGTACGTCACGGCCGCGGACCTCTTCGGCCGCACCCCGGAGCAGCTCGACGCCGCCCCGGGCGTCGGCCCGCAGACTGCCCGGACCGTCGTCGCCGCGGTCGCTCAGCTCGCCGACACGATCCGGGCCAGCACGTCCGTCCGTATCGAGCCGGACCGCACCGGCCGCCGCGACGCGTCGTCGGACGCCGAGCTCCTCCGGCTGCTGCACCGGCTCCACCGTCTGCGCCCTCTGGTCGAGCCGCACCGCAGACGCCTCACCGAGTACACGTCCTCGGTGCGGGACCAGCTGCCCGACGCACGCCGGGCCACCCACCCGATCCGCCTCGCCCTGTCTCGCAGGCGGACCAAGATCCGCACCCAGGCAGCACTCGCGGCGCTCGCCGGGTGGGATGCGCGGCTCGACGGCCCGCCGGTCTTCGTCGAGAGCCTCGTCGGCCAGTGCCGGGAGCCAGAACCGCCGGCCGCCGTGCTCTGGAGCGACTTCGAGCAACACAGCCCCGTCTACTACTCGACGCTCGAGTCGATCGTCCCGGTCGGGGACCAGACGCTCGCAGCACGGGGGCTGCTGGCCACCGAGCTGGCCGACCTGGTGGCCGCGCAGCAGCTCGACACGCGGGCCCTGCGCGTGGAGCTGCGCGGGTACCAGGCGTTCGGCGCGCGCTTCATGCTCCGTCAGGGCCGCGCGCTGCTCGGCGACGAGATGGGTCTGGGCAAGACCGTCCAGGCGCTCGCCGTCATGTCGTCGCTCGTCGCCGAGGGCCAGCACAGGTTCCTCGTCGTGTGCCCCGCGAGCGTGCTGGTCAACTGGATGCGGGAGGTCTCCGCGCACAGCACGCTCGTCCCGCACCGGCTGCACGGCCAGGACCGTGACGACGCGATCGAGGCGTGGCTGAGCACGGGCGGCGTCGGGGTGACGACGTACGAGGGCCTCGCCCACGTCCCGGTGTCCCCGGTGGGGCTCCTCGTGGTCGACGAGGCGCACTACGTGAAGCACCCGACCGCGCTCCGGTCGACGCTCGTCGCGCAGTGGACGTCGCAGGTGCGTCGCGTCGCGTTCCTCACGGGTACGCCTCTGGACAACGAGCTCGAGGACTTCCTGTCGCTCGTCCGGCAGCTCCAGCCCGAGCTGGAAGGGATGCTGCCGCGCCACCTCGGCCTCGTGAATGCTGACGTGTTCCGGCAGTCGGTGTCGCCGGTCTACCTGCGCCGCAACGCCGAGGACGTCCTGGTCGAGCTGCCCGAGCTCGTGGTCGTCGACGAGTGGGAGGAGCTGTCCCGGGCGGGTTCGGTCGCCTACCGCGCCGCGGTGCGGGACGGCAGCTTCATGGGCATGCGACGCGCGGCGTTCGTCGGACCGGACTCGACCAAGCTCGAACGGCTCCTCGAGATCGTCGACGACGCCGCGCTCAACGGGCGCCGCACCGTCGTGTTCTCCTACTTCCGCGACGTGATCGATGCCGTGGTCTCGGCGTTGGGCGCTCGGCCGGCGGACACCGACGGGTCGGCCGTGCGCGACGCGACCGTCGGCCGACAGGTCTTCGGCCCGCTGACCGGTGACGTCCCGCCAGACGAGCGCCAGGCGATCATCGACGCCTTCTCGGTCGCCGGCGCCGGTGCCGTCCTGGTCGCGCAGGTGACCGTCGGCGGGGTCGGGCTGAACCTGCAGGCGGCGAGCGTGGCGGTCCTCTGCGAACCGCAGCTGACCCCCTCCGCCGAGGCCCAGGCGTTCGCGCGGCTGCACCGCATGGGTCAGGTGCGCACCGTCCGGGCGCACCGGCTGCTCGCGGTGGGCGGGGTCGACGAGCGCATCACCGAGATCCTGGCCGGCAAGCGCACGGTGTTCGACCAGTTCGTGCGCGAGTCGAGCGTCGCCGCGGCCACGGTCCGCGCCGTCGACGTGACCGAGGCCCAGCTGGCCCGCGCGGTCGTGTCGTCGGAGCGAGCACGGCTGGGCTACTCACCGACGTCGGACGCGGTGGTCACCGACCGGCCGTCCTGACGACCGTGAGCGTCGGGGGCCGCGCTCCTACATGTCCGCCGTCGCGCGCAGCGCCACCCCGACCCAGGTGCGCCACGGGCGCCACGCCTCCGCGACCAGCGCCAGCCGGTCGGGTGCGAGCGGCTCGGCCTCGCCGAGGGCGGCCGCGACCGCGCCCCGGACCATGGGCTCGTTGACCGGGAGCACGTCGGTGTGTCCGAGCGCCCGGACAAGCACGAGCTCGGAGTAGAACGGACCGATCCCCTCGAGCTCCTGCAGCTGCTCGCGGGTGCGGTCCGGGTCCTGGGCGCGCAGCGTCGCGGTGTCGAGCTCCCCGTCCAGGGCGGCCCGGGCGATCGCGTGCATGCGGTGCAGCTTGATCTCGGGGATCTGCGAGACGTCGCGCAGGGCGAGCAGCTGCGACGGCAGCGGCAGCGCGGCCAGCTCGACGCCGTCGACCGTGAACGTCCGGCCGTGCGACCTGCCGAGCTGCTCGCGCACGATCGCCATCTGCCGCTGCGGGCGGCGCGCCGACAGCACGGACCAGAGCAGCGCCTCGTAGGCGGAGTAGAACAGCGGCGGACGCAGGCCCGGGCGCTTCGCCTGGGCCGCGCCGACGACGAGGTCGCGCGCACCGAGCTCGTCGTACCCCGTCGCGTCCAGGTCGACGGAGAGCACCCGCGCCACGTGGTCGGCGACGCGCTGCGGCTCCGCCTCACCCAGGACCTCGACCCGCAGGACGTCCGGCGACGGCTGGCGGACCGCCGCGGCGACCTGCTCGGCATACCCGTCCAGGCAGAACGCGAGCCGCATGACGTCGCCGCTGCCCGCGTCGCGACCGCCGAACCCGAAGCCGATGCTCTGCGCGAGGTCGAACTTGCCCTGCAGCGGAATCTCCACGACGGTCATCTCTGCACGCTAGGCCCGATCTCCGACAGTCGGGCGTGGGCGAGCAACCCGATCCGACGCTGACCTGTGCTCCTATGGGCACATGACGAGCGCGGACATCGACCTGGACGTGGTCTCGACCGGCACGCTGCCGCGGCGCGAGCTGGTCGAGCAGCTCATGCAGGACGCGCACGACCGGTACGCGGCCGTCGACGACGGCGAGGTCGCCGACTACATCCCGGCGCTCGCCCAGGCGGACCCCGCGCTGTTCGGGCTGAGCATCGTCTCGGTCGACGGGGCGTCGCACAGCGTCGGCGACGCGCGGTACGAGTTCTCCATCCAGTCGGTCTCCAAGGCGTTCGTCTTCGCCCTCGTCGCCGATGCCCTCGGCCCGGATGCCGTCCTGGAGGCCGTCGGTGTGAACAACACCGGCCTGCCGTTCAACTCGGTCATGGCGCTCGAGCTCAACGGCGGAAGCCCGATGAACCCGCTGGTCAACGCAGGCGCGCTCACCACGACAAGCCTGGCGCCCGGGGCCACGGGCGACGAGAAGTGGGCGTTCGTGCAGGCGGGCCTGTCCGCCTTCGCAGGTCGGCCTCTGGTGCTCGACGAGGCCGTGTACGCCTCCGAGGCCGCGCACAACCGGCGCAACCAGGCGATCGCCCGCCTGCTCGAGAGCTACGGCCGCATCACCCACGACCCCCTCGAGGTCACGGACGTCTACACCCGGCAGTGCTCCCTGCTCGTCTCGGCGTTCGACCTGGCGGTCATGGGGGCGACGCTGGCGGACGGCGGCGTGAACCCCATCACCGGGGAACGCGTGGTCGACGCCGCGATCTGCCACCACGTCCTCGCGGCGCTGGCCACCAGCGGGCTGTACGAGCGCTCGGGCGAGTGGCTGTTCAGCGTCGGGCTTCCCGGCAAGAGCGGGGTGTCCGGCGGCATCGTCACCGTGGCACCCGGCAAAGGGTCGCTGGCCACGTTCTCGCCCCGGCTCGACACGGCGGGGAACAGCGTCAGGGGTCAGCTGGCCACGCGGCACCTGTCCGCGGCGCTCGGGCTCAACCTCTTCGCGTCGCGTCCAGAACCTAGAACCGCGTCCCAGTAGTCGCGCACGTCCTGACGGACGGGTCCGGGCGTCACCTCACTCGTCGTCGGGCCCGCCACGCGGTCGGCGCCGGCGCCAGAGCAGCCACGAGATCACGGCTGCGGCGACGACGACCACGACGATCACGGGCGCACTCGTCTGGTCGTCGGGTGCCTCGTCGGTCGTCTCGTCGGGCGTCGCTACGGGTGTCTCGGTCGGGCTCGAGCTCGGGCTGGCGCTCGGAGTCTCGCTCGGGGTCGGGGTCTCGACGGTCGGCGTCCCGCTCGTCGCCGTGAACGAGAGCTGTCCGGTGATCGGGTGGCCGTCCGCCGAGGTGACCCGCCACGCGACCGTGTAGACACCCGCCGGGCGGGCGTCGACCAGCGTCTGCGTGACCGTCGCGTCGACCAGGAGCGGGTCGCCGGTGCTCACGACCGTGCCGTCCGCGCTCCGCACCTCGACCTGCGTCCCGAGCGCGAGCCCGGGCTCGTCGAATGCCAGCGTCACGTGGTCCGGTGCGACGGCGACCGTCGACCCGTCGGCCGGGTCCGTCGACCGGAGCGCGTTGTGCGCCTGCGCCGAGGTCGCTCCGGCGACCGCGAGCATGCCGAGGATGAGCCCGGCCACGGCAAGGGCGAGGATGCGCGGACGGTGGTGCGTGCTCGAGAGCGCGGGACATGTCGCGACGACTCGGCGGGGACGGCGGTGGATCGAGGGCATGACGAGAGCTCCAGAAGGGGGTGTCGACGGTGGCGGGCGTTCGCGCACGTCGTGGCCCTTCGTGATCAGGCAGCCAGAGCGACGTGCGTGGCCGCGACCGGCGGACCACGCAGCGGGGCGACCACCACGGTGCGGCGACGGGCGACGCGCCGCGTCTCGACCTGGGTAGGAAGGCACGCCGACGCCGGGAGCACCGCGGGCGCGAGAAGGGCGACGAGCGGGCGCAACCAGTGTGCGATCCAGGACAGTGCTCGGTCGGTGCCGGCGATCAGGAGCGCGGTGGCGAGCGTCGCGAGCGCGTGCAGCACGAGCATGGTGGAGGCGCCGAGCAGCGCGCTCGCACCCAGGTGGGACCCGGAGGTGGTGCACGCCAGGTCGACCGTCTGCGCCGCGTGCGCGTGCGTGACCAGCGGGCTCGTCGGCGCGCAGCCCATCGTGCGGAGCAGGTCGAACGCGACGTGCAGGACCACCTGTCCGGTCCCGAGGAGCGCGATCGCGCCGAGCGGCCCGATCCGGCGCCCGCTGAACGGGACCGCCGCTGCCAGCGCCACCGCGGCGAGCGGCCCGAGGACCACGGTGGAGGGCGGCACCCCGCCGCCCAGCACGTGCGCGACCAGCGCGAGGGCAACGGTCGTAGACGCCATGACCGATGCGCGCGCGAGTCGCGCGGATCCGGTCGAGGCTGCAGGCACGGCGCCACGGTACCCGCGGGCGCTGAGCTCCCCTCTCACGCCTCCCGAGACCGGCACTCCGTCACGAGACCGGCACTCGCAACTGCCGGTCTCGTGACGAGCTGACGGTCTCGACCTCAGTCCGCGTCGGGGGCCGCCCTAGGTGCGGGCGGGGTTCGTCGCCTTGCCGTCCAGCCACAGCTCCTCGGACTCGTCCCGGTGCACACCGTCCGTGCCGACGTGCTTGGTGCTGATCGTCGGCCCCTTCTTGATCACGTGCACCAGGGCCATCGCGTGGCCTCGGCCGAGGCCGTAGTCGTCCTTGAGCCAGTCGA
Source organism: Cellulomonas sp. P4_H4 (assembly GCF_056400865.1). NCBI lineage: Bacteria > Bacillati > Actinomycetota > Actinomycetes > Micrococcales > Cellulomonadaceae > Cellulomonas > Cellulomonas sp. P4_H4. The sequence continues at coordinate 82,815 of NZ_JBFUKL010000009.1, forward strand.
CGATGACGCCCGCCTTGACGGACGGGTCGTCATAACCGCGTTCCTTGGCGAGCTCGACCAGCTGCCGGGGGACCAGGCCGGTCTTGTCCTCGATGGTGTCGAGATATGCCTGGAAGGACATGGCGTCTCCTTCGTGCCGGCCCACGCGGGGGCCAGGTCGTCTTACGGGACGGAGTGCCCTGCGGCACGGAAGAGCTCGTACCACTCGGCGCGGGTCAGGGGGATGTCGGAGCCCTGCGCCGCACCGCGCACGCGGTCGGGGCTGGTCGTGCCCAGGACCACCTGCATCCGGGCAGGGTGCCGCGTGATCCAGGCGGTCGCGATGGCGATCGCGGGCACGCCGTACTGGGCGGCGAGCCGGTCGATCACGGCGTTGAGCTCGGCGTACTCGGGGTTGCCGAGGAAGACGCCCGTGAAGAAGCCGGCCTGGAACGGGGACCACGCCTGGATGGTGATGTCGTGGAGGCGGCAGTAGTCGACGATGCCGTTGTCGCGGCTGATCGACTGGTCGAGGTCGGCCATGTTCGACGCGACGCCCTGCGCGACGAGCGACGCGTGCGTGATCGACAGCTGCAGCTGGTTGGCGACGATCGGCTGCTCCACGTAGCGCTTGAGCAGCTCGATCTGCCCGGGCGTCTGGTTGGAGACGCCGAACGCACGCACCTTGCCGGACGCCTCCATGGCATCGAACGCGCGCGCGACCTCCTCGGGCTCGACCAGTGCGTCGGGACGGTGCAGCAGCAGGATGTCGATGTAGTCGGTGTTGAGCGCGAGGAGCGACGCCTCGACCGACTCGACGAGGTGCTCGTACGAGAAGTCGAAGTACGGGCCGCTGGGGACGATGCCCGCCTTCGTCTGGATGATGACCTCGGAGCGGTCGGCCGGGGTCAGGCGCAGCGCCTCGGCGAACCGGCGCTCGCAGCCGTGCAGAGGGCTGCCGTACACGTCGGCGTGGTCGAGGAACGCGATGCCCGAGTCGCGGGCCGCGGAGACGAGCTCACGGACCTCGTCGTCGGACTTGTCCTGGATCCGCATCAGCCCGAGCACGACGTTGGGGACGACCATGTCGGTGCCGGGGAGAGTAAAGGTCTTCACAGCGATGTGTTCCTCTCGGTGGTTTTGTCCACCGACGAGACTAATCCTCCACGACGACAGTTGGCGAAGTCGGGCAAACGATCACTCGATACTTGCGTTCGTAAGTTCGTCGCGTATGTTTAAACCCATGGACAGCCCCACCCGCCAGCACCTGATCGTGCAGCGCCTGCGCGAGACCGAACGCCTCGAGGTCGCCGACCTCGCCCTCGAGCTCGAGACCTCGGAGGTCACGGTCCGCCGCGACCTGGACGCGCTCGCGGCGGCCGGCGCCCTGCGACGCGTGCACGGCGGTGCGGTCAGCCTGCTGCTGCGCGGCGAGGAGCTCCCGTTCGCGCTGCGTGAGGTCGAGTCGTCGGCGGCCAAGGAGCGGATCGCCGCGATGGCCGCCGACCTGATCGCGGACGGCGAGGCCGTCATCCTCGACAGCGGCACCACCGGTTTGGCGGTGGCCCGCCGGTTCGTCGGCCGCCGGCTCACCGTCGTTCCCCTGTCGCTGCCCGCCGCGCACGTGCTGTCGGGGAGCGCCGAGACCACGCTCAAGGTTCCCGGTGGCACCTCGCGGTTCGGGGAGGGCTCGCTCGTCGGCCCGATGACGGAGGCCTCGCTGCGGTCCCTGCGGGTCGACACCGCGATCATCAGCTGCTGCGGTCTGTCCCTGGCCGACGGCGTCACCGCGTACGACGACGTCGAGGCCGCCACCAAGCGCGCCGCGATGCTCAGCGCCCGGCGCACGATCCTCGTCGGTGAGGCGGCGAAGTTCGTCCGCACCGCGCTGGCGGTCGTGTGCCCGATCGCGGACTTCGACGTCCTGGTCACCGACGACGAGACCCCGCAGGACACCCTCGACGAGGTCCGCCGGGCCGGCGTGGAGGTGCGCGTTGCGTGACGTCAAGACGTCGGAGACCCGTTCCGACACGAGGGCCCGCGCCGCGGTAGCCGCCCTGTTCTTCACCAACGGGGCGGTCTTCGCGAACCTGTTCCCCGAGTACCCCGCGATCAAGGACGACCTCGGTCTGAGCAACGCGCAGTACGGCCTCGCGATCGCCGCGTTCCCGGTCGGGGCGCTGCTGGCCGGGCTCGCCGCGGGGGTGCTGATCCGGCGGTTCCGCTCGTCACGGGTCTCCGTCGCCGGAACGATCCTCACCGCGGCCGGCGTGCTCGCCGCCGGTGTCTCCGGCACGTGGGCGCTGCTCGCACTCGGGCTCCTGCTGGCCGGTGCGATGGACGCGATCACCGACGTCGCGCAGAACGCCCACGGTCTGCGCGTACAGCGCCGCTACGGTCGCTCGATCCTCAACTCGTTCCACGCGGTCTGGAGCATCGGGGCGGTCACCGGCGGGCTCATGGGTGCCGCCGCGGTCGCGGTCGGCATGTCTCGAGGGCTGCACCTGGGCCTGTCCGCGGTGCTGTTCTCGGTCGTCGTGCTCGGCGCCTACCGCTTCCTCCTGAAGGGTCACGACGAGGAGGACCGGCCGACGTCGGACGCACCCGGCTCCGGGCGCGGCGGCTGGTCGCCGGCCGTCGTCGCCACCATGGCCGCGCTCGTCCTCATCGCCGCGGCCGGTTCGATCGTCGAGGACTCCGGCAGCACGTGGGGCGCGGTCTACCTGTCGACGTCGCTCGGCTCCCCGCTGTCGGTCGCGGCCTTCGGGTTCATCGCGCTGACCGGTGCGCAGTTCGTCGGGCGCACGATCGGCGACCGCATGGTCGACCGCTTCGGGCACCGCGCGATGGCCCGCTCCGGAGGGGCGCTCGTCGCCGTCGGCATGGGTCTCGCGCTCGCGTTCCCGACCGTGCCCGGCACGATCGCGGGCTTCGCGGCCGCCGGGTTCGGCATCGCGACCCTGGTGCCGTCGGCCATGCACGGCGCCGACAGCCTGCCGGGTCTGCGTGCCGGCACCGGACTGGCCGTCCTGTCCTGGCTCATGCGGGTCGGGTTCCTGCTCTCGCCGCCGGTCGTCGGCCTGATCGCCGACCAGACCTCGCTCCGTGTCGGTCTCCTCGTCGTGCCGGTCGCCGGGCTCATCGTGGTCGCCGCCGCGCAGGTGCTCGACACGCGGCGGGGACCCGCCGCCGCACCGGTGGAGACGACCACGGCCACGGTTCCGGAAACCCTCGAGCGCCTCTGATCGTTCACCGGGGAAGCCAGACACCAGAGTCCCTTGGAGGAGCTCCCCATGATCTGTCCCAAGTGCGGCGCCGAGATGCGGATGTACGAGCGCAACGGCGTGACCGTCGACCAGTGCACCGGCTGCCGAGGTGTGTTCCTGGACCGCGGCGAGCTCGAGCGGCTGATCGACGCGGAGGGTGCCTACTACGGATCCCCGCAAGCACAGCAGCCGCAGACCCGGCCGCAGGCCCAGCCCCAGGGCCAGCCCCCTCGCACCGACGACCGCTACCGGAGCGACGACGACTACTACCGCGCCAAGAAGAAGAAGAGCCCGGGCAGCTTCCTCGAGGACCTGTTCGGCTAGCCCGGGCGTCGTGGTGCGGCGGAGGTTCTCCCGTTCCTCCGCCGCACCAGGGTGTCCCGCGTCGGGGTCCCCTCAGACCCGCGGCAGGCGCAGGGTGACGATCTGGAACGGGCGCAGTGCGAGCTGCACCGCCTCGTCGGCCGCGGCGACCCCCGGCGCCTCGACGTCCCGCTCCAGCAGGTCCACGGCTCGCGCACCCGCCACGGCGAACGACGGGGTGAGCGTGGCCTTGGCATGTCCGCCGAGCGACTCGTAGAGCCGCACGATGACGTCCCCGCTGCGGTCCTCGGCCAGCTTGACGGCCTCGACCACGATCGCCGGGTTGTCGACGACGACCAGCGGGGTCACCGGTCCGGCACCCTGCACGACGCGCGCCGGCAGGTTGGTCCGGTAGCCGTCCTCGATCGCCGCGGCGATGTCCGCGCCAGGGTGCAGCACCGTCGTGAGCCGGTGGTGGCCCTGGTCGGCCTCGGGGTCGGGGAAGACCGGCGCCCGCAGGAGCGAGAGGCGGACAGTCGTGCCCGTGCCGCCCTCTCGCCGCGTCACGTCGTGCCCGTACGTGGCGTCGTTGGCGATCGAGACGCCGTAGCCGGCCTCACCGACGTGCAGCCAGCGGTGCGCGCAGATCTCGAACCGGGCCGCGTCCCACGACGTGTTGGTGTGCGTCGCGCGGAACACGTGGCCGAACTGCGTCTCGGCCGCGGACCGGTCGGCGTGCACGTCCAGCGGGAACGCGAGCTTGAGCAGCTTCTGCCGCTCGCGCCACTCGATGTCTGTGACGATCTCGATCGCCGCGCTGCCCCGCCGGAACGTGAGGTCCTGCACCACGACCGACGATCCGAACGCCCTCGTGGTCCGCACCACGACGACGTCGGCGGTCTCGGTGACCACCTCGCGGGAGTCCGCGTCGAGCAGGTCGGTCGCGACCCGGCGGTACTCGGTGTCGATGTCCCACGCGTCCCACTTGGCGGGGGTGTCCCGGTGCAGCTGCAGGAGGTTGGCCAGGGAGCCCGCGGGGACGACCTCGCGGTCCGCGACCAGGTCGACCAGCGAGTCGATCTGACCGCCCGGAGTCACGTGCACGTCGATCAGGCCGTTGCGCACGCGGATGCTCCCGCCCTCGCCGCGGACGAGGTGGACCGGGTCGCCGACCGGCTCCGCGACCGGTGCAGCGCCGAGCGCCGGCACGCCGTCGCGGGTGTGCGGTGCGGCGTTGAGCAGCAGCGGGGTGTCCCCGGACCCGACGACCGCAGCCGTCGATTCCGAGATGAGGGTCTCGAGCTCGCCGCCCACGCGGGCGTACGTCTCCTCGGCCTGGCGGTGCACCCAGCCGATCGAGCTGCCCGGCAGGATGTCGTGGAACTGGTGCAGGAGCGCGGTGTGCCAGATCGTCTCGAGCTCGTCGTACGGATACTCGGTCCCGTTCTGTACAGCGGCCGTGGCGGCCCACAGCTCCGCCTCACGCAGGAGGTGCTCCGTGCGCCGGTTGCCCTGCTTGGTGCGCGCCTGCGAGGTGTACGTCCCGCGGTGGAACTCGAGGTACATCTCGCCCGACCACACGGCCGGGTGCGTGAACTGCGACTCCGCACGCTCGAAGAACGTGTTCGGGCTGCCCAGCTCGACGCGCGGCGCACCCTCGAGGTTCTCGAACCGTCGTGCCGACGCGATCATCTCCCGCGTCGGGCCGCCACCGCCGTCCCCCCAGCCGAAGGGCACGATCGACGACGCGGCGACGCCCTTCTCGTTGAAGTTCGCCTCGGTGTGCAGCAGCTCCTTGGCGGACAGGTCCGAGTTGTACGTGTCGACCGGCGGGAAGTGCGTGAGCACGCGCGAGCCGTCGATGCCCTCCCACGTGAACGTGTGGTGCGGCATGCGGTCGGTGTCGTTCCAGGACAGCTTCTGGGAGACGAACCACCTGGACCCCGCGGCGCGGACGATCTGCGGGAGGGCGCCCGAGTACCCGAAGGAGTCGGGGAGCCAGACGTCCTGGGTCTCGACGCCGAACTCCTCCAGGAAGAACCGCTTGCCGGCCACCATCTGCCGGGCCATCGCCTCCGAGCCGGGCATGTTGGTGTCCGACTCGACCCACATGCCGCCCACGGGCACGAACTGTCCGGCGGCGACCTTCTTGCGGATGCGGTCGAAGATGTCCGGGTAGAACTCCTTCATCCACGCGTACTGCTGGGCCGACGAGCACGCGAACACGAAGTCCGGGTCGGCGTCCATGAGGGCCAGCACGTTGGAGAACGTGCGCGCGCACTTCCGGACGGTCTCGCGCAGCGGCCACAGCCACGCCGAGTCGATGTGCGCGTGCCCGACCGCGATCGCGCGGTGAGCCGACGCCGAGGCGGGGGCGTCGAGCAGGGGACGCAGAGCGGACCGAGCCGCTGCGGCGCCGCCGGGCACGTCGTGCGGGTCGACCAGGTCGATCACCGCGTCGAGCCCGTACCGGATGGCGGCCCGGCGCGTGGACTCCGCCGGCAGCTCCTTCATCAGCCCCACCAGGGCGACGAGGTCCTGCCACAGCTCCCACACCGCGATGTCACGCAGCGCGACGTCGACGACCTTGAGCTCGTACTGGGGCTCGGTGCCGGCGGTCGCCAGGTCGCCGTACGGCGTCGGGACGAAGCCGAAGTTGCTCGCGATGTTCGGGTTGCCCGCGGCCTCGACGAAGACGTCGATCGCGGCCCCCTCCGACCAGGGGACCGCCTGGTTGAACGGCGAGACGCCCTTGATCGTCGTTCCGTCTGTGCGCCAGACCAGTCCCTCGGCCTGGAAGCCGGGGTTGTCCTTGTTGAAGCCCAGGTCGATCACGAGCTCGACCGACGTGCCCGCGGCGGGCCACCCCTCGGGGACGGCACCGGTGACGTGGAACCAGGTCGTGCTCCAGGGAGCACCCCAGGCCAGACCTGGGCCGACCGGCTCGAACGACTGGCTGACCGCGTCGCGGAACAGCACCGGTTCACCGGGTGCGGACCATGCCGTCAGGTCGAGCGCCACCCGGTCGCGGTAGATCGCCGGGACGATCCGCTCGGCCACGAACCGGTCGATCCGGGCCTCGGTGAGCAGGGGGTTGCCGTGCATGTGCTCCTCTTTCCGTACGTGTGTGGTGTCAGCCCTTGACGGCGCCGGCCATGGCGAACGAGCCACCGGACAGCCGTTGGACCAGCAGGTAGAGCGCCAGGACGGGAGCGGCGTACAGGATCGAGAAGGCCGCGAGCTTCCCGTACGCGACCGATCCGTAGGTCCCGAAGAAGTTGAAGATGGCCACTGCAGCCGGCTGGTTCTCCGGGCTGAACAGCAGGACGAACGGGACGAAGAAGTTCCCCCACGCCGTCGTGAACGAGAAGATGAAGACCACGGCGATGCCCGGCCTCATCAGCGGCAGGACGATCGCCACCAGTGCCCGCATCGCGCTCGCGCCGTCCACCCACGCCGCCTCCTCGAGGGAGATCGGCACCGAGTCCATGAAGTTCTTCGTCATCCAGATCGACATGGGCAGCCCGGCGGCGGCCATGAAGAAGATGGTCCCGGGCACCGAGTCGAGCAGGTGCAGGTATACGAAGAGCGAGTAGACCGGCACCATCATCGCGGTGATCGGCAGGCCGGTCGCGAAGAGGATGGTGTAGAGGAACGAGCGCCGGAACCGCATCTGGTAGCGCGACAGCGGGTACGCCGCGAGCACCGAGACGACGACGGTGATGAGCGCGGTGCCCATCGAGATGACGAACGAGTTCCACAGCGGCAGAAGCGTCTGCTGGTAGGTGAACACGTCCTTGAAGTTGTCGAACGTCGGGCTCTCCGGCACCTTCACGCCGACCGTGGCAGCCGGGTCGAACGCCGAGAGCAGGATCCAGGCGAGCGGCACCAGGAACGTGAGGCCGATGAGCCCGAGGATCAGCGTGCTGACCCACTTCACGTTCCGGCTGCGCGGGGCGGCCAGCGCCGTCTGCTCCCGCAGCGTCGGCGGGACGATCGGAGGTGCAGGGGTGTCAATGACGGACATCTAGTCCACCTCCGGCTTCAGCGCCTTGATGTACACGACCGAGAAGATCGCTCCGATGAGCAGCGTCACGGTCGCGATGGCGGTGCCGTAGCCCACCTGCGAGAACTTGAACGCCTCCTGGTACGCGAGCACCGGCAGCGTGGAGCTGTTGGTGCCCGGCCCGCCGCCCGTCATCACCCAGATCAGCGTGAACACGCCGAGCGTCTGGAGCGTGGTGAGCATGAGGTTGGTCGAGATCGACCGCCGGATCATCGGCAGCGTGATCTGGAAGAAGCGCTGGAACATGTTCGCCCCGTCGATCTCCGCCGCTTCCGTGATCTCGGGCGGCACCTCGGCGAGCGCCGCGTTGTAGACCATCATCGAGAAGGCCGTCCCCCGCCAGATGTTCGCCATGATGACCGCGAACATCGGGAAGGTGATGAGCCACGTGGTGTTCGCTATCCCGAACCAGCCGAGCATCGTGTTGAGCGTGCCGTCGGTGGAGAAGAAGGCGTAGAGCGCGAACGCCGCGACGATCTCCGGCAGGACCCAGGCGCAGACGACCAGGCCACCGACGATGGACCGCATGGGCTTCGCCGCCGACCGCATGAGCAGCGCCAGCAGCATCCCCAGGACGTTCTGCCCGATCACGGCCGAGGCCAGCACGAACAGGACGGTGAGCCAGAGCGACTTCCAGAAGTCGGCGCTCGAGAACAGGTTGGCGTAGTTCTCGAGCCCGATGAACTGCGGGTTCGCCGCCTTGTAGCCGGTGAGTGCCGTGTTGGTCAGCGACCCGTAGAGCGACCAGACGATCGGGCCGGCCAGGAAGATCGCGAGCAGGGCGACGGCGGGGCCGAGCGGGAGGATCCGGAAGAACCCGTCGCGGCGGGACCGCCGCCGCGGGCGGGGGCTCTGGTGCCCCCGCCCACGGCCTGCCTGCGTCGGCAGTGCGAGATCAACCACGACGGAGTCAGTCCGTCGTCGTGGTGTTGTCGTCGCCGACGATGCCCTTCACGGCCTCGTCGTACGCCTTCGCCGCATCCTCGGCCGACTGCTGGCCGGTCGCCATCGCCTCGGCTGCGACCTGGATGTTCGACGAGATCTGCGAGTAGTCCGGCGTCGCCGGGCGGAAGTGCGTCACGTCGACCAGGTCGGAGAAGAACGCGAACGACGGGTTGTAGGAGACGTACGCCGGGTCCTCCGCGACGTCCTTGCGGACGGCGATCTGGCTGTTCTCGGTGTCGTACTTGAAGGTGTTCTCCTTGTTCAGCGCGGTCGTGATGAAGTCGAACGCCGCCTGCTTGTCCTTCGCGTTGGCACCGACCGCGAGCGTCCAGCCGCCCGACATCGACGTCGCGCCCGGGTCGGAGCCGTCCTGAGTCGGCATCTTCGCCATGCCCATGGTCTGCTCCCACTCCGGCCACGCGTTCTCGCCGGAGATCCAGCCACCGGGCACCCACGAGCCGTCGATCGCCATGGCGAGCTTGCCCTGGGGCAGCAGCTCGGTGCTGACGCGGTTGCCGACCGCCGCGTCGAGCGCGATGTCCAGCGGCGGCGCGAGCTCCTCGCCGTAGACCGTCTTCACGAAGTCGAGCGAGTCCTTGAAGCCCTGCGAGCCCACGACCCACTTGCTCGAGTCGGTGTCGTACAGCGTGTCCTTCGTCCCGTACAGGAGCATCTCGAAGCCCTGCATCGTGGTGGCCTCACCGGCCGCCTTGCCCGCGTAGATGTTCAGCGGGATGACGTCCGGGACCTTCTCCTTGACGGTCTTGGCCGCCGAGATGATGTCGTCCCAGTTCTCCGGCTGCCAGTCGGCGGGGAGCCCGGCCTGCTCGAAGATGGTCTTGTTGAAGTAGATGGCGCGGGTGTCGGTGCCCATCGAGACGCCGTAGGTCTTGCCGTCGTCGCCGAGGCCGGCCTGCTTGGCGTTCTCGTAGAACTGGCCCCACTCGTCCCACTTGGCCAGGTAGTCGTCGATCGGGGCGAGGTAGCCGGCCGCGGCGTCCGAGCGGATCTGGAACGTGTCCTCGTAGATCACGTCGGGAGCGGTCTCCGGGGAGCCGTTCATGAGTGCGAGCTTGGTGAAGTACTGGTCCTGCTCCGCCTCGATGGGCTGCAGGTCGATCGTGATGCCGGGGTTGGCGTCCTCGAACTGGGTCTTCGCCACCTGCAGCATGTCGTCGAGCTGGTGGAACGCGGTGGTCTTCTGGTACGCGACCGTGACGGTCGTGTCACCGCCGCTGGCGTCGTCGCTGCTGCCGCCGTCGCCGCTGCTGCACGCGGTGAGCGCGCCGAGCGCCACGACCGAGACCATTGCCATCGTTGACTTGAGACGCATGGGGGCTCCCTTGCTCCTGTGCTTCCTCGCGTGCCGGGCTTCGTCGCCGCACGTCGCGTAATATTAACGCGAAAGGACTTATTAAAGTCGAGAGTACACACATCTCGGATCGATAACGATCGGACACTTCAGGATCTGCCCGGCGAACCGCCGGGGACCCACCAGTGAAGCGAGCTCTCAGGCGAGCAGCATCAGGTCGGACGGCCGCGGCGTGAACGCCTGGCTCAGCACCAGGCACCCTGCCCCGACGGCACCCACCTGCGGTCCCAACGGAGATCCCAGCACGGCGACCGAGTGCGCGCCACTGGGCACGTGGTGCTCGGAGACGAGCTTCGACATGCCCGGCATCGCGTGCCGCTCCATGCGCGACCACAGGGGTCCGCCGACGATCACGGTGTCCAGGTCGCACAGGTCGGTGATCACCGTGGCGGCCATGCCGAGCCGCCGACCGGCTCGCTCGAGCACGCCGATCGCCCGCTGGTCGCCCTCGTCCGCGGCCACGCACAGCGCGCTGAACGCCAGGTCGATGTCGCGCGGGTCGGTCATGTCGCCGGTCGGCAGCTCGACCCCTGCATCGAGGCCCTGCTGGACCAGCATCTCGGCCCGGAGCAGCGCGCCGAGGCAGCCCCGCTTGCCGCACTCGCAGTCCGGACCGGTGGGGTCGACGACGAAGTGACCGGACTCGCCGGCGTTCCCGGAGATGCCACGGACCACCTCGTCGCGGATCACCAGCGAGAGGGCGACTCCCGTGCCGAGGTAGAAGAACGCGAACTCGGCGGACCGGTGCACGCCCGGGTTCCACAGGTGCGCGGACGCCGCCGCGATCGTGTCCTTGTCGAGCATGACCGGCAGGTGGGTACCGGAGGCGACGTCGTCGCGCAGGGGGACACCGTGCCAGCCGGGCAGGTGCGGCGGGTCGAGCACCACGCCCCGGTCGACGTCGATCGGTCCGGGGGTGGCGATCCCGACACCCAGCAGCAGAGAGCGGTCGATGTCCGCCGAGACGATCAGGCTCTCGATCGCTCCGACGATGCCCGCGATGACCTGGTCCGGCTGGTCGGGGAGGGGTGTCGGCATCTGGGACTGCGCGACCGGGGTCCCGGCCAGGTCCAGGATCACGAACGTCATGACGGCGGGGTCCAGGTGCACGCCGATCGCGTACCGTCCGCTCGGGTCGAGGTGCACGAGCGTGCCCGGCCGGCCCGGGCCGGGACGCGAGCTCTCACCCTCTTCGCGGACCAGGCCCTGCTCGAGGAGCCGACGCGTCGCGTTCGTGACCGTCTGCGCGGACAGGCCCGTGCGGCGGGCCAGCTGCGCCCGGGTGAGCCCCGAGTCCGCGCGCCGGACCACGTCGAGGATCACCGTCTGGTTGAACCCGGCCACGCGCGGCAGGTTCGTCCCTCGGCGCATCGCAGTCTCCCGTGTGTGGTCGTCGTCGGCCCGTGGCGCCGCCGCTCCGGAGTCGTCGCGGCTGAGCGGGGGCCATCATGTCACCGCCCAGGGAGGTTGCGGCGAACTCTGCCCGAATCTCGATCGCCACCCCGGGTCCTTCGTCGCAGGTCACGCGGCCGAGCCCGCCGGGTACAGTGCGCTCGTGCGGACACGTCTGGCGGACCTTGCAGTTCAGGCCGGGGTCAGCACGGCCACGGTCTCGCGCGTTCTCAACGGCAAGGTCGGCGTCTCGGAGGATGCCCACCAGCGCGTGCTCGCCGCGATGGACGTGCTCGGCTACGAACGGCCCTCGAGCCTGACGTCGACCCCGATCGGCCTGATCGGCCTCATCGTGCCCGAGCTCACCAACCCGGTCTTCCCCGCGTTCGCGCAGGTCATCGAGACACTGCTGGCGGCACGGGGGTTCACGCCCCTGCTGTGCACGCAGTCGCCGGGCGGCACCACGGAGGCCGAGTACGTCGACGTCCTGCTCCGCCACAACGTGGACGGCATCGTGTTCGTGTCCGGGCTCCACGCCGACTCGCGCGCGGACCTCACGCGCTACAAGCGACTCAGTGCCTCCGGCCTGCCGATGGTGCTGATCAACGGCTACGCGCCCGACATCGACGCGCCCTTCGTGTCGCCCGACGACGTCGCGAGCATCGACCTCTCGGTGCGGCACCTGGTGTCCCTCGGGCACCGCCGCATCGGTCTGGCGATCGGCCCGGAGCGCTTCGTACCCGCCCAGCGCAAGATCGCCGCGTTCACCGACGCACTGGTCGCGAGCGGGCTGGCCGCCGACGCCGAGGACGCCGCGACCCACATCGCCACCTCGCTGTACACGCTCGAGGGCGGTCAGGCCGCGACGACCCAGCTGCTGGCCGCGGGTCACACCGCGGTCGTCTGCGGGTCGGACGTCATGGCCCTGGGCGCCCTGCGCGCCGCGCGTTCGCACCGGCTGCGCGTGCCGGACGACCTGTCGATCATCGGCTACGACGACTCCCCGTTCGTCGCGTACACCGATCCGCCGCTGACCACGATCAGGCAGCCCGTGGAGGCGATGTGCCGGGCGGCGGTCGACGCCCTGCTCTCCGAGCTCGCCGGCGACCACCCGACCCGGACCGAGCTCCTGTTCGCCCCCGAGCTCATCGTGCGCGAGTCGACGGCCGCCGCACCCCGGTGACGCGGGTGCAGCGGCCGTCGTCGGCGATCAGCTGCGCCAGGTGTCCGTGAACGTCACGGTCCCGCCCGAGCCGACGGTGCCGGTCCGGTTGGCCCCGGACTCCCAGGTCACGTTCCCCGCGCCGTCCTTCTTGATGTACTTGTACTGGAACGAGGTCCCCGCGGGAAGGTCGACCGTGCCCGCCCAGACGGGGTAGGTGGCCGCCGACAGAGGCTTCGCGGACGCCGGGCTCCACGCCCCGAGGCCGGAGATGTCGCCCACCACGTAGACGTTCTGGCCGAGGACCGTGCTCGCGGTGACCTTGAAGGTCGCGCCGCTCGACGCGATGGGGCCGCTGCACGGGTTCGATGCGGTCACGACGCCGGCGGACACCGCGACGTTCGCTCCCGTCAGCGAGTAGTCACGCCCGCCGTTGTTGTCCCACGTGCCCGAGCCGTTGTTGAACGCAGCCGTGACGGTCGCGCCACCGGTCGTGATCGTGCGGCTCACCCAGCCCGTGCAGGCCGCGGTCAGGTCGACGCCAGGAACTGCGGTCCACGCACCGGTGCCGACCCGGTAGTGGATCTTGTAGGCGCTCCAGCCCGGGGTCGTCGAGTAGTACACCGTCGTCGTCGTCGAGCCGTTGCCGGGGTCCGTCCCGCCACCGGTGCTCGTCGCGCCGACGTGCAGTGCCACGGCACCGAACGCGGGGACCGTCGTCGTGAACGAGCCCGACGCGACCGTGATCTTGGCCGTGCAGTCCGTCGCCGCGATGACGTTGCAGTACGTGCCCGCGGGCAGGGACGTCGTGAACGTGCGGGTGGTCGCCGTGCCGGAGTTGTTGATCGCGACGTACCCCTTGGCGCCACGGCCGAAGCCGATGAGGTTCGAACCGTCGTCGGTCCAGTCCGTCACGCCCGTACCGGCCACCGCGTTGTGGAAGCCCACCATGCCGGCGACGTCGGTCCAGCGCTGCACGCAGGTCCAGTCGGCCGACGAGCAGCTCGCGTCCGACACGTCCGAGCTCGTCGACCCGGGCGCTCCGGCCTGCGGGTCACTGAACCGGTAGCCCGTATAGACCGCCGGCGAGCCGTACGGGTAGGCGAGCATGAACGTGTTGGCCAGGTTGTAACGGGCGCCCGACTTGTAGGTGAGCGTCTGGCCGTTGCGCTCGGTGTCGTGGTTGTCGACGAAGACCCCGGCGTTCGCCGACGGGACGAGCCCGTCGGAGAGGGTGCGAAGGTCCTTGATGTTCCCTTCGAACCGCGACTTCAACGTGCGCGCGTAGTTGAACTCGTGCGTGTCACCCGAGCCCCAGTACTCGGACGGCTGCACCGGCTCGCCGGACGCGGCGATGACCTCCTCGACCCAGTAGATGTTCGGGTTGGTCAGCCGCGACTTGATGGCCTGCAGATCGGCCGCCGGGATGTGCTTGGCCGCGTCGATGCGGAAGCCCGCGACGCCCAGCCCGATGAGGTCGTTCAGGTAGCCCGCGATCTTGCCGCGGACGTAGTCCGAGCCCGTCTTCAGGTCCTGCAGCGAGCTGAGCCGGCAGTTCTGCACCTGGTACCGGTCGCCGTAGTTCGAGATGTCCGTCCGGCAGGTGTTGTAGTCGTCGTACCCGTACGGCACGCCCGGCGTCGAGTCGATGCCGTACGACGTGCCCGCGACCCCGACCCCGCTGCCCCGGTCCGCGCCCGTGGTGTGGTTGATGACCGCGTCGACGATGACGCCGACCCCGGCATTCGCGCAGGCGTCGACCATCGCCTTGAACTCCGTGCGTGTGCCGAGCTTGGACTCGATCTTGTAGCTGACGGGCTGGTAGGAGGTCCACCACTGCGAGCCGGTCACGTGCTCCTGCGGCGGGGAGACCTGGACGTAGCCGTAGCCGGCCGGGCCGACGCTGGCCGGGCACTCGGCCGCGACCGAGCTCCACGTCCACTGGAACATGTTGAGGATGACGTCGCCCTTGGCGTGCACGGGGGCGGACGCGGTGCTGGGCACAGAGGCCGCGACCAGGCCGGTCACGGCGAGGGCCGCGGCGGCCGCGAGCGCGGCGAGTCGATGGTGGCGGGTGGCGATCGTCGTTGTTCGCATGGGAGTCCCTTCGGAAGGACCGGCACCGTTGCCAGGTCCTCGGAAGATGCGTCCTGCAACGTTGCTGCAAGTTGCATCCCTGTTGCAGGACCGTACCAAACGGACGTCGATCGGTCGATGGGGGCGGCGCTCAGGCCTCGAACTGGTCCAGCAGGTCGTCGAGGAGCCCGCGCGCCAGTCGTACTGGGACGGGTCGGTGCGCCCGCGGTAGACGGTCTCTCTACACCGCGCCAGAGCAGCGGCCCGGAGGGCCGTGTCAGACCCGTCAGGCAGGCTGTTCGGATGGACCTGGTGCGGGCAGCGGTCGAGCGGCACGTCGACCATCCGGTGCGCGGCGCCGCATGGCTCGTGGACCGGGGAGGTGTCGTGTCGGCGGGCGCCGCGGGCAGCTCGACACGGGAGGATCTCTTCCGCATCTCGTCGGTGACCAAGCCGGTCGTCGCGGCACTGGCCATGACCCTCGTCGAAGACGGCACGCTGTCGCTCGACGGCCCGGTCGACGACCTGCTGCCCGAGCTCGCACACCGCCAGGTGCTGCGCACGCCCACGAGCGCGCTCGACGACACCGTGCCCGCCGACCGCCCGATCACGGTGCGGGACGTGCTCGAGTTCCGGCTCGGCCTGGGCATGGACTTCGCGGGGCCGTTCCCCGGCACGGTCCTGGGCGCGCTCGCCGAGCGCGGGCTCCCGGTCGGGCCGCCCGCGCCACAGCAGTTCCCACCGCCGGACGAGTGGCTGCGGATCGTCGGCGAGGTACCGCTGTCCGCGCAGCCCGGCACGACGTGGCTCTACAACACGGGCGCGCAGGTGCTCGGCGTCCTGCTCGCCCGAGCCGCAGGCGAGTCCCTTCCCTCCCTGCTGGCCTCACGGGTGACCGGGCCGCTCGGCATGCGGGACACGGCCTTCCACGTGCCCGCCGACCAGCTGCACCGGCTCCAGCCCGTGTGGACCGGGGAGGACGTGTACGACGCGCCGGACGGGCAGTGGTCACGGCCCCCCGCGTTCGCCGACGCGGCCGCCGGCCTGGTCTCGACGGTCGACGACCTGCACGCGTTCGCGACCGCGCTGCGGGACGGCTCCCTGCTCCCCGCCGAACGCTTCGCCGAGATGGTCACTTCGTCGGTCGGAGCGCACGACCCGGAGCACGCCGAGGGTTGGGGACTCGGGATCGGGGTCGGCGTCGCGAACCGTTCGGACGGTCGCCACGCAGGCAGCTACGGGTGGGACGGAGGCATGGGTTCCACGTGGTGGACCGACCCGGTGACCGACACGATCGCGATCCTGCTGACCACCGACGCGTGGTCTGCCGCGCAGCCAACGCCGATCTTCACCGACTTCTGGCGCGCGGCGTTCGACGGGTCAGCGCGGGGGTAACACCGTGAGGTGCACCGTGACCGTGTCGCCCAGCTGCAGGTCCTCCGCCTCGCGCACCCGGTCCTTGAGCGGCACGACGTAGAGCCCGTCCTTGGGCCAGAGCGCCGTCTCCCAGGAGGTGGACCCGATACCGACACGGACGGGGATCATGCCCCAGCCGTAGGTGACCGCCGACGAGACTGCCTTGATGCTCGCGCTCTCGGCCGCCGGCACCGTGACGAAGTGGTACGGCGCCGGACCGCGCCAGTGCCAGACCTCGCCGGTGATCTCCAGCTCCATGCCGCTGCCCACCGCGCCAGGATCCCGGTC
>NZ_JBFUKL010000010.1:0-23000 GCF_056400865.1 Cellulomonas sp. P4_H4
GCCCTCGCCGCCCAGCCGATGCGATCCGGGACGGAGCCCGTTCCGGTGACGGTCGACGGGTTCGACGGGTACTACGTGGAGCTGTCCGTGCCCGACATCGACCTCGATGCCTGCCCTGGTGGGCATTTCAACAGCTGGCTGGGTCGCTGGCAGCAGACAGCCGGGCAGGTCGACATGCTCTGGATCCTCGACGTCGACGGTCAGCGCATGGTCTTCGACGCCTCGCACTCCGCGGGCGTCGACGGGCAACAGCTGGCCGAGTTCAAGGCCATGGTCACGACCGCGACGTTCGCCTCGATCGACGGCGCGTAGCTCAGCGCCGGCGGGTGCCGAAGATCGTGCGCGTGATCTCACGTCCGAGCTGTGTGCCCGCCGACCTGAGCAGGCTGTCCAGCGGGCTCGTCCGGCTGGTGGACCGCCTCGGTGCGCTGCGCTTCGCCTCCTTGGCAGCGTCGTCGGCTCGTTCTTGGGCCTCCCGCGCCGCCTCCTCCTTGGCCTCCTGCGCCTGAGCAGCGGCGGCACGGGTGGACAGCAGCTCGTACGCGGACTCGCGGTCCACGGCGGCTCCGTAGCGCGTGGACAGGGGAGACGACGCGATCGCCGACGACATCGCCGCAGCCTCCATCGGCTCCATCGACGACTGCGGAGCACGCAACCGGGTCCAGGCCACGGGCGTCGGGGTGCCACGCTCCGACTGCACCGTGACCACGGCCTCGCCGGTACCCAGCGACTGGAGCAGCTGCTCGAGGTCGTACGGCGACGTGGGGAAGGTGCGCGCAGCCGCCCGCAACGCCTTCGCATCGTCCGGGGTGAAGGCGCGCAGCGCGTGCTGCACGCGGTTGCCCAGCTGCCCCAGGACGTCGGCGGGCACGTCCTTCGGGCTCTGCGTCACGAAGAACACGCCGACACCCTTGGACCGGATCAGGCGCACCGTCTGCGTGACCTGCGTGAGGAAGTCCTGCGAGGCGCCCGTGAACAGCAGGTGCGCCTCGTCGAAGAAGAACACGAGCTTCGGCTTGTCCGGGTCGCCCACCTCGGGGAGCGCCTGGAACAGCTCGGCGAGCAACCACATGAGGAACGTGGAGAACAGCGCGGGCCGGTCCTGGACAGAGGGCAGCTCGAGCGCGCTGATGACGCCACGCCCGTCGGTCGAGGTGCGCAGCAGCTCGGACACGTCGAACGCGGGCTCACCGAAGAACGCGTCGGCGCCCTGGCCCTGCAGCCCCACGATCTCGCGCAGGATCACTCCCGCGGTCGCCGCGGACAGCCCGCCGATACCCTGCAGCAGCGGCTTGCCCTCGTCGCTGACCAGGTAGGCGATCGTCGCCTGCAGGTCCTTGAGGTCCAGCAGTGCGAGACCCTGCGTGTCCGCCCAGTGCATGATCAGGCCCAGGCTCGACTCCTGCGTCGCGTTGAGGCCCAGCACCTTGGACAGCAGCAGCGGCCCGAAGTCGGTCACCGTCGTCCGGACCGGAGCCCCCTGCCCGATGCCGCCCAGGCTCAGGAACTCGACCGGCGAGGCCGTCGCCACCCAGTCCTGCCCGAGGCTGGACGTTCGGGCGAGCAGCTTCTCGCTCGACGTGCCCGGGACGGCCAGCCCCGACAGGTCGCCCTTGATGTCGGCGACGAACACCGGGACCCCCGCGGCCGAGAGGCCCTCCGCGAGCACCTGCAGCGTCTTGGTCTTGCCGGTGCCCGTCGCGCCCGCCACGAGACCATGCCGGTTCATCATGGCCAGCGGGATGCCGACGGGTGCGCCGGGGACCGCGACGTCGTCCTCGACGAGCGCGCCGACCGTGAGCATCGGACCGGGGAATGTGTAACCCGCGAGGACCTCGGCGGCGTGGGGCGAGAGCTGGGCCGGCGGCGCGGCGGGTTCGGCCCCGGGGCGCACCGCGAGCGGCGCGGCGGGTTCGGCGCCGAGTGGCACCGCCGGCGCCGCGGCCGCGGCCTCCGCTGCCGCCAGGGCAGCTGCGGCCGCCTCGGCCTTCGCCTGCGCGGCGTCGGCGGCGGCCTGCGCGGCGGCGGCCCTCAGGGCGGCGAGATCCGCTGCGGACGTGCCCGGGACAGACGACGGCGTGGTGTCCGACATGTCCGGAGCATACGGCGGGCGTGGTCACCGCACCCGGGCTGGTGAACCACCCCGGTAAACTCGACGGGTGACCTCGCAGGACGCTACCCACGCCACCGCTCCCACGACGTCCGACGACGTCCCGTTCCGCTACACGGCCGAGCTCGCACGCGAGATCGAGCTCCGCTGGCAGGACGAGTGGGAGAAGCGCGGCACGTTCTACGCCGCGAACCCGGTGGGTGGCCTGACGGACGGCGAGGGACGCAACGCGGACCCGTCGCAGCCAGCGTTCTTCGTCATGGACATGTTCCCGTACCCCTCGGGCGCGGGCCTGCACGTGGGCCACCCGCTGGGCTACATCGGCACCGACGTCGTGGGCCGGTTCCGCCGGATGCAGGGCGACAACGTCCTGCACGCCCTGGCGTTCGACGCGTTCGGGCTGCCCGCCGAGCAGTACGCGGTGCAGACGGGGGAGCACCCGCGCACCAGCACCGAGGCCAACATCGCGATCATGCAGCGCCAGCTGCGCCGCCTGGGCCTCGGGCACGACTCACGTCGGACGTTCGCGACGATCGACCCCGAGTACGTGCGCTGGACCCAGTGGATCTTCCTGCAGATCTTCGACTCCTGGTACGACGAGCAGGCGGACGGCGGCGTGGGCCGCGCGCGCCCGATCGCCGAGCTCGTCGCGGAGTACGACTCCGGGGCGCGTGCGGTCGCCGGCGACGTGGCGTGGGCCGACCTGGACGCCGTCGAGCGTCGGCGGGTGCTGGACACGCACCGGCTGGCCTACGTCTCCGAGACGCCCGTGAACTGGTGCCCGGGTCTCGGCACGGTGCTGGCCAACGAGGAGGTCACCTCCGAGGGTCGCTCGGAGCGCGGCAACTTCCCGGTGTTCCAGCGCAGCCTGCGGCAGTGGAACATGCGGATCACCGCCTACGCCGACCGTCTGGTCGACGACCTGGAGTTCATCGACTGGCCCGAGAAGGTCAAGGCGATGCAGCGCAACTGGATCGGCCGGTCCTCGGGCGCGCGCGTCCGTTTCGCGGTCCAGGGCGGCGACCAGGTCGAGGTGTTCACCACGCGGCCCGACACGCTGTTCGGCGCCACGTTCGTCGTCGTCGCCCCCGAGCACCCGCTGCTCGACGAGGTGCCGGTGGCATGGCCCGACGGCACCAAGGACGTCTGGACCGGCGGGCACCGCACCCCGGTGGACGCCGTCGCGTCCTACCGTGCCGAGTCCGCCGCCAAGACCGCCGTCGAGCGCCAGGCCGACGCGGGCAAGAAGACGGGCGTGTTCACGGGCCACCTGGCCGCCAACCCCGTGAACGGGGAGCTGCTGCCGGTCTTCACCGCCGACTACGTGCTCATGGGCTACGGCACGGGCGCGATCATGGCCGTCCCGGGTGGCGACGAGCGTGACTTCGCGTTCGCCGAGGCCTTCGACCTGCCCGTCGTCTACACCGTCGACGCACCCGAGGACACACCCCCGGGCGCGCGCACCGGCGACGGGCACGCGATCAACTCCGCGAACGACGAGATCTCGCTCGACGGGCTCCCGGTCGCCGAGGCCAAGTCCGCGATCACCGACTGGCTCGCTGCGCGTGGCGTCGGCGAGGGCACCATCACCTACCGCCTGCGCGACTGGCTGTTCAGCCGCCAGCGCTACTGGGGCGAGCCGTTCCCGATCGTCTACGACGAGCACGACCTGCCGATCGCGGTGCCGCAGTCGGCCCTGCCCGTGAACCTGCCGGACGTCCCGGACTACGCGCCGCGCACCTTCGACGCCGACGACGCGCACTCCAACCCTGAGCCGCCCCTGGGCCGCAACGAGGACTGGGTCGCCGTCACGCTCGACCTGGGTGACGGCCCCAAGCAGTACCGCCGCGACACCAACACGATGCCCAACTGGGCCGGCTCCTGCTGGTACTACCTGAACTACCTCGACCCGCAGCACGCGGTCGGCGGCGTGGTGGACCCGGCCCTGGAGGCCTACTGGATGGGTCCCGGCCACGGCGAGCAGAAGCCCGGTTCGATCGGCGGCGTGGACCTGTACGTCGGCGGCGTCGAGCACGCTGTCCTGCACCTGCTGTACGCGCGGTTCTGGCACAAGGTCCTGCACGACCTGGGCCACGTCTCCAGCGGCGAGCCGTTCCAGAAGCTCTTCAACCAGGGCTACATCCAGGCGTACGCCTACATCGACGCCCGGGGCGTGTACGTGCCGGCCGACGAGGTCGTCGAGGACGCGTCCGCCGAGACGGGCCACTCGTGGCGGGGCGAACCCGTCAACCGTGAGTACGGGAAGATGGGCAAGTCGCTGAAGAACGCGGTGACGCCCGACGACATGTACGGCGAGTACGGCGCGGACACCCTGCGCGTCTACGAGATGTCGATGGGCCCGCTCGACCTGTCCCGCCCGTGGGAGACACGCGCTGTCGTCGGTGCGCAGCGGTTCCTGCAGCGTCTGTGGCGCAACGTCGTCGACGAGAGCACGGGCGCGGTCGTCGTGACCGACGAGGCACCCTCGACCGAGACCCTCCGGGTCCTGCACCGCGCGATCGCGGACGTGACGACCGACCTGTCGGCCATGCGGATCAACACCGCGATCGCGAAGCTCATCGTGCTCAACAACCACCTGACCACCCTGCCGACGACGCCCCGTGCCGCCGTCGAGGCCCTGGTCCTGATGACGGCCCCCGTCGCGCCGCACGTCGCCGAGGAGCTGTGGCACAAGCTCGGCCACGACGGCTCGCTGACCTACGTCCCGTTCCCGGTGGCCGACCCCGCCTACCTGGTCGAGGACACGGTCACGTGCATCCTGCAGGTCCAGGGCAAGGTGCGCGGCCGGGCCGAGGTTCCCGTCGACGCGTCCGACGACGACCTGCGCGCGCTCGCGCTGGCCGACGTGGGCGTCCAGCGCGCCCTCGACGGCCGGGAGATCCGCACCGTCATCATCCGTGCGCCCAAGCTCGTCAACGTGGTGCCGGTCTGAGCCGGCCCGAGCACGTCGCGTCGGTCGCGATCGTCACCGACTCGACGGCCTCGCTGCCCGCCGGTGCGGCGGAGCGGTGGGGGATCGGCGTCGTCCCGCTCGACGTCATCGTCGACGGCGTCGAGCACGTCGAGGGCGTCGACCTGTCCCCGACGGACCTGCTGGGTGCGCTCACGCAGGGCTCTCGCAAGGTCACGACGTCGCAGCCACCCCCGGCCGCGTTCGCCGCGGCGTACGAGGCCGCCGCCGCGGCCGGAGCTCGCGAGATCGTCTCGGTGCACCTGTCCGGCGAGCTGTCCGGGACGGTGCGCGCCGCCCGCCTCGCGGCCGCGTCGTCGCCCGTTCCCGTGCAGGTCGTCGACTCGCGCGCGGTCGGCATGGCGCTCGGGTTCGCCGCGATCGAGGCCGCGCGGCTCGCGGCCCTCCCGCTGCCCGAGCCGCCCGCCCCGACCGGCCCGCTGGCCGGCGCGCGCTCGTGGTGGCAGGACCGGCACCGCGGCGACCCGGTCCCGCGCTCCGCCGCGGAGGTCGCCGCCCGCGCACAGCGGACGTCGGACTCGGCGCGGGTGTGGTTCCTCGTCGACTCGCTCGACCACCTGCGCCGCGGCGGGCGGCTCAGCGCACCGGCGGCCGCGCTCGGCACCGTGCTGGGTCTGCGTCCGATCCTCACGCTCGACGCCGGCCGCGTCGAGCTGCTCGAGAAGGTTCGGACCCGCCGTGCGGGCCGCGACCGGCTCGTCGCCCTCGCGCTGGCCGACGCGTCCGGTCGCACCTCCGCACGCGTCGCTGTGCACCACCTCGGGCAGCCCGACATCGCGCAGGGCCTGGTCGACGAGATCACGGCCGTTCTCGGCGACCGGCTCGCCGAGGCCGTGGTCAGCGAGTCCAGCGCGGTCCTCGCCGCGCACGCCGGACCGGGCGTCCTCGGCATCGTGGTGGCCGACGCCTGACCTCGGGTGAGCCGCCCCCAGCACCCGACCGCCGGGCATGATCCCGCACCAGGTCGCTCCGCGGCCCCAGTGCCCGCCGACCGACCTACCGTCGCGGAGTGCTGCGACAAGACCGTGAGCTGACCTCGGCGGTACGGCGGCGCCTCGACGCGCTCACCGTGCCGCCCCGCCGGGTAGCCCTCGCGGGGTGGGTACCGAGCTCCGCCCCACCGGCGACAACAGGCGAGCCGACCGACTCGCTCGGCCCGCATCAGACGACGCCACCACCGGCCCCGGCGCCACCGGCCCCTTCACCGCCGACGACCGTGCCGGACGTTCCGCAGCCGCCGGTTACGCCACCACCGCCCCCGCGTCCCGACGCCCCGCTGCGCCCAGCGGTGCCACCACCCGCCCTGCAGGAAGGGTCGGTGAGTCCGCCCCTGTTCGAGCCGCCCTCCAGTGCGGGCTCACCTGTCACGCCGCTCCCCGTCGACGAACCTCCGCGGCTCATCTGGCCGGACCGCGAGGCTCCGGTGCCGACTCGCTCGTCCCGCGCGCTGCGTGTCGCCTCCGACGGCTATGCGGCTGCGCACGGTACCCAGGTCGACGACCAGCCACGGCGGCGACGGGTGCGTTGGTCGGTGTCCTGGCGCCTGGTCGGGGTCGCGGGTGTCGCCGTGCTGCTCCTGGCCGGCGCGGTCGCGCTGCGTGCTGCGTCCGTGGCTCCAGGAGCGCCCGTCGTCCTCCCGATCCCGGCACCCGACGGGGCGACCGCCACCGCTACCGCTACCTCCACCGCTACGGCGGAGGACGGGCCGGCAGCGCTCGTCGTCGTCGACGTCGTGGGCGCCGTCGGAGCCCCCGGTGTGGTGCGGTTGCCCGCCGGGTCCCGCGTCGTCGACGCGGTCGCGGCCGCAGGTGGACCGAGGTCGGACGCGCAGGTCGGCGCGATCAACATGGCGCGGGTACTGGTCGACGGCGAGCAGATCGTCGTTCCGGGACCGGGCGAGACGGGCCCGGTCGCCGGCACGGCCGCTGTTCCGGACGACGGCCTGGTGGACCTGAACACTGCCGACGAGTCGGCCCTCGATGCACTTCCCGGCATCGGGCCGGTGCTCGCCGAGCGGATCGTGGCGCACCGTGACGACGGACCGTTCACCTCGGTCGATGACCTCGGCGAGGTGAGCGGCATCGGGCCGACGCTTCTCGAACGACTGCGCGACCTGGTGAGCGTGTGACGACCGTGGTTCCCGACGTTGCCTCGGTCGGCGGACGGGCCGCGCTCCCGGAGATCGACCCGGAGGTCGGCGACGACGATCACGACCCGCCCCGGACGGTCGACCTCCGTCTCGTCGCGCCGGCTCTTGCCGCCTGGCTCGCGGCGCTCGCCGTGGTCCGCACCTCCCCACGGACGGCCGTGCTCGTCGTCGGGCTCTGCGGTGCGCTCGCTCTCGCGACAGCGGTCGTCGCTCGGCGAGCAGCTCACCGTCGAGAGCTCGTGGGTCCTGGTTCGGGGCGCCGAGCAGTAGGACCTGGACCGAGCGAGTCCGGGGCGGGGCGCGCACTGGCCCCGGTACTCGTGCTCACGGCCCTCGCCACGGTCGCGGTTCTCGGTGCCGGTGCCGCGCAGACGTCCGTTCGCGGGCAGGGGATGCTCGCGCAGCTGGTGAACGAACAAGCCAGTGCCGAGCTGACCGGCAGGGTGATCGGAGAGCCGGTCCTGCTGAGGCCAGAGTGGCCGGGTGCCCCGCCACGAGCCCGGTGCGTGGTCGTGGTGGAGTCGGTCGCCGAAGCGCACCGCACCGCACGGGCCGTGGGGCAGGTGCTGGTCCTAGGGCCGGCCACGCTCGTCCGCGTGCCCTTCGGGGCTCGGGTGCGCGTCACCGGCCGCTTGCAGCCCGGCCTACCCGGAGCGCGCGTCGTCGCGGTGCTCCTCACCGACGCCGACGCTGAGGTGGTCGCAGACCCGGCCCGCTGGGACGCCACCGCCAACCATGTCCGGGAGGACGTCGCCGGGCTCGCGGCGCAGCTGCCAGGCGATGCCGGTGCACTGCTGCCGGGGGTGACGGTCGGCGACACCAGCGGCGTGCCGACGGAGCTGGCTGCCGCGATGCGGACCTCCGGTCTCACGCACGTCACGGCCGTCTCGGGTGCGCACTTCTCGCTCGTCGCCGTCCTCGTGCTCGCGGTCGCGACCGCCCTGCGCGTCCCGCGTCGGCTTCGAGCGGCTCTGGTGGTCGCGGCGATGGCGGCGATGGTCGTGCTCGTGCACCCGTCGCCCAGCGTGGTGCGGGCTGCCGCCATGGGACTCGTCGCCGCCGCCGGTCTCCTGCTCGGGAGACCGCACCGGGCGCCGCCCGCGTTGTGTGCCGCGGTCGTCGTCCTGCTGGTGACCGACCCCTGGCTCGCGGGTGAGCTCGGGTTCGTGCTGTCCGTGCTGGCGACGGGCGGCCTCGTGCTGCTGGGTGGCCCGCTCGCGGAGCGTTGGTCGGCGCGGTGCGGTCGCCCGCTCGCCCAGGCGCTTGCGCTGCCGGTCGCTGCGCATCTGGTCTGCGCGCCCGCGATCCTGCTGGCGACGCCGGCCGTGGCGATGTACGCCATCCCCGCCAACCTCGCGGCCGCACCCGCCGTCGCGCCCGCGACCGTGCTCGGCCTCGCAGCCGCGGTCCTCGCATCCTGGTGCCCGCCTGCAGCGCACCTGCTCGCACTGGGCTCCGGCGCCGCGTGCTGGTGGATCGGCGCCGTGGCACGCGTCGCCGCGGCCGCCCCGGGGGCGCAGCTGGCGTGGCTGCCCGGCCCATGGGGAGTCCTCGCGCTGGCGACGGCCGCACTGTGCACCGTCCGGTTGCTCGTCGCGCGACGACATCGGTGACGCCGGCTGTGTCCCGTGCGGTCGCTCCGAGGTCTCGCCAGTGCCGCATTGCCGGATCGCCGCAGTGGCGCAGCCGCGGAGTCGAGGGCGACGAGGACGTCGGTGGCGTCTGGCAGGCTGTACGTCGTGCCTCCTGCAGCCCGTCGCGCCCCCACCAAGACCGTGGGGGTCTCCTGGGATGCGGTGGAGCTCGCGCCGGTCCTGCTCGTGGCCGGGTCCGAAGGTCTGCTCGCCGACCGCGCCGTCGAGCGGGTGGTCGGTCTGGCCAGGGCCACGGACCCTGGGGTCGAGGTCACGCGCCTGGACGGCGCCGACTACGTGGTGGGCACCCTGGGTGTCGTCGCGAGCCCGTCGCTGTTCGCCGAGGACAAGGTTCTCGTCGTCGACGCGCTCGAGAAGGGTCCTGACGAGCTGCTCGCCGACGTCACGGCCTACGTCGCCGCACCGCCACCTGGCGTCGTCCTGGTCCTGCGGCACGGCGGCGGGGTGCGGGGCAAGAAGCTCCTCGACCTGCTGCGGTCCACCGGCGTACCCACGGTCGCGTGCGACGTGATCAAGTCCGACTCGGACAAGAGCGCCTTCGTCACCGCCGAGCTACGACGAGCGGGCCGACGCGCCGACGCGGCGGCGGTGCGCGCGCTGGTCGATGCGGTCGGGAGCGATCTGCGCGAGCTCGCGGCGGCATGCTCACAGCTGGTGGCGGACACCACGGGGCTGATCGGCGCCGAGGTGGTCGAGCGCTATTACGGCGGCCGCATCGAGGCCACGGGATTCCGCGTGGCCGACGCGGCTGTCGCAGGCAATGCCGGTCAGGCGGTCGCGTTGCTGCGGCACGCTCTCGCCACCGGCGTCGACCCCGTCCCGATCGTCGCGGCGCTCGCGGCCAAGCTGCGGGTCCTCGCCAAGGTGGCCGCGGTCCGTGGGCGGGGCGCCGGAGCGATCAGGGACCTCGGGCTGGCCCCGTGGCAGACCGACCGCGCCGTCCAGGATCTGCGGCGCTGGACCCCTGAGGGCCTCGCCGGTGCGATCTCGGCAGTCGCGCAGGCGGACGCGGAGGTCAAGGGTGAGGGGCGCGACCCGCAGTTCGCGGTGGAACGTGCGGTTCTTCGCGTGGCGGCGTCCTCAGGCAGCTGAGCAGTCAGGCAGCCCGATGCGGGAGCTGCTCGTCGGCGTCACGCCGAAGCGGCCGGCCGGCAGCTAACGCTTCCCCGCCACCGTTCTCGATCAACCCCACCGGATCCGTCGACTGATTCTTTACAGGAGCGACGGCTCACGACAGGCTGATTTGTGGGCACCCCAGAGCAGAGGAGAGCCTCATGGGCACGGTGGTCATGTACGGCTCGATGTCGGTGGACGGCTTCGTCGCGGACGAGGACGACCAGCCCGGACCGCTGTTCGAGTGGTTGCTCAGCGGTGACGTGCCGTTGGACGAGAGCGGCGAGCTGAAGGTGTCGCAAGCGTCCTACGACTACGTCCGGCCGTACTGGGACCAGATCGGGGTGACGGTCGTCGGCCGCCACGTCTTCGACCTGACGGACGGCTGGGACGGGAAGCCCCCGAGCGGGATCGACCACGTGGTCGTCGTGACGCACCGGCCGCAACCCGGGGGCTGGGACCCCGAGGCGCCGTTCCACTTTGTCGACGGCATCGAGGCAGCCATGGCCACGGCGCACGAGCTTGCGGGTGACCGCACCGTCGAGGTCGCCGCTGGTGACGTCGGTGGCCAGATGCTTGCCGCGGGTCTGGTCGACGAGGTGCGCATGGACGTCGCGCCCGTCGTGCTCGGGTCCGGCAAGCGCTACTTCGGGCCGGTCCGCGCGCAGCACCTGTTGGAGGATCCCGACGTGGTGATCCAGGGCAACCGGGTGCTTCACCTGCGCTGTCGGGTACGCCGTTGATCCGATCTGCGCCCGACTAGGCCACGAGGGTGATGGCGGGCCCCAGGACGTCACCCTGCAGGAGGTCGAAGCCGAGCGCGCGGCACTCGTCCACCAGGGCGTCGTTCCACACCCGTTCGGCGACGAGCACCGCTCCGTAGCGGCGGGCCAGCTGAACGATGTGCGGTCCCACCCGGTCGACGTCGCGGACGTCGATCTTCACGTAGTCCGCGTAGGGCATCATCGCGATCTGGTCGGGCTCTGCCGCGAAGTCGTCGATGGCGATCCTGTAGCCCCGGGCGCGCAGGCGGGCGAGCCCGGCAAGAACGGCGTCGTCGGCCACGACGGACTCGACGATCTCGAGGACCAGGCGGCCGGCGTGACCAGGCAGAGGGCGGTCGTTGACGATGAACGACCGTGTGACGTTGACGAAGGCGGGGTGCCGGTCGCGGGGCGGCCCGTCTCCGAACAGCACGTCGAGCACCGAGGCGGTCGCGATGTCCTGACGGTCCGAGCGCCACCGGTCGACCTGTGCAGGCAGCCCGTCACGCGACCGGTAGAGGAACTCGTTGCCGTACAGCTGGCCGTCGATCGTCCAGATCGGCTGGCGCGCGATCGGAAGTCTCGATGGGGTTCTGGGGGACGCGGCTGCCACGGTCACGTTCGATGAGAGCGCGGTGTGACGAGGTTATGACGCCGTTCACCCGATCGGACGTACCTCGTGTGACCGGCGAGCGTCACGGTAGGGCCCGATGGCCCTAGTGGTTCACGCGGCGAGCGCCCGCGCGGTCCAGCACGCCGGCCCGCTCCAGCAGGTTGCCCTGGAAGAGCGTGAAGCCGAGGTCGCGAGCGTGCCGGAGCGTCTCGGCGCTCTCGACGAACTCAGCCACCAGGAGGGCGCCGTAGGACCGCGCAAGGTGGACGACCGGGGGGCCCTCGACGTCGAGGTCCCGGACGTCGATCTTGACGAAGTCGGCGTGCGGGAGGAGGCGACGCTGGTTCGGGTTGCTGACGAAGGAGGGGACCGCGATCCGGAAGCCCTGCTCGCGCAGTCGACGGATGCCCGTGATGACCGCGGCGTCGATAGTCACACCGTCGTTGATCTCTATGACCAGGCGATCTGGCCGGCTGGGCACCGGCAGCTCGCCCACGAGGTAGGCCCGCGGGCACCGCACGAACAGCAGTCGTCCGTGTGCCACGTGCTCCAGGTCGACCCGGCCGAAGGTGGCCCCGAGGACGTGTGCGGTGGCGCGCTCGTGCTGGTGCGCGTTCCACGTCGTGGCGGTCGCAGTGTGCTGGTCGGGCGAACGGAATGACAGCTGGTAGGCGAACGGTTTGCCGTGCTCGGAGAAGATCCCCTGCCGTGCCACGAGTACTGGTTCGCGGGCAATCCGCTGCGACCACTCCTGGCGGAGCGCCACGGGGATGGCGTCCTCGACTGCAGCCGCGAGGTCCGCGAGCCAGCCGTCCGCGTCGTCCGGTGTCATGTGCTCTATGACATCACAAGATCAAGCCTGTGAACGATGAAGTGTGGGTGGAATTCTCAGGAGTGGGTCCAAGGTCCCGATCGGACGGGGTAAGACCGCCGAGTTTCACCCGATACTCCCCATGAAACGGACAGGTGTGGGCTGGGTTGGGCATTCATCGGTCATCATGGTGTTGACCTGACCCGACGCAAGATTGACAGGAGTTCCATCATGTCCCGTTCCCTCAAGTCCGCTCTCGCCATCGCCGCCATCGTCGTCACGCTCGGTCTGACCGGCGGCCCCGCGGCCGTCACGGCCGGCCCGCTGATCATGAACGGCGGCGCCACGGGCTGCTGCCGCATCGCGGTCTGATCCAGGCGTCCCCCGTGAATCCGGCCTGGGCGACATCATCACCCCCCGAAGGGGTGGTGCATCATGCCGTCGTCACACATACAATGACTGACCATGACCACGATTGCTGACCGGGTGCGCGATGCCCGACTTGCTGCGGGACTGTCACAGACCGCGCTTGCCGGGTCCGCGTTCTCCCCGAGCTACATCTCCCTGATCGAGGCGGGTCATCGTGAACCGACCGACTCCGCTCTTGCTGTGCTCGCCATCCGACTGGGCACAACCCTCGAGTTCCTCAAGCACGGTGAGGACGGACCGAACGAGGCGCGTACCCGGCTGGAGCTCGACTACGCAAGGCTCGATCTGACCCAGGGTGACGCTGCGGGCGCCAAGAGACGGCTCGAGGTCCTCGACCTCGACATCGTCTCGCCGGCGGTCCGGGTCGAGGCCCTGACCACGTTGGCCCGTGCGCACGAGGGTCTGGGCGACCTCGAGGCGGCAGTCGCGATCCTCGAACCCCTGCTCGAGGACGCCCGCAGCCGGGCGCACCACGTCGATTCCGCCAAGCTGGCGAACGCGCTCGTGGCGTCGTACCTGGAGGCGGGCGATCTGCACCGTGCCGTCGAGGTCGGCGAGCACACGCTGACGGAGCTGGAGAACGCTGAGCTCACCGGCACCGACGGACACCTCAGGCTGGCGTCGACGGTCCTCTGGGCCTACGTCGAGCGTGGCGACCTGCTCTACGCCACGCACCGGGCAGCGGAGCTCGTGCGGCTTGCCGAGTCCTTGGGCACTCCGCGCGGCCGAGGCAGCGTGTACTGGAACGCTGCCCTGGTGGCTGAGCAGCGACGCGACTACGAGCTCGCCCAGCGCTACACCGAACGGGCGCTCGCGCTCCTGTCGGAGGGTGAGCCCGACCGCGACCTCCCGAGACTCCGGCTCAACTACGCGTGGCTGCTGCTGCGCTCCGAGCCGGCAGACCCGCACGCGGCGCTCGAGCAGATCGAGCGCGCCGCACCCGGGCTCGCCGTGCTCGGCTCCGAGCTGGAGATGGCCCGGGTCGACGTCGAGCGCTCCCGTGCGCACCTCCTCCTGGGGGACATCGGCAGGGCCGAGGAGTACGCGACCGCTGCGCTCGAGCGCCTGGGTGAGCCCCCACGCGTCGAGACGGCGATCGCGCACCTCTCGTACGGCGATGCCCTGCACGCGGGGGGAGACCTCGAGGGGTCCGCACGTGCGTACCGGCTGGCAGCCGACATGCTGGGCATGATGTCGGCGTCCCGCCAGTCCGCAGCCGCCTGGCGTGATCTGGGCGACCGCTACGCGTTGCACGGGGAGACGTCGAAGGCCGCCGAGGCGTACGACCGTGCTCTGCGGGAGGCCGGGTTCCGGCCGACCGTGCCGCTGCGGTCCTGGGAGACCTGGTCGCTCGCCTGATCGGATGAACGAAGGAGGCGCCACCCGCACGGGTGGCGCCTCCTTCGTGTCTGCGTCGGGGTCGAGCGCGGCAGCGCACGAGGCGGTGCACGGCGGACGCCCCGGAGACGCCGAACGGGGCCGGCACCAGGCCGACCCCGTTCGGGAAGATCTCAGAAGCTGAGCGCTGGGCTCAGAGAGCTGCGACCGACTTGGCCAGCGCCGACTTCTTGTTGGCCGCCTGGTTGGCGTGGATGACGCCCTTGGAGACGGCCTTGTCGAGCTTGCGCGAGGCAGACACGAGCGCCGTGTTGGCGGCGTCCTTGTCACCACCGGCGACGGCCTCACGGACGCGACGGATGTGCGTCTTGAGCTCGGACTTCACCGCCTTGTTGCGCAGGCGCGCCTTCTCGTTGGTGGTGATGCGCTTGATCTGGGACTTGATGTTGGCCACGTATGGACTCTCTTGTGCGTTCGCCGAAGCGATCTGACAGGTCTAGAGGGCGCACACAGCTCCGGGACTGGGGCGTGGGGACACCCGCGGAGAGGAACTGGGCTTGTGCCCGCCGACCCGGGCGGACACGCGAAGATCAATGTTACCAGTACACGGGCTCCTGGCCGAAACCCTCCTGGACGAGACCGAAGGCACGCGATCCGGACGACCTGCGCACCGATCTGTCGATCCGGTCACCAGCCCTGGCACGTGCGCAAGGCGGCCGCGACCCGGTCGAACAGCTCGCGGTCCATCACGGCGCCCTCACGGCGGAAGGCGGTGGGGTGCAGCTGGACGATGCGGTCGAGCCGGATCTCGCTCGGTCGACGCTGCGAGTCCCACGGGCCGGACCCGATGTCGAGCCAGACGCGTCCGCGGCGAGCCTCCGCCGCGGCATTGCGGGAGTGGTCCTTGCTCGTGAGCATCAGTCCGAGCACCGCGGGCTCGTTGCGTGCGATGACGAGCACCGGGCGGTCCTTGCCCTGCGAGGTGTCCTCCTCATAGGGGACCCAGCCCCAGACGATCTCACCGGGGTCCGCGTCTCCGTCGCGCCGCGGTGAGTACTCGAGGCGGACCTGACCGTGATGGTCGGGCAGGACCACGCGGTCCGCGCCCGGGGTCGTGCCCGGGGCCTGTGCGGCGTCGCGGCCCAGGAGCCGGCTGACGAACCGGTGGAGGGTTGCCCATCGGGTTGCTCGAGTCACCCGCAGAACGTATCGGCCGACGGCGACGAACAGGCGTGCGGCGCGAACGAGACCGGCTCGGGCGCACGGCGCCAGGCACGATAGCGGTCTCACGTGCGCGTTCTGTAACCCGGACGGCCCCTCTGTAACGCGCCGTTAGCACCGGGCGGATACTGTCCGGATCATGGCGGACCTGTTCGAGGACTACCCAGCGGGCGCGGCCTGGGACGAGATGATCGACGCCGACGGGGGATCCCGCGCGGCCTACAAGGGTTTGCACACCGCCCTCGCCGAGCTCAGCGCCGGAGAGCTGCGCGGGCGCGCGGAGACCCTGGCCCGCTCGTACCTCGCGCAGGGCGTGACCTTCGACTTCGCCGGAGAAGAGCGGCCGTTCCCGCTCGACGTGGTCCCGCGCGTCGTCGCCGGTGACGAGTGGGAGCACGTGGCTCCGGGTGTCGCCCAGCGCGTGCGAGCGCTCGAGGCGTTCCTGGCGGACATCTACGGCCCGCAGAAGGCGATCGCCGACGGTGTGATCCCACGGTCGGTCGTCCTGTCGTCGACGAACTTCCTGCGCGCTGCCCGGGGCATCACGCCTCCGAACGGTGTGCGCGTGCACGTCTCCGGGATCGACCTGATCCGCGACAGCCTCGACGGCTGGCGGGTCCTCGAGGACAACGTCCGCGTGCCGAGCGGCGTCAGCTACGTGCTCTCCAACCGACGTGCGATGGCGCAGACCTTCCCGGAGCTGTTCGCGGCCCTGCGCATCCGCCCGGTCGCCGACTACCCCCGGCGGCTCCTCAAGGCACTGACCGCTGCTGCGCCGAGCGGTGTCGACGAACCGACCGTCGTCGTGCTCACGCCGGGCGTCTTCAACAGCGCCTACTACGAGCACTCGCTGCTGGCTCGCATGATGGGCGTCGAGCTGGTCGAAGGGCGGGACCTGTTCTGCGCGGGCGGCCGTGTCTGGATGCGGACGACGCAGGGCCGACGCCGGGTGGACGTCATCTACCGCCGGGTCGACGACGACTACCTGGACCCGGTCGTGTTCCGCAACGACTCGTACCTCGGCAGCCCCGGGCTCATGACCTGCGCACGCAATGGGACCGTCACGATCGCGAACGCGGTCGGCAACGGGGTGGCCGACGACAAGCTCGTCTACACCTACGTGCCGGACCTGATCCGTTACTACCTGTCCGAAGAGCCGATCCTGCGCAACGTCGACACCTGGCGCCTCGAGGAGCCGGACGCGCTGGAGGAGGTCCTGGACCGGCTCGACGAGCTCGTCGTGAAGCCCGTCGACGGGTCGGGCGGCAAGGGGCTCGTCGTCGGACCGAAGGCGTCGCGCAGCGAGCTCGCGACCCTCAAGGTGCGGCTGCGGGAGGACCCCCGCGGGTGGATCGCGCAGCCGGTCGTGCAGCTGTCGACGATCCCGACGCTCATCGGCGACCACCTGCGGCCGCGGCACACCGACCTGCGGCCGTTCGCGGTGAACGACGGCGAGTCGGTGTTCGTCCTGCCGGGTGGTCTGACGCGTGTGGCGCTTCCGGAGGGCGAGCTCGTCGTCAACTCGTCGCAGGGCGGCGGCTCGAAGGACACGTGGGTGCTCGGCGGCGCGGTCCCCAGGCGCGCGGTGCGGCACGGCTCCGACCTGCCGCAGTCCGTGGCGCAGGACGAGGCGGTGCCGATCGACTCGAACCCGAACGACGTGCGCGCCCAGGTCATGCAGCAGCAGCAGATGCGGTCGTTCCCGGTGAGGTCGTCGGAGAGCAGAGGTGGTGGCGCGTGCTGAGCCGGATCGCGGAGTCGCTGTTCTGGATCGGACGGTACGTCGAGCGTGCCGACGACACCGCTCGGCTGCTCGACGTGCACGTGCAGATCCTGCTCGAGGACCCCTGGGCGGAGGAGGACCTGGCCTGCCGCTCGTTGCTGTCGGTCATGGACCGGCCCGCGGAGCCCGGCCACGTCCTGGTCGGCCGGGAGTACGTGCTCGACATGCTGGCGTACGACCGGTTCGCGCCCTCCTCGATCGCGGGCTCGCTGGTGTCGGCACGGGAGAACGCCCGTCGAGCGCGCGAGACCATCTCGACCGAGCTCTGGGAGTCGCTCAACGCGACCTGGAACCAGCTGCCGTCGCACATGCGGCCCGCGCGTCCGCACGACTACTTCACCTGGGTCCGCGAGCGGGCCGCCGTGGTCGCGGGGATCACCGACTCGGCCACGTCGCGCGACGACACGTGGAACTTCATGGTGCTCGGCCGATCCATCGAGCGGGCAGACATGACCGCGCGCCTGCTCACCACGCGAGCGCTGGCCGGTTCGGCCGGGCCGAGCTGGACCACGCTCCTGCGGTCCTGCGGTGCGCACGAGGCGTTCCTGCGGATGTACCGGGGCGCGGCGTCCGACGAGCGCGCGGCCGGGTTCCTGCTGACGGACCAGCTGTTCCCGCGCTCGATCGTCTTCGCCCTGAACCAGGCGGAGGCCTGCCTGGCCGCGCTCGAGCCCGCCGCCGACCGTGCCGCGGTCGACGACGCGCGCCGGCACATCGGCTACGTGCGCACCAACCTGGAGTACCGACCGTTGATCGAGGTGCTCGACGCACTGCCCAAGGAGATGGAACGCGTGCAACGAGCCTGTTCGGCCGCCTCGGACGCGATCCGTGGACGCTACTTCCCGAGCGGGTCGGCGACGAACTGGGTGGGCGAGGCACTGTGAGTCGGTTGCGGGTGGTGCACACCTCGACGTTCCAGTACGCGAAGCCGGTGCTGGCGTCGTACAACGAGGCACGGATGACACCGCTGACCCAGCAGGGGCAGACCGTGCTCGAGTCCAAGGTCGACGTGTACCCGCACACGGGCTGGTCCGAGTACCGCGACTACTGGGGAACCGCCGTCACGGCCTTCGAGGTGCTGACGCCGCACGAGTCGCTCGTGGTCACGGCCGAGCACCTGGTCGACGTCGCGGAGCGGCAGCCGCTCAAGAGCCCTGCCGGCTGGGAGACGCTGCGGGGTGCCGACGTCCGCGACCGGCTCGCCGAGTTCCTCTCGGACACGCCGACCACGGCGCCGCCCGAGGACGTGGTCGAGCTGACCCAGCGCGTCGCGGGAGACCTGTCGCCCGCCGACGCGGCGCTCGCGGTGAGCAACGCGCTGCGGGACGAGGTCGAGTACATCCCCGGCGCGACCACGGTGCACACGCCCGCCTCGGAGGCCTGGGCCAAGCGCGCCGGTGTCTGCCAGGACCTCGCGCACCTGGTCTCGGGGGCGTTGCGCTCGCTCGGCATCCCGGCCCGGTACGTCTCGGGGTACCTGCACCCGGACGACGAGATCGAGATCGGAACCACGGTGAGCGGGGACTCGCACGCGTGGGTCGAGTGGTGGGTCGGGGAGTGGTTCGCGTACGACCCGACCAACCGGGCGGTCGTCGGTGACCACCACGTGGTGATCGCCCGCGGGCGTTCCTACGACGACGTCCCGCCGCTGCGCGGCATCTTCGCGGGTGCCGCCACGCAGGAGACCTCGGTCACGGTGGAGATCACGCGCGAGGCCTGACCGGCCTCACGGGGTCAGCCTGCGGGAGAGGGCGTCGTCGAGCGTCGCCTGGTCGCCGTCGACGAGCAGGCCGTCGTGCGGCCGTCCCCACACGAGCAGAGCCAGGTCCCGGCTCGTCCCGCGCACGTGGACGGCGGGTTCCCTCCCTGCAGACGACGCCCCGAGCAGCCAGGTGCGGCCCGCGTCGGCGGCGTGCAGTGCGACTGGGGCCGGCAGCGGCTCCATCCGACCCATGCGCTCCTGCCTCGGCTGCATGACGGTGACGACCTCGTCGACCGTGTCCGCCCAGACCGAGGGGTCGACCGTGAGGTCCAGGCCCGTGGCGGTGCGCAGGTCCCACAGGTGCACGAGCGTCTCGTGCACCTGCCGGCGGCGCCAGAACGACGCGGGCCCGTTGCCCACCAGGGTCCAGGACGCGGCGTCGGGGCCGAGCTCTGCGAGGGTGTCGAGCAGCTCGGCGGCACAGTCGCGGTAGAGGTCCTCGAGCACGAACGGACCGCGGCCGAGCGGCGTCTCCTGCTCCCGTCGCGCCTGTCCCGCGGCCCAGTGGTGGATGCGGGCGACGTGCACGACGAGGTCCTTGACGCGCCAGCGGCCGCACCACGGCACGCGGGTCTCCGGGTCGACCGTGGGGATCGTCGCCAGGAACTGGGCCTGGAGGTCCGCGAGGAGGGCCAGGTGGTCGAGCTCCGCACCGGGTCCGCCGGAACGCGCACGGGGCTCGGCGTCGGACGAGATCGGGGCAGGAGCCACGGCGGGCGCATCGGCGGGGTGCGTCGTCATGGGACCATGGTGGTACCGACCGCACGTGCCCGACAGGGCGGCGACGGTCACCGTTCGTCGTGACGGCGCCATCAGTGCCTTTCGAGCGCCTGCCGCAACATCGATCTCAGGAGCCAGTCCGCTTGTCCCCGATCCCCGGTGCCGCCGCCTCGTCGCGCATCCACCCTGCGGCCACGCCGCCGGAGCTGCTGCGCAACTTCTGCATCATCGCGCACATCGACCACGGCAAGTCGACGCTCGCGGACCGCATGCTGCAGCTGACGGGCGTGGTCGACGCACGGGCGATGCGCGCGCAGTACCTGGACCGGATGGACATCGAGCGCGAGCGTGGCATCACGATCAAGTCGCAGGCCGTGCGCATGCCGTGGGGCGTCGGTGAGGACGCCTTCGCGCTCAACATGATCGACACCCCCGGGCACGTCGACTTCACGTACGAGGTGTCCCGGTCGCTCGCCGCGTGCGAAGGGGCCGTGCTGCTGGTCGACGCCGCGCAGGGCATCGAGGCGCAGACGCTGGCCAACCTGTACCTCGCGCTCGAGAACGACCTGACGATCATCCCGGTGCTCAACAAGATCGACCTGCCCGCCGCGCAGCCGGAGAAGTACGCGGAGGAGCTGGCCAAGCTGATCGGCGGCGAGCCCGAGGACTGCCTGCGCGTCTCGGGCAAGACGGGTGCCGGAGTCACCGAGCTGCTCGACCGCATCGTCGAGCTCGTCCCGGCACCGACCGGCAACGCCAACGCGCCGGCGCGCGCCATGATCTTCGACTCCGTGTACGACACCTACCGCGGTGTCGTGACGTACGTCCGCGTCATCGACGGCAACCTGAACCCGCGCGAGAAGATCGTCATGATGTCGACGCGCGCGACCCACGAGCTGTTGGAGATCGGCGTGATCTCCCCGGAGCCGGTGCCGACTAAGGGGCTCGGCGTCGGTGAGGTCGGCTACCTGATCACGGGCGTGAAGGACGTGCGCCAGTCGAAGGTCGGCGACACGGTCACCAACGCGAGCAAGCCCGCCGCCGAGGCGCTCGGCGGGTACTCCGACCCGAAGCCGATGGTCTTCTCGGGCCTGTACCCGATCGACGGCACCGACTACCCGGTGCTGCGCGACGCGCTGGACAAGCTCAAGCTCAACGACGCCGCGCTCAACTACGAGCCCGAGACGTCGGTCGCCCTCGGGTTCGGGTTCCGCGTCGGCTTCCTGGGCCTGCTCCACCTGGAGATCGTGCGCGAGCGGCTCGAGCGCGAGTTCGACCTGGACCTGATCTCGACCGCGCCGAACGTCGTCTACGAGGTCACGCTCGAGGACAAGAGCGTGGTCACGGTGACCAACCCGAGCGAGTTCCCGTCGGGCAAGATCGGCGCGGTCAACGAGCCGATGGTCAAGGGCACGATCCTGGCGCCGTCCGAGTTCATCGGCGCGATCATGGAGCTCTGCCAGACCAAGCGCGGCGAGCTGCAGGGCATGGACTACCTCTCCGAGGAGCGCGTCGAGCTGCGCTACGTGCTGCCGATGGCGGAGATCGTCTTCGACTTCTTCGACCAGCTGAAGTCCAAGACGCGCGGCTACGCGAGCCTCGACTACGAGCGGATCGGCGACCAGGAGGCCGACCTGGTCAAGGTCGACATCCTGCTGCAGGGCGAGACGGTCGACGCGTTCAGCGCGATCGTGCACAGGGACAAGGCCTACGCGTACGGCGTGATGATGACGGCCAAGCTCAAGGACCTGATCCCGAGGCAGCAGTTCGAGGTGCCCATTCAGGCCGCGATCGGCGCTCGGATCATCGCGCGCGAGACCATCCGCGCGATCCGCAAGGACGTCCTGGCCAAGTGCTACGGCGGCGACATCACGCGTAAGCGCAAGCTCCTGGAGAAGCAGAAGGAGGGCAAGAAGCGCATGAAGACGATCGGTCGGGTCGACGTGCCGCAGGAGGCCTTCATCGCCGCGCTCTCGAGCGAGCCGGCCGGTTCCGCGGGCGGCAAGGACGCGAAGAAGAAGTGAGCCCGGCTCTCCCTGAGGGAGATGTCGCACCCGACGACGGCTCGCTGCCGGCGTCGGCGTTCGAGGGCCTGTCCGACCGGGCGTTCGGCGTCTACCTGCACGTGCCGTTCTGCACGGTGCGCTGCGGGTACTGCGACTTCAACACCTACACGGCCACGGAGCTCGGCGGCGGCGCGAGCCAGAACGCGTACGCGGACACGGCGCTGAAGGAGATCGCGCTCGCGGCCTCGATCCTGCCCACCCGGCCGGTCCAGACCGTCTTCGTCGGGGGTGGGACTCCCACCGTCCTGTCCGTGCCCGACCTGTCGCGCATGCTCGGCGGCGTCCGCGACGCCTGGGGCTTCGCCGACGACATCGAGGTGACCACCGAGGCGAACCCGGACTCGGTGACGCCGCAGTCGCTCGACGCGCTCGCTGCTGCCGGGTTCACGCGTGTCTCGTTCGGCATGCAGTCGGCCGTCCCGCACGTGCTCGCGACGCTCGAGCGCACGCACGACCCCGAGCGCATCCCGGACGTCGTGCGCTGGGCGCGGGACGCCGGTCTCGCCGTGTCCCTGGACCTCATCTACGGGACGCCGGGGGAGTCGGTCGACGACTGGCGCACCAGCGTCGAGACGGCGCTCGCGACGGGTGTCGACCACGTGTCCGCGTACGCGCTCGTGGTCGAGGCCGGGACGCGCATGGCCGTCCAGGTGCGTCGCGGCGAGCTCGAGCTCCCGGACGGCGACGACCAGGCTGCCAAGTACGAGCTGGCCGACGACC
Organism: Cellulomonas sp. P4_H4; assembly: GCF_056400865.1. NCBI lineage: Bacteria > Bacillati > Actinomycetota > Actinomycetes > Micrococcales > Cellulomonadaceae > Cellulomonas > Cellulomonas sp. P4_H4. Next base: position 22,247 of record NZ_JBFUKL010000010.1, read on the forward strand.
TGTTCGAGGCGGCGGGCCTGCACTGGTACGAGGTGAGCAACTGGTCGCGCAACCCCCAGACGGCGTGCCGGCACAACCTCGCCTACTGGCGCGGCGACGACTGGTGGGGGGTCGGGCCGGGCGCGCACAGCCACGTCGGCGGCGTGCGCTGGTGGAACGTCAAGCACCCGCGCGCCTACGCCGACCGGCTCGACCGCGGGCTGAGCCCCGCGGCCGGCCGGGAGGTCGTGAGCGGCGACGGAGCCCTCCTCGAGCGGCTGATGCTCGGGGTGCGACTAGCCGACGGCCTCCCGATCGACGAGCTGCCGTCCGACGCCCGGACCGCCGTCGCGGGACTGGTCGCCGACGGGCTGGTCGACGGGACGGCGGCGCTCGGCCGGGCCGCGCACGGCGGTCGACGGCTCGTCCTCACGCGTCGCGGACGCCTGCTGGCCGACGCCGTCGTCCGGAGCCTCGCGGGCTGATCTCGGCCGGTGTCGAACGGGAACCTCCGACATGCCGTGGTTTGTCTGGTTCCTTGACACAGGTGGTGGGCTTCGGTTCGCTACGCCTGGGCGATGATCGCCCGTGACCAGGGAGGCCACGCATGAGCGACAACCCGGGCGGTAACCCGCCGAGCGACGACGAGCCCGTCGTGCCCGAACCCCAGCAGCCCGCTGTACCTGCCGAGCCCGCCGCGGCGCCGCCACCCCCGCCACCCCCGCCGCCCGCACCGCCGGCTCCGCCTGCTGCCCCGCCCGTCGCGCCGCCGGTC
>NZ_JBFUKL010000011.1:0-4459 GCF_056400865.1 Cellulomonas sp. P4_H4
CTGAGATGGTGATCTCGAAGGGCACCGGGTAGCCGGTCACGAGGTAGGTGCCAGCGTCGATGGAGCCGCTCTGCGGGAACGGTGCGATCGTGTCAGCCTCCGCGGTCGGTGCGGGGGCCGGCGGTTCGGTCGCGGTGCACGCGGCGAGGCCGACGCACGCCAGTAGAGCGGCGGCAACACCCACCCGCCGCGAGCGTCTCGCGTGAGAGGCGCGGGTGCGCCGGGTTGAGGTCCACATGTCCGCGTCCTCTCCTTCGATCCGTGCAGCGCGATGGCTGCTCGATCAGTGAAGGGCACGCCGGTATCAGCAGGCTATCGGCGCCCGCCGGTTCGGTATCGGCGCGATATCAGCGGTCTTGTCGGATGTCGGGGTCGGGGGTCACAGTGGCCCCATGGAGGTGCGCGTTCTGGGAGCGCTGACACTCGACGACGGCCGGATCCCCGCGTCTACAGCGGGCCGTCCGTGCGGCTGCGGATCGCAGGTTCACATCGGGTCGGCCCGCTCGGCACCTCGATCCGTTCCTGGTCAGCAAGAACATGGCGGGCGACGGTTCACCGATCCGGGCAGCCGCGGAGACGGTGGAGCTCATCCGGTTCCCGGGAATGGTCGACGTCGGGGACTACCCGAAACCGGCTCCCTCGGCGGGATGGGCAACCAGATCATTCCCCGCATGCCGGGGTGTACGAACGAGATCCCAAGGACTCCGTCCACTCCTGCTGGGTGAGGACTCGTCCGGCGATCTCGCACGCGCGTTCCTCCCACACTGCGGGTTCGGCGTCGACGACCTGCCAACGCCCGTCGGACTGTTCGAGCGCGACGGTGCGCTCATCGAGCTCCGCGGGTTCGTGGTCCCTGATGTGCAGGTCGCTGCGAAACGCCGCCGACCAGTCGCCGAAGTGCGACGTGATGATCGCGCCGTCCGCTCCGGCCGTGACCAGCTCGCCGGTCGGTCGGAACTCGACTGCGGTGACCTCGCCGTCATGATCCCGGAGCGTCTCCGCGATCTCGCCGTTCGCGGCCATCGCCACTACGGAGTCGTTGCCGGCGGCGATGGCGAGCTGAGTGCTGTCTGGGCTGAAGTCGGCCACCGCTGGAAAGGACGACAGCGAGACGGTGATGGGTGTTGCTTGCCCGAAGGAGTCAACGATGCGCACCGCGCGCGAGCCATCGCGGACAGCGATCTGGCGGCCATCCGGACTGACGGCGAGAATCCCGGTGCCGGGGATCTGGTGGAGCTCCTCGCCCGATGCCGTGTCGAGTACGACGGTCGGTCCGAACCCGCTGGCATAGATGCGCGAGCCGTCCGGTGAGAACTTCACCGCACTGTATTGCCAGGCCTGACGGGGCAAGGCCTGACCGGGCGTGGAGGGCGGATCGGAACTGATCACGCCGAGATCCAGGAGTATCGGGCCGGTCGGGTCTCCCGCGCCGCCTCGCCAGAGGGCGATGCTCACGGATGACTCAGGCTGCTGCGTCGCGGTGAGCGCTGCGAACTGGGATCCGTCGGCCGAGTACTCGACGTCTATCGCGGTCCCGCCCATTCCCTCGTAGGTTGCCACGCCGGAGCGGCCCTGCTCTGCGAGGTCGAGCGTTCCCGTTCGCCGAGCACAGAGGGTGTCGGTACAGAGGTCGGATGTCTCGCTGAACGCGACGGCCCCGGAGACGGGATCGACCGCCGAGGTCAGCATCATCTTCCCGAACGGGGAGTACTCGCCGAGCTGCGATCGGTCGTCGAGGTCGAACAGGCGCAGGTCGTGGTCGCTGTCGATCACCGCTGCCCGGGTCCCGTCCTCCGCGAGCGACATGCTCGCAGCGGCGACGCCGTCTTCCGGGATGCGGATGATGCTCGTCAGACGGGGTGCGCGAGAGATGACGCGTACGAGGTTGACACGAGTGTCGGAGTCGTCCCAGATGTGGATGGCCTCAACGGCGAGCAGCAGCGCACGGTCGAAGTCCGGCTCCTCCAGCGCGAGGCCAGCGACCCGCCGGGCCTCTGCGACCGTGTCGCGCTCGCCTGCGAGGTTCGCCTGGGATCCGGCAAAGAGGCTCGCCGTCACCGCAAAGATCGCGAGCGCGGCCGCGCCCACGGAGACCCAGGAGAGTCGCCGCACCATGCGGCGCTCCTTGCGAAGCTGGTTCTGCGCGGCAGCGAGTCCTGCGGTCTCATTCGCTGCGGAGGCATCGAGGAACTCTCGTTCGACCCCCGTGAGCGCGGGACCGGCCGTGTCCCGCCAGTGCTGGGCGGTCGTCAGTCGGCTGCCGCGGTAGAGCTCGCTGTCGGGTCGTTCCATCGCATCCCAGGCGGCGGCCGCGGAGCCGAGGTGTCGCATGATGCGCTGGCCCTCGACATCATCGGCGAGCCATTCCTTGAGCCGTGGCCATTCCCGTGCGAGTGCTTCGTGCGACAGCTGCACGGACTCTTCATCGGTGGTGAGCAGGCGTGCGTCGGCCAGCCGGTCGACGATCTTCGCATGGGCGTCGTCGATGGCGATCCGGGTGCGCTCGACCCGGCGAGATATCACCGCGCCGTCTGCGGAGGATTCGACGAGCCGGAGGAGGATGTCGCGCAGCAGCCGCGCGCCGTCCGTCGACAGTGTCGCGAAGACCTCTTCCGCGGTCTTCGCGACGGCACCGTCGATCTCTCCAGATGCGCGGTAGCCCTCGACGGTCAGGACACGGCCCTCACGTCGGGACCACACCTGGCGCAGGGCGTGGGAGAGCAGCGGAAGGGTTCGCCCGTCGGCGTCGCGGACCAGGATCTCGACGAGGCCCGGCTCCAAGATGAGTCCGGACTGCTCCGCGGGCTTCTCGATCACGGTCCGCAGCCCGTCGGGGCCGAGCGCCGTGAGCATGAGCATGTGCGACTGGATGATCTGGGGGAAGCCTTCGCGATCGGCCAGGTCTCCGAGACGGTCGGCGCGGATCGTCACGACGAGCGGGCCGCGGAACACCGTGCGCGACAGCGCGTCGAAGAACTCCCGGACCTCGGCGGGGTCGGCCACGGCGAACGCCTGCTCGCACTGATCGACGATGAGCAGCGAGCCCCCGGCAGGAATATCGAGATTGCGAAGAGCATCGACCGGGTGCTCGCCGGGCGTCACGACGGCGACCTCGACGCCGCGCGCAAGGAACTGCGCACCGATCCCCGCCCTCACGAATGAGGACTTTCCCACGCCCGATGAACCCGCGACGAGCAGCACGCCGTGCTCCTCGAGCGCCCGCAGGGCCCCGGACAGCTCCTGCTCGCGACCGAAGTACCGTTCGGCGTCACCCGTGCCCGCGGGAGGCAGCCCGAAGTACGGACACTCCGGGTTCGCGGCCCGAAATACCTGGTCGGACAGCAGCGCGGGATCCTGGCGCAGGATCGCCTGCTCCAGCTCAGCGAGCTCCGTGCACGGATCCAGCCCGAGTTCGGCAGCGAGCATCCCCCGCGCCCGGCGCACGGTGGCGAGCGCATCCGCTTGCCGCCCCTGGCGATACTGGGCCACGCTCAACACGACCCAGCGCCGCTCGCGCAGCGGTGCTTCGGCGGCGCGGGCGCGTGCCAGCGCGGCGACCTCCGCAACCTCGCCCGCCTGGAGCCGTGCGTCCAGGAGCAGCTCCTCGACACCGAGCCGCATCTCCTCCAGGCGTCCGGACGCGATCTGAGCCGGTTCCCAGTCGAGAAGGTCGACGTAGGGCTCCCCCCGCCACAGCGCGAGCGCCTCCGAGAACGTGTGCGCGGCGCGTTCGGGCTCACCGAGCTCCAGCTGCTGCGTACCCCGGGTGACGAGTCGTTCGAATTGCTCGGCGTCGACCTCGACGTGCTCCGTTGTGAGTCGGTACCCGTGAGCGGTGGTCTCGATCCGCGCCGGCGCGATGAGCCGGCGCAACCGCATGACGCATCCCGGGATGACCTTCGACCACGAGGCGGGCGGATTGTCGCCCCACAGCGCCGCCGCGAGGGATGCGGCCGACAACTCGGCACCCAGGCGGATCGTCAGCGCAGCCATCACCGCACGATCCCGCGGCGCCAGCGGTATCCGGCCGTCGTCGAGTGTCAGCGCTCCCAGAACGCGCACCTCCATGGGGCCACTGTGACCCCGACCCCGACATCCGACAAGACCGCTGATATCGCGCCGATACCGAACCGGCGGGCGCCGATAGCCTGCTGATACCGGCGTGCCCTTCACTGATCGAGCAGCCATCGCGCTGCACGGATCGAAGGAAAGGACGCGGACATGTGGACCTCAACCCGGCGCACCCGCGCCTCTCACGCGAGACGCTCGCGGCGGGTGGGTGTTGCCGCCGCTCTACTGGCGTGCGTCGGCCTCGCCGCGTGCACCGCGACCGAACCGCCGGCCCCCGCACCGACCGCGGAGGCTGACACGATCGCACCGTTCCCGCAGAGCGGCTCCATCGACGCTGGCACCTACCTCGTGACCGGCTACCCGGTGCCCTTCGAGATCACCATCTCAG
>NZ_JBFUKL010000012.1:0-976 GCF_056400865.1 Cellulomonas sp. P4_H4
CTGTCTGCTGCCAGCGACCCAGCCAGCTGTTGAAATGCCCACCAGGGCAGGCATCGAGGTCGATGTCGGGCACGGACAGCTCCACGTAGTACCCGTCGAACCCGTCGACCGTCACCGGAACGGGCTCCGTCCCGGATCGCATCGGCTGGGCGGCGAGGGCATCGGCCAGGTCCGCCGTCGTCGGCCCGACCCGGACCACCAGCGCACCGGCCTCGCACGGGTGCGTGTAGATGCTCTCGACGTTCCAGATGAACAGCACACGCGCGTCATCCGTCTCCCAGCTGCCCGACCGCACGCCGACGCCCGCGCTGACGAACCCCTCAGGAACCGACACCACAGGCACCCGGAACCCGGCCGGCGCCCTGTCCACCGGGAACAGGTAGAACCCCGGCTCGACGCGCGTGTCGCTCGCACCCAGCGCCAGCGGCTCGACTTCCGCACCGATGGCTTCGGCGCTCGGCGCCGGCACGGGCGCCTCCGATGTGCACGCCCCGAACGTCGAGACGGCGAGGACCGTGCCCGCTATCAGAAGGACGGACCTGGTCCGGCTCCGACGAGATCTGGCGTGCTCACGTGTCCGCATCATCGACTCCTTCTCGTGCGTCGCGGCGCCGGGTTCAGGCACGCCGGTGGATCCCCCGGCACCCGGGGGTGTTTCGGTACGGGTTGATCAGGGCGCGGGCGCGAACGTCGCGGTCGTGACCATGTCCTTGAACTCGGCCAGCTCTTGCCCGTCGACGCCCGCGGAGTGCGAGGCGTCGAAGACCATGCGCTGACCGTCGACGTCGAGGATCCAGAGCATGTCGACCTGCCCGGCTGTCTGCTGCCAGCGACCCAGCCAGCTGTTGAAATGCCCACCAGGGCAGGCATCGAGGTCGATGTCGGGCACGGACAGCTCCACGTAGTACCCGTCGAACCCGTCGACCGTCACCGGAACGGGCTCCGTCCCGGATCGCATCGGCTGGGCGGCGAGGGC
>NZ_JBFUKL010000013.1:0-591 GCF_056400865.1 Cellulomonas sp. P4_H4
GTCCTTGAGCGGCACGACGTAGAGCCCGTCCTTGGGCCAGAGCGCCGTCTCCCAGGAGGTGGACCCGATACCGACACGGACGGGGATCATGCCCCAGCCGTAGGTGACCGCCGACGAGACTGCCTTGATGCTCGCGCTCTCGGCCGCCGGCACCGTGACGAAGTGGTACGGCGCCGGACCGCGCCAGTGCCAGACCTCGCCGGTGATCTCCAGCTCCATGCCGCTGCCCACCGCGCCAGGATCCCGGTCGCGGGCGCGCGTGTCGACCGGACCCACCGGCGCCGAGACCGTCACGTTGCGACGAGACCGGCAGTTGCGAGTGACGGTCTCGTCGCAACGTGACGGTCTCGGCGCCGGGCGGTGGCTGCGGTCAGTCCTCGAGCGACTCCGCGATGCGTGCGATCGCCGACAGGCGGCGGTCCCACTCCGCGCCGATCGCCTCGAGCGCGTGTGCCGTCTGGCTCAGGCGGGAGCCCAGGGCGCGGTAGCGGATCTCGCGGCCGACGCGCACGGGTTCGACCAGGCCCGCGTCCGAGAGCACGACCAGGTGCTTGGCGATCGCCTGCCGGGTTACCGGGAAGACCGTCGCCA
>NZ_JBFUKL010000014.1:0-544 GCF_056400865.1 Cellulomonas sp. P4_H4
TCGGCAATCGGCAAGCAGACCGGCATCCGGCTGACCCCGTCGCTCGACTTCCACCTCGACGCGCTGCCGGACACGTCCGCGCAGCTCGACGCGGCGCTTCTCGAGGCAGCTCGACGCGACGCCGAGGTGGCCGCTCTCGCGGCAGCCGCGACGTTCGCGGGCGACGCGGACCCGTACAAGAAATCCGACGAGGACGACGAGGACTGAGCACGCACGACGAGGCCCCCGGGGTGATCCCCGGGGGCCTCGTCGTGCGTGGGCTCAGACGAGCGTCTTGCCGGTGTTCCTCGGCATCCAGAACAGCACGACGAGCGCTCCGATCGCGGTGACCGCTGCGGCGACGTACGCCGCGGGCTGCAGGCCGACCGCGTAGCCGTCGGGCGTCAGGGTGCCGTCGGACGCGGTGAACACGGCCACCAGCGTCGCGACGCCGAGCGCCCCGCCGATCTCCCGCAGGGTGGCGTTCACCGAGCTCGCCGTCCCGTGGTCGTCGGGCACCATGTCGGCGAGGACGGCCGTCGCGCTCGGCGCGAACGTCAGCCCC